>JANRLQ010000064.1:0-104655 GCA_033762375.1 Bacteroidia bacterium
TTTGCACGTGATGGCCGCATACCCTCACACTCCCATCACCACCCGTACCCCCTCAGCCGCGCTCCGACGGGCGGCCTCAATGACCCGGATGACCTGTGCGCCTTCCTGGCCGGTGATATACCCGGTTTGTCCTGATCTGATGGCGGCATACAGGGCATCATAATACGCCAGGTAATTGCCGGGAATGGCGGGGATGGGCTGCGGTGCAGCATCTGTATATAACACCCCCCACTGCGCCGGTGGTTCTTCGCCCCAGCCCGGGGATCCGGGCAACCGCCCTTGTTTGAGGGCTTCCTCCTGGGTATCAAGACCGTACTTGATGTACGAGCCACGGGTGCCGAGGATCCGGTACCGGGGAGCCGGCTCGCGCATGAGGTACGTCGCGTGGAGCGTGGCCCGGAAATCCGGATAATACAACGTAAGGTCAAAAGCATCTGCTGCCGTCGCACCGGGGCGCTCCCGGCGGATATCCGCCATTACCTGCTCCGGCGTGCCGAACAGGGAGAGTGCTTCTTCGATAAGATGCGAACCCAGGTTGTAGAGGACATCCGTGCCAGGTGCCTCTGTTTCGCGCCAGGTAGCCTGCGGGATGGGCCGCCACCGGTCGTACCGGGAGGTAAACATCACGACATCCCCCAGTACGCCGCTGTTGATGAGGCCCCGTACAGTCTGCGAGCCACTGTCCCAGCGCCGGTTGTGATACACACTCAGAATACGTCCGCGCTCCTGTGCGAGGTGAACCAATATATCTGCCTCCTGGCTGGTGACGGTAAAGGCTTTTTCGACGACTACATGTTTGCCTGCCAGCAGGGCCTGCCGGGCGTATGGGTAATGTGTAGGCTCCGGGGTATTAACCACCACCAACTCAATCGCGGGATCCTGGAGGATGTCTTCAATCCGGGTCACGACCCGCACCTGCGGATACCCGCCAATGGAGACGGGCCCTCCGCGCCGCAGTACGACCTCCCACGAAAATCCCGGGTGGACCTGCAAAGAGGGTCCATGAAATACCTGGCCCGACATCCCGAAGGCCAGCATAGCGGTAGAAACAGGCTGCATGGGCAGAAGTTACAGCAAGTTTAGGAAAGAACAACCATCTGAAGCCGGAAGATTGTGCATTGCCCCCGACCAGGTT
Organism: Bacteroidia bacterium; assembly: GCA_033762375.1. Taxonomy (GTDB): domain Bacteria; phylum Bacteroidota; class Bacteroidia; order J057; family J057; genus RDXT01. The sequence continues at coordinate 1,136 of JANRLQ010000064.1, forward strand.
ATTTCTCCAGCATCAAATACTGGTAGGGCGCCAGCGGGACACTGGTTTCCAGCGTGACGGCACTGCCGGTAAGCGCATCTGTCCAGGTTGTGTTTCGCAAAAAAGCTGGCAACACCAGGGTCTGATCCGTATTGCGGACATTCACCATGACCAGCAAGCGACTGGTGCCCAGGGTTTTCTCAAAACACACGACATCTGAATCGGCATAACTGGCGAGCGTGCCTTTACGGGCCGCATCAGACCGGGTATACACTGCCATCATGGCCGCATAGGCTGCCTGCATATCGGGGTTCTCGTCCCAGTTGACCGGTGAATTAGAGAAAAAAGGCAGGGTGCTCACCCGACCTGTCTCCTGACCTGTATAAAACAGTGGTACCCCTTCCATAAAAACCGCACAAACAGAGGCACCCAGGGCACCGGCTTTGCCATTAAACAGCACCATAGGCGTATTTTCCCAGGCAGACTGGTCATGGTTGGTGGTATATCTGAGGCGGTGTTTGCCGGACGGAAGGCTGCTGTACTCCGTCACATGGGTGGCATACAGGCTGGTAGCGGGCTCACCCGCGTATATTCTTTTCAGCCGGTCATAATAATCCCAGGCGTAGATCATGTCAAACCCTGCTGTAAAGTGATCACGCCGGCCTCCCTCTGCCAGCCAGATGCCCTGGCGATCAGGGAGGGTGTCGAGGGTAGCCAGGGCCTCCGTCCAGAAGTCAACCGGCACCCCGTCTGCATAATCACACCGGTATCCATCCACATTGGCCTCCAGCATCCAATAGCGCATGGCATCTATCATCGCCGCCCGCATCTGGGGATTGTCAAAATTCAGGTCTGCTACATCCATCCAGTTGGTGCCGGCAGGATGGGTGATCGCGCCTGCGGCGTCCTGGGTGTACCAACTTTTGTTGGCGACGGTCCAGGGATGGTCCCAGGCTGTATGATTGGCCACCCAATCCATGATCACGGCCATGCCCCGTGCATGTGCCTGGTCTGTCAGGGCCCGAAGGTCACTCAGCGTTCCATATTCGGCCCCAATAGCTTTATAGTCCCTGACGGCATAGGGAGAATTGACTGAGTTTACGGTACCAATCGGGTGAATCGGCATCAGCCAGATCACATTCACGCCCAGTTTTTTGAGTGCATCCAGCCGGCTGATCACCCCCTGAAGGTTCCCGCCGCTGCTGAACCCCCGAAGGTTGACCTCATACATCACCATATCCTCTACGGCCGGCACACCTGAAAAAGGGGTACCATACTGCTGGTACCCTGTAACGGGTGGATCTATCGGGGTTGGTGCCTCATCCCCACAGGCCGATAAGGCCATACACACGCACCATAACCAGGTTAATTGTACTGATTTGTTCATATATCTCCGATAAAATGGGGGGAAATATACAACTTATCAGGCGCAATCCCGGACAAAAGTTTTAACCCGTCATCGGCTATTCCCGCCGTGATGTCTTCACAAAAGCATCCAGCTGGCGACCGGTGCTTTCAAAATCAAATGCCTCCCAGACTACAAAATACCGCTCAGGATCAAGGACAAAGGGGTAGGCAGCTTTGGCGATTTCGAGGCGGGACTGGTCAAAACTATACAGGTCCATCAGCGCTGCTACCTGGCGGCTGGAGACAGGCAGTGAATGGAGCACCCACTTGCCGAGCAATATTTTTGTCTTGTCAAATGATTGATCGTCAACCAATTGTTTTGCCAGCTCAAAGGTAGCAGCATCACAAGCGCGGGTATATCCCCGGTCCACCTGCACCAGCGGCCCCTGCCGCATACAATGGATTGCCACCTCCTCTACGGTCGAGGCAAAATCAAAACTTGTGACAATGATAACATACAGCTCCGGGTCCCGCACGTATTCATATGCTTCCAGGGCCAGGGATTTGCGGCTGGACTCAAACGAAAGCAAGGCCAGCAGGTCCCGCACTTGCTCAGAGGTGGGAGCCAGGTCGGGGAGCGCCTGCCGGATCAGGGCCAGGCGTGCCTGGTCTGAGTACCGGGTGCGGAGACTGGTCATGAGATCGGTGAATAGTGATGCATCATAAGCAGGCCGGGGAGCAGGCTCATAGGAGGATCCTCCGTTCCCGGGTGGATATGGTGGCGTGGTGCGGGAGGGAAAAGGTACAGCCCCCGCGTAGCGGAGTTCATTGCCTTCTTCACTGATGACCAGGTCATAGGTAGTCAGGGCTCCAGGCTCCAGCGGTACCTCCTCAAACACCAGCGGTGTCTGGGACGGTGCGTAGTAGACGTACAACTCCACCGCCCCATCCGGGAGCCGGGTGAGGGTATGGGATGAGCGGTATGCGGTCCTGGCCACACGTCCGGGGATTTCTACGGCAAAAGTCAGGGCTGCATCTGTCCGGATCGTAAGGTCCGCAGCGGTGATACTGGCAGCAGAAAGCAGAAGGAGGCAAATCGTCAGGTAATACTTGTTCATGGCTTATATCAGTAGGGTGTTTCTCCTGATACGGCCAAAAGTATTCCGGGATGGCTCATATCCAGCCAGTTGCCCCCTGCAATGTACGTCCGTGTATGCCGCCTGAATAACCGTGCCGGACCGCTGAGCATCAGGGCTGGCGACGGGCCGACCTGATTTCCGCCTGCAAATGGTCTATGTACAGAATCCCGCTCAGGTGGTCTATTTCATGCTGAAAAATCACCGCCGTAAACCCTGATACCGTATCCCGGAGGTGGGTTCCGGTCATGGTGTCGTATTCAATCGCGATCCGGGCCGCCCGGATATTGAGGGTTTCACGGCGATCGGGGATGGAAAGACACCCCTCCGGGCAGGGTTGTGTTTCAGGCGAATACCACTTGATCACGGGATTCAGATATACCTCAAAAGGGAAATGTTCCTTGTCAAAACGCTGGACCCAGATGATCTTGCGCAGGATACCGACCTGCGGCGCGGCAATACCCACTCCCAGGGTCATGCTGTCCCGGACCGTGCGATACAACCTCCGCACCATGTGCTGCAGGACAGGATCTGTCGGGTCAGCTGCTATAGGTCGGCTTTTGCGGCGCAGCACCAGGGAGTCTGCCCGATCTGTGATCAGGAGCACCCGCATCGGTGTCAGGGTATCCGCTGCCAGGATCAGGGATTGTTCGGCATGGGTGAAGGTACGGCGGCCGCTGAGGGCCTCCCATACCTGCTGGCTTCCGGGACTCAGGAACAGGCCGATGCCCAGGAGGGTAATGAAGAGGAATTTCATGGGTAAGGAAGGGGTGAATGAATACGGTTGCAAGTATCGGACGGGTTAAAGTATGTATCAGCGACAACACAAACAATACCTTATGCAGGACCACACGGTTTCGGGACAAGTATCTGGTTCTGATCGTACAAAAACAAATCAAGAACGCTCACGGGCCTCCGGGAATCAAAACAGCACACGCTCCGGCCCAAAAAGGTCCGGGCAGGTGCCATTAACATTTTTTGCAAAAGAAAAGAACCCTATACCTGCTTCGTCTGGTTTTGACCATACCCCACTTCCCCTTATCTTTACCATACCCCCGAATGTTTGGCAACAACGACTTGTAACATGCCTGTTTATCACACCCTCGGCCAGATACCGCCCAAACGCCATACGCAGTTTGAAAAACCCGGCGGCGGCCTGTATTATGAACAACTCTTCGGTACCATCGGATTTGAGGGCATGGCCTCGCTGATGTACCATGTCCACCGCCCGACGACGGTGCGCGAAATCCTCAGTACCAAGCCGGTCCAGCCCTCCATCGCGATCGAGCATAACCTGCGCTCGCTCATGCTGCGGGGGTTTGACGTGCCACCAACTGATGACTACCTCGACAGCCGGGTACCCGTCCTCGTCAACCAGGATGTGCATATCGTGCTGGCGGCCCCCCGGCAGTCGCTGCGGGACTATTTTTATAAAAATGCCGATGCCGACGAGCTCCTGTTTATCCACGAAGGCAGTGGCACCCTGCGTACACTCCTGGGCCAGATCCCCTTTGAGTACGGAGATTATCTCCTGATCCCGCGGGGTATGATCTATCAGATCGAGTTTGACACGCCCGACAACCGGCTCCTGATCGTAGAGTCATTTCACCCGATCTATACCCCCAAACGATACCGCAACTGGTTTGGGCAGCTCGGTGAGCATGCACCCTTTTGTGAGCGGGACTACAAACTCCCCCGCAACCTGGAGACCCACGACGCGCAGGGAGATTTTGTGATGAAAATCAAAAAACAAGGGATGCTCCACGAACTCCTCTACGGCAACCACCCCTTTGACGTCGTAGGATGGGACGGGTATAATTTTCCCTATGGATTTTCGATCCACAACTTTGAGCCGATTACAGGCCGGGTACACCAGCCCCCGCCAGTCCACCAGACCTTCGAAACGAGCCGGTTTGTGGTGTGCTCATTTTGCCCCCGGCTGTATGACTACCACCCCAAGGCCATACCGGCCCCCTACAACCACTCCAATATTGACTCCGACGAAGTTCTCTATTATGTGGACGGGGACTTTATGAGCCGCAACCATGTGGAGCGTGGATACATGTCCCTGCATCCGGGCGGGATCCCCCACGGCCCACATCCGGGCGCGTACGAGCGCAGCATAGGCCAGCGCGAGACCCGTGAGTTGGCTGTCATGGTGGATACCTTCAGCCCGCTGAAAGTCACTGAGCAGGCCCTGGCCCTGGACGATGGTACCTACTACCAGTCGTGGATCTGAGACCGCCGCCGATTATCTTTTCCCTGATTGATTATTCGCATGCAACACATACACAGCCTCGATCCCGGGACGCTCTCCACCCCCGTGCTGCAACAATGGTTGCAGGCAGCCGTAGCTCCTCGTCCGGTGGCGTTTGTCAGCACGACAGACGCCGCCGGGCAGGTCAACCTCAGTCCCTTCAGTTTTTATAACCTGTTCAGCTCCAATCCGCCCATCTTGGTTTTCTCACCCGCGCGGCGGGGCACAGACGGAACCACCAAACATACCCTGGACAATGTCCTGGAGGTGCCGGAGGCAGTGGTGAATGTCGTCCCCTATGCCATCGTAGCGCAAATGTCACTGGCCAGTACGGAGTATGAAAAAGGGGTCAATGAATTTATCAAATCGGGTCTGACACCGGTCCCCTCAGACCTCGTGCGGCCGCCCAGGGTCGCGGAGTCGCCTGTGGCGTTTGAGTGTGTGGTGGACCAGGTGATCTCCCTCGGGGCATCCGGCGGGGCTGGCAACCTGGTCCTGGCCCGTGTGGTGCGCATACATGCCCATACCGCCTGCCTGACACCCGAGGGCCTGCCTGACACGACCCGCCTGGACCTCGTCGCCCGGATGGGGGGCAACTGGTACTGCCGGGCATCTGGTGATGCACTTTTTGAAATCCCCAAACCCCTGCGTACGCGGGGGATCGGGGTGGACCAGCTCCCGGCCCCGGTGCGCGAGAGTACCGTCCTCACCGGAAACGAACTGGGCCGCCTCGGCAATGCCGAACGTGTCCCGGATGCCGCCGACCTTGAAGCCTTGTACACCGACCCGGATGTGATCTCCCTACTGAGCCGTCCGGCTGAGGCAAACACTCCGGAAGCATGGCACCGGCTGGCACAACGTCACCTGGCAGCGGGTCATACTGCCCATGCCCTGGCCCTTTTGTTTTTTGCGGAAAAAAACCGAACCTGAGCGGCCGTCCATTCAATATTTGTTAGGTTGTACTTCGATTAAGCTCCGTATATGAATAAGGTGTATGCTGATGCCCACGCCGCGATCCACGATATCCCGGACCACGCGACCCTGATGGTGGGGGGATTTGGATTGTGTGGCATCCCGGAAAACTGTATCGCAGCCCTGGTCGAGCGCGGGGTCACCGGGCTGACCTGCATTTCCAACAATGCTGGTGTGGACGACTTTGGGTTGGGGCTCCTGCTCCGGCACCGGCAGATCCGCAAGATGATCTCCTCCTACGTGGGTGAAAATGCAGAATTTGAGCGGCAAATGCTCAGCGGCGAACTGGAGGTGGACCTGATCCCACAGGGCTCCCTGGCGGAGCGGTGCCGGGCTGGCGGGGCGGGAATCCCGGCGTTTTTTACGCCTGCGGGATATGGGACGGAGATCGCCGAAGGCAAGGAGGTACGGGTGTTTGATGGAAAACCTCATATCATGGAGACGGCCCTGACCGCTGATTTTGCCCTCGTAAAAGCCTGGAAAGGGGATACTTACGGAAATTTGGTCTTTAAACACACGGCGCTCAACTTTAATGGGGTCATGGCCATGGCTGGCAAGATCACCATCGCAGAGGTAGAGGAGCTGGTGGCTCCGGGTGAGCTTGATCCTAATTTTATTCATATTCCGGGCATTTTTGTGCAGCGAATTTTCCAGGGTGCCCACTACGAAAAACGTATTGAGCAGCGCACCGTGCGTGAACGCCCCAGCCCTCATGAGTGAGCCTGTTGTCATCCAGCTCCCCTATCCGGTGCAGGTGATTCGGTTTGTGCGCCTGGTACAAAGCTGGACCAAGGCAGCCTATCGGGCCCTGCCCTCCCGTACCCCCATATGGACCCCTGAGGCCCGCCTCCACAATGGAGCTTTTCAGAACGGCACCCTTTATCTCCGGCCCGGCAGCCTCCGGGCAGGGAGACCGGATCAGGCGGATACCCTTCTCCTGGAGGATACCCATCACAGCACCTGGCTCCGGCTCCAGGGCAGTGCTCATGCCCTACCCTATTTCCTGCGGCTCCGGCAGCCAGATGATCTGGTTGTGGTCGAAATGGCTGATACCTATTATCCACAGTTTGGGTCACCTGCCCGGGACCGGTTTGATATCACCCCGCTATGGCCCGGCAATAACCTGGCTATCACCATCAACGCCCGCTACTGGCATACGCTGGCCGACGCTGGCATGGATACCCATTATACCGAGTATTACCTTTACATGGCCCATCTCGGTTTTGTTGATTGTTATACCGAGGCAGCAGATCTGGGGATGCATGAGGTATTTAACCCTGAAAAAGTACTGGACTTCCGTAAAATGCTGTATTAATCCTATGTCGGCACAGTTCCCCCCGGATTTCTATGAATGGCTCCGGACACATACCCGCACGGGTGTCAAAGGCGGCCTGGTACGCCCCGGATTTTTGGAGATATGGATCGTCACGGTCGGGCAGCGGGTATTTGCCCGGTCGTGGGACCGGAGTGCCCGGAGCTGGTTTACTACCTTTGTGGCGGAGGGCATCGGCGAGCTCCGATACGGCTCACAAGTCATCCCGGTGCTGGGACACCAGGTACCACCGGGTGATCCTGTACAAGCTGAAATACATGCCAGCTACCGCGCCCGATATACCGACCCAGATGCCCTGCCGTACGTCACGGGCATCACCCAGCCTGAATATGAGGCTTATACGCTGGAATTTTTGCCAGACGCCGGACGGGAGCCATATCAGACCGACGACCTCCCTCCCCCTTAACAGCTACCAGCACTGCTTCATAGTTTGGGAGTGGTAAAGGCACATTATAACATCGTTAGAATTTATTTTATTATTAAAATTTCATTTCCCACTTCATATGCCAGCAGGCTGCCCCGGAGCGGGTGTATGTATTTCCTTTCCTGATAATTTTTTACCTGCTTTACTGCTCATTGCCATTTGCCGATATGATGATCCCTGAGCCGGCTTTTACCTCATCCCTGTTTCCGGATATCCCCCCACAGGTTACTGCCCGGATTGTCCTGCCGCCTGCGCTGCTGCTGGGGCTGCTGTATGGGCTTACCAGCTCCGAAAACCTCAGCGTCGCCCATGACTCCGCCGCCTACCTGCTGGAAATCAGGGATTTGCCCTGGGATGCCTGGTACCCGCACCATCTGCTCTGGCATGCTGCAGCAGCCTTGTGGGCAGGGTTATGGCCGTCTGGCTGGGATCTTGTGCAGCGGGTCGTCAGCCTGAATGTCCTGGCCGGCACAGCCACCCTGGCGCTGGCAGGGTGTTTTCTGCACCGTCGCCTGGGGTTGGGGAGCCTGGATACCCGGCTCGGCATGATGCTGGCGGGTGGTTCTTACGGACTCTGGTGTTATAGTACAGTGGTGGAGGTATATATGCTCCCGCTGGCCGGCTGGATGGGGCTGCTGTTATTGCTTACCGGTCGGCTGACACCTCCCCGCGTCCTGGGGCTGATGGTGCTGCATGCGGCGGTCATTTTGCTGCATCAGTCACATATCCTTCTGATCCCGGCGGCTCTCTGGCTGCTGCGGTCTGCGCCCCGGCTGGCAGTTGGGTACCTGGGGGGCCTGGGAATGCTCACAGGGGGAGTGTATCTGGCCGTCCTCACCGGTGCCCTCCAGCTTGATACACCTGGCGAATGGCTGCACTGGCTGATCGGGTACGCGCATGACGATACCTACTGGCAAGAGCCGGGCCTGGGCATGGTGATCGAGCCCCTGGTGGGATTTGGGCGGAGCCTGATCGGGGGGCATGCTGCCTTCCGGTTGTTGCCGGTGTCAGCCGGCACGTATGGCCTGGCGGATGAGCGATTTTTGGTGCATGCGCTGACGCCCGGGGCTGCTGCCGGGCTGTTGGCAGGGACTGCGGTCATCGGGGTATGGCTGCTGTACGGACTGATCGCCGGGGTACGTGGCTGGGCCTGGATACCGGCTCCCTACCGGGTGCATGTACGCTGGCTCGGGGGCGTGTGGGTCAGTTATGCTTTGTTTTTTCTGGCCTGGATGCCTGTGAATCCTGAGTTTTGGCTTCCGCAGATGCTGGTGTTTTGGCTGATTTTTATGCGGTTATATGCCTCAACTGCCTGGCCTTCCAAACCATTACGGCGCAAAACAGTTGGCATACTGGCAGTGAGCTTGTTGTTCGTGGTTAATGGAGCGGGCAGTATCCGCTGGATGCAAGACCCGGCCTTTGACCTGTATGCGGTACGGACTGCAACCCTGAAAACACAATACCATCCCGGCGATCAGGTCTGGCTGGCCGAACCCTGGATCAACCGTTTTTATCTCGGGCTGGCCGATATTCCTGCCTTGCCTGACAGCCTGTCTCCGCCCCCGCTCCTGCCCGGACAGCGGAGATGGATTATGCCGGGCGAAACTGTCCACGATCTGCATTGCACTGATTGTCAAACAGATACCGTCTGGCACAACGGCGGGTATTTAATCAGCCAACAACTGCCCGACCCTGATTCCTTTTGAACTGCTAACGTTATTTGCCTGTATGTCTTCCCGAGAGATTATCCCCATCCTGATCGTACTGACAGCTATGGGCTTCATTTGTGTGCATGCTTTCAGAAGCCGCCCGGATCCCGCAGTGGTTGAGGCTGAGTTTAAAGAAATGGACCGCCTGCGCGACCAGTTTTTGCCTGTCCTGGCACAAGCTTCTATCCGGGGCGTGGTCACAGACAATGAACAACTGGTACAGCGATACCCGCGCATAGACATTCGCCACAAAATCCGTGTGCGGTACGACACCCCTCCCACACTCCCGGAAGCACCCAATCCGGTATATGAAAGCCCCGGAGCCTCATCGTGTTATTGGTATCTGGGACCTGAGCAAGGCAAGGAAATCGGACCCGGAGACAGCCTGATCAAAGAGGCTGGTATGCAGTCTTATGTCATCGTTTTTAAAGCTACAGGGCTCCGGGACACCCTGATGCCGGAATCCCGGCTTTTCCGGCAGATTCCTGATTAAGATGGATCATGTGCAGGAGCCGGGGAGTTTACCGGAGCGTCTGGCCGCTGCATGGTACACCCAACGGGGCTGGACCATGTTTCCTTTTCAGGCAGAGATGCTGGCGCAGTACCTGCAGGGCAACAGCGGCCTGCTCAACGCGCCTACCGGCGCGGGTAAAACCTACGCCCTCTGGCTCCCGGCGGTGCTGGACTGGGTAGGGGATCATCCTGACACCTGGCAGACCCAAACCCAAAACGGCCTTCAGGTACTCTGGATCACCCCGCTCCGGGCCTTGTCACAGGACATCACCCAGGCCTGTCAGACGGCCTGCGATGAACTGGGTGTCCGCTGGCGGGTAGAAACCCGTACCGGCGACACTTCTTCCGCCCAAAAAGACCGGCAGCGTAAACATATGCCCGAAGGGCTGATTACCACCCCCGAGAGCCTGCATGTCTTGTTTTCGACCCGAGACCACCTGAAGTTGTTTGCCGGGCTGCGGGCTGTTATTGTGGACGAGTGGCATGAGCTGCTGGGCAGCAAACGTGGGGTCCAGACGGAACTGGTCCTTGCGCATCTGCGCCGCCTGCGCCCAGACCTGCGGGTGTGGGGCATATCGGCCACCATCGGCAACCTCGACCAGGCCCGCGCTGTCCTGCTGGGTGCCCGTGACGCACAGGCGGTTACGGTCCGGGCTGACATCCGCAAGGAAATCCGGGTCGAGTCTATCCTGCCGGACACCATCGAGCGGTTTCCATGGGCAGGTCATCTCGGTATCAGGATGCTGGACAAAGTCCTGCCGGTGATCCAGGCTCACCGCAGTACCCTGCTTTTTACCAATACCCGTGCCCAGGCCGAAATCTGGTACCAGGCCCTGCTGGAAGCAGACCCCGACCTGGCGGGGCTCATCGCCATGCACCACGGCTCCATTAGCGCCGAAACCCGTGCCTGGGTAGAAGAAAGCCTGCACCAGGGTATCCTGAAGGTCGTGATATGCACCTCCAGCCTGGACCTCGGGGTGGATTTCCGCCCGGTGGAGGCTATCATCCAGGTAGGTGGTCCCAAGGGGATAGCCCGGTTTGTGCAGCGGGCTGGGCGCAGCGGACACCGTCCTGGTGCCGTAAGTCACATTTTTTTTGTGCCGACTCACTCTCTGGAGCTGGTCGAGGCTGCTGCCCTGCGGGAGGCTGTGACACAGGGGGTGGTAGAAGAGCGGACCCCGGTCGTGCGGCCGTATGATGTCCTGGTACAATACCTGCTCACCCTGGCAGCGGGAGATGGGTTTCGGGCGGCAGAAGTCCTGGCCGAGGTGCGGGATACCTTTGCCTTCCGGGCGTTGTCGGAGGATGCGTTTGCGTGGGCTGTGCGGTTTGTGACCGTCGGGGGGGACTCTCTCCAGGCCTACGAGATGTATCACAAGGTCATCCAGGACGAAACCGGCTGTTACCGGATGGAAAACAGGCGGCAGATCACCCAGCACCGGCTCTCCATCGGGACCATCGTGAGTGATGTCAACCTGACGGTGAAGTTTGTCAGCGGCGGGCGGCTGGGGACGGTGGAGGAGAGTTTTATTGCGCAGTTCAAGGAAGGGGATACCTTTTGGTTTGGGGGAAGGCTGCTGGAACTGGTGCGGGTGCGGCACCTGGAGGTGCTGGTGCGCCGGGCCGAGGGTACCAAGGGTATAGTCCCCCGGTGGATGGGCAGCCGGATGCAGCTCAGTTCGCAGATGGCACACCTCCTCCGGCAGCAGCTCGACGACTGGCGTACCGGACATCCCCGTCACCCGGAGCTGACCCTGCTGGCTCCGCTGTTTGAAAAACAACAGCGGGAGTCGGCGCTGCCCAGCCTGGATCAATGCCTCATCGAGCAGATCAAAAGCCGGGAAGGGTACCATGTATTTGTTTATCCTTTTGAAGGGCGGATCGTACACGAGGTGCTGGCGGCCGTGACCGCCTGGCGTATCTCCCGGCTTCAGCCCATTACGTTTTCCATTGCCATGAATGATTATGGGTTTGAGTTGTTGTCCAGCCAACCCATCCCCCTGGAAGCGGCCATCGCGGCAGGGGTTTTTTCGCCGGAGCGGCTGGACGAGGACCTGATGCGCAGCCTCAACGAAACCGAAATGGCGCAGCGCCGGTTTCGGGAGATTGCCAGCATTGCCGGGCTGGTATTTAAGGGATTTCCGGGCAAAGCCGTCACCGGCCGTCACTTGCAGGCGTCCACCTCGCTGTTGTTCCAGGTATTCCGTGACTACGACCCCGACAACCTGCTTCTCCAGCAAGCCTATACAGAAGTCATTGACTACCAGGTGGATATACACCGGCTCCATGCCGCACTGACCCGGATGGCCGGACAACAGCTCCTGCTGACCCACCCCCGGCAGTTTACGCCATTTTGTTTTCCGATCATGGTGGACCGCCTCCGCGAGCGCCTCAGCTCCGAGAAACTGGCCGACCGCGTCATGCAGATGCAGGTACTGCTGGGGAAGGAGGGGTGAGTTTTTTTACCCACATAGGCCGGTGGAGGGTTGCACGTGAAGCTTTGTCTTGATAATTTAGACGCAAAGCGTACCAGCCATGCGATTTTGTTGCCATTGCCTGTTGTTTTGTTGCCTGATTGTTTGTTACAACACCCCACGGGCCCAGGAACTTACCCTGCCAGCCCCGGCCCCGCTGCTGACAGAAACCTTGTCTTATCAGATCACTTCCGTGACAGATGCACGGTTTGAGGCGGACCCAACCTTTGTGGGAGTGGGAGAAATAGGCCTTAACCTCCAAAAGACATCCCTTACCCTCCGGCAGCCGCTGGCTGAGTGGTTTGACAGCTTGACCCAAACCCTGCCGCCCGTATCTGCTCCGCGGCATACTATATCCCTGGTTATCAACCGGCTGGGTGTATTGGAAAACAATACTTCCACCTCCGAACAAGCCACCCTGGTAGCTGTGTTTTCATTTGTGGCAGCAGGGCCGGATCGGGACACCCTGCTCGACCGGCGCCAGATCGTCACGACGTACAAAGGGCGGGATGTGACGGATAAACATACCAGCCGCATACAAGAAGCCCTGGGAAAGGCCTTGTCGGAATATAATGCGTACCTGCTGGCTACACCCGGCTTACCCCCTAAAGCGATTGCGGAATCAGGGGCTTTTTTCAGGCCGGACCTCCCTCCGATGATTCAGGATACCCTGCCCCCGGATGGCCTGTACGAAACGTATGAGGCGTTTTTGAGCCAAAAACCCTCACAACCCGTCCAGACGGCGCTGCGGAGCGATCATCCCGTCATCCAATACACCGAAGGCGGCAAAACCCGTCATGTCAGGAGTACGGACCCGGTCTGGGGGGTAGTATCGGCAGGCAAACTCTATATTTTTGACTATGGGATGTTTTATCCGGCTCAGCCGGAGGATGCCCGGATGCTTTTCAGCGGGTTTAATCCCAAACACCAGCTCCCTTCAGGCGTGATATACGGCATCCTTCCGGCAGAACCTATGGGAAAACCCGAAGCCCGCAAGCCGTATGTGCTTGATTGGCAGACCGGTGGATTTTTTGTGCAGGAAGGGTACGTTAAGACCCAGGTAATTCCTTTCAAACGGGTTCCGATACCGCTGGAGCGGGCACCTTTTTGTATTTCAACGGTCATAGACGCCCGGTACATGACAGATTCTGCTTTTCTGGGCGTGGGATATTCTGGTATGTATAATGCCCATACGGCCCTGAGCCTGGGACAGGCGCTCACGACTACCCTCACCCAATGGTTCAGCGAACAACTGCCTGAACAGCCCGGGTTACAACCCGTGGTCATGCGCATCACCCGGCTGGGGCTTGGGGAAAGTTTTAGCCTCACCACGGAGACAGCACACCTGAAAGCTTATATCGAATGGTATCTTCCTGAGTCTCAGGGGTATCGTCTGCTAGCGCAGGATACCTTGTACCTCGAAAAAAATGCGCTGGACGCTACCAGCCTGCACGACAATCACTTCCAGATAGCCATGATCCAGGCCCTGCAACAACTGGCCGTCCATGTCAGCCGGGGCGTACCTTCAGGCAGTCCCCTGATGCTCATGGCACAGCTACAGCAGCCCCCTCAGCCCGTGACAACGGATACATCAGCCTGGAAACCAGGTGTTTATAAAACGTTTGATGATTTTTTGGCTCAAAGACCCACGTCACTGGCCTCCCTTGAAATCACCCACGCAGGCCTCCGGATCATGATCCAGGGAGAAAACGGCAAATACCGCACCATGCGCCCGGCTGATGAAGTCTGGGCCGTATGCCATGACCAGGTATTGTACCTGAACCAGGTAGGCACCTTTTTCCCCCTCTACATGCGTGACAACCAGTTGTATTTTGAGGGGTACGACGTGATCTCGCAGCGAAACAATGTAGCCACGGCCAATATAGCCTTCGGGCTGATCGGCTCACTGGTAGCCGCCAACTCCATCAGGATCCGTACCTATGTTATTGACTGGCAGACGGGGTATTTTTATCGGGCCGCTATCCGGTGAGTGGATTGATTGAACGTCAATCAAGGCCCGGCACGTGTTTATGGTGCGTGCCGTTATGTCACATAGATAATTTCATAAACCCTATTCTCGTCTTGCTATTCGCGATGATGCATCTCGCTGGAAATACGATCCAGAATAACCCCATCTTGTGTAGTCCAATATGCACTAATCGCAAAAGAATCAATGGCAAATAGATGAGATGAATATTTTATTGTGTTTGATATATCAAAACCTCGGTTTACATAGGTATTTCCATTAATAAGAGAACTAAGTTCGACATCAATAAGGTAGGGTTTGAGAACGCTACTATCGCCTGAAAATGCACGCACTGCTGTCTGGTATTCGGGACTCAGGCTGATGTATTGCTCATACACCAACAACAGACGATCTGATGCGGAAAGTTTTTCCCGGTCGTGAAGCGTCACAATAATTTCCAGTGAGTCAATAGCAGTCCAGCCCGCAGCTAATTCTCCACTATGGAAACGGGCTTTTCTCTCGGGTAAGCTACTAATTTTGGCGAAATAGTTGATGTCCAGAGACTTAAATACAACTACCTCCTCAGATTGTGGACTCTGTTGTATACACCGTGGGTACGGTGGACAAAAGACAAGCGCAAGAGAAAGCAAGAATACGTGTAAGGAATTCATAACCAGAAATTATGAAATTAAAGTAGTTTTTTGTTACACTGTAGCTTATAAAAATAGCATTTTTTCATCTAATCGCTCACATTTTAACAACTCAGGCTATCACTTCTACGCATTCAGCATAAACTCCGGGATGCTGCCGCTCAATACCTCCGATCAATAAAAAGAAGATTTAAAATCAGAACGTTCAATCTGATTCAAGTACTATCCATTCAGGAAAAACACATATGCGAATTTGCGAAATAATATGACAGGTATTAACCCAGCTATATGCATGCAGATTGTGATTTATCGCTCTAACGGAGCTTTATTTTTATAGAAATAATAAGGTCGCGGGTAGTCCAGCGTTCCTTAAAAACGCATCTCCGCCAGAAACCATTTCTAGGGAACGAAGCTTACTTGGTACCTGATTATTCTTCATGTATTCCACATGGACATGCATCCACAATTTCAGCCATCCTTCCGACGTATAAAAGTTACCATTTCATCGTCTGTGCAGCAAGCCTGGCCTGTCATGCATCCTTTACTCACCCGTTATATCGAGCAGTTTGTGGTTCTCGGACCGGAGGACTGGGCCTTGCTGGCGGCCCGGGCGCAGGTGCGGCATTTTGAGCGGGATGCAGTACTGCACCAGCGGGGCACAATCTGTGAGGAAATTTTTTTTATCACACAGGGTGTCGTACGGCACTATCACCGGCTGGATGACAAAGAAGGCATTGCCTGGTTTACGATGGCAGGTGAGCTGGCGACGGACATACAGAGTTTTCTGTCGCGTACACCGGGTATTCAGAGCCTGATTGCCTCGACTGAGGTCTATGGTTTTTCTATTACCCATGCCCAACTCCAGGAATTGTATGACCAGTCCAGGGCCTGGGAGCGGTTTGGGCGGCTAAGCGCCGAGCAGTATATCCTGATGCTGGCCGAGCGAGCCAATTTTATGCAGTTTAAGTCTGCCCGCGAAAAATATGAAAACCTGATCAAACGCAAACCCGACCTCCTCCAGCAGGTCAGCCTGGGGCAGATCGCGTCTTATCTCGGCATCACACTGGAGACCCTGAGCCGTATCCGGGGCAAATAGTAACCTCCGGCGGGGGGCGGCCTCCGATTTTGACTTATGTCAAATATGAAATATCTCCGGGAGGGCGTTATGAATTTGTTTTACTAAACAAACCCTTAACGCTTTTATTATGCTGATTTCCAAACAGTTGTACCGATCACTCCGCCTGATGGCAGCCCTTGCCCTGGTGGGTATGATGGCGCAGGGGTGCGCTGAGGAGTCCTCCACCGTAGATCAGAGCCGGATCTACACCATCTATGAGGTCTTTTATGATGCCAATGAAGACAAAAGTTATGCACGCGCCACCTTCCGTTTTGGCAATGCCCTGGGCACCCTGCTCCGCCTCTCTGCCAATGCCACGGTGACTTTTGACGGAGACCTGATGACGTACCAGCCAGCGGGATATTATGAAAAGGCCTACAGCGGGTTCAAAACCGGGGGGACTTTTGTGTATGAAGACCTCGATGGCAATACCTACACCAATAGTGTGGCCGGCATCAAACCGATTGCTTTCCCCTCGCAGGCCCTCTCACTGAGCAAGGCCGCAGACACGCCCCTGGCCTGGACGGGTGACCCCCTCGGCCCGAATGGCAGCGCTGTCGAAAACGCAGGGCTGCTGGTCGGCCCCAAGCTGTTTCTCGCCCTGGACCTGAATGCCACCAGCATCCTGGTGAACGGGAGCCGCCTGGCTGACCTGACCAATGGTCCTGCCATCGCCATCATGGACCGGTATTTTATCCGGGAACTGAGCGAAAAAACAGACGCAGGTGGCTCCATCACAGGCAAATACCGGGCGCTGAACAAATCCGTAGAAGTCACCAACTGATCCTGCGGCCGGGGCAGGTCAGCTTATGGCCTGCCCCGGCCCCTGGTATTACCACGGGCTCACACGGTCCAGCACGATCTCCCGTATGTCTCCCAAACCAAAAGTATGGGTATGCCGCCGGCGATTGTACCAGGCAGCCCCCCGGTCCACCACCACCAGGTGATCTGCCGTCACGCGCGTCACGACCCCCATACAGGTCGCGCCTGCCCAGGTGATCACCTGCACCTGCTGCCCGCTGAGACTGGACACACGGGCCCCAAACTCGTGTGGTTGTATCCGGTCAAATCTTCTGCCCATCGTATCGTAGCTTAGATATCCCCTAACTGCGGCCGCACGACAATCTCCTCCACCACCGTACGCGGCGAGAGGCTACACGCAGTCCATACCAGCGTCGCAATGTCCTCTGGTGGCATCAGGCGCTCTGGCGGGAGGTCTGCACCTGCCCAGGAGTCGGTCAGGGTCGCGCCAGGCATGAGGGTGACCACACGCACCCCGTGTGGTTTGAGCTCCTCGCGGAGGTTGGCCGAGAACCCGATCAGTCCGTACTTGGAGAGGCTGTACGAGCCGCCGTTGGGATAGGCACGAAGCCCTGCCACACTGGCGATATTGACGATGGTACCGCTGCGGCGGGTTTTCATGGCAGGTGCCAGTACCTTGGTGAGGTAATAGGCACTGCTCAGGTTGACGGCCATCAGGGTTTCATATACGGTATCGTCTTCTTCATGTACGGTTCCGGGCAGGTAGGTGCCGCCATTGTTGACGAGGACCTCCGGCACGCCATACCGGGTCAGTACGGTGTGTCCCATCGCCTGTACGGCTGCTTTGTCAGAGAGATCGCAGCGATAGGTGAGCAGACCGGGCATCTCCTGCGCGGCCGCATCCAGGGCATCTGCCCCACGGGCACAGATCATCACCTGATATCCCTGCCGGAAAAATATCCGGGCAATGGCCAACCCAATCCCTTTCGATCCGCCTGTAATCAGCACAAATGGTTTCATGTCCCTACGGTTTACGGCCAGGATAATTTACAGATAAACCTGTATTCCAGCCGGGAGGTTTGCAAGTGAGCGTAATATTCGCTTTTTTCGTGGGGTTGACCAATGGGGATAGTTGTTTTGGGAAAATTATTGTTTCACATCGGCCGTTTTTTCATGCTTCTGGGCAGCATGTTTAAGTCCATGGAGCGGCCCGCCGTCTATTATAAGCTCACCCTGGCAGAGACTGTCTCCATGATCGGCGGAAGTGCCATGATCGTGGTGGTGATCTCGTTGTTTATCGGGGCAGTATCAACCCTTCAGACAGCTTACCAACTCGTCAGCAGCCTGGTGGCCCGGTCCGTGATCGGGTCTGTGGTATCTGTGACGACCCTGCTGGAGTTGTCCCCCACCGTACTGATGTTTATCGTAGCGGGCCGCATTGGCTCCAAAATTGCGTCTGAGATCGGCACCATGCGGATCAATGAGCAGATAGACGCCCTGGAAGTCATGGGCATCAACGCAAGTGCTTACCTGATTTTTCCCAAAATCCTCTCAGGTCTGCTTTCAGTCCCGGTACTGGTGTCACTGGCTGCTTTTCTGAGCCATCTGGGAGGTATGCTGGCCGGTGAATATACCGGTGCAGTCACCCTGGTAGAATTTACGCAGGGCGTACAGCAGTACTACGAGCCGATCCAGGTCGAGGTGATGTATGTCAAGGCGATCACCTTTGGGTTTCTGATACCCGCGATCTCAGCGTACCAGGGATACTTCACCCAGGGCGGCTCCCTGGAAGTCGGTGCATCCTCCACCCGTGCAGTGGTGTACTCCTGCCTGGCAATGGTCATAGCGGACTATATCATTGCCGAGATTATCCTGTAATGAAGAATAAAGGACTTGCATCAGCTCGTTGTAGAAAATCCTAAGCTGCGCACATTGGCTGCATGGCCTAGTAGCTTTCTCTCCTCCCTCACCAAAACTTCATCACCAGCCGTACGTTCAGCAGGCGGGCGGAGAGGTAGTTAGGGACACCGTAGAGGTTGTTTTGCAGGTCTTTGATCCAGTTATAGGAGACGGTATTTTCGCGCTGGAGCAGGTTGTATATCTCGACGGTGGCCCAGATAGACTCCAGGCCGCGTGCACCGCGGATTTCACCCTGGGTGCGGAAGCTGATGAGTTTGCTGAAGCCGATGTCCACCCGGTGATAGGCCGGAAACTGGCGCAGGGTGCGCCGATCAAACCGGCCGGGCTCTCCATGCCGCATCCCGCTCCCATACACGTAGTTGACATGGACCTTGTACGTGGGGTTAATGGGCAACTCATCCTGGAAATACATCGCAAATGTAAACCGCTGATCTGTGGGCCGTGGCACATACCCGATGGTGTCACCCCGCACGTCTTCTGAGGTACGCAGCAGCCCCAGGCTCACCCAGGAGTCCACCCCTTTGATGACCTCCCCATTGACCCGGAGGTCAAGCCCATAGGCATATCCGTCTGCGACCCGGTCAGGATAATACCGGATACGGATATTGCTCACTTCGTAGGGGATAAGGTTGTAGAGAAACTTATAATACGCCTCGCTAAACAACCGGAAGGGGCGATTCCAGGCCGTAAACCGGTAGTCCAGGCCGGCAATGAGATGGGTGGACCGCTGGGCTTGCAGGTCGAGGTTCAGGCTCCCGTCAAACCGGCGGAACTCCCGGTAAAAGGGCGGCTGGTGATATACCCCCGCGGCCAGGCGCAGGCGCAGGTCTGTCTGGCCCGCAGCGTCCTGCCGCAACCTGAACAGTACCTGCGCACGGGGGCTGACCATCCACTGCCCGATCAGGTCGTGCCATATCACACGCCCGCCCCAGGTGAACAAAATCGCTGGCGTCAGTTGCCACTCGTGTGAGAGGTAGGCTTTGTAAAGGCGGGCGTCCAGCCGGGCCTTGCCTGCGATGTACTCGTCCAGCCCAAACTGCCCGGTGGAGTCCACCAGATACCCGGCGGAGTCGAGGACAGCGTACTCCTGAAGTTCGTCCTCAACGTGTTGGTACTGCACCCGGAGTCCCCCCTGGATCCGGTGTGTCGCCTGGTTGTTGCTGGTCCAGCGAAAATTAGTCTCAGCGCTGGCGACCTGCGCCAGCAGGAAGTTGCGCCCGTGTTTGAACTCCGTGCCGATCCCCAGGTCAAATTCTGTCTCATTAAACTCCGAGGTGCCAAAACTGGTATTTACCTCCCCCAGCAGGTACCCGCCCTCCACGTCAAACCGCTCTTCTTCCAGGGTATAAAAAGCTGACACGATGGTATTGAGGTACCACCGGGTCGTGGGGCGGTACTCCATCTTGAGGGCGCCCAATCCGGTCGTGTAGCCGCTGATCTCGCGCCCCTCAAACGCCACCCGCAGGCGGAATGCCTGGGTGATGCTCCCGAAGGTGGTCTCGCGTCCCGTCGGAATGAGGAGGTAGCGGTTGCGGCTGGCGGCAAAAAAGGCTGAAAACGTCAGTTTTTCGTCCGGGATATACACGGTGTCCTGCTGTCCGTCCCGCCGGGTCACGATACGCTCCGGCCTGGCCCGGTGCGAGGGGGTCCAGGTGAGCAGGCCCTGCGCGTCCAGGAAGCTGGGACGGTAGTCGCCGGTGGTGTTAAGGCTGTTGAGCAGGTACGACATATCAAACCGGCGTGCGCCCAGGAGCCAGGTAAACCGGCTTGTTTTGTCAGGCTTAGGGCGGGATACGCCCTCGGCATGAAGGCTGGTCGTGATGATCCCCACCTCGGCCGTAGCCCGAAACCGGGTAGGACGGCGGTAGGTGATGTCCAGCACCGATGAGAGTTTGTCCCCATATACCGCGCTGAAGCCCCCTGTGCTGAACTGTATGCCCTCGGTCATGCTGGGATTGCCAAATCCCAGGCCTTCCTGCTGTCCCGTACGGGCCAAAAAGGGCCTGTATATCTCAATCCCATTCACGTACACGAGGTTTTCGTCAAAATTGCCTCCCCGGACCTGATACTGAGACGAAAATTCATTGTTAGAGGCGACACCCGGCATGCTCCGCACAAATCCCTCCACGCTGGGGGATACTGTCGGCATTTTGATCACGTCTTCCATCCGGATGGGAGAAATAAGCATGCCACTCCGGTCGTCTATCCCGGTACGGCCCCCATCGCCGATGATCTGTACCTCGTCAGTGGTGCGCAGGATGAGTTTGACGGGTTCGTCGTAGGTACGGCCATTGGCGGGGGTCAACTCAATCACAGAAGCCCGGTACTCCGGATGGGTGAACCGGATCCGGTAGCGGATGCCCGCCGGGAGGGTCAGGCTGTAGAGGCCTTTTTCGTCGGTCAACGTCGAAAGTGCGGTGCCTTCTGCCGCAACCTGTACCCCAGCTATCGGCTGGTTGAGATCGTCAAAGACCCGTCCTTTCAGCAGGGCCGTCTGGGCCCTGGCACCTGCCGGAGCAGCGGCTACACTTACCCATACCAGCAACAAACGATACACAAGACGCAGCATAGCGGAGTTTCACTCAGAGGATTGGACGGCAAGATAAGAAGCCGTTTCACCCTGAAAAAGGTAAAACGGCTTCCCCTTAGTGATTTGTCTCAGTACCTGTCCGGGAAGCAGGCGTTTGGGGCCTGGGTCCCTTGGCAGGGCACATTATTTTTTGCTGCGGCCTTTACCGCCGCCCGTTGTTTTGCTGCTGGTTTTGCCGGTTTTTTTGTCTGCCGGGGCATCCGCAGTTTTAGCAGAAGATTTAGCAGCACCCCGACCACTCTTTTTCGGCTTGGCCAGATGCTCCTCATACAATCGCTGACAATCCTCCAGGGTGAGAGACTGTACGTTGATATCCTTGGGCAATTTTACATTTTCGCCATGCATCTTCAGGTAAGGGCCCCATTGTCCTTTGAGCACCTGAATCTCCTCCGTGAGGCGCAGCATGACTTTTTGGGCATCAGCTTCGCGCTTGAGGTGAATCAGCTCAATAGCCCGGTCCAGGTCCACGCTGAAGGGATCGTCACCTGCTTTGAGGGAGACAAATACCTTACCGTGCTGCACATACGGCCCAAACCGGCCTGTATTGGCCTTGATGACCTCCCCTTCGTATTCGCCGAGGGTGCGGGGGAGCTTAAACAACTCAAGGGCCTCGGCCAGGGTGACGGTTTCCAGGCGCTGGCCTGCCCGCAGGCCGGCAAAGCGGGGTTTTTCGTCACCGTCATCGGTCGTGCCGATCTGCACCATAGGCCCATACCGCCCCAGGCGGGCGATCACCCTGCGCCCGGAGGCCGGATCTACCCCCAACTCCCGGTCACCGCCTGCCCGCTCGGCTGTCTCCTCGGTCTTGCGCACGACGGGATCAAAGTCCTCATAAAAACCCGCGATCATCCGCTGCCAGCCTTCTGTGCCTTCGGCTATCTTGTCAAACCGCTCCTCTACCTGTGCCGTAAATTTATAGTCGAGGATTTTGGGAAAAAACTTCACCAGGAAGTCATTCACCACCATACCCAGGTCGGAGGGGAACAGTTTGTTTTTGTCCGCGCCGGTTATTTCCTGTTTGAGTCCTTCGCTGATGTTGTCCTTGCGCAGGATGAGCTGATTCAGGCTGCGCGCCGTACCCTCGCGGCTGTCCCGGATGACATATTCCCGCTTCTGGATCGTGGAGATCGTCGGGGCATAGGTCGAGGGACGCCCGATACCCAGCTCTTCGAGTTTTTTGACGAGGCTGGCCTCTGTATAACGCGGAGCCGGGCGGGTATATCGCTCCAGGGCCATCATCTCCCGCAGGAACAGCGGCTGACCGGGTTCCATCGGGGGCAGGGTGGCTGAGTCACTGTCCTCCTCCGGCTCATCGTCAGTGTCTTCGAGATACACCTTGAGGAATCCATCAAACCGGATCACCTCGCCGGTCGCGCGGAATATAGCGGAGTTAGTAGAGACGGTAATATCGGCAATGGTTTTTTCGAGCTGGGCATCTGCCATTTGAGAAGCCAGGGTGCGTTTCCAGATCAGCTCATAGAGTCGGCGCTCGTTGCGCTCCATGTCCGGGACATCCTGCACAGACAGGTCTGTGGGCCTGATGGCCTCGTGTGCCTCCTGGGCATTGCTGGTTTTGGTCTGGTACTGCCGGGGCTGGCTGTATTTGGGGCCGTAGAGGCCGCTCACCACCTCCTTAGCCTGGTCTATGGCCTGCTGGGAGAGGTTGACCCCGTCGGTACGCATATAGGTGATCTTACCGGCCTCGTAGAGGCTCTGGGCGACCCGCATGGTCTGCGCTACCGAAAAAGAAAGTTTGCGGCTGGCCTCCTGCTGGAGTGAAGAGGTCGTGAAGGGTGCCGAGGGTGACTTGCGTCCGGGTTTGACCTCCAGGCTCTTAACGGCATAAGCGGCCCCTTTGCAGGAGGCCAGGAAGTCCCGTGCACGGGCCAGTTCGGCGATTTTGGCACCGGTCAGCTCGGCCCGGACTTTGGCACCGCTCTCGAGGGTAAACTCAGCGGTGATCTTGTAGGAGGATTCGGGCGAAAAATTCATGATCTCCCGCTCACGCTCCACGATGATCCGCACCGCCACTGACTGCACCCGCCCGGCGGAGAGGCCGGCCTTGACTTTTTTCCAGAGGATAGGCGAAAGCCGGAATCCCACCAGCCGGTCCAGTACCCGGCGGGCCTGCTGGGCATCCACCAGGTGTTTGTCTATGGTCCGGGGGGACTCGATGGCCTTGTTGACCGCCTGCTTGGTGATTTCATTAAAAACAATCCGCCGGGTGGTATCCACATTCAGCCCCAGCACTTCTGCCAGGTGCCAGGAGATAGCCTCCCCTTCGCGGTCCTCGTCCGTCGCCAGCCAGATCGTATCGTGTTTTTTGATGAGGCTTTTCAGCTCGCTGATCACCCGGGTTTTGTCCGGCATGACTTCATACCGGGGCAAAAACCCATTCTCAATGTCTATCGCATCGTCACCCTTAGGCAGGTCCCGCACGTGACCATAACTGGCCGTCACGGTAAAATCCTTCCCGAGGTATTTTTCGATGGTTTTGGCCTTGGCCGGTGATTCTACGATCAGAAGATTTTTTGCCATAGGGTACGTTTCCACAATCAGCCGCACAATATTAACTAAAACTCCCGCAAAGAAACTTGTTATGCGGGTACTTTTCCTGCAAAGAAACGTTACTGCGAGGCGAATATGTAAGCATTTTTCTCAATCTGCCGAAAACAGCTCCGCGCCTGACAGCCTTTGTACCCAACCCAGTGTTTTGATACTCAGATATTTGCATATCGTTTGGTATCTTCCAGGTACCCAAGCCAGCCGTGAAAGTCCTGGACAGCCCGGCAGGGTATGAAGGTTATTCGCATTCCAGCGCGGATTGTTTCATCGAGGGGGGGGTGGTAAATACATAACCGGAGCCGGTAACTACAACTGTTACCGTGCAGAAAGATTTGGGGGTAGCATGTTTGTTCCGTTTTGGGTACTTGGATCACGTATGTCTTTTTCGACCAAAAGCTCACATCACACCGTTATATGAGAATTTTTCTCATATTTTTTTGTTTTAAAATTTTATTTTGCTTTTTTTGAGAAAATTTCTCATTTTATGTTGATCAGATTCACTACTGGCAACTACCGATCTTTCTGGATGCCACAAACACTGAGCATGGTTGCGGCACCGATTTCGGACCACCGTCAGAACCTGATCCAGCAGCCGGGTATTACCTTGCTTACCTCGGCAGCAGTTTATGGTGCCAATGCCTCTGGCAAGTCTAACCTGCTGCGAGCCATGAGTCTCATGCGGTACATGGTGGTAGCAGGATTTGAGAAAAGTTCTGTCAACGAACTGCCCTATGACCCTTTCCGGCTGCACCCTGATGGACCTTCCAAGCCGACGCTGTATGAAATTGAGTTCCTGATAGATGGTAAACGTTATCGATACGGTTTTGAGGCTGATCAATCAAGCGTACAGGCAGAATGGTTGTTTGTCGCTGAAAAAAAAGCTGAAAAACCGCTATTTTTACGGGTACGCGATGGGATAGAGGTCAAACGGGCCTTTGCAGAGGGAAAAAACCTGGAAGCCAAAACACGGGACAATGCCCTGTTTCTCTCAGTGGTGGATCAATTTAGCGGTAAAACAGCCGGGCTGATCATGAACTGGTTTCGCAAGTGTAATGTAATCTCAGGCCTGGCACATGAGACATACCGAAGTATTACTTTCCAGATGCTGGAAAACCCCGCACAGCAGGTTATATTAAGCCGGTTTTTCCGCTCACTTGACCTGGGTTTTGAAAATATCCGGGTGGAAGAAGAGGCGTTTCACCCCAGCCAACTGCCCGCAGATATACCTGAAACCGTAACCCAGCAGATGATTTCAGAACTGCAAAACAAAAAAATGGTCAGCCTCAAGACCCAGCATGTAGTATCAGATGATCAGGGCCAGCAGATGATTCTCACAGAGTTTGATGCCAGTGCGCATGAAAGTGCTGGCACTAACAAAGTAATAGACCTCGCAGGGCCGGTTTTTGCGACCCTGTTACGCGGAGGGGTGCTCGTCGTAGATGAACTGGATGCTAAGCTACACCCCCTGCTGACACGCTCGATCATCCGCTTATTTCAGGATCCGGAGGTCAACCGACAGGGGGGGCAGCTTGTGTTTGCTACCCATGACACCAACATCCTCAGTATCTGCAACTTGCGCCGGGATCAGATCTATTTTGTAGAAAAAAACAACCAGGCTGCCTCTGACCTGTACTCGCTGGTGGAGTACAATAAAGAAGGTAAAGTACGAAAAGACCGCTCGTTCGAAAAAGATTATATCAACGGTCGTTATGGTGCGATTCCTTATATAGGTGACTTAGATAAATTGTTGAACTATGGGGCGGAAAATCAAGGTTGATAAGGCAGACCTCAGACAGGCTACCCGCCAGGCGACGCTGCGAAAAACAAGTGGCAGGTCTGAGCGAAAATACCACCTGATCATCTGCGAGGGGGAAAAAACCGAACCTAACTATTTCAAAACCCTGAAGCACAAACTCCCACGGGGGGTAATTGAATATATCGAAATCGAAGGTACCGGGACCAATACGGCCAGCCTGATTGAAGAAGCTATACGCCTCCGCACCCAAAAAGAAGCTGCTTACGGGCGCAAATTTGACTTCACCTGGGCTGTTTTTGACCGGGACAGTTTTCCGGCTGCCAACTTCGACAACGCCATCCTGAAAGGCGAACACTCGAAACCTCCCATTCACTGTGCATGGTCGAATGAGGCCTTTGAATTGTGGTACCTCCTCCACCTGGCATTTGTCAATACGGGTATGCCCCGCGAAGATTATAAGAGCCGGATCGAACACTGGCTCACAAACCGAATGGGGACCCCTTTTATCTATCAGAAAAACCGGAACGATATGTACCAAATCCTTCAGGAATATGGCAATGAGGCACAGGCGATCAAATGGGCTCAACAGCTTGATCAACAATACGGTAACCATCAATTTTCCAGCCATAATCCACGTACACGTGTACATGTGCTCATACAGGAACTCAATCGGCTGTTGTAGTCCTGATCCACGCTGCCTGGTACATTCAGACATGCCTCACCTCGACCCCTCCCGTTTGGCTGTTTCTGCAGGTCTGCATCCCCCTCTATCATATTCTCCCTGAAAAACACCTGTATATTTCCCAAAATACCGTACCTTTATCCTGATAGCAACCCTATACCCTATGCAAACCCAGGAGATTAACCGTATCTTGTCTGAAATCGGACAAAAACTGAAGGAAACCCAGCAACTCTCCCATCAACTGGAGCGACTGATCCCGGCTGATTATCCTTCCCTCGGGGCCCAGGCCAGTGTGATGAAAACTTTTCTGCACCAGGTACATACCCAGCAGGAAGGCATCCTGGCCATGCTGAAGGCCTACCAGCAGGACACCCACGCATGATGCTACACCCGGCGTGCAGCAACTCCTGATCTATAAGTCCTCGGCAGGTTCCGGCAAAACCCATACCCTGGTCCGGGAATACCTGAAGCTCATCCTCCCGGCACCCCACCGCTACCGGGAGGTGCTGGCGATCACCTTTACCAACAAGGCGACGGCCGAGATGAAAAACCGGATCGTCCAGACCTTGTCAGCCCTGGCTACACTCCCGGAGGCAGAGCTGGTCCGGTATCCGATGTACCAGGACCTCGTATCCCACTTTACAGCAGGTGACCATCCGTACTACCTGCCCCGGCAGGCCCGTGCCGCCCTGCATGCGATCCTCAATGACTACGGGAGTTTTTCGGTAAGTACGATTGAGCGTTTTTTTCAGCGGATCGTGCGGGCCTTCGCACGTGAACTGAATATCCCCCTCGGGTACGAGGTGGAGATGAACCAGCAACTGGTGCTCCAGCGGGTGATGGACCTGCTCTTTCAGGACATTGGCGCCGACCCGGATACCACCCGACTCCTGAGTGAATACGCCGAACGCAACCTCCAGGCTGGCAAAAGCTGGAAACTGGAGCGGGAAATCACCTCACTCGGCCGGGAACTGTTTAAGGAAGCCTATCTCGCCCGCCAGCAGCCTGACGAGGGGCACCTGGTGGATGAGTTGTTTGGCCTCGACAAAATCCTGCGGGAGATCGGGCAGCAGTTTGAGCGGGAGGTCACCCGGATCGCACAGGAGGCCTGTGGCCTGATCGAGGCAGCGGGCCTGGGGGTTGATGATTTTGTATATGGCAAAAGTGGCCCCGCAGGGTATTTTTATGCCTTGCTGAAGGAAGTTGACAAAGAACCCGGCCCCAGGTTTTGTGATGCCAGAGAACCCAACAAATGGGTGGCTAAAAAGGGCGCATCCACTCAGGCCCTGGCACTGGCTCCCCAGCTTATCTCGCTCCGGGAGGCCTATCTCAGCTACCGTGACCGCGAGAACCCGCGCTACCAGACGAGCCTCCTGATCCGGCAGCACCTGTACAGTACCGGTGCGCTCCGGCTGCTGGCCTATTGGCTGGAGGTCTATCGCCGGGATACCCAGCGGCTGATCATCTCCGACACCAGTCCCCTGCTCAAGCAGGTCATCACCCACGACCACGACCCGCCTTTTATCTACGAAAAAATTGGCACCCGATACCAGCATTACCTGCTGGACGAGTTTCAGGACACCTCTGATGTACAGTGGGCCAACCTCAGGCCCCTGATCCTGGAGGCCCTGGCCGGAGGGTCGGGCAGCCTAATCGTGGGGGATGTGAAGCAGTCTATTTACCGCTGGCGCAATGGCAACCTCCGCCTGCTCCTGAATCAGGTAGAAAACGACCTCAGGGAGATCGGACAAGTACCCAGCACCTCGACCCTCGACAAAAACTATCGTACGGCTGGCGACATTGTCCGGTTTAACAATGCTTTTTTTAAAGCAGCAGCAGGCCTGCTGAACAGCCAGGCTCAAGCTCCTGGCAAGCTGATCGAAAAAGCCTATGAAGACGTGGAGCAGCAGGCTCACCGGAACCAACTCCCGGGGTATGTGTCGCTGGAGGGATTGCCGGATGATGATACACCTGCTTATCAGCCTGAGGCCGACGATGGCGCAGAGCCGGATACCGGCTGGAAAGCAGCAGCCCGTGCGAGGACCCTGGACATCATTCGCCGGGCAAGGGCAGATGGATTCAGGGGGCAGGACATTACCCTCCTGGTCCGCACCAATCCTGACGGCGTGGACATCGCGGCCTATCTCCAGGCCCAGGGTGAACGGGTGGTCTCCGGCGAATCCCTGAAAATCATCAGCCACCCGGATGTGCAGGCCCTGCTGAGTTTTTTGCGGTACCTCCACCAGCCCGAAGATGCCATCCACCAGACCGCAGCCTGGTACCAATACCTGCGTCTCATGCACCCGGAGGCACTGGACCATACAGGATGGACATCCGCCGGGACGGGGGCCTTCCCGCTTCAGACGCATCTGGCCCACCTGAACCGGCTCTCCGTCTATGAGTGTGTAGAGCAGTTGTTGCAGCTGTTTCCGGCGATCTCCCAGCCGCACGCCTACCTCCAGGGGTTTCTGGATCTTGTACTGCGGTACAACGGGGCGCGGGATGCGAGTATTGCAGGTTTTCTGCAGGAGTGGGATGAATCGCTCGCTGACCGCTCCATCGCAGCAGCACCCGATCCTGATGCCGTGCAGGTCATGACAATCCATAAATCCAAAGGCCTGGAGTTTCCGGTTGTGATCCTGCCCTTTGCTGACTGGCCGCTACAGCCTGCCCGGGACCACATCCTCTGGGTAAAAACAGATAAGCCCCCTTTTGATCAATGGGGCGAGTTTCCGGTGACGTACTCCAAAAAGCTGGCAGCGTCTTTTTTTGAGGCGGAATATCAAGCGGAGTCGCGGGACACGTACCTGGACAACCTCAACCTGCTGTACGTAGCTTTTACCCGTCCGGAGTACCGGCTGTATATATTGTACCGGGAGCAACCACCAAGCAAAAATGAAACTAATTCCAGCCCCGCCCGGGTCTCCGACCTGCTGCAAAAATTGCTGACGGACCCGGCATCGCCCCTGCCCCTAACCCGCAGGGGTGATTATACCTGGACTACGGGTGAAGAAGCCGACCGGGAGGCCCTGACCCGCGCAGGCGCACGGGACCATGCCCATACGGGTGTGAGCCAGACGCTCCACCCCAATCTCCGCCGCCCCGGCCCCTGGGAACACGCGGCGCGTATCCGCCTGAACGAACGACGGTATCCCGATCCGGCCTGGCTACAGCCAGAGGCAGCCCGCGCCTGGGGGACCCTCGTGCATGAGGCCCTCGCCCTCGTCAACACACATGATGACATACCTGCGGCCCTGACGACCCTGCTCCAGCAAGGGGTGATCCGGGAGGCGCAGCTTGAGCCGCTGCAGGCCGTGCTGACGGAAGTGATCAGCCTACCGGATGTAGCTGCCTGGTACGATGGCTCATGGACGGCCTACCGCGAGCGGGCCATCCTCGTCAGACCAGGGCTCACCCTCAGACCTGACCGGGTCATGGTACGGGGCCAGGAGGCCATCGTGGTCGAGTACAAAACCGGTCACCCCAGCCCGGATCATGCTGATCAGGTACAGCAATATCTCTCCCTGATGTCACAGCTCGGATACACCCAGGTGCAGGGATACGTATATTACCTGAATACCCGCCAATTGGTACCGGTCACCCGTCCCTAAAATCCTGGACGTCAGGATATGCCCAGTCATATCCAAATCAAAGGCGAAACATCGAAAATATCAGCCTGATTATCGTAATCGCTGCGTTACCGGTAGAATGACATAAACTATACGGCAGGGTTATTCGTTAACAGCTGTGTATTTGATCATCCCTTTAATAACCTTTCACATGAAATTTTCAAGCATGTTTGTACTGGGAGCTGCTCTGTTGGTAGCTGTTATGACGACTGGTTTTGGTCCTCGCCCTGCTGGTGAGCCCGTTGCCAAGCCTACGGTTTACAATGTTAATACCCAGACCAGCAAAGTGAGCTGGAAAGCCTACAAAGTCACCGGTGAGCACTTCGGTAAAATCGGCATTAAATCCGGCTCCGTATCTTTTGATGGTGGTAAACTCGTCGGCGGCACCTTTGAAATGGACATGACCAGCATGACCATCGAAGACCTCCAGGGAGACATGAATGGCCGTCTGCTCGGACACCTGAAGTCTGATGACTTCTTCAGCGTAGCCAATCACCCTGCTGCCAAACTGGTCATCACCAAGGTCGAGCCTAAAGGCACGACTGCCGGCAACTACCTCATCACGGCTGACATGACGATCAAGGGTATCACCAAACCTGTTCAGTTTGAGGCATTTGCCAGCGCTGACAAGACTACCTTCAAGGCGACTGCCTTTATCAAGGTCAACCGTGTCAACTATGACATCAAGTATCGCTCTGCCAGCGTATTTTCAGACATCGGCGACAAGGCGATCAATGACGAGTTTGACCTGAATATCACCCTGGAAGGGGCCAAATAACAAGGCCATACGTCCGTATATACTACAAACCGGAGGGCAACCTCCGGTTTTTGTGTTTATTTACCCATCTGTTCTCCTATACCAGCATATGATACAGGGTCGGATTGTCATTTACACACTGATAATCTACCTTATGCTGCTCCATCCGGGCAATCAGGGCGGCGTAGTCCCGTGGAGACTCCACCTCGATACCAACCAGGGCCGGGCCTTTTTCGCGGTTGTTCTTTTTGGTGTACTCAAAATGTGAAATATCATCCCGTGGCCCCAGGACATTGCCCAAAAACTCCCGCAAGGCACCCGCCCGCTGGGGAAACCGGATCAGGAAATAATGTTTGAGGCCCTCATGCAGCATGGAGCGTTCTTTGATCTCCTCCATCCGCATGATGTCGTTGTTGCCACCGCTGACAACACATACGACCTGCTTGCCCCGTATCTGGTCCCGGTAACTGTCCAGGGCAGCCAGGGCCAGGGCACCGGCTGGCTCTACCACAATGGCATCCTCATTGTACAACTGGAGAATGGTGGTGCAGACCTTGCCCTCTGGCACCAGTACAATATCGTCCAGCAGCCCCCGGCAGATATCAAAGGTGGTATCCCCTACCCTGCGCACGGCAGCCCCATCTACAAATTTATCTATCTCAGGTAGCGTCACGACCTGACCAGCCGCCAATGACTGCTGCATCGCCGGTGCGCCCAGCGGCTCCACCCCGATGATCCTTGTGTGCGGGCTGATCTGGCGAAAATAACTCCCCAGTCCGGCGGCCAGGCCGCCCCCGCCGATCGGCACAAAAATAAAATCAATCGGTTCCCGGCTATCTGCCAGGATTTCCATCCCTACCGTACCCTGCCCGGCGATAACCGCCAGATCGTCAAAGGGATGAATAAATACCTTGTCATTCTCCTGGCAGTCCAGCAGAGCTGCCGCGTAGGCATCATCATACGTATCTCCCGCCAGGACGACCTCGACCATCTCAGCCCCAAACATCCGCACACGCTGGATTTTTTGCTGGGGTGTCGTCACCGGCATATATATTTTCCCGGCAATCCCCAGGTTATGGCAGGAAAAAGCGACACCCTGGGCATGATTGCCCGCACTGGCACATACGATGCCACGGGTGCGTTCCGCCTGAGACAGGCCTGCCATCCGGTTATATGCGCCCCGGAGTTTGTACGATCGGACGGTCTGCAAGTCCTCCCGCTTGAACCAGACCGTGCAGTCATAGCGCCCTGACCAGGCCGGATTTTCGGCCAGGGGGGTGCGCATCACGACCCCTTTGAGGCGTTCGCTTGCACCGACGATCCGGGCGATGGAGAGGAGAGAAGACGTTTCGGTCTGGGTCTGTGGCTGCATAGGCAAAAAGGGCAACATCATGGGGGAAAATCCGCATCAACCCGCCCGCCAGCGGGAAATATAACCCGGAAAACCAGCTAAGCTGGTTTTCCGGGCGGTCACATATCAGGGACGGAGCTGGCGCACCATCGCACCGGCCTGCCACATTTCGGAGTTGCGGATTTCGGAGAGTTCCTCTTCCAGGCGCTCACGATAGTCATCCCGGCGGTTGGCCTCGATGGTGATGCGGGCTTCATTGCCGCTGGCGACACTGTCGTACAGGTCTTTAAACACAGGAGCGACTGCATCGCGGAACCTGTTTTTCCAGTCCAGTGCCCCACGCTGAGCCGTGGTAGAACAGTTGGCATACATCCAGTCCATGCCATTTTCGCCGACGAGGACGATCAGGCTCTGGGTGAGTTCTTCGACCGTCTCATTAAATGCCTCAGAAGGGGTATGGCCATTGCCCCGGAGCAGGTTGTACTGCGCTTCCATGATCCCGGCCAGGGCGCCCATGAGGACACCACGCTCGCCGGTCAGGTCGCTGTAAACCTCCTTTTGGAAAGTCGTCTCAAACAAAAAACCAGAGCCAATCCCGATCCCGATCGCCATAGCCTTCTCGCGGGCACGCCCGGAGGCATCCTGGTTGACGGCAAAGCTGGAATTGATCCCTTTACCCTGAAGGAAAAGGCGGCGCACACTGGTGCCGGATCCCTTGGGAGCGGCCAGGATCACATCTACCTCCGCAGGCGGTACGATACCCGTCTGATCATTGTAGGTCAGGCCAAACCCATGTGAAAAAAACAGGGTTTTGCCCGGGGTCAGATACTGCCGGATGGTAGGCCAGGTGGCGATCTGGCCGGCGTCGGAGAGGAGGTTCATCAGAATGGTACCACGCTCGCAGGCCTCTTCGATGTCAAACAGGCTCTCGCCGGGCACCCATCCATCGGACACAGCTTTGTCCCAGGTGCGGGAATTTTTGCGCTGGCCTACAATGACCCGGAATCCATTGTCACGGAGGTTCAGTGCCTGGGCCGGTCCTTGTACCCCATATCCCAGGGCTACCAGTACCTCGTCCTTCAGCACCTGACGAGCATGCTCCAGCGGGAATTCTTCACGGGTCACGACGGTCTCCAATACACCGCCAAAATTCATTACTGCCATGAGAAAAATCGGTTAATGAAAAAGTTTTTAGGTAGAAAACAGCTAAGCAGGAGGCATCAGACCAAATGTCCCTCTACGTATGCGCGGAGGTTCAGTGGTTTTTTTGAAATGGCTGTCACCCCCGACCGGGAAAATCCCAGGACGCCATAAGGTTCCAGCTTATGAAACAGGTCCATGGTCTCACCGGGGTGACCGGTTTTTTCGATCATGATATAGTCTGGCTCAATATTGAGCACACGGGCGTGGTTTTCGCGCACGATCCGCTCGATGGTGCCGTTGACGAGGTTTTCGGTAGATACCTTGTACAGGGCCAGCTCCTGCTGCACGATGTCTTCTTCGCGCAGGAGAAAAGCTTTGATCACCCCGATGATTTTGTCCACCTGAAGCCGGACCTTGGAGGCCTCACGCTCTGTAGCCCGGATGACCACGATAAACCGGAATATTCCGGGGATTTCTGTCTCGGAAGTCGTAAGGCTCTCGATATTGAGGTGGCGGCGCGTAAAAATCGAGGTGATGCGGTGCAGCATCCCGATCTTATTTTCGGTAAAGATAGACAGGATGAAAGTTTCTGGTGTCATAGCCGATCAGCTTATGCGTACAGGGTAAGGATCAGGGTTCGAGTTTAATGTCGCTGACGGAGGCACCACTGGGCACCATCGGGAATACATTGCCTTCCTGCTCGACCACGATGTCCATCAGGTACGGGCCGTCATGTGCCAGCATGATATCCAGTGCAGCATCCAGGTCCACCCGCTCAGATACCCGCCGGGCAGGGATTCCATAGGCCTGCGCGATTCCCACAAAATCAGGGTTGGTAAGCTCTACAAAAGAGTATCGCCGTTCAAAAAACAACTGCTGCCACTGACGGACCATGCCCAGGAAATTGTTGTTGAGAATGACTACCTTGACCGGAGCGTGATTTTGAAACAGGCATCCCAGCTCCTGAATGGTCATCTGAAACCCACCGTCGCCGATAAAGGCCACCACGGTGCGGTCAGGGCAGGCAATCTGCACCCCAAAAGCCGCAGGCAGGGCAAATCCCATCGTACCCAGCCCCCCTGAGGAGATCCAGCTGTCATGGGTATGGTACTGATAGTACCGGGCTGCCACCATCTGATGCTGACCTACGTCCGTGACAATCAGCGCTTTGCCTTCTGTTTTTTCAGAAATCATCCGCACCACCTCACCCATTTTGAGCTGAGGGCCTGCCGGAAAAAGATCCTGCCGGATGACTTTGTCAAACTCGATGCGCTTGCAGGCTTCAAACTCCTCCAGCCAGGCTTTGTGTGAATTGGGCTGGATCAATGGAAGCAGCGCCGTCAGTACCTCACGGGCGTCACCGATCACAGGTACATCTGCCAGGATATTTTTATTGATCTCAGCCGGATCTATCTCAATATGAATGACTTTGGCCTGCCGGGCATACCGGGTCACATCACCGGTCACCCGGTCATCAAACCGCATACCGACAGCGATCAGGACATCACATTCATTGGTTTTGATATTGGGGCCGTAGTTGCCGTGCATGCCCAGCATCCCCGTGTAGAGCGGGTGATCCGTGGACAGGGCGGAGAGCCCCAGCAGGGTGGCACCTACAGGCAGGCCTGCTTTTTCGACAAACTCCTTAAATACATCCTGCGCATGTGCCAGCAGCACCCCGTGTCCCATCAGGACAAATGGTTTCCGGGCACCATTGATCAGGTCAGCGGCCCTCTGCAGCTGAGCCGGGTCAATCACCGGGCGTGGATGGTAGGCACGCACTTCCCGGCAGGGGGTATAGGTAAAATCCAGCTCACCCAATTCTGCATTTTTGCAGATATCAATCACGACAGGGCCGGGGCGTCCGCTGTTGGCGAGATAAAAAGCCTTGGCCATTACCTCCGGGATTTCCCGTGCGTCCGTGATCTGGTAGTTCCACTTGGTGATGGGCATCGTGATGCTGATGATGTCCGTCTCCTGAAAGGCATCTGAGCCCAGCAGGGTCTTGCTCACCTGTCCGCAGATCAGTACCAGGGGCGTAGAGTCAATCATCGCGTCGGCAATACCGGTGACCAGGTTGGTCGCACCGGGGCCGGAGGTCACCAGACATACGCCCGTACGCTTGAGCGCCCGTGCATATCCCTGAGCGGCGTGAATAGCGCCCTGCTCGTGACGTACCAGAATATGCCGGAGCTGGTCCTGGTAGTCATACAGGGCATCATATACTGGCATGATAGCACCGCCGGGGTACCCGAAAATAGTATCTACGCCTTCTGCCAGCAGGCTCAGCAGCAGGGCCTCCGAGCCGGTCACCCGGCGGGACTCCTGTATCGAGGCAGATTGATTGGTTGAAGTGACAGTTGACATACGTTTTTTGGTTTGGAAATTCACCGACAGCGTCGGGTAAAATCAAGTCTGCAACACATCAGCGCCGGGGCAGCCCCGGAAAAAGTACCAGGCGTATGCAATAGAAAATCGTTGGTTCTTCATTGGTCCGTCACGCAGCCCTCAGAGGCCGATGAGACAGACCGGGCATATTTGTACAGGATGCCGGTATCGGCCCGCAGGGGCCGGGGTGTCCAGGCAGCACGACGGGTCGTGATTTCTTCCGGGGTGAGCTGAGCTTCCAGCAGCCCCTGGCGGGCATCTATGACGATGCGGTCGCCGTCCTGCAGGAGGGCGATCAGCCCTCCCTCCTGCGCCTCCGGGGTGATATGCCCCACTACAAATCCGTGTGTCCCTCCCGAAAACCGCCCATCGGTGATCAGGGCCACCTGGCTTCCCAGCCCGGCTCCCATGATGGCCGACGTGGGCTTCAGCATTTCTGGCATACCAGGTCCTCCCTTCGGGCCTTCGTAGCGGATCACAATGACATCACCCGGACGAATTTTTCCGGAGACAATCGCCTCATTAGCAGCGGGCTCGTCATCAAACACCCGTGCAATGCCTTCAAATCGCTCTCCCTCCTTACCTGTAATCTTGGCCACGGCACCACCCTCAGCCAGGTTACCGTGCAGGATCTGGATATGGCCGGAGTCCTTCAGCGGCTGGTCCACCGGGCGGATGACCGCCTGCCCCTCAGGCAGTCCCGGCAGGGACTCCAGGTTTTCGCGGAGGGTTTTGCCAGTCACGGTAAGGCAGTCACCGTGCAGAAATCCGGCATCCAGCATCAATTTCAGCACAGCGGGGGTGCCTCCTACTGCGTGGACATCCTCCATGAGGTACTTGCCGCTCGGCTTCAGGTCAGCCAGAAAAGGGGTAGTGTCACTCAGCCGCTGGAAGTCCCTGAGGCTGAGGGATACGCCGGCCGCTTTGGCCATAGCGATCAGGTGAAGGACGGCATTGGTCGAGCCGCCGAGTACCATGACGGTGCGGATGGCATTTTCAAACGCCTCGTAGGTCATGATGTCACGCGGGCGGATGCCCTGGGCCAGCAGGAGCCGTATAGCCCGGCCTGCCTCGACACACTCCCGGGCTTTCTCCGGGCTGACCGCCGGGTTAGAAGAACTGTACGGCAGGCTCATGCCCATCGCTTCGATGGCCGAGGCCATGGTATTGGCTGTGTACATCCCGCCGCAGGCACCCGCACCCGGGCAAGTATGCTGGATGATTCCTTTATAGTCTGCGTCAGAAAGGGTACCCGCAGATTTTTCGCCCAGCGCCTCAAAAGCTGATACGATGTTCAGGGTGCGATCCTTGTATTTGCCGGAAGCAATCGTGCCACCATACATCAGGATAGCAGGGCGGTTGAGCCGGGAGATAGCCATCATGGCACCGGGCATATTTTTATCACAACCCGTCACCGCAATCACCCCGTCGTACCACTGGGCACTTACCACCGTCTCAATCGAGTCAGCGATGATGTCACGCGAAGGCAGCGAGTACCGCATCCCGGTAGTGCCCATCGAGATACCGTCACTGACCCCGATGGTATGAAAAATCAACCCGACCAGGCCAGACTCCTGCACGCCCCGCTTGACCTGCTGCGAGAGGCCGTTCAGGTGCATATTGCAGGGATTGCCCTCGTAGCCTGTGCTTACGATGCCTACCTGTGCCTTGGCCATGTCTTCCTCTGTGAGGCCGATCCCGTACAACATTGCCTGGGCAGCGGGCTGTGTCTCATCCTGGGTTAGTCGGCGGCTATACTCGTTCATAATCAATTTTGAGCAATGGGAGTAAAACAACAGAAACAATATCAGATAACCGGGCCTGCATATCCACCCCCGGTACGCACAAGATGCTGGTGCTGGCAATGCATCAGATACCCCAGCGAATCCTCCCAGCGGAGGCGCACCGGATGGTGGCAGATGGCTGTGACAGGCCGGATCCCCGTGAGGGTACTGGTGGTAAAAGCACTGTCAGCATCCAGTAATTCATCAGGAGCTATCCGCCGCTCTACCACCGGGATATGGAGATGCTGTGCCAGCTCCAGAACCGTGTGGCGGGTGATGCCCGGAAAAGCAGTTTCCAATGGCGGGGTGATCAGGGTTTCATTTTTTTCAATAAACAAGTTGGCCCCCGTGAGCTGCGCCACATACCCTTCACTGTCGAGCAGGATCGTATCATCATACCCCTGCTCGCGGGCAGCCGCCAGGGCCAGCATGGCATTGGGATAGTTGGCAGCCAGCTTGAGGCCCGCCAGATCACCACCGGCACGCTCCCGGCGTGATATTCCCAGGTGCATGACCTGCTCAGCCGGAGCCGATACCCAGCGCCATGCCATCATGACCAGCAGGCTGTCCTGGACCGGGTCCAGGTGCAGCGAAGGACCCGACATCAGCACCGGGCGGATATAGGCTGAGGTAAGGTTGTTTTTTTGCAGGAGGCGGCAGGCGATCTGCACCATCTCCTCCACCGTGTAGGACAGGCGCATCCCGAGCCGCGTCGCACCCGCCTGTAGCCTTGCGAAATGTTCGCGGGCCTTCATCAGAAATACCCCATCATGGGTCTGATAAGAGCGTATGCCCTCAAACAAAGCCGTACCATAGTGGAGCGACTGCGTGTACAAGTCTATCCCCACCTCCTGGCGATGCACAAAGGCCCCGTCATAAAACACACAGACACTCTCTCGCAGATGCATAATCCTC
This sequence comes from Bacteroidia bacterium, assembly GCA_033762375.1. Classification (GTDB taxonomy): domain Bacteria; phylum Bacteroidota; class Bacteroidia; order J057; family J057; genus RDXT01. The sequence continues at coordinate 39,255 of JANRLQ010000064.1, forward strand.
AGCCTTACGGGTTAATGGTGTTTTCGGGTTGTATCCGGCACAAAAAAAGCCTTTCCGCTGGGAAAGGCTTATGACACACAACACACGACTGCTTACCCTGTTTGCCGGAGCAGCAGGTACGGAAATCCATATCTTGAGTCATGTGATGCATAAGCAGTGGTAAGAATCAGGAAAGGGCCACCCTCTGTGAGAATGGCCCTTTGTATGTGGTTGAGTAAGCCATCCTCAATGCCGGAAGATCACCCCTCCGGACACTCGCATTGATAGGAGAATAAAGATACTCGTTTTCATTACGCTATTAATCGTTGTCAAATATTGCAACATTGACAGAAATAACCAAAAAAATTTATAAAAATTTAATCTCATTTATTAAAAACCGAAGCAATCCGGGGTGAATCCGCCTTTATCGCCTCCATTCGGTATCATTTCAAAGGATATTTTTAGGCAAAAAGCGAATATGACTCAAATATGAAGACCATTTTTCGAAAATGATTCCTCAAGAAGCGCCATTTTTAAATAATAGTCAAAATATTTTTATCAATTTTTCTATACTGCCCATCCAACATGACTCAAAACGGAGCGAACATTCGTTAGGTAAAAAATGCCAATTTATCCTATTTCCGCAAGACACAGACCGGACCCCTGCCCGGCCCGGCTTAGCGTTGGGAAAGCAGCCAGGATTTAAATGGGGGGTAACTGGCCGGCATGGGAATGCTCACCTTGGGTTTGTCCTGAAGTGCCGCCAATCGCTCTGGCATCTCCGGCACAATACCTGCCTGCCCTGTGATCACATCCGGAAACTTGGATGGATGGGCTGTCTCAAGCGTAACAATCTGATAGTCAGTATTTTTTTCTAAAAATGTTTCCCCAGCCAGATACCCAACGGCTCCATGTGGATCGAGGAGGTACCCGGTCTGGTCGTACACTGTACGAATAGCACCGAGGGTCTGCTGATCCGAAAACCGGTACCCGCTGATCATACCAGCTACGGTGCTGTAGTCTTGTCCCAGGAGGTGCAGCAGCCGGACAAAATTGCTGGGATTGCCTACATCCATGGCATTGGAGAGGGTCTGTACCGAAGGGCGGGGAGTATATATGCCAGAGGCCAGATAAGCCGGCACGACGTCATTGGCATTGGTGGCGGCAACAAAGTGACTCACCGGCAGGCCCATCCGCCACGCGAGTATGCCCGCCGTCAGGTTGCCAAAATTCCCACTTGGTACACAGTACGCCAGCTTGTACCCGTTGTCCGCCACCTGTTGCCAGGCACGGAAATAGTACATAGCCTGCGGGATGAGGCGGGCAATATTAATCGAGTTGGCGGAGGTGAGCCGCAGCGCAGCCTGTAATTCCTGGTCGAGAAAAGCCTGCTTGACCAGGGCCTGACAATCATCAAAGGTGCCCGCGACTTCCAGGGCTGTGATATTGCCGCCCAGGGCCGTGAGTTGTTTTTCCTGTAAGCCACTGACTTTGCCCTGTGGATACAGGATCACTACCCGGATGCCGGGTGTATGCAGAAAACCCGCCGCGACGGCTCCGCCGGTGTCACCGGAGGTGGCCACCAGAATCACCAGCTCCCGGTCCTGGCCCCGGTTGTACCAGGCCATCAGCCCGGCCATAAACCGGGCCCCAAAATCTTTGAAGGCGAGCGTCGGGCCGTGAAACAGCTCCAGGATATGATGTCGCTTGTGAAGGGTTACGACAGGGGCATCAAAGCTAAAAGCCTGATAAACAATTTTTTCCAAATCCTCATCCGGAATGGCCCCATCCAGCAGCGTACGGGTCACCTCAAAGGCCAGGGCCGGAAACGCCATCTCACGCGCCTGTGCCCAAAAGGTCTCGGGCAATACCGGAATCCGGACGGGCATATAAAGTCCGTTGTCAGGGGCCAGGCCCTGCATGACAGCCTCCTGCAGGTGGGCCCGCAAGGCTGGATTTTGCGTACTGTACAGGTCCATGATTATTTGATGCGCTGGGCCCCGTGGGTATTGATGGGAGAGATATAACGCTCGGCTCCGATGCCGCTGTCGCGGAAGGCCTGCTGCATGGCGATTCCGACCCTGAAGGCGGTCTCGTCCCCGTTGCAGAGGGCAAATACAGCCGGACCAGCCCCTGAGATGCTGCACCCCAGAGCGCCTGCGTTGAGCGCGGCCTGTTTGACCTCATAAAATCCGGGAATCAGGCTGGAGCGGTAGGGCTCCGCGATGACATCGTGCAGGGACCGGCTGATCAGCCCAAAATCGGCTTTCATCATACCGGCAATCATCCCGCCGAGGTTGCCCCACTGGGTGACCGCATCGGACATGGGGATTTCCTTCCGGAGAATACTCCGTGCCTGTGCCGTCAGGATCTCCAGCTCGGGCAGGACGACCGCAGCATACAGCCCGTCAGGCACCGGAATACTCACGGTATCCAGCTCACGGTTGCTGCGGACGAGGACCAGACCACCCAGAAGGCAGGGAGCGACATTGTCTGCGTGGATAGCCCCCCCGCTGGCAATGGCTTCGCCTTTGACGGCAAACTGAAGCAGTTCTTTTTTGGAGAGGGGTCTGCCGAGGAGTTCATTGACAGCCAGCGCGCCTGCGACAGCACTGCATGCACTGGAACCCAGCCCACTCCCGGCAGGGATTCCCTTGTGGATTTCCATCTCGATCCCCTGCACCACATCCAGGTGTGCCATCAGGGCCTTGGCGGCCACCCCGGCAGTATTGAGGTCAGGATCACGGGTCAGCTTACCTCCGTCTCCGGTGATGGTGCTGATCGTAAGCCCGGGCTTGGACGAAAACCGCACCACGACATCATCACCCGGACGCTGAATAGCAAATCCGAGGGTGTCAAATCCGCAAGCCACATTGGCCACACTGGCCGGGGCAAATACATGCACTTCGTTTTTCATACCGTTCGGCGTTGCGGGGGGAGGGCAACTCGGCCTGCATACAAAAACGCGCTGCCAGAACCTCTGGCAGCGCGCAAATATAGTATTAAGATTGGCTTACTGTAGCCAAATTTTCCGGAAAATCACTGCATCATCTGCTGAGACCTTCAACAAATACAACCCGGGTGCCAGATCACCCCGCTCCAGGGTGCCCTCCCAGGCCGATACACGTCCCGGTGTGAGGGTGCGTACGGCGCGGCCTGCGAGATCGGTCAGGGTAAGGTTTACGTCCGCAGGTGCCTGCAAGTCAAAGGTGATATGTACCTGATCCTGAGCCGGATTAGGGTATATCTCCAGGCTTTGGGCCAGTTCATCGCCGATTCCCTGGAAGATATTCACCACCAGTTCCCGGCAGATGGTGTTGGTGCAGATACCGTCTGAGGCGGTCATACAAACGGTGAACGCTCCCAGTGCCTGGTAGGTATGGACGGGGTTCTGGAGGGTGGATGAGGTCCCGTCCCCAAATGTCCAGTTCCACGAGGTGGTAGGTGCATTGCTTTGATTGGTAAACTGAACCGGGCTGTAGAGGACCGCAGGAGTCGTGGTGAAATTGGCGACAAAATCTGGCTTCATGGTGACCACGACCGTATCCCGGAGCTGGCAACCGCCCAGGTCTGAGACCGTGACAATGTAGGTGCCGCCGGAGGAAACGGTGATGGAAGAAGCCTGAGAGCCCGTGGACCACTGGTAAGCGGAGGCATTGTTGCCTGCGTTCAGCACCAGTTGGTCGCCCTGGCACAGGGTCCGGTTGGGTCCCAGGTTGACGGAGAGGGTGGACAGGGTCACCACTGCCGTGTCGCGGGTGACACACCCATTGGCCCCTGTGACGGATACAATATAGGTGCCGGGGATGTTGACACTGATGGCGGGGGTCGTCTGCGCCGTAGACCAGAGATAGGTCTGTCCGATGAGGGTACCGGCTGTGAGGGTGACGGGAGCGCCGCCACAGAGGATGTTGTTGACCCCCAGGTTGACGACGGGTGCCTGACCGGAAGTAATGACTACCGTATCACGGTTCACACACCCTACACTGTTGGTCACAGCCACCCAATAGGTTCCTCCCGTACTGGAAGAAATGGTCTGGGTCGTAGCCCCTGTGCTCCAGAGGTAGGTAGCGCCGGGGTTATTGGCATCCAGCTGGAAGGTACCACACTCGATGCGGTTAGGGCCGAGGTTGACGACGGGCGCCAGGGCCACATCAATATTCACTGAGTCACCGGTCACACACCCGGCTGCCGTGGTCACGACCACTTTGTACTCGCCTGGGGCTGAGACAAATACCGTCTGGGTCTGGGCCGATGTCGGCGTCCATGCGTAAGTAATACCCGGGTTTCCGCTGCCTGCATCCAGTACCAGCGACTGTCCGGCACATATCGTCGAGTCAGGCCCCAGGTCCACCACTGGCACCACGTCCACGGCGACACTGATCGAGTCTGTCTCCTGACATCCGAAATTATCCGAAATAATCACCTGATACACATCTGTCGCGGAGACGTCTATTGTTTGGGTAGTCTGTCCGCCGGGCAACCACAGATAGTTGGAACCGGCATTACCGGCATCCAGGCTGAGGGTATCCCCGGGGCAGATCAGGGCAGCATTGGGGAGGTTGATAAAAGTAGGCGACACGACCAGGTTGAAGGTATCCTTGAAGATAAATCCCAGTGTGTCGGTCACGGTGACCACGTACTGGCCGGAGCTGACGGCGATCCGGTTGCAGAAGGTGTCAATCGGGCTGGTATTCCATTGATATTCAATCGCTGAGGGGGCACATGCATCGAGGAATACCGTGTCAGCAAAACAGATGACCGTATCAGGCCCCAGCTCTACGTAGGGCATATCAGCAATGGTCACATCGTCAAACGCAAATCCATCCGCAAGGCTCACTGCGCCGGAAGATGCATCTGAGGAGAAGGCAAACCGGAGTTTGACATTGGGCTCTCCCGCCAGGCCGGTCAGGGCATGCTGGGCTCCAACCCATCCTGCACTCCCGGCACCATCAGAGACCGTGCCGGTCCAGCCGATCTGTTGTCCACCGGGTCCGCCATTCACCCCTCCGTTGATGGTATTGTCATTGTACCAGTAGATGGGATCCAGGTAACCGCCGACCCGCTGCCAGGTCACGCCATTGTCTTTGGAGGAAAGCAGCACCACGCCATCCAGGCTGAACTGGCATTCCCACCAGATTTTTACCTTAATACCGGGATTAAGCAGGCTGGAGAAGTCAAAACAGGGACTGGTCACCCCCGAAAACTCGTTGGGGACATAGGACCAGGGTTCCAGCGGAGGGAAAAGGTTGCCATTATTGCCGGTAAACCAACATTTGGTACCAGAAGCGGCTGAGTTGATGACGGGTTTGTTGACGGGATTGGCCCATACCCAGGAGCTGGGGCCGAGGCCGTTAGGGGTAACGGTGCCGGCAGTCCAGCCACCTGCACTGTTTTCAAAGTCCTGCACATAGGGAAAAGTCCCGATACACTGTGCAAATGCTGCTGATCCCAGGCTCAAGACGGCCCAGCTCACCAGTCCGATCAATCGTACAATTGCCTTCATATATATAATGCTTGCCCAATAGAAGCTGGCACACGGCCTGATGATCAAGTTACAAACAATTCCGGATTCACCCTCCCACAGGGCTCAAATTGATCCAAATCCATCCAGGCGGATATAAGAATCCCCGCCCATGGTCCGGGCGGGGATTCGGTCACGTATATTCCCCTCAAAGGTGGATTACTTCTCCATAGGCTGCCGCAGCGGCTTCCATCACCGCCTCTGAGAAGGTCGGGTGCGGGTGTACCGCCCGGATGATCTCATGGCCGGTGGTCTCCAGCTTGCGGGCCATCACAATCTCGGCGATCATGTCTGTCACCCCGGCACCGATCATGTGAGCTCCGAGGAGTTCGCCGTATTTAGCATCAAAAATCAGCTTGACAAATCCATCCCGCTTGCCGGCAGCCGTGGCTTTGCCAGATGCGCTAAATGGAAACTTGCCGATCTTGAGCTCGTATCCCTGCTCGCGGGCCTGCGCCTCGGTGTATCCGACAGAGGCCACCTCAGGCTGGCAGTAGGTACAGCTCGGAATATTGTTGTAGTCTATCGCCTCCACATGCAGACCCGCGATATGCTCCACACAAAGGATGCCCTCGTGTGAGGCCATATGCGCCAGGGCCGGGCCGGGTGTGATATCACCGATGGCGTAGATACCCGGAACATTGGTCCGCCCGAAAGCATCGGTCACGACCTTACCCTGCTCAACTTTGACATTGAGGTTGCCGAGACCCAGCTCCTCGATGTTGGACACGATCCCGACAGCGGAGAGGAGGATATCCGCCTCCAGCTTCTGTTCACCGTCTTTGGTTTTGACTGTCACGACCACGCCCTCACCTGCCGTATCCACATGGGTGACTTCGGCCTTGGTCATGATGTTGATGCCTTTTTTGCTGTAGATACGGTTCATCATCGTGGATACCTCTTCGTCTTCGCGGGGGAGGATCCGGTCCAGAAACTCCACTACCGTGACCTCAGTGCCCATCGCGTGGTAGAAGTAGGCAAATTCCATCCCAATGGCACCAGAACCGGCCACGATCATACGGGCAGGTTGTTTTTCCAGCACCATCGCCTTGCGGTATCCGATGATCTTGTGATCGTCAATCGGCATGGCAGGCACACTGCGGGCGCGGGAGCCTGTGGCGAGGATGATATGTTTGGCTTCGTAGGAAGTCGTTTTGCCCTCAGCATCTGTCACGGCCACTTTTTTATCGGGGGTAAGTTTGCCGTGGCCCATGAGGGTATCCACCTTGTTTTTGCGCAGGAGGAAATTCACCCCTTTGCTCATGGTGTCTGCGGTATTGCGGCTGCGCTTGACGACCGCCCCAAAATCATGGGAAACGCCCTCCGCATGCAGACCGTACTCCTCTGCGTGGTGCAGGTACTCCATGACCTCCGCACTCTTGAGCAGGGCCTTGGTCGGGATACATCCCCAGTTCAGACACACACCACCAAGAGATTCTTTTTCCACGACTGCTGTCTTCATCCCGAGCTGAGCAGCGCGGATGGCTGCCACATATCCGCCGGGGCCGCTACCGATCACGATTACATCGTATGCCTGTGCCATGTATCCAGGATAATCTGATGAAAAATAGAATGTCAGAACGCCTCTGAAGGCTAAACCGGCGCAAATTAGGAAAAGTTACCGGATTTATCCGGCGTTTGGATTCGTTTTTTCCGTGCAGGATCAGTAGCCATGCCAACTGACCCAATGGCCGTTTTATACCGGGTAATGGTGGATTTTTTTGTATCAATTTAATAAGATCGCTACAATCTCAGCCTGTTCCTGTTATTTTTGACAGAATAACATTTCCTCAACCCCAATCTGACGTATGAACAAATACTACTTTTTATGGGTAATCGGGCTGATGCTGGCTACCCCTGCCCTGGCGCAGAAGCCCGCCGCTCCCAAAAAAAACCCGACGGCCGACCCTGCACCAACACCTGAAAAAGAACTCCTCAGCGGCCCGGTACTGGGAGCCCTGAAGTTCCGGAGCATAGGTCCGGCCCTTACCTCCGGCCGGGTGATTGATTTTGCGGTCAATCCGCTAAAACCCGCTGAATATTTTGTCGCAGCAGCCTCTGGCGGCGTCTGGAAAACGGTCAATGCGGGTACTACCTATGAGCCGGTGTTTGACGGGGAGGGATCTTACTCCATCGGATGCCTGGCAATGGATCCCCAAAATTCCAGCGTCATCTGGGTAGGCACCGGCGAAAACAATGCCCAGCGCTCTGTCGCGTACGGTGATGGTGTCTATAAATCAACCGATGGCGGCAAAACCTGGAAAAATATGGGGCTGAAGCAGTCCGAGCATATCGGCAAAATCCTCGTACATCCCCGCAATTCGCAGGTAGTCTTCGTGGCAGCACAGGGACCGCTCTGGGCGCCGGGCGGAGACCGGGGCCTGTACAAAACCCAGGACGGGGGCAAAACCTGGCGTAAAGTCCTCGACATCAGTGAAAATACCGGGGTCAATGAGGTCATCTGTGACCCGCGCAATCCTGACATCATGTACGCCTCATCCTGGCAGCGCCGCAGGCATGTATGGACCCTCATCAGCGGCGGGCCTGAAACAGCTATGTACAAGTCCACGGACGGCGGCGAAACCTGGGAAAAATCTATGAGTGGCCTGCCCTCAGGTGACCTGGGCCGCATCGGACTCGCGATCTCCCCCATCAATCCTGACATCGTCTACGCTGTCATCGAGGCTTCTGAAAATGGTGGTTTGTATCGCTCGGCTGATCAGGGCGCATCCTGGCAGAAACGGAGTGGCACCTACACCTCCGGCAATTATTATCAGGAGCTTGTGGCAGACCCACATCAGATAGACAGAATCTACCTGATGGACACCTACCTCAAGGTGTCGGATGACGGGGGCACGACCTTCCGCAACCTCGGCGAAAAATCCAAACATGTGGACAATCATGCCATGTGGATAGATCCGCAGCACCCGGACCACTACCTGGTCGGTTGTGACGGGGGCATCTATGAGACCTGGGACCGCGCCAAAACCTGGAACTACAAACCCAATCTGCCTATCACACAGTTTTATAAGGTAGCCCTGGACCGCTCTGAGCCTTTTTATTATGTATATGGCGGTACGCAGGACAACTTCAGCCTGGGAGGGCCCTCCCGCACCACCCATATCAGCGGCATCACCAATGAGGACTGGTTTGTAACCAACGGCGGGGATGGATTTGAGTCGCAGGTGGACCCCGTCAATCCTGACATTGTGTATGCACAGGCCCAGTATGGCTATCTGGTGCGGTTTGACCGCAAAAGCGGAGAGAGCATTTTTATCCAGCCGCAGCCCGGCAAAGGGGAAGATGCCTATCGCTGGAACTGGGATGCCCCCCTGCTCATCAGCCCGCATTCGCCGCAGCGTATCTACTTTGGCGCCAACAAGCTTTTCCGCAGCGATGACCGGGGCAATACCTGGCAAGTGATCTCACCGGACCTGACCCGGCAGCTCGACCGCAATGCCCTCCCGGTCATGGGACGGGTATGGAGTATGGACGCTGTCGCCAAAAACCAGTCCACCTCTATCTATGGCAATACCACTGCCTTGTCTGAGTCTCCGGTCCAGCCAGGGCTGCTGTACGTAGGGACGGATGACGGTCTGGTACAAGTCTCTGACAATGACGGCGGTGCCTGGCGCAAGCTGGAGTCTTTTCCCGGCGTGCCGGAGCGCACCTATGTCAACATGCTGCTGGCCTCCCGCCATGAAGCCCAGACGGTATATGCCGCCTTTAACAACCACAAAAACGGAGACTTCAAACCCTACCTCCTCAAGAGCACGGACAAGGGTGTCACCTGGACATCCATTACCGGCAACCTGCCCGCCCGCGGATCGGTATATTGTATCGCAGAGGATCCCAAGTTGCCCTCGCTGCTGTTTGCCGGAACCGAGTTTGGGGTATACGTGACCCTGGACGGAGGCCAGAAATGGACCCAGCTCAAAGGCGGACTGCCGACGATCGCCGTACGCGACATGGAAATCCATCCAGCGGAAAACGACCTGGTATTGGCTACCTTTGGACGGGGTTTTTATGTGCTGGACGACTATAGCCCGCTCCGCAGCCTGAGCCGCGAACTGCTGGACAAACCTGCCCATATCTTCCCGGTGTCTGAGGCCCTGCTCTACATCCCCTCCCGGCCCCAGGGCCTGCGGGGCAAGTCTTTCCTCGGTGAGTCCTTTTACCTGGGCGAAAACCCGGCAGTAGGTGCTGTCTTCACCCTGTACCTGAAAGAAGGCCTCAAAACCAGCAAACAGCTCCGGCAGGAAGCAGAAAAAAAGGCCCTGGAAGCCAAACAATCCATCACCTATCCTACGGCAGATCAGATCCGGCAGGAGGACCTCGAAGAGGCTCCGTATCTCCTCGTGACCATCCTTGACAAAAACAAGTCGGTAGTCACCCGGATCAAAACCGGCGCTAATGCTGGTACCCAGCGGATCACGTGGAATTTCAGGTACCCCTCGACAGCCCCCGTTTCGCTGCGAAATCAGGACTCTGATGATCCTTTTTCTGATCCTGAGACGGGCTACCTGGCCTTGCCGGGCACCTATTATGTCTCTCTTTCACAAGTCGTCAACGGGCAAACCACAGAACTGGTAGCGCCGCAGGCCTTTGAGGTAAAATCACTCCAAAACACAACCTTGCCGGCCACAGACGTCGCTGCCCGCGAAGCTTTCCTGATTGAGCTGAGTGAACTGCGCCGCCGTATCCTGGGTGCGACCACCCTCCTCGGCGAACTCACCAACAAAGTCAAACACGCCAAAGCTGCTGTGTATGCGACTCCTGATGCCCCGATCAGCCTGCTGAATACCATCCGCGGCCTGGAGCTGCGCCTGGCTGAGATCAGCCGCCAGCTCAATGGAGATGCCAGCCTGGCCCGCCGGGAGTTTCCGGTACCGCCGGGGATCGTGGACCGGATCGAAACGGCGGTCTATGGACTCTGGGGCTCTACCTCCGCCCCCACGACCACTCAACGGGAGGCCGTGCGGATCGCCCGTGAAGACTTCGGCATGGTACAGACAGCCCTGGAAGCGCTCGTGCGGGACCTGCGGCAACTGGAGCAGGACCTCAGCCAATATCAGGCTCCTTATACGCCTGGCCGGGGCTGATAACCCCGTTTTTACTTCAAAACCCCCTTCGTATCCACTGCGGAGGGGGTTTGTCATATATAAGGCCAGGCTCAGCGGCTCTGATCTTCAATAAACCGCTGAATATCTTCCCGATAGGTATTGCTGATCGGGATTTCACGCTCCCCGATCAGGATACGGTTGTTCTGGATCAGGGTCACATGTTTGATCCCGGCTATGTACGACTTGTGTACCCGCATAAAATCTCCGGCGGGGAGTTTTTTCAGCATATCCGTCATGCTCATCAGGGTCAGGATTCGCTGGCGCGGGGTGTGCACGGCGATATAGTCACGCATGCCTTCAATAAAAAGGATGTCACTGTAGTTGACCCTGAAGTACCGGGTATCAGACTTGACAAACATATAGTCTTTTTGTCCGCCGGTCTCCGGTATGCCCGTATCCTCCAGCCGCCCCTGGGCGATGAGTTGTGCCTGGGCCTTATTCACGGCCTTCAGAAAGCGCTCAAACAAAAATGGCTTCAGAAGATAATCCACGGCGCTAAGCTCGTAGCTGTCCACGGCATACTGCGGATACGCTGTGGTGAAAATAATAACAGGCTGCACCGAGATGGTTTTCAGCAGTTGGATACCTGTCAGGTCAGGCATCTGTATATCAAGAAAAATCAACTCCACAGGTTCCTGCCCCAGGTATTGTACCCCTTCAAGGGGATTTTGGAAGGTCGCTACCAGGTCCAGAAAGGGAATTTTAGGCGCAAAATGCCGGATGACCTCCAGGCCGAGGGGTTCGTCGTCTATGGCAATGGCACGTATTTTCATAGCTTTAAGGTTAAGGAGGTGATATACAAACCATTAGCGGCGGTTATATCCAGGTTATGAGCACCGGGATACAGAAGCTCCAGGCGCTGCCGGACATTGGGCAGGCCTATCCCGCCCGGCATCAGAGGACTGGGAGGAGGACCGGCAAACAATGGATTTTCGACCTGAAGGGAAAGCCCAATGTCTGTTGCCTCAAGCCCGATGCGGATATAGGAAGGTTTTGCCAGGCTGACTCCGTGCTTAAAGGCATTCTCCACAAAAGGCATCAGGATCAGGGGGGCTATTTTTTTGCCCTCCACGGTCCCTGTGACGTTCATCTCTACCTGTACGGTTGTGGGTAAGCGCAGCCGCTGGAGGTCAATATAATTTTTCAGGTATTCAATCTCCTGGGTGAGGGAGGTCAGTTCGTCGTTTGACTCATAGAGCATGTACCGCATCATGTGAGAGAGTTTGGCGATCCCGTCTGCCGTCTCCTCATCTGCATTGCGCAGGGCCAGTCCGTAGAGGCCGTTGAGGGTATTAAACAAAAAATGCGGATTAATCTGGTGTTTTAGGGCCGAAAGTTCTGCCTGGAGTTTTTCGCGCTCCAGCTCCCGGCGGGTCTGCTGGTCCTTGATCCAGACATAGGTAAACCCGTAGAGATTGGCAGCCAGCAAAAAAACGAAGTTCATCACCACATTGCCCCGGAGCCAGTGCAGCAGGCTCGTATCCATCGCCTCCTCACATCCACCCACTTCGCAGGCCCAGCCGACATACAGCATATCCAGCAGGCTCTCTGCCAGCGTAAAAGCCAGCAGAAACCCAATGTTAACATAGGCCGAAATCCTGGGTTTGTTTTGTCGCAGGATCCAGGGCTGGCCTATATGCGCATACCCATACACCAGCATCATATTGAGCACAAACCCATAGATAAAGTACCACATCAGGTAGTACTCCGTCAGAAAGCTGGAGATCACAAACAGCCCCTGCCCGATATGCGGGCACATCACCACAAAAGCAAAACTCCAGAACAAAACGTGTGCGCCGATATACAACCAGCGCCCCCAGACGGCACGGGGTACCTCAGGTGAGCGCGGAGCGGAGGTTCCGGCGGGATGGATTTCTGGTGCGGTATTCAGATGAGTCATAGCGTGGATCAACAGCTGCAAAAAATCAATCTCTGATCAGGACTGCATCTTACGAAAGAGTCAGGGATACGACCTGATGATTGGCAGAGCGATAGGCCGTATTGGTCGAAGACACACCTGCCAGACCTGTTTTTCCCCAACCTGCTGCCCACCCTGCCGTATGAAAAAACATGGAGAAAAAGCTTATCCCCCTGCTCGTTATGATTGGTTGCTGGTGTCCGCTTCCATGCCTGACAAGCCAGCCCTATCAGGTGCCGATTACGCCCCTGGCAGGCATCTGGGATATTCCGGCTCAATCCTGCACCCCGACACCCCTCTGTACCCCGGGACAACCCTGCTGCAAACAACTTCATGACCCGTCTTGTGCCTTGATACCCGCACGACCTCAAGTACAATTTTTTTCTGCTGCTCTGCAACCTATTTCACCACTCCTGCGTCTCTCCTTATATACTCCCAGATAGTATATACGGCTTCACCCTCAAGCCCACAGCATGCCTGCGTGGGAGATGGTACCTTCATGTTTGTCTCATCGTTCTCTCGTTATAAAGCTTTTGAGACGTTTTGGCCGGCTACCTCCCCAGGTAGCTGGTTTTTTTTAGCACTGTATCTACCTAAGATTAGGTATTCCTAAAAACCTGCTATATTTGCTGCGCAAGTATCTGGGGGGTGCGTTTTTCCTCAGAAAGCCTGCCACGCGCTAAACAAAAGCGCGTTTATTTTAGTTTTAACATATAGAATAAGTCTAATTAAACATAACCAATGGCTGATTATTCTCCTACCTCTGTGCCTGAACTTTCTGAGAGTGAGCGCATCATCCAGGAGGTAACCGGACAGTCCTATAAGTATGGCTTCGTCACGGACATTGAGTCTGACAAAGCACCTATGGGCCTGAATGAGGACATCATTCGCCTGATTTCTGCCAAAAAACAGGAGCCAGAATGGATGCTCGAATACCGGCTTAAGGCCTATCGCCATTGGCTCCGGATGGAAGAACCAGCCTGGGCGCATATCCACTACCCTGCCATTGACTTCCAGCAAATCTACTATTACGCCGCACCCAAACAACGACCCAGTCTCAGCAGCCTCGACGAGGTAGATCCGGAGCTGCTCAAGACCTTTGACAAACTGGGTATCTCCCTCCAGGAGCAAAAAATACTCGCAGGGGTCGCTGTGGATGTGGTCATGGACTCTGTCTCCGTCAAAACCACTTATAAAGAAAAACTCGCTGAGCTGGGGATCGTCTTCTGCTCTTTCAGTGAGGCGGTTCATGACCACCCTGAGCTGGTCCGCGCCTATATGGGATCTGTCGTCCCGCATACTGACAACTACTACGCCGCCCTGAATGCTGCGGTGTTTACTGACGGCTCCTTTGTATATATCCCCAAGGGGGTGCGCTGCCCGATGGAGCTCTCCACCTACTTCCGGATCAATGAGCAGAACACCGGCCAGTTTGAGCGGACCCTCATCATCGCCGACGAAGGCAGTTATGTGAGTTATCTTGAAGGTTGTACCGCCCCCAAACGCGACGAAAACCAGCTCCATGCTGCTGTGGTCGAGCTGGTAGCCCACGACCAGGCCGAGATCAAGTACTCTACCGTCCAGAACTGGTATCCCGGCGACCCCGAGACCGGTGCCGGAGGTATCTATAACTTTGTCACCAAACGTGGGATCTGCAAGGGCTACAAGTCCAAAATTTCCTGGACACAGGTCGAGACTGGCTCTGCCATTACCTGGAAATACCCCAGCGTCATCCTCCAGGGCGACCACTCCGAGGGAGAGTTTTATTCCGTAGCCGTCACCAACGGCCACCAGCAGGCAGATACGGGTACCAAGATGATCCATATCGGCAAAAACACCCGCAGCCTGATCATCTCCAAGGGGATCTCAGCCGGAGTCAGCAACAACAGCTACCGGGGCCAGGTCAAAATCACCAAAGGCGCCACCAATGCCCGCAACTTCTCCCAGTGTGACTCCCTCCTGATCGGTGACCAGTGCGGGGCCCATACTTTCCCCTATATCGAGGTCTCCAACCCCACCGGGACCGTGGAGCATGAAGCCACCACCTCCAAGATCGGCGAGGATCAGATCTTCTACTGCAACCAGCGCGGCATAGACACCGAGAAGGCCGTCAGCCTCATCGTCAACGGCTACGCCCGCGAGGTCCTCAACCAACTCCCGATGGAGTTTGCCGTAGAAGCCCAGAAACTCCTCAGCATCAGCCTCGAAGGGAGTGTCGGGTAAGCGGACACATGAAGACCTGAAACACGGAGTCACACAGAGCAGAAGCCTTATTCCTGAAATATGCAAAAGCTGATCGTAAAGAACTTTGGACCGCTCACAGATATTGATCTGGAGATCAAGGATTTTATGGTGTTTATCGGGCCGCAAGCAAGTGGGAAGAGTACGATTGCGAAGCTGGTGTGGTTTTTTAAGACAGTTTTTGATGAGTTAATTATTACGATAGTTCCAAGTATTTTATATTCAGATCAAAGCATCTCGAATCTACATGATCAATTTGTAAGTTCTTTGATTAAAAAGTTAGTAAATATATTTCCTTCAATTAATGCAACTGAAAAAATAGGATCAATTAAATATTTATATAATAATGATCTTTCACTTTCAATACATATTAATAAATCCGGAATCATAAGCATTCAAAACAGTGAAGAATTTTTTGGAAAATTTTCCGAATTACAACTAATTCAAAACAATAAAAGAACATCAAGATGGCTTAGAGAGCTAATAAAAATTTTCCGAAATTTTTTAAAAGATGAACCACTTCTATCAAGATTAATTCAACCTACTATTAATTCGATAGCAAAAAATTTTAATATATCGTATATACCATCTGGACGAACACTACTAACTACTTTTAATCCAGTAATAAGAAGTAGAGTTTTTGGTGCAACATCACTCTTAAGCACCTATGAAAAAAACTCTTTCAACTACTTTGATTGGATGATGAATACTTATGCTGAAAGAAGAGATATCCTCATATCTAAATTTTATGATGCAAAAAAGGAAAATATTTTACAAGTAAGTAATGAGTCAATAGCTTTAGCATTTCAAGAGCGGATTGTTCGTATTTTAAATGCAAAAAAATACACAGTTGACGACTCTGGAAATGAATTATTGTATGTTAACTCAGACACTTATATACCAATCGGCCACGCTTCTTCAGGACAACAAGAGTCCATAAGTATTATTCTGGAAATGATTGATTTATTAGAAAGCTCTACAAAAAGAGATGTAATTATTGAAGAACCTGAATCACACCTTTACCCTATTGCACAAAAGCAACTGTTAGAGGTTATTGCTCTTACTTATAATGCAGTTTTAGGTAACCAATTCATCATTACCACTCATAGCCCTTATGTGTTGACTAGCCTAAATAGCCTGATAGTAGCTTACAAAACAGGTAACGAACCCGGCAACCGTGAAGCCGTATCCGCCATCATACCCGAAGCATGCTGGCTGGATCCTGCCCGGGTAGGCGCGTATTATGTGGGAGGGACTATTGATGGGGAAGACAATACGGGACAAATCAAGTCCATCATCGGAGAGTCCGGGCTGATCGGCGGCAATGAACTGGACGATGCCTCTGATGAAATCGGTGATGAGTTTGATGCCATTATGGCGATCAGACGCAAGGAAAGGAGGGCCTCGGTATGATTGAGTCCCTGCAAGGTGTATTTCCGCCATTGAAGGCTGACAACTGCATCGAAAGCCGCACAACCTCCTTCGGGATAAGTGACCTGAGCTTAACGAGTCCGGTTTCTATCTTGGAAGAGGGCGGAATGCTTACGGTTACCAATACCCGGCAGGATCCTGTTTTTGTGCTGAAAATTGATAAATGCCTGCTTCAGGATGGCAGCTCAAAAGGAACCCGCAGATGTGATTGCAGTGTCTGGAGCAGTGACACCTTCTATTGGGTGGAAATCAAAGATGTCAGCACCAAAAAAAGACGCCACGCCCGGGATGAAGCCTATGATCAACTCTCGGACACAATCATGTATTTCCGGGATCGGATGTCACTGCCCAGCATGAAACAACGCGCCGTCGTAGCGATGGCAGCTGAAAATAACTATCCTGCCCAACGCTCCAAAAGTCAGGAGCAAGTGGCCTTGTTTGAAGATCGCTATCAGGTACAACTCCTGGAAGGCAACGAAATTATTTTTGAATGAACTCTATGCTCCACATATCCAACCTCCACGCCTCTGTCGAAGGCAAACAAATCCTCCGGGGCCTGAACCTTGAGATCGGTCCGGGCGAAGTACACGCCATCATGGGCCCCAATGGCGCCGGCAAGTCCACCCTGGCTTCGATCCTGGCCGGTAAAGAAGACTATGAGATCACCGACGGACAGGTCACCTTTCACGGCAAAGACCTCCTCGACATGGACCCGGAGGTGCGCGCCGGTGAGGGGTTGTTTCTGGCCTTTCAGTATCCGGTTGAGATTCCGGGGGTGTCCATGACCAATTTCCTCCGCACTGCCGTCAACGCTGTACGGGAATACCGCGGGCAATCCGTCCTGAGCGCCGGTGAGTTCCTGAAGCGCATGAACGAAACCAAGGCCATCGTCGAGCTGGACGCCAACCTCACCAAACGTGCGGTGAATGAGGGTTTTTCGGGCGGTGAAAAAAAGCGCAACGAAATCTTCCAATTGGCGCTCCTGGAACCGACTTTCTGTATCCTCGATGAGACAGACTCGGGACTGGACATTGATGCCCTGCGCATCGTATCTGAGGCCGTCAATAAACTTCGTACCCCGGAGCGGTCTTTCCTCGTCATCACGCACTACCAGCGCCTGCTGGACCATATCGTGCCTGATTTTGTCCATGTCCTCTACCAGGGCCGTATCGTACGCTCCGGTGGTAAAGAGCTGGCCCTTGAACTCGAAGAAAAAGGCTACGACTGGATCAAGGAAGAGTCGCTTGCCTGATCGCTGCCCCGATGATGGATTGATTTGCTACCCAATGCTGCTTCATTTTTTTTCCAAACAATGGATACACCGGTTTTGACCCAGGATACCGCCTTACAGACCTGGACAGATCGTTTCCGGCAGGAGGCACCAGCCACACCGGCCCGGGAAGCTGCCCGGCAAGCGCTTGAAACCCTGGCTTTTCCCACCCGCAAGTGGGAAGCCTGGAAATATACAGACATACGCCACCTGCTCAAACAGGACTTCCGGCAGCAGCCTGCTCAGGGGATGGACCCTGTACCCGGACATATTCCGGGCCTGGAAGCTGACCGGCTGGTATTTATCAACGGCGTCTTTAGCCCGTCGGATTCAGACCTGTCCCGAAATGCAGGCCTGGCCACGATCTGCCCGCTCGCAGCGGCACCGGCCGCATGCCTGGCCCAAATGGGTGATCTGGTCGGTCACCAGGATATATTTGCAGCCCTGAATACAGCCTGGGCTCAGGCGGGTGTATGTGTCTATGTGCCTGATAATCAAGCACTTGCTGCACCCATACACATCCTCCACCTCAGCCAGCCGGGTGAGACTCCGCTGCTAAGCCAGCACCGCAACCTTCTGATCATCGGCGCAGGGGCCCGTGTTACCCTTTTGGATGCAGCCCACAGCACAAACAGCCATCCATCATTCGCCAATCATGTCACAGAACTCTGGATAGGCGAAGGGGCTGAAGTAGACCTGATCAAACTCCAGGACGAGTCAGCTCAGGCCACCCGGATAGATACCACCGTGGTATCTCTCGCTGGCAAAAGCCGTTGTTCGGTTTTTACCTTCACCCTCGGGGGGCAACTCGTGCGCAACAACCTCTCATTCCTGCTGACTGCCCCTCAGGCAGAAGGCAATCTCTACGGCGGATACCTGCTCCGTAATACCCAGATGGTGGACAACTACACCCAGGTCCAGCATATCGCCCCCCACTGTCTCAGCAATGAGTTGTACAAAGGTATTATTGCAGACCAGGCTACCAGCGTTTTTACGGGACGGATCCATGTCCACAAGGACGCCCAGAAAACCAATGCCTACCAGTCTAACCGCAATATCCTGCTCTCCGAGACCGGCACAGTTAATACCCGGCCCCAGCTGGAAATTTATGCCGATGATGTGAAGTGCAGCCATGGCGCCGCTACGGGCCGCCTTGACGAAAACGCCCTGTATTACCTGCGTGCGAGAGGGATCCCTGAGCGCCAGGCTCGGATGATGCTGATCCATGCATTTGCGATGGAGGTAGCGAGTACCCTTACCCTCGACCCGCTGGTTGCTTACATCGAGCAGCGGATCCATGATGCTTTTTCATGAATGCTGTTTTGGCTGTTTTGCCTTATAATACCTGAATACCATGCAATCCATAACACAGTTAGATATTGCTACCATCCGGGCGGATTTTCCGGCCCTGCACCAGACCGTGTATGGTAAGCCCCTGGTCTATTTTGACAATGCTGCCACCTCCCAAAAACCGCAGGTGGTCATTGAGCGAATACAGGCATATTATTCACAGGAAAACAGCAATATCCACCGGGGGGTACACTACCTGAGCCAGCAGGCCACGGAGGCGTACGAACATACCCGCCACCTGGTACGGACCCTGATCAATGCCCCCCACCTGCACGAGGTGATTTTCACCCACGGCACGACAGAGGGTATCAACCTGGTAGCCAGTTCATTCGGGCGAAAATTTGTACAAGCCGGTGACGAGATTCTCATCTCCGGCATGGAGCACCACTCCAATATTGTCCCCTGGCAACTCCTCTGTGAGATGACCGGCGCACACCTGCGGGTGATCCCTGTCACCGATGCCGGTGAGCTGGACATGGAGGCCCTCCCGGCCCTGCTCACGGAGCGGACCCGTCTGGTGGCCCTGACCTGGATCTCCAACAGCCTCGGCACGGTCAATCCTGCCGGAGAGATCATCCGGCTGGCCCATGCGCAGAATATCCCCGTACTGCTGGATGCAGCCCAGGCTGTACCCCATCAGGCTGTGGACGTGCAGGCACTTGATTGTGATTTTCTGGTATTCTCGGGCCACAAGATGTTTGGTCCTACGGGTATCGGCATCCTGTACGGCAAAGAAAAATGGCTGGATGCCATGCCTCCCTACATGGGTGGGGGAGACATGATCAAAACCGTCCGGTTTGAAAAAACCACCTGGAACGATCTGCCCTTTAAGTTTGAAGCAGGCACCCCCAACATTGCCGCAGGTATCGGCCTCGGGGCCGCCATCGAGTATATTCACACGATCGGATACGACCAGATCGCCGACCGCGAAAACCAGCTTCTTGCCTATGGCACAGAGGTTCTGGCTTCCATACCCGATCTGCGTATCATCGGTACTGCGGCTCACAAAGCCAGTGTTATTTCTTTCCTAATCGGCGATATACATCCCTATGATGCGGGGACCATCCTCGACCGTATGGGGATCGCTATCCGTACCGGCCACCACTGCACCCAGCCCCTGATGGAGCGATTTGGGATACCCGGCACCATGCGGGCTTCGTTTGCGTTCTACAACACCCTGGAAGAGATTGACCTCATGGTTGAGGCGATTCACAAAGCCCGGCAGATGTTTGGGTGACCGTTTTAGCCTCCTTTTTGCTGGTATAACAACAACAGATCCTCCAGCAATGTCTGATAATACCCTGCCCGGACCGTATCGCCGGTACGCTCCCAGGCGGTCATCAGGTTGCGTAATACCCGGGGAATAATTTCCCTCGGGCCCGCCCGGAGGCTGTCAAGGGTAATGTGATGCTGCTGCAGATGTGTTTCCAGGTACTTGCGGGTATTGTCGGGAAGAGAAAGCCCCAGGTTAAAGGGGTCAAAAACACGCCATTGTCCGGTGCTTCCCATCATATACAAAAAATGTCCCGGCAGGTTGCAGCCGACCATCAGGATGCCGAGGCGATATGCCAGCAGGATCACCAGGCAGGACAGCGAAATCTGGATCCCCCTGCGGCTGCGGAGTACCTCCGTCAGGTTGCTGTTGTTGGGGTGATAATAGTCAGGGGCAGGCGGCCGGTACCGCTCCGTCACAAACACAAAATAATTCAGCTGCTCGATTGAGTACGGCTCCGATACGGTACGCCTGAACTTGGCGGCCAGCTCATCCAGCAACTCGCCCACCGTCGGTGCGCCCCAGGCCGCTTCCAGCAATGAGAGGCTTTCCAGGGCATGTTCCAGGCTTGTATACGGGTCTGATATTTCCAGCCAGACTGGCCAGCGGTCCCTGAACCGGGTCTCCCGCGACGATTGAATAATCTCCGTCAATAACGATCGCCGGACACCTTCGATCAGGGCCACATATGGCACTACGATACGCTCCAGTTGATCGCCATACCCTCTCAGGGCAGTCAGCACCTGGGTGCGGACCGCTGCGCTCTCATCATCAAGCAGTTCGAGCAGGTAGGGAATCTGCGCAGGATCAGCCATAGGCGTTGCCCTAAAAAAATAAAGGCATCCAGGTAAGGATGCCTTGGGGTGGCTAATGGGATTCGAACCCACGACCCTCAGAACCACAATCTGATGCTCTAACCGACTGAGCTATAGCCACCGTGTAATCAGGATGCAAATATACTGCTTTCTGAGATTTCCGCAAGTTTTTTAGCGTAATCACATATCTCTAAACGATTTTTTTGGGGACAAGTTGCCCCCCCGGATCATAAAAAAAAGCCCGGTTGGTACCGGGCTTTTAAGACTTTTGTCAGCGCTTATCGGATCAGGGTGATCGTACCAGAACGCTCATAAGGCTGACCATCCACGCCGGTCACCCGCACCACAAAAAGATACACCCCTTCCTGTACGGCCTGGCCTTTGTAGGTGCCATCCCAGCCTTCTTGCGGATCAGGCGAGTAGTATATCTGCTCTCCCCACCGGTTGAAGATGGTGATTTCTGCAAACCGGGAATTGGGC
The DNA here is from genome assembly GCA_033762375.1 of Bacteroidia bacterium. Classification (GTDB taxonomy): domain Bacteria; phylum Bacteroidota; class Bacteroidia; order J057; family J057; genus RDXT01. The sequence goes on from JANRLQ010000064.1 coordinate 60,659, forward strand.
ACATAGACATTAAACCGGTCATTATGGCCATCGTTGTTGGGAGAGAAGGCATTCGGAGCAAAAATAGCCGGACCAAATGTCACACATTCCGCATTGGAAACTGACTCGGCATTGGTGCCGCCGACTTCTACTGCCCGGATACGGTAGCAGTACGTAGCCTGATTCAGGTCGCTGCGCTCATCACCGTACTGGCGCACACTGGAAGGTGTGATGTCCACGGCCTCCCATTGTCCGGTCGCTTCGTTGTAGATTTCGATCTGATAGTTACGTACCCCCAGTCCCCAGCGCTCATACGGAGTCCAGGTCAGCAGCGGGATACGACCGGTAGCATTCAGCTGCACCCGCAGGAGGATACTACGGCCCTCCAGGCCCTCGACTGACTGATCGCCACACTCATCCAGGGCAAATACCCGGTAATAATAACTCCGTGCATACACGTCCACATCGGTATCAAGGTACGAACGGATCGCCAGCCCAAAGGTGTCTATTACACTCCAGTTTTGGCCATCCTCTGACTTCTGCAGGATGTATGCCGCCGGACGATAGCCTGTATATTCGCCCCAGCGGACCAGGATGCTGTCTGTGCTGATGGTGTCATCTCCCACGAGGGTCGCCACCTCCATATCAGCAGCCAGTACGGGTGCCGGGTGAATCGGCGCATTGGCATCCAGGTCGCTGAAGGAACGCTGGGTGATCGCCCCAAATCCCTGGGCCAGTATCCGGTAAGAGATTGAATCCCGGCAGAAGGTTTCCCGGTCTATAAACGTCAGGCTGGTGCCGGGCTGTACCCCTATCTGCAGCGGCGGGATATTGGGGTTGTAGGTATTCGCCCGATAGATCTCATACTGTCCCACAGGGAAACCCACGTAGGGGGACCAGTTCAGGATGATCTGGTCTATACCCGGAGTGGTTTCCAGGTCTATCGTACAGTGATCTACGGTCTGATCTGCCCGCGAGTACTCCAGACAGAAGTTCTGCACGAGTACTTCATAGCAGTATGAGTTGTTTTCGAAGTCCAGCGCAGGGTTATTCTCCACAAAGCGCAGCGTATCCTGGATGGTGATGGTTCCTACGATACCCGGTGTCGGGCCGTTCAGCCGGTACACTGCGTATTGGACAAAGTCTGTACCGGGGTAGCGGTTCCAGCGAATCTCCCCGGAGGTTTTGCCTGTGACACTGACGTTTACCAGCTGGACTGGCTCCGGTATCTGGCGGTTGACGATGGTGACCGCTACCGGATCGGAGATATCCGTACAGCCCAGCGCATCGGTCACGGTCACGGTCATGTTGAACTGCCCCGCAATCGGGAAGGTCACGTTCAGGCTGTCCTGACGCCCGCTGGTGATCGAGCAGACCTGGGTGCCGGTATTAACCTCTGTCAGACACCACTCATACTGAGAGAGTGTGGTATCAGTAACCGTGCTGTCAGCATAAAAAGTAATCGTCACAGGGTTACAGCCAATCGCACTGTTGCTGTATATCCGGGCCTCCGGATGCCGGAGCCGGATATAGTTCTGCCGGATCAGGGTATCCGTACAGCCCAGGGTATCTGCCACGATCAGGGTTACGGTGTAGATACCGTCGTTCTGATAGGTATGCGTCGGATTGCTTACGCCGGTAGTCGTCGTGCCGTCCCCAAAGTCCCAGCTCCAGCCGGAAGGAGGCAAATTGGTGCTGTTATCTGAAAAGGTGATTGTCAGCGGTGCACATCCCAGGGTATCAGAGGCCGTAAAACCTGCGATGGTACCCTCATATACCGTCAGGCTGGTCTGTGTCGTATCGGTACATCCATTGATGTCCGTGACAATCAGGCTGATCTGGTAGATCGTGTCTCCGCTGAACTCTTTGAAGGGATTGGGGATAAACGCTGAGTCACCGTCACCTAACGACCATATCCACGAGTTGATCGCAGAGTCGCCGGGGATAGATAAGTCTTGAAACTGCACACTCAGCACGGTACACCCGACAGTATCCTGCGGGCCGATGACGGCCTGCGGCGGCGCATATACATTGGTACTATCCGCGATGGTAAGGGTAAATACGCACCCCTGCAAGTCCTGGAGTACCACGATCGGTGAGTACGAGCCTGCATTCTGATACACATGGCAGGTCTCTACGGTATCTACAATACCTGAAAGTCCGGTAATGACCTCCACTACCCCATCCCGGAAGTCAAAAATGGCCACCGTAGCCCCTGTGACCGTAGCCGTGACACAGAAGGTATCGCCCAGACAGGCATTGGGTGGGTCTATCGTAAAGGTACCATTAGGACCTGCGACAAAGATGAAACTGTCTTTGACCACCGTATCTCGGCAGCCATCCTCATGGGTAGCGACCAGCCGCACGTCAAAATAACCCGGAGAAAGATATACGTTACCGGGGTTTTGCAGAATGCTGAACCCAAATCCATCCCCAAAGTTCCAGTTCCAGCCGACTACATTGCCGATCGTCGAGTCTGAAAACTGGGTGCTAAGCGGCGGACAGATACCAATGCGGGGGAAACCACCAAAATTGGCCTCAAACTGCTCTATAAACACTATATCATTGAGGGTAATGCTGTCCTGACACCCATTCACATCGGTGACAACCAGCTCCACATCATAAAATCCGGTATCCGGGAAGGCATGGGTGACCGGGGAGCCCACATCCGACGTGCCGTCTCCAAAATTCCATGCATAGGTCATTCCTACCCCGCTGGACGTACTCGTAAACACCAGCCCGTTGCCTGCGCAGGTACTGTCATCACTGACCGTAAAGCTGGGGATCGGAAAAGTTACCCGCACGGCATCCGGAACAAACTGCTGATCGGTACAACCCTGGTTGTCTGTCACCGTAAGGTTAACCCCAAAGGTATCTGCCGTTGTATAAGAATGTGTCGGACTCGGGGTGCCGGTAGCTGTACCGCCGTCTCCAAAGGTCCAGCTCCAGCCTGTCACCGTCGTACCGCGTGTGACCGTAGCATCATCAAACTGCACCAGCAAAGGAGGACATCCGGTAAAAGGGGTACTCGTAAAGGCAGCATAAGGCCCAATGACGCTGACATACGCTGTCCGGGTCAAGGTATCCCGACATCCTATCAGGTCCCTGGCAATCAGCCGTACGGTATATACGCCCGTATCCTGATAGGTAAAGGAAAAGGTAGGCTGGGTTGTATTGCTGTATAACTGAACACCAGGTTGCACATTGGCCAGCCAACTGTACAGGTAACTGTTCTGGATCGGGGCCGCCGTAAACGTCACCGCGTGTGGATAACACCCTTCTGCGTCATTGACGGTGAAGTCTGCCACCGGATTAGACACCCGGATATTGACCGTAAAGGTATCCGTACAGCCTGAGGGTGAATACGATACAATCTGCTGCACAGTATAGGTCCCCGTCGAAGGCACGGTGAGCGGGGGAGGCGTCTGAAGCGTGCTGTACGGAATCCCGTTGATCAGCCACCGGTATGAATCAATAGGGCCTACTGACTGGTCTGTGAAGACCACACTTGCCGGGAGGCTGCAAAAAAGGGAGTCATTAACCCCAAACAAAGCCAGCGGCGGTGATACAAAAATCATGTCCTGAATGACTGCCGTATCGCGACATCCATTGTCCTCAATGATCAGCGCCACTGAGTAGGTACCCGTATCTGAGTAAGCCGTAGGGGCTACAGAGTCACCTAAGCTGAAACTCCCGGGTGCCACGTACTGAAAATCCCAATAATATTGCCAGTCTGGGTCCGCAAAGGTGCTGGTGAAGGTCAGCGGCTCATTGATACACACCGTATCCTTGTCCGAGGTAAATGCTACCTGAGGTGGGTTACCTACCCGGACAGCGTTATTCACAAATACGGTATCCCGGCACCCGGACTGTGTCACAATGATGAGGCGCACATTGTAATTACCTACTGCCGTAAAGTTTACGGCAGGATTCTGGATCGTAGCAGTAGGTGGTACCGCCGCCGGTGACCCAAAAGTCCACTGCCAGCTCACAATCGGGCTGATAGGGCTGCTGGAGTTGTCACTGAAGTTGACGAGCAGTGGCACACAACCCTCTGTCGGATTCGCAATAAAGCTGGCATTGGGCTGCAGGATACGGACCGTATCACAAAACACATCCGTACATCCAAGTGCATTGGTAGCTGTCAGGCAGATAATAAAATTGCCGTAAGACGTAAAGGTATGCGTTGGGTTTGCCTGGGTACTAACCGGTGTACCATCACCAAAATCCCAGGAGAAGGAAGTACCTCCGCTGGAAATATTGGTGAAAACATAAGGAATACCCGGCTGGCAATCCTGATAATGGTTGATGGTATAGTTGGCAATAGGCCGCTGCAGGACCGTGATCAAGTTATTCTGGGTGAGGGTGTCCCCGCACACGGCATTGATCGCCTGGAGGGTGACGGAGTATACACCGGGCGTATTGTAGGTAAATACCGGATTGACATCCGTGGAGTTGACGCCAGACGTAACCCCAAAGTTCCAGGCGTAGGAGGTGACTCCCCCGCTGGACTGGTTGGTGAAGGTCACCGATTCGTCCTCACATATCGTAGTGACGCTGGGTACAAAGTCAGCCGTCACCCCCCCGATCCCGATCATGTTGTCAACCGTGAGCGTGTCAGCACAACCATTGGCCGAGACCAGGGTAAGGGTCACATCATACTGACCGTCAGCGACATAGGTTACAGGCGGAGGTGTCTGCCCTGTAAAGGTACTGGCACCACCGGGGATACTTCCGCCCGGAAAGGACCAGTTATAGGTAATACCGGTCGCACCGTTTGAGACTGTTGTATTGGTGAAGTTGACGGTGAGCGGCGGGTTACAGGAGGAGTTGGCATTGACCGTAAACCCCATCGTAGGAGGCTGGTACGTAATAATCTGATCCTGAAATACTTGAGTAGCCTGACACCCGTTGCTATTGGTGACCGTGAGCGCGACGCTGATGGTATCAGGCGCAGTGGGAAAGGTAAAAGTGGGGTTGGGGCTGTTGCTGGTAGAGCCGTCCGAGAGGATATACACCCACGAGGTCATCGAGGCGGCGTTTGGCACAGAGATATCCGAGAACGTGACTGACAGAGGTACACACCCCTGATCTTGGCTCAGCGAAAAAGCCGGTACCGGCTGGGGAAAAATTTCGATAAAACAGGTCTGTACGATGGTATTGCTGCCCTGCGCATTGGTTGCGGTCAGCGTCACATCATAACATCCCGGCCCACTATACACAAAGGTGGGATTCTGAAGGGTACTGGTATTACCAGCAGGATCACCAAAGTTCCAGAGCCACGAGGTGGCCCCGACTGACTGGTCCTGAAAGGTCACCACCAGCGAAAAGGGCGCGCAGCCCGTCTGTTTGTTTGCGGTAAAATTGGCGACTGGCTGTGCCCCTGCCAGCAGGGAAAACACCATGATCAGGGTCAGCAGCAGCAGACGCGGACGATGCGTAATGAGCATATCGGTACAACAATAACAGTTACAGCTAATCAGTTGCCCTATTACAGGCTGTAGTTCGAACGATCCAACGTCAGACCATAGTATGAACATACCAGACCTAAAAGAACGTACAATGGTCTCCGACTCATCTATTCATGTACCAACGGCCCATTGTCCCTATAGGCACTGCCCTAAAATACCGTTGACCCGTCACGCAAAGCTACAGTATTGCAGGCGGAATTCTACAGGAATTTCGGATAAAAACCTGCTTGGCTTACGAAAATGGCTGTGGCCCCGGGTCTCCACTCAAATAACGCACGCCCATCATCAGCAGTATATATCCTACCAGGGGACCCAGGTCGAGCCAGGTTTTACGCAGGCTCCACGCCTGCCCCCAATGCAGGATCACATGAAAAAAGCTGGTGAATGCAAGTACATTACCCGCCAGCTTGAGCAGCGGATGGAAGGTCAGGTGCTGAAAATTCAGCCGTCCGGCCCATTGTTCAGACGGCTCCATAAACACATACGGATTCTGAAACAGTACAAAAATCAGAAGCCCCCCGAGGATCACCCACTGGGTGAGCCTGAAAAAAACCCGGATTGAAATCAGCTCGCGGCTGTAGGTAAGTTGTCGCCCCCAGATCAGCAGGAGGGTGGTCGCAGCCATGTATCCCAGGAGGAGCCCGGTCATACGGCTATCCATATAAAACAACCACAGCGCCAGGGTCAGGACATATTGCAGCAGGGCATGCAGGACAATTACGAGGGGTATCTCCTTGCGGGGAGACCAGAATAAGTACCAAAGACAGGCCGTAATATACAGGCTGAAAAAAAAACTGATCATGAGGCAGTACAGGCGTTTTGCCAAAAGTACTAAAATGTACAGGCTCTGCAATCCCTAATGACAGATTCAACCCCTACTTTGTTTGTTCCGGACGAGTCAATCCCAGTCCCAGGCTTACCTGATGTGTGCTGAAGGCACTGCTGAGCCCATAACTGCTGAAGCCATAGTCAAGTGCCAGCCGACCCGCACGGATACCAGCACCCAGCGAAAAACCTGTCATCCCGCCCCGGTTGACAGCCCGCAGCTCCTGTCGCCGCAGGTGATTATACCCCGCACGCAACCGCAAAAAATCGCCCAGCAGAAACTCCGTCGAAAACACAAAATGCCTGAATATCAGCTCCGAAAACTGGCTTTTGGGCTCGATCAGGTTGCCGCTCAGGTCATACTCCGGCTCGGGATTGGGATCCCGGTAGATCAGGCGGGGCTGGTCCAGGTTGGTGGCCGTGATCGAGAAGCGGAGCGGCATATACTTGAGTTTATTGGAGACCCCTGCCACAATTTCAAAAGGCAGCGGCTCGCGGGCACCTGTACCTGTATATGTCGTGAGTTGCAGACCGGCATTACGCACCACCAGCCCTGCGACAAACAGCTCACTTTTGCTTTTATATGACCCGCCCAGATCAGCAGCTATGCCCAGGGAGGTAAACCCCGGTGCCAGCGAAGATGAGATCAGCTTCAGGCTTCCGCCATACCGAAACTGCCGCCACGCGCGCGAGTATCCCGTCACCCAGGCAAATTCACCCGCCGAAAAAGTCTCAGTCAGGTTGCCAAGTTCATCCGCCCCCTGCATCTCTCCGCTGGTGAGGTATTGTATGCCGGTATAAAATGAACCGATTTTCTCCCAGGTCCGCGAATAGGCTGTAAACCCATAACGGATCCCGGCCAGATACCCGGAGTATGTCAGCCCGGCCCGGCCGTGCATACTGGGATTGACAGCTGCGGGATTTTGGGCGGCCATCAGCAGGTCGTCGTCCTGGCTGCTGACATTGATCCCGCCCAGGGCGGCCTGGCGGGCCGAGACTGGCAGGTTCAGAAAATCATACACATGCCGACCACCGATTTGGGCCCGGACCGTGCCGACACTAAGGCCGGCTAGCAGAAGATAGATTCCTAGATGTCTCACGGGAGCAAACATACGGGTTTTGGATGAGCGAATCTGTGCAAAAATTTTGACTCCTGCCAGCCCTTCGCTGCCCCGTTCCGATCATACCCTCCGGCCCTGCCTTCGGCTCTCTATAAGCACGAAGCTGAAAAAAATACGACCCTACCCCTTCATAAGGACCTAATTATCAACATCATACGCAATTATTTTTCCACATACAAAAACATTTACACCCGACCTTCGTACTACCGCATCCGGACCAGAAGCAATATCTGCTTCGTTTTTGTCTTTTTTTGACTTGCTTTTTATTGTCTCTTGCCCCCCTATGTCTTAAGATTATGGAAGCCCATTTTGCCTCATACTTCTCCGATCGCCAGAAAGAGTGGAAAAAACAAAACGCCCAAAATAGCTGGCTGGTCTTCAAGATCATGGCGGAGTTTGTAGAAGGGTTTGAAAAAATGGCGGAGATTGGCCCTTGTGTCTCGATATTCGGCTCCGCCCGTACCAAGCCCGGATCACCATACTACCAGCTGGCAGAGGAGGTCGCGACCAAATTTACCTGGGCGGGGTTCGGGATCATCACCGGCGGAGGGCCGGGGATCATGGAGGCCGGTAACAAAGGCGCACACATGGCAGGCGGCACCTCTGTAGGCCTCAACATCGAGCTGCCATTCGAGCAGCATCACAACCCCTGGATCAACAACGACAAAAACATCAACTTCAAGTACTTCTTTGTACGCAAGGTGATGTTTATCAAATACGCACAGGGATTTGTCGTCCTTCCGGGCGGATTTGGTACCCTCGATGAACTCTTTGAGGCCCTGACCCTGATCCAGACCCGGAAGATTGAGCGATTCCCGGTAGTGCTGGTAGGCCGTGATTTTTGGGGAGGTCTGGTAGACTGGATTCAGGAAACCCTTCTCGAAAAGGAAAAAAATATCTCACCTGAAGATATGTTTCTGTTTACGGTAGCCGATACCGCAGACGAAGCAGTAGAGTATGTCACGTCCTTCTACAAAAAACATACCTTCAAACCCAACTTTTGACCCTTTGCGCACAGGCATGTACATTCCACGCAGATTATCAGGGGGTTAAGACATGAGGGTATCCTGCGTAACTCCCGATTTTTACACCTTGCGTAAGTAAATTTTTCATCTGTATGAAAGGATTTACTCCATATTGATGAAGTATTCTTTCGTTTATGGTACAATATTTGCCGCACACTTTTTCATTAACCTAACAACTCTCTTTGCTGCCTATGACCCATAGCTACCCCCAATGAACCCTATGGTTGGACCTAATTCGCCAATATGTTACGTAAACCGCTTTTCTATCTGACACTGCTCACATTCACTTTTTTTGGCTCAGCTGCTTATTTCCTTTCTACCCAAAGTACGACCGCCCCACACTTTAAATACGTCACCGGCCATCTCTCGGTGATCAACTCAGCCCCTCCAGCCGACCTGACCTTCTGTGACACACCTGTTCCGCTGGACAAACCCCATGTGAAGTCCCTGCTGGAACGCGAAATAGCCCGCCAGCTCGAAGGCTACAACGGCACACTCCTGACCTTCCAGCGTGCCAACCGATACCAGGACGAATTTCTGAGCATCATGAACGAAATGGGGGTGCCAGAAGACTTTTTTTACCTCGTCATTGCCGAGTCTAATCTTTCCAATGCTTCGTCACCTGCCGGCGCTCAGGGTTTCTGGCAGTTTATGCATGCCGCAGCGACCATGTACGGCCTGGAAATCTCCGAAACCGTTGACGAGCGGTACCATCCTGAGAAATCCACTGTGGCAGCATGCCGCTATCTGAAAAACGCCTATGAAGACTTTGGCGACTGGGCACTCGTAGCCGCCTCTTATAATATGGGCAATGGCGGCCTGAGCCAGGCTATCAAGGCGCAGGGCACCCGCGACTATTATGATCTGAAACTCAACCGGGAGACCGGCCACTATCTGTATCGCATCCTGGCCTATAAGTCCATAATGGAGGCTCCCGAGCGGTATGGGATTGCGGTGAGCAACCGGCAGCTTTTTCAGCCGATCCCCTATCGGGCCATAAAGGTGCAGGAAAATATCCCCGATCTTGCTAGCTTTGCACAGCAACACGGTACCGACTACGCTACCCTGAAGCTGCTGAATCCGTGGCTCATAGCTTCCCGGCTTGATATCACACCGGGCAAAACCTATGAGATCCGTCTCCCGGCTGGCAACTATATGCACGCCTCGGAGTTAAGGGTACAACGTCCGGCCTCAGCAGATTCGATGGCAGCCCCAGTCGAACCGCAACCCCAGACGCTGCTGAGTTCAATACCCGAAGCATGATTGAGACACGCGAAGAACGGATCGAAATTTTTGGCGCCCGCGAGCACAACCTCAAAAATATAGACCTCCAGATCCCCCGTAATCAGCTGGTTGTGATTACTGGTGTGAGTGGTTCCGGAAAAAGTTCGCTGGCCTTCGACACGTTGTATGCCGAAGGCCAGCGGCGTTATTTAGAGAGCTTTTCCTCCTATGCCCGGCAGTTTTTGGGAGATCTTCGCGCTCCGGATGTGGACAAAATAGACGGCCTCAGCCCCGTCATTGCCATCGAGCAAAAAACCACCTCCCGCAACCCCCGCTCGACCGTGGGCACGGTCACCGAAATTTATGACCTCTTCCGCCTCCTGTTTGCCCGTGCTGCCGAGGCGTATAGTTTTGTCTCCGGTGGCAAAATGGTCAGCATGACGGATGAAGAGGTAGTGGATGCCATTAGCACCCAGCTTCATCAGCACAAGGTACTCATACTCGCCCCGCTCGTGCGCTCCCGCAAAGGACACTACCGCGAGCTCTTCGAAAATCTCGCCAAACAAGGCTATACCCAGGTGCGGGTAGACGGCGAACTCCAGGACATCACCAAAAACATGATGCTGGATCGCTACAAAATCCATGATATAGAACTGGTCGTGGACAAACTCCGCATCGGAGCGGACCGGGACCGGATGTTCAACAGCGTCAACAAGGCCATGAAAGCGGGAGAAGGCTCTGTCCTCCTCGTGGACCTGGATGAAAACAACAAGGTTCGCTGGTTTAGCCGCAACCTCATGGACCCGGAGTCCGGCATCAGCTATGATGTCCCTTCTCCCAATACCTTTTCCTTTAACTCACCTTACGGTGCCTGCCAGGTCTGCAACGGCCTGGGACAGATATTTGAGGTGGATCCTGATGCCCTGGTACCGGATCCGACCCTCTCTATCAACCGGGGGGCCCTCGCTCCGGTGGGTGAGTACCGGGACATCTGGATATTCAGGCAGCTCCGCAGCATCGCGGATGCGTTTGGATTTACGCTGGCCGCTCCCTGGAATACGATCCCCGAGGATGCCCGAAAACTGATCATCGAAGGTTCCAAGGGTATCTCTGACAACAAAAAAGTCAAATTTGAAGGGATCCGGAGTTTTGTATATGAGCAATACCAAAACTCGGCCTCCGAGAAAATCAAATCATGGGCAGAGGCCTTCATGCGCGTGACGGTGTGCCCGGAGTGTGAGGGCAGCCGCCTGCAGGAGCAGAGCCTGTACTTCAAGATAGATGACCATAATATCTGGGAAATCTCCCGGATGGATATGGGCAATCTGGGACAATGGCTGGAGGGCCTGGAAGAACGAATCACCGACCGCCAGCAAAAAATCGGCGCAGAGGTGATCAAAGAACTCCGCAAGCGGGTCGGATTTTTGCTGCAGGTAGGCCTGGATTATCTCTCCATGGAGCGTCCGGCCCGGAGCCTCTCCGGGGGTGAGGCTCAGCGCATACGCCTTGCGACCCAGATCGGCTCCCAACTCGTGAATGTCCTTTATATTCTCGACGAGCCCAGCATCGGCCTCCACCAGCGGGATAATGAAAAACTCATCCGGTCCCTGCTTGACCTCCGCGACCTCGGCAACTCCGTACTGGTCGTGGAGCATGACAAGGATACCATGATGGCTGCTGACTACCTCATAGACTTCGGACCGGGGGCTGGTGCGTACGGTGGACATATCGTGGCGCAGGGTACACCTCAGCAGGTGCTGGAGATCCCCTGTGATACAGCTGATTACCTGGCCGGACGCAAGGCTATTGCAGTACCGGCGCAGCGCCGCCAGCCCAAAGGCCCCTCACTCGTACTGGAAGGTGCCACCGGCAACAACCTCAAGGATGTCACCCTGCACCTGCCCCTGGGGCTTTTTATTGGGGTGACAGGGGTATCGGGCAGTGGCAAATCTACGCTCATCAATGAAACACTCTACCCCATCCTGAGCCAGTACCTCTATCAGTCTAAGCAAAAACCTATGCCCTACCGGAACATCACCGGCCTGGAGCATATCAACAAAGTCATAGACATAGACCAGTCTGCCATCGGACGCACCCCGCGCTCCAATCCGGCTACCTACACGGGTTTGTTTACCTATATCCGGGAACTTTTTGCGCAGCTGCCGGAGTCACAGGCACGGGGTTATAAGGTGGGACGATTTTCCTTCAACGTCAAGGGCGGCCGCTGTGAGACCTGCGAAGGGGCTGGTATCCAGACGATTGAGATGAATTTTCTGCCGGATGTATATGTTGCCTGTCCCACCTGCCAGGGACGGCGGTACAACCGTGAGACCCTGGAAGTACGCTACAAAGGTAAATCCATCAACGATGTCCTGAACATGGACATAGATACGGCGGTGGCGTTTTTTGATGCCATGCCCCGGATCAAACGCAAGCTGGTCACCCTGCAGGATGTGGGACTGGGATATATCACCCTGGGGCAACCCGCTACTACGCTCTCAGGCGGGGAAGCACAGCGTATCAAAGTCGCTGCCGAACTCAGCCGTAAGGATACGGGCAATACACTCTATATCCTGGACGAGCCTACCACAGGTCTTCACTTTCACGATATCCAGCTCCTGCTGTCGGTCCTCAACCAACTGGTGGATCGGGGTAATACGGTCCTCGTCATTGAGCACAACCTGGACGTGATCAAGGTCGCAGACTGGGTCATAGACCTGGGGCCGGAAGGGGGCGCACGGGGTGGCACCATCCTCGTCGAAGGCCCTCCGGAGGTCATCGCAGCCCATGAGGGGTCTTTTACGGGGCGGTTTCTTAAGCGCGAGCTAGAAGAAGCCGCCGCACGCTCCTGATAAGCCCGGACAGGCACTATCTTTGAGGGGGAGTAATATGATACAACGCCTGCGCTCCGGTATAGCTGCCGCGCTCCTGTCAGGGGCTGCCACACTCCCCGCCCAGACCCTGGACCTGGAGACCCGCTGCAATCTCCCGTCAACGCTGCCCGAGTCCTCCGGCCTCACCACCCTCAACGGCGGACAGACCTGGTGGACCCACAATGACGGCGGGAATGGCGCTTTTTTATATGAGCTTGATACCAATTGCCAGGTCATCCGTACCCTTACCCTGCAGGACGCACCGAACAAAGACTGGGAAGACCTGACCCACGATGACCAGGGACGGCTGTACATAGGGGATTTTGGCAATAATGAAAATGACCGGACCAACCTGCGGATTTTTATTGTGCCCAATCCTGACAGCCTGGCCGGAGACTCGGTCGTACCCGGCAAAATCACCTTTCAGTACGCAGATCAACCGGGATTCCCGCCTGCTGCTGACAGGCTCCACTATGACATGGAAGCCATGGTCTGGCTACAGGATACCCTCCATCTTTTCTCTAAAAACCGCACCCAGCCCTTCAGCGGGTATACCCGGCACTACAAGCTGCCTGCCATACCGGGTGATTACAGCATCAGTCCCAGCGACAGCTTCCTGACAGGCACCGGCTCCAACCTCCAGTACTGGATCACAGGAGCCGCACTCAGCCCGGAGGGACGTATCCTGGCCCTTATGTCGAGTGACCGGCTGTGGACCTTTACCGGCTACAGCGGATCCGCTTTTTTTAAGGGACAAGTACAGGCATGGACGCTGAGCGGGTCTTATACCCAAAAAGAAGCTGTTGCATTTCAGGACTCGGTCACCCTGGCTTTTACTGACGAAAAACTATTCGGGACCGGCGGTAAGCTGTATAAGGCGGTTCTGCCCGTCACGACGGGGATTCCAGCGGGTATATATCTGCGTATGTTTCCCAATCCGGCAGATGACAGTGTCATCATCCAGCACCCTGACCAGGCGACTATCCAGCTATTCGCTCCATCAGGGCACCGGCTGTATGAGACCTTCAGGCCTGTACGGGGTGAGCTAACCCTGGATGTGTCCAGCCTGCCACGGGGGGTCTATCTGGTGCGGGTCAATAACAAAAGTGCCCGACTGCTGATCCGGCACCCATGAGGTGAGGCCCGCGTGGATCACGGTTGTGCTGCCTCAGAGGCCCGCGATCCCTACCCGGCGGCGGATAAAATTGCCCTCCAGAAACTGCGCCATCATACAGTCTGCCACGTCCCCGGCGCTGATCTGGAAATGGCCTGGCTCCGGAAAGTAGTCCACCCGGACTACATACATACCGGCGGGATCGTCCGGGACAATATTTACCGGACAAGTCAGGGTCCAGTCCCGGTCACTGCGCCGCAGCAGGTCATAGACCCGCAGGTGATCCTGCATCACATACATCAGAAATGGCGGGAAGTCCGGACGCTCCATCCGGAGCTGGTAGCTGTTGTCCTGTAAAATACCGGCCCCGCCCAGGACCACGATACGATGTACATCATGGGTGCGCATAGCCTGGAGGATACCGGCAATGCTTTCTGACAGGATCGTAATCGGCCGATGCAGGTTACGGGGACCCGGCGCAAAAAACACGCCGTCCTGCCCTGTTACTGCCTCGTGCACCAACGCATCATCCCGCATATCCCCCACAATCAGGCGAAAGTTTTCGTGCTCAGCAGGTACACCTTCACCAGACCGCATAAAAGCCGTCACGCAGAGGCCTTTTTCGAGCCCGATCTGCACCAGTTTCTGCCCTACCCTGCCGGAAGCGCCGAAGACAACTACTTTTTTCATGGAAGACAGCCCCTCAGACTATACGTCCCTGGGTTTCTAACAGGCAATTTGTAGCATAGAACCTGAATAATCAAGGCTCTCCCGCGAATAATCCTGAAGAAATATCAACCCGGACTGTCGGAGGGGATATTTTTTCACCCAAAAAACCCCTGCCTCACATAAAGACAGGGGTCATCTCCGCTCATCTTAGCTACACAAATAGACATCTATACAAATCTACCACACATCCAGAACAGGCTGCCCGGGGGCCTGCACGTTCCTATCCCTCCACTCACCTGCTGCACTTGTGCAGGAACCCGGGCACTGCAACACAATCGGACTTACCAGAAAAAAGAACTTGTATTAAAGATTAGTTACCTCAATACATTGTAAAGCTTTAGTTTTTAATAGCTTTACTATTATTACGAACATACCACCCATTTTGTTTAGATACCGGCATTATTTTTTTTATAATTCCAGCAATGGCAGGTTTTTTCTCATTTTGAGAAAAAAAGTCCGCATAGAAAAAAACAAAATATATTGATTATCAATACTTTACTATATGGCCCGGAAGCTGGAACAAGCTTTGCCAATCAGCTACGTAACCAACAAGATTCATGCGTAAGCAGGCCGTAACATATCTGGGATGGATCACAGCAGGACTACTCACCGCCTGTGGCCCATCACGGCTGGACGATCTCGAATCGCAACACCAGGCCTTGCTTGCGGAGTCCCGTTACAAGGACTCACTGGTGCAGGATTTTCTGCAGGCCGTCAACGAGACGGAGGAGAATATGCGGATGATCCAGGTCAAAGAATCTATGCTTACCGTCCGGGCTATTGACCCTGAGTTACAGCCTGATCGCAAAACCCGTCTGCTGGAAGATATCGTGGCACTGGGTGAACTCCTGGAGCATAACCAGCACCTGATCGCAGAACTGGAAAACCGGATCTCCCAGTCACAGGGCAATCTGGACCGGTTCAACTCGATCATCCGCAACCTGGACAAACAACTGGCCGCCCGCACACAGGAGCTGGCTGAGCTCAAGACCCAGGTGGAGAGTGGACAGTTTGACCTGGAGACCCTAAACCGGCGATTTGTCACCCTGAGTCAGGAGCACGTGGAGATGGAGACCGTCCTCAATACGCAGTCTGACCGGATGAATACCCTGGAAGAACAAATGCGCTCGCAGGAGTCTGTCATGCGGCGGCAAGCCTCTGAGATGTACACCGGGTACCTGATCATGGGCACTTCCAAAGAACTGAAACAAAAGGGGGTATTGGTGGACAACCGCCTCGCGGGCACCCTGGACCAGGCCCTGTTCACCCAGGTGAATACACGCGAGACAACCCGGATCAGCTTAGCCCAGGAAGCCCGGCTTCTCACGCCTCATCCGGCGGACACGTACCAGATCAAGTCTGCCGAAGATGGCACCCTGATCCTGAGTATCACGGATGTCACCCGGTTCTGGCGAAACTCGAAGTATGTAGTAGTAGTCTATCAATAGTAGGGGAAACAGATGGCCGGGACCCCGGTTCCGGCCCTGCTTTTACCTAAGGCTGAAAATTTATCGTATTTGCCTTTATGTGGGGGCCCAGTCCTGGGGGAGGACGGGCCTCTTTTTTTTGTCTTGTCAGAAACACCCTAAAAAAGCATTGCCCAGCATATACTATCTTTCAGGGCTGATGGCGTTTTAGTATATTATACGTGTTTTGACTTTGATATTTAACCCGACACTCAGACAATGAAAGTTTTTTCACGGCTTATAGCCCTTGTTTTTCCCTTGTTGTGGGTACTCTCCGCTACTGGTCAGGTGTCTAAGGCGGAACAGTCTGTATACAGCCTGATGGATGCAGGATTTCTGGCTACCTATAAAGACTACCGGGCTGAAATCGAGCAGTATGTGGCGTTATTTAAATCACATCAACTTGAGTACAAACCTGACGAGGTGATTCTCATGCGCACGACCTATAACCGGACTGCCGAAGCATTTGAGGATTTTATCTACTCTATCCGCAATGATATGCTGGACCGCCGCACCCGTAAGGTTATCAGCAAGGACTCTGAGGCGTATGTACGGGGCAAACTGGAAAAACTCAACCTGGTGCATCAGGAGTATTTTACCGGTAAATTCCTGACGACTTACACCACCATCACGGCCCCGGAAGTGGTCAGCATGGCTCAGACCAACCGGACCAGCGCCAGCGTTGATATACCGATAGCCCTGATCGCACCCGTGGCACAAGCCACCATGCAAGTGGTGCAGTACCTGGACAAAAAAGGTGACCAGGACCTGGAGCAGCTCAAAAAAGTGCTCGAACAGGAATGGGTGGTCCCCAATAAATTCACCCCCTGGGAAAATATCTGACCTCCCCGAAACCCCAAAACCGCGCCTGGCAGAAGTCAGGGCGCGGTCGGTGAAGTAAAAGGGTAGTCAATTTTTATCGCTGCAGCAGCAAGGTCTGGGTATGTATTTCATGCCCGACTACGAGAGATACCTGATAAACACCAGGTCGCAGGGTGCTCAGATCAAGTACCGTACTGCCCTTAAACGCAGGTTGCACGATCTGCACACGCCCCAGCATATCGGTGATCCGCCAATAAGCGACATCAGACTGGGGCCAGCTTGCTGATACCTGTACGGCATCAGACGCGGGGTTAGGATACAGCCGCAGGGAAAACCCTCCGGCAGACACAGGGGTGAGTTCGGTGGTAGCGCTGTAGGAAAAACGGCCGTCGAGATCTGTCTGCAGGATACGATACAGATAGGAAACTTGGTCTGCCGGAGACACGGCTCCGTCGTAGTAAGTGTAGGTCCCGGGCCCGCTTCGGGTACCTGCTGCGGGCACTTTGTCCAGTACTTCCCAGAGCGCGCCGGGCTCATGCTGGCGGCGCATCACCTGGAAATAATCCGTACCGGTCTCATCGGCAGTGGTCCACTCGATCCGGGCACCGGGCTGCCGGTCCGTACCTTCCCACCGGGCCGTAATCCCGAGCCATGTCAATGGGAAACTCAGCTCAGGAGCTGCCGTCCAGCGTCGGGAGGGGTCAGCGACTGCCAGGGTGACCTCATTGAGCTGCGGGTCATGCAGGGCCGTGCCGGGAGTCCCCCACGTGGCACCATTGTCCTGGCTCTGAAAGAGTGAAAATCCAGCCTCCGGGAGGTTATTGAGCTCTGCATCCAGGTAACTGAGGGTGAGGGAAACAGGTGCACCCGGTGGCTGTGCCGGTACTATCGTTATGCTGCGGAGGATGCTGCTGCTGCCTCCCAGGGCTTCTGCCCCAAACCGTCGGGTAAGGGTCGTGAGGCCCAGGTTGCCGGCAGAGGTAATCCGCATACCGAGGTTCCCGGGAGTAGCCTGGGCCGGGGCCAGCAGCGTCGCCTGTGCGACGACCGTACCCGTACCTGTGGGATCCATCAGCCGGTGTGTTTCTCCCTCACCTGCGATCAGGCCCGTCGTGCCAAGGGTCACCGTATGACCGCCGAGGTCCAGGTTGCCGGAGATGAGGCTGAGGGTGCCATCCAGGTTCAGGTCAGTCGCCAGCAGGAGGTCCTGAGCCGTTTTTTGCAGGATCAGGTCGTGCAAATACAGGGTACCGGAAGATACCAGCGCTGACTGCGCAGGGCTGGCAGCCCCTGTCACCACGACCGTACCCTGTCCGGGGTCCAGCGTGCCTGCCAGTTCCAGGCGGGTGTCAAGCAGTACCAGCGCCGTGGGTCCCGCCACCACCAGGTGGGCCTGCGAGCCGACCTGCAACAATCCCTGCCCTGCCCCCCAGATGGGGGACAACCACAGGCAGAGACTTGAGATCAAGACTGGTTTCATGATTAGTTTTTCTGGTATAGATAATAGGTATTGGAAGTCGGTATACTGAGTACGCCCCCGTCCTGTACCCGTGTATTGCCCGTGGTTTCGCCGCCCCAGATGACAAAGGCCCGTCCGGTCCAGTTGCCCACTGCATACCGCCGGGGAACGGGCACACCTGTCAGCGGGAGTGCGGTCCAGGTATCCGTAGCCGGGTTATAGGCTCCGCCGGTATTCACGATGGCCCCGGAGGCGGTCCCTCCAACTACAATCATCTCGCTGCCACTCCACACAGCCAGGTGTTGCTGGCGGGTCGCAGGTGCATTGGTCAGGGATATGGGGGTCCAGGCCAGGGTGACCGGATCAAACATACCGGCATTGGTTACGCCGAGCCCACCCCAGACGACCATGCGGTCTCCTGTCCATACCGCCGGACACTCATAGCGGCCGGAGATGGCAGGATTGGCAGGAATAGCCGTCCAGGTATTGGAGACCGGATCATACAGCCCGCCATTGGCATAAATCGTCAAAAATCCTCCCTGACCGCCCCATATGATCATGCGGGAACCTGTCCATACGGCAGCGTGCAGCGATCGGGCCTGCGGCGCTCCGACGGTGGAGATAGGGGTCCAGGTATCCGTACCGGGATCATAACTTGCCCCCGTCTGGGTATTCGAAGCACCATTTGATCCACCCCAAACCAGCAGCCGTGAACCCGTCCAGACAGCCGTGTGCCGAAACCGGGCCGAAGGGGCATTGACCGTGGACATAGGTGTCCAGGTGTCGGTGGCAGGGTCATAGACCCCTCCGGTATTCAGCACGGTCCCGTCGGATCCACCCCAGACGATCATCCGGGTGCCGGTCCAGGCCGCTACAGCATCCCGCCGGGCACTGGGTGCGTTGGTGGCAGACATGGGTGTCCAGGTATCAAGTACCGGGTCGTAGCGGGCGCCATCGTTATACGAGACCCCATCAGCCCCGCCCCAGACGATGAGTTCCGTCCCGGTCCAGACGGAGACATGGCCAGCCCGCGCTGCAGGTGCTCCTGTGAGCGAGGGTGGGGTCTGCCAGGCCAGGCTTGTCTGTCCATTTGAGATGACCTGAGGCCATAAGAAAGAATAACCAGCCTGGGCCATTTTGACATCTTCCCGGGCTGTGCGCATCAGGATAGCCCCTGCCGGAACCGGTGCCAGCAGCGTCCAGGTACCTTGTGCATATACCCATTGGCTGCCTGCGTCAAGATCATACACCGTCAGGCCCTCAGCAGGCCCCGCGATGGCCAGCCGCTGAGCCGTCGTCATGCGGGGGATGAGCAGTCCCCGGGTAGTCGAAGCGATGTCCAGCATCGCGGAGGGTGCCGGTGCAGCACCCGTCTCATTGATAGCCACCCCCTGTGCCACGATCCGGAAAGAAGGCGCCAGAAGCGAGAAAAATAGGAGACATCTCCGCAGGCGGGTACCTGCGTGCCAATACAGAAAATGCTTCATCGGGTCAGAAGTCTAGAGGTTCTTGTGGGTTAAAACATTGATTGTAAACAGATTATATCAGGGAAAATCCAACCGTCAGCCCAAAAATTTTGTTAGAAATGCTGCTTTTTTCCGACGCGAAACCGGCAATTCATCGTGGTTGTACATGGTCACCGTTCCCCCCTCTCCCCGCGTGTACTCCCGCACGTGCCGCAGGTTGACGATATAGGACTGGTGTACCCTGAAAAAACCAAAATCATCCAAGAGTTGCTCATAGTCCTTGAGGGTTTTGCTGACGAGAATCTGCTCACCCTTGTCGAGCATAAACCGGGTATAGTTGTCCTCGCCTTTCAGGTATAAAATCTCATGCAGGGGGATCACCTGAAAACCATTCAAGTGCTGGACAATGAGTTTTTTTACCTGGGCATGGTCTGAGTAATTTTCAATCAATACCCGTATCCGCTCCTGCCGTGCCTGCTGCCGGAGGCGCTGCTGCTCCTCAAACCGCTGGATGACCCGCTGCAACTCACTGATCCTGACAGGCTTGAGAAGGTACCCAAAGGCCGAAAACTGAAAGGCCGTCAGGGCATACTGGTCGTAGGCCGTCACAAAAATAACTTCCACATTTTCGGCCCCCAGCCGGGAGAGTAACTCAAAACCGGTACCGCTCTTGAGTTGTATATCCAGAAACACGAGGTCAGGCTGCCATTGGCGTATGGCCTCAATCCCCGCCGTGACATCATCCGCCTCACCTACTACCTCGACATGCGGGAAGTCAGTCGCCAGCAGGTTGCGGATCACGTTCCGGGCCTGTGCTTCGTCATCTATGATCAGGGTTTTTATCATCCTGGTATGGGGATTTCGAGTATGACACGGGTGCCTGGGCCATCTGTCCGTGGCTCGACTCTCACGACACCACCAGGCCCCAGCCTTTCGCGGGTAATGGCAATGCCCCGGGAAGTATGCTGCTGCGCCTTTACAGGGCGGCGGGCGGCATCCAGCCCTATCCCGTCATCGGTGATCTCAACCCGGAGCCAGTCTTCCGTTTCAGCAGGTGTTTCACACGTAATGATAAGGGTGCCGGGTCCCTGCTTGGGCGAAAGGCCGTGCCAGATAGCGTTTTCGACAAAGGGCTGTAACAACAAAGGCGGAATGCTGATCATGGACGTATCGAGGTCATCGTCACAGCGGATTTCGAAATAAAACTTATCCCGGAGACGCACCTGCTCCAGGCGCATATAGAGTTGCAGGGTCTCCAGCTCATCCGCCAGGGAGATCAGCGGCTGTGCCGATTGCTCCAGCACCCGTCGCATCAGCTGGCTGAACTCTCCGAGAAATTCATTGCCCTGGGCAAAATCCCGCTCAGAAAAAAAGCCCTGGATAGAGTTCAGTGCATTAAAAATAAAGTGTGGATTCATCTGGGCCCGCAGCACCTGGTACTCCAGCTCGACACGGCGGCGTCCCTCCTCTGCCTGCCGGCGGCGAATCGCCGTCATGGCGATAGCCGCAATTGCCAGGATGGCCAGCAGGCTGCCTGTCAGCCCCCCGATCAGGCGATCATTATCTGCCTCACGTGCCTGCATGTCCAGGCGTGTCTGTGCCAGTTCGCGGGCTACTTTTTCAGTCTCGTACTGCTGCCGCAACTCCTGGATGGTACGCAGACTGGATTCACTAAACAAGGTATCCCGCAGCTCAATACACTGATTATAGTGCTCGGCAGCCTCCCGATACCTGCCCACCGCCTGGTAAGCCTGCGCAAGCGTAAAATGTCCGTCAGCCAGAAAGGTCAGGTTTCCCTCCTCTTCATTGCCTGCCAGCGAACGCTCCAGGTAGGGAATGGCTTCGTCGTAGCGCTTCATGTGCCACAATGCCAGGCCTATATTGTGATAAGAATTGTTTACCTGGGTCTGATAAGGGCGTTGTTCGTCTATACGCAGGCTTTCCCGAAAGTAAAAGTAGGCCTTATCATACTCATCCAATCCTTCATATACATTGCCGAGGTTGTTATAAACAGACGAGAGCAGGCCTGGTTCGCCCAGGGCTACGGCAATCCTCTCCGCCTCCTGGAGATGGCGGAGGGCGAGTGAGTCCCGTGCTGCTTTGTAGTGGATGTACCCCAGCTGGCTGAGCAGATGCCCGACCATGAGCTCATTGTTGTGTGTCCGCGCCTGCACAAGGAGGGAATCTCCTGTCTCCTGTGCCACCTCAAAAGCCATACAACTGATCAGGGACTGGAAATAATTAAACCAGATAATGTGTTCTTTCTGAATAGCCCCCGTAAGCCGGGCCATGTGCATCCCTGCGAGATAATGGTGTGAGAGTTCCTCACAGCGCCCCTGGAGCCGGAGGATAAGCCCCAGGTTGTTGATGATGGCGAGGCGACCGGCAGTATCCTGCAGCGAAGTAAAGATTGAGTCAGCCTCCCGGTACAGGCACTCAGCGTCGTCCAGGCAGTTTTCATTATATGCTGCCATGCCGAGGGTCTTACAGGCATGCGCCTGCTCACCCGGCAAACGAAGCCGGGCCGCATCCTGCCAGGCCTGCCAGGCATACCGCCGGGCACTGTCCGCATTAACCCTGACATATTCCCAGCTCAGGTCATTACAGGCTTTTACCTGTGCAGGCCCGAAGGGCATCTGGCGGATCGCCTGGCGCATACTGTCCAGTCGGGTATCTGCCACGTCTTGTGCTGGGAGTGAATCACTCCAGCACAAGACAATGATACAGAGGCAGATAGTGAAACGCGGCATGAGTCTTCAGAATAAAATGGTACCAGCAGAACCGGGAATGTTGATATTATTTTTTCATTATCCAAATCTACCTGTGGTGCGGGTATAACTCAAACACAAATGAGGAAGTGGCAGGTATGCATGAGAATCTGGAGAAATACCCGGATATTGTGCCCGTAAACCTTTGGGCAGGATATGCGTTAAATCAGCGCTATCTATGTCACCTGTCTGAGACGATTGTTTAGTTATGATATATACAGAAATCACCCCCAATCCGGCCTCGCTCAAGTTTGTGACCGGGACCGTGCTGATGCGCAATGGTTCAGCAGACTTTCCGGATGTGCAGGCTGCGGCAGAGGCACCGATTGCCCGCAAGTTGTTTGACTTCACCTTTGTAGAGCGGGTATTTATTGGCTCTAACTTTATTACGATCACCAAAGCGCCTGATTTTCAGTGGGAAGAGGTGATTCCGGTCGTCAAAAACTTTCTGAAAGCATACCTGGCCGGGGAGCACCCTATTTTTACGGGGAGTCTCGCCGAGGCAGAAAACCAGGCAGCCCCTGACTATGCCGACGAGGACAGCCTGACCCGCCGCATCAAAGAGCTGCTGGAGACCCATGTGCGTCCGGCGGTGGCAGGTGACGGCGGAGATATCACGTATGACTCTTTTGAGGACGGGGTGCTGCGGCTGCGCCTGCAGGGGAGCTGCGCAGGCTGTCCCTCCTCCACGGTGACCCTCAAGCGCGGGATCGAGACCCTGATGGTGCGCATGGTGCCTGAAGTCAAGTCCGTAGAGGCGGTCTGATCCGGCAGGAACCTGCATCGGTCAAACGATTTCAGGAGAAGGTCAGGGTTATTTTGAAGGGGTTGCCTGCCTGCGGGGAGGCGGGTGTATTGTACGCCACAATTTTAGCTATATTTGCCCCATGGGTGTATCTATCCCTGACGGCACAAGCATTTTTCGCTCCCTGGTTATGCATACCTGGCTAACCCCTTGGTTATCAGTCGGTTTATTATACGTAGCCTTCTCTGCCTGTACGACCGTACCGACTGAGGAAACTACCGATGTGACTACCGAAATCGAAACGGACATCCTGATCCGGCAAGAATCCGAAGACCCTCTCCTCGCGTATCTCGATGCGCTCCAGGCTGACCGGGTTTGGCTTCATACACTTGCCGGTACCAACGATGAATCCTGGCTGGACCTCGACATCGTCGGGAGTAAAAAAATCGGCCACAAATCCCAGGAGCAACTCCGGCATATTGCCCTGAAACTGGCAGGTATCCTGTACGAAAGCCTGGACTACCCGCTGAGTTATGAGGCATATCGTATATGTGTACGGGACAGCCTCTACGCCCCGCAGGACTGGCGTGTATATACGTTTTCCCGGGAATTACTCCGCCAGTCATGGCCCACCTACCTGATGACACAACAAGACTCTCTCCCGTACGCTGAGGTGCAGGGCCTCTCGCTGCAGGCGGATTCCCTGGTGCTGGTCACAGACTGACTTATCCGGACTACTCCCTTTTTCCGGCTCATCATACCCTACCTCCAAATATTGGTTACATGTACATTAACACCGTTTCGCATTACATTCCGGAGCAAATCGTGCCCAATAGTTTTTTTCTGGATGTAAACGGCCTTACGGACGAGTGGATTGAGGCCCGTACCGGGATACGGGAACGCCGCAAGGCTGGTGCTGAAGAAAACACCCACACCATGGGCCTGGCAGCGATCCAGGCTGGCCTCCCAGCCCTGCCCTACGATCCAGGCGAGATAGACCTGATCGTAGGAGCCACCTACACCCCGTACGATACGGTCTCTACCCTGGCCCATGCAGCCCAGCATATGCTCGACATTGACAGTATCCCTGCGGTGACCATTACCTCTGCCTGTTCTTCTCTGCTCAATGCGATTGAGATCGTAGAGGGATACTTTGCGATGAACAAAGCCAGCAAAGCCCTGGTGGTGGTCTCCGAGCATAATACCGCCTATTCACGGCCCGAGGATCCCATGTCAGGCCACCTGTGGGGGGATGGTGCTGCTGCGTTGTTTATCAGCCGGACGCGTATGTCGGCCACGGACCTTCATATCATGGACCTGAAAACGGCGGGGGCCGCTACGGTAGGCAAAGGCATAGAGGGTGTGGTCCTGCGGCCGACCGATGGGGGTATTTCTATGCCCCACGGACGGGATGTCTTTATCAATGCCTGCCAGTACATGGAGCTGGCCACCCGCGAGCTTCTGGAAAAACACCACTTGCCGGTGACGGAGATTGCACACTTCATCCCACACCAGGCCAATATGCGCATCGTCCGCAACATCGCAGAGTCCATGGACCTCCCGGACTCTAAGGTGGTATCAAACATCCAGTACCTGGGTAATACAGGCTCTGCTGGCTGTGCGATCGCGATGTCCGAAAACCGGGCACATTTCGCCCCCAACGACCTGATCGTCGTCACGGTTTTTGGGGGAGGATACTCCTACGGGGCGATGCTCGTCCGGGCCTGATCAGGCGGACAGTGCTTCAGCAGGCGGGAAACTGCGGATCACAATCTCATCAAAGTTTTTGTCCACCTCAAACGTATAGCGGCTCTCCTTGCCATTGGGTTTCCGCACACGGATTTTTTCGCCATCCGCCTCAATGATACCGGGCGTGAACGGAAACCCATGCAGAATAAAGCGCAGGCGGGCGTAGGCTGCATTAAAGCGGCCCTTGCGGCGCTGCTGGATCTGTACTTCATGGGGGCTGCCCGTCTGGGTCAGGGTGCGGAGCATGATATTCCCCTGCTGGTAATCATAATAGTCACCGGCATCCTCATACAACTGGCTGGAGCAGGACCCCTCTGCATAATACAGGTGCATGTCCAGCACCTCGATTTCTGTTTCGCCGACGTACTGCATCACCGGGTAATGAGGAATGATGGCCCCGGCCCGTACAAACAGTGGCATAATGTCCAGCGGGGCATCTGCCCAGAACTCTTCCCGGCCCGTCGCGACGGCGTCCGTCCAGTAATTGTACCATTTGCCCTGGGGCAAAAACATACGCCGCCCCAGAACCCCTGGTGCCGCAATAGGGCACACCAGCAGCTGGTCTCCCAGCGCAAACTCCTCCATGCGGTAGAAGGTCTCAGGCTCCTCCTGATCCAAAAACACCAGTGACTGGATCATCGGGGTACCATACTCCGTATGCCGCCAAAACACCGTGTAGATATACGGGAGCAACTGATACCTGAGCTCAATGGCCCTGCGGATCGCCTGGGTATACGGCGCCCCAAAAGACCAGGGCTCCTGATCACCATAGTCTCCGGAGCTATGGGTTCTGAAAAAAGGATGCAGGACAGCCATCTGCATCCATCGGGTATACAGCTCACCATTGGTGTCGCCGATAAACCCGCCAATGTCGGACCCGCAAAAAGAAATACCTGATACACTCAGCCGCTGACACTGGATATTGGCCATCCAGAGATGGTTCCAGGAGGCGAGGTTGTCACCGGTCCAGGTCGCCGCATACCGCTGGAGTCCGGCATATCCTGTGCGCGACAACCCAAATGGGCGACGGGGAAAATTGCCTTTGTTGAGGCCCTCCCAGGTAGCGCGGGCCATCTGCATGCCATAGATATTGTGGGCTTTGCGGTGGCTGCACGGATGTCCATCATAGTCATGGCGCGTATCGTCCGGAAAAGTCCCCTGCTCCAGCACCACGGGTTCGTTCATGTCATTCCAGACCCCATGCACCCCTGCCCTGACAAACTCAGCCGTCAGGTCAGCCCACCAGGCGCGCACCCGTGGATTGGTAAAATCCGGGAAGTGGCACATACCTGGCCAGACCTTGCCCTGCATCACGGGCCCGTCTGCCCGGCGGCAGAAGTAGCCTTTTTCGATGCCCTGCTGGTATACCTCATAGTGTTTGTCCACCTTGATGCCAGGGTCCAGGATCACAACAGACTTAAATCCATCGGACTCCAGCTCTGCCGTCATGCGACGGGGGTCAGGAAACCGGGTGTCATCCCAGGTAAAACACCGGAACCCCCGCATGTAGTCAATATCAATATGAATGGCATCACAGGGTATTTTTTCGGCCCTGAACCGCGCCGCCAGGTTTGTTACGACAGACTCCGGATAATAACTCCACTTGGACTGGTGATACCCGAGCGACCAGAGCGGAGGCAGATGAGGCCGGCCCGTGAGCTGGGTATATCGCTCGGCGACGGTGACCAGCTCGGGACCGTAGATAAAATAGTAGTTCATCTCCCCGCCTTCTGCGCCAAATGAGAGGATATCCCCCCGCTCGTGCCCAAAGTCAAACCGCGCCCGGAATGAGTTGTCAAAAAAGATCCCGTAGGCATGGTTGTGATGGAGTCCCATAAAAAACGGGATATTTTTATAGAGCGGGTCTGAGGTGCGCTCAAATCCATAGGTATCCGAGCCCCAGTTTTCGAAGCGGAGGCCCCGCATATTAAGACGCTCCGGCTTGTCGCCGAGGCCGAAGAAGTTTTCCTGCTCCTGGATTTTTTTACTACAATAGACGACATTCCCCCCGTACGTCTCATGCGGCTGCCACCCAAACCCCCGCTCGTCCTGAGAAATCAGCAGCCCGGCTTTGTTATAAAGGCTGATGTGCAGGGTACGGGAGATATGGCAGGAGAGAAGTGTCGTACGAATAATAAAGTCATCGCCGGATTCCTCCACCACATACTCTCCGATAGGTACAGGCGCTCCCGCAGGCGTGGCAATGGCATACGAAAAATCATCATCAAACCGTCCCTCAGGCGCAAACCGGAACCGGATCGTATGCTGGTCACAGACCGTGACAGCCAGGGTCGTATCGGCACAGTAGAAAAAAATAATGTGATCAATGATCTCCCATTTTTCTACCAGTTGCGTATTGCGCTTGTTGGTTGCAGCAGAAGCGAATCGGTTAGGTTGCATACAGAAATATACTTGCTTCAGATGAGGAGCTGATCGTCAATACATTACCCCGCATTGGCCTGACGGGCATGAAAAGCTGGTAGCCGGTCTATCGGGTGTGCGATAGGTGGAGCGGGTTCCAGTCCGGCCAAATTGCACGAATATTTAAATATTTCATAGAAATGAAAGCCGACAGAGCCTACGACTTCCAGCGGCAGGCGTCGGGCATCCGGCCATGCCCGTACCGTAGTTTGTAAAAAAAGATCAAACCGCGCCTGAATCAACGCCCGGACCTCGGGGTCATGCTGCCATCCGGCCAGGTATGGTGCCAGTGCCGCCAGTACCGCCTGGGGCCGTGGTGCCCGGTACACGTCTGTGCGCAGGTCCAACAAGGTTTTGCCGGTGACTGCCTCCAGTTCGAGCGTGTACCGGCGGGGAAGGCGGTCTTCGAGGAGGGCTTTCAGCAACGTTTTACCCAGGTCACTGCCCCCGCCTTCATCTCCGAGGATGTATCCGTGCCCCCCCTGCCGGGCTACTACCTGGTCATGAGCGTACCAGCAGGCATTGGAGCCGGTGCCGAGGATACAGACGATTCCCTCGGCATGTCCGGCCGCCCGCAGGGCTGCTTTGAGGTCATTGTCCACAAAAACCTGCGCATCTGGCCAGCAGGCCTGGAGTATCGCCGTGAGCTGGGCTACCTGCGGCGGGCCCCTGATGCCTGAGCCATAAAACCAAAGCGCAGTCACGGCCGATGCCTGCCCCAGTCCTTCGCACGCGCGTGCCGCCTGCGCCTCCAGCAGGGCCTGGGGCGTCACATGAGGATTCATCCCGCTGGTCTCCACCGCGGCCAGCACCGCTGCGCCCCGGCAGAGCCGCCAGGCTGTTTTGCTGGATCCGCTCTCTGCTATCAGTATCATGCGGCGAAATATACGGAGGTAGTGATTGGTTTTTTGCACCTGTTTGCTGCTACCTCCTACAAAAACACCTGATCGGCAGCAGTGTCCATCCCCAGACGTAACCAGGCATCCTCCAACTGATGCATGGCCGTCAGATAGGCCTCCGTGGGTGACAAAAAAGGCGAAGGCCAGGCATATACCCCGCGTGGATCAGGGCCCAGCCAAAAAAACATATCTGCCCGGAAGAGGGGTGCCAGCGCCGTCCGAATAGCTGGATCAGGACAGGCATGTGCTGCCCTGGCGAGATGCTGAAGCCGAGCCAGGTACTCAGCCTGCATGGGATTCAGGTCAAATACCAGGGCAGGTGCCTGGTCGGCTGGCGGGCCCATTTTGAGGAGATGGCGGGCATTATCAAGCCGAATCAGGGGATCCGTGCCGGGAGACCAGGCCGATGTGAGCCCCAGTCCGGGTACAGCGGCGAGGGTATAGGTCAGGCCACCGTCCCACGCAAAGGATATGCCCCCTGGCAGGATCGCTTCGGAGGGGCGTGTCCAGAACCAGGCAAAAAGCAGGTCCCGGTTTTTATTGACCTCGTCGGCCAGGGTAACCTCGTTGGGTGCTGCCAGGCTGTAGTCATCCGGGATCAGGACAGGTGTCAGGGCGCCTGTATTCACGAGGGCGATGAGCTTGCGCAAAAAAACTTCCCGATGCAGCCTCAGCCAGGCCAGGGTATGGTGTTCAATCGAAAAAAAAGCACGCATGGTCCCACTGCCCTCGGCATAACGGGCTTCCAGCCAGGTCAGCAGGGGCTCCCACCAGGTATCCACGATAGCCTGATATTGGATGTCTGCCTGCTGCTCATCTACATAGGGCCTGCCATGACCCAGGTCAAAAAAACCAAAGGGCCGATACACAACCGGCAGCACCCACTCCAGATACAGACGCACTTCAGGCATAGCGGGGATTTATCCTAAAGATAGGCATAAATCGGGCTTCCTGCGCAGGCAGGCTCAAAACAACGAAAGCTGCCCCCGTGGCGGCACCCGAAAAAGGCTCAGATCATAGCCTGGCATCTGCCTGTCCTTCAGGTACTTCTGTCTGGAGAGCTGAAAAAGATGGCGGACCGACTCGGCCAGCGCGCCTTCTCCGCGCATTCGTTTGCCGAATCGTTTTTCCTCCAGCGAGCCTCCGTGACAGTCGCGGATCTGGTTCAGGACTTTGTCGGCCCGGTCAGGCAGGTGATGCCGGATCCACTGGGTGAATATGTCGCCGACCTCGTCATTGAGCCGCACGAGGGTATAACCTGCCGCCAGCGCCCCCGCATCGGCAGCTGCCTCCAGAATGGCAGGTATCTCGTGGTTGTTGAGTCCCAGGATGATAGGTGCGACCATGACCCCTGTCGGGATCCCGGCCGCCGTCAACTGCCGGATGGTCTCCAGTTTGCGGGCTGCCGAAGCCGTGCGGGGCTCCATGATCCGGCGCAGGTCTTCGTCGAGGGTGGTAATGGATATGTATACATGGGCCAGCCGCTGTGCAGCCATCTCGGCCAGGATGTCTATGTCACGGGTGATCAGGCTGTTTTTGGTGATCATCCCCACCGGATGCCGAAACGACCGGAACACCTCCAGGCAGGCGCGGGTGAGGCTGAGTTGCCGCTCGATGGGTTGATAGCAGTCTGTATTACCCGAAAACATAACGGATGCCGGGGTATGACCTGGCTTGCTCAGGGTCGCGTCCAGGAGCTCGGCGGCATTTTGTTTGACGATGATGATCCGCTCAAAATCCAGGCCGGGGCTCATGCCCCACCAGGCATGGCTGGGCCGGGCATAACAATAAATGCACCCGTGCTCACATCCCTGATAAGGATTGATAGACAATGACAGGGGAATATCAGGGCTTTTGACCTCATGGAGGATCGTGCGGGCGTGCTCGTACCGTATCTCGGTGCGTGCATCAGGCGCAAAGGGCTCATCCAGCCCGTCATCGGTATCGGTATTCAGGGACTGCTTCTGATACCGGTTAGGGGGATTGACCTGAGCACCCCTGCCTTTGAGCGGGGCATGAAACTCCATATACCAACCATTAGAAATCGCTAATATAATGAGAAAAATAAATATTTTCAAGTCAAAAACCCAATATTTAACTCTTTTTACCAATAAAAAACACAAAAATTAACCTAAACGAAAAAAATAGCCCTTTAGTATAGTCGCCTGTGGGGAAAACCACCAGATCATACATATATCTTCATACGTTGTGTACATGTCGTTTGAATTTCAACCTCCCCTGCTGGCTGATTCCCTGGTGATGCTTCGCCCCTTGCAGGTATCTGATTTTGAAGCCTTATACGCAGCGGCATCAGACCCGCTGCTGTGGGCCCAGCACCCCAACCCCCTTCGGTACCAGCGTGAAGTATTTGAGGTGTATTTTCAGGGGGCAATGGCATCCGGGGGGGCGCTGTTGATTCAGGAGGCCGCTACGGGTGAGGTCATCGGGAGTTCACGGTACTACGACCTTGATTTTCCACATCAGGTGGCGATCGGATACACCTTTGTACGGCGGGACTGCTGGGGCCGCGGGCATAACCATGCCGCCAAAAGGCTGATGCTGGCGCATGCCTTCCGATGGGTGGAGCAGGTGATTTTTCATATCGGGGCACAGAATATCCGATCGCAGGTATCTATCCAGCGGCTGGGCGCTATCCTGACGGGGCAGGAATCTGTTTCCTATTACGGCGAACCACCCGTACTCAACCACGTGTACACCATCCGGCGGGCTGACTGGCCTGTGTCATAAATCTCCGTTGATTACCCTTACATAAACCATGAATTATGTAACTTGTACTTTCTTAGGCTGATGCGAGCACACTTATTTTCCTGATTTTTCTTTGTTTCCTTACCAACATCTGACTTTACCTTCTGACATGCTACAACATTGGTTTAAAACAGGTGCCTTGCTGCTGAGCTTGCTCCTGCCATCTGTCCTATCCGCCCAATCCCCCCGGGAGGCGGCATCGGCCTACCTGACCAAACAAGCCACGTCCCTGGGGTTGAAAACGGCTGATATTGAAGACTGGATCATCACAGATGCCTATACGAGCCGCCATAATGGGGTGACGCATATCTATCTGCGGCAGCGGTACCAGGGTATTGAGATCAGCCAGGCCAATCTCAACCTTAACCTCACCCAAGAGGGCCGGATATCAAGTGCACACAGTGCTTTTGCTGCTAATCTGGCAGAGACCATCCAGACCAGTACGCCTTCGCTGACCGCAGAGGCAGCCTTCAGGGCAGCGCTGGCCTATGTCGGCTACGAAACCCAGGACGCATTACCCGTGCTGAAAACCCTGGAGGGTCCGGCACAGGAGGTGCTTTTTGCCCCCGCCGGTGTCTCCCTGGAGCCTGTACCGGTCAAACTTACCTACCACCTGGCCCCTGCCTCCCATACGATCCGGCTGGCCTGGCTGGTACGTATCTATGAGACCAATGGCCAAAACTGGTGGAGCCTCTGGGTGGACGCCACAACAGGTGAAGTCCTCCACGAAGAAAACTGGATCGTACACTGCTCCTGGGAGCCTGCCGGCGGTGCCCTCTCCTGCACAGACGCGGACCACCTGCACCACAGTGCACCCGCAGACCTGTTTGCCCCGGAGAGCATCCAGCAGATCGGGACCTACAATGTGTTTCCGGTACCTGTGGAGAGTCCCAGCCACGGCCCCCGTTCCCTCCTGACTGACCCGGCTGATCCGATTGCTTCTCCTTTTGGGTGGCATGATACCAATGGACAGGCTGGTTCGGAATTTACCATCACCCGCGGCAATAACGTATATGCTGCCGATGACCAAAACGCTGATAACCAACCCGGCTACAGCCCGGACGGAACGGCCCTGCTGAATTTTGACTTCCCGCTTGATCTCAGCCTCACCCCTGCTTCCAACCTGGATGCGGGCATCACCAACCTCTTTTACTGGAACAACATGATGCATGATGTCTGGTATTATTATGGATTTGATGAGGTAAGCGGGAACTTTCAGCAAAACAACTACGGAAACGGCGGCGCTGGCAATGACTATGTACAGGCAGATGCCCTCGACGGGAGCGGCACCAACAATGCCAACTTCGGCACCCCGCCCGACGGACAGAATCCCCGGATGCAGATGTTTATCTGGACCAACAGCAATGCGACCAGCGAATACCTGACCATCAACAGCCCTACCGCGATTGCAGGACCGTACTCGACTGGCGGAGCAGGGTTTGGTCCGGGTGTGCCCACGACCCCGCTGACGGCGGATATTATCCTGGCACAGGACGGTACCGGCAACAGCCAGGGTTGTAATGCCCTGACGATCAATGCGACCGGCAAGTTTGTGCTGGCTGACCGGGGCAATTGTCCTTTTGCTACCAAGGTCCTCAATGCCCAGAATGCCGGAGCCGTAGGGGTCATCATCGCCAACAATACCGGCGGCGGTGTCTTCACCATGGGAGGCTCCAATCCAAGCATCACCATCCCCTCTGTTATGGTCAGCCTCGCTGACGGCAACCAGATCAAAGCCCAACTCGTCAACACTGTCAACGGTACCATGGTGGACAATGCAGGCGGTATCCCGGGATTTGACAGCGGCCTCGACAACGGGGTGATCGCCCACGAATATACCCACGGTATCTCGACCCGCCTCACGGGCGGCCCCTCCAACTCTGGCTGCCTCGGCAATGAGGAGCAGGCGGGAGAGGGCTGGAGCGACTGGTTTGGGCTGGCACTCTCCGTCAAACCCGGCGATGTAGCCACCACCCCACGGGGGATCGGCACCTACCTCATCGGCGAGCCAATCACGGGCACCGGGATCCGGAACTATCCCTACACCACCGACATGGGCGTGAATCCATCCACCTATGACTATATCAAATTCCTGTCTGTGCCCCACGGGGTGGGTTCTGTCATGTGTACCATGCTCTGGGACCTGTACTGGGCCCTGGTGGATGAGTACGGATTTGATGCAGACCTGACAACCGGAAGCGGCGGCAACAACATGGCCATGCAACTGGTCGTGGACGGGCTGAAACTCCAGCCCTGCTCACCTGGATTTGTAGATGTGCGGGACGCGATCCTGGAGGCCGACCAGCTCAACTATGCCGGAGCCAACCAGTGTCTGATCTGGAGTGTATTTGCTCGTCGGGGCCTCGGCTACAGCGCCAACCAGGGCTCCAGCAGTGACCGGAGTGACGGCGTAGAAGGGTATGACCTCCCGCCTACCTGTACGCCTATCCTGTACATGGAAAAAACAGCCTCTCCTGACCGCGTGCCGGCTGGTGATACCATCACCTATCAGCTCACGATCACCAATTATAACCCGGATGTCCAGACCAACCTGGTCGTGACCGACACCCTCCCGACTTATGTCACGTATGTCCCCGGCTCCGCTACCTGCACAGCAGCCGAAAGCGGTGGGGTGCTCACCCTCTACATTGACTCGCTCGAAAACCGGCAGACCCTGGTCTGTACCTTCAAGGGTGTCGTAGACCCCAATGCACCGTTTTCGACGGTTTCGTTTTTTGACGACATGGAAGACAGCACCCTCAATGCCTACCTTGTCACCTCCAATGTCGGAACAGACAAGTGGAAGCGCAGCCCGGCGCTCACCCATAGCGGAACCCAGGCCTGGTTTGTCCCCAATGCGCCCAACCTGAATGACCAGGCCCTGATGAGTCCCGGCGTGACCCCTGACTCAGCAGGCGTATTTTCCTTCTGGCACTGGTATGATACGGAGACCGGCTGGGACGGTGGATTTGTAGAGATCCTGCCTACCCTGGTCGGTGCGTGGACTGATGCAGCGCCGTATTTTATCGAAAATGGCTATGACAATATCGTCGGCACCAACAACCCGGTCGGAGAGCGGGATGTATTTGGGGGTGACAGCAAAGGCTGGAAGCAGTCCCGGATTGACCTGAGCTCCTTTGCAGGGCAGGTAGTGTTTGTGCGGTTCCGGTTTGTGTCTGATGACAATACCGTCGAGACCGGCTGGTACCTGGACGATATCTCCCTCGGCAGCGAAGAGGTAGTCCTCAACGATGCCTGCGTGATCTCCAAGCAGGGCCTGAGCTGGTGTGATGCACAGGCTGCGCCTACCGTGATCCTCGAAGGGGTACTGGACACCACCACCAACTCGGTCTCTTCTCTGCTTGCCGCTGGTGTGCGTATGTACCCCAACCCTGCCTCCCAGGCCGTGACCCTGGAGTGGCTCCGCGATGAGCGCGCCCCCGTGACGGTCAGCATCCGCAACCTCGTAGGGCAGGAAGTCATCACCTGGTCGGCGCCTGCTGTGACCGCTGGCAGCCCGGTACGTATCCCGCTGGCAGAGCTGGCACGGGGGGTATATATCGTCACCCTTCAGACCTCACAGGGACTGGCTGTCGAAAAATTGATGCTGGACTAAGACAGGCGCTTATCGCCGGATAACATACAGGCCGCCCGATGGGCGGCCTGTTCTGTATGCGGGCGTCCGCACCTCAGTCCTGTTGGTGCTGCTGCTGGTGTTTTTGTATCCGCTTGAGCGCCTTGTGCGTCAATACGACGAGGTCCTGTGTCTGGCAGTTCCAGATGCTGATGTACTTTTTGGAAACGACACTGTGCTGCTTCCATTGGGTAAACCGGCTATACAGCATCAGGGTACAGATATCCGTGGCGGTGATCAGTTCGCTTGTGTTGGCCGCATGGGTATGAAAGGAGAGAACCTCCTCTGCATTGTCCGGATCAAATCGCACGGCGATCAGGTCCTGGTGCAGGGCGGTGCTGTGTACCAGTTGGTTATTGGCATCAAAGGTCAGGAGATAATCATTGCCAAAAATCACCACGCCGTGCTGGGTAGGCGCTGTCAGGATATATACCTTCCGTACGTCACCCCGGATCAGCGGGATCAGGTTGGGGTTTGTGTTCTGATAGGTTTTGTATAACGTCTCGCGGTTCATCTCATCAAGGGCCCGGCTCCGGATCTCGTAGAGATCTTGCTCAAGGTCCGAAAAATCACGGGAGGTGAAGTCCAGCACGGCTGTCCGGGTATCAAACGTCGAGTCAAAAGCAACCGTGCCCAACACCCTGGGCATCAGGGCGTTGGAATAAAACAGACACAAGGTCTGAGAGCCGGATGCATACGAAAAATACCCGCCGAGTTGCGTTCGGTCGGGATATTTTTCCATAAACAAGTCTGTGCCATACCAGGAGGCCATCTCGGCCGCGTACAAGGCACGACCTTCTGCCTCGACAGCCAGTGCCTCTGAAGACTGCGCGGCCAGGGACAACCCACAGGCTGTCAACCCTGCCAAAACCAGGAATTTCATCTGATACCGGGGTGAATGGGTGAAAAATACCGGATATGATCTGACGCCATATCCCAGGAGGAAATTTATCATATCTGCACCATATTGCCAACGTATGTTTACGACAAAACAATACCACGTGCGGATTTACCAGCCAAAAAATACAGAAAGGCACCTTTTCAGGCCAAATGTCAATTTTGATTAAGTTTCTCTTATATTTGACCTACTACTTACTACTATCTTACTCTATGCCTGATACAAAACCACGCCTGAGTTTCTCCCAGATCATCAACATGAATGTGGGATTCTTTGGTATCCAGTACAGCTTTGGTCTCCAGCAGAGCGCGATTAACCCGATCTATGACTTCCTGGGGGCCAGCCCTGACGAACTCCCGCTGCTGAACCTGGCAGGGCCTATGACAGGCCTGCTGATCCAGCCGATCATCGGGGCGCTGAGCGACAAAACCTGGCACCCGCGCTGGGGGCGCCGTAAGCCTTATTTTTTTGTGGGTGCTTTGTTTTGCAGCCTGTGCTTATTTTTATACCCCTTCAGCAGTACCCTGTGGATGGCTGCGGGCCTGCTCTGGGTACTTGATGCCGCTAACAATACGGCGATGGAGCCCTACCGGGCCTTTATTGCCGACAAACTCCCCGCCTCCCAGCACCCCACCGGGTTTCTGACCCAGAGTTTTTTTACGGGACTGGGCATTACCCTTGCCAATATCTCCCTGTTTGCCTTCCAGAAAATCCCATTTCTGACGCAGTCCAATGGCGCGATCCCCTACTGGGTTTTCGGATCGTTTTTTCTGGGGTCTGTCTGCTCAATTTCTTCCGTCCTCTGGTCCCTGGCCAAAACCCCCGAGATACCCCCGACGGAAGCCGAGCTGGCGGCCCTCCGGGCAGAGAAACTCCATGTTTTTAGCCCTTTTATTGAGATTTTTCATGCCATCCGGGACATGCCACGGGTGATGTGGCAACTGGCCCTGGTGTATCTCTTCCAATGGTATGCGCTGTTTTGTTACTGGCAAAATGCCGCCAAAAGTATCGCACAGTCTGTCTGGGATACTACACCGGCCGACAAGGCGCTGTATGGAGAAGCAGTAGGCTGGAGCGGCCTCGTCAATGGCTGGTACAATGTGGTTACGTTCCTGTCGGCTTTCTGGCTGGTGGGACTTGCCAAAAAATACTCCCCCAAAATGGTCCACACAGCCTGTCTGATCCTGGCAGGTATCGGGCTGCTGATTTTCCCCATGATCGAAAACAAGTATCTCCTCTTCGCCCCGATGACCGGATTTGGGATTGCCTGGGCCAGTATGATGGGCATACCGTACCTCATGGTCGTGAGCCAGATCCCTAAAGAGCGGTTTGGGGTGTACATGGGCATCATCAACATGATGATCGTCATCCCGATGATCCTCCAGACAACCACCTTCGGGTTTATTCACCGGACGCTTCTGAACAATGACCCCGGCCGGGCGATTGCCTTCGGCGGAGTCCTGCTGCTGATAGCTGCCGGGGCGACCCTGCTGGTCAAAGCGGCTCCCCCTGCTGAGGACACCCCGGTCATGTCTGGGGGCGGGCATTGATCGCTGCATACCTCCGTAGCGACGGGTACTCAACCTATCGCTACGGAGCATACCGGGCATAATTCAACGTATATTAATCACACATCTTCTCAAAAACGCCATCTGTAAACTGGTAGCGGATGATCCGGTTAACCGGAACAACCCGGAATAGACCGTCTGTATCTACCGGCTCTGTGCCTATGGTATGCAGGATAAGGATCTGCCGTGCCTTATCTATCCGTACATCGCTCTCAAAATGATACACATCCGATTCCGCTAAAGCAGTGCCTTCATTATCGCCAGCAGGAAATAATTGGAGCACGACACGGCCCTGATAGATCAGCGTTATGCTCTCACTCAGAATCCCGTTTGCATCATAAGCTCCGTCCAGCCGTGTACAGTAGATGTCTTTACCGATTGGCTGCAGAGAGACGCGCCCCATATCCCCCCATGAACCGGATGAAGTCACATACTTACCGAATGAATCGAGCGAGTACGTTGAAGCTTCTGGGTCATACCTCAGTTCTATCTCGCTGATAACCGGGGCGCAGGCATGACAAAACTCCTTTTCACCGCCCAGTTTGCGGTAAGTACTTGTAATCACCCGCCGGTACCTGCCATCAGAAGTCTCATAGTTAAAACTGGTATCTACCTGCGTGTACAGAAATCCATCCTCAGTCCCCCCAAACTGCAACCGCTCTGCCAGGTTAGGTGCCCAGACACATTCGGCGTCCTGTCGGTTCCAGACACCCTCAAAAAGGGTCTCCAGCAACTCGCGGTCAGATACGTCAGGCGCAAAAACTATCTCCTGGGCCCATGAAGGGCAGACCAGGCAGAGCAGGAGTGTCACGACGGGTATGGCTTTGGGCATAGGCGTATGGGTCATAACAGGTCAGGTTGTATCAAGATTATTCACCGGCTCCAAAATCTGCGCCAATCCGCCTTGCAGCGTTATGCCCTGCCCCTGCGTCATCCTTGTATACAAACCTGATTTCCCATGCGTGTGCTGACCGGTTTCTCCTGCCTTGTCCTCTTGCTGAGCGGATGCGCCCGGGAGTTTGTCCCGCCTACCGTCAATGACGTCAGCCTCGCGGCCCCGGCTGCCGGGCAGCGGTCCTGGTTTCTCCGCTATGAGACCCCCTGTGACCAGTATAAAGCTGATATTGTGTTTACCGGTGATACCCTGGTCCTCGAAATCGTCGGTGAGGGTGACCAGCTCAAGGCCCTGGAGTATCTGACACCAGGCTCCCCCCAATACACCACCTTTCCCGATA
Source organism: Bacteroidia bacterium (assembly GCA_033762375.1). GTDB lineage: Bacteria > Bacteroidota > Bacteroidia > J057 > J057 > RDXT01. Next base: position 98,916 of record JANRLQ010000064.1, read on the forward strand.
CCGTCCAATACCCCTTCTCCAGTACAGGGGACGCGGTTATGATCCCGTACAGAAGCAGCTCCCGGTTGTTCTTTTTTTATGACAACGATACCCTCCCGCTCACCCGTATCCCCACCGTGACCCTCAAGCAGCAGGACTGCATGCTGACCACCGGGGGGCAAAATTTTACAGGGCTCGAAACCGGCCTTTGTGAGACCTTTGAGGTCGGCGGCTCCCGGCTCACCGACAAACGGGTCGTGTCTTGTGTACCCCTGCTACTGACACCCGATGCCTACCTGATATTTGACGACAAACGCCTGTATATCAGCCATATCGTACAATCAGAAACTGTCAGCGGCTGGATCAGCACAGGGATCACCCGATGAGCGCCTGTGTGTTTACCCTGTCTTACGGTTCGTACTACTTTATCTGCACATGAAAAACCTGACCTATCTCCTCCTGCTCCTCCTGCCCGTGAGTGCCTGCCGTCCGGATAGCCCCGCACCGACACACTACGAGGTGGATCTTTTTTCGCCAGCTCCCGGACAGCGCACCCTGTACCTGGGATACACCACCACCTGCGACCGGTACAAGCAGGACTTCCGGCTGGATGGTGATACCCTGGTCCTGGAAATTGCCGAAGAAAACGGCCAGCTCTACGCGACAGAACACTTCACCCCAGGCTCACCCCGGCATGCTGTCTTATCCGATACCCTGCGGTATCAGATCAGCCGGACAGGCGAGGACCTCCTGATCCCGTTTCGCAACAGCTCGTTTCTTTTCTTTTTTTATGACAACGACACCCTCCACCTGACCAAAGGCCCGGAAGTGGACCTGGTCCAGGAAAACTGTCTCCTGATGGCGGGTGACAATCGGTTTGAGGGTATTGAAACGGGGATCTGCCAGAAGTTTGAGGCGGGCCCCCTGCAGGTACGCAACAAAAAAGTTGTTTCCTGCGAACCTGACTGGATGGGATTTCTGAGCATCAGCGGGTATCTGATCTACGATTCACAGGCTTTGTACGTCAGTCACTTTGTGTATCCCAGCGATACCGTCCAGGGCTGGATCAGTCCTGCGCTGGCCCGCTGAGTCACGGGGTCCCCGCTGGCAAAAAAACACAAAGAAAATACGGGTTTTGGGTGGATTTTTTGCATTTCCCAGTAGGAAACCGTTGATTTGTGACCTAGTGAATATTGGTATGATGAAAGAACGGTTCATCTGGGGGCTTGTAGTGCTGGCAGCATGGATGTCAGGCTGCTCCAGTCCTAATGTATATATGGACAATGACAGCAACCAGACCGTAGTGGTAGCTGTAGATGAACTTTCGTTTAAGATGCCCCCACGCTCCTTCCACGAGCTCAAGCTGGACGCCGGACGGCACCAGCTTATCGTCAAGGACAGCGCCAACAAGGTACTGGACGAGACCACCTTTACGGTCATTGAGGGCGGCCTGCTGAATATCGGCAAGTCTGACTACTATATCTGGACCGACCTCTACGGCGACGCAGCCCTGGACAGCCTCAAGCTCAAGGAGGATTTTCTGGAAATAGGCGAAGTAAGCCTGTTTGGAGACTTTCAGAAAGTGGACCCCTCCCTGTATTACGTCGAAAAAACCTGGGACTACGGCCTCGGGGAGGAGTTTCCGGAGGACCTGCTCGGCTGGAACATCAGCAAAGACCGCTGGATCATCAAGCGGAAAATCTTCCGGGCCCAGGACCTCATCAAGGCCTATTATCAGCTCAGCAAAACAACGCCCCCGCCAGCAGCCCCCAAACCCTGATGCCTGATCGTTTCCGGCACGGTATCCGCAGTTTTCCGATCCAGCACGGCACCTGCCACCTGTTTCAGGACCGGATCGAGATCGAGCGGCACGACCTCCTGGGGCGATTTACACACGGGTTATATCAACGAGGGTTCCGGCAGGCATCTTTTTTGTATGCCCTCCTGGCCGCAGGATTTTCCCTGGCGGGTCTGGTGTCAGCCCTGATCAGCAACTATTTTCTGGCCTTGTTTTTTGGGGTATTTGCCGCCCTGGCCCTGTACACGCAGCGCACCCGGCGTAATATCTCCTTTGCGCCCGTCATCAGCCGGGACTCAATCCAGGAAGTGCGGTTTCTGCCGGCAGAGGCTGGCCTGTCCCGTGCAGCCGTCGAGTTTTGGTTTATGGAAGGTGAGACCCGCATGCGCCGGCGCGTATCCCTGCCCAGCCTCCTGCACAATGGTGCCGAAATCGCCGACGCCACCTACCGCCTCCTGCGCGAAGCCCGCCTGATCACCAGCGAGCCCTGATAGGGGTGTGTGCACACAAAGGCGCTGCTCACATTTTCTTTGCGATCTCCGCGGCATTCTCTCTGCGAACTTTGCGTGGAAAAAAAACAGAAAACGCCAGTTCACGCAGAGCACGCAATGGTTTTTCGCAAAGGCCGCAAAGGTATAACTCCGTTTTTCTTTGCGATCGCTGCGGCCTTTTCTCTGCGAACTTTGCGTGGAAAAAAGGCAGAAAACGCCAGTTCGCGCAGAGCACGCAATGGTTTTTCGCAAAGGCCGCAAAGGTATAACTCCGTTTTTCTTTGCGATCGCTGCGGCATTGTCTCTGCGAACTTTGCGTGGAAAAAGGCAGAAAACGCCAGTTCGCGCAGAGCACGCAATGGTTTTTCGCAAAGGCCGCAAAGGTATAACTCCGTTTTTCTTTGCGATCTCGGCGGCATTGTCTCTGCGAACTTTGCGTGGAAAAAAGGCAGAAAACGGCAGTTCACACAAAGCACGCAATATTTTTCGCAAAGACCGCAAAGGCGCATCTCACATTTTCTCTGCGATCTCTGCGGCATTTTCTCTGCGAGCTTTGCGTGGAAAAAAGACAGAAAACGCCAGTTCACGCAGAGCACGCAATGGTTTTTCGCAAAGGCCGCAAAGGTATAACTCCGTTTTTCTTTGCGATCTCTGCGGCCTTTTCTCTGCGAACTTTGCGTGGAAAAAAAACAGAAAACGCCAGTTCACGCAGAGCACGCAATGGTTTTTCGCAAAGGCCGCAAAGGCATAACTCCGTTTTTTTTTGCGATCTCGGCGGCATTGTCTCTGCGAACTTTGCGTGGAAAAAAGACAGGGTGTGTTGTACTTGATCCTCCGGAGAGTTATCCGGCAGCAACCAACTACGTCGAAAACGGCAACTCCTATGCCCCATACCCACAATATCAACCTACCATTCGTATCTATGTTGGTATGCATCGACTATTTTAATATCTTTCCCCAAAACTACCTCTTATGGATCCATTGGTAACGGCTGCGAATGAAAACCACTTTCAAGGTGAGCGTTTTAACACCTATAGCAGTCGTTCTACAAAAGCAGGTCCCAACAACCTCAAACAAGTTCCTGATGCACCTCCGGGGCTGAACCTTCATTACGATATTAACCAGATCATTTCGCCGGCACAGCGTGCCAGTATTCAGCATACCGGCATCATGGCCTTCCATTGCGTGAGTGATACGGGCAATGATTCCAGCCATAACGGGGGCCCCAATAAGCGGCTGGACGTGGCGGAAATGATGGAGGCTCAATGTAGTGCCGGCCCGGGACAGGCCAATACCCCTTGTTTTTGTTATCACCTGGGGGATGTGATTTATCCGGGCAGCGACGAGGCCCTCTACGAAGCAGAATTTTATGAGCCTTACAAGGGGTATGGCAATGCGATCGTAGTGATTCCCGGCAACCACGATTATTACAAACCCGACGGCCTGCGTGCTTATGCCACTAATTTTATGCAGCCCACGTTGTCAGTTACCCCTGGAGAGCGGCCTGCGATGAACTTACCCTGGTATTACTGGGTGCTGGATACACCGGTCGCCACCATCATTGGGCTTGGAGCAGTTGACAATTATATCTCGCCCGGACAACAAGACTGGTTTAACCAGGAGATGAAAAACGCAGACCCCGGTAAAGCCCTTATCGTAGCTGTGCATTATCCACCATACTGCTTCGACGGTTCAAACAATAACAACATAAGAACCTGTATAGAAGATGCCTTTGCCTTCTCCGGCAAAGTACCCGACCTCTTGCTCAGCGGACATTCACATAATTTTCAACACATTGACGTGCCACAACATGGCAATATGCCCGGCTATCCGGTTGTGGTAAATGGGGCAGGGGGTGTTGGCGTGGGAGGTATCCGACCCGGATCAGGCGGAAATGGCGGAACCCTTGTCTATGGAAACGATACCGAATACGGCGCCATGACAATCATGGTGGATAACAATACCAAAACCATTACCGCAGCCTATTATTGCGCCGTATCACAAACCGATGTAGTAGCCACCCATCTGCGCCATACGTTTTCAATTGGGTACACACGGTCGTGAATACATACGTGTACCCCTGTCAGGGCTGTGAATACAACATTGACGTTGACGAGAGCAGGTGCCTAGCTGGACTCGGACGACGTTATCAGCAAGTGCTACGGACACCACAACCACAGACTCAAACAAGCAGGGCATAGCCTCGCGCCAGTGGAGAAGCTCCACCTGACAAAATAGAATTAGTGTGGCATAGGAATATCATGAATAAGAATAACGGTACGGGGTAAACATTGCCGCAGGTCTTGTACCTCCTGTAGCGCTTGGGCATCCTTCAGGCGCGTTAACTCCCCCAGCCGGGTGTATCGAATGTCTAATTGATTCAGGCTTGAGAGAGAGCATATTGCGGGGGGAATATGCTCAAGCTCAGGGTCAATCATGACGATTTGTCTAATATAGGCCAGGGTAAACCATGACTTGGGCCAGACCTTGATACGTCCCAGTACAAAAAGTTCTTCCAGGCTATCCGGCAGTACGATAGAAGCAGGTATGTCACCCGACGTGGATAATAATATCTCGCGTAGCTGACGGAAATGGGCCAGGCCGTATGACGAATCAGGCACGTAGTGCATAAAACTCAGCGCTAAACTCTCTATAGAAGTATCAGGCGTATGCGCTTGGGTGGGATATAACGTATCTGAATAGAGCGACACAATCTTAATGCCCCTGTTCAGGCAAAAATGTAACACAGTGTCTGTCCTGATATTTTCAGGCATCAGGACTGGATCAACGTAAAAGGAGATTGCAAGTAATTCTTTGTAGCACGAATAGTTTTGTCTGAATACCTCAAATTCTTCATACGAGCAGAATACAGCTTGTTTCAGGGTATCTGCTCCCGCACACCTGTCATATCCGTCCAGCGTATGGGCTGTATCTGTGCGGCATCCATATACCGTCAGGGTTGCCCCCAGTAGCCAAACATACCCATACAACATATATACACGGCGCCCCGACAGGGTGTTATGGATCAGGGTGAGGAGGTTGTGGGAACATCGCATAAAACGAAGATCGGCAAAAAGGACAGAAATCACAAGCCCTCACCCCCAACCATCCGCCGTATGGTTCCAAAATTTAATCACTATCATCCTATACCAGATAGGCCACAGGTGAAAAAGTTAGGAAACGCCTGTAATACCATCACCTAATTTTCAATAGCTAAGCATCGAAAATAATTGTGAGATTCGAGATATGCCATTTTTTTCCCCACACTCAAATGAGGTAAAATAGACACCAGATCAACATAACTAAAATACATCCTCCCAAACAAAGCATCAATATACCCAAAACTAAGTATATTGGGAATAAAAGGATGTGCCCCCCACTGTCCTAAAGTTTAAGGTCAGCAGGGATTTGAGTTCATCCTGGTAGAGGTGCAGACTGTTGAGGAAGTTCACGATTTCGTTTCTGAACTGCT
>JANRLQ010000065.1:0-39830 GCA_033762375.1 Bacteroidia bacterium
CCATGTGCCTGACACCAGGCAGGCAGGAGGTCTGCACCCGCGATCTGGTCAGCCACAGGCCATCCCAGCAGACGGGCGGCGATCAGCAGGATACGGCTGTCACAGACAACATGTGAGGCTTGCAGGTAGGCCTCGTAGAAGTCCCGCCTTCGCTGCAAAAGTGAGAGGTGGTCTAGGTTAGGGGTGAATACGACACCCTGCGCCAGGGTTGCAATAAAGGCACTCCGGGTCCAGTTGTCGAGATATATGTTGAGCACAGGAATCCGGTCGACACGCATGCTGCAAGATACAAAAATCAGTGAGTTGCCGCCGACGGATGCAGTTGTTTCGGAATCCGGATGATAAACTCCGTCATCGGTCTTGCAGCAGGATTATACACCACTTCGGCCCCCGTACGCCCGGCCGCCAGCCTGGCGGTATACAACCCCAACCCCACCCCGCCTGCGGTATAGTCCCCCCGAAAAAACATGCTGAAAAGTTTTGTCTCGGCCTCCGGCCTGATGCCCGCCCCATTGTCCAAAAACTGTATTGCCCAGTGGTCCTCTGTCTGCGCCGTGGTAATACGCAGATACCTGTCTGTCCCGGCTCCGGCATACATACAGGCGTTTTCCACCAGCTTGCTCATGATCATGTGTAGCAGCCAGGCATCCGTATGTATCAGCAGAGTACCCGGAACCGCAATGTCCACGCGGAGATTTTTTTCTTCGATCATCTCCTGGTAGGTCGTGAGGACTTTATGAAGTTCTTCCAGGGGCGAAAAAAGAGACAGGTGCAGCATGTGGCTGTTGACGTTTTGGACATCCATAAACTTGTGCAGCAGGATATCCATACGCCGCGCCTGGTTGCTGATCATCCGGGTGTACTGATAGAGTTTGTCCGGATCCTGCTCTTCCTGGGTCATGATGGAGAGGCCAATTACAAGGGCGAGGGGTTCGCGGAGTTCGTGTGCGCTGCGGGTCGCAAGATTATTGAGCTCATCTGTAAGGCGTGCGCTCTGGATACGCTCTGCCCCAAGCTCCTGCTGATGCAGCACCAACTGCTGCTCCAGCTGCTGCTGATACCGGCTCCGCAGGTATAACCCCCATACCATTGACCCGAGTACCACTAATAATACAATGGTGATCAGCGCTGTCCAGATCAGTTTATCGTTGACTTCTGCTAGTACCTTATGCTGGTCTGTGTAGGCTTTTTCCATTTCCTCCAGTTTGCCTGCCTGTAGCTGATTCATGATCAGCTGATATCGCTGTGAAGCCTGGATCGTCATCAGCGAGTCTATGACATAACGGTGCCACAGCCAGGTATCCGTTATCGTCGCCGAATCCTGCGTGCCGATGGCAAGATCTACGCGCAGGTCTGCTATCCGCCGGGCTTCCTGCCATATACCGAGGACAGCGACTTCAGACCACGCACGATCCAGGCTGGTGTACGCCTGTGAGAGATTGCCGACCTGAAGCCAATAAGCAGCCTGCAGGCGGTGCCAGACAGCGATCTGCCCAAACTCACTTTTGATCCTGACCTGGTCCGAGATCGCCTGCAGGTACCTCCGGGCAGAGTCCGGCTGGTGTTCTGACAGCGCTATTTCCGCCTCGGTGATGTAGTACTGGGCTTTTAGGGGACCATACGCGGGTGTCTGCGGTACCGCCTGCAAGTACTCACCCGCACCGTGCAGGTAGGCCCTGGCGACCCCCCGCTTCCCGACAGGATCATTAGCCTGGTGATAATTGGCGATCAGGATCATAATCGCAGCTTTGAGTGAGTCATGTCCCGGCATGCCCTGGATATTTTTCCAGGCCCAGCTGCTGTGCCGCAGGCAATACTGAGGTATGCCTGCATTCAGGCAAACTTGTCCCAGCAGGATATTCAGCCGGATCAGTGAGAGCGAATCTCCTAATGGCTCCAGGGCCGCAAAAGCCTCTTGTCCATACCAAAGAGAAGCACTGAATGAACCCAACTCACCATAGATACGGGATATATTCAGCCAAACCCGGCCCAGGGTACCCAGGTCTGCCTCTGCCCGAAGCTGACGTGCTGCCTCCTGATAATATATGAGGGCCAGGCGTTTGTCTGCCAGGCTTCTCCCCTGGGCATCCAGCAGCTCTGCTTTCCGTATCAGAAGGGCTACTTTTTTACCGGAGGAATCTATCTTATAATGTCTCTCCAGGCTGTCAAGTCTTGCCTGAAGGTGATCATGAGAGACCCGATACCCGACAGGTTCTTCCCCCCGCACAATAGCAGGAAGCAACCCCAGCAGGAGCAGTATCCAGTACCTCATGTATAACATATCCGATTGTAAAAATATCGCGAGGCCGGTCACAGCAGCGCTATGGAGGGGGCGCTGGGTATCAACATGAAAGCAACCCTCTCAGAGGAGGTCCGCCACGTGTACACCCGTACCAGCCTGACATATGCTGAAACTGCACCGGAACTTCACAGACAATATACAGGTTTAATATTGTATTTGTACACGCATCACCCTAGGAAAGTGTTCAAATAAACCGGTAGCTATCCAACAAAAAACCAGTAGTATCACATCAGCCACTGAATACAGCCCGGAATACATCCTCCAGTTTGCTGACGCCGTGGACCCGAATATCACCACTCATCTTGCCGAGTGCCTGGGCTTGTGCTTGAGAGACATACATATCCTTAAATCCCAGCTTGGCGGCCTCTGCGATGCGCCCTTCTGGGCGGGAGATAGACCGTATCTCGCCTGAGAGGCCTACCTCTGCGGCAAATACCGTACTGGCCGGGATCGCAAGGTCATGCAGGGACGAAATAACGGCACAGATCAGGGCCAGGTCTGCCGCAGGATCCTCAATATGCAGGCCACCGGCGATATTGATAAATACGTCTTTGTTGCCGATTTTGAACCCACAGCGTTTTTCCAGCACAGCCAGGAGCATATTGAGCCGGCGGAGGTCAAACCCTGTGGCAGAGCGCTGCGCCGTGGCGTAGGCCATCGGGCTGACGAGGGCCTGGGTCTCGATCAGCAAGGGGCGCATGCCCTCCATGGTGGCAGAAATGGCAACCCCGCTAAAGGGCGTGGCCGCCTGAGAGAGAAATATTTCGGACGGATTGCTGACCTCGCGCAGGCCGTGTGACATCATTTCGTAGATACCGAGCTCCATGGTCGAGCCAAAGCGGTTTTTGGCGGTGCGTACGATACGGAAACTGGAGTGGCGGTCCCCCTCAAAGGTCAGGACACAGTCCACCATATGCTCAAGCACCTTGGGGCCGGCGATAGAGCCATCCTTGGTGATATGCCCCACGAGCAGCACCGGGAGCCGTATATCCTTGGCCATCCGGATCAGGCGGGCGGCGCAGTCGCGCACCTGAGAGACACTGCCTGGTGCAGACTCCAGGCTGTCTGTATTGAGGGTCTGGATCGAGTCCACGACCAGGAGCTCAGGCCTGACCTCCTGCACAAACTCCACAATCCGCTCCAGCGAGGTCTCCCCGGCGATATAAAGATGATCATTGTGAAAGGGCAGGCGCTCGGCCCGCATTTTGATCTGCTGCTCAGACTCTTCACCTGAGATATACAGTACACGCAGGGGCTGAAGCTGGAGGGCCAGTTGCAGGAGCAGGGTACTCTTGCCGATACCCGGCTCACCGCCGAGGAGGATGACGGCCCCCTCCACGATCCCTCCTCCGAGGACACGGTTCATCTCAGCATCAGGTGTCAGAAACCGTTTTTCGCCGGCAGACTCGATCTGGTCCAGTTTTTTGGGGGTAGAGCGGGCCGTCCAGCCCTGGGCGCCGGTAGCAGACCTGACGGCAGCAGGCGTTACTTTTTCTTCTACCAGCGTGCCCCATGATCCGCAGTTTGAGCATTGGCCCTGCCACTTGATATACTCCGAGCCGCATTCCTGACAGAAATATACTGTTTTTGCCTTGGCCATGATATGATGATTCTGAGGCCCAAGATACAGCTATTTTATATCTCAACTCCATCACCCGTTGCTGTAGTCCAGCACCCAGCAAAAACCTCGCAATAAGCCAATAGACTATCAAAATAAAACAGTTAAATCATAATAATTGATCAAAACATAAAAATACTAAAATAATGAAAGTAAAAAACCATTAAATGTAATTATTTTTAATAATTTTTAATACTTAAAATTCATTTTATTGATTATATATAAATATTTTGATATGGCATTGTCTACCGGAAAACCAGTAGATCGAACGTTCATTCATTCATAACTCATTGAAAATCAACACAAAAAAATTTCTCATAAAAACATCAAATCAACACAACTAAACCAACTATTTCATATATTGCGCCCGCTAGAAACTATTCTTGTCTATTTTGCTACAAATGTCTCTATATTTTTCACACACAAACGCATCAGGATAATTCGGGTGGCAGCTTACAAGATGCAACTTTATTTCGCTGATTCCCACCAGAGTTCCATGCCGCATGTTATATCAGAAATCATATATTGTCACCTTATTGTGGATACACATTTTATATCGCAGCCATCGTAAACACAAGCTTCGATGATGTATAAACCAGTAGTTGCAAAAGTTTCCTTTTGTGCCAGTACCCTTAATTTTTTACCCCCATGCTAAGTAACGCGTATTTGTATCACTTATTGGCTGACTTGATACGTCGGTCAGAAGGTGTCATGTTGCCTCCTATTCTGAAAGACGCCGCTAAAAAGGGTGATTTTGCAGATGTGGATAAACTGGAGGCATTTCTGGAGAGTGAGACTGAGAAGGCTCCGCTTGAGGATGAGAAGGCGGTTGACTACTTTTTGTTTGTGGCCAAAGCCAGCCTGAACTGGTTTCTGACGTACCGTGACGCAGAGCATTTTTTGCGCCTGCCGGATCGTATCCGTCACCGCCTGGGCACTGTGCGTAATATGGCAGGTGCCAGCGCCGTACACGCCGGCTGGGAGCCCTATCTCCAGTTGCTGGAGGCTTCATTCCAGCGTATCGTGCGTGTGAGCCCTATTGAGCAGTTTGAGGCGCATATCAGCAACCTTGACTGGAGCGCACTCGGTAAGGAGTTTATCCCTGCCGTATCCACGACGATCGGCTATGTATATCTGCACGAAGAAGACCAGGATCAGATCGGCAAATCCCGTATCTGGCTCCAGAAATCCCTGAACGAAAGCCAGCCGGAAGATAATCTCCAGAATCTGCTGCTGATGGCCTCCTACCATCTCCAGGCAGGAGGACAGGATGCCGGCCTGCGGCTCCGGGAGATCTCTCAGCAGATCCAGCATATCGCTGACAACAACAAAGCCAGTCAGGCGGCCCTTGCTGCCCTGGCCGAACTCGAGGCCCGGATACTCTCACTGGAAGTAGGAGCGGAAGAAGATCCCCTTGCCCGCCAGGAAAATGCCCTCCTCGTGATCCAAAAGATCGAAACACAAGCCCTGCAGCATACTCACCTGACCGGCTTTGGCCGTATGGCCGTTCTGTCCCTCATTGCCAGCCTGTATATGAGCCTGCGCAACATGACAGATGATGACCTGGAACAAAACGGGTATATCCAGCAGGCGCATAAGTATGCAGAAGCAGCTGTAGAGCAGGCAAATCTGATCAAAAATACACACGGTGTTTTTGCGACAAGGCTCCAGCGCGGGCAGATCATCGTCCAGAGTGAGATCAGCCTGACTGAAAAAGAAGTCAAAGAGATCATCGCACACTACCGCAAGACCCAGGACCAACCCCTGTATATCCAGGCTTGTATGGTCTTCACGGGACTCATGAGCCGCAACGAAACAGCGCCTAAAATCCATGACCTGCTCCAGGAAATCATCAAAAATGGCTCGAAAAAAATTGATGAGGGCGGCTTCTACCTGATTATATCTGCGCTCCGGATGGGAAATGATATTTTCCTGAAGGAAATAGAAGAACCCGGCATTACCTGGGCTATTCCGATTCTGGATCAGTTTTTTGACAAGATCCAGAAGACAATTGATGAGCTGGATGAGCTGATCCCCAAACTCGGCAAGTCTATGCTGGAGACCTTCCGGAATGAGTTTATCCGGTTTGAGCCCGTATCTCACTTTAATATCAAAACCTACTTCCGCTACCAGTTGTATGAGGTAAAAGTCATGCGCCTCGGTGCACTGATCAACGGAGATACGATCTCCCGTCGCCTGGCTGAGCAGCTCCTGGGTGAACTGGAAGACAACCGCAACCCCCTGAGTTTTGTCAAGGCTGACTGGGATGAGTTCCGGAAGATCCCTAATATGGTCCGTAACTATACCATCAACAAGTGTATCAACATCAGCAAGGGCGACCTGCCGCTGGCGGCTGAGCACCTGGAGTTCTCGTATCGCAACCTGCGGAGTTATATCACCTTCAAGGAAGTAAACCGCCTCGGATTTTTCCTGGACCTCCAGCAGACCTCCAACCGCCAGCTGGAACAGGGTATCCGGTACATGTTCTTCGACCTCTACCGCAACGGTACGATTTTCGAAGTCGTGTTTGACATGCCGAGATTCCTGGTCAAGTACTCTAAATCAGGATTTTTCTCCCAGGACATGGAGCGTGAGCTGAAGATCAAGGGTACGACAGCCAAGAAGTACCTCAAGATCATGATAGACATGAAGATGATCCGTCAGGACAAAACGACGGGACGCAAACATTTCTACCGCCTGATCCGCGAGAATGTCATGAACCGCCTGGGCAAAGATCAGACTACCCTGATCAAATAAGCCAGGAGCCTGTCAGTACTGTTTAGAACACACGCTTTAAGGACACTCTTTCTAAGCCGGAATGTTGGTTACATTCCGGCTTAGTAATGTATGCCCTGGCGGGGTTTCTCTTGCTGGTTTTTCTCAAACTGGTTATTTTTGATACCATTATACCGTTCTGTATAGACCTCATACAAGTGATCACATGGCCGGACATAGTGCATACGCCAATATCAAACACCGGAAAGCGGCCCAGGACAAACGCCGCTCCAAACTTTTCACCAAGGTCGTCAAGGAAATTTATGTTGCGGTCAAAGAAGGGGGCCCTGACCCTAATGGCAATCCACGCCTCAGCATGGCCCTCCGCAATGCCCGCAAGGTGTCTGTCCCCCGCGAAAACATCGAAAAAGCCATCAAAAAAGGCTCCGGCAGCGAGGCCGAAACCTATGAGGAGTTTACCCTGGAAGGATATGGCCCTCAGGGCGTAGCCATCATCGTGGAGTGTATGACTGAAAACCCCAACCGGACCATCGCACACGTGCGGTCTTGGTTTAGCAAATATGACGGAGCCCTGGGCAAAAATGGCTCTGTGAGTTATCTCTTCAGCCGCAAGGGCGTATTTGTATTTCCGGCACAAGGGCTGGACGAAGAGTCACTCATGCTGGAACTGATAGACCACGGCCTGGAAGACCTGGAGCGCAGCGAGGACCAGTTTGTGGCGACCTGCCGCTTCGAAAACTTCGGTGCCCTCAATGCCCGCCTCGAAGCCCTGAGCCTTGACGCGGAAACCTCTCTGGAGCAGATCCCGGCGACCTATGTGTCTCCCGACCCGGCGTTGCTGACCCCGCTCTTCAAACTGTTTGAGTTGCTGGAGGAGGACGATGATATCCAGAACTTCTATCACAACCTGGAAGTCACTCCTGACATCGCAGCGCTGATGCCCTGAGGCAGCGACTTTTTTTAGGCTGGCTCCCACAATGCTCGCCATGCCTTGTATATTTGTCCATCAGGCTCCGTTATCTCCTACCCCCATGTCAACTTCACCCCTGGACATACTCCGCGCCAAAAATGAAGAGGCCCTGCTCGGCGGCGGCCTCAAGCGTATCGAAGACCAGCACAGCAAAGGCAAACTCACGGCCCGCGAGCGGATTGAACTGCTGCTCGACGAGGGTAGCTTTGAGGAAATCGGACGGTTTGTGGTACACCGGTCCCATGACTTCGGGCTGGAGCATCAGCGTACCCTGGGAGATGGGGTGATCACCGGATATGGCAAAATCCACGGGCGGCTGGTTTATGTATTCAGCCAGGATTTTACGGTCATGGGCGGCTCGTTATCAGAGGCTTATGCTGAAAAAATATGCCGGATCATGGACCTGGCCATGCAGGCAGGTGCTCCCGTGATCGGACTCAATGACTCTGGTGGTGCCCGTATCCAGGAGGGTGTCGTGTCGCTGGCAGGATATGCTGACATCTTCTACCGCAATACCCGCGCCTCCGGGGTGATCCCGCAGATCTCGGCTATCATGGGGCCTTGTGCAGGTGGCGCGGTGTACAGCCCGGCGATTACGGACTTTACCCTCATGGTCGAAGGCAGCTCGTATATGTTTGTGACCGGCCCTAACGTCGTCAAGACGGTCACCCATGAGGAGGTGACCCGCGAGGAACTCGGCGGCGCCACGACCCACGCGACCCGCAGCGGGGTGACACACTTTGCGTGTGTCAATGAAGTCGAATGTCTCCATCAGATCAAACGACTCCTGAGTTATATGCCGCAAAACTGCGAGGAAGAGCCCAACAGGCTCCCATCGCATACACCGGCTCATATGCCCGTGCCCGCCCTCAATACCCTCGTACCACCTGCGCCCAATCAGCCCTATGATATGCGGGAAGTGATCAGCCTGGTGTGCGACGCAGATTCTTTTCTGGAGGTACATAAGGACTATGCGGAGAATATCCTGGTGGGATTTGCCCGGCTTGATGGCCGCAGCATCGGGATCGTAGCCAACCAACCCGCTGTCATGGCCGGTGTCCTGGACATCAAAGCCTCGGTCAAAGGAGCGCGGTTTGTGCGGTTTTGTGACTCGTTTAATATTCCCCTGCTTGTTTTTGAAGATGTACCTGGTTTCCTGCCCGGCACGGACCAAGAGTGGAACGGTATCATTGTACACGGGGCCAAACTGCTCTACGCTTTTTGTGAAGCGACGGTCCCCCGCGTGACGGTCATCACCCGCAAGGCGTATGGCGGGGCTTATGACGTGATGAACTCTAAGCATATTGGTGCGGACATGAACTATGCCTGGCCTAGTGCTGAGATTGCCGTCATGGGTGCCAAAGGTGCTGCCGAGATTATTTTTCGCAGTGAAATCGCCGCAGCCCCGGACCCTGAAGCCAAACTTCTGGAAAAAGAAGCAGCGTACAACCAGCAGTTTTCCAATCCCTACCGGGCGGCTGAGCGTGGGTACATAGATGAGGTCATCCTCCCGGAGCAGACCCGCGCCAAACTGATCCGGGCCTTTGAGATGCTCGAAAACAAAGCCGTTTCTCTCCCGGCCAAAAAACACGGCAATATCCCCCTCTGAGAAGAGCTGCACCATAAAGCCAAGCATCGCAGAAGCCAGGCTCCTGCGATGCTTGGAACAAGTCGCTTGTATGATACCCTTACTTCAGCAGCAGCTTCTGCGTATATCGCTCCCCGTTTGAGGTCCACTCCAGCAGCAGCAGGCCACGTGGCAGATCGGCGATCCGGATGGTATGTTCGCCCGCAAAAGGATACAGCGGCTCACTGTGCACCAGCCGTCCCATCATATCTGTAAACCGCAGCATACCGGGTGATGGAGCCTCGCCACGCAGGATCAACTCGTCAGATGCCGGATTGGGAAATACCTGAAACGGCCCCCCGCTGATCGGATCCGGCACGCCGGAGACCAGGGTATAGGTCGCAGAGTCCAGCACCACAAACTGATGCATCATGCTGAAGTCCTCATGTGGCAGGATATGGCAATGATACATAAAGGCCTCCATCGGATCTAGGTCGCCGTGGTGCGTACCCACCGTAGGAAAACTATCAAATCGCGCCACAAACTGCATCAGCCCGCCGCCACGCACGATGACATCGTCCTTATACCCCATAAGATAGGGTGGCAGATTAGGATAGGTGTAGGTGACTTTGACAGAGGTGTCGTTACCGATGGGTACGATGTACCGTATCACCTGAAACTGCACCTTGTGGATATGGAAAGGATGTGCGATCCGTGTGTTGTTTTTGATGGTCCATACCTCTGTCGTGTTGACGAGAATGGTATCGTTGATGATTTCCATGTTCATCGTGTCCCCGTCAATGGTCCAGTGCTTGCCGTTGAGGCCCCCATTGAGCACCTTGTACCGGTACCTGAACACATCGGTGGTATCCACGGTATAGGGTTTCAGGGCCAGCGGCAGTTGGGTCACGGCAGCGGAAGGGTTAAGGCTGTTATCCACCACAAAGGCCATCATTGCCGGACCTCCCGTCACTTCATTAAACCCGATATAATCAAATGGCAAAGAGCGGGAGAGGTTGCTGAGATACACGGTATCCCCATTGGCATACTGCGAAAAGTCCACCAGAAACTCCATCCGCTCGCCGGGTGCGATCAGCGCTGAGTCCATCTGAAACGGCTGGGGCACATATCCCCCATCAGTGGCGACCAGCCACATGGGATCCAGCTGTGCGGAGGCAGGCCGCAGGGACGTGCTGACCCCGACATAAAAGGTCTTGCGCGGAGAACCATTGAGCATCCGCAGGCGCACAAACTGGCGGGGAACCCGCTGGTAGGCATTCATCATGCCGTTAACGAGGGTATAGGGGCCGTTGCCGGGTTTGTTGCTGACCTTCAGGGCAGTAACCTGCCGCACCCCATTCACTTTGGGGCCGGTGACAAAGCCTTTTTCCTGGATCACAATGGGCAGGTCATTCACGCCGTATGTGTGTGGCAGCACAGCCCTGAGCGGATCATTCGCAGTGTCTTCTACCATGATCATACCCGCCTGGCCCAAGATCACCTGCTCTGTCGTAGAGTCCATCAGGTGAGAGTGATACCAGGCCGTCTGCACAGAGTCTATAAGCTTGAAGCGTGGGCGCCATACCGTGCCGACTGGTATGACCTCCTGAGGGCCGCCATCCATGGCTGCCGGCAGGTTGATCCCATGCCAGTGCGTCGTGGTGGACTCATTCAGGTCATTGTGGATGTTGACGTTGAGGGTCTGTCCAATGGGCCATTGCATCGTAGGCCCCAGATAACTCATGGCATTAGAGCCCGGCAGGTTATAACAGAACGTACGCACCGGCACATCAAAATTGATCGTGTCAGCACCGGCACCCGTTGGGGTCGGTTGATTGGGGTTAAAATTATGCTGACTGACCTGTACGTGCAAGTCAAAGGTCGAGCCGGTGGCTTTAGGCGGGATCGGCAGCGGGTTGTTGAAGGGCTGTGCCGACACAAACTGTGTAACCAGCAGACATACACCCAGGATCACCAGCCGCAGCAAAAAGGAAAGGTCTCGCATAGATATGGATAATAATGAGGTGGAGATGATTTAGTTGGCCTGATTTTTCAACCCGCCTGATCAAGTACGCAATCTCATTCATTACCCGGAGAAATGATAGCGTAAAAATACCTGTTTTAGAAAAATACCGACCGGCGTACAAACAAAAGGAGCGGCTTGCAGCCGCTCCCCACGCAACCAGAAAGATTCAAATGGTGTACTACCAGCAGTGGGTAGTAATTCGGTTCATAACTAGGCTAACGGCCATGGTGCTGAAAAGGATGCCTGCGTATATTTTTTTTCTGTACACGACTGGCAGTTACCCATAAGCAGATGCAGCCAGGCCTGCTCTGTGCCTGTACCCTGCTACTTTTTCATCACGCTGCTGTAATACTGCTGCAAGCTGTGCAGGGCAGAGTAACCACCCGTAAGAGCAGATTTAGCGGAGGTTTCGACCTCGTGCCAGGCGAGGGTTTTGACGGGTTGTACGCGGAATATCCGCTGGTACAGGTAGTTGACCTGCACGGGCAGGATCCGGTTGGGCAGGCCGCTCCCAAACTCAGCAACATATCCGATGAGGGATGAAAGCGGAATTTTCCAGTTTACGTTTTGGGCAGACAACTTGACAAACCGATCCGAATCATCCAGCAGGATCGGGGGGATCAGCTCTGCTGAGTGAGAAAGCATCCGCATGAGGCCGCCCAGCATCAGGATCACCTTGGCCAGCAAGAGTACCTGCGGGCCGGAGATAACAAGGGCTATGCCCCAGATGGCAGCTCCCACAAGGGTAAAACAGATCCCAAAGCGCGAATCCCCGATCAGCAGCGACTGCAGGACAATGGCAGCCAGGGCTATCGCAGGTACACTCCAGTGCCAGCCCTCAAATACCACAAACCACATAACGGCCTCAACCATGATCATCGAATGGGTGATCCGGGTAGCCCAGGTGGTGTGCAGAAGTGCGTATCCGATGGACTGAAAATCCAGGTCAACATTTGTGTGGGGCTTAAATACATCGTGCAACGGCAATATTTTACCAACCAGGCTGTCGGGCAGTATATTGCAGAGGATATATAGCAGCACCATAGCCCCCAGCGTGAGGTTCCACATGAGGTTGATACTGGTCTCGAAGCTGGCTATCCATTGAAGCACTTGCATAGGTAATAGGTAGGATCGTTATTCAGCGATAAAAAAAGTACGTCCGGGAATACCCGTCATGCAAGCCAGGCTTCTCTGAGGCCCAGAGCGGTATTTTGAGCATCGGACAACCGCTCATGTGTTGCGGTGCCTCCTTTTTCAAAAAAAGTGATAATACTCCTGAACTGATGACTCAGGTAGCCGGGCATGGCTTGGTTCATCAGCCAGGCCGGGAAACCGCCGCCCTGGTTTTCGCGGTCTATCAGCACCAGTTGGCTGCTCCCGTCAGGGTTAGCTTCAAACAGGTGGGCCCCCCACCAGTCAATCCGCTCATATCCGGGTGGTACAGGTATATCGTCCAGCACAATAGAGCGAAAACTGGTCTGTATGCGATTGTCGTCCAGTTGGCGGGACCATTGCAGGTAGAGTAAGTCCCGCTTGGCGATCAGGGGAAGATTGGGGTCAAATTGCTGATAGATGATCTGGGCATGCTCCGCAATATCCCGTACCCAAAACCCACCGCTATACTCCGCAGTCCAGTACTGGTGGTAAGCAGGCATTTGATTCACAAATACATCATACACTTCCCGAAAATCAGCTGCAACACGGGGGATTCGCCAGCGGAAAAGATCATTTTTATCATCGGAGCAGGGGCGCTGCCAGATATTGATCCCATATTTTTGGGTTCTTTTTTTCCATCCGGCATCGGAGGTCATAAAGGCCAGGTCCTGGTCAAGCCAGATTTCCTGCTGATTTTGCCATGCTGCGAGGGTAACCATGATCTTCCGAGGCGTGGGTAATAAAACATCCTGATACGAATGTACCTATTCTGCCGGAAAAGTCATCAGCAGTCAGCCGTATATCGTACCCTCATAGCGGAATCAGGTTTTGTCCAGCATCCTCCGGACTTCTTCTTCTGACAGTCCTGTCAGGCTGGCCAGGGTCTTTATACTCAGCCCCTCGCGGGCCCCTCTGAGTACTACGGAAGTCAGACCTTCTATAAGTCCCTCCTTTTTCCCCTCTATTTTACCTTCTATTTTTCCCTCTACTCTTCCTTCTATTTTTCCCTCCTCCCGGGCCAGGTCAAGGGAGTTTTTCAGGTCGCGGTAGTACTTCAGGCTGTCTTCATAAGACATCTGCTCCTCGCGGCTGAACTTGGCGATCTCAAATGGCTGGAGGTATCGCTCTTTAGATTTATGCATGACCGGGATGTTGCTACGCGAATAGAGAACTGTTTCAGGCATCCAGTATCCTCCGGACTTCTTCTTCTGACAGTCCTGTCAGGCTGGCCAGGGTCGTTATACTCAGCCCCTCGCGGGCCCCTCTGAGTACTACGGAAGTCAGACCTTCTATTTTTCCCTCTATTTTTCCCTCCTCCCGGGCCAGGTCAAGGGAGTTTTTCAGGTCGCGGTAGTACTTCAGGCTGTCTTCATAAGACATCTGCTCCTCGTGGCTGAACTTGGCGATCTCTGCTACCTCAAACAGCCGCTCAAATATCGCCTCCCGCAGTTTCTCCGGCAGGCGCTCCAGCCGGTTGAGGTTGCGGAGGATATAAAGCCACTTGTCAAACCGGGTCTCCAGCTCGTCCAGCGTCTTGCTGAACTTGGGCATCTCCAGGTAGATAAACGTCAGCTTATCATAAAAGACCTTGCAGGTAGCCGTATCCGTCAGCTTCACATCGTACCGGTATTTCAGGCGGTCGGCTCTGTCCTCTTCAAATACAAAGTCAAGAATCGCGATTGTATAAACGGCCTTCAACTCATAGTTCCAGTCCGCCCGTTTAGCCTGCTCCTGGATCGGAAAGGTTGAGTAGTAAAGTGCCCTGTCCTTAAAAAACTGCTGCTTGGTCTTTTGCAGCTCGACAATAAACTTTTCGCCCCGCTGGTTTTCGCAGTACAGGTCAAAAATGGCTCTGCGGTCCAGCTCGGCCGCACCCAAATGCTCACTCTTGAGGTAGGTCAGGTCTTTGATACCGCCCTCCTGCTCCATCAGCAACTCATTGAGAAAGTCCAGCAGCAAGTCCTTGTTGGGCTCTTCGCCAAACAGTTTCTTAAAGCCAAAGTCTGTAAATGGATTGAGGTAGCGCTCTCTGAATTCAAGCATGACCGGGATGTTGCTACGCGAATATACGGATTTTTCAGGAGTGGATGGCAAATGTGCCCTAAGATTACCTGTGGATATTAACCTATATCCCGATCTTAGCCAGTATGTACGCCCCCACTGCGATGCCGGATACGGGATGCTGGCGACTCACTGCTGATACCTGTATTATATTGGATACTCAGCCCCAACGGCTCTATCGCACTTACCGGATCGGTGAGATGGTGCTACTGCTGGAGGACCCCATCGCCATGTATTCCCCCCCGGGCCCAGCGATACGGTCTGTCTGTATGACCCAAACCTGGGATTTATGCGCTCGCAGCGGGCTACCCATACCTTCAGTCTGTGGGTATGTGGCCTGGAGCAGTCTCCGCCAGCCCTGCTCATGGATGTACCGATCCAGCGAAAATATGAAATGCCCCCTCCGCTCAGGAGCTCATCGTTTACAACTTTGACGGTGGCCCGCATTGGCTGTGCCAGGGCGTGATCGAGCCGACGCAGTAGGTCTGGAGCGGGTATTTTTGAGGGATACGTAACAAGGTTTAAGGTTTTCCGGTTAACACACAGACTATGTATGTCTTTTTTGCTGACCTTTGCCGGGCTTTATAGAACCGTTATGTTGATACAGATGAAAAACCTGCTGATCGCTGCCCTGGCCGTGCTGGGGCTGTCTGCCTGCCAGACGCCTCCTACTCAGACCACCGCACCGGCACCTGCTGCCGACACGCTCGTATATCCTCAGGAGAAACACCTCGCCAACCTGCGCCAGCTCACCTTCGGGGGGGACAATGCTGAGGCATATTTTAGTTTTGACGGCCAATACCTGACGATGCAGCGGACCATGCCTGAAGAGGGCATCCCCTGTGATCAGATATACAGTGTCCCGACGACCGGTACCCCTACCCTAACCCGGATCAGTACCGGCCTGGGCCGCACGACCTGCTCGTATTACCTGCCCGGTGACTCCCTGATCTTGTATGCGACGACGCACCTCGCCACAGACAGTTGCCCGCCCGGCGTGGACCGTGCCAAAATCAAAAAATACGTCTGGTCCATCTATGATACCTACGACATCGTCGTCGCCGACCTGAAGGGTAATATCGTCCGCCGCCTGACGGACACCCCCGGCTACGACGCCGAGGCTACCGTGTCACCTAAGGGTGACCGCATTGTATTTACCTCCACCCGCGATGGCGACCTGGACCTCTACACCATGAACCTCGATGGCAGCGATGTCAAGCGCATCACGACCGGCCTGGGATACGATGGAGGAGCTTTTTTCTCACCAGACGGCTCCAAACTGGTGTTCCGGGCCTCCCGCCCCCAGACGCCAGAGGCACAGCAGGAGTACAAAGACCTGCTCGCCCAGGGCCTCGTAGCCCCCAGCGACATGGAGGTCTATGTCTGTAATGCCGATGGAACCGACCTGCGCCAGATCACCAGCCTGGGCAAGGCCAACTGGGCGCCGTTTTTTCATCCCTCCGGCCAAAAAATCATCTTTGCCTCCAACCATACCTCCGCCTCCGGGCGCCAGTTTAATCTCTGGATGATCAACCTCGATGGCACAGGCCTGGAGCAAGTGACCTATGATCAGGACTTTGATGCCTTTGCGATGTTTTCGCCTGACGGTAAAAAACTGGTTTTCGCCTCCAACCGCAACAATGGCGAAACCCGCTCCACCAACGTCTTTATCGCTGACTGGATAGACTGATCCGGCCCCGTCGGGGACGTTTCTGAAAAACGCTGGCAAGCATCATACGCTGCCAGCGTTTTTTTTGCGGGCAGTTTGTATCTTGGGGCATATTCAGCCCAAACTGCCTGTCATGATGTATCGTTTTTGTATCGGGATCCTGGCCTGGCTGCCGCTGCTGGTGGTGGCCCAGATAGATCCGCAGCGGGTGACCATCGCCCGCGACACATGGGGCGTGCCCCATATTTTTGCTGCGACCGATGCCGAGGTGGCCTATGGGCTGGCCTGGGCACATGCAGAGGACGATTTTAAAACCATCCAGCTCCCCCTGCTGGCAGGCAAACAGATGCTGGGACGCCACCTGGGCGCAGACGGAGCCGCGGCTGACTATGTGGCAGGCCTGATCCGGGTCCGGGCAGTGGTAGAGGCCCATTATGCCGAACTTTCACCTGCCTTTGTTGCGGTGATGGAAGGGTATGTGCAGGGACTCAATGACTATGCCCGCACCCACCCTAAGGAAGTCCTGGTCTCCCAGGCCTTCCCGGTGACCGTAAAGGAAGCCCTGCGGGGCGCATTGTTTTCCATCGCAGTTTTTTCTGGTGTAGATGGTGCCATCCGGGATATTCTCAGCGGAAAAGTGGAAACCATCCCTGATTTTCAGCCCGGTGGCTCCAATACGTTTGCGTTTAGCCGCACCAAAACCACCGATGGCAAAACCTACCTCAACATCAACTCCCATCAGCCCCTCGAAGGGCCGGTAGCCTGGTATGAGGCACATCTGTGCAGCGAAGAAGGCTGGAATATCCTCGGTGCCTTATTCCCGGGCGGAGCTACGGCATTTCTGGGGGTCAATGAACACCTCGGCTGGGCCCACACCGTCAATAATCACGACAAAATGGACGTGTATGAGTTGGCCATTCACCCCCGGCACAAAAACCAGTACCGCTACAATGGCGAGTGGCGGGAGCTGGAGGTAAACCGTATTCCCCTCAAAATCAAACGGCTGCCGTTTAAGATTCATAAAAAAGCCCTGGCCTGCGAATACGGACCGGTTATCCGGGGCAAAAACGGTACGTTTGCCTTACGGTTTGCGGCCATGTACGAAATCCGGGCTACCGAACAATGGTACCGGATGAACAAAGCCCGGAGCTTCAGCGAGTTTTATGATGCGATGCGCATGACCGCGATCCCGGGGTTTAATACGGTATATGCCGACCGCCAGGACACTCTTTTTTATATTTCCAATGGCAAAATCCCCCTCCGGGATCCCGCCTTTGACTGGCAGGCGACGCTGCCCGGTGATACCGCTGCGACCCGATGGACAGCCTTTCACCCGGTAGAAGACCTCCCCCAGGTGCTGGACCCGCCCTGCGGATATGTCTATAACACCAACAACTCCCCGTACCGCGCCACCGGCGACCCTGACAATGTCGTAGCGGCTGAGATGGACCCCACGATGGGCATTGAGACCTATGCCAATAACCGCAGCATCCGGTTTGAAACCCTGGTCGCTCAATATCCCCGGCTGAGCTACGAAGACTTCAAGCGCATCAAATACGACCTGCGCCTCCCGGACTCCCTAGCGTACCCGCTGGATGTGAATGCATTGTTTCGCCTGGACCCCGCTCAGTATCCGGACATACGGCCCGTGATCGAAAAAATCCAGCGCTGGGACCACGACACCCATGCAGACAACCCGGACGCAGCCGTATTCATGCTGTTTTACAACTATATCCGCTCAGAAGCCTCTCAAAAGGGAGCTGTCCGGGGGCAGGTACTGACGGCTGATGCCTGTGCAGAAGGCCTGCGCCATGTCCAACAACACCTGATCAAGTACTTTGGTACGGTAGATGTCACCCTGGGCGAAGTACAAAAACTGGTACGCGGTGATCAGGTCCTGCCAGCTTATGGGGTGGGCGATGTGATTGCGGCAATGTACTCAGAACCTTATCAAAAAGGCCTGTATCGCGTACAGCAGGGAGAGTCTTATATCAGCCTGGTGCGGTTTCCAGCAGAGGGCCTCCCGGAGATTGAGACCATCAACTGTTATGGCGCCTCCAATCATCCTGACAGCCCCCACTATGCCGACCAGATGCCGCTGTACCTCAGCCAGCGCACCAAGCCGATGACCCTCGACAAAACAACCGTGCTGGCGCAGGCCCGCCGCATCTATCACCCGGGCGAATAAGCGCCTATACCAGCCTGTCTGATTTTTTACCGGAGTTTCTTCTTTTTATGGACGCAGCCGCATTCCGCCGATATGCCCATCAGGTCGCAGACTGGATGGCCGACTACCTGGAGCAGGTAGATCAGTACCCCGTAAAGTCGCCCGCCAAGCCTGGTGATATCCTGCGCCAGCTTCCGGACGCCCCGCCCGAGGCGGGCGAGGATATGGAGGATATATTCCGGGACTTTGAAGACATCCTCCTGCCGGGCATCACTCATTGGCAGAGCCCGCGTTTTTTTGCGTATTTCCCGGCGAATACCAGTTACCCCTCACTCCTGGCTGAGATGATGACAGCGGCCCTGGGAGCACAGTGTATGGTCTGGGAGACGTCTCCGGCTGCTGCCGAGCTGGAAGAAAAAGTCATGGATTGGCTGGGCCAGCTTATCGGCATTCCCGCCACGTGGAGCGGGGTGATCCAGTCCACGGCATCTGATGCTACCCTCTGTGCCCTCCTGACGGCCCGGGAGCAGGTTACGGGCTGGGAGATTAACACCAGTGGATTCCCGGCCGGACGGCGGTTCAGGATATATGCATCCTCTCAGGCGCACTCCTCCATCGAAAAGGGGGTCAAAATAGCTGGTTTTGGACAGGAAAACCTGGTGTATATCCCGACAGATGCTGATTTTGCGATGGTGCCGTCAGCCCTGGAGGCAGCGATTGAGGCCGATCTGGCACAGGGATATGTGCCCCTGCTGGTGGTCGCCTGCCTGGGCACGACCAGCTCGGCCGCAGTAGACCCCCTGGCGACCATCGGGGAGATCAGCACCCGGTACGGGCTTTGGCTGCATGTGGATGCGGCCTACGGAGGTGCTGCGATGATTCTGCCTGAATGTCAGCATTTTATACAGGGTATCGAACGGGCAAACAGTTTTGTCTGTAACCCACACAAGTGGCTCCTCACCCATTTTGACTGCTCGGCATATTATGTGCGGGATGCAGCGGCCCTGGTGCGGACTTTCTCGATTCTGCCGGAATACCTGCGCACGGCCGTGACGGGCCAGGTCAAAGATTACCGGGACTGGGGGGTGCAGTTAGGCCGGAGGTTCCGGGCACTGAAACTCTGGATGGTCATGCGCCATTACGGGATGAGTGGGTTGCAGGCACATGTCAGGAGCCATATCACGATGGCGCAGGAGGCAGCGGGCTGGGTGGATGCTCATCCACACTTTGAGCGGGTGGCCCCGGTATGGTTTAGCCTGGTATGTTTCCGCTGGACGCCTCCGGGTATCACCGACCCCGAGACCCTTGACACCCTCAATGCCACACTTCTCAAGCGCCTCAACGACTCCGGCACGATCTACCTCACCCAGACCCGCCTGGGAGGGCAGTATGTGATCAGGCTGGCTATCGGGCAGACCTTCACCACCCCCCGGCATGTGGCAGAGGCCTGGGCGCAGATATGTGAGACAGCAGAACTGGTACAGGCTGAGTAAGTCCGGCGAGGGAGGCTTGTCAAACATTTATGCAAATCCGCAATTCAACTGCCGATTTACATAAAATTTTCGCTAAAAGCACCTTGCCACGGCTGCAATATCCCGTATTTAGTCTCTTGACGCAGGCTTCCTCCATATATTACCATGCTATCTGCTGATGGAGTGCCTGTCAGTTCTTGCCAATATTTCAGTCCTTTAAACATATCCGGATGGGCTGTATGGCTGGCTTTAATCTCAATGGCGTGTATGCGCCCATCTTGTACGAGGAGCAGGTCCACTTCCTGACCGTTGGCATCCCGAAAAAAATAATATTCCGGCTGAAGGCCCTGGTTATAGCGTTGTTTGACCAGCTCAGCGATAATGGCGTTTTCAATCAGGGCTCCGTAGGCAAAATGTGTTTGAAGCTGACCGACATTCCGCACCCCCAACAGATACGCCAACAGGCCCGTATCATAAAAATAGAGCTTGGGGGTTTTGATCAGCCGTTTATTAAAGTTCCGGTAATACGGTTGCAGGCGAAATACAATCCAGGACGCCTCTAAGACCGAGAGCCAATCCCGGGCAGTATTGGGAGAAATGCCCGCATCAGAGGCCAGGGCTGTCATGTTGAGCAACTGTCCGGCCCGACCTGCGCAGAGCAGCAAAAAACGATGAAACTGGGCCAGATCGCCGACCTGCCGTATCTCGCGGACATCGCGCTCCAGATACGTCTGTACATAATTGCTAAAAAATATCTCCTGCGGAATCCCCCGATCCACCAGCGGTGGATACCCGCCGCGCCACGCAAATGTTTCAAGCGAATCCGCATCCTGCCCCGCCTCTTGGTATCCAAAGGGCAGCAACGTCAGGATCCCCACCCGTCCAGCCAGCGACTGTGTGATGCGCTCCATGAGCAGGAAGTTTTGAGAGCCTGATAAGATATACTTGCGGGCAGCATTCTCATCGGCCAGGCCCTGAAGGTATGAAAACAACTCTGGCACCCGCTGGACTTCATCTAAAATAACACCCGCCGGATAGGTACTCAAAAACCGGCGGGGATCATCCAGCGCAAACCGCCGAATGTCCGGATCTTCAAGGCTGGCATACGGCAACTCCGCAAATAAATGCCGGAGCAGCGTTGTTTTGCCAGATTGGCGTGGCCCTCCCACATACAAAATCGGGAAGTATGGAAGGGTACGATGGATTGCGTCTGTTAGCAGTCGGGGAATCATACCTCAAATTTATGCAAATCTGCAATTCAACTGCCGATTTACATAAAAATATATACCTCTCGCCCAGTATAACGTTACAAGCCATGCTGCAACGGTCAAGCAGCATTAGTATAGGCTTTCCATGATAGGCAACGCCCAAGTATTTATTTCGCTATACTGTTTCTCCAATCTGCCATTGGTGGCTCGAAACAATAACCTTACAGCAGCAAAATCAATTGAATTATCATATACATACAACCTGTCCACTAACGTTGCTGCAATACAACAGTTGCTGATTGACTTAGCGTAACGGCTGACTATTTTAGGAATAGGTACATCATGTCCTCCCTCCATGACCCGGCGGGCAATACGACTTGCATTAATTGAAGGGTGATCTGTACCCACAAAAAAAAGGCGAATAAAATAACCCGCTCTCTGTGCTCTTTCAAGGTAATTAAGCTTGTCTCCTGCCGAAAATACAGTTTCAAAGATGAGGCTCTCTCGATTTAGTAAACAGTTTTCGCGAAGTTTTTCAGATAAATGCGCTGCTTTTATGACTGCTTCAGGTGAATTCCAGTCTCCAAACTCCGTCTGAGCAATCGTATCAGGATTAACCCCTCATGTTTTAGAATTTGGTGGGTTATAGATGTTTTTCCAGATCCATTAGGGCCAGCAATAACCAGGAGGGTGGGCTTATTGTCCTGCATCCGTTTTTTTCAGGTCACGTTTCTGGGCAAAAGCCTCCTTGATTTGTGCCATTAACCACGTAAGGTACTACGTCGTCCACCTCTGGTACTGAATGAGTAACTCACATAATAAAACGAGGTCTTATACCAATGCCAGACAGCTCCCGGTGTCTGGATGTTAGCATGATCCACAACTTTAGGGGCATGCCTTGTATATCGCAGTTCATATACATAAGTACCGGGGCCTGGTAGTTTTCCTTCATTCAATGCACCAAGGGTAGCCCATGTTGCCGAATCAGGGTATAGCGGCGGACGGGGCTCAAAAGTCAGGCATATAGGGCTTGTTATGCGGTAAAATTTACCCTGGGTATCTGGAATGGTTGAAATAGTGCCCCAAAAATATCCGGGGAGATATTCACCCAATATGGTGTCTGGCGTGTGATTGCTGATCTGCCAGACAGGTATCTGGTATTTTCTGCGCGGCAGGAAGGCTGACAATACTATACCCGGAGGCGCCTGGTAGAGTGTGGTAAGTGATAGATGGCTGATCAGGTGCCTGGCTTCGCCTCTGACCGACTGATGAATTTCAATACGAGATGCGATACCATCTGACTTAATCTCCAGCCTAAGGGTATCTGATTGATTTTCAGAGCCTATACACCAACTGCTAAATACATAGGTACCTGCGTTCCGGAAATACTGATACCAGATTTTTGCTGATGATTGCATACTGTCTTCGCACAAAAGCATCTTGATTCCCTGTGGATTCGTAATGCTGGCACCTGCCCTTGTATCACCAGCATCAGACGCATATGCATACACCAGATCCCCCTGACCTGCCAGCGGATTATGTATGATAAAAACCATCATAACCAGGCATGCATATATTTTCAGCACACATATACAGGTGTATCCCATTGCCCTTTTTGGCTGATAAGAGCGGGATTGCTGTTTTTTTCCACAACATACTCAAGACCTTATCTGTAGCAGATACTGCTCTCAGATTTAGTCCCCCCTTACAAAATACTGTCCATCAAATACATACACAATAGAACGATGCGTTACTGTTCCGTCTTCATATACTACGGGTATCTGAATGGTTTGCGCTGCCGGGTCAACCAATATTAGCCTGAAGGGCCTTTCTGGTCTGTTGAGTACAGAAAAAATATTAAACTCAAACCCTAGTTCTGGCCGGACGCCTGTACGGGTTTTTATGAGTGGAATATGTGTATCAAGTGTATTTCCGGAAACCTGATACAGTTTGATCTTTTGGTAGGCCAAGCTGGTAGTAAGCGTTTCGTGGCAGTATGCAAGATAAATTTTCCTGTTATTGCCAGTGATCATGAATATGTCTGAGCAGAAAAAACCACCAGTCTCACTGGCGTTTTCTACAAGCTGGGAATACACACGACCATTCTCGCCCTTGTACTGATATTGACGATGATACAGGTGCAGCGTACCTCCTAACTGTGTATCCCATGAATATACTCTGAAGCAACCATCGGGTGAAGTTGCAATATGAAGCCCGACAGCCTGTAATCTTGAAAAGGGATGTGAAAGCGTACCCGGCACCTGGTTTGTATAGGTAAGCAGGGCCTGATCAAATACGTGATTGGCAGCCCTTAACGAATCAAGTGCGGCCTCATGATAATGAAGTTTAGTTTGCTGAGCCCAATAGGTAATCTTATCAAAACAGGCTACCAAAGCCTGCTCAGCCCTGATCAGGTCCTGGCTATATAATCGCACGGTACACATGAAAAACATGAGGAACCATACGCTCCGTATCAGGTACACTCGTAGTAGGCTATCCATGCCAGCGGGTTCTTTTTGCAGCATACAGGATTGTGTACATACCAAAACGCAACGGTACCGGCTAACCACAGAAACGACGCAGCTGTACCCTACTCACACATACGGTTTCATCTCGTCCCACATCTTGTCAAACTGCCGGGCGTAAGCCGTGATAATCCCCGTTTCACGGGTAATCAGGAGGTTTTCCTCATTGTGCTGGGCAGCAGATCGGGTCCAGTTATAACTTCCGGTCAGGGCTACTTTGCCGTCAGCAATAGCAAACTTATGGTGCATATGGTAGGCCGTCCGGTCCACCCGGATGTCCAGCCCTGCACGGGCGAGTTTGTCTATATCAGAGCCTGTATCAAAGAGTTTTTCGTCATCGGTGATGATCCGCACCTGAATCTTGCGGCGGTGAGCTGCGATGATCTCCTCGCTGATCCGGTCATCTGAGATCGTAAATACGCAGATGTCGAGGGTGCGTGATGCCCGATAGATAAAAGACCGGATCGCTTCCAGACATGCGTCACCCGGGCTAAAAAACACAGCGGAATCTCCGGTATCGGCGGCGGTGTTCTCATCCGGGAGGAGCATCCGCCAGGCGGCACGCAGCCATTCCAGCACGGGGCGATCCCGGCCATCAACCAACCCCTCCTCTGCAATCTCAAACATACGCCCCCGCAAGAGGTCGCGCTCATGGTCCTGAAGGGGCTCTTCAAGCAGGATTTTGCTCAGCGCCTTGCGCTCCGCACTGGAGAAAACCCGGTCAGAAAAGGCCTCCCGGAAAAATGACTCAATGTCCTGAACTTTCATAGGTTACCACTTTTTGTATCGTTTACCAGGCATCTGGCGGAGTAATTCTTTAAATTCCATCCCGATCAACAAGGCATTCAGGCGGCTCATGGGAATACCCGTGGCCAGGGTGATCTGGTCTATGAGCGCTTCGCCCTGCTGCGCGAGGTAGTTGAGGATGGTCGCCTCCTCGGTGCTGAGGGGCACAGGCGGGGCAGCGAGTGTCAGCTCCAGTTGCTGCGACTGGTCGTCGTGGTGCTGCCACTGAATACGGAGGTCTTCCAGGACATCCTCAGGGTTGGTGATCAGTTTAGCGACATTGTCGCGGATGAGCTGATTACATCCGGAGGAGTACAGGTCTCCGACCCTGCCCGGCAGGGCATATACCTCGCGGTTTTGTTCAAACGCCTTGCGGGCCGTGATCAGGGCACCGCCTGATGCAGCGGCTTCGATCACGATGACGGCCCGGCATATACCCGCCACGATACGGTTACGGGCCGGAAAATTAACCGCATCCGGCTGTGTACCTGTGAGGTACTCCGTGAGCAAGCCGCCCCGTGCGAGCATCTCATCTGCCTTACGGGCATGCCGGGCCGGATAGATCATGTCCAGCCCATGCCCCAGGACGGCTGTAGTCATGCCACCTGCCTGCAAAACCGTGCGGTGGGCGACGATGTCTATGCCGTAGGCCAGCCCGCTGACGACATTGATCCCCCGCGAGGCCAGAAATGCCGCAAACAGCTCTGTTTGTTCTTTGCCATAGTCCGTAGCCTGGCGGGTACCCACCAGGGCAATATTGGGCTGGGCATTGAGGTCTATGGCTCCTTTTTTAAAAAGAATCAGCGGGGCATCGTGGATATATTTTAGCGCATCCGGGTACGCAGGATCGAGATAATTGAGCACCATCACGCCCTGCCGCTCACAAAACGCCATCTCCTGCTCCGCCCGCTGGAGGCTGGCCGACTCCCGCACAAGGCGCACCGTCTGCTCCCCGATCCCAGGCACCCGCAGGAGTTTCCCTTTGGGCGTCGTGAATACCGCCTGGGCACTGCCACAGTACGCGATCAGGTTTTTGACGGTCACAGGCCCCAACCCACGGGTCAGGGACAAGGCCAGGAGATAGAGGTTGCGGTCTTCCACAGCCTCAAGTTGGGCTTAGTCCCGCAGAATGCCAAATGTTGGGAGTGGAAAATGTTGAGAGGGAGGGACTTTACTTCCAGCTTATTGTAGATCGCAAGTGGCCTAAACCCCGGTCAGGATACAGACGGAGCCTCCGCTGAACCTTTTTCCTCATTACCTTCAGCCTCAGCATCTCCCTCCCCCTCAAACTGCGTCTCCACGACCCCGGCAGCGAGCCCGCCCTCCGTGAGCCACCGCGCAAATATATCCGCGTACCCGTGTGTGACATACACCTGAGAAGCCCCGGTAGCGCGTACGGCGGCATTAAGTCCGTCCCAGTCGGCATGGTCGGAGAGGACAAAGCCTCTGTCAGCAGCCCGCCTGCGGCGGGCACCGCGCAGGGCCATCCAGCCGGAGGCAATCCCGAGCGAAAGCGGCTCCAGCCGCCGGGTCCAGGCAGCCCCAATCGCATTGGGCGGGGCGATGATCAGCGCCTGCCGGAAGTCTCGGCTTGTCAGCCCCGTATGTATCGGCAGCGTAGGCCGGATCGGGTACCCCTGCATCCGCAGGACTTCGTTGACAGCCGATACGGCACCATGTGCATAGATCGGCCCGATCCCGGAATCCAGGTGCTGGAGCAGACGTTGTGCCTTGCCCAGGGCATATGCACAGAGCAGACTGGCACGCCCTTCAGCAGCATTCTGATGCCACCAGGCATTTATCTCCGCCATGACTTCTGCCTGAGGCTGCCACCGGTACACAGGCAACCCAAAGGTGGACTCGGTGACAAATGTATCACATCGTACCGGCTCAAACGGCGTACTCAGCCCGTCTGCCTCCGTTTTGTAGTCGCCCGAGACCACCCAGGTCTCCCCCCGGTATGAGAGCCTGATCTGCGCCGAGCCGGGAATATGTCCGGCCGGATGCAGGGATATTGCCACGCCATTGAGATATACGGTTTCCCCATAGGCCAGTCCCTCCACAGAAATATCCTGCCCCAGCCGCTGCCGCATCACCGGCACGGAGTCATGATGTGCCAGGTAATGCTCCATCCCCCAGCGGGCATGATCCGCATGTGCATGGGTGATCAGCGCACGGGGTACCCGCCGCCAGGGGTCTATATAAACACCTGCCCGGGGACAATATATTCCTTGCTCCGCAAACTCAATCAATGCCATATAGGTGTCTCCTGCCGGAATCTCATCAAAAACTACCGGAAATTCGGTATAAACTTACCGGTTTTCCGGTATAGACTTCTGTTTATTCAGTACCGATATTCGTAGCAAATATATAAGATATAAAGACGACTGATACATGAATTATCCAGACTGGCACATGTAAAACCCAGGCTCAGGCCTGGGTTTTATCTTTTAGGGTGTTACGCTTGTTACAATCGTCTGGCAGGGGACATTTTTCCCTGAAAAACTTTATACCTTTGTCTCGCGTTGAATCCGGTACAAAGGAAGAAAGCCTGGCCATATCATGCTCGGTGGCGGGTGGGGCACCCTCCTTTTGCCTGCGGTAGAAGATCTCCTAACTAGCTGATATATGAACGATACACAAACAAGGCACGAACATGTCATCATCATCGGTTCTGGCCCTGCCGGTTATACGGCGGCCATCTATGCAGCACGCGCCTCTCTGAAGCCGCTCATGTTCAGCGGCTTGCAGCCTGGCGGGCAGCTGATGACCACCACCGATGTCGAGAACTACCCCGGTTATCCGGAGGGAATCATGGGACCTGAAATGATGGAAGACTTCCGGAAGCAGGCCGAGCGCTTTGGGGCCCGCATCAAGTATGAGGATGTGAGCCGGGTGGACCTCACGAGCCAGCCCAAACAGATCTGGACCGGAGGGGGCGACCACTATACTGCCGACGCCATCATCATCGCAACAGGCGCCTCTGCCAAGTGGCTGGGGATCCCGGCTGAGCAAAAATACATGAATTTTGGGGTGAGTGCCTGTGCCGTATGTGACGGGTATTTTTTCCGGCAAAAAGAAGTTGTGATCGTAGGCGCCGGTGATACCGCTGCTGAGGAGGCACTGTACCTGGCAAAACTTTGTACGCAGGTACACATGGTCGTGCGCCGCGATGAGATGCGCGCCTCCAAGATCATGCAGGCCCGGGTCAAAAACACGCCCAATATCCACATCTACTGGAACAGTGAGATCGCGGACGTATCAGGCGAGGGCAAGGTAGAAATGGTGCATGTGCGTAATAACCAAACGGGAGCCGTCACGGACATTGCGGCCTCTGCTCTTTTTGTGGCCATCGGGCACCAGCCTAACACAGGTATTTTTAAAGATCAGCTCGATATGGACGAGACCGGGTACCTCATCGTCCAGTCAGGCTCTGCCCGTACCAATATCGAGGGCGTATTTGCATGTGGTGACGCTGCCGACAAAGTGTATCGCCAGGCTATCACAGCGGCCGGTACTGGCTGTATGGCGGCCCTGGATGCCGAGCGCTGGCTGGCAGCCCGTGAAGCAGCCGTATCGCTGGCCTGATCTGATAACAACATACCCTCCCAGCCCCGGTTATCTGACCGGGGCTTTTTGTATGCACTCAGGTGCCCCGGACACCCATCGCGGGCCAGCAAGTACCATTAACCCGCTGTTTTTCTCTTTTCATAACAGGCTGCTCTTTTCTCACGGACCGGCCCTGTATATTTGACCATCATTTATCAATTCCGTACATGCTGACAGTCACCCAAACCTTGCTGGATACCCTGGTTCAAATCGCCCGTACCGCTGGCGAAAAAATCCTGGAAGTCTATGCCGATGAATCTTCTTTTCAGGTCGAAACCAAAGACAATAATTCGCCGCTGACCCGCGCAGACCGTGCTGCTCATGAGATCATTGCTGCCCGGCTGGCTGAAATCACTCCGGAGATTCCGGTCTTGTCAGAAGAGGGGAAAGACATCCCCTATGAGACCCGTGCCACCTGGGAGCGGTTCTGGCTGGTGGATCCACTGGACGGCACCAAGGAGTTTATCAAGCGGAATGGAGAGTTTACGGTCAATATCGCCCTGATAGAGGGAGGTCTGGTCGTCATGGGCTGTGTGCATGTGCCTGTCATGGGCCTGACCTACTATGCGGCTGCCGGCCAGGGCACCTGGAAGATCGAGGGCGATGCCGCTCCGGTACAGGTAATGGCCTCTGAGTTTAGCATGCAGGACAGCGGGCTGCGAATCGTATGCTCACGCTCCCACATGACACCGGAGGTAGAGGCATATCTGGCGCAGTTTGAAGAGCCGGTAGCCGTGTCCCTCGGCAGCTCGCTCAAGCTGGTGATGGTGGCTGAGGGGGCTGCGGATATCTATCCCCGCCTCGGCCCGACAATGGAGTGGGACACCGCAGCGGCTCAGATCCTCGTAGAGGAAGCCGGTGGCACGGTCATCAACCATGAGACGGGAGGCCCGCTCACCTACAACAAAGAAAATCTGCTGAATCCATACTTCATTGTATTTGCCCGGAAAAAGGGCTGATATCGTTCACGCTTTTCTCTATACACCCCACACAGTACCCGGCTCAGGCCGGGTTTTTTTGTATCTGGGCCAGCAGTTACCTTACCTCGTGAGACACCACAGCCTCGATCGCCTGCCGTAGTTCCTGCTGGGTGATCGGTTTGGTCAGAAACCCCACCATGCCCGCCTCTGCGGAAGCTATGCGGTCTTCCTCTGTGTGATTGGCCGTGAGGGCGATAATCGGGGTGTGGCCCCCCTGCGCCTGCTCCAGGAGCCGGATCTCGCGGGCCGCCTGCAACCCGTCTTTGACGGGCATCTGCAGGTCCATCAGAATCAGGTCAAATGCCTGACTTTTCACTTTTTCTACTGCGACTGCTCCATTCTCCGCCAGGGTGACCTGATGTCCCATATTGGTCAGCATCTTGCCCGCGACCCTTTGGTTGATGACATTATCTTCTACCATCAATATCCGTAAAAAAGTTTCCTGGCGCTGATCCTTCGGGTCTTGTGGAGCAGATCGGGGGGCTGATACCGGCTTGAGCGGGATACGTACCCAAAACAAAGACCCCTCGCCCAAGGTGCTGATGACGCCGATCTGACCACTCATAGCCTGTACAAGCTGATGACAAATGCTGAGTCCCAGCCCCGTTCCCCCGTACGGGCGAGTCGCTGAGGTATCCAGCTGCACAAAGGGAAGGAACAACCGCTGCTGATCCTCCGGGGCGATCCCGATCCCGGTGTCAGCGACCTCCAGGTATAAACTGTTGGCTTCTGGCTCATATAGGGCACGCACCTTTACAGCGCCTTTCTCCGTAAATTTGATCGCATTGTTGATCAGGTTGTTCAGGATCTGTGCCAGCCGCATGGGATCCCCCATGACATGTGCAGGCAGGCTGGCATCTATGGACCACTCAAACGCTAACTCCCGGAGACGGGCCCGGCTCGCAAACAACCGGCAGGACTTGACAATCTCGGCGTGCAGGTCATAGGGTACTTCTTTGATCTCCAGAAACCCGGCTTCAATCTTGGAAAAGTCCAGGATATCGTTGATGACATTCAGCAGATTCTGGTTAGACACATCCAGGATGTCCAGGTATTCCTGCTGCGTGTCAGTCGGATGGGTATCCCGCATCAGCCGTGCGATCCCAAGCGCTCCATTGAGCGGGGTCCGTATTTCATGGCTGATATTGGCCAGAAATTTACTCTTAGCAGCATTGGCCTGGTTGGCTATTTCTTTTTGGCGGGTGAGGTCTTCTATATATTGTCCGATGCGGTCCTGCATCAGGTAGAAATTTTCAAAAAGCTCCTTCACCTCCCGTGTCAGGTTGGGCGGTATGGCCTGGCTGCGGCTCGTCCGGAACCCCTGACGAATAAAAGCAGCGATCTCTGCTGAAAGCAGTACTACCGGGAAGGTAATGCGTCGTGAAAAAAACAAACTGACAAGCAGGATCATGGCCAGAAAAAAGCCTCCCATAAACCACATGGCAAGATTGATCTGCCGGATCAGGAGGTCTGTTTCCTGCCGGATATGCAGGATGAGTCCGGTAAATATCCGCCCGATCTCCTCCTCTCGTGTTTCAATTTCCAGGAGTTTGCCCCCTTGGCCGGAGACCCCGATCTGAAACTCAAGTGCTGCCAGCCGCTGAAACGCCGTCTCGTACTGTGTCAGCAAGGCCAGCGCCTCTGGCGCAGAGGCCCACACTTGCCGCTGTTGTTGAGCCACCCGCCTGAACTGGCTGATATACGTGCTGTCTTTCCGGATGATAAAATCCTTCTCATGCCGCCGCAGCATCAATACACCTGTACCGGGATACATGACTTCCAGCTTGTGGGCATAGTCCCGCATCTGGCCCTCTACTCCGTAGTCCTTAAACCCCCGCTCAATCACCAGGCTCACCAGTTGGTCACCCGCCAGCCGGTACTGATAGATCAGCAGCGAGAGATGCGTCAGGCTGTCGAACATCTGAGGCGAGCGTAAGATATGATTTTGCTGTACCTCTGCGACAATCCGCCGGACAGAGTCCAGTGCCTGGTGATGCTGGCTGATATAGGAACTGTAATTAGTCTGGAAAAAATCTGTGCTGATCCTGTCCCGGTTAATAAATCGCGATATATACTGATAATCAAGCGTCTGAACCTGATAGGCTTTTTCGATCCGTCCATTGATCCGCTCAAGGTTGCGCACCCGCCGCTGTGCATATACAGATAACCCAAGTAATCCCAGGGCAATAAGCGATATAGCTAAAAAGGCGATCAGCAGACGGTTCTGAAGGGTAGCCAGCATGAAATATGGTTGGTGAACATAAAGGTATAACGCTCCAATGGCACAATTGACAACATTGCAGCCAATTTCTTACATCAGTAGGCAGGTTGCTGATATATTTCCCCTTGAGCCATAAGGTTGGGTGAACTGTTCACTTGAAATATAGGGTATGACCTTCGCCTGCTCAATACCCTGGGCCATAAATAATATTTTCTTAATATCCTGCTACCAACCCGGACTGTATCCCAGCCAGGTGGCCAGTGCCTCGTTATGCGGCGCGTAAAATTTTCTGAGCGCCTGCTCCGTATCTGGCGCCAACGTATCCGGGGGCGCCTGGTTGAACCGCTGCCGGAGATAGTCTCCGTACTGATGGGGTCGCAGGCC
Source organism: Bacteroidia bacterium (assembly GCA_033762375.1). Classification (GTDB taxonomy): domain Bacteria; phylum Bacteroidota; class Bacteroidia; order J057; family J057; genus RDXT01. Next base: position 31,457 of record JANRLQ010000065.1, read on the forward strand.
CAGCCAGCTCAGGAGGTCATCCAGCACGGCTTGCGGAGCAGTCTCCAGGGATCGGGTTAATAGTACCCGGAGTTGATCACGGGGATACACCTCCGTCCACCGGATCAGGTTCCGGATATAGATGCCAGGGGCCAGATACTCTGTAGGCAGCCCCTCTGCATGCCGCTCCAGCTCGTGCTGCATGTCCGCCTCAAAGGTCCCTACCTGCACCGGCAGCGTGCGCCCCTCCGCCGCAAACCGCTGATACATCCGGTGATGGGACCAGGCACGGATCACGGGATCCCGCAGCAGCACAATCAGCTTTATATCAGGCAGGTGACGATGTACCAGCGCTGGCGCCACCTCATGAAACGTATTGGCACTGGCCTCCCCTGTATAATACCGGTGTCCCGGCACGCGGGGGGTACGGACTTCGGTGTGGTAGAGTGTGCCTGAAGCATCCAGCTCCGGCCAGCTGTAGGTCACCTCGCCAGCGTCATCTGCCAGCGGGAACAGCGCTTCATAAGAAGCTATGTTGGCAGCAATCCAGGCGGGATCCCGGCTGAAAAACTGAGGCTCTTTGAGCTGGCAGGGCAATACATCCGGGTGAGCCGTCAGATACCGATACAGTGACGAGGTGCCGCACTTGCGCTCCCCGATGATCATAAACAGCGGTTTCAGATACATCTTGTTGAGTCAGATCACAGGCCCTCAGGGAGATACGCAGGCAGGCGACTGGGGTCGGTACCGTATTGTTTCAGCATCTGCCGCATCAGCAGGGAGTACACACCTGCATGGGTCATGGGGGCCGGGAGGGTCGTGTCAGCCTCCATGCCGGGGCGGAATCCAGCCTCTCCAAATCCGCTGACCAGGGCCGGATCGCGGCTGATCACATGGATCGGAGACTCCAGCCCGTCTATCCCGTAGGCGGTCACCATCGGCGGCTGATGGTCGCCTATAATCAGAAATATATCGTCAGGACGGCCATGCTCCAGAATAAACCGTGTGAATACTTCCAGATCGTAGATAATCGTGCGGTAATACCGGGGACCGATTTTTTCTTCCAGCCGGAGCATATACTGGTCATATTCAGAAAGCAGGGTGTCGGGCACCGGTATCCGGTATGGATCTGCCTGCACCGTGTCCAGGTGTTCCCACCCATCCCCCAGGACTGGCGGCGGAAACCAGGGCCAATGGGAGGCCATGGAGATAAAAAACAAAAAACGCGGCACCGTCGTGTCGGCCACCGTTTCCTGAAACCAATCCAGTGCGTATTGATCCGGTATGCCTCCGTTGAAATCATACTTAAAACCCCGGTATGGAATTTCATGGTGTTTGATCCAGCGGTCAAACCCATAAAACCGCTCCTGAAGTGCATACGCAGCATCTGTACTGCCCTCCTGCTTGGCAAAGGTTTTCAGCCGGTAAGTCTGGTATCCCTGCGATGCAAAATAACGGATCATATGGGGGTAATCCGGGTACTGACCCGTGAGGGTATTAAACTGAAGCTGGTCGTAGAGCGAAACCCCCGACATCACCGTCGTAAACGACAACCATGACCGCCCCCCCAGGACCGGAGCCAGGCTGTACACGGAGGCACTATGCCAGCCACCAGCCCGCAACGTATCTGCCAAGCGGGCCATATCCTGGGGATAACGATCTCGTCCCCAGGGTTTTACAGCCATACACCGGCCATATGACTCCGTAAACAGCAGATATACATTAGGCTTGCGGCGCAGGGTCAGCTGCATATATTCACCATACACCTTTTTTTCTTTCAGCTCCGTAAATAGCTCCTGGTGATTGTCCTGTAATGAAACAGCTGCCTGCCTGCCGATCCACTGCACAGACTGATATACGTATCGGTGGGTGTCAGACCGGTTTTTGAGCAATATTCCCCCTGCCAGCAACCAACAACCACCCAGGACAACCCAATGCATGCGATGCCGGGAGACCTCAGCCGCCCATCTGCCCAGCAGCAGGACCAGACTGCCGACAGCCATAAGGGCCAGCACTACCCCGATCCCCATCAGAGGATACCGCCAGCCGGAGCCATGGGTAATCTGGCCCAGGTAGATCGGCAGGACTTCACGTGCCAGCACCAGGTCATTGGTGATGCTTGGATGCTGTCCATACAGGTGTGTCATCACGGCAAAATACACCTGATACACCAGCAGGACCGTGTAGGCACCTGCACAAATCCAGGCAACAATCCGACCCGGACGGCGAAATGGTGCTATCAGGATCATACCCGTGACCATCAGCAGCCAGTCGGCTGAAATCCGGAACATATCCAGATTGTTCCGGACAAATACCATCAGCCAGGGACCCAGGTGCACACCTGCCTCCAGCGTGCTGGATGGCCAAAAGGTCGTGATGCCCCGGTTCATCACATATACCGGGAAAAATAACAAGCAGTTGAGAACCCAAACCAGACACCAGAATCCGGCCTGAATCATGCGGGTATGTGTGAGCGAAGGGTATGCCATGTAACTGTATCGGATAGATTCAGGAGTTGGACCCTTTGTCCAGGGCCCGTCGCAGTATTTCGGTCAGGCTACGCCCAAATGAATAGCAGGTAACCACCAGGATGAGCAGTAGCAGCGGGATATATACCTGTCGCGGCACTATAAAACAGACCGGAAGTGCCAGCATGACCCCGCCTGCCAGATACCGGCCCAGTTGCGATCGTGTTTCAGGTTGCCAGTGTGGTTTGACCAGGATCAAAAACAGCACATACATATACCGGATCAGCCCGATGAGCATCACCCACCCCTCCGTGCGCTGGGTGCTCCAGAGTAAGGTCACGAGGACCAGGACGTACATGGCATCTGTTTCTTTGTCAAAATACGTCCCAAATACGGTCACTGCCCCCGTTCGCCTGGCGACAATCCCATCCAGCAGATCAAGCCCGAGGGTACCGACAGCTATTCCCACTATCGCTTCTGCCGGAATCTGCCCTCCGATGATTGCCAGCATCACGACCAGCACCAGCCGCAGCGCAGTAATCCAGTTTGCCGGACCTGCCCATGCCTGTCCCGGAGGCCAGTTTTCCCGGTTTGTCCAGACAAATATGGCAAAAGACCCCAGCCCTATCAGCCCAAAAGGAATATCTGAGTGAAAAATCACACATACCGGAGCCAGCACCAGCATCACGGCAGCATGCCACCGGGTCCAGCGTTGTATCTTCGAAAAATCATGAACAAATGCATCCATAGGATCAGATATGTGTGACAATCCAGGCAATCAGGGTGTCCAATACCTGAAACCGCTCAGGCTCGTGATGCATTTCGTGATAAAGGCCTTCCCAGGGCTGCCAGGTAGCCGCTACGCCCACCCGAGCCGCAAACTGCCGGCTGGCCTCAAATGACGTAAGGCGATCCCGGCTCCCGTGCATAATCAAAACCGGAAGTTGTGGGGGCCATACTGCGACACCGGATACCAGATTTTCTGCCGCCCGCACGCATCCCATTAACAAAACAGCGCCCATCTGGTCGTGGATCAGCGGATCTGTCTGATACCGCACCACCTCATCTGCATCCCTTGAGATAGCGGTTGCATCAAGCCGGGTCGCCCGGGTATAGGCCGGCATTATCCAGCCTACGATACGGGCCAGCATCACCTCCACCGGAGACGGCTCAAATGCCAGCTTGATCCACGGGGCCGACAGGATCACCCCTCTCAGCGAAGCCTGACGTTGTGTCGCATAAGTCGCTGCAATATTCCCCCCCATGCTATGACCCATGAGAAACAAGGGGATATCCCACGTAGAACGTACCTTCTCCAAAAAAACATCCACACTCTCCAGCAACGCCGCATACGAAGGTACTACGCCCCGTTTACCGGCGGTCTGCCCATGTCCGTACAGGTCATAACTGACTACTGCCATACCAGCCTGATTCAGATAAGCTGCTACTTGCTGGTACCGTCCGCTGTGTTCGCCATGCCCATGAATGATCGCCACCACAGCACGTGAGGGAGATTCAGGCTGCCATTGCTGAGCAAAAAACACCTGATCACGGATCGTAAAGCTAAAGGTAGTGTGTCCCATTTCCTGGAATTATCATACAATATACGTAGCTACCCGGAAAAAACCAGTTTTTACCTGAAATCACTGGTTATCCCGGAGTGCCTGCTGCAGCCAGGGGCCTGGCGGGAAGTCCAGCCGCTGCCCGGCGGCCCTGAGTTTACGAGCCTCGGACCGGCGGCTGCGGGCGATGAGCGCGAGCCTGGCCGGGGTATAATATGCGCAGGCAGTAAGGGCAGCTTGTAGTGGTTCTGCTGCCGCTGCCCGCTGCCCCGTCATCTCCAGCAGGCTGGCCCTGAGGTGAAAATACACCGCACGGTCCCAGCCGTAGATGGGCTCCCCTATCGCTTTCAGGCCATCCGCGACCGCAGCCGTCTGCCCTACAGCCAACATGGCATATAAGTACTCCGGGGTTTTGCGGATATAACGCTGCTGCAGCTCCCCGGCCAATGCCTGCGCCCGGGACATCTCACCTGCGCCGGCATACGCCTGGACCAGCAGGCTGATCAGGGTTGCATCCTGATTACCTGTGGCGGTCAGCAGCGTATAGGCAGGCTCCAGCACAGCCACAGCCGCTGATGCACGCCCCTGATCCAGCAATACCTGCGCATAAAGTGTCCGGTAGCGAAATGCCTGTGGCTTGCGTTGGATCAGGTCCGTAAAAAAGGTATCTGCCCCTGCCCCATATCCCTGCCGCCCTTTCAGCCCCCAGGCAAAAGCCAGTGCCTCATCCCGCTCATCGCGGAGATAGGTGGACACCAGCGGCGCATGAGCCACATACTGCTCGGCGACCTCAATGGCCTCCCGGATATACCCGGCCTGTGCATACATCTCCCGCAAAGCCCGGTTATACGATGCCAGCATCTCAAAGTCTGTCTCCAGGTTGATGGCCTGGCGATAACTGGCAGCCATCTGTGCCACAGCCTCCGCTTCTTGCAGCAGGCCCGCCTGCAACCTTGCCGCTGTCCACTCGGCCCGCTGCTGGTGCAGCGGCGCATATCCAGGTCCCAGCGCGGAGGCGCGATCCAGCCATTCGCGGGCACGATCCCATTCGCCCAGCTCCGTGTATATAGCGGCATATGCCTGATAAACAGGGATATAGTTTCGATCCCAAACCTGTGCTGTATCCAGGTATGCCAGGGCACGCGACACATTTTGTTGTGCCCGGGCACGCGCTGACAGGGTCATATAGGTCATCACCCAGGCACTTGTCAGGGTTGTAGCGTTGCCCGCCAGGCTGGCCTGCTGCCGCTGCACAAGGCTGTCAATAAACCCAAACAACTGCGGATCCTTGCGGATCAGGTCTTCCCGCGTGGCGAGGGCCTTGTGATTGAGCGGATGAATTTTGGTCAGGCTAAAATATGCCGGATAAGCCTGCGCCAGATACTCAAACTCATTATTGGCGGCATAATAGTCAAGCGTAAGGCCGTTGGCCATGGCATGATAATACAGGGCCCGCACCCGGCGCATTTCCTGATCTGTAAACAAGGTACCGTGAAACAGGTGTACATACTCATGCAGCAGTACATCCCGCTCCAGATGGCTGCCCCGCTCGACATATTCCACGCCGGTGGCCCCGCTTCCTACCCCGCGGATATCCATCCATTGCCGGTTGTCGAAGGTCGTTCCGCCCCTGAACCAGGGTGTGCGCATGGCCAGCGCCAGGTCTATATGCAGCGGCGGCAGGGCAAATGTCTGATTGAGCTTGCGCAAATGGGGAAAATACGCCACCGAGGCATATAACTGTCCCCAAACCATCCGCGTCATCCGGTCACCAGGGTACCGCTGCAAGTCCGGAAAGATCGCCGTCAACCCCGCCGGATCACTGATCCGGGTATCCGCAATGGCCTGCTCCAGCTTGTCCCAGGCAGCGAGATAAGGAAACCGCTGCTGCTTGATCACAGCTGCCAGTCCGTTATGAGCCGGGCCATAGTGTGGCTTGCGAGCCAGGACCGCCTGAAACATCGCCGAGGCTGTATCCAGCCAGCCTGCATCCGGATCGCGGCACCCCGCCATATAGGCAATGGATCCCGCCTGCATGACAGGCAAGACAGATGCCGGCCAGCGTACTGCTGCCTGATGGGCCATATCAAGCGCCGCCCGGATCGCCCCGGCAGCCGTCAGGCTGTCAGCCGCCTGCATAAACTGACGGATAACACGTTCATCAGGGTCGGCATAGTCGGCATACGTGAGGTGTGTATGCCCATTGCCCCAGTGCCAGTGGGTACGATAATGCAGGGGATGTACCTGCAAAGCCAGCTCCCAATGTGCAGCCATTTCATCCAGCCGGGTTGCATCCACCGTACGCCAGATGGCATATCCATACGCAAAACGGGCGTCTGGATTCCACGGATCAAGGCGCAGGCAGGTACGCAGGGCTGCCGCTGCGGCTGCGGTCTCCAACTGCCAGAAATGCACCTCTGCTTTGAGCAGCCACGCAGGTGCATAGGTACTGTCCCAGGCAATTGCCTGATGGGCCAGTGTCAGGGCCTGCCCGTAATCTTTTTGGAGCAGGCGTACCTGCCCTACGACAACTGCCGCTGCAGGATCAGGGGATCCCTGGCGGAGCAGGTTTACCCCCAGTGTCTCGGCCGCTGCCAGTTCCCAGGCCTCTATGTACAGCCGGGCCCGCCAGATCAGGGCTTCCCGATGGGTAGGATCGGCCGCCAGTACTTGTGCCAGCAGGGCCTCTGCCTCCGCAAACTGGTTACGGGCATGGAGCAGGCTCACCTGCGCGAGCAGAAATGAAGGTGGATGCGGCGCGGCGCTTGCGCCGATCAGGAAATCTGCATATTCCCATTGCCCCAGCCGGATCAGGTGCGCCAGATGGGGGGCTGTATCCCGGACCGCTACCCGCACTGCCCGCAACTGCTCTGCCTGAAGCGCCCGGGCCGCCGCCTGCACACTGTCAGGATGATAGGATTGGGCCGGGAGTATCACCGTGAGTGTCGTCAGCCACAGGCACAGCAGGATACCATACCGTTGTATATTTTTCATGAAAAGGGGATGAAAATGTCTGCTTTCATGTACGTGACGGCCTGCCCCGTCATCCGCACCCGGTCACCGATCAGTTCGCAGTGTAACACACCGCCCCGCTGTGATACCTGCCAGGCTTCGAGCTGGGTTTTGCCGAGGCGCTCTGCCCAAAACGGAATCAGGGTACTGTGAGCCGACCCGGTCACCGGGTCCTCCGGTACCCCGGCCTGCGGTCCAAAAAACCGCGATACAAAGTCCACCTGTTCGCCCGGTGCCGTCACAATCAACCCAATAGCATCCAGCCGGGCTACAGCAACCAGGTCAGGCCGCAGCGCACGCACGGCGGCTTCTGAATCCAGGAGGACCAGATAATCCCTCGAACGCCCGGCCCAGACAGGCTGTTGGCCGATGGCCTGAAGCAGATCTTCAGAAGGGACGACAGCCACCGGGGGCCGGGAAGGAAAGTCGAGGGTATATCCTGCTGCACGCCGGGTCACCGGCAGGCACCCACTCCGGGTATAAAACCGGATTTCGTCCCCCGCATACCCCAGGTGTTGCCAGATGATATGGGCCGTAGCCAGGGTGGCATGGCCGCACAGGTCTATTTCCAGGGTCGGGGTAAACCACCGGAGCCGGTATCCATCCCCTTCCGGTACAAAAAAAGCTGTCTCTGCCAGGTTATTCTCCGCCGCGATGGCCTGCATGAGGGCATCCGGGAGCCAGGTATCCAGGGGGCATACAGCCGCCGGGTTTCCGCCAAAGACATGATCGGTAAAGGCGTCTGCCTGAAAAAGCGTGAGTTGCATATGGGAGGTCTGTTGGGGGAGGAAAAATACAGAAAATCCGGTAGGGGCCCAAACGATACCCGCTCCCGGATGGATGCCCCACATCCGGTAGCGACACGGTGAACCGCGTTGCTACGCAGTACCCGACATGATGTTGGGTTAAATGGGGCGGCCTGCCGGACCGCCCCTACAGGCTCCGCCTGATGCGCAGCATCCTGCGTCAGCGGGATCCAACCACCCCGATTTACCTGTGGTAAATCACCCCTCCGCAGGAGGGGAATATCGGTGCATCGCACCCCAAAAAAGCAGTAGGGGCGGTCCGGCAGGCCGCCCCTACAGGTCCCCGGATCGTACTCGTGCCTCGTTGTCCGGGGACATGGGTGCCGGGCGCAGCCCAATCCCGAAGGGATGACAAGATTGTAACCCGCAATCAACCCCAATCGCTGGCAAAACCCCGGAGGGGTGGCATAACCCGCTACATCCATATGTCACCCCTTATATGTTTGTTTTTTGAATTTTGAGTGTCAGCTACTACCCTTGTCGCAAGTGAGGATAACGCCCCTGTCACAGAGATGACGACCCGGAGTTTATCCTTGCGGCGAGGTTG
>JANRLQ010000066.1:0-11188 GCA_033762375.1 Bacteroidia bacterium
CGAACAATTTGAAAAGCTGACAGCGTCGCAGTGGTCATACATCGAAGCCCACTGTAAGCAGGCAACCCTGAAGCGGGGAACGTATTTTCTGAAAGAAGGACAGGTGAACCGGCGGCTGGGTTTTATCGTGGAGGGTGTCTGCCGGTATGCCTGCACGGACGCTGCCGGTAACGACGTCACCCAATATTTTGTAAAGGAAAATCAGTTTTTGAGTGCGATCGAGAGTTTTAACACCCAAACTCCGTCCGACATCAGCATTCAGGCCGTCACGGATACGGAGCTTGTGTACATAGGCTATGATGACTACCAGTTGCTGCTGGCGGAAGTACCTATGATGGAAAAACTTGCCCGCCAGATTGTGGCATTCACCTTTACAGAAAAAATGCGGAACATCGCCCCGATGCTCCAACAGGATGCCCGTGCACGGTATGAGCAGTTCATGCGGCAGCAGCCCGAAGTGTTGCAGCGGGTCCCCTTGCGATATGTAGCCAGTTATTTAGGCATCACACAGCAGTCACTCAGCCGCCTGCGCAAGGGGGTAGCCGTAAAGTAACCGACTCCGCAGCGTTGGCATCCGGGCTCGTACTGTGCTGACAATGCGGCGGTCTCCCTTGCCCGTCCCAAATTATCCCCCTACCTTTGTCCTAAAGCCAATCACACCTATGGGAGGGGTAATCGCCATTTTCCGGAAAGAAGTTGCTGCGTTTTTTAACTCGCTGATTGCCTACATGGTCATCGGGGTGTTTCTGACCGGCGTGGGGCTGTTTTTCTGGATGTTTGAGTACAATATCCTGGAGACCGGGATGGCACAGTTGGACGCGCTGTTTGACTATGGTCCGTACATGTTTTTGTTTCTGGCCCCGGCCATTACGATGCGGGCTTTTTCGGAAGAAATCAAAAGTGGTACGCTGGAGTTTCTGGCCACCAAACCCCTCACGCCCTGGCAACTGATCCTGGGCAAATACCTGGCAGCGGCTTTTCTGGTGTTGTTTGCCCTGATTCCGACGCTGATATACGTGGCGAGTGTCTATTGGCTGGGAGACCCGGTCGGCAACCTGGACACGGGGGCTACCTGGGGGGCCTATATCGGACTGTTCCTGCTGGGGTGCATTTTTGCGGCAATCGGGCTGTTCACCTCTGCCCTGACGGATAACCAGATTGTGGCGTTTATCCTGGGTACATTTCTGTGTTTTTTCTTTTTTATCGGACTGGATTTTCTGGCGGGTATCAAGGCACTGGACCTGATCAATACATTTTTTCTGAAACTGGGTATCATCGAGCACTACCGCAGCATCAGCCGGGGGGTGATAGACACCCGGGACGTGTTGTACTTTGTGAGTGTTGTGAGCGTCGCCCTGATAGGGGCGCGGATCGCCCTGCAGCGACGGCTGAGATAACCCCACCTGCCAGGGAGATCTGCGCGGTCACATACCCGTTATCCCTCCTGGAGTAACCCGAGAAGCGCCTCGGCGGTGAGTTTGCCGCTGGCATCGGTGCCTTCGAGCAGGCTGTCAGCCAGTTCCCGCTTTTCCTGGTGGAGTTTTACGATTTTTTCTTCGATGGTGCCTTTGGTGACCAGGCGGTAGATCGTCACCGGTCGCTCCTGCCCGATCCTATGTGCCCGATCAGAGGCCTGGTCTTCTACGGCGGGGTTCCACCAGGGGTCCAGGTGGATGACATAGTCCGCAGCCGTCAGGTTGAGGCCTACCCCCCCGGCTTTCAGGCTGATCAGGAATACGTCTCCTTTTCCAGCCTGAAACTCCTTGATGGCCACCTCCCGCTGTTTTTGGGGGGTACTGCCATCGAGGTACTGATAGGGAATGTGTTCGGCGTCAATCCACTCCCGCACGATTTCCAGAAACCGAACAAACTGACTGAATATCAAGACCTTGTGTCCGTTTTCCCGCAACCCTTGCACCACCTCCTGAAGGACGGTGAGCTTGGCACCGTCCAGGCTGGCCGAGCTGTCCACAAGGCGGGGGTGGCAGCAGAACTGCCGGAGCCGGGTGATCTCTGCCAGGATCCGGAGGTGTTTCTGACCGGCGGGGCTGTCGAGCTGCTGGAGTTTCCGGATGGCATCCAGGCGCATCGCTTCGTAGCGGACAGCATCGGCCTGCGGGAGTTCGACGGAGAGGGTAATTTCTGTTTTGGAGGGCAACTCATCGAGGACCTGGTGTTTGCGCCGCCGCAGGATAAAGGGCTGAATGAGTTTCTGAAGTTGCCGGCGGCGGAGCTGGTTTTGGTTTTTTTCGATCGGGGTGGCATACCGCTCCGTAAAATCCTTGAGGGTGCCGAGCAGGCCGGGATTGATAAACTGAAACAGGTTCCAGAACTCTGACAAGTGATTTTCAATGGGGGTGCCGGTGGTGATCATCCGGAAACCCGCTTGCAGCTCCATTGCAGCTTTCGAGCGTTTGGCCTGGTAGTTTTTGATAGACTGGGCTTCGTCCAGCACGGCTACATTCCAGGAGACAGCCCCCAGCGATTCAATATCAGACTGGAGGAGGCTGTAACTGGTGATGAGCAGGTCATACGGCTGGAGGTTGAGCAACATATGGCTCCTGTCCGCACCGGTGTAGAGGATCGGATTGAGGGTAGGCGCAAAACGCCGGGTTTCTGCGACCCAGTTGCGGGCTACCGTCGGGGGGGCTACCACGAGCGAGGGGCCCGCTTCAGCCCGGAGCAGGAGCAGGGCCAGGGTCTGGAGGGTCTTGCCGAGGCCCATATCATCTGCCAGACAGGCCCCCACCTCCCAGTGCGCGAGCTGTGCGAGCCAGCGGAATCCCTCCTCCTGGTACGACCGCAGGTCAGCACTCAGGGTGGGCGGCACGGCAGGCTGGATGTGGCGGGCTTCCTTCAGGCGTTTGACCCGATCCTGCCAGGACTTGTCCCGCTTGAAGGTTCCGGCTTCGCTCAGTGCCTCCTCCCAGGCCGAGACGGCAAGGGGATGCACCCGGAGGCTATCCTTATGCACGTCTGACCATGCCTTGATCTCATCCAGGCGTTTCCGGAACTCATCCGTGAGAGCAATGAACTCCCCCGGAGCCAGCTCCACAAACCGTCCGGGGGTGTTTTCCAGCAGGCGCAGCATTTCCATCAGGCTGAGCTGGCTGCCACTGTCCAGGGTGATTTCGCCGCTGGCCTCAAACCACTCTTTGCCTTTGCTCACCCGGACGGAGAGTTGTGGGAATGATACTTTGCCCAACACCTTCAGTTTGGTGCCCTCAGGCCACTCAATGGTGACGTCACCCTGGAGTTTTTCGAGGTCGAGCAGTACTTCCAGACAGTCCTGGGGCTGCTCCAGGACCCACTCATGGGTGCCATCCTGGTATGTCTGCAAGACCTCAGAGGCTTTGATAAGCGATTGTTCATTTTTTTTCTCCTGACGCAGGTCTCGGGAGGCCTGTATCCGTTGGCCTTTGATCTCTGCGATAATGTGCTCGCGCCCCTTGGCCGGACGCACATACGGAGGCTCCACCCCAAAGGGTTTGACATAGGTCTCCAGCCGGAACCCCTCTCCCTGAGGCAGGATATGTACATGGATGCGGGGATCACCCGCGACGACGGGCAGGTTTTGGGCAGCGGGTGTAAGGTCAGACTGGACGTGTACGAGGCTGGAAATTTGGGTCGTGACCTCTGCCAGAAGCCCCTTGCCTTCTGCCGGTACCTTCATCTTAGTGCCGCCTAATATCTGAGCAATGCGCAGGTGTTGTTCCCGCACTACCACGACCTGGTAGCGGGTCGGGGTTTCTTTGATCAGCAGGGTGCCGGGCCGCTCAGCGTGGGCCGACAGTTGGATGACGTAGCTACCATCTTTCTGGGCGGCGATCGAGAGTGCCACATCTGTCCGAACCAATTCCAGGGAGACCCCTGCCGGATCGAGTAAGAGATGCGGGTGTCCTGCCAGGGCTTCCAGTGCTATATCCGTATCCAGGTAAAATTGGTTGGTATAGGGCATCTGCCGGATGGCACCTATTACCTGCCGGTCCTGGGGCAGGAGTTCGGTCAGCTCTCCGTCCACGAGACGTCTCAGGGCCACTTTTTTGCCGCCAGACCAACCTTTGGCGGTCTGGCGCTGCTCATAGGGCATGATTTCACGCCGGTCCGGATTGATAAACCATACCAGCCGGGTCGTGACGGAGGTGCTTTCCTGTTTGCCAGCGACCAGGCTCAGGGCTTCCAGGCTTTTCTGCCAGGTCGGCACGACCTCCCGGATACCCACGAGGCTCTGGTACTCCGTCTCAGCCACCCGTGTACGGTACAACTCCCGGTAGTGAGGATGCCGGAGGACCAGTGCCGCCATGATTTCCAGCTCAAGCCAGACATACCCGTTGGTTTTCAGGACGGGCAGCAACAAGATCATATCCTGGTCATCACTGGCGGCTTGGGTGTCGTCACACCAGTTGAGCAAAAGCCAACCCCAGACCTTCATCAGGGGGATTTGTCCAAGTCCCTTAAGATTATGCTTAAACTGATTATATACGTCCTGCCGCTGCTCCAGATAAGCCGCCATCATGCTCACCCCATGCAGAAGTAAAGACCAGAAACTCTGCCGGGCAAATACTTTGGAAAGGGTCCCAACCTGCTTCAGGCTGGCAACATCCCGCCGGAGCAACAGTGCCATCAGAAAAATGACTCCTCCCAGATGCTGGAAATACCCGCCCTGGTTACCGGGTTCTTTACGGAATACCTTCAGGAGGTCTGTCATCTGCTCCGGATAGGAAACCCTATGTCCTGTCATAAAAGCAACAGCCAAATCCTGACTCTGATACTCTGCTTTAGCCGTAAAGGCCAATGGCAGGGTATCTTCCGAAAACCAGTGTCCCCGCATGATCAGGATATCTGACCAGATCAGCAACAAGCGAGGAGAGGCATCCTCAACATCATGATAATAGTCAGATATAATTTCTGTCAGCGTATCAAGCGGCTTAAGTTTGAATATATGCGCATATGCCTCCTGTGAAAAAATCCACTCCACCAGTTCATCCGGCAGGGTATATAATATGTCCTTAGCAGCCTCGTCCTGAAAAAACAACTCCCACAGTATGCCAGACTGAACCAGCATCCCCCGTGCTTCTGGGGCTGTCCGCGCCAGCAGGTCGAAAAAGAGTTGACGCTCCCCCCGCATCAAATACCAGGGCAATGCCACCAAAGGTGATGCAGCGACACTGTAGGAATATCCTGAATAAGATGGTGCAGTTTTTAATAATACGTTTACAAACGCATGAAATGTTGAATCTGTATACAGATAACGCAGCAGTGTGGTGCGGTTTTCCTTGGGAAAAACAAGCTGATACGTACTCCGCCCCGTCCGTATAAGTCCTTCCTTAATCAGGGACTTAACGGTGGGTTCGATTCTAACCCTATCTTTGGATGTATCAGGCGCTTCAAAAAAAGCAGGTAATGCGTTAGCTATCCTTGTGATCGCTGAGTCCAGGGCGTACTTTTCGGCTTCTCCGGCAAAGAAGATGATATACAATACGGTCTTTTGATGCAAAGTCAGGCCATCCAGCAATTTTTTGTCCGGAAAAACCTCTTTAGGATCAGGCGTGGATTGGGATTTCTGAGCCATTTTATCCGTTAGCGTTTATTTTTCTGATTACATCTAGTTTGCAGCGAACACATGATCCCTCACCCTCCAAACAGGTCAGGTGTACGGCCCAGTGTGTCAGGCAGACGCTTGAAGTGGCGATACGCCCGCTCTGTAGCCTCACGTCCCCGTGGGGTGCGCTTGAGAAACCCTTCCATGACGAGGTAGGGTTCATAGACCTCCTCAATGGTCTCGGCCTCCTCGCCTACGGCTGAGGCGATGGTATTGATGCCGACGGGGCCTCCCTTAAACTTGTCAATGATCGCAAGCAGGATACGGGCATCCATGTCGTCGAGACCTGCCTCGTCCACCTCCAGGGCCTCCAGCGTGACGCGGGCGATCGCCAGGGTGATGGTGCCATTGCCCTTGACCTGCGCAAAGTCGCGGTTGCGGCGCAGGAGGCGGTTGGCGATACGGGGGGTACCCCGGCTCCGGCGGGCGATCTCCAGGGCGGCCTCCGCTTCAATGGGGATCCCCAGCACCCCCGCCGAGCGGATGATGATTTTTTGAAGGGTCTCTGCGTCGTAGTACTCCAGCCGGGCATTGATCCCAAACCGGGCCAGCATCGGGGCCGTGAGCAGACCTGCGCGGGTCGTGGCCCCCACCAGCGTAAACGGGTTGAGCGACAGCTCAATGCTGCGGGCATTGGGGCCGCTCTCGACCATGATGTCTATCTTAAAATCCTCCATCGCGGAGTAGAGATACTCCTCCACGACCGGGGACAGGCGGTGTATTTCGTCAATAAAAAGGACATCTCCCCGCTCCAGGTTGGTGAGCAGTCCGGCGAGGTCACCGGGTTTTTCCATGACCGGGCCGGAGGTGGTGGTGATATTGGCCCCCATCTCATGGGCGAGGATATACGAAAGGGTGGTTTTGCCCAGGCCGGGCGGCCCGTGCAGGAGGACATGGTCCAGCGGTTCTCCCCGCAGGCGGGCTGCCTCCACAAATATCTTCAGGTTTTCGGTCAGCTTTTTCTGCCCTGTAAAATCAGGCAGCCGCTGCGGACGCAGAAATTTTTCTTCGTCCGCGGCACCAGACGCAGGGTTTAGCAGCTCATTTCGCATATATCGCCTAACGAGATTAGATCAGATGCAAGTTATGCTAAAAATTACACTTACAGCATGTTAGGCTGCGAAATACAACGAATACCCCTAAAGCCTCCGCTCCCGGGATACAGGGTACGGAAACATCGTCTCCCCCCGGCCATATGTACTGAGTCATACGTGTTTTGCGAAAAAACCAACACCGAACCCACCCCTCCCAAGAGGGGAAAATCCCGCTGAAGCGAGTGGTAAAATGCTGCCTTCCGCACACTGCTAAGGATCGTACCGCCACATCGCGATGCAGGTTCGCCTGACACGGACAGCCCCCATCGGACCGGTTGGTATTTGACTGGTTATCAACCTACTAAAAAAAGTAAAAAAAATTTCGCGGGGCCTGTCCAATCCGGCGCAGGTCAGTCGTCATGGGGCTGTAAAACGTAACAAAACACGTAAAACCTATGACAAAACTGTTTATCATCATCGGAGCCGCCCTGGGGGTACGCCTGATGGCAGGCTTGGTCCTTTCGCTGATCGCCCCCAACAAGATTTCGGTCCGGCGTACGAGTTTTATCAGTGCTTCTAATTTGATCCCGGGGCTTACAGATAAAATTGCCGCCACCAACCAGCAAGGACTGGATTTGCTGAAGCAGGTGGCCGAGCAGACACATGCTACTCCGCTAACCACTCGTTAATCTTTCCATTTTACCTTTATCTTCATATTTAACCGTTCAGACTATGCAAGAATTCATGATGATTTTCCGGATGGCGCCCGTCAGCAGCATGGAGACGACCCCGGAGCAGTTACAGGAGAGTGTCAAACAGTGGCAGGACTGGATGGGCGGCATCGCCGCGCAGGGTAAGTATGTGAGTGGCAGCCAACTGGGCTTCACAGGCAAAACCCTCAAAGCCGATGGCGTAGTCACCGATGGTCCCTATGCCGAGGTAAAAGAGATCGTGGGCGGCAACATCATCGTCAAAGCTGCCGACCTGGACGAGGCACTGGAGCTGGCCCAAGGCTGTCCGATCCTGTTTGTAGGCGGACATGTCGAGATCCGGGACATTATGTAGGTCACGCGCTGAGCCTGACCACCCACTTTTCTGTAAGCGATCAAACATGGGCTGCCGATGATGCGTTTATCACCCGGTAGCCCATGACCTGTACTCCCCGATATGTCTCAGCCCCCCGACCTGATCCCGCACCTGTTCCGCACCGAGTTCCGAAAACTGGTCTCGGTGCTCACCCGGCATTTTGGCCTGGGCCATATCGAAACCGCCGAGGACCTGGTCAGCGATACGTTTTTGCTGGCGGCTGAAACCTGGGGGCTTAAAGGCATTCCGGCAAATCCGACGGCCTGGCTTTATACCGTTGCCAAAAACAAAACCAAGGACTACCTGAAACGAAATCAGGTATTTACCCAGAAAATCACGGCCGAACTCCGGCAGGCAGGGAACGAAGGGGGCGAAATGGAGGTGGATTTAAGCGAAGAAAACATCAGCGACAGCCAGTTGCAGATGATGTTTGCGATCTGTCATCCCTCGATCCCGGCCGAGGCGCAGATCGGACTTTCGCTCCGGATTCTGTGCGGATTTGGCATAGATGAAATCGCGGACGCTTTTTTATCCAACAAAGAAACGATCAACAAACGCCTGTTCCGCGCCAAAGAAAAACTGAGAGAATCGCAGGTCAGCATGGAGTTTCCGCCTGCCGCTGAGCTGCCCGGCCGGCTACAGGCCGTGCTGACGACCCTGTACCTGCTCTTTAACGAAGGGTATTACTCCGCCTCCCAGCATGCCGTGCTGCGCAAAGACCTTTGCCTCGAAGCCCTGCGCCTGACCTATCTGCTGGCCGGATACGAAAAAACCGCCCAACCCTCCGTTTATGCCCTGATCGCGCTGATGTGTTTTCACGCTTCGCGGTTTGAGGCCCGGATCAACCACGAGGGGCAGGCCATCCTCTACGGGGAGCAGGACACCACCCGCTGGGACCACGAGTTGATCCAGATCGGCGAAGCATATCTCAACCGGTCCGCGGTCGGTGACACCCTCACCAAATTTCACCTGGAGGCCGCCATCGCCTACTGGCATACCCAGCCAGAAGACAACCCCGACAAGTGGCCCCAAATCCTCCAGCTGTATAACGTCCTGCTCCAGGTCGCCTACTCGCCCGCCGCTGCCCTCAACCGGACCTTTGCCCTCGCCAAAGCCGACAGCTACGCCAAAGCCATCACGGAAGCACTCAAACTTAAACTCGAAAACAACCACCTCTACTTCGCCCTCCTCGGCGAACTGTACAGTCCCTCTGACCCGGACCAGGCCAGCCGGTACTTCACCCTGGCCCTCGACAAAGCCAAAACAGAGCAGGACAAGGTATTGCTGGCGCGAAAACGCCAAAGCCTGCGCGAGCGGGAAGGGTCCTAGGGGACAGTTACGCTGGACAGCCTGCCTCAAAACAACATAAAGTGAAACTACGCGCAAGCGCAATTCCACTTTACTAAGACGAACTCGTGATTTGTGAGGATCATTCTCCGCTCAGGGCGCTGGCACGCCGCATCTGCTCATCAGACTGGTATAGCCGTTTGTTGTTTTTCAGGGCTGCGGGGGTTGATCCAGGCCCTTGCCGGGACCTCTACATAACGATATACCAGGCTGGAAATCAGCAACGTCAGGGCGATAAAACCCAGGCAGATCAGCCAGGCTGTGGGCATAGGGGGTACGGGTGGCGGACCTGCAGATGCTGGTGCGGAGGCCGGAGCCTGGGCAGCTCCATACAGGATAATCTTTTCGATGGTGTACATCAGCGGCTGATGCACGAGATAGATCGAAAATGACCAGTCGCCCAGCCGCTGCATGGCTGCCGTGCCGAAAAGCTGGTTCATCCGAGGGCTGCCATAGGCGGCTGAGAGCAGGATCAGCGGAAAAAACACCACCGACCCTACGTCTGGCGTATTCAGGTGCAGGGTGATCATCAGCCCCAGGGTCGCGGCGGCCAGGATGTATCCGTTGCCGAGCCAGCGCCGTCCCCAGCCGTCCTGATACGCCTGATACACAATCATCCCCAGCACAAATCCGCACAGGCACCGCACAAACCCAAACTGAAAGGCGACGTTGATGGAGTATTCATACATGGCAGGCATTTCCCCGCCAGTCACACGCGCAAAAAAGGCTTCCACCACTGGTGACAACTGTACATTCGGCGTCATCCACAGCATAATGGCCACATACCCGGCTATGCACAAGGCAGCCACCCCTATACGGTCCCAGGTCCGCAGCCGGCTGAAGGGAATCACCAGAAAAGGAAACAACATATACATCCACCACTCGGTGCTGATGGACCAGGCGGCATGTACCCACGAAAACCAGCCGTGCAGGTTCATACTCTGGAGCAGCAGCAGGTTGGTCAGGAAGGTAAATGTGTTGTTTTCAGCCTCCAGGACAGGACCGCGGGGAATCCCAATCGCCGCAGCGATGGTAAACATAACGGCCGTATAGAGCAGTGTCACGAAGTGTAAGGGATATACCCGCGCCAGACGCGCACGGGTGAACGCCAGGAAGGACTTACCGGTGACCGCCGTCGAGAAGTTTTTGCCATAGACATGCAGCATGATGAACCCGCTCAGGATGAAGAAAAAATCCACCATGAGGTACATCTGGTTGATGAGGGCCGAGTCCCGCATACGTACCAGTGCGCCCTGTCCGCCGCTCAGGGACAGGTCCACATGGAAAATCACAGTCAGCAGGGCTGCGATGCCCCGCAGCGGGGTGAGGTTGGCGAGGTAGGGACGGGAGGTGGTCATATGGCAATAGGTGTATTGGAAGGATATGCGCGGCAGGCGGCCGCAGGGAAAGAGTTGATCCGGCTGCGCCGCTGTTATTTAGGAGCACCACTCCAGTCGCCTTTTAGAAATTCCAGGCTCCTCGCAATAAAATCAAGTTCCTTTGCACCGCCGACATGCGGCAAGTGCCAGCCGTTCGGGACAATCCAAAGGTGAGCATTCGGGATATGCTGGTACATTTCCCAGGCTTGCGAAACAGGCACAAAATCATTGTCGCCATGTATGATGAGCGACCTGGCTGTGATGGTCTCAAGCTGGTCCGGCGTAATGGCAGGATCGCCGTATAACTCCACGAAATGATAGAACTGGCGGGCGATTAGCCTCCCTTTGAGGGAGCCATGCCTCTTTTCGAATTCCAGGCGCTCATACTGAATTTCAGGCCTGGCGTTTATCCTGATAGCCTCACGGGTCTGTGCGCTGTAGTATAGTTGCGCACTCATGGGAACAATCGCTTCGAAGCGGTCAGGCGCATGTATGGCGGCGTAGAGGATGATGATGCCTCCCGAACTATGCCCGATCGCCTTTACCTTTTGGAGCTTGAGTTTGTCCAGCAGGGCAAGCAAATCATCAGCAGCTGTGGCATGCAGAAAGACCTTGCTGGTATCGGGACTGGTTGATCTGCCATGCCCGCGCATGTCCCAGGCGATGACACGGTAATGTTTGGAAAACGCTGAAATATAGGGCTTCCAGTGTGCTGCGGTTTCGCCGAAGCCATGGAGCAG
>JANRLQ010000067.1:0-47556 GCA_033762375.1 Bacteroidia bacterium
CTGGCCGGCACGATGGCCTTTGCCCAGTATTCCCAGACTATCCAGAATGCCTGGAAAGGTACGTTTCTCACCAACCAAAACGGGTTTCCCGGCCTCGGCACACGAGACGCCAACGGCCAGTGGCAACTGGAAAGAATCTCCGGCAGCTCCGACGTGCGGATCAAAAACCTCCAAAGTGGCCTGTACCTGCACTCCGAGACGGATGCGACTACGCCCGTACTGGGGCCTATCCAGCCCGGATGGTGGAGTGCCATGTGGGTGCTGGAGCCTGTAGCAGGCGCTGCGGATCAGTTCAAGATCAAAAACAAGTACCGGAACAATTATCTCCATGCCGAAACCGGCACCATCCAAACGGGTGCGGTGCAGCCCGGCTGGATAAGCGCCCGCTGGATCATCCCTTCAGAAATTTGGAGCACTGATCCCATCCGCAAGTCAATCGCCTCCACGATCACCATCGCCAACCGCGCAGGCTACTCGGCGGCTGTGAGTATCAGCTATATCCTCCCCGCCGGTCAGCCGGACGAACAGGGAACCACCTCCTATGAGGACAGGCCCTTCGTCATGACCAAGCAGATCGCACTCTATGAAGATGCCTATGTGAGCCTCCCGCTGGCAGCCCAGAACATCGCAGTCGCCGCAGATGGTATCGCCTGCCACGATCCCCTGGACCTGAAAGCCACTTTTCCCAACACGGCAGCCATTGGCGGTGACAAGTGTTATAAACTCTGGGGTACAATCTTCGGCACCGAGTGGGCTGGGGTGGACTGCTCAGAGGTGAAGGACTACCGCGCAGAACCAGCCATAGACAATTTTCTGATGGGAGAGCCTAAAAAAGCGGGCCTCACCGGCGGGTACATTTCTGTCTTTAATCAGTCGGGGTATGTAGCGAAAATAGGTGCGATGTATTTGCTGCCCCCTGGAGCTGCTGATGAGGCAGGACAGTTGTCTAACGTCCTTCGCACCATTACCAAAAGCGAAACCATCGCCCTCGGCAGCACCTGGAAAATGAGTATCCCACCTGGAGCCATTGGGATTATGATTGGCGTCGAAGGCGTTGGCTGCCTTGACGCGCTCAATATGAGTATAACCGCAGGCACCGCCAAAGAAATCAACCAGTGTTACAAACTCTGGGGCACGATCTTCGACGTCGAGTGGGGCCCGATCAATTGTAACTAAAGCATCTGTTTCACCGATATACTCCCTCCGGGCCTGGTCCGGGGGCGTTTTGTTTTATACCTGATCTAAGCGTGCCAATATGTCCTCGCGGTAGCTTTTGCTGAGGGGTACGGCCTTGCCGCCGACCAGCACGGTCATCTCCTGCAGGTCCACCTGTTGCAGCCAGCTCAGGTTGACGAGGTAGCTGCGGTGGCTCTGCACAAACTGCTTGCCGGGGAGCCTGGCCTGCATCTCGGTGAGGGAGATGCGGATGGCGTACTTGCGCCCGGCGGCGGTATGCACCATCGAGTAGCGCCCGTCGGCCTCGACATAGAGGAGGTCGGCGAGGGGTACTTTTTCGAGCTTTTGGCGCACCTTGACAAACAGGCAATCGGGCAGTACCAGGTCGTACTGGTCAAAGGGTTCCGGCTCGGACCATACCTTGTCTGCCAACTGGCTTACTGCCAGCTCAACCGCCCGCTGGAGCTGGAGGCTATCAAAAGGCTTGAGGATAAAGGCTACCGGGCGGAGTGCCCGCGCCCGCGCAAAGGTCGCATCGTCTGTCATGGAGGTCACAAACACCACCGGCACCGGGCGATGTTCGCTGATACGACCTGCCAGCGCGATCCCATCCACCTCGCCCGCCAGGTGGATGTCAAGCAGCAGCAGGTCCGGCGTCGTGCGATAGAAGCAGTCCAGCGCATCGAAGGCATTGTCGCACACCCCGGCTATGGTATATCCCATCTGCTCCGCCAGCATTTCAAACCGGTCGGCGTGGAGGGGTTCGTCTTCTACGATCAGGATTTTCATGTCTTCAGCGGGCACAGACAGATACGCGGGTGCCAAGATACACGCATTCCGGGAGTTTTGACAGGCATCATGCCCTGAAGGAGCGCCTGCACATCTGTTTTTTTTGAATAAAAGTGTAATACCCGACAGCCGGACGGCTACTTACCGGATAAACACGTACCGCTTATGCGACTTTCCCGCGCCCAGGCCTGGCTGGCAGGCCTCAAGCCCTCCGACACCCCCGCCTGGTCATCCGTCGCCTGGATGATATTTGGGCTATGCTCTATGCTCCGCACCACCCCGGCGGCAGATCCATTTGTATGGTGGAGCGGCCTGGTGATTTTTTGGGGGCATGTGGGGCGGCTGGGATGGAAACTCAATCAGCGGGCTTCATAGGCCGCCTTATCTAAAACGGCTTGGCAGATTTTTAAAAATTTAGAATCACCACAGAAAATGCTTTGGATTGATCAAGTGCTTTATCCATCAAAAATATCTAAAATCTGCAAAAATAAACGCCATATCAGCGTGATAAATTGCGCATTTTATTATATTTGTGAATACATATCCCATTTCTAATGAAAACATTGCTTCCGCTGCTGATCACCCTCGTGATCTCCTGCCACCACCTGAGCGCACAGGAAAATTTTCGCTGGTATCGCTATCTACATCCCAATTGGGGATTTCCGACGACTATATACGGGGATAATGGAGAGCTATACCTACACACAAAAAGTATGTATAATGATCCGTTGCCGGTTTCTGTATCCGGGGACAGCCTGGTTCCACATTCATATGATGCTTCACCTCATGGTCCATTTTCACAAGTGATCCTGGGGCTAAAGCCTGATGGAAATCTATTCTTTCAACTGCTGATCAAGAATGCGTACAAGATTAACACCATTAAGGTAACAGCTGATGGCGGTATGTGGATCATGGGGTTGGGTTCTCCGGACAAGCTAACCATCGGACAATATGTACTCGACCAACTTTATCCGGTTTCCAACTACTATAGCCCCCTCCCATTCCTCATTCGGATTAATTCACAGGGCGAAGTAACCTGGGCAACACAATTCCCCTACTACTTCAACCCCAGCTTGGCAATAGATGCTGAGGGTAATGCTATTGTTAGCCTGTACTCCATGGGTACGGCAGGAGATATAGAGGTGCAGGTAGGAAATGTCACCATGAAGAATCAGAGCCGTACAGCCCTGCTCGCGAAGTATGCGCCGAATGGGTCTGTTATCTGGACACGTCCGTATTACCTCTCTTATGAACCTCCTCTGGGCGAGCCATTTACGATCCAGCTTGAGGCTGGTCCGGGAGAAGATTTGTATATGTACGGAACCCCATTTTTGGGAATTTCTGATGTATCACCAGCCCCGGAAATCAGTATTTGGGGCCAGTATTCTTATGTAACAAGACTGACGCGCGACGGAGATATACGCTGGACAGCACTTACCCCCTTCATGGGCCGAAGTCCATATCACCTGCTGGTGTCTCCCACAGGTGATTCCTACTTGGCTAATTATGCATTTTCCTCATCGGCATACCACATTTCACCCAATGGAGCACAGGTTACGCAAATACCGCATCAAAGTGGGTATGAACCCTTCCTGATGGAGGACACGGCGCTATACATAGGGTATGGCAGCAGACTAAATATATCCTGCGCGCTCGGGGGTGAAACGTTAGCCGGAGCATATCATCTGGGGCGTATCACTGGTGGCGTGTTGGCGGACAGTACCACCGTATTAAGTTATGGGACTTATCACAGCCTACAAGGTGTCAATGAATATGGTTTTCTGGTGTTTGCACCCGGATATGTCTCCGTCACCAGCAACGGCCTGGACCGGTTAGCGACGTCTATACATGCTGAGCAATTACTCCTGAATGACACCCGACTGATTACAGGAGATTATAATATAGTTGGCGAATTAACCTATCCTTTTATACCGGTCAGCGATACCCTCCAGCCCGTATGTTATACCAGTCCCAATGGGTGGAGTACAACTTATAAAGACTGGATATTACTGGCCCCTGTGCCGGCTGATCAATATGTTGAGGTCAGGATCATCATCCAGGATACCCCCTACTTCAAAACAAATCAGGTACCCGATCCGGCTATCCCTATGCAGCTTTCGCTGTACGATATCAGTATGCGGGAGCAGGTGCGGGATATTTTCACGTCTGAAGACCCTGTGATTACCCGCACGCTGGATGTCAGCAACCTGACGCCGGGAGTATATATCCTCACTTTGACACGTGGCGGCATCCGTACATGGAGTGGGAAACTGTATGTGCGGCATTAATCGTTCCCTGATCTACTCGTTAGGCCTGCGATAAGGAATCGGCGTCTCGAGTGCTCCCCCCAAAAAAAAATTTGACAACCCCAAACATCCGCTTATATTTGCGATGTCTGGTTCTGCCAGCTGTTTCACAACCATTATTACACTCTTTTTAAGATGAAAACGATTCTTATCTCCCTTGCGGCAGCTGCCGCATTGTGTCTGTTGGGCCTGAAGGCCCACGCCCAAACCCCGGATACCACCGACCGTCAGCCCGTCAGGATTATTATGCAGGACGGCGTTGTGTATGAGGGCGAAATGCAGGAACCTGATCCCTCCGGTGAAATCATCACCCTCAAAACTACCCAGGGCATCTTCAACCTTCTGTCAAGCCAGGTCAAAACGATCGAACCCATAGAAGACGCAGATCCCTCTGGTAAGTTTAACTTTATCAACCCCCACCCCACCCGGTATTTTGTCGGGCCGACGGCTGTACCCATTGAGCGGTTTCAGGGGTATTACCAAAATCTCCTGTTTACCTCCAACTTTGCCAATGTCGGCCTGACCCATCATATCTCTGTGGGAGGCGGCGTAGAGCTGATCAGCCTCATGGGCGGTAATCCCTATTGGTTTTTTACGCCCAAAGTAGGGATTCAGGCAGACAAAAATATCTACCTCGGCGGTGGGTTGATGGTCGCAGGACTGGGCCGGCAGGGCACCGCCAGCCTGGCCTACTCCGTCGCCACCGTAGGCAGCATCGAGCGCAATATCTCCGTAGGCGTGGGATACGGCCGCTGGAATGGTAGCTGGGCCAAGTCCCCTGTCCTGATGGCGTCAGGTACCTACCGGATCACGGACGAGCTGGCCTTTCTCTCCGAAAACTACCTGCTCGGCAACGGCGAAAACGGATACACCCCGATCAGCATGGTGGGCATGCGGATATTTACCAAACGAGTCGCCTTTGATGCAGGTGCGATCGGGTTTCCAACAGCAGAATGGGTAGCACCAGCCCTGCCATTTTTTGGGTTTGCGATGGCACTCTGAAAAAACGGTCTGATCATTTGCTCCCCGGATCGTGTCAGCGGCACGCCGGGGAGCTTATCCTGTCTGGCTAACGTCAGGCCCCTGGTGATGGGTCCTGATCTCTGTTCAGGCTGATCGCATACCAGTCTATCTTCCGGGAGAAATACATCACCAGCCCCAGGATCAGGAACACCCCGATACTGCCTATCAGCAGGGCCGTATCCTGCAACTGGATGATCACAAAATTGAAGGTATAGAGTATCAGCAGGAGGCCTGCAATAAGCATCGTCAGCACCGGCGACTTAAGAAAGGCACTCACATACCCTGTGATCAGGGCCAGGGTCGCCCCGGCAGCTACCGCAAAGGCGATATTAAAGGACACATACTCTGAAAGCGACAGCAGCAGGACATAAAAAACCACCAGCGCAGCCCCTACCAGCAGGTACTGGATAGGGTGTACAAATACCTTGCGCAGGACTTCAATGAAAAAGAAAGCCACAAACGTAAATCCGATGAACAAAATCGCATACCGCACTGCACGATACGATTTCTGATAATTGTCCACCGGCAGGAGCAGGTTGATCCCAAAAATTGACCCCTGCAGGTTATGCTGGTCCTCGATCCAGCCCTGGGGATAGTTACGGTTGAGGTGGAGGACATTCCACCGGGCGACAAACCCCGTGTCAGCGACCTGGCGCTCATCCGGCAGGAAAGCCCCGGTAAAACTGGGATTGGCCCAGGCAGAGGTGATCGCGACGTCTGTGGTCTGGCCTACCGGCGTAAAAAACAGCGACTCGCTGCCTTTCAGGTCCAGCTCCAGCGCAAAGGTATAAGCACCCTGCCCGTCAGATCTCAGCCGGACAGGCGCATGTATCCCGCTGCTGATTACGTCCTGCGACCGCACCCCCGGATTAAACAGGGTGGTATCTCCTTCCCAATGCAGGCGCACCTGCTGCTCGATCCCGCGCAGATCAGACACCCCAACCGTAAGGTAGGCTTTGTCCCAATCTGCCTGGTCTGGCAGGACACCCAGTGCGGCCAGATCCGGAGCAGAAAACTGTCCCGAAATGTGCAGATGTGCCTGATATACCACCACCTCATATATACCCCGGTACCGGAATTCCGGCCGTATGTCCCCGGTTATCTTGAGATGGGTGGGCAGGAGGTGTGCATGCTCAACAATGGGGGCCCGCTTTTCTCCTTCGTCAGCATATTGTACCAGATAGCGGGTATAAGGAATCGTGACAACCGGCCCCTCCAGGGTCTGTGCCCTGCCCCATATCTGGTTGATCTCTCCGATCGCCTGCTGGCGGGTGCTTTCGCGTTCGTTGATCAGCTGATGGATCAGGGTGGCGGGCACCATCAGCAGCAGCCCGATGATAAAAATGGCTGCCAGCTTGATATAAAGCTGTGGATTAGACTTTTGCATGTGCGGAGCAGATTAGCGGATAAAAAAATAAGGCTTCAGTTTCCTGCCGGAACCGAAGAGAAGGATATGATTTGCCTTACTTTCTACTGCCAGTATTCCGGATATCAGGCATAGTCATGAACTGGCAGGGTGTGGGGACATCCAGCAGCTATCTATCCGGCTTACATGCGTATGAATTGCCTCTGCTTACGGAAGCAGCGGATTTTAGTTTTAAGGTTTTAAGTTTACTAAACCTTTGAGATTTAGTAAACTTAAAACTAAGATGACACAAACTGAAAATTTCCAACAAGTTGAGGTTTCTTCCAGCCAGGAGCTGAGAGCTTGGCTGGAAAATCATCACACACAGTCAGAAAGCGTATGGCTCGTGACCTACAAAAAAACAGTGCCCGAAAAATACCTTTCGACCTCTGAGGTACTGGACGAACTACTCTGTTTTGGGTGGATAGATGGTATCAGGCGAAAACTTGATGACACCCGGACCATGAAACTGATTTCTCCCCGCAGGATTGAGCACTGGGCGAAAAGTTATAAAGATCGCGCTGACAAACTCATCCAGGCAGGCCAGATGCGGGAGGCTGGTTTCCGATCTATTGAATCCTCCAAACAACAAGGTCTATGGGATTTTATGGATGACGTGGATAAACTCATGGTCCCGCAGGACCTTCAGGAAGCACTGGCCCAATACGAGGGGGCAACTGAGTTTTTTTATGCGATCAATGACGCCAGCAAACGTTTTGTGCTCCGCTGGGTGAAGCTCGCCAAAACCGAAAAAACCAGAGCCGCCAGAATTACACAACTGGCGGAACTATCAGCCAAAGGAGAAAAGTTAAAAGGCAGTTAGTTTTAAGTTTACTAAACCTTTGAGGTTTAGTAAACTTAAAACGCCGGCCCGGTCAGAGCTTGTACGTACTCCGCACGACCCCAAACCACCAACTGTCGGGGATCAGCTTGCGCAGGCGGAGCAGCAGCGGCCCCTGGCCACCGACGGGATACCGGAATGTTGACTTGCCATCGGTCGCAGCCCGGTAGATCGTCCGGGCCACAGTCTCCGGTGTGTCAGCCGTCTGGACCGCCCCATCATTGACGGCAGTGGTTTTTTTCAGAAAATCCTGATATTCAGCCATATCACTTCCGATAAATTCCCGGCTCCGTCCATAAAAATCCGTCTTGATCGCACCCGGCTCAATGACCTTCACCCGGATATTAAAAGGTGCCAGTTCAAACTGGAGCGACTCACTGAATCCCTCCACCGCCCACTTGGTGCCATGATAGATACTAAACAGCGGGAACGCCAACCGTCCCCCCATGCTGGCCACCTGGAGGATGGTCCCCCCACCCTGGGCCCGCATGACCGGGATCACGGCACGGGTCACACGCATCAGTCCCAGGACATTGGTATCATACTGGCGGCGGATCACCTCGTCATCCATCGCCTCAAATATCCCGTCGGCACCGTAGCCGGCATTGTTGATGACTACATCCAGCCGTCCAAAAGCCGCCTGCGCCGCAGCCACTGCCCGTGTGACACTATCAGTGTCTGTGACATCAAGGGCAAACAGGCGCACACCAGGGAGCTGGTTCAGCTCGGTTTCTTTCTCTGGCGTGCGCATCGTAGCTGCCACCTGCCAACCCCGGGCCGCAAAATACAGGGCGGTAGCCTTGCCGATTCCACTGGAGGCTCCCGTAATCAAAACGGTTTGTTTCATACAATAAGTGAATAAAAATTCATTTTTAGATTAAAAAAAGTCATCTGCGAATGCTGTTCCAGGCCATCTGAAAACACTGGTCCATAAGGGCCGGCGTGAGGGTCAGGTGTCCGTCGTGGTGAAGTTTGACAAGCTCAAAAATGGGGCCCATCAACTGGCTCACCAATACCGCCGGGGGCAGGTCAGCCACGATATGCAACCGGATACCCCAGGCCAGGATTTCCTCAAACGGGCGGAGCATACGATCCCCCTGGTCACGGGTTTCAGGTGTCAGGTACGGCGACCGGGCAAACTGCTCAATAAAAATCATCCGCTCCGGTTCCCGCAGCCCGACCTCAAAAAAGCTGAACCACAGCTTCTTAAACGTCACCGGGAAAGGATCCTCAGGATCGTAGGACATCATCACCTGACTTGTTTTGGCTTGCTTGAGGTGTACGTACAGGGCATTGATCAGGGCCTCCTTATCCTGAAAGTAGATGTACAACGTCCCCGTCGCGACCCCGGCCTCCCGTGCCACATCCTTCATCTTCAGCCCCGCAAATCCCTCCTTGAGAACTACCCGGAGGGCAGCCTGGAAGATCAGCTCGACTTTAGACTCATCGCGGGGTTTGGCCATATCGGGGATTGGGTGCTAATATAGATGAATATACGTTCAGTTAAGTTTTAAGTTTACTAAACCTCCAAGGTTTAGTAAACTTAAAAGAATCTCCGCCTTCGGCGCCTCCCCCACTTCGGAAGTACCCCCTCCCACCTCGGAAGCCAACCTGCCCACTTACCAGGCAAAACAGGGGACTTAACAGGAAAACTGGGTTTGCCTCAGAAGTCCTCCCCCCACATCCAAGCTAAATCAGGTTTACCGTGCAGGTAGATACCCCCCTTTCTAAACTCAATCAGATTTGCCTCAGCAGTACCCCCTCCCACTTCAGCCCTAAACCGGATTTACCTTGGGACTGAATGAGTTTGTGCTGGAAGTGCCGCTCCGGCCCGGACTTATTTTAAGTTTACTAAACCTTGGAGGTTTAGTAAACTTAAAACCTTAGTAAGTA
Source organism: Bacteroidia bacterium (assembly GCA_033762375.1). Classification (GTDB taxonomy): domain Bacteria; phylum Bacteroidota; class Bacteroidia; order J057; family J057; genus RDXT01. The sequence goes on from JANRLQ010000067.1 coordinate 9,434, forward strand.
CATCAGGGGACTTAAACTGGACTTGTAAGTTTACTAACCCTTGAAGGGTTAGTAAACTTAAACTTACATTTTTTCAAGCGCCGGTATGGAATCCGGCGGCCCTTTCCCTCTTATCTCCAAACGCCAGTGATATGCATCCTCTTATCCTGCTGGACCGCCTGCGGCGGTCCTTCCTGTCCGACGCGCGTCATGCGCAGCTATTGTTTTTAGGTGGATTTCTGAGTTATGGCTGGTTTGCCCTGGACTGGCATACGGACTGGGCACGATATGGCATGACCCTCGCAGCGGCCCTGGGTACGCAGGCACTGGGCATGGCCATCACCCGGCAGCCGGTTTCCAGCCTCAAGAGTGCCCTGATCACGGGCCTGGGCCTGTGTCTCCTGCTCAAGACGGGCCAACCCTGGGTAGCGGGCCTGGCAGCGGGGATCGCGATCGGGAGTAAGTTTCTGATCCGGTATCGGGGCAAACACCTGTTTAATCCCGCCAATCTCGGGGTCGTGGCTACTGTCCTGCCGGGCCTGGCCTGGGTATCGCCGGGACAATGGGGCAGCGGCCCGGTCCTGATCTTCCTGATCGGGGGCGCGGGCCTGCTGGTACTGACCTGTGCCAGTCGGCTGGATACTGCCGGAGCCTTTCTGGGGACCTATGCGGGCCTGATGGCCCTGTGGCAGGTGGGGTACCTGGGCTGGCCCTGGGACCACTGGCTGCACAGCCTCTCCGGGGGTGCACTCCTGCTCTTTGCTTTTTTTATGATCACCGACCCCATGACCACCCCCAACGCCCGCCTGCCGCGGATGGGCTGGGCGGCAGCGATCGCGGTCGTGGCGTGTTATCTCCAGGTCCGGCATTATGTACAGGCCGCGCCCATCCTGGTCCTGAGTGTTTTTTCGATCCTGGTGCCCCTGCTCGACCGCTACTGGCCTGCCAGCCGGTTTGACTGGACCACCCGCTCCCTACAGCCCAACCATACCCTTCCGCCTGTATCAACCTTCTCTCCTACCGCATAACTTCTCATTTCCCACTCGTATGAACATTCGCCAGCTCACCCTGATTCTCCTGCTCCTGGCCCTGTCGCCCGTGATGCAGTCCTTCTGCGGCTTTTATGTCGCCAAAGCCGATGCCCGCCTCTGGAACAAAGCTTCCTCCGTCATCCTCACCCGCCAGGGTGAGCAGACCGCCGTGACCATGATCAGCGATTTCCAGGGCGATGTCAAGGATTTTGCCATCGTGATCCCGGTACCCGTGGTGCTCAAAAAAGAGCAGATCCGCATCGCAGATGCCAGTGTGTTTCAAACACTTGACGACTACTCTGCTCCCCGCCTGGTCGAGTACCACGACGAAAACCCCTGTGATGCCCCCCGGTACGAGTTGATGGAGGATATGGTCATGAGTGCGCCCATGGAGGACAGCGAGATGAAAAGATCAGCCCCATCCGGTCCACGCAAGCAGGTCACCATCCTGGAGCGATATACCGTAGGGGAATATGACATCCTCATCCTCTCCGCTGAGGAATCCAGCGGCCTCAAGACCTGGCTCAATGACAATGGGTACCGCGTACCGGCTGATGCTGAGGAGGTACTGGACCCGTATCTGAAAAGTGGAATGAAATTTTTTGTGGCCAAGGTTAACCTGGAAAATTATGCCAAGTCCGGCAGCAAGGAGCTGCGCCCGATCCAGATGACCTTTCAGTCCCCTAAGTTTATGCTGCCGATCCGCCTCGGCATGGCCAATGCCAATGGCGACCAGGACCTGATCATCTACGCCATCACCGACCAGGGCCGGGTGGAGACCGCCAACTACCGCACGCTCGACATCCCCAGCGATAAGCAGGTGCCGCTGTTTGTGAAAGAAAAATTTGGTGCTTTTTACCGGGACTTGTTTCAGAAGGCCTGGAAAAACAGCGGCGAAAACACCGTCTGGACCGAATACGCCTGGGACCTCAGCAGCAGCAACTACAGCCATTGTGACCCCTGTACGGGTACACCGCCCCAGTATGCCGACCTGCGCGAGGCGGGGGTATTTTGGGTAACCGCTGCCCGTCCTAACGGCTACAGCATCAGCGACTACACCGGCAACCTGTTTTTTACGCGCCTGCACGTGCGCTACCGCCGCAGCACCTTCCCGCAGGACCTGGTATTTATCGCCACCCCCAACAAAACCCAGCACCAGGGCCGGTATATCCTCACCCATCCGGCTACCGGTGACCTCACCTGCCCCGAGGGCAAAAACTACAAAAAGTCCCTGCTAAACCGCCGCCAGGACGAACTCCGCAACCTGTCCGACCTCACAGGCTGGGCCAACGCAACTGACTATCTGTACAGCACCCCGCTGGAAGGGGAGCGCCAGCGGATGAGTCCCTATCTTGAGCCTATCCGGAAACGCGACACCCTGGACAAAGGCAGCCTGCCTATCCTCCAGACCCCAGACCAGCCGACACCGCCTGCCCCCACCCCTGAACTGCCGCCTGCCCGCCGTCAACCCTGGTCTTACTGGTTTGTGGCGCTTGCGGGCCTGGGTGCCGCACTGGGAGGCTGGTTATGGATGCGCCACCGGACCACCCCTGCGTCCCTGAGTTAACCCGACACGTACACCTGTCTGTCAGACGCTTCGGGCCCGGGTCCGGAGCGTTTTTGTGCTTAAAAAGTGATCGCTTATACAACAAATGCTCCGGGGGGACCGGAGCATTCACAGGGATGAGATCAGCAGATATGATTAGGGTTGGGATGGAAATATCCCATTCAGGCAGATAATGAAGTTCAGGCCGAGGCTGGGCTGTCCCAAGTCCAGGGGTTGACCTGCACCGGTGATGCCGGTGACATTGCCAGCGATCTGGAGGGAGTCTGCACGCATGGATACCACATTGCTGATGTTGTTGACATCATAGGAGTTGGGGCCCCCTTCGAGTGCGTGTACCGCATTGTCGGGATTGGTGGTGGTAGCAGGCTGGTTGCTGGCCCAGAGCTGGTAGGTAGCTGTGTGTGTGTGTGCAGGCAGGTTTGCCGTTATGAGCGACATGCTGTTGCTGCCGACCTGCTGGCCCAGGGCAATATTTGACAGGCCAGGCCCGGCGCCCGCCCCTACTGCGTCCTTGCCCCGGAGGTCAGGCAGGGCAAAGGTTGTCTGCCCGTCTCCGCCGTAGGTTGTGCCGATGATGGCAAAAAGCGCATCATACTCGCTAATGGGGAGAAGTTGGCCGCTGCAAAACGCCCAGTTTAAGGGTGCAAAGTTACCGCCAAACATGCGGACTTCGCTGATATAACCGTCCATGAGGATATATTGTTATGATGGATAAGGGGAATCAGGAAAATCAGGGGCGCTGAGGGTAAACGCCTTGCATACAGATGATATAACTCAGGCCCAGGCTTGGCTGATGGTTATCAAAGGGCTGGCCGCCGCCGGCAGCTGCAACAGTGCCTTGTACCGCCGCGGGTGGCATGGAGACATTGGCGGGTGCATCGGTGCTGTAGGAGGTCGTACCCCGGTCTTTGGCGATAAGGGCGTTGGAGGGGTCCTTGGTATCAGCCTGGTTGAGGGTGGCATTCAGGACAGCAGATGCCGGGTGATTATGCGGCGGCAACTGATCGACACTTATCGAGATTTGGGGGCTGCCTTGTACCTCACCGAGCTGGACAGTTTGATTATCCACATGTAAAGGTACCCGTCCCCGGAGGTCAGGCAGGGCAAAGGTAGTCCTGCCGTCACCCCCATAATAGGTGCCGAGGAGGCTGAAGAGGGCTGTATTGGAAGCGATAGGCAGTATGGTACCGTCGCAGTAGGCCCAGCCTCTGGGCGCAAAAGTACCTGCAAACAGGCGGATTTCTCCTAATGTAGGATCCATAAAAATAGCGGGTTATGTTTTGTAAGCTGAAAAAGTCAATCAAAAACAGATAAGCAGCTCGTACCCTACTTAAGGACGGCTGGGATACATACCCTGGGTACAAATGATGTAGTTCAGGGCCAGGCCTGACTGGCGGGTGTTAAAGGGGAGGTTGTTCCCGCTGGGGCCGATGGTGACCTGGATGGACTGCGGCGACATGGTGACATTGGGAGCGAGCTGGTTGTAGCAGTTTTGCCCGTCATCATTGGCGCAGATGTTGTTTTGTGGGTTGTCGCGGTTAGCCGATACGTTGCTGGCCATCTTGGTGATCGCCAGGGTATGGGTGTGTGCAGGCATTTCAGCCGTTGTGAGGGTATGTTGCTCCTCACCGTACTTTTGTCCCAGGGCAGGTTGTCCGACCGGTCCGGGGCCGTTGCCACTGCTGCCTGTATGCACGGGTACGCGGCCGCGAAGGTCCGGCAGCGCAAAAGTTGTCACCCCATCGCCACCGTAGGTAGTCCCCAGCAGGGAGAAAAGAGCCTGATTTTGAGCAATTGAGAGCAGGGCGCCGTTGCAGATTGCCCAATATTTCGGGGCAAAGTTACCGGCAAACATCCTGATTTCGGCCATAATGCCATCATCCATAATGTGTGTTGTTGAAAAAATAAAAAATAAGATAGGAGCCCCGAAATTTTTCGGAGATAAGAACGAAAAGAAGTAAGATAAAACTTGCCTGATGAGCGCACGGGAGCAAATCCGTCTGCCCAGAGGGTTATATTGCCAGGTTGGAAATATTCGCTTATTTAAAGTAAAAACTTTAACTAATCAAAATTTTACCTGAATATTTTGGCATCTCAGGGTTTATGCCAATCTATCCGGCTCACAAAAACATCCGGAAACGCCAGAGACGCCCGTACTTCTTCTCTGAAGGCCGCCACTGACGTGATCGCATCTATACCACCAACCTTGAGGGTGACATCTGAGAGGCTGATATTGGCAGTCCCGGAAGATTCGAGATAATAGTGAAAATACAGACCTGTCGCGATTTCCTGCGCGATCAGGAAGGTTTTACCCTCCAGCAAGGTAGTCCAGGCCAGAAAAGAGGTAGTCTCGACAGCATATGAACTCCCTTTTTCCAGGACCTCGACCCGGTAGGTGCCGGGTTTGTCTCCGGCTGTGACAGAGAGTTTTTTCATCTCTGCTTCCGGATCATCTGTCACCCATGTACCGATCAATTGAGGCATATTCTGCGCATCAGCCATCTCACCGAGCGGATAGGAAACACCAACCGGACACCCCCAAAGAAAAAAAGTTATTACAAGACACAAAAAAGTCAGGGCACTTCCGGCTTGTTTCATATATCTGCGTGTAAGGTAGTAGTACCGATGTTCTCAACTGAACAATATTACTTATTACCTCATTTCCAAGCAAATGTTGCCCGTCAAAACAGGTAAAAATACGGGTATATACAAGTGAATTCCCGCAGGTCCTCGGGTGCGGCACCTCCGCACTTCATCAAAAAAAACCTATATTCGCCAGCCTGATTATGTGGACAGGCCTGCCTATGCTGTTCAATTCGCTGGCGTTTGGGGTATTTGCGCTGATCTTTTTTGCGGGCTGGCCCCTGGCCAAACGCCGGCCAGTGATACGGTGGGCGTATATCACCCTGTTTTCACTGGTTTTTTATGGGTGGTGGGACTGGCGTTTTTTGTTCCTGTTGTTGTTTTCAGGGGGGCTGGACTATGCTGCCGCCCTGGGTATGGCTGCATACCCCCGGTACCGGAAGGGACTGCTCGGTATCTCACTGGCCGGCAACCTGGGAGCGCTGGCGATTTTTAAATACAGCGGCTGGGCAGCAGACACCCTGGAGCAGGTGTTGGGCTGGTCAGGCCTGAGTGTCGAACTCAGCAGCCGGATTCCGGCCTTTATGCTGATTCTCCCGGCGGGGATTAGTTTTTATACTTTCCAGTCTCTCAGTTATACGCTGGATGTGTATCACGGGAGGCTGAAACCCGTCAGAAACATTTGGCATTTTTTTGCTTTTTTATCACTTTTTCCTCAGTTGGTCGCAGGCCCTATCCTGCGGGCGCAGGATATTCTGGACCAGCTCCGTGCACAACCATCCACCCGGGAGGCTGACCGCTGGGCTGGTCTGGTGCGTATCGTACAGGGTCTCTTCAAAAAAATGGTCATCGCGGATAACCTGGCCCCGTTTGTGCAGGCTGGTTTTGGGACTGCTGCCGTCCCGGACTCTGCCCTGTATGCCTGGGTATTGGCGATAGCGTTTGGGTTTCAGATTTATTATGATTTTGGGGGGTACAGTGACATCGCCCTCGGACTCCTGCGGTGGATGGGGTACCAGGTGCCCGACAACTTCCGGCAGCCCTATCTGGCATCTTCTCTCCGGGACTTTTGGGCACGGTGGCATATCTCGCTCTCGACCTGGTTTAGGGACTATGTGTATATTCCCCTTGGCGGCAACCAGCACCATCTCTACCGCAACCTATGGATCACGATGGTCCTGTCCGGGATTTGGCATGGAGCGGCCTGGCATTTTGTGGTATGGGGTGGGTGGCATGCCCTCTGCCTGAGCGTGGAGCGGTGGCTTCGCCTGCCTGTCCGTATGGGACGATGGGGTTTTCTGCTTACCCTGCCGGTGGTGTGGATCGGGTGGGTGCTGTTTCGTGCCCCTACCCTCTCCGATGCCGGTCGTATGCTGCTGCGGATATTCACCCCCGGGAGCGGGTGGCCAGGCCTGGATATGAACATAACGATATATCTGTTGCTGGCCGCCGGGCTGGAGTTGTGGTACGCCGTGCCGGGAGTGGTCCATAAGCTCCAGGGCCCCCGGTGGCAATATGCCGGGCCCTGGCTGGTCGCTCTGGTATTTGCGCTGACGATGTTTTTCAGAGGTCCGGGTGCCGAGTTTATTTATTTTCAATTCTGATGAAGACACCCGATACATATCTCCGATACCGGATCCCGCTCACGGTGCTGGTTATGGTAGTGCTGCTGCTGGCAGGCGCCCGGCTTCGCCCGGTATCACCTGACCCGCTGATACAATCTCAGGCAGCCTGGGATCAGTTTTGGGTGCAAAAAACATTTCCACAGGGATCATATGACCTCCTGCTGCTGGGAGACTCCCGCCTGTATCGGGGTGTATCTCCTGCCATAATGGCCCGGACCCTGACGGACACCCGTATTCATAACCTGGGGTATTCTTCCGGGGGGCTTTCGCCGACCCTCTACCAATGGGCAACACGTCTGCTGGATACCACCCGGCACCCGGGGATCGTGCTGGCTATCTCGCCCTGGACGCTGACCGAGACAGCCGCCCGGCAGGAGCAACTCACACGGGAACTCAGCCGCCCTCCGGCCGACCGGTTTCACCGGCGGTACATCGCACCCTGGCTTACACCCTGGACGCCACTCACCCCCCGGGAGGTATACGATCACCTCGCAGGCACGGTGGTACCGCCTGCTTCGTTGTACTATCAGACTTTTTTTCCGGATGGCTGGGTTGCTTCCCGGCTGGTACCGGCAGACACCGCCCGTGCGCTGGAGCCCTATCGTCTTGAGTATCAAACAGATCGTATCTCCCCCCGACTGGTAGCAGCCCTGGGCGAACAAGTACAGGCGTGGACCCGGCAGGGGATACGGGTATGGGCATTTCGCCCGCCTACGACCCGGTCCATGCAGGTACTGGAAGACGAATTGGCACCTTATGATGAGGCTGCTATCCGGCAGCTCATTACCACCTCAGGGGGGCGGTGGATTTCCCTGGATCCGACGCGGTATCAGAGTTATGACGGGAGTCACCTGGACTCAGCCTCAGCGGTGGTTCTTTCAGCAGACCTGGCAGCCGCCATCCGCTCAGCGGATGCCCCACTTCCGTAATACCTGCCGCAGCTCAGCAGCATCAGCGGCAATCTCGTCCACCCCCAGTGCACGCAGGGCCGCGCCGTGTCCCTCAAAAATATGGGCAGCTCCCAAAAAACCAATTACCGCCAATCCGGCGGCGCGGGCCGCAGCCGCACCCGTCAGGCTGTCTTCGATCACCAGCACCTCAGCAGGGTGCAGGCCCAGTTGCTGCAGGGCATGCAGGTATACATCCGGTGCAGGTTTAGGGCGGGCCACATGGGTGGACGAAAATATCCGGTCCTCAAATACCGCCCGGATACCCGCACGCTCCAGCGCGTGTATCACATGCGGCACGGTACTGTTTGAGGCCACGGCACGGGGTGTCTCCAGTGAGCGCACCAGCTCCGGCATACCGCTGATCGCCTCCAGCTCTTCCAGCATGGCCCTGTGTGCCAGTGTCTGCTGGGTTGCCCTGAAGTCATCAGACAAGCGGACGTCGTACCGCGCTTCAATGTCCTGAAAAATATCAGCCTCCATCATGCCCGTGTATCGCTGGCAGAATACCGATTCTTCCATCACGACACCCTGCTCCGCCAGCATCCGCAGGACGATACGGGTCACCAGTATTTCACTGTCCACCAGGACACCATCACAGTCAAAAATCAGAAAGGTCTTAGCCATATCAGCATCGGGGGGCTATAGAATCTGCTAAAGATACACCGATCCGTACATGTCTCACGCGGGAATGCATTGCCGGTCCTCAGTCAAGGCTCCAGGTGTCTCCGTTGTTGAGTCGAAACCCGACGATACCCTGGCTCCGGGTGAAATAATAGGCCCGGGGGCTCTCCGGCTGGTTACCTGCATTGGTCTCACAGCTAAAGACCTGAAAAAAAGTCTTCCCATTCAGGGTCACGCCCCCCGTCAGGACGGTATCCGGGATATGAAGGAGGTCACAGGTAAGGGTATTGTTGAAACTGATAGAAAAGTAATCGTCTATGGTGACCGGGTCATCTTTCACGTTATGATCCAGAAAGTTTTTGCGGAGGGTAATGTCAAATACAAACTGTCCGTCTGCCGAACTGAAACGCCCATACAGATACGTGCCCCTGAACTCGTCACAGCAACTCCCGCAGTTGAGTTCAGTACAGTTTTGGGTAAGGTCTTCGACCCCAGAGCTGACCGGATCGTAGATCATCGCGAGGGTCTGGCCGTTTTGGTTTCGAAACAAGCGGGAAGACGTAGCCGCAAAGGTCATCCAGTCGCCTGAGCCTTGCTGCAGCGCAAATTCACCGATATACCCTTTGTCACATTTTTCACAACAACCTCCCATCAGCAGGAGGCAGCAGGTTACCACGCAGGAACCCACCCAGTACATACGCGTATTCATACCCCAAAGATACGGATTCTCCGGGGTTTGAGATGCGGTTTCTGCACATATCTGACGCAGGAGATGGGCAGGCCTATTGGATTATGCGCTGAAAGTTCTTAGTTTGCCTGCGGTTTATGTAGATATATAGATATACCTAGTGAAAAGCCGGTTTGATCTCTCTTTTCTGGAAAATGCCTCAGAAACCCTACGGGCATTGGCTCATCCTATCCGGCTGGCTATCCTGGACCTGCTACATATACACAACAGGCTCACAGTCACAGAGATACACGAGGCGCTGGAGATTGAGCAAGCCGTAGCATCCCATCATCTGCGGATTCTGAAGGATCGGCAGGTACTGGTGGCCCAGCGAGACGGCAAAAACACTTATTACGCGCTTCGCACGCACATTTTTGGGAATATCCTTCAGTCGCTCGGAGACGCTCAGTAGGCCTCCCAGGGCAGTCTGATATAAAACCGACTCCCTTCTCCCAGGGTGGACTCGACCCATATCCGTCCTCCGTGCTGCTCTATGACCCGCTGACAAAGCGCCAGTCCTATACCACTTCCCTCGTACTCCTGCTGCGAATGAAGCTTCCGGAAGGGTAAAAATACTTTCTCAAGGTACTGGGTATCTATCCCTATCCCATTGTCCTGGATGACAAACTCGATATGGTTGGTTTCGGCACGGGCCGTGACACTGATCTCGCAGGGGATGTCTTTGCGACGGAACTTGATCGCATTGGCAATCAGGTTTTGAAACACCTGGACCAGCTTCACCTCAGAGCCGTAAATCCAGGGGGGCATGTCTCCGATACGCAGCGACACCTCATGCTCATGAATCAGGTTGTCCAGGTTGCCGATGACACCTGAGAGCAGGATAGGCAGGCTCACCTTCCCAAAATCCTCCCTTGTGGCGGTATTCTGATACGTAATCTTAGAGTATTCCAGCAGGTCCTGGATCAGGCGGCGCATCCGGTCGGAGGCTTTGATGATAAAATCCAGGTATTCCTGCAGCTCTTCATCCTGGGCGACAGCGGGTTTAGGCCCCATCAGCTGGGCAAAACTCCGGATGGTGCGGACGGGCTCCAGCAAGTCATGAGAGGCGACATACGCAAACCGCTCCAATTCCAGGTTGGAGTTGATATACCGCTCCAGTTCCAGGTTTTTTTCGGCCAGCTCCGAGAGTTTGCCCGCCAGAAAATTTTCTACCTCCTTGAGCTGCGAAATATCCTGGATGATGATCAGGGACAACGCTTCCTCTCCTTCCATGCCCGGTACCGGGATAAAATTGGCGAGGTAGGTACGTTTTTCAATCCGAATCTCCTCACGGGCAGCCAACCCCGCAAAGGTATTGCGGACCTGTGCTGTAATCTGGCTCCAGAAAGGATACGTGTCGGCCTGTGCTGTCAGGAGGTTAAACCCGGGGGGGATCCCCCCCTCCATGCCGAGTTGTGGGAGGCAGTCTCCTTCACAGAAGATCATATTACCCGACTCCCGGCACAAGGCCACCAACCCTCCGCCGATATTGGCGGCGATGGTTTTATAGACAAACTCACTCGCTACCAGGGCACGCTGGGCACGCCTGCGCTCCAACTCAGCCCCTGCACGGGTGGTAAATACCTGAATGACAGCTTGTAGCAGGCTATAATTATCAAACGGCCCGTCATGCATCACGACCAGCAACCCGATGACTTCCTTAGCAGAATTAAACAACGGTGTACCGATATACCCCTCGATCTGGTACTCCTCCAGGTAGTCATCAGCCGGATACTGATGCCGGGCCCCTGCCTGTACAAAAAGTTGGGTTCGGGCTTTGATGATCTGCTGGCTCGGCGTACCATTCATTTCATACCGAAACTCCGGTACATGTTCCCCCTTTCGCCAGTAGGCAGTTGTCTCTACCATGCTGGTTGCCTCGCGGTATTCCCCCACAAATACATGGGAGACATTCAGGATCTGCGCCAGGCTCTGGGCCAGGTTTTCAAAAAATTGTTTCTCAGAGGGCACCGAGGTACTCTGGGAGATAAACTCAATGGCATGATGGACCTTGCGCAGGTGTGTGATGTCTTTGGCCACGATCAGGCCGGCGTATATCTCGCCCTGTTTGTTGTAGAGCGGATCCATCTGGGCTGAGTAAATCATTCCTTTCCACTCACTCTCAAAGTGAAAAGACGCACCGTCCAGTACCCGCTGATACTGGACAGCCAGCCGCTCGGCAGCATCCGGCGGCAGGACTTCGTACAGGGTTTTGCCTTCTACATTTTCAGTGGGAAAGTTCATGGCCAGCAGGAGCGGCCCCTCAGCCAGCAGAAAACGCAAGTCACGGCTAAAAATCAGAATACCCGAGTCTGACATGCTGCGGGGGATGAGCCGGTAGAGGTTTTCGCGGCTGCGCAGGTTTTCGCGGGCACTTACGGCAGACGTAGTGTCGCGGCTTTCGGCCAGCATGACCAGTCCGATCCCCTGTATCGTCACGGGCCGGAGGGTTACCGCACAGGCCCGGATGACCTGATCCTGCTCCATGTGCACATCTTCATACACAAGCTCGTGGTGATTCCAGGCCGTCTCAAACTGGCGCCGGGCGACTCGTTTGCCGCGGACCGTCAGCGCAAAAGCGGGCAGAGACCAAAAAGGGCGGCCTTTTACCTCCCAGGAGACTTCTTGTGAAGCGACCCGGTTGGTTTTGATAATATGCCCATCTGTGTCCACCAGGGCAATCGCATGGGTCGCCGTCTCAAACAAAATATACCGCACCTGATACTCTGTGAGCCGTTCGAGGCCTCCACGGGTCGTTACCCCCTTAAATACGGGCCCAGACGGCTGATAGAGCTCCTGATCCAGAAAAAAGACTGTCACCCCAGCCGGCTTGAGCTGATCGGGCGCATACCACGGCTGCGCGATGATCTGCACACCAGCGTCTGGACTCCATATCTGGTGAATAATCCGCTTTTCCTGGTCGAGGCTGTTCTGTAGTACTGGCAAAAATGCTTCAAACTCGACCCTCAGCGCAAAATGGCTGATCGGCCGGTGTTTGTCATCAGGCTGAAGCGGGATCCACTGGCACACCTCCGGCGTAAACCGTATGATACATAACCTGGCATCCAGTACCAGGATCCCCACTCCGCCTGCCTGCAGGGCTTGTTCGTAGGTCGTACCTGCCGCTGTGTCGGAGGCAAGCTGCTGCCGGAGTCCGGTGCTCTCAGCCGTAGCCTGCACCAGGTGTTGGCGGGTTTCACGGAGCTTGTCGAGCAGTTGTGATTGGGTATTCCGCAGGTCCGTGATCAGGTGAGCGGTTTCGTACAAGTCACCGCTAAGCCGGACAGGTGGCAGTTCCTCCGGAGCAGGAGTCAGGGTCAGGACGATCATATCGTGTCCGTCCATCGGCTGGCGACGCGCCGAGACCAGCAGCTTGCCCGAGGGAAGGCTCAGCGCGACCTCGGCATGGCCCTCCTGTGGCTGCCGGGCCAATAGCTGGAGCAGCGTCTCCGCACCCAATGCCAGCGTAGGGGTCAGTACCTCTGACAGCCATGAGCGGCCTGGCTGGGGGACCGTCACCAGGTATGGATAACAGGCATGCGAATGAAAGTGTACCCGGGCCTGTGCATCCGTTATCAACAACGCTGGGGTAAACTGCTGCTGAATAATCGCAGCCATACGCCAGTAAGGCAACGGGGAAACGCTTACCTCTTCCGGCATCTGCATAAGTTCGTGATCCATGCGTCAGGATAGGATGTGGTGTGCCTACAATATCGGAACCTTAGGTATGCGGACAGAGGGCATGTAAGAATATCGCCAAAAAGAACTTCATGGGTCCCATACTACATGGCAGGGGGGCTTTCGTTAGCAGCATGCCGCCGGGCAGGGCCGCACAGCAACTTTTATTTACGCCAAAGTCTCCGTATCATTACTGCATCAAGCCTGCCGCTGAGCAGGCGACGTACCAGTATGGGAACAACCTCAATCAGATACCTCGATCCGGTGGTCGTGAGCCGGATGAAAAACATAGAAGTCCGGGCCAAAACCATCGTCGAGGGGTTTATCACAGGCCTGCACCGGAGCCCTTATCATGGATTTTCGGCGGAGTTTGCGGAGCATCGCCCCTATAATGCGGGAGAGTCTCTGAAAAACATTGACTGGAAGGTGTATGGTAAGACGGACAAACTTTTCTCCAAAAAATACGAGGAAGAAACCAACCTCCGCTGCCAGGTAGTGCTGGACATCAGCGACTCCATGCGGTATCCCGCCACCGGGATCACCAAGCTGGAGTATGGTGGCTGGCTGGCTGCCGCCTTACAGTACCTGATGATCGGGCAGCGCGACGCCGCCGGTATGACCCTCTTCGACAGCGAAATCCGGTTTTATGCCCCGCCAAGGTCCCGGTACTCCTGGCTGATCCCTATCTACCAAAAGTTGGAAGAGATCCTTGCCACCAAAAGTGAGTTTACCCGCACCACGGCTACGGCCAGGGTCTTACATCAGGTGGCGATGAAGTTTCACCGGAGGTCGCTGGTGGTCCTGATTACAGACCTGTTCAACCAGCTTGAGGCCGAAGCCGAGCTCTTTAAGGCACTCCAGCATCTGCGGCATCAGAAACACGAAGTGCTGGTATTTCACCTGCTCGACCGCAGTACCGAGGAACTTTTTGACCTGCCCAACCGGCCCACGGTCCTGCGGGACCTGGAGACGGGCGAAAAAGTAGAGGTCCTGCCCCAGCAGATCCGGGCTGGCTACCGGGAGGCTGTCCAGGCGCTCAACCGGCGATTCAAGCAGCAATGTTATGAGTATAAGATTGATTTTGTGGAAGTGGACATCAAAGCACCTTACGACAAGGTCCTCACAGACTATCTTGTCAAGCGTGCCAGCCTCCACTGAGCAGGCTGCTGGGTATCCCGCTACGCTACCTCATTATTTTATCTCACATACATGAAACTCTGGTGGTTTATCTCTGTCTCTCTCCTCTGCTCGACCCTCACTGCCCAGACTGAAGGCCGTACCCGCTACGTAGAAGGCCAGCGCCTGGAGCAGGCCAACCAAATCCAAGCCGCCCGCCGAGCCTACCTAGGGGCCATCAAGGCCGATCCTACCCTGCTGGAAGCCCGTTTCAGCCTGGCATCTCTTTACCGCCGGGATGAAATCTATGACAGTGCGGTATGGTATTTTGAGTCTGTCCTGGCCCTGAATGCCCGTCACCTCAAGGCGCATCAGGAACTGGCAGCCGTGTATCAGCTCCAGGGCAACTTTGACAAGGCGATCAGCCAGTACAAACTGATGCTCCAGCATCATCCCGGTTATCCGCAGGGCTACTACGGGCTGGCCCAGACCTATTTTGCACAGGAGCAATACCAGCAGGCGGTGTTCAACAGCGAAACCGCCATGCGGTTGTACTCAGAGATGGGCAGCCAGGAAAACGCAGCAGATGCCCGTATGCTGGCTGCGCAGGGGTATTTTCAGCAGGGCGACTATGACACAGCCCTCAAATACCTCAAGGCCAGCAAAAAATACTACGAAGACAAAGCGTATTATCCCTACTACATAGGTTTTTGTTACCTGGGCCTGGGAGAAATGGATAAGGCCCGGACCTATTTTGCGCAGGCAGAAGTCATGGGCTACAAACTCCCGGCGTATATCACAGAGCGCCTGAAATAGGAGCACCTCTCAGCTGATCCGGCTCATCAGGGCAGTTATACCCGTTTTTCCCCCCTCAAACAACCCATACTCTGTCAGATACCCGGTCACCATCCGGGCCGGAGTCACATCAAACGCTGGATTCGCAGCCGGGCTGTCCGGAGGGGTGATCAAGACCTGGCGCACAGACTGGGTTTCACGGTCCCAGCCCTGTACCCAGGACACCTCTGCGGGGGAGCGCTCCTCGATAGGAATGTCCCGTAAGCCATCCTCACAGGCTGTATCCAGGGTAGAAACGGGAAAGGCTACATAAAAAGGGACGCCGTTATCGGCAGCGGCCAGGGCCTTGAGATAGGTCCCGATTTTATTGGCGACATCCCCATTGCGGGCGACCCGGTCCGTACCGACCAGACACAGGTCCACCTGTCCGTGCTGCATGAGGTGTCCTCCGGCATTATCAGGGATGACCGTATGCGGGATACCCGCCTCCGCAAGCTCCCATGCCGTGATATGAGCGCCCTGATTACGGGGACGGGTTTCATCTACCCAGACATGGATCGGAATACCCGCCAGATGAGCCCGGTACATGGGCGCAGTGGCTGTCCCCCACTCGATACAGGCCATACGGCCCGCATTACAATGGGTAAGAATCTGCACGGGCCGTCCGGTGCGGGCATAACAAGCCTGGATCAACGCCAGCCCAGCCCCCCCGATGGCATAACAAGCCGCCGCATCCTCCCGTGCCAGGCGGGCTGCCGTATCCGCCGCAGCCTGTATTTTGGCTGACAAGGCAGATACCTGTGCCATGGCCTCCCATGACTGGCCGATGGCCCATGCCAGGTTGACGGCTGTGGGGCGGGTCGCGAGCAGGGCATGACGCGCATGATCCAGATACCCGTCCGGGTCCGGTGCTGCCTGCGCCTGCCGGGCGGCGAGGTATAATCCCCAGGCCGCCGTCACCCCGATCAGGGGCGCCCCCCGCACCCACATATCCCGGATGGCGGTAGCGGCGTCCTCCCACCGGGTGATCCGCACCACCTCGACCCGGTGCGGAAGCCAACGCTGATCTACAATCTCTACCGCGTCGGGCTGGAGGGGGTTCATCTGAATGGGGGCGATACGTACCTGCATATAGTAAAATGCTCAGGCCAGCAAAATACACCCCGATCCCTTGCCAGTCAACCCCAGCCCGGACTGCCCGGCGTAATATCTCTCGCAGATATTACAGACATACTTGGTGCCCTCCCATTGGGGTATTACCTTTGTAAAGGTCCGGGATATATATGTGCTGCCCGGATGCCGCTGCGAATGGTGACATACCTATGACTGCTGAATCGCTCCTGCAACAGGCTTATGACCCGGAATCCTTCCGTCGGGCAGGCCACCAACTGATAGATCGCCTGGCGGATCATCTCCAGCACATGCTGGCTGCCGAAGGCCCCGTACACCATCAAATCCCTCCGGATACCCTGTATGATGCCTGGACGGAGGCAGAGGCAGGCCCGGCACAGGACCCGAGTCAATTTTTTGAGCAGGTGCTGGGGCAGGCCATCTACCTGCACCACCCGCACTATGTCGGACACCAGATATCACCGCCCCTGCCCACAGCAGCCCTGGCCGGCCTGCTGGGTGACTTTCTGAACAACGGGATGGGCGTCTATGAAATGGGGGCCAGTGGCACCGCCCTGGAGCGGCGGGTGATCGCCCTGGTGGCCACTGCTATGGGGCTGGGGCCTCAGGCCGATGGTTTTATGACATCCGGCGGGACCCTCGGCAACCTCACAGCCCTCCTGGCTGCCCGCCAGCAGCGGTCCGGACATGATGTGTGGACACAGGGCCACCAGAACGGTTACCAGCCCGCCATCATGGTTTCTGCCCAGGCGCATTACTGTGTGAAAAGAGCTGCCCAGGTCATGGGATGGGGGGAGGCAGGGGTGATCCAGGTGCCCGTGGACGAAAACTTCCGGATCAGAACCGATCTTTTGCCGTCCCTTCTCGCGGCGGCTCAGGCCCGGGGCCTGCAAGTGATCGCCGCTGTAGGCAGTGCCTGCACCACAGCCACCGGCTCGTTTGACGACCTGGAGGCAATGGCAGATTTTTGTGAGGCACATGGGCTTTGGTTTCATGTAGATGCCGCCCACGGAGGGCCTACTGCTTTTTCGGAGACCTGGCGGCACCTGCTGCAGGGCATCAGCCGGGCCGATACCGTGGTGATAGATTTTCACAAAATGGCCCTGACACCAGCTCTCGCTACGGGGGTGATTTTCAGGGATGGAAGTTTGTCCTACTGCACCTTTGAGCAGGATGCCCACTATCTCTGGAGCCGGCAGCAGCCCGAGTGGTACAACCTCGCCAAACGTACCTTCGAGTGCACCAAATACATGATGAGCCTCAAGGCTTATACAGCGTTACAGGCAGGCGGGGGACGTGTCACAGGTGCCTTTGTAGATACAATGTACCAGCTCGGCCAGACTTTTGCGGAGATGATCCTGGCCCGGAGCGATATGGAGCTGGCCGTTAAGCCCATGTGTAATATTGTGTGCTTTCGCTGGCGGCCATCAGACCTGTCTCCAGATCAGGTATCGCCCGTCAATGCCGCTATCCGCGCCGATATCATCCAGTCAGGTGCGTTTTATCTGGTGCAGACGACGCTCAGGGGAGATACCTGGCTGCGGGTCTCCCTGATGAATCCTTTTACCCGGGCCTCCCACTTGCAGGTGCTTCTGGACCTGGTGGCGGCTACCGGTATCCGGCTTACAGCTCAGGATACCCTCACTTTAGTATGACGGTTGAGGTCAGTATTTCGTTATGAAGGGTATGAGATTTAGGGTTGAATGGCTGACTCAGGTGTGTTGCCGGGTACTCCTGCCAGTATTATGTGTAGGGTCCTTGCCGGGGTGGACCCAGTCCTCACTCGGGATAGAGCTGGTCGTCCCTGTCTCCAATCCCGAAGGTACCCGGGAGCTCTCCCTGGAGCGATACCCCCGGATCCATGTGATCCTCACCAACCTCACACCAGCCCCCCTCAAGATCTGGAAAGACTGGAATACCTGGGGCTACTTCAACCTCATCCTGACCTGGGAGGCTGGCGGCAATACCTACCTGATCCGGCACAAACCCCCGACAGACTGGGACGGAGACTTCCCGGACTTCTGGCTGATACCACCCGGCGAAAAAATCATCCTGGAAGTTGATATGAGTGACGGCAACTGGATCGGGTTTCCAGACCTGTATGGAGAAACCATCGAGGCACGCCTGACCGCCATCTACGAAAACAAGCGGGACATACTCGCCAATGAGTTTGGGATATGGTGCGGACGGGTAGCCTCCGCAAGCCTCCCGGTGATGTTCAAGTAACCTATCCTGTAATCAAAACGGGGGGGCTGGCTCATCGCCCGTCAGGCAATCCTGTGGGATGTACTGCCCGCCAAACGTCTCCACCACGCAGGTGTAATAGACGCATGTGATACTGCATAAAACTCAGGCGCTGTCCTCCCATTGTGAGGAAAAAAATTTCAATCAAACACCCTATAATAAATCCAAACATTGTTTGATGCAAATTTATAACATTCAATTTATTAAAATTTTTAAATATAAAAACACACCTCAACTATTATACACCACACCCTGCATATTAAAATTTCATCCTGTATGCAGAAAACAACACATTGCCCGGCTGGCAGATGAGCTACCAACATACGTTGCGTGGTTTATTGCGGCTGAAAAAGTAATTCACCTACACACCCAAAGGCGTTTGAAAGAAATAAGTTCATAATTGCAATTATTTACTATTACACTGTTTCTAATATTGTAAAATACAAAGTGTAAATAACAATCCCCGTATGAAAGCTTCTATGGTAGCAATGACACGTTCCTTACGCCGCTCTTGCCGAGATGTGCTGACTGGCGCCCTGGCGCTGGGTATCTGGCTCACAAGTATGCAAGGCATGCGGGCGCAGCCGGGTAATGCGATTACCTTCGACGGAACCGATGACTATGTAACGATCGCAGCTGATCCTGATATTCAGATCAGTGGCACCACCCTCACCCTGGAGGCATGGGTCTATGCGTCTGCCTGGGAAACAAACGTAACCGACGGCGTCGTACTAGCAATGGAAGATGCTGATAATGAGGGATATAAACTAAGTGTGGGTAACGGCGGCCAGGTAAACTTTGCCATTGCCAATGGCTCGGCCTGGAGCTCCCTGACAACAGGTGCCGTGCTGACCCTGGACCGGTGGCATCACCTGGCAGGTGTGTACAATGGTAGTACGATGTATATCTATGTGGATGGAAAACTCAGCACCTCCTCAGCGGTTTCGATCACCCTCTCGCCTGCTGAAAATCCCCTGATCCTGGGTTCCTCATTTGACTACATTGACAGCCGCCTGCTCCAGGGCCGGATAGATGAGGTCCGTATCTGGAATACCGCCCGCACCCAGGACCAGCTTCTGGACTATATGTATCAGCTACTGGTAGGTAACGAAAGTGGCCTGGCGGCCTACTACCGCATGAGTGATGGCAGCGGCACCAGCCTGACAGACAATGGCCCCAATGGCCTGACTGGCACCCTGACTCTGGGCCCGACCTGGTCAGCATCAGACGCCAGGATCGCGAGCTCTGCTGCTGTCGCTAACGCCTTCCGGCGTCCGGGTACCGGTCTGACCTTCGGCGGTACAGATGAGTATGTCAACGTCCCGGACAACTCCAGCCTCAATCCCACCACAGGTCTCAGTGTAGAGGCCTGGATCAATGCGGCCAGCACTTCCGGCAGTCCGCGCATTGTCTCCAAAGCCAGCAGTGCCTCCTCTCCTACCCAGGGCTACAGCCTGCATATCAATGCCTCCGCGCGACTGGTAGGCGAGATACGCACCTCGTCAGCCCTCTATACTGTCACCGCCAACAGCCCCGCCCCTACCATTACGACGAGTTCCTGGTTTCATGTGGCCATGACCTGGTCGCAGGGGGGGGTCCTGACCCTGTACATCAACGGGCGTTCTGTCGCCACCTCTGCTACTACAGCCGGTACCCTGACCAATACCGCCAGTGCGCTCTCCATCGCCCGTGGTGCGTATAATGGCAACTACTTTACCGGACAAGTGGACGAGGTCCGCATCTGGAATGATGCGCGCACCGCACAGGAAATCCAGGAAAATATGTTCCGCACCCTGGAGGGTACTGAGTCCGGGCTGGTCGCTCACTATCAGGTTGATGATGCTACCGGCACCTCCCTTACCGACCAGACCAGCAATGCCAACACAGGTACCCTGACCAATATGGAAACCTCCGACTGGACCGACGCCTCCGGCTGGGAAGCCAGCAAGGTCTGGACGGCCGGGGGCAACTGGAGTGACTTCGACACCTGGCTGGTATATACGATCCCCAACAGTACCACGGCCTCAATATATGCCTTCCGGAACCTTGTGATGGACAACAGTGTCAATGGAGGACTTTTCACCATCGCATCGGGTACCACCGTCACCTTTACCAGTGGTTTCACGCTGACCCTGGCACGGGATATGGTGAATCACGGCACCACCACCGGGGCCGGAGGCCTCACCTTGAATGGAAGTGCAGCTATCCAGCTCAATGGAACCGGCTCGACGACCATCGGTACCTTTGACTCCAACAATGCCTCCGGAGTCACCCTCGGCAAAAGTATTACCGTGGATGATGAGCTCCGGCTCAGCCGGGGGGCCCTCACCATCGGTGCCAATACCATCACGGTCAATGAGCAGATCACCCGGACCTCGGGTTCTTTCACAGGCAGCACTTCCTCCAACATGGTAATCGGGGAGCCAACCGGTGCCGCGACCGACCTGCCTGCGGTCACCCTCAACAACCTGACCGTCCTGCGTGAGAATGGGATCATCCTCACGGGTAATGTCACCGTCAACAATACCCTGACCATGACCAATACCCAGATCAACGTCAGTGACTTTTTCCTGATCCTGAACAGTGCCGCCACCATCTCCGGTACCTTCTCCGCCAACAATAAAATTGTGGCAGAAACCCTCAACGGCGGGGTACGGAAATTCTACAGCGGCACGGGTTCTTTCCTCTTCCCGATTGGGGACCAGACGGGATATTATACCCCGATCACCCTCAACTTCACCAGCGGTAGTTTTGCCTCCGGGTATGCGCAGGTAAGCCTCCAGATCCTCAAACAACCCAATAACCCCAGCGCCACCCACTATATCAACCGGTACTGGACTGTCAGCGCGAGCGGGATCACCAGCTTTTCCTGTGATATCACGGCTATCTATGATGAGTTTGACATCGTGGGGGATGAGGACGAGTACTGGGGCGGGAAATGGGACGGTTCTGCCTGGGCCTTGATGAATGAGTGTGACCCCCTGACCAATACGATCACCGGGACGGTCAGCAGTTTCTCAGACTTCACGGCAGGTGAGGCAGCAGAATTCCCGGTAGAGTGGCTCTCTTTCACAGCAGCCGTCCAGTCAGGCGGCATCCAGCTTGACTGGGCCACGGCTACCGAGACCAATGCCGACCGCTTCGAGCTGGAGCGCAGCGGTGATACCCGCGACTGGTCCGTTGTCTCCCGGCACAAAGCTGCCGGCAACAGCTCCGACGTGCGTACCTACTCCACCCTGGATGAGACCCCGCTGGCTGGTGCCAACTACTATCGCCTCCGGCAGGTGGACCTGGACGGGAAGTTTAGCTACAGCAATGTCGTCAGCGCTGCCTGGGATCGCCCTGTCATGCAGGTGTACCCCAACCCGACCTCCAGCGAACTGTACCTCGGCAACCTCTCCGGGCGCACCCTGGTGACCATCCAGGACATGAGCGGACGTACCCTCCATCGGGCCGATACGGATGCAGGCGAGCTGCGCCTCGACGTGAGCCAGTATCCGGCAGGATCGTATGTCCTGATGATCAAGTCCAAAGGCAAAAAACCCTACTCCCTGATCTGGGAAAAACAATAAATTGCCCCCCTGCACACACTTGAAGCTCCCCCCTGCGGCGTCCGCAGGGGGTTTTTTATGTAACAGTTCCGCCTGTTAATCCACCAGCCGGAAATTAAAGGGGATATTGACCCAAAACTTGATGGCTTTTCTGTTTTCACGCCCTGGTGTAAACCGGATCAAGGGCAAATGTGCAACCACAGCCGCCAGCAGGATGGGATGTACCCGGTTGACGGACTTCCACTTGAGGGGGGTTCCGTTCTTATCAATAAGTACCCGTATGATGACCTGCCCCTGGATATTGGCCTCTCTTGCAATATCGGGATAACCGATGTACTGAGCCAGCCGTGAGATATTGATGGGAACCGGCTCTGCATCAGGGCCTGAGATGATGGGGGGCGGATTATCAGCTTTGGTATTCAGGTACAGGACGCCCCTGGGAAAAATCTGATCCAGCTCCATCACAGCATATACATCTGCCGAGGTAATCACCCGGGTTGTATCCGGCGTAGGCCATCTCACCTGCGAAAAATGATTTTTCACCGCTTTCACATCAAGCATCGCCTCAAAGTGGCTGTTGTCCAGCAGATACACCCGGCATCGGGCCGTCTGGCCGATGGCCATGGCAGGGAGCAGCAGGCCCCATATCATAATACCCCAAACCCAAGTTCGCATACGTGGCAGATCCTGTTTTGGCTCCAAATTATCACAAAAAGCCAACAAAAACCTCATGCCCTGCCTCTTTGTATCTTCATCGCGATCGTTTCATCCATTTGGGTCCATACCAAAGCCAACACCCTGTGATGGTAAAAACGACCAGTGCCAGGCCCATGATCGTCGTGTAGATGAGTTTGATGATGCCGTGAGGGGTATGGAAATATTTGTCAAAAAAAGAACCATCGTGCAGGTTTTCGACGAAGTCAGATCGGCGTTTTTCGACCAGCAACACACGGCCCGTCGCGCCATCGAGCTGGAGTCCGGCATAGTCTGCCTCAAAGACAAACTTTACCATACCCTTGTCCGGGCGTACATCTATCCGCTCCAGGTCCAGGGGAAACTCAGCTCCAAAGGTGTCCCGCGCTGCTGCACAGGCTCTCGTATGCAGGCTGTCCAGGGGAAGCCAGGCAGCCAGATCCGTCGAGGTACCCTGACGGGTGGTCGGCAGCAGCCAGTCACCGCTGTTTTTTTTCCAGCCCAGCAGCAGCCCCGTCAGCCCTACCGCCAGCAAAAACAAACACAACCCCACCCCGGTCACCCGGTGTATTTTCCTGAAAATCCGCAGCCACTTTGCCTGCCGCTGCCGCGCTTGTGCATCTCCCATCGGTGATCCGTCTTGTTGAGGCTGGCAGGTGATAAACTGCCAGTAAGGTCAAATATACGCTGCCCGTCCATACAAGATGCACTTTTGTCAGGATCAGGGACGCTGTCCGGGTACATAAGGGGTTGAAACACAATGCCTGGGGGTTGGAAACAGCCGTTTTTTTCGAAGATAAAAAATGAGTTGATTTATCGCCTGTAATTCAGGCCGTAGAGAAATTTATGTATATTACTGCTTGATACCCTAATCCCGCAGGCATGGGCCACGCACTTGAACTCAAAACCCACTACACCCTTGCTGAGTACCTCGAACACGAGGAGCACGCCCTCTATCGCGCTGAGTACTACCAGGGTGAGCTATTTGCAATGGCTGGGACCAGCGATATACATAACCGACTCGCACAAAACCTGACCTTTGGGCTGCGCCTGGGCATAAAAGGAGGTCCCTGCGAGATCTATATCGAAAACCTCAAACTGGAACTTGTCCCGGAGGTATGGTACGTGTATCCGGATGTGATGCTCACCTGTGACCCACGCGACAGGGAGGACCGATACATCAAGCGCCATCCCCGCCTTCTCGCCGAAATCCTGTCGCCTGGTACGGAGGGCTACGACCGACAGCATAAGTTGCCTCGTTACTTGCAGCTCCCGACCCTGGAGGCCCTGCTGCTGGTATCCCAGACAGCGATACACGTAGAGCTGTTTGAACGAAAAGGCACCGAGTGGGTGTACCGAGCCTATACTGCTGTGACGGATACGATACAGATCGGGGAGATCACCCTGCCGGTAGCGGTGATATATGAAGGGGTGGAACCGGAGAAAGTCAAGATATAAACGTATGTGGCCGTAAGTGGCGAAATATGTGCCGCTTTTGGGTTAATGAGCGGTGCACCATTCAGCGAAGTCCGCCACGTCAGTTACAACTGCCATCAGCTACAGCATCAGCCCCTTGAGGTTGTCCATGTACGAGCGGCTCACCCGCACACAGTCGCCGTTTTGGAGGATGACATCCAGCGAGGCAGGATTTTTTTGGAGCTCCCGCACCGCATTGAGATTGACCAGGGCAGAGCGGTGCACGCGGATAAACTGGCGGGGATCCAGTTTTTTTTCCAGCTCACCGATCCCGTAGGTACTCAGATAACTCTCCGTCGCCGTCACGATCAGCGCATAGTCTCCCTGGGCACTCACCCGGAGGATCTCCCGCACTGCCAGCGAGCGGAGCCGGGTCCCCTGCTGCACAAATACCTGCTCCGGGTATGCCTGCCGGGGGCCGGATGCCTCTGCCAGGGTCTGAAGTTGCTGCCAGTAAGCAGGTGTCACAGTCTGGAGCCGCTGGATCGCCTGCTGAAACCGGGTCCGGGTATACGGTTTGAGCAGGTAGTCCAGGGCATGCACCTCAAATGCCTGCAACGCATACTGGTCATAGGCCGTCGAAAAAATCACCTGGGGCATCTCATCCAGGTGGGTCAGCACTTCAAATCCCGTCAGCCCGGGCATCTGTACGTCCAGAAACACCAGATCCGGGCGAAAGGTATTCATCTGGGTGACTGCATCCACTCCGTTGTTACACTCAGCGATCAGCACCAAATCTGGATAATCAGCCATGTACTCCCGGATGAGTTGACGGGCGGGTGCCTCGTCGTCTGCGATAATGACTTTTTTCATATACTCAGCTGACTACAACAGGCTCATGAACAGGTATTTCAAATGAAATCTCCAGTCCGACGGGGATAGCGGGCTGGATATGGAGGGTAGCTCCATACATTTTTTCGAGGCGGGTGGCCGTATTGGCGAGGCCTACGCCTTTGTGCAGGAGCGCATCGGGCTGCTGGCCCTGAAGGCCTACGCCCGTATCCGCGATCAGGACCCGGATCCGGTCACCTGCCGCTGTCACGCGCAGGTGGAGGGTTCCCCCTTCAATTTTAGGGCTGATCCCATGTTTGACGGCATTCTCCACCAGCGGCTGCAAGAGCATGGGCGGGACCTGGCGCTGCATCAGGCCGGGGGTTACCTCAAGGGTGTACTGGAGTCGCTCCCCAAACCGCTCCTGCTCCAGGGCCAGGTAATCCTCCACAAACGTCAGCTCTTCCGCCAGCGATACCGTCTCCTGCCGGGCCGCCCGCAGGATATACCGGAACATATCCCCCAGCCGGGCGATCATCACCCGCGTGCGCTCCTGATCCGGCGGGACTGAGGCCGAGATGGTATTGAGGGTATTGTACAAAAAATGCGGATTAAGCTGGGCCTTGAGCGCCGACAGCTCCTGCTCCAGGGCCAGTTTTTGCAGGGCGGCCTCCCGCGCCTGCTGGGCTTGCAGCCGATGATAGGCCCTGTAGATATGAAACACCCCAAACTGAAGCGCATAAAACAGAAACGGAATATAAACGTCCCAAACCTGCCCCGACTCCACCATGTGAAACAGGCCTAATGCCTCACATATCCGGTAATGCAGGGCCCGCCACCCGTAGGTAAAGGCAGTCCCCAGCCCCAGGTGCAGTAGCAGCAACCCCGGCAGGGGCAATAGCGGCACAACCCGGAATACCAGCCACCAGATGCCACTCGTCAGCAATAACTTGAGCGAATAGTCCAGGATAACCGCTTTCCACGGAAACCATTCAAAGTTGCTATTCGCCATAAGCGCCAGCAGGTACAGGCTTCCGCTGAACAGATAAAAACCCAGGACCGCCAGGTATTCGCCCAATCGAATGCCCAATAGCTGTTTCTGCAACACTTCTTTCACAGCCGGAGTCTTTGATAATGTGTACAATGCTTTTCAATATTCAAGTTACGGATAGTTTTCCGGCGGTGGGCGATTCTTTTCGGTGAGTGACCCTATACATCGCCGGATGACACGTACAACCACTCGCCGATCTTACAGCCTTTTGGGCGGAATCGCGTCTCTTGTAGCACAAGTAAGTTTCAACTTTGAATTATCAATCTTATGTATATGAAAATTACAACGCTTAGTGTTTGGTTTTGGTTCATGACGGTCAGCATATCTCAACTTTGGGCGCAGGCAGGACAGATCTCCGGGCGGCTGCTGGATGAGGCGGGAACCCCCCAGGGGTTTGCGACCGTGACCCTGCTCGCTGCCGCCGACTCCGCCCTGATCAAGGCCGGCTACAGCCTTGAAGACGGTACCTTCACCCTCGCACCCGTAGGACCCGGTACCTACCTGCTCCGGTTTTCGCTGGCAGGGTTTACGCCCCTGTTTACAGAGGCCGTGTCCCTCGCCGAGGGCCAGGCCCTCAACCTGGGGACCCTCACCCTCAGCGCTTCTCAGGCCGTAGCCGTAGAGATAGAGAGCCGTCGTGCCCAGGTGGAAGTCACCCCCGAAAAACTCGTCCTCAATGTCGAGGGCACCGTCCTGGCCACGGGCTCAGATGCGCTCAGCCTCCTGCGCAAGTCGCCCGGTGTGATCGTGGACCCCAATGACAACCTCGTCGTGCAGGGACGCGGGGGCGTACGGGTGTATATAGACGGACGCCCGTCTCCCCTCACCGGTGCCGAACTCGCCAACTGGCTCCGCGGCCTGCCCTCCGACGCCATTGAGTCCATTGAGATCATCACCCAGCCCTCCGCCCGCTATGAGGCTGCCGGGACTGCCGGGATCATCAATATCCGCCTCAAAAAAGACAAGCGCCAGGGCAGCCATGCCGCCCTCAGCCTGGGATGGGCCGTCTGGATTTTTCCGAAGTACAACGGCTCCCTCGACCTGAGCCACCGCACCAAAAAAGTCCACTTCTTCGGTACCTACAGCCATAACAGCGGCCCGACCCAGAGTTTCCTCCACTTCGTCCGCGAACAAAACGGGCAGGTATTTGACCAAAACTCTACCATCATCTCCGACCGCACCGCCCATGTCTATAAAGCCGGAGCAGACTTCAGCCTCGGAGACCGGCATACGGTAGGGGTACTGTTTCAGGGCAATCAATCCACCAACAACGACGAAGTCAACAACCTGACCCGGATCCAGACCCCCGGCGGCGAAAACCTCGGTACCCTCCGCGCCTATAACACCAACCTGGCGGACCGTACCAACTACACCGCCAACCTCAACTACCGCTACCGCGACACGGCGGGCACCAGCCTGACCTTTGATGCGGACTATGGCCAGTATATCCGCGATGCCCGCGCCGATCAGCCCAACTATTATTACGACGCCGACGGCAAACCCACCCTCACCAATATCTACAGCAACCGCACGCCTACGGATATTGCCATTATCACGCTCAAAACCGACTATGAGCGCAAAGCCTGGGGCGGCACCCTGAGCCTCGGCGGGAAATTCAGTGAGGTCATCACGGACAATGTCTTTGACTTCTTCAACGTCATCGGCGGCACCGAAATCCGCGACACCACCCGCAGCAACCAGTTCACCTACGAGGAGCAGGTGAGCGCAGGCTACGTGATGTACCAGCGTCAGGTCAAAAAGTGGGGATTCCAGGGGGGCCTCCGGGTAGAGCATACCTACTCCCTGGGCGTCCTGACCAGTGACGTACCCACCGAAAACGACCGCGTGGAGCGAAATTATGTCAATGTATTTCCCAGCGCCGGGATTTCCTTTGCGCCCAATCAGTCCCACCAGTGGGCCCTCAGCTACAGCCGCCGCATAGACCGGCCTAACTATCAGGACCTCAACCCCTTCCAGAACAAACTTGACGAGCTGACCTACCAGAGTGGCAACCCCTTCCTCCGGCCTCAATACACCGGCAAGTACCAGCTCTCCCACACCTATCGTTACACCCTCAATACCAGCATCACCTACAGCGATACGCGGGACTACTTTGCGCAGGTGACCGACACCATCGAGACCGTGCGGAGTTTTATGACCTCCCGCAACCTCGACCACGAGCGGGTGCTCAGCCTGAGTGTGGGGTATCCTTTTTCGCCGGTCAAGGGCTGGAATGTCTATGCCAATGCGGGCCTGACCCACAGTGCCTATACCGGGACCTTTGAGGAGGGCAAAAACATCAGCCTCCGGGCGACTTCCTTCAACTGCTTCGCGCAGAACAGCTTCACCCTGCCCTACAAGGTCACCTTTGAGTTGTCCGGGTTTTACAGCTCGCCGGGGGTATGGGCCGGTACCTACAAAAGTGAAGACTTCTGGGGCATCGAAACCGGCCTGCAAAAAAGCCTCTGGAAAGACAAAGCCACCCTCAAGATCGGCGTGAGTGACATCTTCCACAGCATGCAGTGGGCGGGCGTCAACCGTTTTGGGGGGCTGGTGATGACCGCCAACGGCGGCTGGGAAAGCCGCCTCGTGAAGATCAACTTCACCACCCAGTTTGGCAATGAAAACGCCCAGGCCCGCCGCCGCAAAACCGGCCTGGAAGAAGAAGGCAACCGGGTACAATAATACCCGCCGACCCGTCTGTATCGCCGCCCGCCCGGAATTGTCCTGGCGGGCGGTTTGGGTATGGGGCCCTTCGGCGACGCGACGGGGTGGGTCTGCACAGGTCCCCGGTCAGATGCACAGGTAGAGACGCGGTAAACCGCGTCTCTACGCAACCCCCGACATGATGATGGTTATGCAGGAGGCCCCGGATCACGCTCGTGACGAGCTGTCCGGGGACCTGGCAGGGGAACCACCCCGGCCGGCGTGTCCGCCGCCCACCCCTCCGCAGGAGGGGAATGGGCGGTGCGCAGCACCGGACATGATGATTACTATGCAGGAGGCCCCGGATCACGCTCGTGACGAGCTGTCCGGGGACCTGGCAGGGGAACCACCCCGGCCGGCGTATCCGCCGCCCACCCCTCCGCAGGAGGGGAATGGGCGGTGCGCAGCACCCTGTGTAGAGACGCGGTAAACCGCGTCTCTACTGCTCTGCCAAAAAACAGCCATTTTTTTTGAAATCGCCGATAATCCCCGTAGTTTGATCCCCATCCAAACCACCCCTTCACAACCGCCGTTGTTTCCTATGTCGCTTGTATCCCAGCTCCAGGCTGCGCTTGGTATCCCGCTCCGCACCATCTCCGATCCCGGTGCCTATCTCCGCGACCACTACCCGCCTTCCTACCTTGAGGTGGTGGACGAAACACAGGAGATGGTACGCTCCTACCACCAGGGCACGGCCTTCACCGATGCCGCAGGTAACCTCATCGGGCTGAACCTCTACCAGAGCGAACTCACTGATGATCAGGCAGATGCTCTCCTGGCCCTCGACCTGCCCCACCTGCGCAGCCTCAACCTGGCCCGAAACGCACTCACCCGCTTCACCCTCAGCGCCCGCATGCCCGCGCTGGAGATCGTGGCCCTCAATCACAACGAAGGCCTCCACACCCTGCGCTGCGAGGACGGACTCTCCAACCTCCGGCGGCTGGACGCGGCCTTCTGTGCCCTGCGCCAGTTTCGGGTGCCGGCCAGCTATACCGGCCTCGAACGCCTGCGCCTCGACGGCAATAAACCCCTGGCCGAGGTACGCTTCGACGGGTCCTGCCCCCGGCTGGAAATCCTGATGCTGCGCGGCGGTGCCCTCAAGGCTTTCCGCCTCCCGGCAGGATTTGACGCGCTGGTGCATCTGTATCTTAACCAAAATCAGATCGAGACCCTGGAGCTGGCGGGGGAGCTGAAGGAGCTGCGGACGCTGCAATTGCGGGAAAATAAGCTGGAGAAAATAGAAAAGTCGCTTCTGGAGGCAGTACCCCAAGCAGAGGCCTTTTACCTGGGAGAAAACCCACTTTCCGGCATGGAGGTCTTGCTGGCAGAGATCGAAGGCGACGGGGCACGGGACCACCTCCCCAGGATCAAAAGATACTTCCGGCAAATGGCCGAAGGAACGCCACAACTCAACAACGAGTGCAAGGTATTGCTGATTGGCAATGGAAAAGCGGGCAAAACGGCAATCGTGGATAAGCTTACGGGAAAACCCTTTAACAAAGTTTGGGATTCTACGGAAGGTATCAGCCTGAAACAACTCGAAATGCCTCCTTATACGCTCAATCTTTGGGATTTTGGGGGGCAGGACATCTATCACAATACGCATCGCCTCTTCATGCAGCAAAATGCGGTGTATCTCCTGGCCTGGTGCCGTGAAACGGAGGACAACGACAAGACTGAGCATCTCCTGGTGTATGATGACGGCAGGCAGGAAGTGAAATGGTACGAGAATCAGCCTTTGGCATACTGGATGGATTATGCTTTTTCCATCGGGAAAGACAGCCCCATGATCGTGGTGCAAACCTTAAGAGAAAAAGATACCGCCATTCCCAAGCCTGAAATCGTGGACAGGTATGGCCCCCGGTTTTCCTATCTGAAATTTCACGAGGTTGACTCAAGTATCGAAAATTCGTTTGACAGCGGGTACGAACCCTTTTTAAAATATATCGGGGAGGCTGTGGACCGGGTCAAACGGGGAGAATTTATCCCCGAGCCTGTGTTTAATATCCGGAAATGGCTGCGAGAACAGACCCAGGCAGGCACGAAGACGATTCCGTATGCCGAATATGAAACAAAGGCGATCGAATTAAAGGTAGAGTCGCCCCGGGACCTCCTGGAAGGCTGGCTCTTTAAATCAGGGGTGGTGTATTATCGCAAAGATCGGTTTAATGACCAGATCATTCTCAACCAGGGATGGGCCATCAACGCCATTTATACCCTTTTTGACCGCCGGAAAGCCATCCCCTATACCATCGAAGCCCAGCAAGGGTATTTTACAGGAGAACTGGTGCGCAAGGTCTGGGAAAGCCAACAGGAACACTACCAGCAGGACGATCAGGCACTGTTCATCAACTTCATGAAGTCCTGCGACCTCTGTTTTGAGATAGAGGAAAAAGAAAGCAGCGAGGGCGGACATAAAAACTTTGACCAGCGCCTGTTTATCGCCCCGCAATTGCTCCCCAAAACAAAGCCCCCTTTGCTGGAAAGGACGTGGGCGAAGATGGAAACCCGTTATCTGAGATATACCCACGATTTTTTACATGAGGGCGTTATCCAGAGTTTTATTGTGCAGACGGCGTATCTCACCCAGCCGGAGGCCCTGTGGCGCTATGGGATCCACCTGATCGAGTCCGAAGCAGGCATAGAACAGGAAGCAACAGTAGAGGCCATGGGCAGGACGGGGATTATGATCCGTTTCACGCCCGCATCCGGCCCGTTGGTGGCCAAGATCAGAAAACTCCTGGCACAACTTCAGGATACCCCAGGGGAGGTTTCTTACAGCGAGGATGGGATGAAGTTTGAGCCTTTGGCCGATCTGAATGCAGAAATTCCGGGGCTTGGGGGAATAAAACATCTGTCAAAACATCAGGGGATGGAGCCCGACCTGGCAGAGCGGACAGCCGAAGGTTTGGCGATATCACAAGACTTCGAGCGCTCCCGCTCGTTGGAACTGCCCAACGACGCCGTAGAAAAGATCATGGATAAACTCGACCAAATCTCCACACAAGTGCAATCGAATCAGATGAACCCCATAAGCAGCAGCAGCCCCCATGCAAAAAGGAAAATTCTCTTCCTGGCTGCCAATCCACTTAAAACCGATCCATTACAACTGGACTTCGAAACGAAAGAATTTAAAACAGAACTAGCGCTGGGACATGCCAAAGCCCAGTTTGAACTGCTCTACGAACTGGCCCTGGATAAATCCAGCTTTCTTCGGATAAAAGGCAAAAATCCCTCCATCATTCATTTTTCCGGGCATGGAAATGAAAAGGGTATCTGTATTCAGGATGGCCAAAATCAGGTCAAAATTATCCCTAATGAAATTTTAGACCCATTCTTCAAGAACCTGAAAGGCATTACAGAGTTGGTGTTTCTGAATTCCTGCTTGTCATCTAACCAGGCAGAAATTATTGCCCAATACATTCCGTATGTGGTAGGCACAAAGGTGAAAATCGATGACAATCTGGCAATTGCATTTTCCAGTGGGCTGTATAATGGCTTGGGGGAAGGGTTGGGATATAAAGATGCGATTGAACGCGGAAGATGGTCTGTAGGAATAGAATCCCCTGCTGCCATGGAGTATTACGAAGCTTGGGAGAACGGTTCTCCAATCATATGGTAACTATGAGCGCCCTCTCCCTCACCACCCTACCCCAGCACATGATTCCCATCGAAGGCGGCACCTTCCAGATGGCCAAGAACTACCCCGTCACCCTCAGCGACTACTACCTCTGCCGTTACCCCGTGACGCAGGGCCTCTGGCGGGAGGTGATGGGCACAGACCCGGAGGAGTTGTATTTTACCGGGGCAGACCGCCCGGTAGATAGGGTTAACTGGTACGATGCCGTCACCTTCTGCAACCGCATGAATGAAGCCTACGGTCTGGAAACGGCTTATAATATTGATCCCCATACCCAAGATCACTATAACAAAAGTAGTATTGATAGTCTCAAATGGTCTGTTGCCAGGATACCCGGCGCCAAAGGCTATCGCCTGCCTACCGAAGCGGAGTGGGCGTACGCCGCACGGGGCGGCAAGTACAATCAAGGTTTTGAGTACAGCGGCAGCGCGGACCTGGACGAGGTAGGCTGGTATGACAAAAACAGCTACGGCGAAACCCAACCCACAGGTCTCAAAGCCCCCAACGCCCTGGGCCTCTGCGACCTCAGCGGCCATGTCTGGGAGTGGTGCCAGGACTGGCATGATGACTACCCATCCGAACCCCAAAGTAATCCCGGAGGCCCGGCTGATGGCGCGTACCGCGTGTACCGCGGGGGCGGTTGGTACAACGTCCCGGCTTACGCCCGTGTGTCGTACCGCGGCTACTGGCGCCCTATCCTCCGGCGTCGCCGCCTTGGCTTCCGCTTGGCCCGGTCCCTTTGATCTTTAGGTTTTATTGGTTTTTTGCATTCGTTGTTCTTGTAGGGGATACAACCCTACCACTTTATCCGGCTGATTCGCTGTTTTTGCCACGTATTGTTTATATGTTTGCTGTTATGCGCCCCCGGCTTCTGAACCCATCCCTCTCCCTGGCTACCCTCGACCAGCACATGGTGCGGATTGAGGGGGGGAGTTTTGAGATGGGGGAAGGCTACCCCGTAACCCTAAGCGACTACCTGCTCTATCGTTACCCGGTCACGCAGGCCCTCTGGCGGGAGGTGATGGGTGCTGATCCAGAAGGACTGTATTTCGCCGGTGCAGACCGCCCGGTAGAAAAGGTTAGCTGGTACGATGCCGTCACCTTTTGCAACTGCCTGAGCGAAGCCTGTGGCCTGGAAGCAGTTTACATAATTAACCCCACGCAACAAGACCCCCATAACACAAGCAGCTTCGACTACCTGAAATGGGCTATTTCCTGGGTGCCCGGTGCCAAAGGGTACCGCCTGCCCACCGAAGCGGAGTGGGAATACGCCGCAAGGGGCGGCAAGTACAACCTGGGCTTCGAGTACAGCGGGGGCGTAGACCTGGACGAGGTGAGCTGGTACGCAGACAACAGCTACGGCGAAACCCACCCCACAGGCCTCAAAGCCCCCAACGCCCTGGGGCTGTACGACCTCAGCGGCCATGTATGGGAGTGGTGCCAGGACTGGTACGGCAGCTACCCATCCGAACCTCAAAATAATCCTGGCGGCCCGGCTGATGGCGCGGGCCGCGTGTTCCGAGGGGGCAGTTGGCTCCTCGACCCAATCTACGCCCGCGTGTCGAACCGCATCAACTGGCACCCCGACCGCCGGATCCACAACCTCGGCTTTCGCCTGGCCCGGTCTATTTGATCTTTAGGTTTATTGATTTATGGGTTTTTGCATTCGTTGTTCTTGTTGGGGATACAACCCTGATGAGGGTTTGGAACCCTCATCAGGGTTAAAAAATTGACAGCCAATATTTTTTCTTCCATAAGACAACAGGTACTACCACTTTATCCGGCTGATTCGCTGTTTTTGCCACGTATTGTTTATATGTTTGTTGTTATGCGCCCCCGGCTTCTGAATCCATCCCTCTCCCTGGCTACCCTCGACCAGCACATGGTGCGGATTGAGGGGGGGAGTTTTGAGATGGGAAGCGACTCGGAGGAGTCAAATGCCAATGAGAAGCCTATCCATACCGTTCGCCTCGACACCTTCGCCCTTTGTCGTTATCCGGTTACGCAGGGCCTCTGGCGGGAGGTGATGGGGGCTGATCCGGAAAGACTGTGTTTCACCGGTGCAGACCGCCCGGTAGAAGATGTTTCCTGGGATGACTGTCAGGTTTTTATCCAATCCCTTAATGCCCTGACAGGTCTGCACTATCGCTTGCCGACAGAGGCAGAGTGGGAATACGCTACGCGGGGTGGGAAATACAGCCAGGGCTTCGACTACAGCGGCAGTGCGGACCTGGACGAGGTAGGCTGGTACGCAGACAACAGCTACGGCGAAACCCAGCCTGTGGGCCTCCACGCCCCCAATGCGCTGGGCCTCTACGACATGAGCGGGAACGTCTGGGAATGGTGCCAGGATTGGTATGGCATCACTTATTACGCCAACAGCCCATCAGACAATCCCCTGGGGCCTGCCGGTGGTGCTAGCCGCGTGCGTCGCGGAGGTAGTTGGCTCCTCGACCCGGTCGACGCCCACGTATCGTTTCGCAGCTACTGGCACCCCTTCGACCGGTTCCACTACCTCGGCTTTCGCCTGGCCCGGTCCCTTTGATCTTTCGTTTTGGGGGGATGGTTTTATTTTTTCAAACCCTTATGAGGGTTTCAAACCCTCATAAGGGTTGCATACACGCCCGCGCGTCGAACCGCCTCAACTGGCACCCCGACAGCCGGAACCACAACCTTGGCTTTCGCCTGGCCCGGTCCCTTTGATTTTTCGTTCTGGGCAGAGCAAACGCATCTACGCGTTTTCGTATTCATAAGCCGGTTGTTTACCCCGATACGTAGGCAAGTTGTTGTTTCATCGCCCTGAAAGGGTCTTATCCTGGTAGAAATGATGCGGGAGCTTGCAGGCCAGCGTTCCAGCGGAACGTTATCTCGCCAGTACCCGTTCCTGCGGAACGGGCGGCGGATGGTGAAGTGGACCGTTACTACCAAGATGCTGTTCCTACGGAACAGGTATTTTCGACTCAACCATCTTCCTATTGGTGGCGATGCCTCTGCCCTGACTAACCCTTCAAGGATTACTAACCTTAACAAAAGTCCGGGCCGCCCCTTCCAACACAACCTGATTCAGTCCAAAGCTAAATCCGGTTTAGGGTTTACGTTTTTAAGTTTACTAAACCCTGGAGGTTTAGTAAACTTAAAAACGGAAGCTTATATTTCCGCATATATGCACATATATGCGCACACAGCTTCTTCAACCGCCCCTCACCCTCGGCAGGCTCGCCGAAAACATGGTCCCCGTTGAAGGGGGAACTTTCAGCATGGGCAGTGATACATACAGTGATGAAAAGCCCATCCACAAGGTCAAGCTTTCCAACTTCGCCCTCTGCCGTTACCCCGTCACGCAGGCCCTCTGGCGGGAGGTGATGGGCACAGACCCGGAGGCGCTGTATTTTACGGGGGCTGATCGTCCGGTGGAGAGGGTGTCCTGGGAGGACTGCCAGGCGTTTCTACAGGCCCTAAACGCCCGCACGGACCTGCGCTACCGCCTGCCCACCGAGGCGGAGTGGGAATACGCGGCACGGGGCGGGAAATACAACCAGGGCTTCGAGTACAGCGGCAGCGCGGACCTGGATGAGGTGGGCTGGTATGGTGACAACAGCTACGGCGAAACGCAACCTGCGGGCCTCAAAGCCCCCAATGCCCTGGGCCTGCATGACATGAGCGGAAATGTCTGGGAATGGTGCCAGGATTGGTATGGCGGCGATTATTACGCCAGCAGTCCCCCTGATAACCCTCAGGGGCCTGCTGATGGCGCGAGCCGCGTGGACCGCGGGGGCAGTTGGAACGACGACCGGGCTAACGCCCGCGTGTCGCTCCGCAACCGCTGGCCCCCCGACAGCTGGCGCCGCCTCCTCGGCTTTCGCCTGGCCCGGTCTCTTTGATCTTTAGGTTTGTTGGTTTATAGGTTTTTGCAGCGGTTTTTCCTTTTAGCTTTTTTGTATGCCAGGGGCTGAAATTATAGGAAATGGGAGGTGTATATATATGCGGGGCTGATGGCCTGGTAGAGACGTGGGTCAGGCCAGGCGTCGCTGCCACTGAGGCAGCGACGGGATGGGTCCGCACAGGTCCCCGGTCAGATGCGCAGCATCCTGAACCGGGGCCTCCCGGATAGCCTGACATGACTACCTGCGATGCGGGAGATTTACGGGTGAACCGGACAAAGCCGTAGAGATTACGCCCGGATAGCCTGACATGACTACCTGCGATGCGGGAGGCCCCGGATCACGCTCGTGACGAGCTGTCCGGGGACCTCCCCCCGGCCGGCGTATCCGCCGCCCACCCCTCCGCAGGAGGGGAATGGGTGGTGCGCTGTCCGGGGACCTCTGATCTCAGGGAAATGCCTGTAAGGCGGTCTGAATCCCGGTGTAGAGGCGGATATCCCATTCGCTGGCGTCGGCGGGGGGTGTCCAGGGCTGCTGCCGGAAGTCGTCCGGGGCGATGATCACGGGAATCCCCTGCGGATATGCGGCGGCGGCCAGGATAAATACCTCCTCGATGGCTGGGTCACCGAGCGGGATACACCCGATGGTGACGTCTTTGCCGTGGATAAAAATATCCCCGCCCAGCTGGGTGCGCCCTTCTGCGGCTGCCCGCTCGCGGTCAAAGGCATTGGGGTAGTTGACCTGGAGGGAGAGGTGGTAGCTGCTGTTGGGGTTGAGGTACCCGACCTGGTAGATCCCCTCCGGGATCTGGCGGTCTCCCTCGCGGAGTTTGGGGCCGGGCAGGCCGCTCATGGCCGTGAAGGGGTAGGTTTTGATCTGGTGCCACCCGTCCCGGTATCCATACACCGTCAGGCGGCGGGGTATCTTGCAGGCGAGGATCGCCAGCCGGTCCGGGAAGGTATCAAACCCTGCCTGCCGCAGGTCCGGGGCCAGGCGCTGCCAGACATCGGCCTCGTAGCGGGTGCGGATGGAGGTGACGGTTTCCATGTTTCGGGACAATGGGCGGGTGCTGCGTTGCCACCAGGCCAGGGCGGCCAGTCCGGCGATGAAGCCGATGAGGAGGCGCCAGCGGTTACGGACGCGCATAGTGGAGTTGTACCAGGCCGGTCTCGTATGATCGGACGCCCACAAGGGTAAGCGGGGTCTCCGGGCGTGCATCGCGAAACAATCTGATGCCCTCGCCCAGGAGTACCGGGATCACGGAGATGATGAGTTCGTCGAGGAGATGTCTCCGGAGCAGCACGTCCACGAGTTCGGCGCCGCCGTCGCAGTAGATATGCTGGCCGGGCTGGGCCCGCAGGGTCTCCAGCAGGCTGGCAGGGTCGCCGGTATAAAACACCGCTGATCCCTGGGGCGGGCGGGGCGTCTGGGTAAATACATACACGGCCTTGTCAGGGTGATACGCCACGCCCATGCTCAGGACTTTTTCGTAGGTCTTGCGGCCCAGGAAGACGGTGTCCACCTGTGCCGTAAAAGCCTGATACCCATAGTCTTCCCCTTCTTTTTCGACGCGGGACAGGAAGTCGAGGTTGTCACCCGGGGCGGCGATATACCCGTCCAGGCTCATGGCGATGTAGAGGATGAGTTTGCGGGGTGTTTCCATCCGTAAGCAGTATCAGGTGATGACAAATCCTTGTTGTTTGATCAGGTCAGTCGAAAGTCCCGGCCCTACCTGGATCTCCCAGGTCGTGATAAAATCCGGGTGGTGGATCACCTGCCCGGTGCTGTGCTCGCGGTAGTCTGCCGGGGGGGCCTGGATGATGGTCTCCGGGTCGAAGGGCAGCCGAAAGAGGCTTCCGTCCTGCAACCGGAACTCAAACACCTGTGCATCGGTCAGGGCCTCGACCGTGCCGTGGGTCTGGTATTTTTCGATGACCTCGTCAGCCGGGTCCAGAAACGTCAGCCCGATGAGGAATACTTTGCCGGCCATATAGGCCTGGAGTTCTTCGTAGTTCATAGGAGGTGTGAATGGCGGACAAGTATCGGAAAAAAGGACCTGTTTTAAAATACGGTGGGGTATTTCAACGGGGTTTGTGCATCGCTTATCATGGAAACATGTTTGAGTTGAAGTACCTTTGAGGATTCCGACAGCGCACAGCGGGCTTGGCCCTGACAATGCGGCGGTCTCCCTTGCCCGTCCCAAATTATCCCCCTACCTTTGTCCTAAAGCCAATCACACCTATGGGAGGGGTAATCGCCATTTTCCGGAAAGAAGTTGCTGCGTTTTTTAACTCGCTGATTGCCTAC
>JANRLQ010000068.1:0-88538 GCA_033762375.1 Bacteroidia bacterium
TCGGATAGACATACGGGAGTACTCGGCATATAACATTGATAATCAGCACTTTGAGTCCAGATGGAGTCCTGTAAATTTTCAAACAATGGTCACAGTTCAGCGGACTCGATTTACAATAAAGACTAAAAAAGAAACGAAAACTAATTCAATTTTTCTTAGTAACGAGCCAATAAAAAATGCATGTAGGCTGTTTGATTCAGTCCGGAACCATTGGGGAATAGAAGTCAACAATCATTTTCGGGATGTTACTTTGCAAGAAGACAAGCTAAAAACTAAAAATAAAAGTATTTGTAGAATTTTGGCTTTAATCAGGACCATTACCTTGAAAATACTTCACATCTTCAACCCTCCTAATTTTAAAGCTCAATTAGAACTATACCAAGACCAGCCTGATACGCTCCTGCAAGACCTTAGAAAGCTTCAACTTTTATAAGAAAGCCCTGCCCTGCAGGTGGTGGTCCAGCGTTCCGGAGGGATGTTATCCTGGTAGAAAATCGCCCGGCCCTCCATTTTACCTTTCCTTTACCTCCTTTTACACGCCATAACAACAAGCACATTGGAAATGCCGTATGCTGAGCTACTATTCCATCACGCTAAACCTCTTGTCCTATGAAACCTGTATTGCTGTTCGACATGGCCCTCTTGTTGTGCGGCCCGCTGATGAGCCAGAACCCCTATTCGCCCGAAACCCTCGAAAAAATCAAGGCGGTAGAAAACAACCTCACGGGCAGGCTCCTCCTTAACGACGCAAAGCCTGCCACGATTGAATCGCAAATGGCTGCCTACAAGGTGAATGGCATGAGCATCGCCGTCATCCACGACTACCAAATCGCCTGGGCCAAAGGCTATGGCTGGGCAGATGTGGCCGAAAAAAGACCCATGACGACCGAAACGCTCTTCGAACCCGGCTCCATCAGCAAAACCCTGAATGCGGTAGGCATCCTGAAACTGGCGCAGGAAAAAAAGGTGGACCTCTATACCGACATCAATACCTACCTGACTTCCTGGAAGTTTCCCTACGACTCGCTTTCCAACGGCAAAAAAATCACCCTTGCCCAGCTCCTGGCCCACCAGGCAGGCCTGACGGTGCATGGGTTTCCGGGGCACGACCTCAAGGGGCCGGTACCTACCGTGTATGAGGTGCTGGATGGTAAAGCGCCTTCTTTTACGCCGGCGGTGCGCAGCGCCTTTGAGCCGGACCTGCGTTTCCAGTACTCCGGCGGCGGCACCACGATCTCGCAGGTACTGCTGGCAGACGTTACCCAACAGGCCTACGATGTCTGGATGTACGAGCACGTACTGAAACCCATCGGCATGGTCAACAGCACCTACGCACAGCCCCCCGCCAAAGACAAACGCGCGCTGTGTGCATCGGCTTACCGGGGCGACGGCACGCCGGTCAAACGGAAGTTTCATGTGTATCCGGAGCAGGCGGCAGCGGGACTGTGGATGACGCCCACTGATCTGGGTCAGTATATCATTGACATGCAGCGGGCCTGGAAAGGCGAACCCTCCAAAGTCCTCACACCTGAAATGGTCAAACTCCACCTGAGCCCCTACCGCAACGGTCCTACGGCCATGGGAACCTTTATCGAAGACCATGCCGGGGCAGTGTATTTCGGTCACGGCGCGGGCAATGACGGATTTTGCGGGCAGTTTTTCGGCAGCCTCGAAGGCGGCTACGGCGTGGTCGTGTTTCTGAACTCCGAAAACGGCAGGCTGCTCGGCGAGGTGATCAACAGCGTAGCGAAGGCCTATAACTGGGAAAACTTCTACCAGGAACCCCGTCGGGTGACGAGCATCTCCCTGCCGGAAGAAGCCCTCAAGTCCTACGAAGGCCTCTACGTTTTTGACGATACCTGGGCCGCCATCGGCCAAAAGGACAAAACCTTCCATTTTTACACCAGCGGTACTTACGCAAAGATGTATTTTACCTCACCTACCCAGTTTGTGAATGAGGAATTTCAGGCGGTGAAAACGATGATTCAGGACGAAAACGGCCAGGTCACCGGGTACACCCGGACGGTCAATGGCCAGGTTTACCCGCCTGCCACCAAAATCACCCACCCCGATACGGTACAATTGCCAGCCAGACTTTGGGGAGAAATCGGCTGGTACTACTTTGAAACACAGCAATATACAGCCTCTCTGGCCGCCTATCGCCGGGGGGCGGAGCTGAGTCCGGAAGACCTCGTGATGCGCATCAACATGGCCCATGCCTACCTGTACGACGGCCAGTATGCCGAAGCCCTGAACCTCTACAAAAACCACCTGAACCAGGAGGTCCGGCCGGATTATACCGGAGCAGATCAGCTCAGAGACGACTACGCGTATCTGCGGGACAATCAGTACGAGGTCGCCCCGTTTGACAAGGTGTTTAAGGAGCTGAAGGTGAAAAAGCCGTAGGGAAAACAAGCGCGATCAATACAGCCCCGGGCAGGTAATACGGCCCGGGGTTATTTATATGCTCCCCAACCACCTGTTTGACAAAAAGACCTCTCCGCCGTATATTGTACCCGCAGCCCCACACCCAAAACAACAGCAGCATGTCCAAACTTGCCCAACAACGGATCCGCGAAAATAAAGAAAAACACGCTCGTGGTGAGGACGCCCGCTCGCTGAACCTCGGTGGCTGCGGCCTGAGAGACTGGCCGAAGGAACTCTTTGAATGTGTATGGCTGGAGGAGCTGGTGATGAGCGATCTGGTATGGGACGTTAAAAAAAAGGAATGGAGATACCAGGATGGGCCGGGAAATCAACTTCATCATATACCGGCAGCTATCACCAAACTGAAAAAACTTCGGGGCTTGTATATAGGAGGAGACGATGGGAAATCGGCTATTTCCGACCTTTCCCCGTTGCAAGGCCTGACGCAATTACAGACACTTTATCTCAGAGACAATCTAATCAAAGACCTTGCGCCGCTGCGAGGCATGACTCAGTTACAAACGCTCGACCTCAGAAGCAATCAACTCACAGATATTTCCCAGCTGCGAGGCCTGAGTCAATTACAAACGCTCGACCTCAGAAGCAATCAACTCACGGACCTTTCCCCGCTGCAAGGCATGAGTCAATTACAAATACTCGACCTCAGCTGGAATCAACTCACAGACATTTCCCCACTTCAAGCCCTGATTCAATTACATACGCTCCAAATCGGGAATAATCAACTCACAGACATTTCCCCCCTGAAAGGCCTGACCCAATTGCATACGCTCGACCTCCGTAATAATTCACTCACGGATTTTTCCCCACTGCAAAGCCTGACCCAATTACATACGCTCGACCTCCGTAATAATTCACTCACGGATTTTTCCCCACTGCAAAGTCTGACCCAATTACACACGCTCGACCTTAGTCACAACCAATTCACAGACCTTACTAAGTTGCAAGGATTAACCCAACTGCAGAGGCTCAATCTCAGCAACAATCAACTCAGCGACATCTGGCCCCTCCAGCACCTGAAACAGTTACATGTGCTCGATTTGAGCAGCAACCAAATCAGAGACCTCAGCCCCTTGCAGCCCCTGGCACAGCTGCACACGCTCAAAGTATCA
Organism: Bacteroidia bacterium; assembly: GCA_033762375.1. Classification (GTDB taxonomy): domain Bacteria; phylum Bacteroidota; class Bacteroidia; order J057; family J057; genus RDXT01. The sequence continues at coordinate 3,558 of JANRLQ010000068.1, forward strand.
GACAACCTAATAGACGATATCAGGCCTTTAGAAGCAATCCGTAACCTTACAACTTGTGTATTGAGGAACAATAGAATAGCTTATTTTAATAAATCTACGTTTCTTAATTTAATCAATAAATTATTGGGTGAAGATTTGCTAAGAGCCATTATAGAAGTAAAAAATATTCTCGTTAAATCTCAAAAGTATGAATTAGCCGCAAGATTCAGAGATATTGAAAAGAACATCGAGGCAGATGTGGAGCAGGGAGTCAGAAAGGAGGGAAGCGTATATGTAGATAAATATGATATTTGGGAAAAAGTTATTTCACTGCTAATTCTGGATGGAAATCCAATAAAATCCCCTCCACTTGAAACGATTCGCAAGGGACCCCAGGAAACTCTTCATTATTTTCAGGATCAGCAAGATGCGCAGTAAAAGGAAGCAATAAACAAACTTTACGAAGTCAAATTGCTGGCTATGAAAGAGGGGGGGGCTGGCAAGCCAGGGATCAGACAATTTGCCACGCACACACCCTGCGCCGGACCCCACATCTGTTTACAGTTTAGCCGTATAATTTTGCTTAAAATGATAACTCACCTGAAGATTCCAGACCAGGTCCTTGCCGGCCACGTCTGAGCGGATTTTCCGGCTGATGACGGAGGAGAGGGAAAAAGGAATTTGTTTCCAGGACAACTCAGCATAGGTACTGACATATACCCCCTGCCGCCCGCCGGTGTAGAGGTAGTAGGCCTGCGGCAGCAGGGTCATATTCACCCGGTGGAAGAGTGGTACGCGGGAAATCACGCCCCGCAGCGCGACAAAATGGGTATAGGGAACGGCGTAGCTGTCCAGCCCGTGTGAGCCGAGGTAGTGAATGCCGATGCCTGTTTGTTCGGAGAAAAAATAGGTGGGCGTTGTTTCCCAGGCAAAATACCGCTGGGCGATCTGGTAGTCGCGGGTGACGCCGTTGACGGTGGCAGGGGTCGTCGAAAAAACAAAGGCCGGGTGTGCGCCTACCCCCATGGTAAAACGCTTGCGGTTCACCAGTTTGTACCGCCCCCAGAACACAAAGGTCCAGGGTTTGCCGGTCATCGCAAACCGCAGCAGCGGATCAAAACTCCACCTGCCCCGGCCCAGCGAGAGGTCAAAAAGCAAGGCGGGTTTGCCGAGGGTGAAGTTGGGCAGCAGCGAAATCCCGTTTTGAGTCGCCGTAATGACCCCCGAAAAATGCCCGTTTGGCGGCATGATGCTATCCGTCCGGGTGGTATCCACCTCCTGGGCCAGGGTCCGCGTGGCCAGCGATACAAGGGAGAGGAGCAGCAAAAGTTGTTTCATGCCCAAAATTATCTGTCGCTGTTTTCCTGATGATCATATATATTACGGAATCTCCTACCATTTTTACAGGTATCGGAGACACCACACCGTTATATGGGTAACATGAATATGCCTGCTCATCTGCCTATCCGGGTTATGATTGCCGACGATCATCTGATGATGCGGCAGGGCCTGTGTGCCCTGCTGGCGGAGGATCCGGAGATCAGGGTCGTGGCCGAGGCCGGTCACGGGCAGGAGCTGCTGAGGCTGCTACAACAACAGGGGGCTGACGTGGTGCTGATGGACCTGGACATGCCTGTGCTGAACGGACTCGACACCACAGCAGAAGTGAACCGTTTATACCCGGAGGTACGGATCCTGATGCTCACCATGCACGCCGAACCCGCCCTGATGAAACGGTGCCTCCAGGCCGGGGCCACGGGGTATCTCCTCAAAACAGCGGACCAGGACGAACTCATCCGGGCCATCCGGCGGGTGGCCGCCGGTAAACCCTACGTGGACCAGGACCTGCCCCGGCAGGAGTCCCCGGATGCCCCGGCATTTGCCCGGCTGGCCAGCCTGACGGCCCGCGAAAAGGAAATCCTGGTCCTCATCGCCCAGGGCAAATCCAATCCGGAGATCGCCGAAACGTTGTTTGTCAGCCCCAAAACGATAGATACCCACCGCACCAACCTCATGCGGAAACTTGACATCCATCAGGTGGCCGTTCTGACACAATTTGCCCTGAAAGCGGGCCTCCTCTGACCTCAACCCCTTGTGTATGAGAACCCTCCTCTGCTTGCTGCTGATTGTCTGTGCCTCAGCGGTCCAGGCCCAGTCCCTGGCCGACAGCCTCATCGCCCGCCTGCCCGCCGCGCCCGACGATACCAGCCGCCTGAAGCTGCTGGGAGACATCGCCTGGGAGTTTTACGGCAATGACCGCAACCGCGCCCTGCAATATGCCGGAGAAGCCGTCAGCCTCGCCCGGCGCATGCGCGAACCCGCCCGCCTGGCCCAGGCCTACAGCGACCTGGCCGCCATGTATGGCAGTTTTGGCGACAACGGCACGGCCCTCACCCACTACCAGCAGGCGCTGGAGATCCGCGACGAGCTGGGACTGGAGGAAAAGGCTGCGGCTACCCGCAGCAACCTCGCAGCCCTGTATTTCAGAACGGGCAATATCCAGCAGGCCATCGAGCTGCAACTCCAGGCCCTGCGGGTACTGGAAGCCCGCCGGATGGCGGTGCCCCTGGCCCAGGCCTACGGCAACCTCGCCAACTACTACAGCGAAATTCTCGATGCGCCCGCCTCGCGTTGGTATGCGACCCGCGCCTACGAGCTGTCCGACAGCCTGAACCTCACCCGGATGAAAGCGGCGGCCCTTCACTCGATCGCCAAGTCCTACGAGCCCGAAAAGCGCTACCGGGACATGATTTCTGCCTTGCTGGGCTGTCTTGCCTTGTACCAGTCAGGCGAAGTCCGGGCAGATATGGCTTCGATTTATGGTTCGCTGGGAAACTGTTATGCCAACCTCGGCATCCGGGACAGCGCGATTTTGTATGTGCGGCAGGCGGTCAGCATGAGCGCAGCGGTCCAGGATACAGGCCGGATGGCCTACAGCCATGTATTGCAGGGCCACCTCCTGGCCGACGGGGGCGACCCTGCCGAAGCACAGCGGGAACTGGAAGCAGGCCTGCGCTATGCCCGTATCACCGGCCGCCGCCGCGAGATGGCCGATGCCTACCGCTGGCTGGGCAAGGTCTATCAGCAGCAAGGCAATCCGGGCAAGGCCTATGCAGCATTGAATAACTATATCAGCCTGCAGGATACCATCCTCAGCGAAGCCCACCAGAAAGAAATCGCCCGGCTTCAGACACAGTTTGAAACCGAGAAAAAAGAACAACAGATCGCCCTGCTTTCCGCCGAAAACCGCAACCGCAGCCTGCAAACCCGGCTTGCCCTGATCGCCGGACTGCTGGTACTGCTGGCTGCCGGGGTGGTGATCGCGGGCCTGGTTGCGCGGCAGCGGGCGCGTATGCGCGAGGCCCGGCTGGAGGCCCAGCGCCGGGGCATCGAGGCCCTGATCGAAGGGGCCGAATCAGAACGCCGCCGCCTGGCCGCCGAACTCCACGATGGCATCGCCCAGCAGATCGGGGCATTGCGCATGGCGGCCCAGCGCCTGCAGACAGACCTCGAAGCCGCCGCCGAACCCGTAAAAACCCTCACCCGCCGCATCAGCGACTCCCTGCTGGATGCGGGTGATGAAGTCCGCGCCATAACCCGACAGCTGCTGCCCCGCACCCTCGACACCGTGGGGCTGGCTCCCGCCCTCGAAGAAATGCTCTCCGCCTCGCTGGAGCCCGCCGGCATTCGCCTCGACTGGCAGAGCGACCTCCCCCCCACGACCGAACGCCTGCCCCAGGCCGTAGAACTCGCCTGCTTCCGCATCGCACAGGAACTGGTCAACAATGTCCTGAAACACGCAGAAGCGACCGTCGTCACCGTCCGCCTCCACCAGCGCCCCGACGAGTTGTACCTCCATTTCTCCGACAATGGCAAAGGCATGGCCCCCAACGCAGGCGACTCCGCCAGCCTCGGCCTGGTGAGCATGCGCACCCGCGCGGCACATATCGGGGCTGTGTTTCAGCTCACCTCTCAGCCGGGTGAGGGGGTGAGGGCGGAGGTAAGGGTGCCGATGGGGTGAAATTTCCCCTCCTTGGAGGGGCCGGGGGTGGGTTTATTCACCTTTCAGGAGACTTTAGAAGTGAAACATTCCCCTCCTCGGAGGGGCCAGAGATGGGTTTATTCACCTTTCGGAGACTTCAGAGGCGAAACTTTCCCCTCCTCGGAGGGGCCAGAGGTGGGTTTATTCATCTTTCGGGAGACTTCAGAAGTGAAACTTTCCCCTCCTCGGAGGGGCCAGGGGTGGGTTTTTAGTTTTTTCGCAGAACCCTTACAGCACATGCCCTTGACATGAAGGGAGCAGGGTAAAATTACTTTTTCAATGTTCTTAATTGCCGCACCATTCCTTACCTTTGCCCTACAAGCAGGCGATATATGAGGAAAGCCACGCATATCAACGAGATAGACCAGGCGGTGAACAAATTTGAGCCTGTGCCCTTCAGGCACGAATTTTACACCAACTTTGACGGCGTCCGGGGGGATTTTCAAATGCGGGAGCTATGCCGCATCATGAATATTACCCAGGAAGGAGATGAATACGTTTTTAATGCCGCCCTCAACCGCAGCAACAAAACCTTTCTCTTCCTTGCTGGTATGCGGGGAACGGGCAAAACCTCCGAGCTGGCCAAATACGCCAGGCTTTTCAACGGTCCTAAGTGTTTTTTCACCGTTGTCTGCAACATTGACCAGGAGCTTGACATGGACAAGGTCCAGTATATGGACGTCCTGATTTTCCAATTACAAAAACTCATCGAGCAGGCAGATAAAGCTGGCCTGAACGTAAACGCCCAAATCGTGGACTCGATGAACAAATGGTTCGGAGAGCGGGTCAGGGAAATCAACAAGTCGCTGGCTGTGGCCGGCAGTGCCGAAATCGAATTTGACCCTGGCCAAACCGGGATTGGCGGCAGAGTGTTGAGTGCCTTGTTGGGGGTGACCGCCAAACTCAAAGCAGGCTTGCAGGGCAGCACCGAGCGCGCCGACAAAATCCGGGAGTCTTTCAAAAACAACTTCACCGACTACGCCCCCAAGTTTAACGAGTTCATGGAGGAGGTGAACCAGCAGCTCCGGGCACAAGGCATCGCCCGTGAGGTGTTGTTTATCATTGATGGGTTGGAGAAAACCTTCTCAGCCGAGCAGCGTCGCAGGCTCATCCTGGAGGAAAGCAACCGTATTCTGAAAATAAAAGCCAATACCATCTTCACCTTACCCGTCGAGCTGATCAAGGAAGAAGCCATTATCCGGCAATTCAGCGACGTACTCATTTTCCCCTTCGTCAAAGTGGAAGAGCGCGACGGTACCCCCGTAGCCGCCGCCGTTGAACGGTACAAGGAGTTTGTCTGCAAACGTATTGACCGGTCGCTGTTTGAGTCCGAAGCCGTGATCGAAAAAGCCATCCGATACAGCGGCGGCTCGCCCCTGCAACTGCTGCGCATCCTGGAAACCGCCAACTGGAGCCTGGCCGATGGCCAAACCATGCTTGACATGGCCGCCATTGACAAAGCTATTTCCAGGCTGGCCAACCAATTAGGCCGTAATGTCGAAGAAAAAGAAATCGCGCAGTTGAAACAATTGGAAAAAGACCTGACCCACGGCAAGTCCATCGGATTTATTAAAGAACTGCAACCCCTGCTCGAAAAAAACTATGTCTTTGAGTACAACGACGGGAGCTACAAAGCCATCAACCCGCTCGTGAAAGCATCTGCCTACTACCAGCAATACGAGGAAAAAACACTGTGATGGAGCAGTCTGCCTTCTACGAAGAACTGCAACTGCTGGGCCGTATGCTGCGGGAAGAACAGTTCCGTTTTATCCTGGCGGAGTACAACCACATGAGCGCCATCCGGCAAGCCGAAGATTTTGTCCGCAAAACCTATCCCAGGCGCTCGATCCTGTTCGTGACGATAAAAGGCAGCCATTTCCGTCGGTTTTCCCGCCAAATCAAGGACTTCAAGCAGGGCATCGTTTTTATCCCTGACTTTGACGAACTCTTCCGCCCCGAAAACGACGACTTCCGCATCGCCTTCAACCAGCGCCGGGACTGGCTGGCCCAGCAACCCCTCGCCCTGATAGCCTTCCTGCCTGCCGGAGGCCTGCCCACCGTGATGCAGGGCATGCCCGACTTCTGGAGCCGCCGGGACGCAGAACTCAGCCTGCTGGTGAACCCACCGGAGCGCAGCGGCCTGGTCATGCAGACACCCCACATCTCCTCCATCGGTGGCCTCAACGCCGCTGACAAAACCGCCGAACTACAGCGCATGAATGCCGAAATCGCCGCTGCCGACCCCAACAACTTCTCCCAACTCGACAACCTGTACCGCCAACTGCTGCCCCTGCTGGAAGACATCGGCGACTACCAGGCGGGTCTGGTGGCCGCACGCGACTACCATTACCTTGCCCACCGCCAGGACGACGCCTATGGCGACCTGCCTTCCCTGCGATATGCGCATGACTGCTTGGCCACTTTTCACCGATACCTCGGTCAGTACACCGATGCTGAATACCATGCCCGGAAAGCCCTGGAGCTGGCAGAAATCAGCGGAGACGAAGTAGCCATCACAGATACGCAGAACAACCTGGCTTTAGTGCTCCAGGACCTGGGCGATTATGCCGGGGCCAAAGTTTTGCTCGAAAAGGCCATGGCCTCTGCCGAGCGCAATTTTGGCGAGCTGCACCCCACCACCGCCGTCAGTTACTCCAATCTGGCTACGGTGCTCCAGGACCTGGGCGATTATGCCGGGGCCAAAGACTTGCAGGAAAAGGCCATGGCCTCTGCCGAGCGCAATTTTGGCGAGCTGCATCCCACCACCGCCGTCCGTTACTCCAATCTGGCTACGGTGCTCAAGGACTTGGGCGATTATGCCGGGGCCAAAGTTTTGCTGGAAAAGGCCATGGCCTCGGACGAGCGCAATTTTGGCGAACTGCACCCCACCACCGCCGTCCGTTACTTAAATTTAGGCGCGGTTTTAATTGGTTTAGCAGATTACGATCAAGCCCGCCCTTTGCTGGAAAAAGCCCAAAAGGTATTCATTTCGAAATTTGGTGAGAACCATCCTGACTCTGATACGGCGCAAGGCTGGCTGGCCGAGCTGGACAGGCTGGAAGGCAAGGTTGGCTAAGCATTTAACGAGAGGTATTGTTGCCTTCAAGTCCAGGTACCTGCAGAGGAAAAGAGCAACGTGTATCGAACGGCATGCCACTGGTAGCGTCAAGATATAGGTTGCCAATCTGAAAAATTTCCCTATCTTCAAGCAAAACTGAAATCCATATCAATTGACATAGTAGTCATTCATGTTTTCACTCAAACAGCTACAAATCTCTCTCAAAACTACCCTCGCTAAAGACATGAAGGAGGGCTTTGATGCTATCAAAAAAGCAATCCGGACAAACTCACGTAGTTTCAATGATCTGATACATCAGCAAGGTCGCTTTAATGACATCAGCCAAAACATCCATAGAGGCACAGTAGATGGCGACGAAGCAAAGCGAACCCAGAATAAGATCAGGGATGCCTTAATCAGGTTGATAGACGATCTGGAAGAAACAGACCTAATAGAAAGTCAGAGTGCCGGGAACGATGGCAGACGTAGCTATCGGCTCAACACCATCCCTGGTATTTCTGTGCGAGACGTCATCGGGCGCACCAACGACCTCGCCCAACTCCGCCATCGCCTCTCTGAGTCCTCCAGCCTGCTGCTCATGAACGGCATCGGTGGCATAGGCAAAACGACCCTCGCCAAACTCTACGCCAATAACCACAGCGACGAATACGACCACCTGCTCTGGATAGAGATGCAGGAAACGCCTGAACAATCTTTCGCCAATGACCCCGGGTTGCAATCCTCGCTGGGCATACGACCTGAACAGGGTGAGGATTACAGCTCGGTGTGCTACCGGATGCTGCTCGCCCTGCAAAACATGGACGGTAAAAACCTGATGATACTCGACAATGCCGACGAAGGCATCCGCACCATCCAAGACCGATTGCCCGCCAAAAAACATTGGGATATTCTCATCACCTCCCGGCAGGTACTGTCGCAGTTTGAACTTATGGAGCTGGGAAAGCTGGACCCAGAGGCTGCGCGGGAGCTATTTCGCAGGTATTGCACCAAACCACAGGACAACCAAGCGCTGGGCGCTTTCCTTGTCAAACTCGAACACCACACCCTGAGCATTGAGCTATTCGCCAAACTGCTGGAGGCCCACTGGGAAATAAACACCGTAGAAGCCCTATCGGCTTACCTGGACACCCAACACCTGGACGATGAGGTCTTACAGGTTATCATCGAAAGCGAACACGCCAAAGGCCAAACCCAGCTCTACCGGCACCTGTTGCAAGCCTTCGACCTCTCCGGCTTTGGGCAGCGGCCGGAACTGATGCGACTGCTGAAGCAGATGGCAGCCTTGCCGCCGGGTGCAGAGGGCTACCCTTTGCTCGACCTGATGGAGTGGTGTGGCATCGAACAAGAAAAAACCACCTTTGTCAACCACCTTCGGGATTTGCACCGCCTGGGCTGGCTCACCCAACCCGGGAACAACCACTTCGGTTGCCACCGGTTGATCAAAACCCTTATCGCCCACGCTTACCCGGCCACCGAGGAGGAGGTCATGCCCTTGATTGAGACATTTATCAGCAAACTCTCAATTGACCAAACCAAAGACAACCCGATAGACAAATTTCCCTGGATACCCTTCGGACAGGCGGTATTACTTTCAGCAGCGCATTTAGATATTGCCCCAAAAGCCATTTTGCAGAATAATCTGGCCTCGGTGCTCCAGGCTTTGGGCGATTATGCCGGGGCCAAAGTGTTGCTGGAAAAAGCCATGGCCTCGGACGAGCGAAATTTTGGCGAGCTGCACCCCACCACCGCCATCAAGTACTCCAATCTGGCTTTAGTGCTCAAGGACCTGGGCGAGTATGCTAAGGCCAGAAATTTGCTGCAAAAGGCCATGACCTCTGCCGAGCGCAATTTTGGTGAGTTGCACCCCACCACCGCTGTCAGGTACTCCAATCTGGCCTTAGTGCTTAAAGACTTGGGCGAGTATGCTGGGGCTAAAAATTTGCTAAAAAAGGCTATGGCCTCTGCCGAGCACCATTTTGGCGCGCTGCACCCCTCTACCGCTGTTAGTTACTCCAATCTGGCCACCGTGCTCAAGGACTTGGGCGATTATGCCGGGGCCAAAAAATTGCTGGAAAAGGCCATGGCCTCGGACGAGCGAAATTTTGGCGAGCTGCACCCTAGCACCGCCGTCTCTTACTCCAATTTGGCCCTGGTGCTCAAGGACTTGGGCGAGTATAAAGGGGCCAAAGATTTGCTGGACAAGGCTCTGGCCTCGGACGAAATTAATTTTGGGCCAGAACACCCAACTACAGCACTTACATATTGGAATCTGGCCACTGTTTACATTAACTTAAAAGCCTACGACCAAGCCCGGCCTTTGCTGGAAAAAGTGCAGCAGATTTTTTTGTCCAAATTGGGAGAAAACCACCCCCACTCGAAAAATGTGAACAGCTGGCTGACTGAGCTGGACAGGCTGGAAACAGAACGTGAATAACACACTACCCTGGACTTCCAACCTACGTGGGGAGTTGTCCACTGGAAATAACAAATTGCCATAACTCCCTTATTTACCCCTCCCCGCCAGCAGTTCCAGATCCTGCAACTTTTTCCCAAAAACATCATCGGCGGCCAGCTTCAGAAAATCTTCGTGCAGGTCCATCACCCGGAGCACATTAAACCAGGCACCGATGGACACGCTGGGTTTGCCTTGTTCGATATGGTACAGGGTGGTGCGGTCTATACCGGCACGTTCGGCCACCTGCAAGGTGGTGAGGCGGCGGCGCTTCCGCGCCAGCTTCACCTGCTCCCCTGCCTGGCTGAGCATTTGCTGATGCCGGGGGAAAAGGATTTGTTTCTTGCGCTGCATAATTTTGTTGATTATTTTCTACAAATCAATACATTTTGTAGATAATATTCAACATTTTTTGACGAAACCCCAGACACCGGACCAGATACGGCACCCTGCTTCGCTACCCCTCGGGTAATCACCCTACCAAAATCCGGTACCTGCCCGATGGTGGTCGCAGGCGCCATGACCGAAATTTGGGGCATTTCCCGATTCCACGCCGCAAGCCGTTGACAATCAAGGAAATCCTTTTTATCTTTTTGTATGAAAACGATTCTGACTACCCTCTTGTGCCTGGCCTGGCTGGGACTCTGTGCGCAAACGGCCCAGGAAAAGTACCAGCAAGCCTATACGGCCATTACACAACGGCAATACCCCGAAGCCCTCCGGCTGGTGGAAGAAGCCCTTGCTTTGCAGCCCGACTTTGCAGATGCATGGAACCGGAAGGCATTCTGCCTCATCTCCCTTAACCGCCCCGAGGAGGCCGTCACTGCCGCCACGCAGGCGCTTACCCTGGCTCCGGACATGGTAAAAGCCAACGCCAACCGGGGTACTGCCTACTATGCACTGGAACGGTACGCCGAAGCTGCCGCCGATTTCCAGGTGGTCTGGTCGCACAATCCCGAAATGGCGGATGCCAATATGACGGAACGCTACGCCTACTCGCTGCTGCGCACCGGAAAATACCGGGAGGCCCTGCCCATCTGGGATCTTGCCATCCAAAAGGACCCGCAGGACCCCATCAACTGGCTCAACCGGGGCACCTGCCGCGAAAAAACAGGTCAAAAAGACCTGGCCCTGCAGGATTACGACGAATGCCTTCGCCTCAGCCCCGACCAGGGATTTGCCCACATGAAAAAGGGCTCCCTGCTCTCCAACCAGCAACAGTATGCCGCCGCCGTCGTTCATCTCGAACGGGCCCTCCAACTGGGCCAGTCATCAGTCGCGATTCACCTTGACCTTGGTGATGCCTATTACCACTTGCAGCAATACGATAAAGCCGAAGCCAGCCTCACCCGGTACCTGAGTACCGATCAGTCCAGCGCCTTTGCGTGGAACATGCGCGGGGTGATCCGTCTGCAACACAAACAATGGGAACTGGCACTGGCCGATCTGAATCAGGCGGTGCGGCTGGATGCCAAAGAACCCCGTTTTTTGAATAACCGGGGCTATGCGCAATTTAACCTGGGTCGGTACGAGGCCGCCATTGCCGACTATGATGCCGCCCTGCCTTTGTATGCTCCCAACGACCTGCCGCACTTCCAGTACAAAACCGAAGCGCTGCGGCTTCTCGGTCAGCAAGGTGGGCTCAGCGCCGAGATGACGATCAGCCTGGCCCAGGAGCAGGCGCAGGCCGACCAGTTTGATGCCGCGATGGCCACCCTGGCTCAAGGCATCGCCAGCTATCCCAATGAGGCGAAACTATATTATACCCGCTATACCCTCCGAAGAAAGGCGGTGAAGGACTTTGCCACCCGTGCACAGGACCTGGAAAAAGCCGTTTCATTGGCACCCCAGGTACCTGACTACCACTATTGGCTGGGGGAGGAATACTTTTTGGGTCAGCGAAACGATGATGCGATCCGGGAATATGACCGCTGTATGGCATTAGGAGGCCAGCATCTGCCTGCGACCAACCCCAGGGGATTGGGCAACGGAAACTACAAACAGGTGATTCTCAACCAGCGGCAGGGAGGCAGCACCGTGAACACCTATTCCCCTTCAACCCCTGCCAGCCCCGGCGGAAAGGTAGAGCTCACCGCCGAAAACAGGGCTCTGTATCTGCAAACCATGCGGCAACTCGGCCAGGAGTTTGCGCAGGGAATCGTAAAGCAGGGCGGTACGGTACTGGAAATGGCCGAAGTGACCGATTACAAAAGGGTTACCGGTGCCACGCTGGAGCCCAATCAGTTTATCTACCTGTTTGTGCTTTTTCCCAATGGCGGAGAGGTACGGGTTACGAAAAATGACGGCACCACCTGTACCAGCTACAACCGTCCGGCGGGTTCTCTGATCGCTACCCTCGATTGCGAGACCGGAAATACCCATCCTGTCCGAGAGTTTCTGAGCTTCACCCTTGAGCGGGGCGTACATACTGATTCTGTATTTTTTGTACTGGTCAAAGGCGGGAAATAGGAAAAAAGAAGGTGGCGAAGGCGGCCCCTCAGGTGAACACCTGAGAAAAATCCGGTGCCTGCCCGATGGTGAAAACCAGCTCCCCGAAAGAACTTTGGGGTATTCTCCTGAGCGAAAAAAAACCTCAGGGAATACATTGGTTTCACCTGTAATGTCTGCTTCCCATGCGTAACGTACTGTTTTCACTGCTCACCCTGGCGCTGCTCTGCGGCGCTGCCAGCCACTCCCTGGCACAATCTCAGATCCCCAAATTGGTCCCCAATGCGAAGGTGGCGGCCAGTAAGGCCCAGCTCGACTTTCCGGTCGAGGGCCGCAAAGCCAAAAATGGCAAAGGTTACTCCGCCAACCTCTCTGCCCTGGCCCAGCCGCCCAGACGGGTAGCCCTGGTTTCTTTCTACGGCTTTGATCCTGGCATGACCCGCGTCAGCCAAATCACAGCCGGTGCTTATACCACGACGACCACCACCACCCGCAGTGCCGGAAACGGCGGAGACATTGCGGCGATGTTTTACGACCAAGGACTTGCCGGTATGAAAAGCACCTTCGCGACCTATGGCATGGACCTGCTCACCCCGGATCAGTTTTTGGACACAGAAGCAAAACGTATTGCTTATCAGGCATTTACGGTTTCGCATTCACAAACCTCCGAGTTCTGGACCAACTTCGGCAGCCGCGCCCTTCAGGTCCTGTATGGGTATCCGGAGGGGTATATTGTCTGTGACATTGAAAATGAGCCGTATGCCAACTACACCAAAACGGGCCTTGTCGGCAAAAAAGGCAAAGTCGTGGACGTGAAGGTGCAGCAGTTCCGCAAGGACCCCAAGATGACGGAAGCCCTCGGACACGACCTCTGCAAGCTGCTGGGTGTGGATGCAGTCGCGGTGGTGTATTTTACCCATACCCGCCCCAATGACGACAAAAATATGCTGCACAATGTCAACCTGACCTTGTTTGGTCCCAATCCCATCCCGCTTCCGGCTGGTAAGGAGGATGCAGCGTTGTATTCCAAAGGCGTTTTTTATGCCGGTGCCCGGTATTATTTTGGGATGGATGGCCAGCCCTTCCGGGACCATAATAAAAAGAAGCCAGAGACAAACGTCATTTCCGCTGACGGAATAGACTATGTGCTGTCCGGGCTTTCTGCAGCCGTCGGCGCTTATATCCAAAAAAGCGTCAGCGGGAAGTAAGCGGCGGTCTCATCCGGGATCGTGCGCGACGATGCCTGCCTCCTGAGAGGCAGGTTTTTGGGTTGTGATGCAGATGGATCTGGCACTTCCGGCGCTGTGATGCGCGGCACCTGACCTAGTCGCCCCGTGGAGCCAGGGTATCTCGGGTCATGCAGTATGCGTCTGAAAACCTGGTCCCGGTTACGATGAAGCCGGGCGGCAAACCACCCAACATCATCAGCGGATCAGCGTGATACTCCCCTCCCGTGTGTAGGTGCGCCCGTTTTCTCCACGCGCGCGGATCACATAAACATAGACCCCCTCCGGACAACGCTGCCCGCCGGAGGTGCCATCCCAACTGAAACCAGGATCGCCGGATTGGAAGACAGTGACACCCCAGCGGTTAAAAATGCGTATATCTATGTCAGCGATACCGTAGTGACCGATCTGAAAAAGGTCATTAAAACTGTCTCCATTGGGGGTAAATCCACTGGGTACAAAAAGGGTAACTCCCTCAACCAGAATCTGTTGGGTGGCTGTGTCTGAGCATCCTTGATTGTCATAGGCCACAAGGGTAAGAAGATACTCGCCTGGTGCCTGGAATATCAGTTCGGGATTTTTCTCTGTGCGTCGCTGGCTGGGTTCATACAGCCAGAGCCAGGTATCAGCCTCCGTGCTGGTATTGACCGGCTGTACGGTAAATGGCGCATACCCACTCGCAGCAGGAACGGAAAATGCGGCCTGGGGCTGCCTGACACGCACCCATACCGAGTCAATATTCCCTTCACATCTGCCATTGGCAGCCACTGCATAGACCCACATATCAGCCATCGGGAAAAGGGAAATCTCTGGCCCTGTAGCGCCCGTGCTCCAGCGGAAGGATGTGCCTCCGGTAGCACTGAGACGCAGTTCCTGCCAGCGGCACACTTCACTTTCCCCACTGATACGGGTTTCAGGCACAGACAACACCTGCACCTCTGCGGTGTCAAGCGCCTCGCAGCCTGCGGCCGACCTGCCCGTCAGGAGGTAGCGGGTGCTCACCTGCGGAAAAGCCAGCGGAGTAGCAATGGCCGGATTCGAGAGGCCGTCTGCCGGGCTCCATGAATAGCTGACGGCTCCGCCTGCCTCCAGCAGCACCGATTCGCCTTCACAAATCTCATAGGGCCCGCCCACTTGCAAGCGCGGGGCAGGTTCTACCCGCACATTCACGGTATCCGTATCCGGACAGCCGTCCTGGGTTACCGTAACCACATACTGCGTAGTTACCGGTGGGGAAGCTATGGGATTGGGAATGAGGGAGTTGGACAGGCCGAAGGCGGGCGACCAACTGTACTGGCTGCCACCGCTGGCCGAAAGTTGTACACTGCCGCCTTCGCAGACCACAAGGTCATCTCCGGCAGCGGCCAAAGGCCGGCGAATCACCGTTACAGAGACCGTATCGCTGTCGCTGCAACCATTGGCATCGGTTACGGTGAGGGTAAAGAGGGTGCTTGCGGCAGGCGTTGCAAGGGGACTGGCAATACCTGCATTGGATAAAGGGGCTGCAGGACTCCATACATAGGTCTGGCCGCCTGATCCGCTGAGGCTAACCCCGGGGCCGCCTTCACACAGACGCTGCGCAGGGCCCGCATCGGCGATGGGATTGGGGAAAATATTTACCGAAATGCTGCGGGCAGGGCTCACACAAGGGCCATTGCTTTCGGTTACATAAAAGACATAACTTCCTGTAGCAGATGGAGGTACAAAACTGTTCCCGCTGGCCACGACCTGACTCAGGGCAGCATCGCTGTACCAGGTCAGCGGGCCGCCGTTCTGGGCAGTGGCGAGGAGGGCGGTAGGGATTTCACCCGCGCAATAGGTAGTATCCCCGCTGAGCAGAGGTGCCGGAGGGGCTACACAACAGGCTTCAATCACAATCGTATCAGTAAGGAAGTAGGACCAGGCCCCGTGGCAGTAGTCACTCACCGTAAAAGAATAGGTACCCGGCTGGCTGAAAGTAACGACCGGGCCTGTTGCGCCATTGCTCCATACGTACCCGGTATAGGCCGGAGGCTGCACAAGCACCTGATAAAAAGACAGGTCAATCGTAACCGGCCCCGCACAGAGATTCGTATCGGTGGCTGTGATAAAATTGTAGGTGCTGCCCCCGGTATAAATCGGATTGGGGGGCGTGGTGGGCGCTTCGAGACAGCAGTTGCCTCCTGCGCTGATATTGTACGTGCCTGTAAAACAGCTATAATCTATCACATGCCCCCGCAAGGCGGTTCCGGGTCCGAATTCCGAAAGGAAAAACTGCACAATCTGGGGAGCCGAGTTTCCGCCGCCCTGATTAGAGCTGTTGCAGGTCCCTTCAGCTCCGGTCATACAATTGACCAGCGGAGGGAAACCCGGAAAAAAGGGTTCTCCCAGGTGCGTCGCCTGGGCAATGTTATTGGTCGTACTGGAATACAGGGTAAACAGCGAAGCAGGTACGCCATTAAGTACCGTTGTGGGCGTGGTGCCCCCGCAGTTGGTATTGCCCGGCGAGTTAAATCCCGCATAGATGACCCCGGTAACATTCCCGGCAAAGGGGCCGCTAACGTTGATCTCGACCGCCTCATAGGTGCATATCCCCAGCCGGAGATTGGGTATATTCTGATCCACATTGATATTCAGCACACCACCCTCATAGTTGGAAAAAATCATCAGGTTTCCGGATGGGTTACAGATCTGTGCAGGCAGCAGCAGGGGCAGGAAAAAGGCAGCAACAAGCAGGATACGCATATCAGGGGCAGGGGTTAGGGGCAGGGATTCAGCAAGAAATACGCAAAAAAGTGCATACTCGTTGGGTACTTCGGAGAGAAGTGTTAGCGCAGGTCCACCTTAGCGCATACCTGTAACTTACCTGCTTGATTATCAGGAAATATAACCATCACGACCGCTCAGACAATGGAGAGGCAATCATTTTGTAAGGTAGGCAGACAAAGGTTACGAGATTGAGCAACCTCCGGTTAGGCGCGATAAAAAAATTATTTTTTATCGTTTTATGTAATTTAACTATTTATCATATACCTGCTACCAGTCTACACATCATCAAAGGACTGTTGGGGATGAGCCCATCTGCGCAGGATGGCTGTGCGCATTTATTATTCCTTCACAAAATACGTATCCTCCCCACCAAAAATAGCGGCATTGCAGATCATGACGCCGTCACAAAACCACAAAGCCCCATGGATCTGCGGTACAAATACATTGGTTTGGATGGTATAATAATTTCCGCTGCTTTCTGCGATGTCCCAGGTGAATGCCAGGGTACTGCCATCCGGGGCGGTGTACATCCCGGTGCTGTCCGGCAAAAAGGAGAGGACCATGCCTGTATACTCGGTGTAGCTGCCGACCGGGCCGGTGGCACGACCGATCTGATAGACATAGGCCCAGGTCCAGGTGCCGGTAAGCTGGTTGCGGATAGCGGCTTCGTCAAAGTTGTTTTGCCGGTGGCAGGCCTGGATTTCGGCAAAATCAAATACGGGCAGGGGCTTTTCTTCGCACCCGGAGGTGAGCAGTAAGCTGCTCATGATCAACAGGATAAGGGGAGACAGGATCTTTTTCATTTGCGGGAATATAAGGTGTAAACATACAATAAGTAGCGTCGCTTTTGGGGGGATTGGGCAGCGCACCGCTTGTTGACATCAGACGCAGGTATCCTCGCTAACGCTGCATCCGGTGCCGATAGTTGCGTGCGGGCTGAACAGATAATGCTATCATTTGAATAAATCCTTCTACCCCCTCCGGGTATCGGGACTGTAACTTGCATACATACTACTAATTACGCGACATTATGCTGTACCAGCGTCCTGCCTTTAAGCCCCGCTACGAAAATTTCATCGGCGGGCAGTTTGTTCCTCCGGTCAAAGGGGAATATTTTGACAATTCCAGTCCCATAGACGGCAAAGTATTTACCCAGGCTGCCCGCTCAGGCAAAGAAGACATCGAACTGGCCCTCGATGCTGCCCACAAGGCTTTTGTTACCTGGAGCAAGACCTCCCCTACGTATCGGGCTGGCATCCTCAATAAAATTGCCGATATCATGGAGGCAAACCTCGAATACCTGGCTATTGTGGATACCATTGACAACGGAAAGCCGGTCCGGGAAACGATGGCGGTAGATTTGCCGCTCTGTATCGACCACTTCCGCTATTTTGCCGGGGTCATCCGCGCCGAAGAGGGCGGCATTTCCGAGCACGATGAGACAACGGTCAGCATTTGTCTGCCGGAACCCATCGGCGTGGTAGGGCAAATCATTCCCTGGAACTTCCCGCTGCTGATGGCCACCTGGAAAATTGCCCCTGCCCTGGCTGCGGGCTGCACGGCCATTGTAAAACCTGCCGAACAAACCCCCACTTCCATCCTCTGCCTGATGGAGCTGATCAAGGACGTAGTGCCGCCCGGCGTGCTGAACATTGTCACCGGCTTTGGCCCTGAGGCAGGCAAGCCCCTGGCCCAGTCGCCCCGCGTAGCCAAGGTGTCCTTTACCGGAGAGACCACCACCGGCCGCCTGATCATGCAGTATGCGTCTGAAAACCTGGTCCCGGTCACCATGGAGCTGGGCGGTAAATCACCCAATATTTTCTTCCCCTCCGTGATGGACGCCGATGACGACTTCCTCGACAAGGCGATTGAAGGCGCTGTGCTGTTTGCCGTCAACCAGGGCGAAGTCTGTACCTGCCCCTCGCGGATTCTCGTGCATGAGCGCATCTACGACGCCTTTATGAGCCGGGTGATCGAGCGCACCAAAGCCATCAAAATGGGCCACCCGCTCGACTCAGAGACGATGATGGGCGCTCAGGCTTCCAACGACCAGTACGAAAAAATCCAGTCCTACCTGAAACTCGGCAAGGAAGAAGGTGCCGAACTCCTCACCGGCGGGGATGTACAGCGGCTGGATGGCGAGCTGGGAGGCGGATATTATATCCAGCCCACCCTCTTCAAGGGGCACAACAAAATGCGCATCTTCCAGGAAGAAATTTTTGGGCCGGTGGTCTGTGTTACGACCTTCAAAACGACCGAAGAAGCCATCGAAATCGCCAATGATACCCTCTATGGCCTGGGTGCAGGCGTATGGACCCGCGACGCTCACGAGCTGTATCAGGTACCCCGTGCCATCCAGGCCGGCCGTGTCTGGGTCAACTGCTACCATGCCTACCCGGCACATGCGCCATTTGGCGGGTACAAAAAGTCAGGTTTTGGCCGCGAAAACCACAAGATGATGCTGGGCCACTACCGCCAGACCAAAAACATGCTGATCTCCTACAGCAAAAGTAAGCTGGGCTTTTTCTAAGTCCTTCTGATCACAGCAGGTTCCTGCAACGCCTCCGTGCGGGGATTGCAGGAACTTTTGCTTATATTCACCCACAATACCCCTACCCCATGATCCCAAGAGTCACGATCAGCGACGAGGCAACAGCTGTCGTCCGGCAATTACAGGCGCGGTTTGGGCCGCTGATGTTTCACCAGAGCGGCGGCTGCTGTGACGGTTCGCAGCCTATGTGTTTTGAAGCCGGTGATTTTAAGGTCGGCAGCAGTGATGTTTGCCTGGGCAGTATCGAGGATTGCCCCTTCTGGATGAGCAAAGACCAGTTTGAATACTGGCAATATACCCAGCTGCATATCCACGTAGCGCCGGGCCGGGGATCGAGTTTTTCGCTCGAAATCCCGATGGGCCTGCGGTTTCTGACCCAGTCGCGGATGTTTGAGGAGGCTGAGCTCAGCCAGCTCGCCCCCTTGCAGTATGCGGATGTATAGTCAGGACTGGTGCAGGTCTTTGTTTTGCAACTGCTGGTACTGACGGGGTGTGATGCCTTCGAAGTGTTTGAATACCCGGATAAAATAATTGCAGTCTTCAAATCCCGCCTCAAAAGACACATTTTTCACATAAATCCGGTGGTCCTTGAGGAGTTGTTTGGCCAGTTTGATTTTTTCGGAGAGCACCAGCTCTACCGGGCTGATACCCAGTTCCCGTTTGACCAGCCGGTACAGTGAGGCCTGGCTCAGGCCGGCTTCTTTGGCGATGGTTTTGATGTCTATCCGGTCACCGATATGCTTGCGGATCAGGGTGATGACCTGTGAGAGCACAGGACTTTTTTCGGCAACCCCCTGCGTATCCAGGGCCTGGAGGGTCTGCGACTGGATGAGCCGTATCAGCAGTTCCTGCAGGGTGAGATCGGCCATGATGTCCTTGGTGATGGTGGTACTCTGGCAGACCTGGATGAGTTTGTTGATGGTGGCGGCGAGTTCTTCGTGGTTGTAGAAGAAATAATTGCGCATATCAAGCTGCCAGAAGTCATTCCGGCTATCCTTGGGATATTTTTCATTGAGAAAAGCCAGGGTCGAATCAATCTTATGGCTGTCAATGGCCAGGGCAAGGCACTGGGTGGGGTTTTGCTCCTGTGCCTCCGGGAAATCAATCTCCATGAGTGCATTGGGCGGGATGATCACCGACTCGCCCGGGAGATACTCAAATCCGGGCTGCCCGAAGAGGTGCATGATTTTTTTGCCACGCAGCATACTTGTCACCACCAGGTCATTAAACCGCAGCGGCACCAGCTCGGAAGCCTGGTAGGTCTCAAACAAGTTCAGCTCACAGCTCTCCAGGTTGTAAATTGTCCGGTTTTCGACCAGGGTTTTGAGGGAGGCCTCAGGTGTGAGGTCCGGGGCGGCCGGAGCCACCTTGTTTTTCGAGAGTTTCATACATGCCGGTAACCAAAAAGTAGTGTCCTTATTAAGCAATGTACTTAAAAACCCGGTATGAATCAAACATTTTTGCCGGGAAGGAGTGTATTTCCAAGCAGAAACATCATACACAGACCATCTGACCTTATGGGTGACGCCTTTATCCTCAAAAAATTCAGCAGCGGGATGCATTATATCGTGCTTGACCCGATTACGGCTTCATACTTTACTGCACAGGAAACCAGGCGGGTTGTATGCAGGCTGAATGATCAGATAACATTTCACTGCGCCATTATGCCTAAAAAGGAAGGAGGCTATTTTATCAACATCGGCTCTGCTATCTGCCAAAAGCTCAACCTGCAGGAAGGCGCAGAAGTGACTGCTACATTTACAGCAGATACCTCTGAATATCAATTTACGATGCCAGATGAGTTGAAAGAAGTCCTCAATACAGATCCAGAAGCCGATGCCGCATTTCACCGCCTGACAGCGGGTAACCAACGAGGTCTGATCTACCTGGTAACTCAGGTCAAGTCCAGCAGCAACAGAATAGAAAGAGCGCTCAGGATTGCAGCGCAGCTAAAAAATGGGATCACCTCCCCCCGCATCATATTAAAATAAAGACCTTATCGCTTACATAGAAGTATCATGACGGGCAGGCTTGGGCTTTCATTTGCTTCATTTGTACAAGCTCCGCCACATGCGTATCTTGCCTGAGGCATTTTTCACCTGAATATCTGCACGTTATGAACAAACCCCATAACCACGATGCGCGTATTGCCAACATGATATTTGGCTCCGTGTATCCGCACTATGTCACCAAAGTCGAAAAAAAAGGCAGGACAAAAGCTGAATTACACCAGGTCATCGAGTGGCTGACCGGATACAACGAGGCTGATATACAGGAGCTTATCGAAAAAAAGGTGACATTTGAGGCTTTTTTTGAGGGAGCAACCCTGCACCCAAATGCCCGCTACATTACGGGCCTGATCTGTGGGTACCGGGTAGAAGACATCGAAAATCCCCTCACCAGGCAGGCACGATACCTGGACAAACTGGTGGATGAACTCGCCAAGGGCCGCAAAATGGACAAAATTCTCCGGACGGGGCAGCAGGATACGGCCCTATAGCCTATACTCACCTGATTATGAGCAACATAAATCCATAATATTCATGGAACTGATATTCCGGTTACAGGCACCTGCCGCGCTCGTATTTGAGTATCTGACAGATATGCAACTATTTGCCTCGGTGCATCCTGTCATCTCACGGATTGCCCCTCAGGGTAATGGCAGGTACCAGGTATATGAGACCTTGCAGTTGGGGTTTATCCCGGTTTCTTTTACCTATCCGGTCTCCCTTATATCAGACCCGGCCGCTCAAACGGTCCTCATGCAGGCGACGGTTATGGGTGTGACCCATATTGAGATGAAATTTGTGATAACAACCGACTCCGGGGGAACTGTCGTCAGCGAATCTGTCCGATTCCGGACCCCGCTCCCGGTCAAATGGCTGATGCGGCGTGTATTCAGGCGCCTGCACCAGGTATTGTTTGACAACATCGGGCAGGCGGCCCGATAGATCCCGGCAGGCCCGGACATTTCAGGCGTTTCATTCGGTCAGATATGCCCCATACTCGGTCAGGCAAACCCGTCACTCGGACAATAGGACATACTTAGGCCGCAGCAAGGATATAGTTTCGTTTCATCAAACAACACCACAGTATGAAACGAAACACAGCCTTCCATCGCACCGCCTGCCTCATAGGAGCATGTATCCTGACAAACACCACGCCCCTGGCCGCCCAGGTTCCTGCCTACCTGTCTGACCTGGAACAAGCTGATATGGCGTACGCCTACACTACCTTTTCCCTGGTCAATGGCGTACTCCTGGGCCTGGGTGTGGCAGTGACCCTGCTGGTAATCGTCTGCATAGGGCACCTGTGCAGGACCCTTATCCAGACAAGCCCCCCCAAAACCCGCAACCGCCGCCGGTTTACGGCCCTGGGGCTGGTCCTGCTGGGACTGAGTATGGCCGGCAGCAGTTGTACCGTCACACAACGGGCGGCGATTTTTTCACAAGGCCCGTCCCAGCCGACCGGAGACCGCTGGTGTCCTCAACATTACCACCAGGCCGATGCAGAATTTCCGGACCTCACCCGGACAGTCGGATACCCGGTCCCACGTCTGACCTTCTGCCGGTACTGCGGCCAGCGGATCGTCCGCCGCCAGCCCTGATCACCTGCCATACCCGGCTTCGGGTTATGCCTGAAGCCCTTCCGTTCACTTTCCTATTTTTTTTTAACACGCATTACACACGCACATGATGTCCAAACTGTTTTTTGCCTGCACGCTGGCATGCCTCAGCGTCCTGACCCTCTCCGCCCAAAGTGGCGTCTCCCGCTCCGGAGTGAAGTACACGATCCTGCAAGCCGGTACCGGGCCTGCGCCTGCCACCGGCCAGGAGGTACTCCTCCATGTCGAGGTGACGGACAACGCCGGTAAGGTCATTTTTTCCTCCCGCGAGATGGGTTGTTATGTCCATGAAACGGTGGGCACAGCGGCTGATCCCATTGACAAAGCCCGCGAAGAACTGCTCATGCAGATGAAACAAGGCAGTAAATACCGCGAGGAAGCGCCCAAAAGCCTGCTGCCCGCTGACCACCCTGCCCGGAAAGAAGCAGGAGACTACCTGGTCGCCGTCATCGAACTGGCGGAGGTGATGGAAGCCACTCCCTCCGGAACCCATCTGATCGTGGAGACTGCCGAGAAAAGTGGTGTCCCTGCTGCCGAGGCGCAGTTTAAGGCCTTGCAGCAACACAACCCCAAGGGTTATACTTTTTTCGAATGGGACATGAACATGGCAGGGTACAAGGCCCTGGAAGCCAAACAATACGACCAGGCTGTTGCCTTTTTTACCATGAACACGACCCTGCATCCGGCTTCTGCCAATGCTTACGACAGCCTCGGCGATGGATACGCAGCTAAGGGCGACAAAGAAAAAGCAAAAGCCAGCTACCAAAAAGCTTTTCAGCTCAATCCTGCCTTCACGTTCAGCAAAGAAAAAATGGACAAGCTCTAAGCCAGCCGCTCCCCTCGTTTCTTTTTTTTTCACGTAACGAACTACACATTCACCATGCGTAACACCGCTTTTTTCACCCTTCTCGGCGCGCTGATCCTGGCCGCCTGCCAACCCACACCGGCCTCAAACCCCGTGGCACAGGACGCGCCCAAACCTGATCTCACGAAGATCAAGGCCGAAATAAGAGCCATAGAAGATGCCTGGGCTGCTGCCTCTAATGCCAAAGATGTCGCCACCATTGTGGGCTTTTATGCCGACGACGCCATCAGCATGAACGACGACCAGCCGATGCTCGTGGGCAAAGCCGCTATCCAAACAGGCGTGGAAGCGGAGATGGCCAAACGCAAAGTAAAAGCAAAGACCACCTTCGAAACCTTAGACTTGTACGGCGACGAAAACCGCGTGACAGAAGTCGGAAAAACAACGGTCACAGACAGTACCGGCAAGGTGATCTATGCGGGTAAATATATGGCCGTATGGGAAAAACGCAACGGGAAATGGCTGACGATCCGGGACATAAGCAACGACGACAAAAAGGAAGGTTAGGCGATGTAGCATGGGCGTGGCATAGGGCCACGCCCATACTATCCCGGCCGCTCATGTCACCCACACCCTACACCTGTTTACAACCCTTTTACACTCAACTCCCAATGAAAAATCTCATTTTTTTGGCTGTCCTCCTCTGCGCCGCACTCAGCACCCGCGCACAAGATGCCACTGCTGAAATGCTGGCACTCGGTAACGCCTGGAAAACCGCCTTTGAGCGGGGTGATGCTGCTGCGGTGGCTGCCCTGTACAGCGAAAACGTAACCTATGTACAAGCCGAAGACGGCAGTACCTCAACCCGAACCCGTGCAGCGGTCGAAGCAAGTCTGAAAAAAACCCTGGAAACCACGACCGGAACCCTCGAATTTGCCCCCAACTGTGCAGGTACCTGGTTGCCTAATGGGAAAGCCCGGTTTACAGGTGATTTTACCCAAACGATGACCGACAAAACAACGGGCCAAACAGAGGTGTTTCATGGCTCCTTTGACCACCTGGCCGTGAAAGAAAATGGCCAGTGGAAACTGTGTCAGGTGCAGGTAACCCCCAGGGAATAAATACGGTCCGGGGTCGGGGCGGCCGACGGTTGCCCCGATACCTGATTTCTCCGCTGGCGCAGGTGTCACGCCTTGTGTACAGGCCCGTATGCAGCGGGTGATCAATCCTCAAACACCTCCGTCACATTCACCGCCAGATTCGGAACAATGGGTGTGCTGAGCAGGTCACCTTCCACTACAGGCGGGAGACCGATATAGTAACCTTGTTCGTTCAGCTTCCAGACCTGGATGGTTTTTTCAGTGGGTGAAACGATCCAGTATTCGAGTACCCCGGCCTCCTGGTAGAGTTCAAACTTGTCGCGCATTTCGGTGCGGCTATTGCCTGGGGAGAGGATTTCGACGATAAGGTCGGGAGCACCGTTGCAGCCGCGGTCATCCAGCTTGGAGCGGTCACAAATGACACAGAGATCGGGTTGGACGACGGTGATCACGTCTTTATCTTCACGCTTACGCGCAAGCCGTACATCAAAAGGAGCAACATAAACTTTGCAGGTAGTTTTCCACAAAGCATTCCCAAGTGAGACGGATAAATTGCGACTAATATCCTGATGTCTTCGCGAAGGCGCAGACATCTGACGAATCTTACCGCGCAGCAATTCTACCCGCTCCTCAAACTGCCAAAGCAAGTAGTCAGCGTAGGTGTAGGTACCGTTAGGATCTAGTTGATCGAGCGAAGTAATGGGCATAACATCCAAGGTTGATGACACACCCGCGAATATAGGCATTTTTTGCTTGGCAAACAGCCACGCCGGTGAATCAACGCAGGCAGGCTGGGCTGCCTGTTCTTACCTGCGGCCCGTGACCAGTTGCTACACACACCTTCTCCCGGCACCTGCTCAGGCGGCCAGATTTGAGTTTAGGTTTGGTTTGCCTGAACAGGTGCTATTTCCCTTATGCTGAGTATATTACACACCTAACCCCTTGTAACAATGAAAAACAAACGCTGCTTTTTTCCCCTCCTCGGATTGATCCTGTTGTCATCCACCCGCTGTTTCGCCCAGCATGACCATCATGTGGACGATACACAAGCAACCGCCTCGCACAGCCATAACCACCTTGCCCACATGCAGGCATCGAGGGCCCAGAATTTTTATATCCACAACCTGCCAGCGCCCCAATTGATGACCGGCATCGGGCAGTCGGATATGAAGATTGTGACCCAATCCGAAAAAACGCAGGCCTATTTTAACCAGGGGCTGAACCTCCTGCACGATTTTTGGGATTTTGAAGCCTACCGCGCCTTTAAAGAAGCCATCCGGCACGACTCAACGGCGATTATGCCCTATTGGGGGCTGCTCCAAACCCCCGGTCCCGATGAGGACAGCGTACTCATGTATCAGAAAAAAATGGCAGTTGCTCAATTAAAAAAGCTGATCAAAACCGCCAATGAGCACGAGAAACTATATGCCGAAATAGCCCTGCTGGGCGATTCGCTCCAGGAAAAAGCCTATCCCGAGATCGTCAAAAAATATGAAGTGATTATCTATAAATTTCCCGAAGATGTGGATGCTAAATTATTTTTAGCCCTGGGCAACATGAGCGGTTTTGATACCGACATGAACCCCAACGAGGGACAAATGTACAGCGAACTTCTGCTCAGAGAGGTACAACGCATTGCCCCCCAAAACCATGCTTTTCACCACTATTGGATTCACGTCATGGAGCATTGCTGTCCGGAGCGCGCCCTGGCGAGTGCTGATGCGTTGACGGCATTGGCGCCCCGCTCGGGGCATATTGTCCACATGCCGGGCCATATTTACAACCGGGTCGGCGACTACCAACGGGCGCACGATGCTTTTGTGGCGGCCGTACGGGTAGATTCAGCCTACATGAAAAACGAGGGGATCCAGGAGGTGGACAACTGGAATTACATCCACAATATCAACTATTTAATCAACAACTGTGTCCACGATGGCCGGTACCGTGAGGCACTTCTGTATGCTGAAAAGCTGAAGAACATGAAAGCCGACAAAGCCAGGAAAGACCTGTATGACGGCACTTTTTTTAACCAGGGCATACTCGCACCCGCCAAAATGGAAATGGCTTTTGGCCATTGGGACAGAGCGGTGGCTCAACTTGAAAAAGTCACAAATCATGACAGCATTTTTAGTGTGGCCAGCATGGAATTTAAAAAGGGCCTGACCCTTTTTGCCAAAGGGATGGATGCCCTTGAGAAAAACAAGGTCAGCGACGCGATACAATATTCAAATGGGTTGGATGCCATACTCTGGCGAAATGAAAAGCAGTCGGGAGCGGAAAACTCCTTAAACCAACCCTTTGATCGTTTTTCCTGGGGCTATCAAAATACCTTAAACACAGCCAGTTTAGAGTTGCAGGGCTCCATAGCCAGCCATCAGGGCAACTTTGTACAGGCTACAGAGTTGCTGGCGAAAGCGCAGAAAAATGAAACAGAACTGGGCTACGGTGAGCCACCGTTATATGCCCGGCCTGTGGCCATGAGCATCGCACGCGCCTACGAGCAAGCGGGAAAATGGGACAAGGCCATTGAAACCTACCAGGAATTGCTCAACAGATTTCCCCAAAGTGCGTATGTGCTTCAGGCGTTGACACTGGCGTATGCCCAAAAAGGCGATGCAGAAAACGCCAAAGCGTTTGAAAGCCAACTCAAAGCAGCGTGTCAATATGCGGATGAAGGGATGTACACGATCAAAAGAAAGTAGTATAACACATCCCATGCGTTAAAGTATGAGCGTCCTGACGATTTTTTAAAAGACGTCATAGCTTTTCTGTCACGGATAAAAACCAGTGCCGGGAGAAGGTGAGCGACCGAGCTGCTCACACAGCCTCAAACAGGGCATCCATCGTGATCTGGTTTTGAATCACACCGAGGTAGTGTTCGTTGGATTTTGCGCCAAAGGCTGTGAGCAGCGTGAAAAAAACTGATTTGCGGGTACCTGTTTTTTCGATAAACACGCGCCTTTTGGTGCGTAACGTGGCAGCATACTTTTTATCAATGGTGAAAACATCGCCCGAAAATTTGATTTCGATGAGGTTGATGCAATTGTCTTTCCGGTCAAGCAACAGATCAATTTGTGCGCCCTCTTCGCCGGGTTCTTTGGCGACAAATCGCCAGGGCGATTGTTCTGTATAAAGGCCGGAAATGCCAAGCGCTTTTTTGATTTGTGGTACGTGTTTCAGGCAAAGGTTTTCGAAAGCGAAACCGCTCCAGCTTACCCATGAAGCGCCGGAAGACCGGGACAGCCAGGCACCAGGCCCCAGCGCTTTGCTGCCTTCAACAAATTTGTAGTAAAAATGAGAATACTCATCACCCAGCTTAAAGAGGGTATCTTTGGTGGTTTTGTTAAACGGAGTGTACCCGAGGATAAAACCCGATTCCGCGAGTTCTTCTATAACTTTCGTGGCACTGCCGCCGGAGAGTATCCCACAAGCTTCGAGTATTTCGGTGCGGGTCAGGCCGGAAGGTTTTTCAGCCAGTGCGCGGACAACGGCGAGGTGTTTGTCGGCATTTTCAAACAAGGCCGCGTACAGGTTTCGGTGCTCATCGCTCAGCCAGCCATCGGGTGTAAAGTACAGACGGTCAATCGCTTGTGCCACGCTGTCACCGGGGCGGATACCGTTGAGATATTGTGGGATCCCCCCTATGGCCATGTACAGTTGCAGGATGGAATAGCGGTCGAGGTGAATATGTCTGGCGTGCAAAAACTGCTCTGTTTCGTACAGGTTAAAAGGCATGAGCCGGATGCGTTGCGTAAGCCGGTTGTGCAAGCCCCCTTTGTTGCGCACCACATTCTGAATCATCCAGGAGGCCGCCGAGCCACAAATCACGACTACCATATTGGGGTTGCGAGACGCCCAACTGTTCCAAAAATGATCAAAAGCCGACAAAAAACCGGACCTGGGCGTATCAAACCAGGGGAATTCATCAAAAAACACAACCTGCTTTTGCCCTGTTACGGCCTGGCTTTCCAAAAAATGAATCAGCATCCGAAAGGCCTGCAACCAACTGCGCGGAATGGCCATCGGCAACTCCGGATTGAGACGAAGGGAAAGGGTTTCGCTGAAATTTTCAAGCTGCCCGGCGAGTGTTGCGTTTTTGATACCCGAAATCTCAAACACCGTATGTGGGCCATAGACCGTACGAATCAAGTAGGTTTTTCCGACCCGCCTTCGCCCATATACGGCGATCAGCTCGGCTTGCGGCGATGCCATAGCATCGTTCAGGGCTTGAATCTCCGGTTTTCGTCCGATCAACTGATGCATAGAACCATATATGTAGCCAAAAGCCGTTTCCCAAAGATAGTTTTGGCTGCGTATGCAACATTATATTCGGCCAAAACTCACTCAAAAATAGTAGTTTTGGCTGAGTATGTAACATTATATCCGGCCAAAACGCATATTTTTCTTTTCACCTTCATTAAACCGCTCATCACATGCATCCCGCTGGCACCAGGAGGATCAATCCTCAAACACCTCCGTCACATCCACCGCGAGATTCGGTACGATGGACGTAGTGACCATATCCCCCTCCACTTTGGGTTGGTAGCTGACGTACAAGCCCTGGTCGTTGAGGAGCCAGACCCGGATCGTTTTGTCTGCGGGTGAGACGATCCAGTATTCAAGCACCCCGGCCTCCTGGTAGAGTTCAAACTTGTCTTTCATCTCGGTGCGGCTGTTGCCTGGCGAGAGGATTTCGATGATCAGGTCGGGGGCACCGTTACAGCCGCGGTCGTCCAGTTTGGAGCGGTCACAAATGACGCAGAGGTCAGGCTGGACGACGGTGATCACATCTTTGTCTTCGCGCATGCGGGTGAGGCGCACGTCGAAGGGGGCATTGTACACTTTGCAAGGGCTTTTGAGCAAAGCGGTCATGAGCGCGTATTGTATTTTACCACTAATATCCTGGTGCCTGCGATTGGGCGCAGACATCTGACGGATCTTACCGCGCAACAATTCTACCCGCTCCTCAAACTGCCAGTCCAGGTAGTCAGCGTAGGTATAGGTACCGTCAGGATCGAGTTGGCTGAGGGAGGTAATGGTCATAAGGATCGTATGACGGTTCTTAACTCAAAAATACGTATTTTCCCGCAAACAGGTTCCCTTTCACCCACGATTATATGCACCTCCAGGCAGATGTCAGCATTTCAGGATTGTGTGACCCGCTTACTTGTGTCGGCGCTGCCGACACAAGTACAAGATCGGGCCATCAAATCAAAATATACCACACCCAGCCAACCCCCTATTGTTTACTTCAACCCTCAGTTACATGAAAAGAAGAGCGTTTTTGACCAACACCGCCCTCTCCGCCATCGCCGTCAGCGCCACGGGTTTTATCCACTTCGACGGCACCCGCTATGTCGGCGACTGCGAAACGACCTCCGACATCCTGGGCCCCTTTTACCGGCCCGGCAGCCCGGTGCGGAGCAGCCTCGTGATCGAAGGCGAACCCGGCACCCCCGTCGAACTCTCCGGACGCATCCTGCACGACGACTGCACCACGCCCTACCCCAATGCCAAAATCGAACTCTGGCACTGCGACAACCAGGGTGTATATGACAACGAGTCCGCCGACTTCCGCTACCGGGGCACGGTCTATACCGACCGCGAAGGGCAGTACGCCATCCAGACCATCCTGCCTGTGCCCTACCAGGTAGGCAAAAAAAGCTACCGCCCCGCGCACTTCCACCTGATGATCACCGCCGAAGGTTACCAGCCCCTGGTGACACAGCTCTACTTAAGTGGCGACCCCTGGATCGGAGAAGATGAAAGCGCCTCTTCCCCCACCGCCAAACGCCGCATCCTCGACGTACAAACCCGGCCCAACGGCCACAAACAAGTCACCTACACCGTCGGCATGGCCGCCAAACTCCTCGTCGAACCGCCCGTACTCGGCCTGCTCGAAGGCACCTACACCGACGAAAAAGACCCCAACAACCGCACAGAACTCTTCGTCCAGGACCACCAGCTCTGGGTCAAAGGTAATCCGCAAAACGGCATGCCCTACGGCGCCAACCTCGAATACATCGGCGACAATACCTTCAAGCCCGCCGGCGTGACCCGTGAGACCTATTCCCTCTACTTCGATGTACTGCCCTACGGCGTCATCAAGATGCGGGAAACCTTTCTCACGGACAAAGGGAAACAGAAAGTGGTGGTAACGGTGCGGGAGATGAGAGGGGAGTGAGGGCGGGGGCTGCGGCCCCCGCTGTTGTTGGGGGGGCGAGGGGGGTAATGGCCTGTCCTACCCACAGTACGCGACCACCGCCTCGACAACCTGGGTCTCTGGGTTGCGTCAATACAGGCCCACTGTCATAAAATTAGCGCATGTTTCTTGCGTACAAAGGAAATATTGACGTATATTGAGTGTGTATTGAGTGTGTATTGAGGGTTGCGGCAATATAGATGTTCTCCGCAAGCACCATCTCCCACCCGACACAACCCCGACCCCGCAGGCCCGCCGATGCCCTTCGAGGATGCCTTGCGCAGAACAAAGTGTTTACGTA
The DNA here is from genome assembly GCA_033762375.1 of Bacteroidia bacterium. Taxonomy (GTDB): domain Bacteria; phylum Bacteroidota; class Bacteroidia; order J057; family J057; genus RDXT01. Next base: position 34,116 of record JANRLQ010000068.1, read on the forward strand.
TATTGCTGGCGCAACAGCGTAAACTCTTGGACGTTACAAGCAATTTTTTCTGGACAGATTTGAGCTAACGAATAAGGACAAATGAATGGAGGACTTTTATATTAACCCTAAAATTGTTTATCAAATACTCGCTGACAAAGGAGTTGAATATTTGTATCATGCTAACACTGTATTGACCTCTTTGACATTCATAAATCAAAAAGCCCTTCTTTCGAGAAGTTATGTTGAAAAAAACAATCTGATACAGACGGAACAAAAATCCGATGGCGAGGACAAGAAATTCAATGTTTGGGACGATGTGTTTCTTGATGGTCTCGACCTTCATAAAAAGTACAAAAGAGCAAACAAATATGGGCCCGTTCTATTTGTTATGAAGTTAGAGTTATTGCAAGCACCTTCGGTGCCTCCATTATTGGTGACAAAGAATAATCCATGGTACTGGAAAGACCAGGATTCGTGGGAGCAACGATATTTTAATGACTCAGAGGGAATTAAAGCAAATTACCTTGCAGCAGGACAACTCGATTCAAGAATCATGTTCACATTTAGGTCACCTGACACATTTATAAAACTCAATAAATATTTGAAAGGCGTAATCGTAGACAAGCCGCCAATAATTGTGGACGTTAAAAGTGGTGAGAAAAAGAATATTGGAGACCACGCACACGAAAAAATTCGTGAGGCTTTAGACAACAATTCTATGAGACACATTCCTATGAAATTTCGACATGCTGACGACAATTTTCATTTATGTTCTTGTAACTTTAATTATACATGGATGAAAAATTGGGACTTTAAGGACTTCTTCAAAAGATATAGGAGCAGTTGAAAAAACTGCTGGCAACAAAATGTTTATGCAATGCGGGGGTTTGGTGTAGGTATTAAAAGTAATTTCTTAATTTAGTTCCGTAACGGGGACAGAGACGTGCAGGTCAGGCAAAACATTTCGCTGCGCTTCATTTTTTTGCCCTCCTATTCCCCGCACTGCATAAACACAAACGTTAGATGCAACACTATGGACCAACTAAACAATCTTGCTGATAGTCGACTGATCCGTGGATGTGTCTACTGCGGTGGTCCAGCCGACACGCGCGATCATGTGCCATCTAAATGTCTTATTGAAAAACCATATCCTACTAATTTACCTGTAGTCGAATGCTGTGATACTTGTAATCAAAATTTTTCTAAAGACGAGCAGTACCTTGCCTGTTTAATTGAAAGTGTTCTTTGTGGCTCAACCGAGCCTGAAAAAATTAAACGTCCTTCAATCGCCAGAATGATGCAAAATTCACCAGCGCTTCGACGGCGAATTGAGAATTCAAAAATTGAAGTGAATGGTCAAATTATATTTATTCCAGAAATTGAACGTATCAATAATGTAATGCTAAAACTTGCACGAGGGCATGCTGCCTTTGAACTTAGCCAACCCTGCCGAGAGCAGCCAGATCATTTTTGGTGCGGTCATCTTTCATCTCTGCCTCAAGAAAATCAAGACGCATTTAACTCAGCTCACTTTCAATATATTTTTGGTGAAATAGGATCCCGTAATATGCAAAGGCTAATGGTCATACAAATGACTCAGCTTTCTGAGACTGGCGAACAACAGAATATTGGAATGCTTGTCAACGATTGGGTTGATGTTCAAGATGACCAATATAGATTCATAGCGATAGATGATATGGGTCAAATTGTAATTAGAATTGTTGTTGCTGAATACTTTGCGTGTGAAGTTGTTTGGAGAGTATGATGACTATGCACTACAGCTAAAACGGGTTTTGCCCCCCGGCTGGTGCAAGCCTCCCGCCTTGCGCGGCCCATCCCACGGGTGCCACCCGCTACCACCCCATAACCCCCATCTCAACGCCCTGGGCCGCTGGGTTGCGCCTATACGCCCGCCCCCTACCGCCCCCGCAATCCCGCGATCTCCGCATCCCGCCGCCGGTAGCCCATCTCCGCCGCCAGCCGGGCAGCCTCCTCCACATACCCATCCGCCTCCGCTGCCGAAAAGCCCGCCCCGCCCGCGCGGCAGCAGCGCGCCAGCTCCAGGTGATAGTCCACCAGATAGAGCCGGAAGCCCGTGCGCGCGATCAGCTCCTGCGTCTCCAGCAGGTCGGCTTGCGCCTGCGGCCAGTCCCCTTTCAGGCGGGCGCAGGCCGCGTGGGCGAGTAAGGCTTGGGGGAGATAATCATTTCGTCCTGCCCTGCGCAGCCCCGCCACGGCCGCATCGAGCTGGCGGCGGGCGGCGGGCAGCTCCCCTTGCAGCAGGGCTGCCCGGCCCAGGGTGAGGGTGTCCAGCGACATGTCGAGCAGCCAGCCCGCTTTTGACACCCATGAATACGTTTCCCTAGCCCGCTCAGCCGCCTCCCCCACCGCCCCCTGCTCCAGCAGCCAGCTGGCGTAGCGGTAGCCTTGCAGGGAGTAGAGGCGGGGATACTCCGGCTGCCGGGCCTGCTGCATCTCCTCCGCCTCGCGGAACAGCGCCCCCGCCGCCTCGCCCTGTCCGGCGGCGGCCAGGGCCTCGGCCAGATTGCTACGGTTCGTCAAGTGCATAAACACACTCTCCGACCGGTCCGCATAGTCCACACCGCGATGGGCGCTCTCCAGCGCTTTCGCTACCCGGCCCAAGGCCAGTTGCAGCTCGCTGAGGTTGATGGCGCGTGCAGCTGCTCTTTCCCAATCTTCATCCTTTAAGCCTTCCTCCAACGCCGCCGCGATCGCCGCCGCCGCCGCATGCGGGCGGCCCAAGGCCCGGAGGCGGAAGCCCGCATTGCCCAGGCAGACCAGTTGATCGGATCGGGTCAGGGCCGGATGCGGCCGGGACCATGGGACCTCGAAAAAGCTGCCCACCACGCCCAACTCTGAAGCGGAGGCACCGAGCTGCCTGGTGAGATAGGCGGCGTCACCCCGCCTGATTCGCTTCGAATAGATATCATCATATGCCTCCTGCACCTTGCCCGCCTTCACCCCATGCACCACGGCGGCAAAGAGCGGCTCCATCTCGGCCAGGGTATCGGGCTGCTCCTTGTCCGGCAGGTTGCGGTAGTGCTCGTAGAGGCGCAGGTGGGCTTCGCGGTAGGCCGCTGGCTGCTGGGCTTGCAGGGCCTGGTCGAAGTGCTCGCGGATGAGGGGGTGGGTGTCCAGGGAACCGGAGAGGTCGAAGTTTGGGGCGGCGGGCTGGGGCGGCTCCAGTAGTGCGGGCCTGTGGGCAGCTTCTTCCGGCCGGGCGAGGAGGCGGAGGTCGCGCAGGTTTTCAAGCAGGTCGAGGGCCTGGCTGCGGCTGAGCGGGCGCAGGCGCTCGGTGAGGCCGGGGATGGCCGGCCCGGCCAGCAGGGCGCGCAGGGCGGCGGGGGTCATGGGCCGGTCGAAGAGGCCCAGCAGCCGCAGGAAATCCAGCTCGGCGCTGTCGGCCAGCCAGGTTTCGTAGGTGGCCATCATGCGGCGGGCGGCGCGCCCGTCTTTGCGGTCTTGCTCCAGGGGTGGGATCTCGTGCCGCTGGCGGATGTCGCCCCCGTGGCGGCGCACCAGGTAGCGCCCCAGCAGCGTCAGCGCCAGGGCATGGCCCTGAAACTCCCGGCTGGCGGCTTGCTGCTCCTTGGGACTGCCCTGCACGCCGAGTTGCTGTAGCAGGGTCGCGCCGCTGAGGTCGTCCAGTTGCTCCAGGTCCTGCTGCCGCACGCAGTGGGGGAAGTCTCCCAGCAGCGGAATGGCGATGCGGGTGCTGAGCAGGCAGAGGCCCGGCCCAGGCCCTTGTCGGGCCAGGTGGGTGAGCAGGCTTTCCAGGCCGGGGTCTTTGAGCTTGCCGCTGAGGTGGTGGTCGCTGCTCAGCGGGTGCTGCAGCGGCTCCACCCCGTCGAGCAGCAGCAGGGTGGGGCGCTCGCGCAGGCGCCCGGCCAGGCGCTGGCCCCGTGCCCAGGCATCTTTGGGCGGGTCGGTCTCGCCGCACCAGTGCAGGGCCTCCTCCAGAAAAATCTCCGCCGAACTTTGTTTGTCCTCACCCGCCCCCTGGCTGTAGAAGGACCAGCCGAAGACCCGCGCCGCGCCCCGGTAGTTGTCCAGCGCCATGCGGCTCAGCCAGTGGTTCACCAGGGCGGTCTTGCCCGCGCCGCCCATCGCCACGAAGGAGACGATGCGCAGTTGCGGATCTGCCCAGGCCTCGTCGAGCATCGCCAGCTCTGCCTCCCGCCCCACGAAGAGGCTGGAGGTTTGGGGCCAGTGGTTGAAGTAGGTCTCGGGCTGGGCGGCGGCACCTGCCACGGGCACGCTCCGGCTGGGCAGCAGGGTCTTTTCGGCCTTGAAGGCGGGCTTCAGGTGCTCCGGCTGGCCGGTCAGGGCACGATAGAGATCGAGCGGCGGCTTGGTTCCCTCCAGACGGTACTGCGAGGCATCCAGCAGGGGCGTGAGGATGTGCCGGGTATCGCCGCCCTCCGGCAGGACGGGGATGAACTTCGCGCTCACCGAGCCGCTGATATACAGCAGGTTGCGGATGATGTGACCCTCCCAGCGCACGCCCTTGCCGTGGTCGGGCTTATACTCGCTGTTGATTTTGTCGAAATAGCCTTCCGAGCAGACGATCAGCACAAAGTCGGCCTGGCGGATGCCCTGCTCCATCCAGGCGGTCCAGCCCTGCGGCGGGTTGGGGTCCCAGAGGTCAAAGCTGATGTCCAGCCCGCCGAGATCGGCCAGTTGGTACGCCAACTGGCTCACCTGCTGCACATGTGCCTCGCTGTCGTGGCTGTAGGAGATGAATACGCGGGTCATGGGAGATCGTTCAGCAGTTCCAGCAGGGCGTAGGTGATCTGGTTGTGAATGCGGGTGGTCTCTTCGGCGGTGCTAATGCCCATGCGCTTATCGCGCTCCAGGCTGCTCAGCCGGGCCTGCAACAGAATAAGTTCGTTTTGAGGCGCATCAGGGAGCACCATCAAGCGCTCCAGGGCCAGCCGCAACTCCCCCCGGCTTATCAGGCGGCGGATTTCAGCCTTGGCATCCGCGTCCTGCGGGACCTCAGCCGCTTCTGGGCGTTCAGCCATAGGAGCCGAATCAGCAGGCTTGGCTTGAGGCATCTCGCGCACCCTGGCTTTGGGTGCTGGCCGATGGTACAGGGGCTGGTTGGTCAGGTGGCGGTAGAGTTTTTCGAAGCCCGCTTCCGTATCGGCCCGGTACCAGGTGGCGTCGAGCAGGGGCGTGAGCAGGTGGCTTTCTGTGGCGTCACCCAGCAGGACGGGGATAAACTTCGCGCTCACCGAGCCGGTGGCATACAGCAGGTTGCGGATGATGCGCCCCTCCCATTTTACGCCTTTGCCGTGTGAAGGCTCACCTTGCCCTTCGATTTTTACCTGGTAGCCCGCTGAGCATACGATCAGCACAAAGTCGGCTGCTTTGATCTTTTGTTCCATCCAGGCGGTCCAGCCCTGTGGCGGGGCCGATTCCCAGAGATCGAGGGTCAGCTCCAGGCCGCCCCATTCATTGAGTTGTTCGGCCAGGGCGCGCACCCGGCTCACATGTTCATCGCTGTCGTGGCTGTAGGAGATAAATACGCGGGTCATGGGCATCGTAGGAGTTGCTGGCTAAAGGTAGCATATTTTTGCTATGCGCCGCAGATCGGCGCGGGGCCGGACGATTTTTTTTGTCGGAGAGCAGGTGCGCCCCCGCTGGCGCAAGGTTCCTGCCTTGAGCCGCCTATCCTGCGGGTTCTACCCGCTACCACCCCATCACCACCGCCTCGATGAGCCGAGCCGTTGGGTTGCGTCAATACAGGCACTCCCCCGCAAGCACCATCTCCCGCCCGGCACAGTACCGATCCCCACAGGACCGCCGATACCCTTCGAGGAAACCTTGCGTGGAACAAACGTGTTACGTATATTGCTGGTGCAACAGCGTAAACTCTTGGACATTAGCAGCAATTATAACAGACGACTCAGACAATGAAAACAATAGCGACAATACTAAGTTTGACAATACTAATTTCTTGTGGACAACAAGAGAACAAAACTAGCAACCAGACAATTGAAAAAATAGAAAGTGTTAAATCTGACATGAACCAAACTAAAATCACTTTTTACAAAGTCAACGGAAAAGGAATTTTACTTGGTGGCAACATAAAATTGCTTGACGAGAACTATAAAGAAATCAAAGATATTTCATACTTAAACGAACAATTTGTAGATGTAACAGAAGTGAGTGACAAATACTATAAACTCAAACCAACAGATGACTATTGCCAAGAATTCAAATATGTCAAAATAAAGACGGAAGACCTTGTTGGCTATATTGACGGAAGGAAAATTTATGAGCCAATCAAAAACATCCAAAACAAAATAGTAAAGATTGACAATAACGAAGTTTCATTTATTGCGACAAGTAATTTTGGTATTGGAGTTTTGGACGATGACGGTTTAACAGGTTGTTCAATTAACACTCCAGTAGTTTTCTCAGACAGGTCTGTTAATTACGAAGGACTTGTAAAAATGGTCAAGAACAAAAATTACGAAGACAATTATCCTTACTTTGAACTTAAAGATGACGATGGAGCAAATGACGAAATTTTAAGTATTGACAAGCAAGGCGACAAATATTTGCTGAAGATAAAGCGAACATATCAAGAAAGCGGAGCAAACCTTTTAGTGGAAGTTTACAAAGACAAAAGCGGAACATTTGTAGCAGAAATTATAAAGAATGAACGGACAGACGAATAGAATAACTGGTGCTAGCAGACGTTTGGAAAAAAAGCGGGTTCAGTGGTTAAATGAAGCTTTGTGCTTCGTATCAAGTTCAGTACTGGCAGACTGTTTTGTGCTCCGAAATCCGCTTCTTCGCCAAGTGCCAAACCGTTACCTGCAAGCACCATCTCCCACCCGACACCAATCCGCAGCCCCGCCGGTGCCCTTCGGAGAAACCTTGTGTGGAACAAACGTACCGGATACAAACTGTCTCTATCCCCGTCTTATCCGCCTGCCCGATCCAGGCGGCACCTGCCTGGAAGACGAAGAAGCCCCCCGACGAAGCCCTCGACAACGCCGAAACTTTTCTGAAAGAGGCACCGTCCGAGAGGTTTGACGAGATTCTTCAGGCAAAAAATAGTGTTGCGAATCAGGCAAAAAATGTATAGTTTTGAGTATCTGACATGAAGTATATGCTGCAAAAATTGATTCTACAGGAAATACAACTTCTTCCAGAGTTTGCACAAATGGAGGTTTTTAATTTCTTACTTTTCGTGAAAAGTAAGTATTTCGGAAAAACACCCATGCAAAAAGAACCGACTAATCGCCCCACTTTTGGATGCGGGAGCGTCAAAGTTACCATGTCTAAAGATTTTGACGAACCCCTGGAGGACTTTAAAGACTATATGTAATGCGATTGCTGTTAGATACGCATACGTTTTTATGGTATTACAGTGGTGCGCCCGAACTGAGCGATCACGCCAAAAGCTGTCTTGACGACCCCCAAAATGAATTTTGGGTTAGCATAGTAAGCCTTTGGGAAATCGCGATTAAAAACAGTATTGGAAAACTGGATTTAGATACAAGTTTTGATACCTTTTGCAAAGATGTTGTAGAAAAAGGGTTTACCTTTTTGCCCGTTGATATGGCACATATTATGAAATTAGCACAATTACCCTTTCATCATCGTGACCCGTTCGACAGAATCATCATCACACAGGCAATTGCTGAAAACATGGACTTTGTGACGATAGACGCTATGGTGGAATCTTATTTGGAAGATGAAGTGATTAAAAAAATATGGTAACCTACCTTTAAAAAACGGATCCGTATCGAAATACATGAGGTTAACGCATTAAGGTAATGTGGGTGGCGTCAATGAAGATTCCCCCGCAAACACCCGCTCCCACCCCGGCGCAAAGCTGTATACCCCCCCCAAAAAATCCCACATGATGAAAAAAGTAGTCATCACCGGCAGCAGCGGACGCATCGGAAGGGCCTTACACTGGAAACTCTCTCAGGATCATGAGGTTACGGGGATAGACATCACCCCCTCTCCGGCTACCACCCGGCTCGTGGACATCCGGGACGAGGCGCAACTGCTGCGAGTGTTTGAGGGTGCAGACACCCTGTTTCATGCCGCAGCCCTGCATGCCCCTCACGTGGGGATCGCTACCGAAAAAGCGTTTTACGACCTCAATGTGGGGGCTACCGAAAAAATCTGCCGGGCAGCGATCGCGTCCGGCGTATCGCAGATCGTGTTTACCAGCACAACCGCCTTGTACGGCTATGCCAATGCCGGCGAAGGAAGCGCCAACTGGATCAACGAACAAACGATACCCGCGCCCAAAACGATTTATCACCAGACAAAATGGGAGGCCGAACAGGTGCTGAAGGCATACGCAGGAAAAGACCTCGCCGTGCGTATCCTCCGGATGTCCAGGTGTTTTCCGGAGCCCGCTCACCTCATGGCAGTGTACCGGCTTCACCGGGGTATTGACTACCGGGATGTCGCAGACGCGCACCTGTCAGCCGCGCAGCTCACAAAAGAGCTGCCTTTTGACGTGTATGTGATTTCGGGCGAAACGCCTTTTCTCCCGTCAGACTGCCAGCCATTGTTTGAGCATCCGGAAGCTGTGATCCGTGCGCGATGCCCGCGCTTAGCTCAGGCGTTTGACCAGCGGGGCTGGAAGTTTCCTGATTCGATTGACCGGGTATATGATGCCTCCTACGCCGCCCAGGCCCTTGGCTGGAAATCAAGCAGAGGGCCGCTGGAAGTAATCCGGCAGTTGGATGACCAGGACTTTGAGGTTCTGCCGCCTGCTTGACTTCGCTGACGCCAGGCTTCCGCCTGTAACTGCCTGTTCTGCGGGTGATGCCCGCCCTGCCACAGATAGGGTCATTTTTCCTGACAAGCACGGTCTCGGCAGCCTGGGCCGCCGGGTTGCGGCCATACACCTACTGTCACGAGGTTGACGCATGTTTCTTGCGTACAAAGGAAATATTGACGTATATTGGGGTGTATTAAGGGTTGCGGCAATACAGATGTTAGCGGGCAGCTTAAAACTAGACCTCACTGACAAAGACAAATTAACAAATGTGAAAAAAGACATTATATAAATGAACATATTAAGATTAGTGCTTCTTTTATAATGACATTATCAATTAACAATATGAGCGGACAAACTTTTAATTCAGAATTCGGCTATTCAATTGTTCTACCTGACAATTGGAGTGAATACGAACTAGAAGACGAAAAAAACACAAATGGTTTTTTTGACACTTCAGGATGGACAGGTAATTTAAGAGTAACACCTTTGAACATTAAAATTGACAGTCCAAAAGATTTTATTGAAAGTGAACTTACAGATACAAATATTACAGAACTTAATTGGGATAATATCAAAGCATTTTCTTATTCAGAAGCATCAGACGACTTATGGATTTACTATTGGTACTTGATTGAAAATTCAAAAATTTACATTTGTTCATTTACAATTGACATTGAAAATAAAGAAAACGAGAAAAATCGCAAAGAATTAATAAAAGTTGAAGATATACTTAAAACTTTGAAGACGAAATGAAAGAAAGCCGACCCGCTAACATCATATTTGCAAAAGCGGGGGTTTCGTGCTTCTATGAAAGTTTAGTGCATGTTTCAAGTTCGGTTTTTCAAATGAACATTTGGGCTGAAAAACCCCGCCTTCGCAAATATGAGAACCGTTGGCAGTAATTGCTACCGGACAACTTGGACTACTAAGAACTAATGATTAGAGAAACATCCCCAGACAAGATAAGAGGTAAGTTAGTAAAGTACCGACTTGGTGACTGTTTGACAATTCAGCAGGACGACAAGTATATCGGAGCAATAATGACTGGCAAGTTCAATAAGTATTACAATTTGACTTTCATGGACTTCCTGACCAAGACCAAGCCGACAATTGAAGACTTTATTAACGGTAGACTTTTTGGGACAAGGTTTGGTTCATGGGAAGAATTGCAGTACGGTTTAGACCAAAGAATGGTACAATGTAAATACGTTGACAACGAACCAAAAATTGAAAAGATTGGGATGATAAATTTAATCCCGGACTTTGTTTCTGCAGGGTACGCGTACTTGGACAGCATTGCAGACATTTTCAACTATTACGACCAAGAAATAAATGTGAGAATAGAAAAAAGTAAAGACGCGGAGAAATTTCCAGCCATTGCATTTGTAGGACGACATTTAATTGAGACCAAAAAGATTACTCAGTAGGTAGCAACTACTGCCAACAAAATGTTTCTGCAATGGTGCCGTGACGAGTTGGTTTTAAGTTTTATCTTCGTTCAACGTTTAGTTTCGTTGGACAGGACGCGGCTTCGAGAAGGCACCACTGCAGAAACACAAACGTTATAGCCAATTTTAAAATGACACACTACACGACAGACAATTATCGCATTGACATTTATGACGACCAGACCTTTACAGAAGGTTCGGCGGACAATGTCAATGTTTACGACATTGTTTACTTCGACAAATCTGAGTATCATTTTCCATCAGTTTACGGAATAAAAATCTTTCAGGACAACACATTAATAAAAAGTGCCGTTATAGGCTCTATTGGTGGCGGGACAGCAATTCACGGCACCTCGACAATAATCGAAAATGATCGACTTTTAGTTTGCTGTTCAGACACCATTTTTTGTTTATCAATTCCTGACTTGACTTTGTTGTGGCGGACACAAGCTGACCAAGCGACCTGTTTTGAAATCTACAAATACGAAGACAGCTACATTATTCACGGAGAACTCGAAATTTCACGACTTGACAAGGATGGAAAAATACTTTGGCGACAAAGCGGTACAGACATCTTTACAACATTGGACGGTAAGGACAGTTTTGTAATCACCGACAATTATATTTTAGCGACTGACTGGGAAAACAGAAAATATAAATTTGACTTCAATGGACAATCAATTTTATAACAACATTACAATTGGACGATGGAAAGAAAAACTGGCTATAACAGCACCTACCCAAAAGTGGCGGTTCAGTGGTTAAATCAAGCTTTGTGCATCTATCAAAGTTTCTGCTTGGTTGACAGTGAAGTGCTTCGAAATCGCCACCTTCTTGTAGCTGCAAAACGTTCACCACAAGCACCCTCTCCCACCCGGCGCAAAGCCGATCCCCTCAATTCCCTCCGGAAACCTTACCCGGAACCACATTTTTGCCTATCTTAGCTGGAGCATACCCGGATGTGACCCATATACCCATATGCCCGATATCGAAACAAACAGTGTATCGCCCGGCGGACAATATTCGCTGCTCATCGCCGCACGTGAAATGCGGATGAGCCATTGGCTTGAGATGCCCAAATTAGTCTCCACCCACGACCAACAGACGATATTTGACCTGTGGGATAGCTGGTGGAGCCTCGATGACATCACCTGGGATACGGCGGCCACGTGTTCCCTCACCCTGAGGCGATATCCCGGCGATCACACCCCCTCGTATGTGATCGTGCATGTGGACTGCGAAGACCTGCATTTCAGCATCGGGGCAGGCCAGCGTATGGAGATCCGGCAGTTGAAGGATGCCCTTGAGCAACATTATCAACACATAAAAAGCCGCTAAGGGTGAGACTTGGTGGTATTTGTTAAGGTGGATCAAGCGGCTATCGGTGCCATTCAGCGGGTGGGGGCATGTCTATCCCCGCTGGAGGTTATCTGCCATGCGCCAGACTGCCTGGTGTGCCTCTCCCGCCCCCGCATGAAGTCATAACTCCATCAAGCAGACCTTGTGCGAAGCAACACATTTGCCTATCTTACCGGAGCAGCCTCGCCAACGTACAGGCAGGCAGCAGCTGTCTTACGGAACCCTGTTTTGATTGTACCCGTACCTGATATCCTGACCGCTTACAGATATGGCAACCTTCAACCTGTTTTTTGGCAAAATCCTGCTGCTGTGGGGTATGTTTCTGCTGAGCGCCTGTGCTGCCACCATGGCTTCGTCTGAGCTTGTACTGGTGGGCAGTACGCCCGGAGACGAAATCATCAAAACAAGCCTGGCTATTCCTGCTGAAACAACCGTTGATTTTATACGATGGAATTTACGGCTATACGACAACGACAAGTTTGTACTGGACATCAACTATGGAGAATCGCAGCCCAATACGTTAGGTTTTAAGGAAGGGGGAACAGTCAACACGTTTACGGGAACGTTCTCCGTTTCGGAAAACAATCCTTTTAACGCGGTTTATCATCTGAAAAGTGCTGACTTTTCTGCAGATATCCTCATCGCGGCGCTGAATGACAATATTTTCCACCTGCTTACCCCCCAAAACCAAATGATGGTGGGAAACGGCGGCTGGAGTTATTCGCTACAGCGCAAAGTACCCACTCACAATGGCGAAATCTCACTACGCTCAGCGATACAGGAAGACAGCTCCATACAAGTTGTCTACGAAGGCAGAACCCCATGCCAGGAAATAGCTGCCGAACACCCGGAAATGAAAGCAAGCGACACTTGTTTTAAGATCAAATGGAAGCTGACGCTTATGAGAGATTCGGTGACCTATCAGCCCACCACCTGCATCATCCGGAATATTGTGGATAACCAGCCCCGTGACATTATGGGCCGTTGGGAGATTGTTAGGGGTACGGCCACCAATCCCCATGCCATCATGTATAAAATTACCGTTTATAACCTGGCTGAGCCGATTTTATTATTTGCAGGTGATGACAATGTGTTATTTTTTATCAACAAGCACCATGAGCCGATGATTGGGAATAAAGATTTCAGCTTTACGGTGAACCAAAAACGTCCCTGATGACCCGTTGGTGTGCCTCTCCCGCCCCTGCATGAGGTCATAACTCCATCAGGCAGACCTTGTGCGGAACCGAAGTTTTCGTGTATCTTGCAGGGGAAGCGGTGCAACAACATGGACATCCGCACGAATGATATGATGGCTGACGTACCCACCCTCCAAGACCTGCTATTGGGTTTTATATCAAAATATGCTGCGCTGACAGAAGACGAAAAAAACCTTGTCCGCTCGCTGGACCTGTTTCGCTCTGCCAAAAAAGGAACCATCCTGCTGAGCGCAGGGGAGCAGGCCCAATATGTTTACCTCGTATTAAAAGGCTGTATACGAACGTATTACGTAATAGACGGCGAAGAAAAAACCACCAACTTTTATACTGAACTGGAAGGCCTGACCCCGCATGGGGTACAGCAAAACATACCCTCCGAGTATTATATAAGCTGTGTGGAAGACACCCTCCTCGCAGCCGCTGATATCACGATGGAGGCTGAGATCCTCAACCAATACCCCATATTTGAGAAGATATGCAGGCTATTTTCAGAAGAACTGGTAGCCAAACAACAGGTACACTTTGATGCATTCAAACTTTCCTCGCCCGAAACACGGTACCTGAGCCTGATGCAAAACAGGCCGGACCTCATCCAGCGGGTACCGCAGTACCAACTGGCCAGTTACCTGGGCATCACGCCGCAGTCCCTGAGCCGGCTGAAGGCGCGGTACGTTGAAAAAAATAAACACCAGGGTTCGTTTCTTACCTTAAGTGAACGTGTATAGGCGGGAGCCTGCTTAGTTTTGTGGTGCATTTACATCCTGTATTACCTAACGTACCATCAGTATGGTTTTTAGAACCCACGTCTCCGCCATTTACCATTGTGCGCTCGAAAGAGCCTTCAAAACGCCGATGTTGTGTGATGTCACCAAGGTGCATACCGGTATGGGACCCATGCCCCGGATCATTGGCACCTCCGATGAGCACAACTGGGGACAGCCCGGCGGAACCAAAAAAGCCTATGCGGCCCAATCGCTCACGCAAAAAGGAGGCTTTGTGTCTATGGACAGGGTCCTGGAGCGGATTGAAAACCAATACTGGAAAATTGAAGTGTACGACTTCCAGACCTGGTTTTTCGGTTTCTACAAGTTTGTCGGCGAGTGGCGTACGACCGAAGTCGGCAAGGATACCATCCGGATTGACTACCACTATACGCTGCACTCGGACAGCCTGCTGTTCTACCCGGTGAACTGGTTGTTTGCCAGGGTGTTTTGGAAACAATACATGAAGCAGGTGCTGGAAAACGTCCGGAAACTGGCCGAGGGCAACGAACCCTACCAGTACACCTGAGGCCTCCCGGTCACCCGTCGCCCCTGCACGCCTGTCAGGCAGGGGCATACGTATTTTTCCCCATAATCACCGCCCCCGCACGCCTGGCCGGCACCAGATACCCACGGGCGATCAGACTGACCAGCAGCCGGAGTTGTACGGCATGATGCGTGTACGTATATTTCCCGCATCCGGGTCTTGCAGCCAGGGGCCACAAGGCACTACCCAACGCGACAGTGACGATAATTCGAAAAAACATGCGCCAGACAAAAAACATCACCGACATCTTGATTTTTTTCATCGGAGGGATTCTGGTCTGCATATCTGTTTACTGGATCGTACCCTGGGTGAGCGCCGGGTGGAATATCATGCAGATCGGGAGCTGGATGATCGTTTCCCCCCTGGTGGTGTTTATTCCATTGATCATGACCGGGCTGTACCTGCTAACGTCCGAAAAAACAGAAACGCCCTGGATAGAGCGGACCCGTTTTCAACCATTGTCAGCCGCAGACTGGAAGTGGGTGGGACTGGGCCTTCTGGGTATGATTGTTCTAAGCGGACTGACGTTTTACCTGGCCAATCTCTTACACCTGGACCCGAATCCCCCGTTCTCAAGACAGGTTGAACCCTGGAAAAACGGGCATACATGGTTGTTTTTCGTTTGGATTATATACTGGCCGATCAACATCATAGGCGAGGGATTTATCTGGCGGGGTGTCATACAACCAAGACTTGAAAATACTTTCAAGGAATACACATGGATTATTAGTGCCATATGCTGGGGTGTTTTTCATTTTTCGTTTGGACTGGGCAACCTGATTGTGCTGATTCCGACGTTAATTTTTGTGCCCCTCATAACGCAGAAAACACAAAATACCTGGAGCGGAATAATTTTACACGCTACCCTTTCTGGCCCTGGTTTTATCGCTTTGGCACTGGGCCTGATGAACCCATAAAGCAGCACCCGACACTGGTTACAGGCCTGCGTCACAGCGTATGGGGCCACTCCCGGCGCTCCACACAGGGTATCTCTACGGGTCGTTATTTTCCCTGGGAGAGGTCTTGTATAACACAGCTATTTTGAGGTATATTGCTTGCGTAAAAAGCAAAAAATACGAGTCTTATGCACGCACTTACTGCAAATCCGGCAATAAAAAACATCACAACAACATGTTTACTGCTGCTTTTCGCCATATCAGCAGCAAGCGGACAGGTGGTCGTAATGGACCTGAACGGTTTCCGGATCGGGCAATTCCGGGAAACGGCAACCAATGAGTTTGGTGCACCTGCTCAAAGTGGTAAATTTGATGACGGCTTTGAATATGAGTTTTTTATCATTACACCGGACACAAGCCTGTATATGGTTTTTGAATATGCTGCCGGATATACGGATGTCATCTGGTCAATTCAGATTTCAGGCAGCAACCCAACAGCAGATATCGGCTTTAAAGGTTTACGAATGGGGGCTGATAAAGAAGAAGTTCTGCGTGTGTTAGGCCAGCCGGCAGAAAAAGAAAACATTGGTAAGTATGGAGAAAGATGGAATTACAACAAGGCAAATTATTCCGTAGAAATCTCTAAAAGCGGGAAACTCTCAAGCGTAAAAATTAAGAACAACTATTCGACACAAGCTCCTGATATAACCAAACTTCCCACATTTGCCGATGTGGTCAAAGCGCTGAATGCACCAGCCAATGGTGACATAGCCAATATATTGTCACCCGATATGGAAATTAATTACAAAGGCCAAAGTATGATTTTTCACAAATCTTTGCAGACAGAAATAAAAACAGATGCATCAAAAATCTTTGAAACGATCAGAGAAATCCGGGTGGGATTAGACCAGGTCAATACGGCTGATCCGGGTTCTTATGAAGAAAATATACGCCTTGTCAAAAAAGAACATACAAAACATGTCATTAAAATCAAAACCGGGCATGCTGTCAAGGAGATCGTATTGACGTATATCAACGGAACATATTATATATGGGAAATCAGTGTTCGATAAACATGGAACCTCTCTTGTGTGATATATGCCGCAAAAATCAGGAAAATGTACTTAAACATAAGCGACAGGTCAAAACCATGCTTATAAAAAAGTACCCTGCTGTTGGCAGGGTACGAGAGATGAGGCAGGCCTGCAATTAAGCAGGAAGGATGACTTTGTTGATAACGTGGATTACGCCATTATCTGTTTCTACGTCAGCTATTACAACTTCTGCATCGTTGACAAATACTTTGCCGTCATGGATACGAATCGTAATTTCGGCACCATTCACGGTTGGGGCCGTCATTCCATCAGACAAATCCGTTGACATAACCTTACCGCCTACTACGTGATAGGTGAGAATCCCTTGCAGTTGAGCCTTATTTTCAGGTAAAATCAAGGAAGCTACTGTGCCTTCTGGCAGAGCTTCAAAAGCAGCATCAACAGGGGCAAATACGGTAAATGGACCTTCTCCGCTCAAAGTTTCTACGAGTTCGGCAGCTATCACAGCAGCAACCAATGTCTTAAAAGCACCATTTTCGATGGCAGTTTGTACGATGTTCATACGTTTTTATTAAAGTATAAGAGTAGAACAGCACGGGTAGTGTTATGTTTTTCATTTTGATGATGCTAACAATTTGATAATATAAAAATTCATTTGCTGCTACCTGTTTCCTGTTTGGTTTTGCGGGTGCCTGGTCGCCTCCGGGACGGCTTGCACAGCCTAAAACCGGCCCGCTCAAAAATCTGCCCAGGACATCAGCTGTCTGCACACATCCTATCCCATATATAAAACATTCGGCGGTACGCCACCTGGGCGCACCGCCGAAAGGAACAAATCCAGGCAGGCTTATTGGATTTCCAGCAGCCGGGTCATCTCCCGCTCACCTGCTTGTACCCGCACGAGGTAATACCCGGGCACAACCCGCTGCCCGCCGATCAGCAGGTCCCAGGTGGCTGTGTAGGTACCCGGCAGAAGGTGGGCATCATCGAGCAGGGTTTCGAGGGTGCGTCCCTGCATGTCAAGTACCGTCACACGGGCCGGGCCGGCAGCCTCAAGGTCGAGGTCAAGCTGTACGCTGCTTACCGCCGGATTGGGATAAAGCCGGATGGCCAGGGGCAATACCGGATCACCGGCTGCCAGGGATACATCAGGCGTAGTCAGGCGCTCATCGGTATAGATACGGTACTCACCCGCCGCAAAAGGCAGGGTCATGTTGGTGGTAGGCACCTCCAGGCTGTCGCCGCTGAAGTACTCGTACCACCGGCCCGTGGCAGGAAAATTAACAGCCCCGTTGCGGGCGGCCACATCAAAGTTGCCACAGACGACCGCATTCATGCTGGTATCGGTGAGGATGATCCGCTTGACCAGTCCGCCTACGTCCATGCTGAAGCTGCTGGTCCGGAAGACAGGCTCTTCTGCCCGGAGCTGGAGCAGGGCTGACCAGACGCGGTAGAGTTTGTCCCGAAAAAAATCTGACTGGTAGTTCCAGCGGATGGGTTTCTCGCCGGTACGGCCATTAAAGTTGATGGACACGTCGTACCCGAGCTCCCCAAACTGCCAGATCATCTTAGGTCCCGGCACTGTAAAGAAAAACGCTCCTACGAGTTCCATCCGCGCCAGGGCCGTGCTCAGGTCACGGACATTATACCCGGGACCCGAAAATCCCTGATTCAGGTTTTGGAACATCAGCCGCTCCTCATCGTGACTCTCCATGTACCCGACCACATGGGGGAAGTTCCAGCCCCGGTTTTTGTAGGATACCCACTGGAAGTTGGTATTGCTGGTGTTGCCTTTGGCGGCCTCTCCGTAGTTGCCGTGCATATTGCCCCAGAGCATCATGCCATAGTTGGCGAGTTCTTTTTCCTCGGTATTGTCAGCGAAGTGTTCCAGGATAAAATACACGGTCGGATCCAGGGTTTTGAGCTGGTCGTACATCCGCTTGAGGAGGGCGATGCGGGAGGCATCGTACTGCCCCCATTGTCCGACGTTGGTACCGGAGTTGACCTGGGTGAAGCCTTTGGAGAGGTCCATCCGGTATCCGTCAAAGTGATACTCCTGCACCCAGTAGGCCAGAACCCGGTCCACAAAGGTTTTGGTCTGGGCACTCTCGTGGTTAAAGTCATATCCTACGCTGAAGGGGTGTGTCGCCTCCGGATTAAACCAGGGATTGTCTGCCGAGGGGCGGCTGTTGGCATCGTCCCAGTAAAGCCGGGTGAGGGGGCACTGGCTGAAGGCATGGTTGAGTACCATGTCGAGGATCACGGCGATCCCGCGCCCGTGGCAGGAGTCTATAAATGCCTTGAGGTCCGTAGCAGTGCCGTAGTATTTGTCCGGCGCAAAAAAGAAGCTTGGATTGTACCCCCAGCTGTTGTTGCCCTCAAACTCCATGACAGGCATCAGCTCAATGGCATTCACACCGAGACGCTGGAGGTAGTCCAGGGTATCAATGACGGTTTTGTAATCATGGCGGGCCACAAAATCCCGGATATGCAGCTCATAGATGATCAGGTCCCCGTTGGCGGGGCGCTGGAAGGTGGTATGTTGCCAGGTATAGGCAGGTTTGGCAGGCTGAAGGACAGACACAATCCCGGTCGTGAGACCCGTAGGATAGGGTTTGAGACCGGGATATACGGTCCCGAGGAAGGGATCATTGCCGGGATCAAGGACCTTGTCTGCATAGGCATCGGCGAGCCGGAGGGTTCCGTCTATCAGGTACTGAAAAGCATACTCCTGGCCCGGGGTGAGGCCCGGCACCTGAAGCCACCAGAGGGTGCTGTCCAGGGAGCGGCTCATATAATATTCGCCCTCAATCTGCCAGGCATTAAAGTCGCCGAGTACATACACAAACTCCTTGCGGGGCGCATACAGGGCCAGGATAACAGTACTGTCGTTGAGATAATTAATACCGGGACGGATATTGGCAGGTGGATCCTGCTGGCTGACGGGCCCCCGCACGACATAATAAACGGAGTCCGCATAGGTCTGTCCGTTATAGGTGCCGCGAACCTTGATCCAGTGTTTGCCGGGGGAGGTGCCGGTGGCGGTATAGTTGATTTCCGTACCCGTGAGGGAGGCCTGCACCGCACCGTCCTCCAGGATCTCCAGGCCGGAGGCAAAAGGCACAGCGGCCCGGATGTCCACCGTCTCACCGAGGGAGATCAGCGTAGGCTGAGAGACCGGTTTTAAAAACCGGATTTCATAGGTCGAGCCGTCCCAGAGGGGATAATAAATATCTGCACCGGCCGGGTCACGTCCCACAACCGTACCTGCCTGGTTGCGAAACACATACGCAAGCTGCAAGACATTCACATTGGTGGGAATATTGTTGTAATACGACCGGATCCGGTAGCTGATTTTGTGGCGGTTATTGCCGAGGTTTTCCATGAGCACGCGGGGGTCAGCGGTGCCCCAGTTGCCCTGGACGTACTTCCAGTCGGAGGGCGAGGTACTTTGGTTGGTGATCACCCCCGTGTGCGCATATACCGGTGCGACACCGGTGAGCGCGGCATTGCCCTGGGTAGCGTCATAGATCACCGTGATAGAGTCGTCCACCGTCGGAAACACCGGGCTGATGTCCAGGATCTGGGCGGACACCAGCACAGGCATCAGGGTCAGTGCTGCCAGGGGCAGTCCATTCCGTACACGATCAGCGAGTAGTCTGAAGTATTTCATACAAAAAACAGATTAAATATGATTGGCGATTCTCATAGGTTAAAGGTACAAGAATTTTCTGCAAACGTTGCCGAAAAATCTTGGAGACTTCTGCAAACGTTTGTAACTTTGGGCAACCAATTTTCAGGTTATGCGTTCTTTACAGTGAGTTTACATTTACCTAATATTCACTACTCAATCAACACTCAATTCTGTATGCGCAAGATTTACCTTTCCCTGGTTTTTGTACTGGCTGCTGCAGCCGCTTTTGCTCAAAACAAAACGGTAACCCTCCGGGTGGACATGACCGGCCAGACCGTATCTGCTGATGGTGTACACGTAGCTGGCAACTTTCAGGTGGCCGCTGGTTTTGCTTCTGACTGGACGCCCAATATCACCCCCCTGACCAACGAAGGCAACGGCCTCTACACCGTGACGATCAGCGTGCCTGCCGGTACGTATGAATATAAGTACATCAACGGCAATGCCTGGGGCGGGGACGAGCTGGGTATTACGTCTGATTGTGGTTCTGGTGGTATCGGTACGCTGAACCGACTGATTGTAGTGTCTACTGACAGCGTGCTGCCTGCTTTCCTCTTTAATACCTGCACGGTCAGCATCCGTTCCAGCATCGAGGGTGACCTGAGCGCTACCCGTCCGGTACGGGTGTATCCTAACCCGATGACCAACGAGAGCGTATTTGAGTTTAGCAATGAGGCCCGCAGCAGCTACACCTTCCGCATGACCACGATCAATGGTCAGGTGGTACGTGAGGTTCGTGACTTCACCGGTGATGCCATCGCCATCGAGCGTGGTACCCTGGCTTCTGGCCTGTACTTCCTCTCCCTGATCAATGAGGCAGGCGAGGTGTACAACACCAAGATGACCATCGAATAAGGAATACTCTACATAAAGAGTATTACAAGGCCCCGACGGGGCCTTGTTTTGTTTAGCAAGGGCCCTGCCCTGCCCCCGGATAGCCTATGCGAAAAGTCATCTGCCCATATGTTTTATGGCGTTCTCAGGGTACAACAAACCTGGTAGTATTGAATCATCATAAGGCAAGTGACATGAAAGCTCCGATCCACATACAAGCCGGTCAATCTCTCGGGGAGGTTTCCAGCGCTTTTCATCAGGTATATCCCTACCTGAAACTGGCGTTTTTTGATCATGGACATGCGGAGGGTCATGTATCAGCCCGGGCAGACCAGCTTTCAGTCGGTCATATCCTGCGGCCGGTCGAGGCGCATGTCACTACCCTGGAGATCGAAGAACACATGACCGTAACCGCACTGGAAAGTCAGTTTCAGGCGGTATTCGGGATCGGCGCGCAGGTGCTGCGTCAGTCCGGCGGCCTATGGCTCCAGACGGGCAGTACGGATCACTGGACCCTCACCAAACAACATGCAGAAGGTGAGCGGGACAGCCTTATGACCGCAGAGGGCATCTGACAGCCTCTGCCCCTATCAGGGCATTACTCAGAACACATGCATAGATACGGTACCCCGGCAGCCAGTCTGCCGGGGTATTTTGTTGACTTTGGGGGTGTATGATCTGGCTTTAGACGAAAATTTATCCTCATGCCCTATATTTTGCATCCTGGGGTTGCTGTTTTTTCCAGGAAAAATGTATCTTACCCTTTTACACTCTTTCACTTACTTCCTAACGTACAGAATTTTATGCGTTTACAATTGCTCTCCATTGCGGCGGGTATCCTCCTGCTGCCAACTGGTCTGATGGCACAGGAGGCCGAGCGCTCCTGTCACAGCAATGAGTACCACGAGCTTCAGCGTCAGGCTGACCCCGGTCTGGATGGACGCCGGGCCGAGATCGAGCGTTTTACGGCGGAGTATGTGCGCGAGCATGGACACGCCTCTGCCCGCGTAGTACGCACGATCCCGGTAGTCGTTCACGTGGTCTACAACACAGCATCCGAAAACATCTCTGATGCCCAGATTTTGTCTCAGATTGCTGTGCTGAACAAAGACTTTCGCCGCCTGAATACCGACGCCAATAATACCTGGGCGCAGGCTGCCGATTCAGAAATTGAGTTTTGCCTCGCTACTGTAGATCCTAATGGCAATGCCACAACCGGTATCACCCGGACATCCACCACCCGGACCTCTTTTAGCTACACCAATGACTATGTGAAGTTTACGGCTCAGGGCGGCAAGGATGCCTGGCCCCGCGACTCCTACCTCAACCTTTGGGTCTGTGACCTGGGCTCCGGCCTGCTGGGGTATGCACAGTTTCCAGGCGGTGCTGCTGCTACTGACGGGGTCGTGTGCGACTACCTGTACTTCGGGACTACGGGCGTAGCCACGGCTCCCTTCAACCTGGGCCGGACTGCCACCCACGAGGTCGGCCACTGGCTCAACCTCTACCACATCTGGGGTGATGATGGCACTTCCTGCACCGCAGGCTCTGACCAGGTAGCTGATACCCCTAACCAGGCTGACGAAAACTATGGCTGCCCTTCCGGTGCTATTATTTCCTGCTCCAATGGCCCTGCCGGTGACATGTACCAAAACTACATGGACTACACGGATGACGCCTGTATGAACCTCTTCACTGCTGGTCAGGCTGCCCGTATGCAGGCTGTATTTGCGACAGGTGGTGCCCGCGCAGCCCTCCTCAACTCCAATGGTTGTGGTGGTGGTGGCACAGGCCCTACCTGTACTGACGGTGTACAGAATGGCAATGAAACCGGCGTGGACTGCGGCGGTCCTGACTGCGCTCCTTGTCAGGTAGCTACCTGCAACCCGCCTACCAACGTTACGGCCAGCAATATCACCCGCCGTCAGGCCCTGATCAGCTGGACTGCGGCCTCTGGTGCTACCAACTATACTGTATTCTACAAACTTTCTACCGCCAGCACCTGGACCTCTGTCACCACCAGCGGCACCTCACGGACCATCTCCGGCCTGACCCGCAACCGGACCTACCAGTATTATGTACAGTCCAATTGCGCCGGTGGTGCGACCGCAGTATCTCCGACCCAGACCTTTAACACCCTCGCCCGTCTGGCAGGTGATGTGCCTGCCATGCTCGCCTACCCCAACCCGACCAGCGGCAAACTCACCATCGAGTTTGGCATCTTTGATGCAGAGACCGCGGATCTGGTCATCACGGACATGGTAGGCCGTCAGGTAAAAACCCTGTCCGGTATCAACCTTACCGAGGGATATATTGAGCTGGACCTCTCTGGATTTGAAAATGGCATGTATTTCCTGAACCTCACCGATGAGTACGGCGAGCGGTATGTACAGCAGGTGGTGATCACCCACTGATAACGTCCCATACGCTGATATAAGGCTGTCTCTCCGGAGGCAGCCTTTTTTGTGGACACGGATCGGCCTGCCTGGTGCCACGGGGGCTGGTTTGGGCAGGCTTTAACCCTTTTAGATAACTTTTGCTTAATATTTTGATCTTATGTATTCGCTCACTACTTTTGTCCCCGGCAAGGCTGTACGGCCAGATCCCTCCGAACTCCGCCAGGTCTGAAAGGAAGCAACGGTAGGCAGGTTGATCGGTGCGATACGGTTCTTGCCTTTTTTTGAGCCTCCCATCAGGATATTCCCCAGGGTACTATCGGCTGATGATTTTATATAGGTACACATCTCTAACCTTAACGCCCGGACATTGTCTCTGACATATCCGGGCGTATGTTTTTACAGCGTATGTCTTTTTCAACCCAGGATCATTTTTTTTTGCAGCGGTGCCAGCACCTGGCGTCCCTGGGCGGCACGCGGGTATTACCCAATCCACGGGTAGGCTCGGTGATCGTGCATGAGGGCCGTATCATCGGAGAGGGATACCACCAGTACCCTGGCGGCCCGCATGCGGAGGTCATGGCGGTCCGGGATATCCGCCCGGAAGATCATGTCCTGGTCAAAGAGAGTAGCTTATACGTCAACCTGGAGCCTTGCAGCCACTTCGGCAAAACTCCGCCCTGTGCCGATATGATCATCACGCTGGGCATCCCACGGGTAGTGATCGGGTGTCAGGACCCTAACCCCAAGGTGTCGGGAGCAGGCATCCGACGGTTGCGGGATGCCGGTATCACGGTGGTTACGGCTCCGGATGACAGCCCCTATATCTGGCAAAACCGGGTGTTTTTTGTCAACCAGCAACAAAAGCGTCCTTTTATCATCCTGAAATGGGCTGAAAGCCGTGACGGGTTTATCGGGGGATTTGACCAGGAAGGCAATCCCAAACCGCTCCGCATCTCCTGTGAAATGTCGCGGTTGCTGGCGCACAAACTCCGGGCTGAAATGCAGGTCATCATGATCGGGAAAGGCACAGCGGCAGCAGACAATCCACACCTCACCACCCGCCATGTACCCGGTCACAACCCGATCCGTATGATCCTGGACCGCAACTTACGCCTCCCGGAAGCCATGCACCTGCGCACAGACGGCATTCCGACCATTATCCTCAATGCCTTGCGGCAGGACACGGAAGGCGCTGTACGGTATTATATCCCCCGGCAATGGCATGATATACGGGCTTTGCTACAGGAGCTGTATGAGGTCCTCGGAATCTGCTCCATTATGGTCGAGGGAGGCAGTCACCTGCTGCGGCAGTTTATCACCCAGGATGTATGGGATGAAGTCTATCGGGTGACCGGTACGCTAAAGGCCGGAGCGGGTGTACCCGCCCCGGAGGTTCCGTGGTCATTTGAGGCAGAAGAAATGCTGGGTGAGGATCGGGTCGAAATCCTGCGCCGGGTCACGTGGACCCCTATACGCTGATTAGTTGCCGGTTTTCCAGGGAAATTCCGGACGGCTTGGCTTACGGTTGGGTTTCCGGATCGGCATAGCCTTGCGGTTGATCAGGACATAACGGGCAGAGAGTGCCGTGGCCGGCACAAACCCTACGCCGAGGGTAGCGCCTCCCCCAAAGCTCAGTTGGGGCTTAAAGTCAAATGCTACATTCACCTTGCCGATGGTGGCCTCGACCCCTACCTGCCCTTCGACTCCGTAGAGGTTTTTGCGCTCATATGAGTTGGTGCCCCCATGCAGGCCGGCTCCGTAAAATACATTCACCTTACGGGTGGCAAGGTTGACATGCCTGCGTGCCAGCAAGTGAAAGTAACTACGATCCCGGTAGTCATTGTCCAGGATAAACTCCACTGTGGTACGGGGCATCACCAGCTGAGACACGGTCAGGCCCCAGGTATTGCCGAGCCGGAGGCCGGCAGCCGTCACATAACCCTGAGCATGAGCATGATACATACCCAGCAGGCAAACGGCAAACAGAAAAGCACTCTTTTTCATATATAACGGTTATATATCCCGGATAATGACCCGCGGTTGAGGCCAGCGTTGCACCAGGACAAGGTACAATATATAAGATTGTACGGTAAAAGAGACCCGGCAGCCTTCACATCTGCACACAGAGGTGACACAGCCGGACGATACCTGTACACGGTTCGCAGATGCCGCAAAATAAAAACCCCCCGGCCTGTCGCACAGCGGCAGGCGCGGGAAGCTCCGAAAGTAAATGACACAGCTAAGTCAGCGCACACGGGGACCTTTTCAGTCCACGTTATCGTGCAGGAATGCGTTATTGTCCCGAATCCGGTATTTGCCCTTATCACCCTCTACGCTGGAGCGGGAGAGGCTGGGCATATCGGAGGACTTGTCAAGGTCAAGGGTTACCCGTTTGCGGAGGTAAGCAGGCTCACTTTCAAGCCCTTGCAGGCTGTCTGCGTCGTGAATGTCGTAGACCTTGGAGTTGAGTTTCTGGATACGCTCCTCGCGCTCACGCCGGTCGAGGCGGAGCTGCTCAGGCATAAGCTGGCGGCGGGCAGGCATCAGGGGCTCTTCAGCCACCTCTACAGCCGCCTTGCGGCGGGTAAGGCCTTCTGCTTCAGCGCGGAGTGCCGCAGGATCACGTTTTTCCTGAAAACGGGTAGCGATCACGGTCACCCGGATTTTGTCGCCCATGGTTTCATCATAGACGATACCGTAGATAATGTTGGCATCAAATCCGGCCCGCTCCTGGATATACTCCACGACCTGGGTCGTCTCATCCATGCGGAGTGAGTCCTCAGAAGCCGTGATGTTGACGATGATGGCACGGGCACCCTCGATGTCTACATTGTCGAGCAGGGGTGAGTTGATGGCTGCCTCTACGGCCTGTACAGCACGGTTTTCTCCTTCAGCGACGGCTGTACCCATAAGGGCCTTGCCACCATCCCGCATGACGGTGCACACATCCGCAAAGTCCACGTTGATATACCCCTCAGAGGTAATAATCTCTGCGATACCCTTGGCAGCATTGCAGAGGACCTGATCAGCCTCTTCAAATGCTTTTTTCATGCTGACATTGGGGCCGAGGATTTTGTGGAGATTGTTGTTGTCAATGACAATCATGGTATCCACCATCCCCTGGAGCTCACGGATGCCCGCTTCAGCCTGCTGCATACGTTTGGGACCTTCAAACTTGAAGGGCATGGTCACGATGCCCACGGTCAGGATGCCCATTTCCTTGGCCATGGCAGCCAAGACAGGCGCAGCACCGGTACCCGTACCACCTCCCATACCAGCAGTGATAAACACCATTTTGGTATTGTTGGCGAGCATGTTACGGACTTCCTCCTGGCTTTCTACGGCCGATTTTTTGCCGACTTCAGGATTCGCACCGGCTCCGAGGCCTTCGGTCTGGTTGGCCCCCAGGCGGATCCGCATAGGGACTTTGCTGCGCTTGAGCGCTTGTATGTCTGTATTGGCGATGATAAAATCTACACCGTCAATGCCTTTTTCGTACATATTGTTGACGGCATTGCCGCCACCGCCGCCCACACCCAGGACTTTGATGAGAGAGGAAGGAAGTTTGGGGAACTCGAATTGCATGGCGATTCGTTTTGCTGTGATTCAGGATATTTTTCAGGTATTTGAGCGGTAGCCAGACCTGTGTCTGTCAGGATCATTCGATGAAGTCGCCGGTGTTGGTGAGCGTGCTTTCAAACCAGGTTTTTACCTTGTCAATGAAGCTGATGCGGGGACCAAGGCGGCTGGGAGCCCGACGAGCCGGGGTACTGCCTCCAGCACCTCCCGTCTGTGAGACAGGCTCGCGGCGTACCGGCTGGGCCGCAGTTCCCTGACGGGTGACGGCATATTCGGCGTTTTCAAGGCCCATGACGACCAGACCGGATGCCGTAGCATACATCGGGAAATTGACCTCGTCCACCATACCGCTGGCCAGGTGCTCGCCGGGGTAGCCGATCCGGGTATCTATCCCGGTGACATACTCCACGCATTGTTTCATGTGCTGAAGCTGGGCTCCACCGCCGGTGACGACTATACCGGCTACCAGTTTGTCTTCGTACCCTGAGTTTTTGATTTCAGCCAGTACAAATTCCAGGATCTCCTCCATGCGGGACTGGATGACCCGTGCCAGCATGGTTTTGTGTATCTCCTTGGCGGGCCGGTCGCGCGGACCGGGTATGCTGATGATCACATCATCGGTGACAGCGTCCGCGAGGGCGCTCCCGTACTGGATTTTCAGCAGCTCCGCGTGTTTTTTCATGACCTTAAAGCCGTGTTTGATGTCCTCGGTGACAATATTGCCCCCAAAAGGAATCACCGCTGTGTGCCGGATGATATTGCTCTCAAACACTGCGATGTCCGTCGTTCCGCCCCCGATGTCCACGAGGCAGACACCTGCTTCTTTTTCCTCATCGGTAAGGACAGAGGCACTGGAAGCCAGGGGCTCCAGAATCAGTTCGCTGACTTCCAGCCCGGCACGCACCACACACTTGTAGATGTTGTTGGCGGCAGTGGTCTGGCCCGTCACGATGTGGAAATTACCCTCCAGCCGGACACCGGACATCCCTACAGGGTCCACGATACCGGTCTGGCTGTCCACCGTGTATTCCTGCGGGAGAACGTGAATGATCTCCGTACCGGGCGGGGTGGCGATTTTGAACATGTCCTCGTGCAGTCGGCTTACATCTTCCTGCACGATCTCAAAATCAGGGCTGTTGAGGGTGATAATTCCCTTGTGCTGCATGCTGCGCACGTGCTCACCGGCAATACCGACGTGTACCACCTCGATCTTGATGCCAGAGTGTTTTTCGGCCTCGGCTACAGCTTCCCGGATGGCTTCCACGGTTTTGTCTATGTTGACCACGACACCGCGGCTGACGCCGTCCGAGTGAGACTTGCCCAGCCCGAGGATGTTAATTTTGCCAAATTCGTTGCGTTTGCCGACGATGGCGCAGATCTTGGTCGTACCGATGTCAAGGCCGACAACGATCTGCTCGTTAGGATACTTTTTTTCAGCTGACATAGCTTAGCGGGTTTGTAATGTTACCTTTCGGATAATCAAGGATGCTTCAAGCAAGTACTTTCGGGGAAAAAACACATTCATCGTCTGCGGGCTACGACCTGTCCACGGTAGGCGACACTCACAGATTTATACAGGCTCCATCCGGTTTCAGGTAATACCTGGCGGTAGAAATCCAGCAGGTTGCTGAATTTCTCCCGGATTCGGGAGGGTTGACCAAACTCGATACGGGCATCACCGATCTGGGGATAAAGGACCAGTTCTCCACTCTGCTCAATCCATATCTCGGCAATCTGCGCATTCCAGAAGGGGTTTTGCTGGATGTATTGCAGCACCGGCACGGCGGCCAGGATGGTATTGCAGGCAAAAGTATCCACAGCGCCCTCCTCAAAATCACCCCGGATCAGGGGTACATAGGCTGTGTGCAGGCGTGAGTCCGGAAACTTATATCCATTTTCATCCAGATAAAGGGTCGTGCCGCTGTTGTTGATCAGGCGGGCAAGCGGCTTGCGCAGGGTCGCCTCCAGGTGCAGGCTCCCGGCTATACTTTTCCAGGCCTCCCCATGCAGGACAGTGCGATCCTGGCGCAGGGCCAGCTCGACCATCCCCAGGTCTATCTGCCCCATGGGCACTCCTGTGAGGTCCATACCCGCAGCGTCGGTCACCAGCTGAGCCAGAGAAGCCTCATCATGAAATGCATTGTCATGCAGGGCCTGGATATGCACCTCAACCCGGCGCAGCGGCGCCAGCTCCTGATACATATATATCATCACCATCAGCAGGATCACGCCGAGGGTACTGCCGCCATAGACCAGCAGTTGCCGACGGGTGAGTTTGCCGGTTTGCCAGAAGGCAGGCGCAGGTCTGCGGACAGCTTCCTGCTGCACCTCCTCCAACGGACGGTTGCGCCGGGCAGCAGCCTCAGCCGGGCGGGGACGGAAGGTAGTCGTTATGAGCGGAAACATAGGGCTATTCGTTCGGATTCACGGTCAATATCTCCGGCACCCAGGGTCAGTACAACCGTGGGGCCTTCTATTACAGCTGTGAGGGTGGTCAGCAGGTCTTGCCGGGTGACCAACTGGCGGTCGGCCAGGGTCATGGCATCCAGGATCATCCGGGAGGTAACCCCTGGAATGGGCTCCTCACGCGCAGGGTATATATCCATGAGCAGCACGGCGTCTGCCCGGGAGAGTTCGGTAGCAAATCCGGCACACAGGTCGCGGGTGCGGGTGTACAGGTGCGGTTGAAATACGACCACCAGCCGCCGGTCCGGAAAAAGGTCCCGTGCCGTGAGCAGGGCCGCTGCAATCTCAGCCGGGTGGTGTGCATAGTCATCCACATAGGTCAGGGCCGGCGAGTCCACCAGGACTTCAAACCGGCGGTATATACCTGTAAAACTGGCGACTGCTGCCGGGATACGGGCCGGATCGGCTCCATAATGCAGGGCGACAGCCAGCGCAGCGGTCATATTCAGGACATTGTGGCGGCCTGGCATGTGCAGGACCAGCCCGGGCAGGCTGATACCCGGCCCTGTCAGGTCAAACGTAGTCCGCAGGTGGCCAAATTGCAAGTTGCGGGCCTGCCAGTCGCCTGTTTCCAGCCCGTAGGTCGCTGTCCCGTCAGCCCAACCGGTCTGTGGAAGGTCTGCCTGCACCAGCAGCCTGCGGGTCTGCCCGGCAAATTGCCGGAACGTACGCTCCATCTCGGCTGCATCTCCATATATCTCCAGATGGTCAGGATCCATGGCCGTGATCACCGCCATGTCCGGGTGCAAGGTCAGGAAAGACCGGTCATACTCATCTGCCTCTGCTACCACCAGGTCATTGTCCGCAAAACAAAAATTGGATTGGAGGTTGTTGGAGATGCCTCCCAAAAACGCCGTACAACCTGAGCCTGCCTCCCGCAGGAGGTGGGTGAGCATGGTCGTGGTGGTGGTTTTGCCGTGGGTCCCGGCTACCGCGAGGGTGCGGCTTCCGGCACTGATGGTGCCCAGTATCTGAGAGCGCTTCAGGATCGGAATCCCGGCAGCAAGTGCTGCCTGATATTCGGGATGTTCCTGCCCGATCGCCGGCGTGTACACCATCAGGTCAGCCCCGGCCACATGTGCCGGATCAGCCTGATAATACACAGCGATACCCTCAGCCTCCAGGGCGCGGGTGACGCCGGTTTCGGTCCGGTCGTATCCTGCTACCTGGCAGCCCAGGAGCCGGAAGTACCGGGCAATGGCGCTCATGCCGATGCCGCCGATGCCGAGGAAGTAGATGGTATGGATGTCCTGGAGTTTCACAGTACCGTTACAAGTTGATCTACAATTTCGCGGGCTGCATGATGTTTTTCGATAGCAGTGATCTGCTGCCGGATATGGTTGAGCCGGGGCTGGTCCTGAATCAGGGCCAGGGCTTCGGGGATCAGGGTCTGTACGGCATCCGCATCCCGGATCAGGAGGGCTGCCTGCCGGTCGGCCAGCGAGCGGGCGTTTTGGGTCTGGTGGTCTTCGGCGACATTGGGGGAAGGCACCAGGATGGCGGGCAGTGAGAGGGCAATCAACTCTGAAATGGTGCTTCCCCCTGCCCGGCTGATGATAAGGTCCGCTGCCGCATAGGCGGCTGCCATGTCATCAATAAAGGCCATCAGGCGTACCTGCGGGTGGGCGGGCACCTGTGCTTTGAGCGTGTCATAATAAATCTTGCCACATTGCCAGAGGAGCTGTACATCAGCCGCCACGATCTGCTCCAGCCCTGCCTGCAGGGCCTGGTTGAGGCGCATGGCCCCGAGGCTCCCGCCGAGGTTCAGCAGCACAGGCCGTGAGGGGTCCAGGCCCAGTTTTTCGCAGGCTGCCTCACGTGATGGCAACACAAACTGCCGGATCGGGTTGCCGGTCACGACTACTTTGGCCGGGTCAAAAAAACGGGCTGCATCCTCATTGCCCAGCAGAATTTTCTGTGCCCTGGGAGCCAGCCAGCGGTTGACCAACCCCGGAAAGGCATTTTGTTCGCAGATAAACAACGGAATACCCTGTCCTGCGGCAGCCCGGCCCAATGGACCACTGGCAAACCCACCCACCCCGACAACAGCCTGCGGGCGGAACCGCCTGACGATCCTGCGTGCCTGGATCAGGCTCACCACTAATTTGAGCGGGAACAGGAGATTGCGCTGGATATTGCGCAGGGTAAGTTGCCGGTAGATGCCACTGATCCATACCGGCTCAATTGTATATCCATGTCGTGGGACCACGGTCATCTCCATCCCCCCTTCAGCACCCACAAACAATACCTCTGCCTCCGGCATACGACGCCGGATTTCATCCGCGATAGACAGGGCCGGGAAGATATGCCCGCCTGTGCCGCCGCCTGATATGATAATTTTGGGTGCCATACAAATACTGGGCAGAAAATAGGGGAGTTAGAGGGGGTTAAGCTTTGACAAGTTTGGCCATACGGGTCAGGAAGGCCCAGGCAGGCTGGACATCGGTACCGAGGGCTTTGCGTTTTTCGATCGCATCACGGCTCACGCTGAGGATAATCCCCAGTGACACACTGGTCGTCAGCAGGGAGGTACCTCCCAGGCTGATGATAGGCAGGGTCAGACCGGTGACCGGCAGCAATCCTACCGTAACCCCCATATTCATCATCGCCTGCAAGACCAGGATAAAGGCCAGGCCGCTGGCCATCAGCGCCCCGAAGGTTTTACTCACCGTCACGATGCTCACACTCCGGAAGAGCAGCAACACGTAGAGCATGACCACAAAGGCCCCGCCGACAAGTCCGTACTCCTCGACAATGATGGCAAACACGAAGTCAGAGTGTGCCAGCGGCAGAAAATTTCGCTGCGAACTTTTCCCGACCCCTTTGCCCAGCAGGCCACCAGTGGCTATGGCAACATTGGACGAAACTGTCTGTGCATTGCCGTCATATTCTGCATCTGTGATACGCTCAATGTAGTCACCCCAGCGGGATTTCCAGGTCGTGGATCGTTTGGCAGTGTTGACCAGAATGACCAGTCCCAGGCAGGCAACAATGGCCAGTACACCTATGTACTTCAGGTCAATACCGGCAATAAACATCACCATCACACTCGCGATAAACATCAGCGAGGCCGTGTGAAGGTCAGAGGGTGCAATCAGGCCGCAGATGACCATTACCCAGAAAAGGGCTGGCAAAAATCCTTCGGTAAAGTCCCGGATCACGTCCTGGCGCACGGTCAGGAGCTTGGCGAGATACACGACCAGGGTGATTTTGGCGAGGTCCGATGGCTGGAAGGAAAGACCAAAAATATTCACCCACCGGGCTGCTTCGTTGATCTCACTGCCCTGCACGATGGTGTATAAGAGGAAGGCGATCGTGATAAAAATCATCGCATTCGTAAACCGGGCAAATACCCGATAGTCTATCAGGTGGACAATAAACATGAGGACCAGGCCTGCCAGCAGGATGATCACGTGTTTGCCCACAAAAAAGCCCACATCTCCCCCCTGCATGCGGTATGAGAGCGCACTGGTCGAGCTAAAAATCGCCAGCATGCTCACCATGGAGAGCAGGAAGACGAGGATCCAGATGATTTTATCGCCTTTGAGACGGAGTAATAACCAGCGTATCACGGTAAATGAACATTTATGGGTGAATATGTTGTACGGTTTTCATCACGGCATCTTTGAACTGGCGTCCGCGGTCTTCGTAGTTGCGAAACAGGTCGAAGCTGGCGCAGGCAGGAGACAACAATACCACATCACCGGGTGTAGCCAGCCGTACGGCAGCGGCAACGGCCTCTGTCATGTGCATCGTCGGGGTCACGGGCTTGTCAAAGTCCCGGTAAAACTTATCTGTATCAGGTCCGAGGGTCACAATGGCTTTCACCTTGTCCCGCACCAGGGGTTGCAGCACGGTATAGTCATTGCCTTTGTCCACACCTCCGGCCAGCCATATCACAGGACGGGTCATGCCTTCCAGGGCAAAAAACACCGAGTCCACATTGGTAGCCTTAGAGTCATTGATATACAAAACACCACCGGCAGTCGTGACAGGTTCCAGGCGATGCTCTATGGGGCGGAAGGTCCGCAGGCCCTCGCGTATCGCCTCAGCAGGCACTCCGCAGGCGCGGGCAGCAAGCACAGCCGAGAGGGTATTGAGCTGGTTGTGGCGGCCCATAAGTTGGGTCTCACCAAATGGCAGCAGGGCCTCCCCATCTGCCACGATCATCCCATCTTCCAGCCAGGCACGGGTATCAGGCCCGGCCGCCAGCGCAAATCCCTGCCGCTGTGCCAGTACCGGGTAGGCGCCCAGGCGGCTCATGATGCCCGGATCGTCCTGGCAGTAGATAAAAACGTCTGCCGGCGTCTGGTTTTCTGCAATCCGGAATTTGGCAGCCGCATACAGGTCCAGGTTGTATTGGTACCGGTCCAGATGATCCGGGGTGATATTAAGCAGGACAGACACATCAGGACGGAATCGCTGTATATCATCCAGCTGGAAACTGCTCACCTCCAGCACATACCAGGCAGGACGGGTGGTGGCCACGAGATAGGCAAAACTCTGGCCGATATTACCTCCCAGGGCTACGTCGTATCCGGCAGTGTGGAGCAGGTGCCAGACCAGAGAGGTCGTGGTTGTTTTGCCGTTGCTGCCTGTCAGGGCCACGATACGGGCATCCGTAAACCAGCTTCCAAACTCAATCTCGGAGACGATCTGCTTGCCTGCTTCCCGCAGCCGCTGTACAATCGGCGCTTTGTCCGGTATACCGGGGCTTTTGACTATCACATCTGCCGCCCAGATTTTTTCTTCCGTATGGCCGCCCTCCTCAAATCCGATCCCGTGCTGCTCCAGCACCGCCCGATAGGTGTCCTGGATACGGCCCGCATCTGAAAGCCATACCTGCGCGCCCCGGCTTTTGGCCAGGACAGCTGCTCCGGTACCGCTTTCGCCAGCGCCCAGTATCGCGATATAGGACAAATCAGGTTGCATACAGATTAGCGGAGTTTAAGGGTTGCGAAGGCCAGGGCTACCAGCATGATAGCCACGATAAAAAAACGGGTCGTAATTTTAGATTCATGGATGCCCCCTTTTTCAAAATGGTGGTGCAGCGGCGACATCCGAAACAACCGGTGACTACGGGCATACTCAATCCCGTGACGTCGTTTCTGGTATTTAAAATAAGATACCTGCAAGATCACCGACAGAGACTCTGCAAAAAAGATCCCGCAGAGAATCGGAAGCAGGAGTTCTTTTTTGACCATCAGGGACAAAATACCCACGGCACCGCCCAGGGCCAGGCTGCCCGTATCTCCCATAAATACCTGGGCCGGAAAGGAGTTGTACCAGAGAAATCCGAGACACCCGCCCACCAGGGCTGCCACAAATACCAGGAGCTCTGCCGAAAGGGGTATATAACTGATGTGCAGATAGTCAGAGAAAATATAGTTGCCGGAAACATAGGCAAATAACCCCAGTCCAGCCCCTACAATGGCCGTAGTGCCAGCGGCCAACCCGTCCAGTCCGTCTGTGATATTCACCCCGTTTGAAACGGCCGTGATGATAAAGATGACCATCAGGACATAGATGATCCGGCCCAGTACTTCTTCTTCTACCCAATCCCGGAGGAATACAATCTTGGAGTAGTCAAACACATAGTCCTTGAAAAAAGGAAAGTCCGTGATGTAGACAAAACTTTTGTCCCGGGGCCCAAACAGCTCTCCGGCCAGGGCCTTGCGCTGTTCCAGGGGTATCTCCAGGTTCATCTCGACCAGCACGGCTCCGCTGTCCGCCCGCTGTACCTCACGTTTTACCGTATATACCGCCAGCGACTCGTAGGTGTCACCCTCAGGAAAAGAGCTGAAGGGATTGCCATTGATACGGATCAGTTCATCACCGCTCACAAATCCAAGTTGTGAAATCATCCTGTCAGCCCGTATTTTATTGAGCTGGGTCAGGTGTGCCCGGCTGCCCATAAAGTCTGGATGCAGGATCATCACCAGCCCTACCAGGAGGCCAAGGGTGATCTGGCCGACCAGTTTGAACGTACTTTTGAGGCCGCGTTTATCTTTTTTGAAAACCTTGATATAGTCATCGAGAAATCCGATCAGTCCCATCCAGATGGTACCGACCAGGACCAGCCATACGTATCCATTGTTGAGGTCGCCCCAGAGCAGGGTCGGCACCACGATGGCAGCCAGGATGATCAGCCCTCCCATAGTAGGCGTACCTGCTTTGGAGGCGTGATCAGGTCCTTCTTTGGCATCCCGCACGACCTCGCCGATGAGGTTTTTGCGGAGCGCGTCAATAATGCGGCGGCCAATCAGCAGGGAGATGATCAGGGAAAATATGACAGAGAGAATTGCCCGGAAGGTGATGTATTGAAACACCCCAAATCCGGCAGGCTGATACGTTTTGTTGATCCAATCAAACAGGTAATACAACATACAGCAGTGTCATTTAAAATAAGCGTTGAGGAAAAAAGACAAGGCAATATTGAGCATAATCCGACTCATTCCCGCCCATATCCGGCTCAACTGCTCCAGGTTTCCCGTATTATTTCTCTGTCGTCAAATGGGTGTTTGATGCCCTGAATTTCCTGATAGGTCTCATGTCCTTTACCTGCCACGAGGAGGATATCTCCGGGCTGTGCCAGGGCACAAGCGGTCCGGATGGCTTCCCGCCGGGCTGTGATTTTCAGGACCTTGCGCCGGTGCTCATCAGGCACACCAGCGTACATCTCCTCGATGATGGCATCCGGATCCTCGTAGCGGGGATTGTCGGATGTCAGGATCACACGGTCTGCCAGCGCCGCTGCGATACGGGCCATGACAGGTCTTTTTTCGCGGTCCCGGTTACCGCCGCAGCCGACCACAGCCAGCACATGTGCATGGCCCCGGTTGATGTCCAGGATCGTATCAAGTACATTCTGAAGGGCATCAGGTGTGTGAGCGTAGTCCACGATGGCTGTAGGTCCGCCACCCGGCCCCCGCATCACCTGAAACCGTCCGTCTGCCCCTTCCAGGGCGCTCAGGACCCGCAGCGCCTCGTCTGACTCGATCCCGAGTTCGAGGGCCGCAGCATATACCATCAGCAGGTTCCAGGCATTAAAACTACCCGTGAGCCGAAACCACACCTGCCGGATGCCGATCTCCATAAATAACCCTTCGAGGGTATTCTCCAGGATACGGGCTTTATAATCAGCATCTTGCCGCAGGGCAAACCGCCGTACCGCGGCGCGGGTATTCTGTACCATGACCCCGGCGTTGCGGTCATCTGCATTGACGATGGCGACTGCCTCCGGGGCCAGCATATCAAACAGCCGTTTTTTGGCCTTGATATATGCCTGAAAGGTCCCGTGATAATCCAGGTGATCGTGGGTAATATTCGTAAACATGGCCACCCGAAATGGCACACCCGTTACCCGGCCCTGGTCCAGGGCATGGCTGCTGACCTCCATGCACACATGGCTGCACCCTGCGTCCACCATCCGGCGAAACAACGCCTGGAGCTGGCGGGCATCCGGCGTGGTATGGGTAGAAGGTAATACCTCCGGCCCGATCCGGTACGCAACCGTCGAGATCAGCCCGGTGTTGTATCCCAGCCCGGTGAGGAGCTGGTACAGCAGCGTAGCTGTGGTAGTTTTGCCATTGGTACCCGTCACCCCGCAGATGGTAAGTGCCTCGGCGGGCCGTCCAAAAAAATTGGCCATCAGCTGGCTCAGGTGCGCCTGCATGTCCGGAACCTGAACGTAGGTCACCCCGTCAAGCAGCGGCTGATCAAAGGTCTCTCCGAGGATGACCGTTGCTCCCTGGTTTATTGCCTGGCCGATGAACGCATGCCCGTCCATCTGGGTGCCCCTGACAGCCACAAAAGCATGCCCGGCCCCCACCTGACGGGAGTCAGCCCAGATATCCGTCACGACCTGTGCCGGTGTTCCCTGAAGGAACCGGGCAGGTATGTCGCGCAGGAGTTCGGTGAGGGAGACCTTATGCATACGGTTAGCCGAGATACAGGGTAATGGTGGCGTCTTTTCGGGGTTTATGGCCGGGCATCAGCGATTGCCGCCGCACCTTGCCAGTCCCCTGGATATATACTTTGAGGCCCATACGCTCCAGCAAGTAGAGTGCATCACGAGCTGTCATGCCGCTGAGGTTGGGGATGGTCTCATCACCGAGGTCCAGCTCTTCAAAGTTGACCTGGTGGCCATTAGAGCGGGCCCGCACCCAGGCATAACCGGGTGGCACCTCGCTGGAGGCAATGCCCAGGCTGTCATACACGGTCTTGGCAGATGTAGCCAGCACCGCACGTGGGGCCGGTTTGCGACCGGGTTTGACCGCTGTTTTGGGCCGGGCCAGTCCCTGGTCCATCCGATAGACCTGCTCCGCGATCTTCCGGAAGATAGGCGCAGCGACCTGCCCCCCGGAGATATAACTGCCCTGTGGTTCATCAAGCATGACGTACAGCGTAAACCGGGGTTTGTTTGCAGGGAAAAACCCGCCAAACGACGCCCGGTACTCCTTGACGTACCCTACTCCTTCCTTGACCTTGCGGGCTGTTCCGGTTTTGCCTGCTACCTCAAAGGGCAGGTCGCGAAAGGAACCCGCTGCTGTACCGTACCGGGTCACAGCCTTCATCAGCTCCCGGACCCGGGTGGCGGTCAGATCTGTACACATCTGCGGATTGATCAGCTCCGGGCCGTAGGTACGCACCGGGCGTGAGTGATCCCGGATCTCAGAGACCAGATAGGGTCGCACGAGTTTGCCCTGGTTGGCAATACCATTATAAAAGGCAGCCATCTGGAGGGGTGTCACCCGAATGGAGTATCCATACGAAAGCGAAGGCAGGGTGGCGATGTTCCACTCCGGGTCTCCGGGGCGGATCATCTGGGGCCGGGGTTCACCTTCTATCTGGGTATTATAGACATCCATAAACCCAAATCGCTGGAGATGCTCCATAAAACACTCAGGGCTTTCCTGATAGAAGTTGCTGACAGTTTTGCTGACCCCGACGTTGCTGGAGAGGGCAAAAATGTGCTCAAAATCCGTCTTGCCTACCCGTACGTGGTCGGTGACTTCTTTGTCATCAAACTTGATCTTGCCATTGCCGGTGTCCACGGTGTCACAGGCATCTATAAACCCGTCTTCGATCAGGGCCGTTGCGGATACGGTTTTAAAGGTAGAACCCGGCTCGACCTGGAGTGCGATCGCGTGGTTATAGGTTTCGGGATAATTGGCAATGGCTTTGATTTTACCGGTCTCCACCTCGATCAGGATAGCCGTACCGGCTTTGGCTAGATTTTCATCCACTCCTTCCTTGAGCGCACGGTAGACCACATCCTGCATGCTGATATCGAGGGTCGTGACGACGTCATACCCATCAGCAGCAGCTTCTTCGCCAAACTCATTGAGGGGGACATAAGAATTGCCCACAACTTTCTGGGCCAGGATATACCCGTCATGGCCTTTGAGTTCTTCATTAAAGGAAAACTCGACCCCACGCTGCGCCAGGGTATCATCAATCAGGCGGCCGAGGGTAATCCGGGCCAGATCGCCCATGGGATAAAATCGCTCGTTGTTGTATTTTTCGACGACCAGGCCTCCTCCATACCGTCCGGCATTCAGGATAGGCCAGGTGCGGGCCATTTCGAGTTCCTTAAAGTTGAGTTTTCGTTTGTGCAGATAGACGTGTTTGTCCTTGTTGAGGATCGCCGTGCGGATCAGGTTTATGTACCGCAGGGTATCACGCTCTTCAGGTGCGTCAAAGTGCTGGGTCATGTTCACCGCCAGGACAAAAAGGGAGTCCGCAAACGGGACCCAGCGGGTGGTATCCAGGACGGTAGGGTCAAGTGCCAGCCGGTAAAAAGGGAGACTGGTAGCCAGGATGGTACCATCTTCTGAGAGGATATTGCCCCGGTCAGCTACGAGTTTTTTGAAAAAAATCTGCTCCTGGTCCTCCCGCTGGACCCAGTAGTCGCGGTTGAGCTGGAGGCCGACTACCCGGATCAGGATCGCCGCCCCAAAGACAAGAAACAGGGCAAACAGGATATAAATCCGCCGGAGGATATGGTCAGACACCTGGGCCGGTGCCGCCTTGCGGGCGGCAGGAGCTTGCTGGCGGGCGGGATTGGAGGTACGGTTGACAGGTCGCATGGTCAGGGCTGAATAGATGCTACAGAACGGGTTGTATCAGGTATCAGAACTGAATCAGGGAGGGCCGGAAGGCTATCCGGCAGGAGCGTATCCACGGTGGCATCAAATCGCTGGAGCGGGTTGCGGGCCACGGGCAGGAGGCTGCTGAGCGGGCGGTCCAGGCCGCTGATGATTTTATAGGCAGGCTCCCGCAGGGGGTAAATACCGAGGGTATCCACCTGATCGGCAATTTCGGACATCCGGATACCGGCTCCGAGCATGGCCTGCTTGAGCATAAAGTTGGACTTCAGGCTTTTGACTTCTTTTTTGAGGGTTTCCAGTTCCTTGACCTGGCGCTCGGCCTGGTACGCATTCCAGATATATCCCATCCCGATCAGGGTGAGAAATATGGAAAACCGGAGGTAGTCATCTACCATCCGGGAGGAGAGGCCTTTTTTGGCATCCCCCTTAGCGGAACTCTCCGCCTGAGGCTTGGCGCCTGGGCGGTGGGGACTGATAATACGCATGTCGAACAAAAATGATGTCTATACTACTTTCGGTAAAGTGTGTGTTGCCTGATCAGAAACCAGGCATCTGGTTGTGTTGTGAGATCTATCGTCTGCCGGACGAACCGGCTTTAGGTCGTTGTGACTCTCCTGGCGACTGCCCTGAGGCGGGCACTGCGTGCCCTGGGGTTGGCTGCGATCTCCGCTGCGTCAGGCTGGATGGCCTTGCGGGTGACCTGCTCCCAGGGCGAAAGCGAGTGACCGTAAAAGTCTTTTTCCTCGATTCCGGCCAGGTTACCAGACCGCATAAACCGCTTCACCATCCGGTCCTCCAGCGAGTGGTAACTGATCACCACCAGCCGTCCGCCGGGCTTCAGCACCCGGAGTGATGCCATCAGCAGGGCCTCCAGGGCTTCGAGTTCACCGTTGACCACGATCCGGAGTGCCTGGTACACCTGCGCCAGATACTGCGCCTGCCCCCTCGGCGGCAAGCAACTCCTGATCGCAAACTCCAGGTCGCGGGTGGTCTGAATCGCCTGCCGGGTACGGGCCTGCACCAGCACTGTAGCCAGCCGGGGCGCATTGGGCACCTCGCCATACGTCCTGAATATCCGCACCAGGGACTCCGGAGGGGCCGTAGCCAGCAGCGATGCTGCGGACTCACCCTGACTGGGATCCATCCGCATGTCCAGCGGACCGTCAAACCGGAAGGAAAACCCCCGCTCAGCTGTGTCAAACTGATGCGACGACACCCCCAGGTCCGCCAGAATCCCATCTACCGGCCCGATGCTGCGAGCCTCAAGCGCTGTCTCAATGAACTTAAAATCAGCTGGTACAAATACCAACCCCGGATCGTCCGGTATATTCATCCGGGCATCCGGATCTTTATCAAAAGCCACTACCCTGCCCTGCCCCGCCAGCCTCCGCAATATCTCCCCCGTGTGTCCGCCACCCCCAAAGGTCACATCCACGTACACACCCCCCGCCTGTAATCCCAGCAACTCAACTGACTGATGCAGCAGTACCGGTATATGATACCCACTCATCAGTCCTCCTGCCCGTCATAATCCCCCATCACTTCTTCCGCCAACTGCTCCAGCCCGTCACCTGCTTCTGCCAGCCACTTGGTATAGGTAGCCTCATCCCACAGCTCTATTTTATCTATCTGGGCCACGAGGATCATGTCCTTGTCGAGACCCGCGTGTTCCATCAGGCGCTTAGGCAGCAAAACCCGCCCGGAGCCATCCAGCTCAATCCGCGTCGCCCCATTAAGGAAGAGGCGCAAAAAGTCGCGGTTGCGCTTCACGTATTGATTACGAGACTGAAGCCGCTCCAGCTCCCGCTCCCATACCGGGATCGGATACATCACCAGACAACTGTCCAATCCCCTGTTCACCACAAATTCAACCTGCTGATCTTCAGGCAATTGCTTTCTGAGACCCGCCGGCATTAGAAAACGCCCCTTCGAGTCCAGCTTGCAATCATATTCTCCGATCAGTGTCAACATTTATGGGTGCAGTTCTTTTCACAGGTAAAGTTAAAAACATTTCCCACTTTCTCCCACTTTTTACCACAAATTTTTAATATTTTTTTCGATGAAATTTGCAATTGCTCACAATATTAGCAATTGTTTTTGCATTATCCAAACATAATTTGCATTTTATCTAAAAATGTGCGCAAATTGTCTTTTTCAGCTACCATACAGGGCTAAAAAGGTCTCATTTTCACATCCAAAAAATGGGAAAAAGTGGGAACTTATGGCAATCTTTTTCCTAGATAGCTGGCAACAGTGGGTATATCCGTGTGGCACCCCTTGTCAAACCTTCCTCCGAATCCGGCATTTTTGATCAAATTCTTTCAAGGTCCTGATTTCCGTCAGCAGATATAGCTAGGGGATCAGCGGCGGGCCTGTATATTTGACGCATGAAACATGTATGGGAATTCCGGGAAGGTGCCACACTGACAGAAGTCGCACAGGCACTGGAGCGGGGCAGCGGCTTTCTGGTTGTGCGGGATACAGCCGGGTATATGCTGGGCATTATCACCGACGCCCTGCTCCGGCGTGCTGTACTCAACGGTCACCAGCACGTGCGGGAGTTGTTGTACACCCAGCCGGTATGTCTCCGTCCGGGGGATGCCGTGGCTACGGTCCGGCGTAAGGCTGTGGCTGCCCGGCAGCGGATGATTCCCGTCACCGATGCCCACGGACGCCTCCTGGAGCTGATGCCCCTGGATACGGGTGACTTCCCGAGTTATCCAAACAAAGTCGTGATCATGGCTGGCGGGCTCGGCACGCGTCTGGGTGAGCTCACCCGCAAACTCCCCAAACCCATGCTGATGCTGGGCCATAAACCCGTCCTGCAGGTCCTGATCGAGTCGTTTGTGGGGTATGGATTCCGGGAGTTTTATCTGTGTGTGAACTATAAAGCAGAGGTGATCCGGGAGTTTTTTGGAGACGGACAGGGGATCGGAGCCCAGATCACGTATGTCGAGGAGTCGCGCCCCCTGGGCACGGCTGGTGCCCTGAGCCTGATCCCGGATCCGGGTGCTGCTCCGATGATTGTCATCAACGGGGACCTGGTCACGACCCTCAACTATGAGCACCTGCTCCAGTACCACCGCGAAAAGGAGGCCCTCGCCACCATGTGTGTGCATACCTACGACCTGCAAGTGCCCTACGGGGTCGTACATACCCGCCAGTCCCGCGTACTCTCGCTGGAAGAAAAACCCCACCACACGTATTTTGTAAATGCCGGGGTGTATGTCCTCCACCCGGAGGTCCTGCGGCATATCCCCTATGGCGAGCCTTGTGACATGACGACGGTATTCGAGCGGCT
This sequence comes from Bacteroidia bacterium, assembly GCA_033762375.1. Classification (GTDB taxonomy): domain Bacteria; phylum Bacteroidota; class Bacteroidia; order J057; family J057; genus RDXT01. The sequence continues at coordinate 76,551 of JANRLQ010000068.1, forward strand.
GGTGCAGCAGGAGCTGGATGTACATGCTTATATTATTAATGAATTCTGGATGGACATCGGGCATGTGGACCAGTACGAGCAGACTTCCCGGCTTTTCTCAAGGTTTCAGTTCTGATGCGGGCGCTGGTCACGGGAGCGGATGGATTTATCGGCAGCCAACTGGTGCTGAGCCTGCTGGAGGCGGGGTATGAGGTACGGGCGATGGTGCTGTATCAGTCAGCGGGTACTGCGGGGTGGCTGGATAGTTTTCCGACGGAGATACGCAGCCAGGTTGAGATCATTCCGGGTGATATCCGCGATGCGGGCCGGGTGAGTGCCTGTGTGGCAGGAGCAGATGTTGTATTTCACCTGGCGGCACTGATCTCAATCCCATACAGCTACCAGTCTCCGGAGAGTTTTGTGGATGTAAATATCCGGGGTACGCTCCAGGTCCTGGAGGCCGCCCGCCAGCATGGCACCACACGGGTGATTGTGGTATCAAGCTCAGAGGTATATGGCACGGCTCAATATGTCCCGATAGACGAGGGACATCCCCTGCAGCCCCAGTCCCCGTATAGTGCCTCCAAAATCGGGGCAGAGAGCCTGGCCTTGTCGTACTGGCATACCTGGCAGGTCCCGGTGACGGTAGTCCGCCCGTTTAATGCCTACGGTCCCCGGCAGTCGGTGCGGGCTTTTATCCCGGCGGTCATCGTCCAGTTGCTCCAGCAGGGATCCACGATACGGCTGGGGCGCCTGGATACGCAGCGTGACTACACCTATGTCACGGACACAGCCGAGGGGCTGATACGGCTGGCGGCCTGCGAGGCTGCTTGTGGGCAGGTGGTCAATATTGCGACCGGTGTGTCGTGGACAATGGCGGCCCTTGCGGCCTGGCTGATCTCTTACCTGCGCCCGGACGCACAGATCGAACAAGACCCGGCCCTGATACGCCCACACGGCAGCGAGGTACTCCACCTCCAGGGCTCAGCGGACCGGCTCAGGGCGCTCACGGGCTGGTCACCTGCTATTTTGCCTCCTGAGGGACTACAGCGCACCGCTGACTGGTATGCCGACCCTGCGCACCTGGCCTGGTACGCACATGGAGGATTCCGGTATTGATCCTGAGGCAACTACGGGGATTATTCTGCCCTTGATGCCCCGGATGTCCTATCCGATTTGAGGGATTAACATCTTTGATGTAAGTTTAGGCTTTCCCAACAGACATGATCCAGCCTGTATTTACCCCTTTTCCAGTCCTGTCTACGCCGCGGCTCGTGCTGCGTGAGATCACGGAGGCAGATGCTCCCGAAATGCTGATGCTGCGGAGCGACCCGGAGCTGATGCAGTACATCCATCGCCCGCCTGCTACAGGGCTGGAGGACGTACTCGTTTATATCCGCCGAATCATCGCAGATGTCCAGGCCCATGATGGTATCACCTGGGGTATTACCCTTCGGGACTCGCCCGGTGTGATCGGTACCCTGGGATTCTGGCGGCTGGACAAAGCACATTACCGGGCAGAGATCGGGTATATGCTGGCACAGGCATACCAGCGGCAGGGGCTGATGCAGGAAGCCATGAGCGCCGTGCTACGATATGGGTTTGAGGAGATGGGCCTGCATTCGGTAGAGGCCAACGTAAGTCCTGATAATGAGCCTTCTCAGGGTATATTGCTCCGAAATGGGTTTGTGCGGGAAGGATATTTCCGGGAAAATTATTTTTTCAACGGCCAGTTCCTGGACTCCGCCATTTACTCCCTGGTCAAAGGGCTGACGTATCTATAGGAAAATTACAGGCAGGGTTTGGGCGCAAAAATCTGGCTCACTCCCGTATACCCAAGGCTCATACCGGGTAATCCCGTGTTCGGGGCAGGTGACAAGCAACACCCAACAGGGTTTCGCATCTTTAGGCTGTATTTAAATCCTGAAGCATTTTATTGTCCCTGATTGTAACCCCAACTTGTATGAAACAACTGGCAGTACCTGCACTCGCCCTCGCCCTGACGGGCCTTCTGGCGACCAGCTGCGTGGATGAGCAGCTCTGTGTGAATGGCAATGGCACCGTGGCCACGGATACCCTGGCCCTGGAAACGATATCTGGTATTGAAGTCCGCGGCAATGCAAACCTGTACATCTCACAGGGAACCACCCAGGAAGTCATCGTCAAAACCGACGAAAACCTCCTGGATCGCGTCGAGGCGACGATCGAAAATGGTGTCCTGGTCCTGGACCTGAAGGGTTGTGCTTACAGCTATGACCTGGATGTGTATGTGACCTTCAGCGAGCCGATCAAGTCTATCAAGGTATCCGGCTCCGGAGATGTCTATGGGGATGCGGCCCTCACGGCAGCGGATGAGCTTGACCTGAACATCACGGGTTCTGGCAGCATGACCCTGGAGTTGGAAGGCAAAAACATCAACTCCCGGATCAGCGGATCAGGTGACCTGATCCTGAAAGGCAAAGCCGAAACGCATATCCTGCGTGTGACGGGCTCCGGCGACCTGAGCGGATATGGTCTTTTCACCCAAAACACTGATATCTCTGTCAGCGGATCCGGCAAAGCTGAAATCCTCGTCGAAGGTGGCTCACTGGATGTAGAGATCTCTGGCTCCGGCTCTGTGTACTACAAAGGCAGCCCTGCTGCGATCAATACCCGGATCAGCGGCTCTGGCCGTCTGGTAGACGCTGAGTAATCGCTTCAAGCAAGGTGTATGTGTATGCGCCAGCCCCTGCCTGACCCTCAGGCGGGGGCTGCGTTTTGGGTATTTGCCAGAACCTATATATATGTATATTGCGGGTATGCGTATCTTCCTGTCTCTGGTGTTGAGTAGTATATGTACCGTGGTACTGGCTGGCCCGCCTGATACGGCCCAGCGGGTGTACACCGGGATTTACCTGATGAATGTCTATGACCTGGACCTCAGCGAGCATTCTTTTCATGCGGACTTTTATCTGTGGTTCCGGTGGAAGGGGGACCGCGACCCGAGTGATATCGAGTTTGTCAATGCCGTCGAAAAATGGTCTATCACCGAGACACCCTTTTATGACTCGACCCTGGTGCTGGAAGACGGCTGGTCATACGCAGGCCGCCGGATAGAAGGGCGGTTTTATCATCCGTTTGAACTGGGCGGTTTTCCGCTGGACCGCCACCACCTCATGGTGCAGATCGAGAATACTGCTTTTCCGATTGACTCCCTGATCTATGTACCGGATCAGCAGGCCCAGCTCTATCGCGCAGGCATGGGGTTGCCGGGCTGGGACATGACGGGGGTATCGGTGCAGTCTCATCAAAACCGCTACGAAACCAATTTTGGACGGACGGATGAGCAGCCCGCCACTTACAGCAACTATACCCTCCAGCTCACCCTGGCACGTCCGGTGACCTATTTTTTGCTCAAACTGATGCTGCCCCTGCTGGTGGTGATCATCGCCTGCCTGGGCTCGCTGGTCATCTGGCCGCAGTATATAGATGCCCGGATCTCTATGCCGGTATCAGGGCTGCTGACGGCTGTATTTCTCCAGCAAGCCTATAGTGCCGCCCTGCCTGACGTCGGGTATATGGTCCTGATGGACAAAATTTATCTGATGAGTTATCTCCTCATCGCGCTGGTTACGTTCCGGATTGTGGTGGCTGGCAATCAGATCAAGTCACAGCCGGGAGACACGGTGCTGCGGCAGATATGGCAGCGTGATATCCGGCTGACCTGGATGCTCAGCCTGGGGTTTGTACTGGCAACGGCACTGCTTGTGCTCAGTGCCTGACCCTGCCTGATCAGGACCCGTATAGCCCCCAAACTGCCCATGTGTCTATGTCTGCTGGTTAATTGTGTATTTTTAAGCACAATATTATCCGAGATTGGTAGTTTCTCCCTATATTGGGACGATTGCCTGCATACCTATGCCCTCTTTGTTGCCCGGTTGGATCCTTGCCCTGTTTATTGTCACGACACTTGTCACGGGTTGGCTTTTTTTCAGAGCTATACCTGAGCGCTTCATCCGCACGCCGCTGATTATCACCCTGATCTGGATGGGGTTACAGGCTTTGCTGGGCCTGAGTGAATTTTATCTGGTCAGCGACACCCTTCCGCCCCGTGCGGGGCTGCTGATTATCCCGGTTCTTTTGCTGATGGTATATGTGTTCATCCGGGAGCACGCATGGCTGGACAGCCTGGACCTGGGTGCACTCACGGCCATTCACCTGGTCCGGATACCCGTAGAGCTGGTATTGTGGGGCTTGCATCAGGTAGCCCTGGTACCCAAACTTATGACCTTTGAGGGCCAAAACTTTGATATCCTGATCGGACTCAGTGCGATCCTCGTGCTCCGGCAGGGATTTGTGCAGCCCGGCAATACACCCCGGCGGATCTGGCTGATCGTCTGGAACCTGGTGGGGCTTATTTTTCTGCTGAATATCGTTGTGCTGGCGGTGCTTTCACTGCCGACGCAGTTGCAGCAGCTTGCCTTTGAGCAGCCCAATCTGGCCGTCATGTATTTTCCTTTTGTCTGGCTCCCGGCTTTTATCGTGCCGGTTGTCATGCTCTCACACCTCGCCGCCCTGCGACAACTGCTCCGACCCGGCGCCCGCCCTGCCTGACCCTCAGCCGGGTCGCTGACCGGCCAGCAATGCATATAAAACGATCCCCGCTGCGACGGAAACATTAAGGCTGTGTTTGGTACCGTGCTGCGGGATCTCCAATGCCAGGTCACACTGAGCCAGCACCGACTCGGAGACCCCCTCCACTTCATTGCCCATAAACAGGGCGATTTTTTCTCCAATAAAAGGCTGATAATCAGGCAATAACATACTATTTTCCGTCTGCTCCACGCAGACCACCCGGTACCCCTCCTCCCTGAGTTGCTGTGCGAGTATGCCTGCATCGGGGTGGGCCTCCCAGGCCACGCTCTCCTCAGCTCCCAGGGCTGTCTTGTGAATCTCCCGGTGGGGGGGATGTGGTGTGATACCCGCCAGCCAGATTTTGGCTACCCTGAAGGCATCTGCCGTACGAAATACAGCCCCGACATTCACCATGCTCCGGAGATTGTCCAGCACGACGACCACCGGATGTTTGGGTACAGTCTGGTAGGCCTCCACGCTGAGGCGGTTGAGTTCATCAAGTTTGAGTTTTCGCATAAAAAATACAGGATCAAACAGGGAGGGGCAATCTACCAACCTCTCTTTGTGTCATACCGAATGAATCCCCACAACCTGCCGCCCCTGCAACTGGCGCAAGGCTGGCGGGAGATGTGCGATAATTTCTTCTTTAAGGGCGGCAACCAGGCGATACTTGGCAAACGCCCGGTGGGTCACGAGGCTGATCTCCCGCACAGGTGCCGGCGGATGAAAAAAACGCACGGCCCCCATGCGCTCTTCGTCCAGGTCTGTAAGGGCCAGTTGTGGCAGGATCGTAATCCCGGCCTGGTTCTCTACCAGCCGGCGCAAGGTCTCGACGCTGCCTGCCTCGTACGAAAAACGGCTTGTCGTACGGCCCGCCTTCTGCAAGGCACAGAGGTTCACGACCTGGGTACGCATACAGTGTCCCTCCTCCAGCAGCACCAGCCGGTTCAGGTCCAGGTCACCCGTGAGGATAAACCGCTTCTCCAGCAGCGCCCGCTCGTGCGGCGCATACACCACAAATTCCTCAAAAAACAAGGGATCCTCGTACAACATCAGGTCCTGCGAGGGCGTGGCCATCAGCCCTACATCCAACTGGTCCTGCCGGAGCTGCGCGATGATCTGCTCGGTGGTCAGCTCCCGGATCACCACATGAATCTCTGGAAACCGGCTGATAAAAGGCTCCAAAAACAGTGGCACCAGATAGGGGGCCAGGGTCGGGATCACTGCCAGCCGGAGTTCGCCGCTGAGGGTCGTCTGCATATCCCGTACGGTCTGGCGCAGGCGGCCTGCCTCCCGCAGCACGACCCGTGCCTGCGCGATCACGGCCTCACCGATCTCTGTCGGCACCACGGGCTGACGGCTCCTGTCAAACAATCGAACCCCCAACTCCTCTTCCAGCTTGTGGATCATGGTGCTGAGGGAAGGTTGTGTCACAAAACACTGATCAGCCGCCAGCGAAAAACTCCTGACCTGATCCAGCGCTACGAGGTATTCCAGTTGTTGAAGGGTCATCTCATAGTTTATTTCAATTCAAATATACAAATTATCAATAAAACTTATGATGTGACGCCCGTATATTTGGTTGTGTATTGAACTGCTGCATCAAGAGCAGCTTTCAGTATAAAAAACTGGCGATAGCCAGACGAAACACTGAAGCGTTTGATATTTGTGTAGTACAAAGTCCTGCTGACCGTAAGGGATGCAGGACTTTGTATTTGAGGCCGGGCATTTTTACAGGATTCTTGAACTGAGAACCTACATCTTTCGTTATAAAGTGAAACATCTTACCTGCCTATCCGCAGCATCTCACGGCTGGCATTCCCGAACTATCAGCTTTTTTTAGCATATTTACGGTCCTGTACGGATAGATTACGCTTTTTTATACGCTATTTTCCTTTGCCTATGGACTATTTTATCAGTCATTTTATTCATGAGTTTACCAGGCCACTCCACAATCCTGTTCTGATATTTTCATTGATCCTGATCATCATCCTGTTGTCTCCGCTGTTGCTGCGTAAGCTTAATATTCCCAGTATCATCGGCCTGATTATCTCCGGAGTTATTATCGGACCTCATGGACTGAATATTCTGGCTAAAAACTCTGCGATAGAATTATTCTCGACGATAGGGTTGTTATATATTATGTTTATCGCCGGGCTGGAGCTGGACATGAACCAGTTTCAGGCCAACCGCAACAAAAGCCTTCTTTTTGGTTTTTTTACCTTCATCGTACCGATCAGCATCGGGTTTCCGGTCTGTTATTATCTGCTTCAGTATGAGATGAGTGCCAGTTTTCTGGTAGCGAGTATGTTTGCGACACACACCCTGGTGGCGTACCCGATTGTGAGCCGCCTGGGTGTCTCCAAAAACCAGGCCGTAGCGGTAGCGGTAGGGGGGACGATCCTGACTGATACGGCCGTACTGATCATTCTGGCAGTGGTGATCGGGTCTCATGACGGGGGACTGACGGGGGAGTTTTGGATCCGGCTGGGTGTTTCGCTGGCTATATTTTCGGCCGTTATGTTTTTGGTCATCCCGCGGCTGGCCCGGTGGTTTTTTGAGAAGCTGGAGAGTGAAAAACACTCCCACTATATTTTTGTGCTGGCGGTGGTGTTTTTTGCGGCGTTTCTGGCAGAAGTCGCCGGGGTAGAGCCGATTATCGGAGCGTTTGTGGCTGGTTTGGCGCTGAATCGCCTGATCCCCCACTCGTCTGCCCTGATGAACCGGATTGAGTTTATCGGCAATGCCCTTTTTATCCCGTTTTTTCTCATCAGCGTGGGGATGATCGTGGATGTAGGTGTATTGCTGAAGGGCCCCAACGCCCTGATTGTTGCGGCAACGCTCAGCGTAGTAGCCCTGGTCGGCAAGTGGCTGGCGGCATTGTTTACCCAGTTGGTGTTTAAGTTTACGGCGGTACAACGTCAGCTCATTTTTGGACTGAGCAGTGCACACGCCGCTGCCACCCTGGCCGTGATACTCGTAGGGTACAAAGCCGGTATCCTGGACGAGACTATCTTAAACGGTACCATCCTCCTGATCCTGGTCACCTGTATTGCAGCGTCCTTTGTGACGGAGCGGGCGGCCAAAAAAATAGTCATCTCCGCGGAGCAGGCTCCTGCGCCGGAACATAAAAACGGTCCCACGCCGTATGAGAAAATCCTGCTTCCCCTGAGTGATACCGCAGAGCCTGAAAAACTGCTTGACTTTGCTATCCTGATACGGGATAAAAAATACCCTGATCCGGTCCTGCTCCTGGCGGTAGTCCCCAATGACGAGTCAGCGGAGACCAACCTGATCCGGGCACGCAACCGCCTGGAGCGATTTGAGCGGCAAGCTGCCGGGTCAGAAGCGCAGGTGCGGTTTATTCCGGCGATAGATCACAACATCGCCAGCGGCATCGTACGTGCCTCCCGCGAGCTGATGGCCAGCATCATCGTGCTGGACTGGCCCCGGCGCAGCGGGGTACTCGACAAGCTGATCGGCGAGAAGGTCGAACACGTTCTCACCAATACTGACAAGACTGTATTTCTCTGCCACTTCACGCAGCCGATCGGCCTCCACAAACGTATGGTCATCGCAGCTCCGCCCGCCGCCGAGCGCGAGCAGGGTTTCCAGCTATGGCTGACCAAAATGAGCCGGCTCGCCCAGGAAATGAGTGCCTCCGTGGTGATCCATTGTAATGAAATCACCCAACGGGAAATCCAAAGTACTGTACGCCGCCTTCACCTCGGCCTGAATGTGCAGTTTCGCCCGTTTCAGGACTGGGAAGATATTCTTGTGCTGACCCGCGACATGCAGGAAGAAGACCTGGTAGTCCTGATCTCTGCCCGGCGGGGCTCTGTGTCACATATAAGCCTGCTGGACAGCATCCCGCCCAAGTTTGAAAAATACCTCGAATTTAACAGCCGAATCCTGATCTATCCACCCCTCAACCATGCTGACCGGATCATTGAGGGATATGATGAGGTGTCATCCGGCACCTTACAAATGGGCATAGACGCTGTCCAGAAGGTTAGTAAGGGGATCGGGAGTATGTTTCGCAAAAAAACGGAATCTGAAGAACCTGCTGATACGTCAGATATGTCCTGACCATGGAGGCCCCTCCAGCACCTCTGCGGCCAACTGTTGGTGTGCAGCCAGCTTGGCGGGGTCCATCCGGGAGACCATGGCTGCCATCATGGACATGCGGGGATTCTGCCGGAAAAGCGCCACGTGGCGGGCCACAAACTGCCAGTACAAGGCATCCCACTTCGCACACCAGGCACCCCGGGGGTAGTCGCTCATCTTGAGTACGTAGGCGGAGCCGCTGATATAGGGTTTGGTGGTCATCAGCCCTCCGTCGGCATATTGACTCATGGCATACACATTGGGGACCATCACCCAGTCGTAGGCATCTATATACAAACACATAAACCACCGGTACACCTCATCCGGGTGAATACCCGCCAGCAACATCAGGTTACCGGCGATCATCAGGCGGCTGATATGGTGGCTGTAAGCCGTACGGTGAAGTTGCTGCACGAGGTGATCATAGGGCAACAGTCCCGTCCTGCCCTCCCAGAGGGCCGGGGTAAGGGGAGCCTGGTGGTCAAAAAAATTGCGGGTGCGCATAGGCACACCCTCGCGCAGGTACATGAGCCGCACAAATTCGCGCCAGCCGATCACCTGCCGGATAAATCCCTCCAAAGAGTTGAGGGGGATGGGCGCATCAGCATGGGCTGCCAGGACCTGAGCGACGACCTCCTCCGGCTGGAGCAGGCCGATGTTCAGCGCCGGGGTCAGCACCGAGTGCCAAAGATGCGCATGCCGGGCCACCATCGCGTCTTCGTAGTCTCCAAACTGCCTGAGCCTGACCCGGATAAAATCTGCCAGACCTGCCAGTGCCTGCCCGCGGGTGACCGGATACTGAAACCCCTCTAGCTGACCGTAGTGGTGGCTGAAATGGGTCCTGACATAGGTGCGGGCCTCCTCCATGACCACAGGATCATACTGATAGGTCATCGGCGCGGGGATTTTTATCCCGGCGGGTACTTTTTTGCGGTTATCCGCATCAAAACTCCACTTGCCTCCCACCGGACTCCCGTCAGGCTCCACGAGTATCCCCAGACGTCGGCGCTGGTTCATATAAAACCGGGCCATCAGGTATCCTTTGGCGGGCACAGCCAATGACTCAAACTCAGCCACAGGGGTGAGAAAATTAGGACTTTCTGTCCAGTGCAGTACCAGGCCGTGCTGGTTGCAGAGGCGGAGGATCCTTTTTTTCAGCAAAAAATCGGTCGGGTCTGTCACATGCACAGCCCGAACACCTGCCTGCACCATGTCCGCTACCACCACCGCCAATGTCGGACAGGTGACTACGTCCCGGTACTCGACCGGATGTCCGGCCGCCGCCAGCCAGGCCGCGTAGTGCTTCATGGAGGCGCGGTGCAGGAGTATTTTCTGCTGATGAAAAGGATACTGCGTAAAATACAATTGATCCTCCACCAGCCAGACCGGGCGACCCGGTGCAAGGGCCGGGTGCGGCTGATAGAGTTGATGCGGAAAAACCAAGGCTACTTCCTTCATACCACCCTAACCCAAAGTCGCCCCGGGAGTTTGATCAGGGGCCAAAAATTCTGCCCAAAACCTCTATGCGGATCAGCAGCCATTATCCCTCAGGGACAAGACCCGACAGCGGCACAGCCCCGGCAGCAAACGATCTTGTCTCAAAATCCATTTTTCTTCCTTATGTTGCAATATCTAACCTTACAACTGCTACTGCATAATGAACTACCGCAAAATTTTACAATGGGCGATCGTCGTAGCCCTGGGAGGGTTTCTGTTTGGCCTGGATACGGCCGTAATATCCGGCTGCGAAAAGACCCTCCAGGCCCTCTGGTCACTAAGTGATGCCATGATCGGGCAGGTAGTGGCCATGGCCCTGTACGGAACTATCGTGGGGGCCATCTTTGGGGGGATCCCGGCAGAAACCTTCGGGCGCAAGATCACCCTTTTTTGGATCGCCATCCTCTACCTGGTTTCAGCCGTGGGGTGTGCCCTGGCCCCCGAGGTGTATACGCTGATGATTTTCCGGTTTATCGGCGGGCTGAGCGTGGGCGCGTCCTCCGTGGTGGCCCCGATGTATATTGCTGAGATTTCGCCGGATGAGAAGCGGGGCCAGCTTACGGCCATGTTTCAGTTTAATATTGTTTTTGGTATTCTGGTCGCGTACTTCTCCAACTGGGTTATCGGCACGGACGGCCCCGACGACTGGCGCTGGATGCTAGGCATCGTAGCACTGCCAGCCCTGGCTTTTACGATCCTGGTCCTGTTTATCCCGGAGAGTCCCCGCTGGCTGGTCACCCGCCGGGGCAATCACGGTGAAGCCCTGCGCATCCTCCGCATCATCAACCCCCAGACAGCCCAGGAAGCACTGGAGGCGATCCAGGCCAGCACCCACAACGGCCAGCCTGAGGCAGGCGCGGGCCTGGGGACTTTTTTCAGCCGCAAGTACCGCTGGCCCATTCTGCTGGCGTTTCTTTTTGCGTTTTTTAATCAGGTTTCCGGTATCAATGCCGTAATCTATTATGCCCCGAGGATTTTTGAGGCGGCAGGTCTGGGTACCCAGGTCGCCCTGCTCTCCTCCGTCGGGATCGGCCTCGTCAACCTGGTGTTTACCATGCTGGGCCTGAGCCTGATAGACCGTATGGGACGGCGGTTCCTGATGTATATCGGCTCCGTGGGGTATATCATCTCCCTGTCACTGGTATCGGTGTTGTTTATGACCCAGGCGACCAGTGCCGGGTTATTGCTCCCGATATTGCTGTTTGTGTTTATTGCGGCGCATGCCATCGGCCAGGGTGCTGTGATATGGGTGTTTATCTCCGAGATTTTTCCCAATGAAGTCCGCTCCTGGGGCAACTCGCTCGGCAGCAGCACCCACTGGGTATTTGCGGCCCTGATTGCCGGCAACTTTCCCTACCTCGCCGGCCAACTGGGCCAGGGGCTGATTTTTGCGCTGTTTGCAGCGATGATGGTTTTCCAACTGCTGTTTGTCTGGCGGATGATGCCCGAGACCAAAGGGGTATCCCTGGAAGAGCTCAGTCAGTCGCTCCAGAAATAATCTCCTGACAATCAAGCACATAAAAAAACAGGCTGGGCATAAACCCAGCCTGTTGTGTTGACGGACACGCTGACGGATCAGGCGTCTATGTTGGCATACTTGGCATTACGCTCAATAAACTCACGGCGGGGCGGCACCTCATCTCCCATCAGGATTGAAAACAGGTGGTCCGCCTCTGCAGCACTGTCTATGCTCACCAGTTGCAGGGTGCGGGAGCTGATGTCCATGGTGGTTTCCTTGAGCTGCTCAGGGTTCATCTCGCCGAGACCCTTATACCGCTGCACGGTCGCCCG
>JANRLQ010000069.1:0-97342 GCA_033762375.1 Bacteroidia bacterium
GGTGATCCGTTCGGCAGGCGGCTTTACCGGTCAGGAAGGGCTGGTGCCGGTGGCTTCGAATGAACTGGATTCCGTATTTAAACTGGTGCGCCAAGGCCACGTAACCACTTCTGAGCATTGGACCAAAACCTGGAAACCTGCGTCCCTTACCACCTGCGAAACCTACCAATGGTATGGTTATGAACATCTAAGGGACCGTCAATAAAGAACTTCCGCTTTTGACTCGGTCTTTTGCACGAATACTGCGTCAAAAAAACCCTCATTTGGCTCGCCAAACTCGGTTTTTCTTCCTTGTCTTCGCACAAAATCCCTTCGCAACATCTGGAATTTATTTTCTGAGTATTACTGAGTGGGAAATACTGGCTGGTGCCCGAAGCAAAACCCAGCAGGGACAATTTCAGAAGGCATTGTCCCGCTATAACCTTATTGAGCTGGATACTGTTATTGCCCGTCATGCAGGTATTTTGCTTAAAACCTATTATCTGAGTCACGGCTTATTGATTCCGGATGCACTTATTGCTGCTACAGCCCTGCGACATGATCTCAAGCTTTATACGGCCAATATCAGGGATTTTCAATTTATCAAAAGTCTCCAACTTTGGGAGCCTGTATGAACATCCTGCGTCAGCTGCAGATGGCAGGGGCGGGGGACAGGGTTATATAGCCGATGCGTTGCCTGCGATAACACGTACTACCATTTCGATCCAAAAGCGCTATATTCGCTGACCCAATGGGCCTGGCTATGGAACTACCCTCCCGGATCGAGCTGCGAAACCTGCACCTGGAAGATTATGATGACCTCAAAAAGGCCATGCTGCGGGCCTATGCCTCCATTGGGGACATGTACTGGGGCGAGCACGAGATCGCACGGCTGCTGGAGTTGTTTCCGGAAGGCCAGTTGGCCCTGCTCGTGAATGGACGGGTCGCTGCCTGCGCCCTCTCGATCATCGTGGATTATGCCAGGTTTGGGGACAACCATACCTATGCCCAGATTACGGGCAATTTTATGTTTTCTACCCATGATCCCCAGGGTGATACGCTCTACGGGATTGAGGTATTTGTCCATCCCGAGTACCGGGGGCTGCGGCTGGGCCGGCGGTTGTACGATGCCCGCAAGGAGCTCTGCGAAAACCTCAACCTGCGGGCCATCGTAGCGGGCGGGCGTATTCCTAATTATGCCCAGTACGCTCACCTGTTCACCCCAAGGCAGTACATCGAAAAAGTGCGCCTGAAGGACATCTTTGACCCGGTCCTGACCTTTCAGCTTTCCAATGATTTTCAGGTCAAAAAAATCCTCCGCAACTACCTCCTCGGGGATGTGGAGTCCCAGGAGTACGCGACCCTGCTGGAGTGGAGCAATATATATTATGAGCCAGAGGAGCGCCTGATCAATGCGCCCCGGACGGTGATCCGGATCGGAGTAGTCCAGTGGCAGATGCGGCACTTTGACGGGCTGGACGCCCTCATGGAGCAGGTGGAGTTTTTTATTGATGCGGTGAGCGGGTACCAGGCGGACTTTATCATCTTTCCGGAGCTGTTTAATGCACCGCTGATGACGGAGTTCAACCACCTGGGGGAGGCGCAGGCGATCCGGGAGCTGGCGCAGTTTACCGAGGAGATCCGTGACCGTTTTTGTACCCTGGCGGTTTCGTACAATATCAACATCATCGCTGGCAGTATGCCTACGCTGGACGGCACCCGGCTCCTCAATACATCCTATCTCTGCCGGCGGGACGGGGGCTGGGATGTCTACCACAAAATCCATATCACCCCGGCAGAACGTCGTGCCTGGGGGATGGTCGGCGGAGATCGGGTGAAGGTATTTGATACAGACTGTGGCAAAATCGGGATTCAGATTTGCTACGATGTAGAGTTTCCGGAGGTCTCACGCCTGTACGCCCAGCAGGGCATGCAGATTTTGTTTGTGCCGTTCCTGACCGACACCCGCAATGCGTACAACCGGGTGCGGCGCACCGCCCAGGCCCGGGCTGTGGAAAATGAGTGTTATGTGGTGATTGCCGGAAGCGTGGGCAACCTGCCCCGGGTCAACAACATGGACATCCAGTACGCGCAGTCAGCTATATTTTCGCCATCGGATTTTTCATTTCCGGCAGATGCGATCAATGCAGAAGCCACGCCCAATACCGAGATGATCGTCATCGGTGACATCAACCTGGAGCTTCTCAAGGAGTTGCACGAGTTTGGCAGTGTCCAGACCCGTAAGGACCGCCGCACCGATCTCTACGAAGTTGTACTCAAGCGCCGGGGCAGTGCCCGGCCAGACCATTTATCTGAAACCGAACTTTGATTATGAAACTGCTCGAAGGAAAAGTTGCCCTGGTGACAGGTGCTACCCGCGGTATCGGCAAGGGAATCGCCGAGGCCTATGCTCGTCATGGCGCCACCGTCCTGTTTACGTACCGCGCCTCTGCTGAGAAAGCCGCTGCCCTGGAAGAAGAACTCCGTGCCCTGGGCGCTGTCGCCCAATCCTGGCAGGCGGACGCTGCGGATTTTGCGGCTACTCAGGCCATCGTGGATGAGATCATCAAAACCTATGGCCAGCTCGATATTATCGTCAACAATGCAGGTATCACCCAGGACAACCTCCTCCTGCGTATGAACGAGTCACAGTGGGACCAGGTGATCCAGACCAACCTCAACAGTGTGTTTTATACGACCAAGGCGGCTATCAAACACATGATGCGCAAGGGGGGGGTATTTATCAATATCGGCTCCGTCGTAGGGGTGCAGGGCAATGCAGGTCAGGCCAACTACGCTGCCTCCAAGGCCGGGATGATCGGCTTTACCAAATCACTGGCGCGGGAGATGGGGTCCCGTGGGATTCGGGCCAATGTCATTGCGCCGGGATTTATCTCGACGGAAATGACCGCCTCCCTCCCGGAAAAAGAGCTGGCCGGCTGGCTGGAAAATATCCCGCTCAAGCGGGCGGGTACGACCGAGGACGTAGCTAATCTCTGCGTGTTCCTCGCCTCTGACATGGCATCGTATATTACCGGCCAGGTTATCAACGTGGACGGTGGCATGGTCATGGCCTGAGCAGCTTGCCGAAAAAATATCCGCACTGGGAGCCTGTCCGGGGCTGTATGTGGTCAGACCCGGCAGCTACCCTAACAGCGGTGCCTTCTTGATCGTTATTATTGTGTACTGGCCCCGCGTGTGGGCTGCATTCAGCACCTTCAATCAACCTCAATCGTGGAGTTTGCCTTTCATCATTCGCCCTGGTGGCTGCTCCTGATCCTGCCTGCTGCCGGTGCCCTGGCCTGGTGGATGTACCGCCCTACCCGGGATATGCTGCCACAGGGTGTCCGGTGGGCCCTGGGGGTGTTCCGGTTTCTGATCCTGGCCCTGATCGGCATCCTCCTGCTGGACCCGGTCCTCACCTCGCTGCGGCGTATCGTCCGGCCGCCGGTAGTGGCTGTGCTGCAGGACGTCTCGGAGAGTATGGTGATACACCGGGACTCTGCCTTCGTGCGCACCGAGTATCCCCCCCTGCTCAAGTCCTTTGTGGAGCGGCTGACCCAGGGCGAAACCCAGGCGGACCTGTATGGATTTGCGGATCAGGTGTATGCCGGATTGACGCCGGACTCGCTGGCCTATACCGGGCAGACGACTCAGCTCAGCCAGGCCCTGCGGGATATGCGCTACCGGTACCAGAACCAAAACCTGGGCGCTATCGTGGTTGTCTCAGATGGGATCGTAAATGCAGGCGAAAATCCACTCTATAGCCTGGATCAACTCCGCCAACCTGTATACACAGTTTTGCTCGGCGATACGACACCCCAGCGGGACATTACCATCCAGGACGTACAGTACAATGAGATTGCCTACGCCGGCACTGAAACCCCTATCCTCGTAAAGGTACGCAGCACAGGATTTGATCCGGCCGGGGTGAAGGTCAGCCTCAGCTCCGGCGGACGGGTGCTCGACACCCGGGACCTGTCTCTTGCCCGCAACAGCACAGGAGAGGTCAACCTGCTCATCAAACCAGAAGGTACCGGCCTGCAAGCCTATCAGCTCAATGTCTCCCGCCTGGACGGGGAGATTTCGTACCGAAACAACACCCGCACGATTTATCTCAATGTACTGGAGACACGGGTCAAAATAGCCCTGCTGGCAGGGTCTGCTCACCCGGACCTCGGGGCCCTGCGGCAGGCCTTTGACCGGACGTTGGGGTATGAACTGACGGAGTTTGTCCTGAAGCGCCCCGGAGAGTTTGCTGAAGACCCTGCCAGGTACGACCTCGCAGCCTTTGACCTGATTATTCTCCACAACTATCCCCAGAGCAGTGCCGACCGGACAATGGTCAGTAAACTAGCCGACCTGATCAAAAACCAAAACAAACCGGTCATGTTTCTGATCGGGGCTTTTACGGACCTGCGGACACTTGCTCCGCTCTACGACTATATGGCCCTGACACCCCAGACCGTCACCAACAACGTGGAGGAAGCAGTGCCGGTTTTTACCTCTGCCTATCGCAACCATGCCACCTATACCTTTCCGGAGGACTGGATCGCCTGGGCTGCGGCCTCTCCACCCCTCTACCGCAACCAATCCAACTGGCAGCCCCGCACCAATGCTGAAGTATATGCGACTGCCCGGATCAAAAATATCAACCTGACGTATCCGGTATTTGCCCTGCAAAGTTTCCTGGGGCGAAAAAATATGGTTCTGGTCGGGGAAAATTTCTGGCGTATGCGCGCCCATGCCTTCACGGAGAAGGAAGACTTTGAGTACTTTGACGGGTGGCTCTTTAACAATATCCGGTGGCTGATGGCCAATGAGGATAAACGGAAGTTTCGGGTGACGACCTCCCGTCGGTTGTACACAGGTTCAGAGCCGGTTATTTTTAAGGCACAGGTGTATGACGACAGTTACAATCCCCTGCCCGGTGTCGAGATCAAGGTCAATGTAACCGGCCCTGGCAACCAGACAAGGGAGTATTTCCTGAACGAAACAGCTCCTGCCCGCTACGAGCTTGAGCTCCCTAATCAGGAGGAAGGAACGTATAGTTTTGTAGCCATTGGGACCAAAAATGGGGTCAAAGCAGGAGACGACCGTGGCCAGTATTCTATCGGGCGGTCCACCATCGAGCACCAGCGCCTCCAGGCAGACCAGGAGTTGCTCCGGCAGATGGCCCTGCGCTCCGGCGGCAAGTTTATCTATGCCCGCGACCTGCCCGCGCTGGCGGATTCGCTCAATGCACTTCCCGGCATGAAACCCGTCATTGAATACCCCAAAAAACGCAGTTCTCTCCACGATTTTATCTGGGTGCTGATCGCACTTCTTACCCTCATGAGCGTGGAGTGGATCGTGCGCAAAGTGTATAGCCTGATATAACCCGGAGGATGTGACCCCCCGCAGCATGAAATGGAACAATTGACCGCATATTTCTGCCGGATGGGTTTCAGCCAGGCAGACGCAGCAGCAATAGCAGCTTGTTTCAGTCTCCGGCCGCTGAGCAGGGGGGACTACTTCGTGCAGGAAGGACATATGGCGGACCAGATCGCGTATGTCGCGACCGGTATGCTGCGGTATTATAGCCTGTCCATTGAAGGGGAAGAACGTACGACCTATATCTCACGGCCGGATACCTTTGTGGCCTCGCTGCTGAGTTATCTCACGGGAGCGCCAGCCCGTGAGTACATTTGCGCCCTGGCCGATACAGATATCTGGGTCATACATAAGACAGATGTATTGGCCCTTCAGCAGCAGATTCCGGCATTCAAAGACTTCTATATCACCCTCATAGAGTGGCAGGTGTGTTGTATTGACAAGAGTAAATTTGACCTGATCGCCCTCTCAGCGGAGCAGCGGTATGAAAAAATCATGCGAGAGGAGCCTGAGTTAATCCGTCTTGTTCCCCTCCAGTACATTGCATCCATGATCGGGGTCACGCCCCGGCACCTGAGCCGGCTCCGGCACAAAAGCTGAGCCCCTGACGTTTCTGGACATATGTCCAGTAGCACCGGGCAGAATCCCCCGAGGTTTGTGCCGTACTATTAATGAACTGTACGACATGATCCGAATGATTTTTCTGTCTTGCCTGTTGGCAGTGGCCAGTATGGCAGCGGCGCAGCCGGTTTTTCCCCGGCATCAGCTCTCCATCCACGGGTTTCGGAACCCCTCCATCGGCATCGGGTACCAGCACCGTCAGGTATCTGTCCATGCCGGGTATTACCTCACCAATTTTACCAGCGGCGTCACGACCCGATTTGTCAAAACCGGCGTGAGTTATTGGTTTGCGCCAGTGGGCCGGCAAGAGATCCCCTCCGCCGCCTATGTGGGCGTGAGTTACCTGCGCGGTCTCTCCCGCGACTATACCGACCTGAATGCCGTAGCTGCGGAGGCAGGATTCCGTTGGGTCGTATGGCGGGGCCTTGACCTCCGGCTGGGAGCTATCCTCCTGGCTGCTCCCGGACAGTCTCCCAAGCTGAATCCTACGCCTGGCATCAGTTATTCCTTTACCTGGTAATCCTATGAAAACACATCAAATAACGGGCACGTTGCTGATCCTGGGGGTCATCGGTGTCCTGGTGCCTTATACTGTGCTGACGATGACATTTGACTACCCGGATGTCCTGCGTCGTGCTCCGGGCGATATCCTGACGGCTTTTCACGCAGGCGGCGTATCCCTGATCTGGACCTGGTGGGCTTTTGCGATCCTGGGTTTGCCGTTGCTGGTGGCCGCAGTACGGCTGGGGCAGGCGTATCCCGTAGTCCGCTGGGGTACTACCCTGGGGGTGATCGGCCTTACCGTACAGATGATAGGGCTGCTGCGGTGGGTATTTGTGGTGCCGGTGCTGGCGTCGGCTTATGTGGGGGGAAGTGAGATGACCCGTGAGGCAGCCAGGGTCGTATTTCAGGCTGTCCATCAGTATGGGGGTGTGGTGCTGGGCGAGCATATCGGACAACTTTTCACCATTGCCTGGACCCTGAGCCTCGTATATGCATTTGCCGGGACACAACCCCGCTGGATGACGGTCCTCGGCTGCATCGCTTCGGTTATTTATCTTCTGGCGCAGGCCGAGCTCTTTGCGACCGTGATGCCTGGTTTTCCGGTCTGGGAGCCCGCCGGATTTATCGGCAGTACGCTTTGGCTGGTGTGGTTGCTGTTGCTGGGGGTGCGGCTGGGATTTGTTCCTGCTTCACCAGCCCGGCAAGGTGCATAAGGAGACATCCCCGCACGCAGTATACACACGTGCGGGGAGACCCTGTGGTCCTGGCAGCCAGCTTACAGCGCCCGCATCCGGTTGTTCCGGCTGCCGTGCTCAACCTCAGCCAGGCCCAGGTGCTCCAGCAGCGGGGGGATATACATCCCAAAACGACCCCTGAAGCCCTTTTTGAGCCCATACCATCCGCCGACAGGGTTTTCGGGGGAGCGCCCCCAGGCTTCTACGGTACCTTCGCGGGCAGGCTTTTGTTCGTCCGCGCTGCCCAGTTCTATCCAGTCCCCATGCTGCTTCAGCATCGCATGCAGGTCTTCGATACATCGGATATCGTAGTGCAGGACCGTCGTGCCCACGGTGCAGACGAGGATGTCTTTTCCGTCTTTTTCGGCGACGTGGAGGGTATAATCAGAGGTGCGGGGCGGTGTCTGGAGCGGCAGCGGCCGATCCTGGGTGCCAATGGTTTCCCGGTAGTTCATAGGGGTCGGATCAGGCATGGGTGGATGATTCGGCGGCCCGCTTGAGGTCAGCCGTAAACTGCTCAAAAGAGGCGTCAAAAGAAGGGATCTGGCTGGCAAACAAGGGGAAAATGGGTCCCCCGATTTTTTCAGTCATGGTAAACAGGGTACCCTGGGGGGCGGACTCCAGGGAATAGGTGCGGGTGCCCATTGCGTCACCCCAGCTCAGGCGGGCAGGGGCCATCATGGTTTTGACTTTGAGGGCGAATGTGCGCTCCGGGGCAAGGGTACTTTTGAGTTTGATGCTGCTGCCGGGGCTTATTTCCCCTTCAATGGAGATAACGGTGGAGTTCCACCTGGGATAATCGGCAGCGCGGGTCAGCAGGGACCAGATCACGGCAGGCTCGGCCTGTATGAGCTGCCGGATCGTGGTGGTGCGGCTGAAGGTCTGCCGCTCGGTGAGGGCGCGGCCTTCCTGATGGGTAGAGACAGGCGTTGACATAGGATGATAAGGGTATGAAGCGATTGATAAAAGTGGCTACCAAACAGACGATCGGGCGGATCCAAACGATAGGATTTTTAGTCTTTTTCTGCCAGATATTTTTCCATGACCCTGCGGTTGTGCGCCAGGTGGTGTAGTTGCAGGGCATGGGCACCAGAGGTATAAGGATCAATCTCCCGCAGCACCTCCATCCGCAGGTCCAGGAGCCGGGCCTTATCGGCCTGACCAGCGGCACGGACCATTTTGATCTTCACCAGTTCTGCCTGTGCCTGCTGCTTGGGATTAAAGATGCCATTAAGCTCCGTACACTGGTGGCAGGTACCTTGCTGGTTGATGAGGGCGCACCGGGCTTCAAACAAGTCAGCCATTTTTTGCCGTGCAGCGTGCAGGTGGTACTTGACGAGTGCCTCCGTCATCTGGAGGATGGTGGCAACCTCCCGGAGCTGGAAGTCGTGGATTTCCTTGAGCAGCAGACATAGGTGCTGCTCCAGCGGGAGAGACTTGGCGATACACAAAAAGCAGAAGGCAATGTGTTCCCGTATCTCAAACTGCGCATGGGGTGAGGTCTCGGCGAGCTGCATCGCCTCCTGGAAGTGCGCCGGGTTTTGTAAGGTTGCCGTCTTACAGATGTCTGTCACGTGTTCCGGCCACCTTTTCTGTTGCCGCAGGAAGTCTATGGCCAGATGTGACGCGATCCTAAACAGCCAGGCCTTGAGAGACGACTCGTCCCGGAGGGTGTCCAGCCGCCCGACAGCCCGGAGCCAGGTGTCCTGTACCAGGTCCTCCGTGTCAGCGGCGCTGGCGGTCATGCGCAGCAGGTAGGTGCGCAGGTGCGGGCGCCACTGCTCAAAAGCAGCCGTAAAGGATTCTGGTGACAGCTCCATGTCCGACAGGTATCAGGCTGATTATTACAGGGTTAAGGTACCCTGAAAGATCAACAAAACCTAATGCCCGCCCGGCTCCGGGCCGGGACCGCTCCTCGTCATCAGGCCTCGCGGCGTAGCAGGAGCCTAGAAGACAAGGCAGGCGCTCAGTCGGCCTGAGCGGGTGCGGCCAGCGAGGCTTGATATACAAGTAAAACCCGCTTATAGTGGGCAATCGTCTGGCCCAGCACCTCGGCGTATTGTTCTACCGCCTGTAACAGGATCTTGAGAATGTCTTCATGGTACACATCTACAAAAAAGTATGTCCATGTTTTTGAGAGATACAGCTCAAACTGCTTCTGTATTTCTGGTGTCATGACGGCCTGATAGGGGCTGTCTGGCAGGAGCAGCGTCTTCAGGTTGTTTTTGAACCGTTGTTCCAGCGGTTTGAGTTCCCGGAATCGTGCTTCTATTTCCTCATAGGGAGTGGTCTGGTGGACAAATTGAAGCGACTGCTGGAGTTGTCCCAGGGTGTCGTAGTGGTCCTGGCTGGCAGTCAGCACGTCATGGAGGGCCTGATACATGGACAGGAGTCTCGGGGATACACCCGTGGTAAGCTCCAGGTTGTAAAAAAACGACAGGATCGCCTGGTCATGTTGACGTACTTCTTCCCGGAGGGCCTCCAGCTCCGCACGGATACGCTCCTGCGTGGTGCCGGCAGCCTTGGCTTCGTATTTTACCCCGTCATAGTCAAAGGTATTCACCTGTAATTGCCCATCGGCGATATATCCCAGGGTGGCAAGGTCCTGCTCCAGGGCGGCGATGGTGCGCAGCTTGTCCAGGTTTTCATCCCCAAACAACGTTTCCAGGCTGTGTGCGGGTGCAGGCACCACCTCGGACAAGTTGAGCTGCACCGGAAGATGCGCATCATAGTACCCCTGGAAAATGGCAGGGTACTGGTGCTGGTCGTACTCAGCCCGTACAGTATCCAGAAAAGACACATATGAGATATTCTCAGGTGTGCCCGGGAAGTTCACCTGCTGAAAAACCTGGTCTGTAAAAAGCTGATGCCAGCGGTTGACCTGCTGAAAGAGTGCGTTGGCAGGTCTTTCAGCAGGTATTGTGGCAGTGTGAACGATGGTGGCGAGATGCTGAAGCCGCTCAGACAGGGTGGGATGGGAGGCCCATTGATCCTTGACCACCAGGCGGGACCGGGTATATCGGGTGAGGTCTTGCAGGGTGACCATAGGCAGGTCACCCTGCATCTGGAAATGATTGACCTCAGCGAGAAATCCCATCATCTGCCGGTGGTTTTCGTAGAGGTTTGGGCTGCGCATGTTGTTGGCGATATGTGCCCCGTAAAAATTGCCCACCAGCTCAAACGCCTGCTCTGCCAGCGGCAACCTTGTCAGGGCCTGCGCGGCAGGTGATACACCCACCGTGTAGGCTGATACGCTATCGGCGTGAAACTCCATCTCCCGCGAGAGGGCCATATAACTCTTGAGGATCAGCCCATGCAGCTTCTGCAGGAGACGTTGCAGCCCCTTGACAATCATGGCAGCTATATGGGCAGCCCCATTGGCAAATGCATGGATGCTGCTAAAGCTGTTCAGGATACGCTCATACCCATCGTTTTCATAGATCAGGTTGTGAATGACCCGGTTGACATAATATACATAACTCCCAAGCCGCATAGACCGCTGCGAAAAATGCCCCAGCTCGTGCGCCAGAACAGCTTTTAGCTCAGATTCGGTCAGTGAGTTGACCAGGCCCATCCCGATGGCCAGGTTTTTCCGCACCGGAAAAAATAAACTCCAGAAACTGGAATTATAAAAAACATAGGCATTGATCCCATACGAGAGGTATATCCTGCGGGGAAATGACGTGTTGACTACCGCTGCGAGCTCCCGGATCATCTCAAACAGCCCCGGCTCATCTTCCTGGGTGATCTCGTGCAGGTCCGTGCGGTCCGGTATATGCTGATAAAAAATAAACTTTACCAGATAGATCAATACCAGTACACCGATCCCGATCAGGCTCAGGCAAAAAATCAGGACGAGTAAATTGCGCAGGTACAGCAACATATACAGACTGCCGATGGCGCATAACAGGGTGGCTCCAACCGCCAACAGCAACAGCGTTATGTAACACAGGATGAATATGACAATATTGGCAATGTTTGTATATACAAGCCGCTGATAGTCAGGCGAGACAGGAATCGCTACAGATGACATGAGTGGTAGATGAGGCAATATATTGTATGGCTAAAAAAACAAAAAAGGAGCTTATACCCAAAAAATAGACCTGCTAACAGAGCCTTTGTGGAAAAAATGTGATAAGTCTATGACGGATGAAGGACACTGGTATGCCGGCTGCCTCATTTGCCACGTTGACAGGTGAGATACGACTTGCATAGTTTCAAATTAAATAGTAACTTTGAGAAACAAAGAACTTTTTAATTATTAAATCACTACACAATGATTACCCTCAAACGACTGGGCCTTGTTGTACTCACCGTCGCGCTGCTCCTGTTGATTCCCCTGATTGCTATGCAGTTTTCAGCGTCTGTACGCTGGACGGCATTTGATTTTGGCGTGGCCGCTGTCCTGCTGACAGGTACCGGGCTGCTGCTTGAGCTCATGTTTAGGCGGGTATCCAGCTTCCGGTACAGGCTGGTACTTGGGTTTGCCTTGCTGGCAGCGCTGGCGCTGGTCTGGGCAGAGCTGGCGGTAGGGATTTTCGGGACACCCTGGGCGGGACAGTAAGTCTTAGGTTGTCATATATCCCAGATGGAAGTATTTTGGTCTTACTTTCGTATAACGCGTTCGGTTTATGCGCTACACATTATGCCTGGTATGGGGCGGTTTAATGGCAGGCCTGATGAGCTGCATAGTACCTCAGGCAGGTACGCACACCACAGCACCGGAGCTATATCCAGGATGAAAAGTTCGAGACCCTGACCATCCGCAACCTGAAGCAGGGCAAAGAAATTCAGGTTGATATTCGTGACTGCCTGGCATTAGCGACCGGGCCTTGCTATATGGACTCAATATACCTGATGGATAACCAGTTGATACTGATGTACGACGCCGGATCAGATCGTCCCAGCCAACGGTCAATTGATGTAAGGGCTCTCCTGCGGCAAAGCCGCTGAAAAGGCGATACCAGCCCGTTAGCGTTTTTTCAGCCTCCGACCCCTCCCTGATCTTCCTTTTTTTCTGTTTTCCTGCCCTGGATTTCAGACCAGATGCGCATTTGTTCCATTTTTCTTAACATATTGCACATATTCATTTAACTCATCTGCTATCTTATGAACTTACGTGTATGTTGGCTGGTCGTATGTTTGTCCGGATTGCTGTCGGCTTTTGGGCAGCAGCAGGTCTCTGGTACGGTATCTGACGATGCGGGGAGTGTCCTGGCAGGCGTAACAGTCGTGGAGGCTGGTACCCGCAATGGCACCCTGACGGATGTAAATGGCTTTTTTAGCCTGCGTGTGGCTTCTCCTGGTGCAAGCCTTGTGGTGACGTTCAGTGGCTACCAGGCCCAGACGATAGCCCTGGATGGCAAAACCCAGGTGACAGTGGTCATGACGCCGAGTGAGTTTACGATCGGAGAGGTCCGGCTGGTCGGTACCCGCAGTTCCAAACGTACGGCGACAAATACGGCTGTCCCTATAGATGTGATTGATTTTCAGCAGATTACTGCCAATAACGGGCAGGTGGAGCTCAACCAGGCCCTGCAAGTGCTGGCACCTTCTTTTAATGCCGTCAAACAGTCTGGCTCTGATGGGGCAGACCATATAGATCCGGCTACCCTGCGGGGCCTGGGCCCTGACCAGACCCTGGTGCTGATCAATGGCAAACGCCGCCACCAAAGCTCCCTCATCAACGTATTCGGCACCCGGGGCCGGGGCAATACCGGGACGGACCTCAACGCGATTCCGGTCACGGCCATCAAACGGATTGAGGTGTTGCGCGACGGTGCCTCCGCTCAGTATGGTTCTGACGCGATCGCGGGTGTGATCAACGTCGTCCTCAAGGACAACAGCGAAGGCCTGAGTGGCAGTGTTTCCTATGGTGCGTACAATGCCCAGGCACCCGGCGACTTCCCCCAGGGGACAGCCAATGCCGATCCCGAAAACACGTTTGACGGGCAGTCCGTGAAGGTAGGCCTGAACTATGGCGCTAAAATCGGCGAGGCCGGATTTGTCAACCTCACCGGCGAGTTTCTGTCCAAGGAAAAAATCCTCCGTCCGGGCGCTGATTTCCGCAAGGGATTTGGAGAGGCTGGTATCAAGGGATTTAATCTGTTTGTCAATGCGGCGGTACCCCTCGGCCCCAAGTCCGAGCTGTATGTATTTGGCGGGCGTAATTTCCGCGACACGGATGCCTTTGCCTTTACCCGCAATTCTCCCTCAGAGCGCATCGTGGAGGCCATCTATCCGGGCGGATTTACCCCCCGTATTACCTCCATCATCGGTGACCAGTCTGTAGCGGCCGGGGTGCGTACGACGACCGACAAGGGCTGGGACATTGACTTTAGCCACACGACCGGCGCCAATAACTTTCACTACTTTATCAAAGGCACCGTAAACGCCTCTCTGGAAGAAGCCTCGCCCACGGAGTTTGATGCAGGTGGTCACAAGCTGATCATCAATACCACCAACCTCGACTTTTCTAAATATTATGATGAGGTCCTCAGCGGGCTGAACCTCGCGTTTGGATCAGAGTTCCGGAGTGAAAACTTCCAGATTTTTGCCGGAGAGCCCGGTTCCTGGGGTACATTTGACACTACCGGGCTGCTGATCACCCGCCCTGAGCAGGTGACCCCCGTGGACCCGATCACAGGTGAGCTGCGTCCGGGTGGTTCGCAGGGTTTTCCTGGGTACAGCCCTGACAACGCGGTAGACCGTTTCCGGTCCAGCATCGCGGCCTACGCTGACGCCGAGCTGGAGCTGACGGAGGCATTTCTCCTGAGCCTGGCCCTGCGCTATGAAAACTACAGCGACTTTGGGAGTACGTTTAATTACAAAGCTGCTGCCCGCTACACGATCGGCAAAGCAGTCACCCTCCGGGCATCTGCCAGCTCAGGGTTCCGGGCCCCCTCCCTCGCACAGATTTATTATAACCTGAAGTTCACCAACTTCGTCGGTGGCCAGCCCCAGGAGACCCTGCTCTCCCCCAACAACAGCTCGGTGACCCGCGAGTTTGGGATCCAGCAGCTCAAGCAGGAGACCTCCACCAACTACAGCCTCGGCTTCACGCTGCGGGTCGGTGACCTGACCGCGACCGTGGACGGATACCAGGTGGAAGTCCAGGACCGTATCGTACTGACGGGGTATTTTGATGCCAGCGCCCTGGGACTCAATGTCGTAGCAGCGCAGTTTTTCGTCAACGGCATTGATACCCGCACCCGGGGCCTGGACGTGGTCCTGACCTGGAGCAAGGTATTCGGTGCCAACCGCATCGCGGCGTCCCTCGTCGGTAACTTCAACCAGATGGAAGTCCTCAGCATCAACAATGGCAACCTCGATCAGGCGACCTTCTTCGGGCCACGTGACGAGTATTTCCTCCTGGCCTCTGCTCCCCCCAGCAAGATCGGGCTGAATGTCAACGCTGGCCTGGGCAAGTTTCACGCAAACCTGACCCTGACCCGCTTTGGGCGTGTAGAGCTGCTTGACTATCAGGTATTTGAGTTTGAAGACCAACTCTCCGAAGAAGCCATCAACACCGCCCGTGATGTCTATGATCCCCGTATTGTAGCCGACCTGGCTTTGAGCCTGGACCTCACCACCCAGGTCAAACTCACCGTCGGCGGCAACAACCTCCTCAATGCCTATCCTACCCAGCAAGATGCTGACTGGACCGAGGCAGGCGGATACTGGGATACCGTACAGATGGGCGTCGCCGGTGCGTACTACTACGGCAGGCTGACGTTTAGCTTCTGATACGAACGCTGACGTATAACAAAGAGGCTGTCTCAATAGGAGACAGCCTCTTTGTTGTTGGCACCCTCGTGCGCTCCGGTCAATCAGGTAGGGAAGTCGCTTTCTCAGTTTTGTCCCACATCCGCCACTGGTACACGTCTCCTCCTAAAAAGACTACATAAAACCCCCGGACGTCAGGCCGGCTGAACCGCTCGCTGCGCATGTACTGATCAAGCTGGGCCTCAGCCTGAGCGATCACTTCGGGCAGGGTTTTTTCGGCTGATTTTTTGACGTATTTGATCTCCAGCACGATCTCGTAGTTCATTTTCCGGCCTGGCACCCGCTCCAAAAAAATATCCGGATACCCCTTCTTAGCTTCGTATTCGCTGTGAATCATAAAGGCCTTAAACGGAAAAAACAAACCGATCATCAGCGTTTGGAGGTGTTTTTCGCCGTAGGCCAGGTCATCGCGGTTGGAGTGGTTTTCGGTCAGGACATACGTTACGATGTCAAAAAAAGGTTGGGGATTAGCCTCATTGACAAGGACATCAATGGACTTGGTAATGGGCTGATGGGTACTGGCAAAACGGGTATTATCCAGGAAAATAGCCGTAAAATATTCGAAATAGAGTTTTTTGATGACATAATTAGGGATCCGAAACCGCCAGTCACTGCTCAGAGGCTCTTGTACCGTCAGGATGCCCATGTAAAAAAGCAGGCTCAGAAAATCTTCCTGGGTAAAGGGGGCTTCGAGATTAAACAAGCGGGTAAGGGGAAAGTCTACATATCCTTCTTTGACCAAAGCCTCCAGCACCTCAAACCGCTCAGTCTCCCCGGCACCGATCCTAAAATAGTTGCGGACTTTGCGGTAGTCAGAAATGACGTTGGTGTCGAGCATCTCATCAGGATAATACTGGGCGATACTATATTCTTTCAAAAAATACAGGACCATATCAGGGTTAAACAGCCCTTTGGACGCCCGATGGTTGAAGCGATACCCGTTGTACCATTGCTGCAGATCATACATCAGCAGCGGGATGTTGTCCTCCGGAATCTGGGTCTGCCGGAGCATGTCTTCCACCTCCGTATCCAAAAACCCCATCATGTCATGAAAAATCGGGTTGACGGTGATGTTATCGCTGATATTAAACCCACTGGTGAGCGAGTCGAGGGTGATCGGAGAGACCCCTGTGATAAAAATACGGTCCACGATGCCCTCGCCGCTGGCTGTCTTTAAAGTCTCATAAAACTTGCGCACAAACCCACTACGGCTCACGTCAGACTTAAACCGGTGTATGTCAAAGGACAGGAGTTCGTTGGCAAAATGGTCGTATTCGTCTATGAGGACGTAAATTTTATGCGGAAGCTTTTTTTCGGCTACTAAGCCAACAATTGCTTTGACAACGGCCTCGGGCGATACCTGAGATAACAGGAGTTGTTTGTCTGCTTCAGTAAAAAAAGGGTGATAGGCAGCGATAAAATTGCGGGCTCCCCATAACACATTGGTCAAAAAACCCTGATAGGTGCTTTCATGTGTCGCCGTATCAATCCGGCTAAACTCAAACCGCAGGACCAGATACGTATTGGCAAGGGGGGTAGGGTGCTGACCAATGTAAAGATGGCCAAACAACTGTTCGAATATCTCCTTAAACTCTATTCCATAATAATGATGTAAGGTGCTGATAAACAAGCTTTTGCCAAACCGACGCGGGCGCAGAAAAACAGGATAATTAGAATTCCATTTTTCGAGCTGTTCGATAAAGCGCGTACGATCCTGATAGAAGTAACCTTCGGTCATGATTTTTTGGAAATCACTCTCGCCGTATGGAACTTTAAGCATGGTGGCAGTACTTTTTACAAAAATACGGAATGCACGAAGGTTTACAAGGGTTCTTTTGTGGGCAACGTCAGCCTGTCACGGCTACTTACTCATACGCCTTTGCGCCCGGATTGAGGTAGATAGACCGGTAGTATTCCAGGGAGTTTTCGTCATACCGGAGGATACCGGCGTTGTACTGATATATCTGGAACAGGTTGACAATCAGCAGATACCCAGCCAGGACGGCGACCGGAAGCCGCCACCGGGTGCGGGCGATATGAGTCAGCAGGCCCGCCAGGGCCAGGGCCAATACCGGATAACTCTGGACCAGGGCCCGCGCTGAATAACTCGCCCCATACCGCCAGTCTGACCAGGCTGTGACGATCCAGAAGTTCAGGAGGCAGAAGGTGATCACTGCCACCCGGAAAGGCTGCCCCCGCATATACCAGAACCCCACCACAAACAAAATCGTCACGGGGGTATATACAAACCAGCCTTTTTCAAATCCGGTCAATACCCGGATCCAGGGGGAGAGGAAGTTCCATTTGCTGCCGACGTCAAAGAGAAAATGGCCCGTAGCATAGTGCCAATACACCAACTGGGGCAAAAGGCCCATAAGTCCGCCTGCCAGTGCCCAGCCCGCCTGCGGCAGGTGTTGCTGCACGAGGGCCCACTTGGCACGGGCTGCCTCCCGCGTATGCAGCCCCCAGAGCAGGGGGATAAACAGCATGATCAGTTCTGTGGGGCGACAGATCGTCGCCAGCCCGATCACCCAGCCGCCGGCCCATGCGACGACAGACCGGGGATGCTCGTGCCACATCCGGGTCAGGTGCAGGATGAGCGCATACAGCGGAAAAATATAGATATGACTCATGGCACCGTCCACCGCGATATACTGCACCCAGTTGGTGGCCAGGGTGATCAGCACCAGGACGGCTGCTGTGATGCGGTCGCTGTAGTACCGCAACAGTACCCGCCGGAGCACCCACAGCCCGAGCAAACCGTAAAAAAAAGAAGCCAGGATAACGGCCCCCTGATACGGAGCAGAAAAACCATCTGCCGGAAATCCCAGTACCGGTGCCAGTCCGTGCGCACACAGAAAAAACGGCAATTGCATCAGTGCTACCCCGCCCAGGTACTTGTACACATGCCTGCCGTCAGCCTGCACGATGGTCTGGTACAACTTATCCCCCCCTTTGACGCGGTAGCGGGCATGCATCGGCTCGATCCAGTCCGGATCCGTCATGTCTCCGTAGATCAGGGCGGCTGGCAGGTACATATAATACCCAAAGGCATCATACGTGAGGGCATTCCAGGCGGTGTCCGGCGCAGGCTGTATATAGCAGCCCCTGATCCCGGCAGCCACAAGGCCGATCAGCAGCCAGGACATGAGCGAAAATGGGTGACGCACAAGCAATTATTAGGCGTAACACAGCCACACCACACGGGCTGTCACAGGGCTAATATAGAATGCCGGGGGGGAAATACCTATCTTGCCTGCTATACCCACAAGCGAAAATACGCATCAGCAACGTGACAAACCTTATTCTTGGGTTGCCATCATGATCCAATACCCCTTGCGGTGGTTGGCCCCGGTATAATAGAGGTATTGTTTGCCTGTCACCGGATCTATCGTGATTTGCGCCGCAATAATCTCATCTTTTTCATACGGAGCGCCTGCCTGCATCAAAATAGGTTCAGGATTTTCAGTCCAGGGGCCCCAGGGATGATCTGCCGTACTGTAATAGATACCTTCTTTGTTTCGATACTGGCCAGTGCGTACAGCCACAAAACGACCGTCCGGCGTTTGGGTTACCTGGCCTTCCATCCCTATGTGGGTATCAACCAATTGAAAATCCGTCCAGCTATGCCCCTCATCCGTAGAGGTCGCTCCTATGATCCACACTTCACTAACCTTGGTCGGTGAGTCATTCCATCCAATAAAAATCAGGTATAAGTTGCCATCATGCTCTAGAATACTGGGAGAGGTCATACAATACACGTTTTTACCTGCGATCATTCCGCGAGGTACTACCGGTTGCGGATACTGATGATATGTACCGGCTAACGTGTCTGCTTCGGCAAGAAATATTTGAGCCGTATAGGTTTCTTCATCCTCGTATCCGATATAAAAGAGCTGATGTTTGCCTGTGGAGGACTTTCGGTAGCATGCTGTTTCCTTGTATACATCTGTGTTGGCTGCATTGGGCTTATCAAGCAGCGGTTTTACCTTTTTCCAATCCTGCCAACTACTCCCACTCGCTAGTTTTATAGCCACTTTTCCGTCTACGTCTCCCGTGTAAATCATGTGGAGAGCCGCATTTTCATCTACAAAAACATGCGGGTCGCTGGCGATTTCGTAGGGATAGTCCACCCCTGATACGGTATCCCGAAAAACAGGATTATCCGCGAGCCGGTGCCATCCGTCATGGGCGTATTTGTCAGGGGGGAAGGGGAGGTTTTCATGGTTCCTGTCGCAGGAGAGCAGCACCAGCAGAAACAGGGAGATGATCAGCGGTTTCATAAGCATAACAGGATGAGGATTGGGCTTGTGACCTTACAGCGTAAGGATATAACGTTTAAAGTAATTCCAACGTCTGCCAACAAAAGCACCCCTCAAACAAGCGGGGCGGCCCTGCCGGCCGCCCCTTATCTGTTTCATTATTTCACCGAAAACCGATACACAGTCTCAGTCTGATAGGTCTCACCGGGTCGCAGGACGGTGCTGGGGAAGTCTGGCTGGTTAGGCGAGTCTGGAAAATGCTGGGTTTCCAGGCAAAATCCGCTGCGGCGGGGATAGGTCTTGCCCCCTTTCCCGGCCAGGGTTCCGTCGAGGAAATTGCCTGTATATACCTGAATACCAGGCTCCGTTGTCAGTACTTCCATAAAACGTCCACTGACCGGCTCATATACCGTCGCAGCCAGGGCCAGGCCTGGAGCGGTGCGGTCCAGCACCCAGTTGTGGTCATATCCACCGGCACCCCGTTTGAGCTGGGGGTGGTCTGCGTCTATCCGGGCCCCGATCGCCACCGGCGTCCGGAAGTCAAACGGTGTCCCGGCCACGGCCTCATGTCCCCCGGTCGGGATCAGGACGCTGTCCACCGGCGTAAACTGTGCGGCATTAAGCATGAGCTCGTGATCGAGGATGGTGCCGTTGCCGGCGCCTGCCAGGTTGAAGTACGCATGATGGGTCAGGTTGCAGACCGTCGGTTTGTCTGTGACGGCTGCGTACCGGATGATGAGTTCGTTGGCAGGGGTGAGGAGATACACCACCCGTACCTCCAGCGTACCGGGATATCCCTCCTCGCCGTCGGGGCTGCGATACGTCAGCTCCAGGGCCGCCGTATCTGTGCCGGGCAGGGGGCGCGCCGTCCAGCGTACCTTGTCAAATCCTTTGAGCCCCCCGTGCAGGCTTTGGCCGTTGTTGTTGGCGGCGAGGGGGTACGTCTGCCCGTCAAGGGAGAAGGCCGCCCCGCCGATGCGGTTGGCATACCGCCCTACGATACAGCCGAAGTGCGGGCTGCGGGCGATATAGTCCGCCAGGCTGTCAAATCCCAGGGTGACATCGCCTGGGTTGCCGTCCCGGTCGGGCACAATCAGGTGGGTGAGGGTACCGCCGTAGTTGGTGATACGGGCTTCCATCCCCCGTCCATTGCGCAGGGTATAGTGTGAGACCGGTCCATCAGCACTCGCCCCAAACGGAGCCTCAGTGATGCTGGCAGCAGGGGCCGTCGTACGGTCCCCTGCGGGCTGGCAGGCTGCCCAGAGCAGGGCAGCCGCCAGATACAGGTGAGTGGCTTTCATATAGGTCGGGGATTACCAGAATCGTATGTACAGCGCCGAAATCGCCAGCAGGATCAGGACCACCATGATCAGGGTGGCAGGCTTCAGCTTGAACATCGCCGTGTCAATCTGGAATGCCTTTGGATTTTCTTTAGGCCCAAACAGGCTCATGATCACCATCAGCGCTACCGTAAATCCAAATGCCAGGCCCATGCAGAGCAGGAAGGGGATTTCATACACCCCTTTCCCATTCAGGTAAGCTGTATAAAACCAGGTCTCCGGACCAAATACACGGGGCGCAAATTCATTAAAAAACACAGACAGCCCAAAACCCGTCAGCAGACCTGCCACGGCCGCTGCACCTGTGGTGCGCTTCCAGAACATACCCAGCAAAAACATCGCAAATACCCCCGGGCTGATATACCCGGTATATTTCTGGATGAAGGTAAAGCCCCCCGTACCGCCGATGCCCAGGGTGTCCTGCCAGGTGAGGAGGACGGCCATGATCATGGCCACCAGGATCGTAACCCGGCCTACCTGGACCAGTTGTTTCTCCGTGGCGTCTTTTTTGATGTAGTTTTTGTACAGGTCAAGGGTGAAGATCGTCGAGATCGAGTTGGCCTTGCCCGCGAGAGACGCCACAATAGCCGCTGTCAGGGCCGCCATGGCGAGGCCTTTGAGGCCATTGGGGAGGAAGGTCAGGATGGCCGAGTAGGCATTGTCAGGGTTGAGGGCTCCCCCCGCTGTCATCTGCGCCTGGAGCTGACCGTCCTGGTAGAGGACATAAGCCGCAATACCGGGCAGCATCACCACGACCGGCATGAGGAGCTTGAGAAATCCGGCAAACATAATCCCCGTGCGGGCTGTCTGGAGATCAGCCCCCAATGCCCGCTGGGTGATGTATTGGTTACAGCCCCAGTAGTTGAGGTTCACGACCCACTGACCGGCGATATACATCGCGATACCCGGCAGGAGCAGGTATTTGTTGATGTCTTCCTGCGAAGACGCAGCCGTAGGTTTGTCAAACATCATGTGAAAGTGGTCGTCGGCCTTCTCCAGGAGGAGATTAAACCCTGTAAGGGCATTTTGGCCCATACCAAAGTGTTCGCTCACCAGGGTCAGGGCCAGGTAGGTGGTCGCCAGACCGCCGATGATCAGCACCAGCACCTGGATCACATCCGTGAAGCCGATGACCTTCATCCCGCCGAGGGTAATGATCAGCGCAAAAACCGCCAGCGCAATCAGGATCATGTGGAAGGCGCCCCCGCCGACGAGGTTGTTGATGGCCAGGGTACCGAGGAAGAGGATCGAGGTCAGGTTTACCAGGACATACAAAAACAACCAAAACACTGCCATGATCAGGCTGGCAGTCTCATTGTACCGCGTTTTGAGAAACTGCGGCATCGTGTAGATATGGTTTTTGAGATATACCGGCATAAAAAACACGGCCACAATGATCAGGGCAATGGCCGCCAGCCACTCATAGGCCGCAATCGCGATCCCCAGGTAAAACCCGTTGCCGCTCATGCCGATAAACTGCTCTGCAGAGATATTGGAGGCGATCAGTGAGGCACCGATGGCCCACCAGGTGAGGGAGCCTTCTGCCAGAAAGTAGTCCTTCGTACTGGCCTGCTCGTGGCGCTTGCGGCTGTATATCCACCAGCCATAGGCGGCCACACCTATAAAATAGACCAAAAATACGAGATAGTCCGCGAGGTTAAGTTGTTTTTCCATGTAAGGTAAGCGAGTTAAGCAGGCAACATAATAGAGGGTGAATATACACAGTTCCGGGAAAGATGCATTCAGCCCGGAAAACTTATGTCAGCGTGGGGAATTCGTCGGTCATACATCTGACAGCCACTCCGGGACATTCGCCTAACCGAGTAAATTACTATATGCATATAGTAATTTACTCGGTTGTTTTTTGTGCCGTCCGCCACGCTGCCGCCCGCCCGAGGAGCTCGTGCAGGTCCAGGCCCCGGTAGTCGGGGGCCGATCCGATGATGTGCGGGAAGTGGGCAAACTCAGCCGCCGCATGTGTCGTCGTCAGGATAAAGGCCGGACAGCCTGCCCGGCGGGCAGTCTCAGCACCCGTGGGCGAGTCTTCAAATACCAGACAAGCCGTCACGGGTACCCCGATGGCTTCTGCCACGCGGATAAATACTTCAGGATCAGGTTTTCCCTTGCTCACCACACCAGAGTCCACCACCGCCCGGAAATACGGTCTCAGCGGCAGGTGATCCAGTACAAAATGGACATTTTCGGGTGGAGCCGCCGTGCCGATACCCATCGGAATCCCTGCTGCCTGCGCTGCTGCCAGCAAGTCCATCAGCCCGTCCAGGGGGCGGAGCTGGTCCTTAAACACCTCCCGGTACCGGGCTTCCTTTTCCCAGGCTACCTGTCGGCGCTCCTCCGGCGTAAACCGGTCCCCAAACAGCCGCTCGATGATCTCTTCGTTTTTGCCGTGTATTTCCCGGTGCACCTCCTCCAGCGTCATCTCCAGCCCCAACTCCGCCAGCCGGATCTGCCAGGCCCTGTGGTGAACCATCATGTTGTCCACCATCGTACCGTCCATGTCAAATATAAGTCCTTGCATCCGGGTCAGGTATAAAAGGGTTGTCATATCAGTAAACGGCCTAAAACTACATATTTTCCCGCGAAAGCGCCTCGCTATAGCGTATTTTCCCCTCCCGCACAGGTCCCCGGCCAGATACCCAGCATAGGAGGGATTCCGCCCGTCACAAGTGATACATCCTATCACTTGCACATCTGCCGCCAAGTGTGTATTTTCCACCTACCCAGATACCCATGTCACGCCTTAGCCTTATTATTGCCTGCTGCCTGCTCGCCTGTCAGGCCAGCGTGGCGCAACCCTGGCGTTCGGTTCCGTCCCGGTATCCCGTGCCAGCCAGCCTCCAGGCTGAGGCCCGTGCCGATGTCCGGCAATTATTGGCCCCCTACCATACAGATGCCACCGAACGCCTGACCCAGGATACCCGCATACTACTGGACTCCTCCCGCACCTATATCACGATTGCGCAGACCGGCGAACGGCAGCCCAGCACCCTGAGCACCTATTCCTATGACGCAGCAGGTCGTCTGGTGGAGACAACCACCCGCCCCGGCATCGGGTATCCGCTTACCCGCACCCGTTATGCCTATGACAACGAACATCAGCTCCGCGCTTTTACTGACACAAAGGCCTCTTCCCGCGCAGACTGGATACCTTACCGGATGATTGCCTCCTATCTCCGGGGAGATACGGTCTCCGGCGGCGAAACCCTGGACTGGTCACCCGAGCGGCAGGTCTGGATACCTGTCTCCCGTACCATCAGGGAAAACCAGCCCGGCGGTGTGGAGATACGTACCACCTATCAGGGAGATACCACGAGCCTGGACTGGACTCCGGCACAGCGGCAGGAGACCTGGCCTGATGGAAGTATCAACTTAGCCTGGGATACCCTCAGCCAGGACTGGAAGATCACCGATGCCCAATGGTTGACGGGGGATACCAGGCTGGAGTTTTTTCTGAATCAGTTTTCCGGTACCTACAGCGCTAACCGCAGCCGTTATACCTACAGCGCAGATAATCAGATCAGCAAGGTCGAGTTTGCCTATGCAGAGGTCACACAGGCCGATATCCGGCAGCCCAGCCAGATTTCCTGGAACGCCTCAAACGAAACACGTTATACCTACGACCCCACAGGACGGAGAATGGCAGTCGTGGCCTATACCTGGATAGGCACTATCTGGCGTTTTATGCAAGGGGATACCACCGTGTACGATACCCAGGGACGGATCCAGTCTCTTACCAGCAGTATATGGTATGACAATGCCCGCTACGACGTCTATCGCGAGATATATACCTACGATACCCTGGGCCACCAGCAGGTCAAAACTGTGTCGGGGCGCAGCCCCGGAGCGACTGAGTGGCAATATTCCCAGCGTACCCTGTCAGACTTTGATACACCAGACCAGCTGCGTTTTTTCCAGCGGGATTACTGGATCAGCAATGGGTGGGAACCCTATGATGAAACGACCTATCTCTATGACGGAAACTCCCAGACAACCCAGGTGCGCCGCTGGATCGTCAGCACCCAATCCTGGGTCAACTCCTCCGAATCAACCTCCGGGCGTGATGCCGACGGACGCCTCCTGCGGCTGGACTTCCGCCAATGGATTGACAGTGCCTGGGTCTGTAATCCCTGCTTCACCTATGTTTATACGCCGGAGGGAGATCCTTCCCTTACGGTAGCCACCTACAGCACCTACACCTCCGAGACCTATTATTACTACCAGCTCCGCGACCGCTCCGATCCCGGCCCCGCTGCCCTTGCCTGCCTCACCGCCAATCCCTGGCAGCCCGGCTCCCCCATCCAGTGTATCGGCCTCGACCCGGAGCAGGTTCATCACCTGGTCGTCAGCGACCTTCAGGGACGGGTGATCCTCCGCCAGGACCTGGTCCGGGAGGAGCCCGTGTATCTCCCCCCGACCCTCCGCTCAGGCCTGTATGTACTCGCGGTGTTTGATGCGGACGGTAAACGGGTCGCGGGGATAAAACTGGTGGTGGAGTGAGCAGAAAAAGCACTAAGCAAGCCATTATGCTCGATCCTCGTATTGACCTCTACTGCCACCAGTTCAAGCGCCTGAAACGTGCCAACCACATCGCGCCCCATAAGCCCATCCTGTTGATCTCAGTATGTCAGGCTATTGGGGGGCGGATCATCGCAGCTCCGTTTTTTACAGCTTTGCCGGAACTGGTGGCGTTGTTCCGATACAACTGGAGCCTGTATGTAGATACCGCACATAACCCGGTTTTTACCCTGCCGTTTACCAAGATGGATTCCGAGCCATTCTGGAAAATTGTATTAAATCCTGGTTATCAGGCAATTAATATTCGGAAGGTTGACATAAAAAGTTTTAATACCCTTCAGCAGATGATCAGCGGTGTTCAACTGGATGCGGCTTTGTTTGACCTGCTGCAAGACCGCGGCCAGCGAGTTTATATGTTCGTTTTTGGTGCAGCAGTATTTTCCGGGCAAATCCTACGCGGGGTATCAGGATGGAGATGGTTTTAAAGGCCTGGAGCAGGAAGTACTGGAAGAACCCGCCGCTGCCTATGCCACCCGTATGAAACACCTGCTTGAAACCCATCAGGAGGAAGATGTTGCCATCCGGGGCGCAGCCTTCAAGCGCACCATTCCGCGTATTTATCAATACACCTGTGCGGTGACAGGCTGGAGCCTGACCACCCCTGCACAGGTTCAGATGATAGACGCCTGTCATATTGTACCTTTTTCGCAGAGCCTGGACGACACCATCACCAATGGGATTGCCCTCTGTCCCACGATCCACCGGGCCTTTGACCGGGGGCTGATCAGCCTGGATACCCAATACAGGATAATCCTCTCAAAAGACCTCACCGAAAACACGACCACCGTCTCACTGGCACAATTTGCCGGGCGCACCATCCTGCTCCCGCGCGACCCTGCCTACCACCCCGGGCAGGAAAACCTGCGCTGGCACCGGGCGCGGTGGGGGTTTTAGTGTATATTTCGTCCCAAAAATATGCTCCACCTCACCCTCCCCCCTCACACCTGGCGTGTCTCGCCGGAGGCACACGACCTTTCGATCCCGCTGATATTTAACGGGCCGCAGCCGAATACGTATGGGGTCGCACCCGCGACGGCGGCAGCCTGGGAGGGTGACGGATTTGTAGGGGATGTACGCCGGGGGGGCAGTTGTAATTTTGAGCAATACACCCTCGTCCCACACTGCAACGGCACCCACACGGAGGGGATCGGGCACCTGACGGCGGCGCGTATCAGCGTACACGAGCGCCTGCGGGAGAGCCTGGTGCCGGCGACCCTGGCCAGTGTGCGGCCAGTGCTGGCAGGGGAGACAACAGATACCTACACGCCGGCACTACATCCGGAGGACCGGGTGATCACCGCTGCGGCCCTGGAGGCAGCCCTGACCACCGCAGTTCCCGGATGTATGGGTGCGCTGGTACTCAGGACCTTACCCAATGATCCCGACAAAACCAGCCGGGACTATATGCAGGTGCCTCCCCCTTTTTTTACGCGGGAGGCGATGCAGCTCATCCGCGCACGCGGGGTACGCCACCTGCTGGTGGATATTCCGTCGCTGGACCGGTTGTTTGACGAGGGCCGCCTGACTGCGCACCGGATTTTTTGGGGATTGCCGCCGGGCACGGATACGCCGGACGACCCGGCTGCGGCGTATTTTACCGTGACGGAGATGATCTGGGTGCCGGACACCCTCCCGGACGGGCCTTATCTCCTGGAGTTGCAGATCGCTCCCTTTGTCGCGGATGCAGCGCCGAGCCGCCCCCGTTTGTTTGCCCTGGTGGCGGTGGCACCATCTGCGTGAGGTCATACACCCACAAAAAAAAAGACGCAGACATTACTTGTCTGCGTCTGGGTTTCCGAAAGTAAGAGCGATAACAAGAGTAAACAAAAGCTTCAGGGCTACTGAAGTTCAGATGTGTAGGGAACAGACACGCTGTGAAGCACAAAACTCTATACAAACCGGCACAGGCCGATATGTTTCGTCTTTGGCACTATCCTTGCAAAAGGTAACCGGGCCGGAATCTTACGGTGTAAGGTTCCATTGGCGACACATTACCTGTTGTAAATGAACCCTTCCCATACACGGGACCTGCACAAACATACACGTATTTTGGGGTTTTGAAGCCGGGCACCGGAGTGTTGCGTAATATTTTGAAAGGTTTTGCCTTCTTTTGTAAGAAAGAACGGAACGTATAATAATACGTTAATAGTGTAAGTGTCTGATAATTAGATTTTTAAACCTGAAGCTTCTGCCGGGGTGTGGAAAAACACCTAAAGAGTTTTATGTAAGATTTTGGCATGAATATACTGTTTTGTGCCATCGGAGCCGCATGGGGCCGGATATGGGTAAGCACAAAAAAACCAGTATATTGGCCCGATACTACCAAGACATGCAGTTTCAGGGGACAGACACCTATATCGCGACCCGCGACCTTCAGGTTGCCGTAAACGCCGCCATCAGCCTGGAAAAACCTCTCCTGATCAAGGGAGAGCCCGGGACCGGCAAAACCCTCCTGGCACAGGAGATCGCACGGGCACTGGGGATGCCCCTGATCGCGTGGCATATCAAGTCCACGACCACGGCCCAGCAGGGGTTGTACGAGTACGATGCGGTGGCGCGGCTCCGGGACTCGCAGTTGGGCGAGGCGGGGGTACAGGACATCGCCCGGTACATCCGCCGGGGCAAAATCTGGGAGGCATTTGTGGCGGAGGCGCGGGTTGTGCTCCTGATAGATGAGATAGACAAGGCCGATATTGAGTTTCCGAATGACCTCCTGCTGGAGCTCGACCGGATGGAATTTTTTGTGTACGAGCTGGGGCAGACCGTGCAGGCGCGTCAACGGCCGGTGATCATCATCACCTCCAACAACGAAAAGGAGCTGCCCGATGCATTTTTGCGGCGGTGTTTGTTTCATTATATCCGGTTTCCGGATGCGGCGACGATGAAACGGATCGTGGACGTCCATCATCCGGGGCTGGATCAGCGCCTGCTGGACGAGGCCCTGCGCATTTTTTATGAGTTGCGGGACCTGCGGGGCCTGCGCAAGCGCCCTTCTACCAGCGAGCTGGTGGACTGGATCAAACTCCTGATCCTGGAGCGGATTTCGCTCAAGGAGCTGGAGGAGCTGAACGTGCGGCAGCAACTCCCGCCCCTGGAAGGTGCGCTGATCAAAAACGAACAAGACATACAGTTGATCTCCCAGCTCCGGAAGCAGCCTTACTGAGCGGTGCGGGCCCAGTCTGCCATCAGCGCCAGACCCGTATCTATCAGGTGGGTGACAGCGGCGGGTACATCCTGAGAGAAAGTACCTTCACGGCGGTTGGCCAGGGCTACGGAGAGGGAACCCGCCTCATGTCCCAGGGCCCGGCTCAGGGCGAGGATGCCGGCGGTTTCCATTTCGAGGTTGGCGACGGCGTATCCATCCCACCGGA
Organism: Bacteroidia bacterium; assembly: GCA_033762375.1. Classification (GTDB taxonomy): domain Bacteria; phylum Bacteroidota; class Bacteroidia; order J057; family J057; genus RDXT01. The sequence goes on from JANRLQ010000069.1 coordinate 28,563, forward strand.
ACGAGGTCAGGCGGTGGAGCAGGTCGGGGTACGCCGGCGCGATGCGGCCCAGGTTGCGTCCCTGGGGGCCATAAAACCCGGAGGCTGTGACCGTGATGCCGTTTTTCAGGCTGATATATCCTGCTGTGAGCCGCGCCAGCTCAGCTGAGCAGGAGGTGCCGTAGGCTGTCAGAGGGGGCTCAAATCCCTGGTTAAAGGCCGCTACAGCATCATCAATTGCCTCCTGCGCCCGCGCATAAAACCCCATCAGCCCATCCAGGCCCAGGGCGTAGCGGGTGAATATCAGCCCGTCCACCGGAAACTGTGGGTCTAGGCTGCCACAGGTACCCAGGCGCAGGATCCGGAGCCGGGTCAGGTGGGGGTGTTGGGTGCGGGTCGTCAGGTCAACGTTTACCAGGGCATCAAGTTCATTCAGGACAATGTCTATATTGTCTGTGCCGATCCCCGTCGAGATGACCGTGAGCCGGAGATCCCCGATCCGGCCCGTGACGGTCCCAAACTCCCGGTGCTGACGGGTGCAACTGACCTCATCCATCCGGGCCTGGATCCCGGCCAGCCTGCCGGGGTCACCGGTCAGGAGTATGTACGGCGCGACCTCATGTGGGTGCAGGGCCAGGTGATAGACAGAACCATCAGGGTTCAGGATCAGGTCGGCAGGGGAGAGGGGTGCCATGGACATCAGGGATTGAATAAAAAATCTCAGCCTTGCAGCAGCAGATTACCTTGCGGCTTCAGGACCAAACATACTGATTTCTTACCTGACTGCTCCTGCAACCGCCGGGAAATATATTCGTACACCTGCCATAGGGTCCTGTTTGCGTGTATATTTGAGGTAACGGTGGTGACAGGGAAGGTACCGGGACAGAAAAAAAACGAAATCCGTACCAAACCGGATGACCTTGTACCGGGTTATACCGTCATAAGAAGTAGTGGGGCCTGTATGGCAAGACTTGCATCTATGCCCGGAAGGGCGTAGCTTTGCCTGCTTTTAGGCCTTAAAGTGTATTCTTTCATTTTTGTTGTACGGACCCAGACTATCCTGCTAATTCATGAGACAGCTTAAGATCAGCAAGCAGATCACCAACCGTGAATCCCAGTCCCTGGACAAGTATCTCCAGGAAATCGGTAAGGTGGAGTTGCTTACGCCCGATGAAGAAGTAGAGCTGGCCCGCCGGATCAAACAAGGCGACCAGGTAGCGCTGGAAAAACTTACCAAAGCTAACCTGCGGTTTGTGGTCTCCGTCGCCAAACAATATCAAAACCAGGGACTCTCCCTCGGTGACCTGATCAATGAGGGTAATCTGGGATTGATCAAGGCTGCCAAGCGGTTTGATGAGACCCGCGGATTTAAATTTATCTCCTATGCGGTCTGGTGGATCCGGCAGAGCATCTTGCAGGCCCTGGCCGAGCAGTCCCGTATTGTCCGCCTCCCCCTCAACCGGGTCGGTGCGTTGAATAAAATCGGCAAGGCCTTCTCCAAGCTGGAGCAGGAGTTTGAGCGGGAACCCTCGGCAGAGGAGATCGCCCAGGTGCTGGAAAACATGAGCGAAGACGAAATCTCCGACACGCTCAAAATTTCAGGCCGGCACGTATCCGTGGATGCCCCCTTTATCCAGGGCGAAGAAAACCGCCTCCTCGACGTACTGGAAAACGACTCGGAGCCTAACCCCGACAATGAACTCATCAACGAGTCCCTGTCCCGCGAGGTGGAGCGTGCCCTGAGCACCCTCACCCAGCGTGAGGCAGAGGTGATCCGTTTGTACTTTGGGATCGGGGTAGAGCATTCCCTTACCCTGGAGGAGATCGGCGAAAAATTTGACCTGACCCGTGAGCGGGTGCGCCAGATCAAGGAAAAGGCCATCCGCCGCCTGCGGCATACTTCCCGGAGCAAGGGCCTCAAGGCATATCTGGGATAATTGACCATACCAGGCAGTCTCCCTGCCTTATATACAACACCGGCTGGCCTCTGGGGTAGCCGGTGTTTGTGTATAAATCAGATTCATTGTGTATTTTTCTACCAGAAACTATACGGCTCGCAACAGTAAGGATGATGGCATGAAAAAGGGGCCTGTAACTGGTGTCTGGCTGATATGGGGGCTGCTGTGGGCAGGTAGGCTGGGGGCACAGGCTTTGCAGATTACCCATATCCAGGAGGAATCTAATCTTTCGCATCATACCGTATATGACCTGACGGAGGACCGGTGGGGGTTTATCTGGCTGGCGACCCGTTATGGCCTGAACCGGTACGATGGATATACTTGCCGCCTGTATGAACCACAGCCCGACAGCGCCCGCGTGGGACAGTGGATTTATGCGGTACATGCTGACGCGTCCGGCCGGATCTGGACAGCCTACCGGGATGGCGGGGTGATGATCCTGGATCCGGGTACGGAACAGTTTACCCTCTTTGCGCCGGAGGTACCCTTTTCATTGAACTGGCACCGGGTGACTGTGCGCAAGTTCAGGGAGGACAGCCGGGGATGGCTGTGGATGGCTACGAACGGAGAGGGGGTACTGGTATTTGACCGCCAATCAAAGTTTTTGTTTCGGCTGGGGTATGATCCCGGCCGTACCCTGGAGAGTGTGTTTCCGGTGGACTTTGCTGAAGATAGCCAGGGTAATGTCTGGATCGCCACCAGCGGGCGGGGCATCCATCGCTGGGTCGCTGCCACAGGCCAGACGGAGGTTTTTCACGACAAACGTCCCGGTTCACCGGACCTGAACAGTTTTGGGAAGGCCCTCTGCTGGGATCCGGCTGGCGGACTTTGGATCGGGACGGCAGGATATGGGTTGTATCGTTTTTCACCAACCGATGGGATTTTTACGCACTATCCGCTGACCCGTGGCGGCCGCGAGCTGATCACCGGGCTCCACCTGGACGAGGCACATCGCCTCTGGGTCACGACCGATGGTCAGGGGCTTTTTATGCTGGATACTGCCAGGAGCCCCATCTCCAACTGGCAGCATGATCCCGGCCTGGCCGGTACCCTGAGCACCAATGCGTTGTACAATATCTATGAGGACAGACAGGGGCAGTTCTGGATAGGTACCTTTAATGGAGGGGCCAACCTGATCCGCCGCGACGGAGGTACGATACGCCACCTCCAGCCCTACGGGCCGGAGTTGAGTGCCGGGGGGCGATCCATCCTTTCTCTGGCACCGTATGACACGCAGCGGGTCTGGATCGGGACCGACGGCGGCGGCCTGGGCCTGATGGACCTCCGGGACGGGGCGACTCGTTTTTTTACCCGGGACAACAGTACCTTGCCCGGAAATGTCATCACTGCACTGGCTCCGGGAGAGGGCGAATGGGTATGGCTGGGTACTTTTACCCAGGGGCTGTCACACTTTCATCCTGGCACAGGCCGGATTCAGGTATTCCGCAGTCACCCGGATGACCCCGCCACTCTCAGCAGCGACAACGTATGGGATCTCTCCCCGGATGCCGGGCAGGGGCTTTGGCTGGGCACGATGGGAGGGGGTGTCAGTTATCTCCCGGCACCGGATGCCCCGTTCAGCAGGCTGATGCCCAGTTTTTCGGATACCACCACACTCTCTGACTGGCTGGCGATAGATGTGCTCCGCGCCCGCAATGGCCTGATCTGGATCGCAACAGAGACCCAGGGCCTGTGCCGGTACGACCCGGCCACAAAGCGTATTCGCCGGTATCAGTACCGCCCCGGACAGCAGGCCGGCCTTCGCAGCAATTATCTCCGGTGCTTGTTTGAGGATGCCGCGGGGTTGATCTGGATTGGGACAGAAGGCAAGGGACTGAGTTGCCTGGATCCGGTCCGTCATGTCTGGCGGCACTTCACACGGGCAGATGGGTTGCCCTCGGACATGATAGATGCCGTCCACCAGGATCTGGAGGGACATCTCTGGGTGAGCACCCAGCAGGGGATAGCCCGAATCTCGATGCCGTCAGGAGGCATCCGGTCGTTTGCGGGCGCAGGGGGGCGGGTCGGGCTTCAGTATCACCCCCGTGCAGTCCTGCGCCTGCCGGATGGCACCCTGCTGTTTGGGCATACCAATGGTCTCTCGCGCGTAGATCCGATGCAGTTGGCCGCCCTCACACCGCCGCAGGTGGTATTGTGTGGGTTTCGGATTTTTAATAAGCTGATCCCTGCCGGCCAGTATCAGGGCCGCAGCCTCTGGCAGGGGCCGCTCAATGACACGACGACCCTGATCCGGATTTCGTACTGGGACAATGCGTTTTCGTTTGACTTTAGCGGGATTGCCCCTGCATACGCACCTGGTCTCCGGTATGCGTACCGGCTGATGGGATTTCAGCCCGGGTGGCAATATACAGATGCCGCCAACCGCACCGCAGCCTATACCAACCTGGAGCCGGGCCGGTACCGGTTTGAGGTCAAAGCTGCACATGCGTATGGTGACTGGGGGGCGGTCAGGATCATTGAGCTGGAGATCACACCGCCTTTTTGGAAGACCTGGTGGTTTCAACTGCTGATCTGGCTGCTGGTACTCGCGGGGGTAGGAGGAGGGGTTTTTTACCTGCTCTGGCGGCAGCAGGAGACAAACCGGCAACTGATGCAGGCGGCTGAACAAAAAATCCTCCGCCTCGAAAACGAAAAACTCGCACAGGCAGTCAGTGCCAAACAGGAACGCCTCAGCGCCTTGCTGCTCCAGACTGCCCACCACAACGAATTTCTCAACGGCATCAAATCAGAAATCGAAGCCAGCAGTGATTATCCAACCCTGCGCCGCAGGCTCCTGAGCGCCATCGGGCAGGAACTCCGGGAGGAGGACTACTGGGACCAGTTTCAGCTGAGTTTTGATGAGAGTCATCAGGCATATATCCGCCAGCTCCAGCGGCTTCATCCGGGGCTCACGCCCAGTGAGATACGGCTGGCGTGTTTTATCAGGATGCGTCTCTCCAATAAAGAAATAGCCTCCGTCCTCAACATTACCCTGAGCGGGGTTGAGAAGGGTAAGTTTCGCCTCAAACAAAAACTCAACCTCGCCCGTGAGGTGGACCTTAATGGGTATCTGACAGGGCTTTGAGCCCGTTAAACGTGGTTGTCCAGTATTTGTCCAGCGTCAGAAATTCGAAATCTGTCACTTCCTGCGGATGTTTGTAAGAACAGCTCCACGCCGCGGTCGGGCTGTTGGTGTGTGAAATGATTACTACTCCTTTATTCAGCATTGTTATGAAGAAATGTTTAATGCTTATCACGTATGGTCTGCTCCTGGCAGCCTGCTGTTGTTCACTCCAGGCCCAGACGGGATACCTGCACGCCTCAGGTACCGAGATCGTAGATGGCAATGGCGATACCATCCTGCTCCGGGGCATGGGCCTCGGTGGCTGGATGCTACAGGAAGGGTATATGATGGGCACGGCCAGCGTAGCCAATACCCAGCATGCGTTACGTGCCCGGCTCAGTGCCCTGATCGGGGCTACGAATACGGAAGCTTTTTATGAGGCCTGGCGGGCCAATCATGTCAGCAAACGTGACATTGACTCCCTGGCTGCATGGGGCTTTAACTCGATCCGCCTCCCGATGCACTACAACCTCTTCACCCTCCCGATCCAGCAGGAGCCCGTCGCCGGCCAAAATACCTGGCTCGATACTGGCTTCAGGCTTACAGACAGCCTGCTGTCCTGGTGTGCCCAAAACCACATGTATCTCATCCTGGACTTACACGCAGCTCCGGGCGGCCAGGGTATGGACGCAGCCATTTCTGACTATGACAACACCCTCCCCTCGCTCTGGGAAAGCCAGGCCAACCGCGACAAAACGGTCGCCCTCTGGGCCCGGATTGCCAACCGGTACAAAAATGAACCCTGGATCGGTGGCTATGACCTCATCAACGAGGTCAACTGGAACCTCCCCGGTAATACAGCCCTGCGGAACCTCTATGGCCAGATCACCCAGGCGATCCGGCAGGTGGACCAGAATCACCTCATTTTTATTGAGGGAAACTGGTTTGCCAATGACTTTACGGGCCTGACGCCTCCCTGGGACAACAACATGGCCTATAGTTTTCACCGGTATTGGGCCTACAATACCCAGAGTACCATTCAGGGGTATCTCGACATGCGCCAGACGTATCAGGTGCCGCTGTGGATGGGTGAGGCTGGCGAAAACTCCAATGTCTGGTTCCGGGATTGTATCACGCTGCTGGAGAAAAACAATATCGGCTGGGCCTGGTGGCCTATGAAAAAAATTGACAATATATCAGGTCCGTACTCTATCAATAAAGCTGCTGGTTATCAGGCGATTATAGACTATTGGGGTGGGCAGGGTCCACAACCCAGCTTTACGGCGGCTACCCAGACCATGATGCAGATCGCAGAAAATGCCAAGATCCAAAACTGTCTCCTGCGCCGGGACGTGGTGGACTCCTGGTTTAATCAGGTTCGTACGGATACGGTCCGCCCGTTTATCACCCAGTCCATCCCGGGGGTGGTCTATGCCGTGGATTATGACCTCGGCAACAATGGCGCGGCCTACAAGGATGCCGTGGTCGCCAATTATCAAGTTTCTTCCGGCACGTTCACAGCCTGGAACACCGGGTACAGCTACCGCAACGACGGGGTGGACATTGAGGCGACCCAGGACGCGATGAATGCCCGGGGCTACAACGTCGGCTGGATCGAAAACGATGAGTGGCTCCAGTATGATGTGCTGGTCGCCACAACCGGGGCCTACCAGGTACAATACCGGGCTGCCTCTAATCAAGCCAGCGGCATCGTCTCGCTGAAGCTGGACGGGGCGGATATTTCGCAGCCGCTCAGCCTCGGCAATACCGGCGGGTGGCAAAACTGGCAAAATATCAACCAGTCAGGGATCATCCTGACCGAGGGCCGCCACAAACTCCGGGTTCAGGTCCGGCAAGGGGGCTTTAACCTGAGCAGCCTCGGGTTTGTCCTTTCCGGTACGACGGCCAGTGTTCCAGCATCATTTCTCTCCGGGGTCACGGCTGATGCGTATCAGGTGGACCTCAACCTCAACAAACCTATGGCTGCTCCCCCGGCTGCACCGGGTGGGTTCCGGCTGTACGTTGGCGGGACAGAAATTCCGGTCACCCAGGTCCAACTGCACCCGACGGATACCCGCCTGGTCCGCCTCACCACCAGCTATGAGCTGGAGGCAGGGGATGTCATCACCGCATCCTACGCGGGGTCGGCAGTCCTGGCTGCCGACGGGACTGCCCTGCAGGCGTTTACGCAGCAGCCCGTCTCTAATACCCTCCGGACCAACCTGATTATCCCCGGCAAAATCCAGGCAGAAGCGTATTATTTTCAGGATGGTATCCAGTTGGAAAATGCCTCAGACGTGGGCGGGGGCCAAAATATAGGGTATTGTGACCCGGGTGATTATTGGCTCTACCAGGTACGGGTGCAGCAGCAAGGCATCTATCAGGTGACATACCGGGTGGCTTCTCAGGCCACCACCGGCAAAATGGTCCTCCAGATACTGGATGAGGCCACCCAGGCATACGTTTCGCTCGATACCCTGGTCATCCCCAATACAGGGGGCTGGCAGTTCTGGACCAGCATCTCCCGGCCCGTCAGCCTCCCCGCCGGGGAGCATACCCTGCGCTGCCTGGTGATCGGATCACAGTTTAACCTCAACTGGCTGGACTTCACCTTTGTCACGGCTCTCGAAGACCAGTGGGCAGCGCATGGTATCTCTCTCGCCCCCAATCCGACGGCGGGCTCGGTATGGCTCCGGTTTGAGACCGTGGACGGACGTCCGGTCCAGGCTGCGCTGATGAACCTGGCCGGTCAGACCCTGATGCGCCGCGCCTGGCAGGTCCGGGAAGCAGAAACCGCATGGGACCTGAGCGGGTTGCCAGCGGGTGTGTATATGCTTCAGGTGCGAGGTGAAGGAGGGATTTTGTTTGTGCAGAAGATCGTCTTACAGCCCTAAGGCCGGCTTTCAGTTGTTTTGATAAAACGAACGGCTGGCCTGCAGAGGCCAGCCGTTCATAATTAGATGCCGTCAGGATTTAATACAGATACCCGAGAGCTGTTTTGTCATTGTTGGAGAAGGGACGGTTTTGACCAGAGCCGATACATGCGAGCATCCAGGAGCCTCCATCCACGTTTTGGGTTTTATCTGGCGTACCTGGGATATGTACAGCCCCTACACCCGTAGTTTCCTGACCTTCATTAGAGGCGGCGCCGCCACAGCTAATAGCCCGGTTGTACCAGTCGGTGTGGCGGAAACCGATACAGTGACCGATTTCGTGAGCCAGGATCGTGGCCAGGTAGTTCGTATTGGGGTTGCTGCCGATGAAGTTTGAGTTGACCAGGACTGTGCCATAAGGGTTGCCACCCGTGGGGAATCCGGCAGAGGCCAGGTAGTTGCCATTGCCCCGGCGGATCGTGATGTTGGCGCCGGTAGCAGCGGTCAGGCGTACAAAGGAGAGGCCCAGGTTTTCGGCATTGTAGCGGGCAATAGCTTCATCCAGGGCTGCTACATACGAGGTGGGTAAGGCACCGGAACCTGATGTACGCAGGAATATGTTGATTGTGCGGGGGGTACCTGTCACCAGGTTAAAAGTATGATACTGCTCTTCATCGGCACTGCGATAGCTGTGTACCTCAGGTGCTTCATCAAGATTGGCGTGGGTCAGTACAATATCACCCTCAACAAGGTACCCTTCATCAATTTTTTTCACCCCGGCAACATCAAACCCCAAATGACCAATACGGCTGAGCACCTCCTGCGGGATAGCCTCACCGGCGGCAGGGACACCCTCATTCATCTGACAGGCTGAGAAAAACATGGCTGCACCAGTGGCAGCTACTGCAAAATAGTTCAAAAGTTTCATATTCTGTACGTTTGTTAAAGGTGAACAGATAAGCGTAACTTACATATTAGGCCGAAAAAAAGAAATGTTTACCGAAAAAAAATTGTTGGTATGTTAACGCTGGGTTTATTTTATCTCAAAAGCATGGGGCAATTTCGGGGCATTAGCATAAGTATCCTGCTCGTACTGGGGGGCTGGGCATTGGATATGTCTGCACAGGCTGATTCGGCAGATCTGATTCGCAGGCCGGTAGAAGAGCTCAGCCTCCAGCGATGGGAGCCGGGGCTGAACAGGCTGCCCGCAGCATGGGGGCAATACCCGCATGTGGACGGGAGCACAACGTTAGTATCTGTTAAAGAAAAAGCATTTGACCCGGATGACCCGGATCTCAGGGGGCGGTTCCTGCCGTCGGTTTTGGCTGCCCGGAGTACTACCAGTCATGCCACCACGATGGCAACCCTGATCGCAGGTGCCGGTAATAGTTTTTATACAGGCAGGGGCGCTGCACGTAATGCCTATATAACGTCCTCAGACTTTGCCTCCCTGCTGCCTGACCCGGACAGTCTGCTGCAAAACATGGGGGTGACAGTCCAAAATCACAGTTATGGTACCGGACTGGAAAACTACTACGGGCCTGAAGCCCTGGCCTATGACAGACAAGCAGTACAAATATCCCGTTTGTTGCATGTGTTTTCTGCCGGTAATGCAGGCCAGCGCACAGATACAGTGGGCCCCTACGCAGGGGTGCCAGGTTATGCCAACCTGACAGGCCACTTTAAGATGTCCAAAAACAGCCTCTCCGTTGCGGCAACGGACGCAACGGGTATGATTTCGCCGCTAAGTTCCCGGGGGCCTGCCTATGATGGACGCCTCAAGCCAGAGTTGGCTGCCTACGGAGAAGATGGCAGCTCAGCAGCGGCTGCTACGGTTTCCGGGGTCGCCCTGCTGGTACAGGATGCGCTCGTGAAACAAACGGGTGTCTATCCACCTGCTGCCCTGATCAAAGCGATGCTGATTAATACCAGTCGGGACACGGGCTTGCCAGGACCCGATTACGCTGGTGGATTTGGACAGGTGCATGCGCTCCGCGCTTTGCAGGGAGCTACCCAGGGAGCGTGGCATCTGGACAGCCTGTCCGGGGATAGTACACATAGGATCACCTTGATGGTCCCTCCGGGCACCGCTCACTTCTCGGCCACCCTCGTATGGACAGATCCCCCCGGTCTGCTTCAGGCTGAGCGTGCCCTGGTGCATGACCTGGACTTGCGCCTGGTGCATGTGCCTACTGGTTTGCATACATTACCCTGGACCCTCTCTGCCTTTCCTGCATCGGACTCGCTCGCCAGCCCCGCTAGGCGGGGGCGCGACAGCCTGAACAATGTGGAGCACATCTCCCTGATCCGTCCGGAGCCTGGCATGTATCAGCTACAGGTACAGAGCCCGGCACTCACAGGGCAACAAACATATGCGCTCGCATGGCAGGTGCTGCCTGATACATGTGTGTGGATGACGCCGGTAGGTGATCCGATCCCGGCTCGTGCTGACTATCGCCTGTTTTGGGACAATACCGGAGCGTGTATGCCTGCCCAGATAGCCTGGCAGCAGCTTGGTACCCCTGATACAAGCTGGCATACAATCGCCGCTGTTAATACTTGTGATGAGCAGTGGACATGGCCGGTACCTGATACCACGGCCAGGGTCAGGCTCCGGATACAGTACGGTTCACACATCTCATATACGGCACCGGTATGGATCAGCCCGGTGCCGGAGCTGGCCGTACAGTCTGTATGTGATGATACCGTGATACTCAGTTGGCAGCCTGTGCCCGGTGCATCAGCCTATCATTTGCTAGGATTAGGCGATCAGGAGCTGTTTGTATTAGGCTCAACTTCCGATACAACCTGGCTGCAGCCGGTCTCAACGTATGAATTGCCCTATTATGCAGTAGTGCCCCTGATGCCGGACAGCTCCCCGGGTGTGCGGAGTTATACCCTTGACGTAACCCGTCAGGGATCAGGTTGTTATATTACTGCATTTCTGGCAGAGACGTCTGATGGTGCACAGGTTCAGGCACGGCTCCAACTGGGCACCCTGCGCGGGGTGTTGCAGGTTTCATTAGAGCGGGCATATGCAGGAGGCACCTTCGAGACCGTCGGGATACTGCCCGCAGACGGATTGGTATATAACTTTGAGGATCGCCCCGGCGACCCTGGGCTCTACAGGTATCGGGCAGCTATCCGCCTGACAGGCAGGCGTATCCGCTATAGCGATGTCGCAGAGATCGTGCTGACGGGAGATGCGCCTGTATGGATATATCCCAATCCCATTACACCCGATGCTGGTGATCTCATTGTACGCCTCTCTGAAGGCACCCCTGCGACCTTATATATAGTACACGGAACCGGGCAGATAGCCGCAATAGCCGAGCTGACTACCTTCGATACCTTTGTACCAGTAGCAGGTCTCTCACCGGGGGGGTATAGTGCGGTCATCCACCGTGACGGCTATCCTGACATAGTGCGCAAAGTAGTGGTGTACTGAGCAGGGAAAAAACAGACCCATATTAGGCCCTGACAGGTCAGATTGTTATGTTTGTGATATGTCACGCCACACAGATACCATTGTAGCCCTCTCGACGCCGTCCGGTACGGGGGCACTGGGCGTGATCCGCCTCTCGGGTCCGCAGGCGATTGTTATCGTGGACCGGGTTTTTTCGCGGGACCTGACCCAGGCACCGGGTCACAGCCTGCATTACGGCCGGCTGCTCCGCGCAGGCGAGACCCTGGACGAAGTGGTGGTGAGCGTCTTTCGTGCCCCGCGCTCCTACACACGGGAGGATGTCGTAGAAATATCCTGTCACGGGAGTCCCTATATCCTGCGGGAGGCCCTGGATGTACTGGTGGAGACGGGGGCCCGGCTCGCAGGTCCGGGCGAGTTTACCCAGCGGGCCTGGCTCAATGGAGCCCTGGACCTGGCGCAGGCTGAGGCTGTGGCAGATCTGATCGCAGCCCGGTCGGCAGCCGCCCACCGGGTGGCCCTCCACCAGATGCGGGGCGGGGTCTCCTCGGCATTGGCCCAGTTGCGGCAGGAACTGGTGGATTTTACGGCCTTGATCGAGCTGGAGCTGGACTTTGGGGAAGAAGACGTCGAGTTTGCAGACCGGAGCCGTCTCCTCGCCCTGACAGATGTGCTTGAGGCACACCTGGATCGGCTGATTCAGTCTTTTCGCCTCGGCAATGCACTCAAGTCCGGGGTTCCTACGGTTATCCTCGGCAAACCCAATGCCGGCAAGTCCACCCTCCTCAATGCCCTGCTGGACGAAAACCGGGCCATTGTCTCGGACATTCCCGGTACGACCCGGGACGTGATCGAGGACCGCCTCATGATCGGTGGGGTCGAGTTCCGGCTGATGGATACTGCCGGGGTACGGGACACCACCGATGTGATTGAGGCCGAAGGCGTACAGCGCAGCCTGGACCTGGCCCGCCGGGCCGATCTGGTATTGTATCTTTTTGATGCGACACAGGAAACCCCCGCCCAGGCGATGGATTACCTCCTTTCGCTCAATCTCCCGAAGGAAACGTTTCTGATCGCTGCCGGCAACAAGGCTGACCTGATCCCTGACCCGGCTGCCTATGTGGAGGCCCATGACCAGGATACGCTGGGCCGCCCGCGGCTGATATATTGGCTGCTGATCTCGGCCCGGCAGGGCGGCAACCTGAAGGGCCTGCGCGAACTCATGCTTGATGCCGTGGAGGCACTCGGAGAGACCAGCACAGCCCAGGATACCCTGATCAGCCATGCCCGCCACCGTGACCACCTCCAGCAAGCCGCCGCTGCCCTTCAGGACGTTCGCGCCGGCCTCAGCTCCGGTCTCAGCGGCGACCTCCTGTCCATAGACCTGCGAAGTGCGATCCACCACATCGGCCAGATCACGGGGGAGATCAGCACGGAGGAGGTGCTGGGAAGTATTTTTTCGAAGTTCTGTATCGGAAAATAAGGGTCCGGACAGCTACAGGCGGGAATGTCTACCCCGCTGTAGTCACCCGATGCCGTATGTAGACATTTGTGATATCCTGCCTGACAAGCCTGCAGAGGCTTCCCGCAAAAAAACTTACCAGATAATGCTGTTCAGCTTGCTGAAACATCTGTGTTTTTGTTTCTTTAGGTGCCGAGCGGCGTAACTTTTTCCTATGAAACGAATTGTATGCGGGGCGATCCTGCTCCTGAGCATAATGCAGGTCTGGGCCTGGAAGACTCCGGCAGAAGTACAATCTGCCGCAGCTGCCATGGAAAACAGCCCCGGCAAGGTGGACTTGTACATGGATGCCTCCCGTGATCTGGTGACCTCGCACCCGGGAGAGGCGGTCAATTTTGCGCGGGAAGCAATCTCCCTTGCCCAAAAAATCCGCGACCGGGATGCCTGGATTGCAGCCCTCGGCAACCTGGGCCTGGTGTTTATGAACCAGGAAAACTATACCGCCGCCATCGAACCCCTCCAGAAGGCCATCAACGAACGCACCAAAACTCCGGGTGCCGATGGAGCCTTTGCGCTGCCCCTGGCACAGGACTATCGGCGATTGGGTATTTGCCAGGAAAAAAACGGCAACCTGGCTGCTGCCGCTGACAACTACCGCGCTGCGGCCTCCGCGGCCCTGCAAGGGCGCGACCGGGAGGAAATCGCTAATGCCTACAATGCGCTCGGCGAGGTCATGATCAAACAACAAAATTATCCGGAGGCACACAAGGCCTTCCTGCGGGCACTACCCATGGCACGGCAGGCAGGACTCAGGCAGTTTGGCCTTACGATCGAAAAAAATATCGCCGCCGTCACGGCACTCCTGGAGAAGTCCCAGGAAATGCAAAACTACCAGGCCGAGATCGAAAATACAGAACAGGAAGTATCCCTCATCCGGGACAGCCTCTCCCGCATCGAGGAGAACCGCCAGATATTGGTCTCTGAAAAAGAGCTGCTCCAGATGGAAAAAACGGCCAAAGAGTCTGAGCTGGAAACCCAGCGGGCCGAACTCCAGGCCAAAGAAGCTGAGTTAAAAATCCAGGAAGCCCAAACCCAAAATTATATCCTCATCGGTGCCGGGATCGGGGTGCTGGGGGTTGTTATTATCATTGCCCTGTTTTTCAGGGGAAAAGCCATCTCACGCCACCGCAAAGAACTTGCAGCTGAAATCAAAAAAGTGGACAGCCTCCTGCTGAATATTTTCCCCAGAGAAATCGCCGAAACCCTCAAACAAAATCAACCGGTCGCCCCCCGCCGCCATGACTCGGTGACCATTCTTTTTACGGACTTCAAAGGATTTACGGCTATCGCTACAGCTATGGCCCCTGAAGCCCTGGTCGAAAAACTTGGATTTGCCTTCAAAACTTTTGATGCCATTATTGAAAAATACGGCCTCGAAAAAATCAAAACCATCGGGGATGCGTATATGGCTGCCGCCAACCTCACCCGCCCGGATCCCCTGCACGCGGTGCATACCGTCGCCGCAGCCCTGGAGATGCAGGAGTTTATGGATACCTGGATCGGCAAACAGCGCCGCCGGGTCGAGGAGGTCTGGGAGCTTCGGATCGGGATTCACACAGGGCCGGTGGTGGCTGGGATTATCGGCGAAAAAAGATTCTCCTACGACATCTGGGGAGACGCCGTAAACCTCGCCAGCCGGATGGAATCCTACGGTGAGCCGGGCAAGGTCAACATATCGGCGGCCACCTACGAAATGGCCAAGGATGCCTTTCACTTTGAGCCGCGCCGTACGGTACCCGTCAAAAACCTGGGTGACGTGGATATGTATTTTGTCAAGGACCTCGCTATTGAACTCCATCCAGCGTCAGGCGCAAAGACAAAGTAATGTATATAGATATGTGTGTTTTTTGTTTCGGTGCCTGATGAAAATCTCGCATCATTCGCAACTTTTCCTGTATGTTTGTAGCGTAAATTCGCTGCAGACAACGTAGTTTAGGTCCACGCGAGAAAGTCGTTTTTCTTTTTTGTTTAACCGCAGAACATCCTGTACATCATGGTATTCGATCTGGATATGATCAAGCGGTTGTATGCGCAGATGCCGGCCTCGGTAGATGCTGCCCGTACAGCCCTGGGGCGTCCGCTGACCCTCGCCGAAAAAATTCTGTACGCGCACCTGCACGCGGACATGGGCCTGAAGGCCTATGAGCGTGGCAAGGATTATGTGGACTTTGCCCCGGATCGGGTCGCCATGCAGGATGCGACGGCACAGATGGCCCTCTTGCAGTTTATGACCGCTGGCCGCAAGCAGGTGGCAGTGCCTTCTACGGTTCACTGTGATCACCTGATCCAGGCCAAAACCGGGGCAGCGCAAGACTTGACGACGGCCCTGGACACCAACCGGGAGGTATATGACTTCCTGGCCTCTGTCTCCAATAAATACGGTATCGGGTTTTGGAAACCCGGTGCGGGCATCATCCACCAGGTAGTGCTGGAAAACTATGCCTTCCCCGGCGGGATGATGATCGGGACAGACTCCCATACCCCCAATGCCGGCGGTCTGGGCATGATCGCTATCGGGGTCGGAGGCGCTGACGCCATGGACGTGATGGCAGGGATGCCCTGGGAGCTGAAAATGCCTACCCTCATCGGGGTCAAACTCACCGGCCAGCTCAGCGGCTGGGCCTCGCCCAAGGACGTGATCCTCAAGGTCGCCGGTATCCTCACCGTCAAAGGGGGGACGGACGCGATTGTGGAGTACTTTGGCGAAGGGGCACAGTCTTTCTCCTGCACCGGCAAAGGCACCATCTGCAACATGGGGGCGGAGATCGGGGCTACGACCTCTACATTTGGATATGATGCTTCCATGAGCCGTTACCTGCGGGCCACGGGCCGGGCAGAAATTGCGGACCTGGCAGACGGCATTGCCCCGTACCTTACAGGAGATGCGGAGGTGTATGCCCACCCTGAGCAGTATTTTGACCGGGTCGTCGAGATCAACCTCAGCGAACTGGAACCCCATATCAACGGTCCTTATACCCCGGACCTGGCATGGCCCCTGTCTAAATTTGCGGAGGCTGTACGGGAAAATAACTATCCCCAGGAGCTGGAAGTCGGCCTGATCGGCTCCTGCACCAACTCTTCCTACGAAGACCTGGACCGTGCTGCTTCGGTAGCCCGGCAGGCTGTCACCAAAAAACTCCGCGCAAGGGCTGAGTTTACCGTGACCCCCGGCTCCGAACTGGTACGTTACACCGTGGAGCGTGACGGCCAACTGGCTGCTTTTGAGGGAATCGGCGGGGTGGTCCTCGCCAATGCCTGCGGACC
This sequence comes from Bacteroidia bacterium, assembly GCA_033762375.1. GTDB lineage: Bacteria > Bacteroidota > Bacteroidia > J057 > J057 > RDXT01. The sequence goes on from JANRLQ010000069.1 coordinate 44,647, forward strand.
CTGTATCGGGCAGTGGGCCCGCCACATGGATGACCCCGAGCGCCGCAACTCGATCATCACGTCCTTCAACCGCAACTTTGCCAAACGCAACGATGGCCTGGCCAATACCCATGCCTTTGTTGCCTCACCTGAGATCGTCACAGCCCTCTCCATCGCCGGTGACCTCACCTTCAACCCCATGACGGACTACCTCGTCAATGAGGACGGACAGCAGGTCAAACTGGATCCGCCTGCCGGGGAGGAACTCCCGGCCCGTGGTTTTGATGTCGAAGACGCCGGATATGTAGCCCCGGTGGTGGACGGGTCTGGCCTCACCGTGTCGGTAAGTCCTGAGTCCCAGCGCCTCCAACTCCTGGAGCCTTTTGCAGAGATGGATCCCGCCCGCTTCCAGGGGGTGAATATCCTGATCAAAGCACTCGGCAAGTGTACCACTGACCATATCTCCATGGCGGGTCCCTGGCTGCGCTACCGCGGACACCTCGACAATATCTCCAACAACCTCATGCTGGGAGCCATCAATGCTTTCACCCGCAAGGCCAATACCCGCAACCCGCTCACAGGGGAGTATGAGGAAAACCCCAAAGTGGCCCGTGCCCTCAAAAATGCCGGTAAATACAGCGTCATCTTCGGCGACGAAAACTACGGCGAAGGCTCCTCCCGCGAACACGCGGCCATGGAACCCCGCCACATGAACGTCCTGGCGGTGATCGTCAAGTCATTTGCCCGTATCCACGAGACCAACCTCAAAAAACAGGGCATGCTGGCCCTGACCTTCTCCGCCGCCGCCGACTACGACAAAATCCAGGAGCAAGACCTCGTGGACATAGACGTAACCGGCATGGCCCCCGGCACCCGGGTACCCGTGACCCTGCGCCACGCCGATGGCACCCAGGACACGATCTACTGCAACCACTCCTACAATGCCCAGCAGATTGAGTGGTTCAAAGCCGGGTCCGCCCTCAACCTGATCCGCCAGCAACTCTGAGAAGCTGTACCCACCGGCTTGTATAACGACACGCCCCCCGCTGAGAAGTGGGGGGCGTGTGGGTTTTTAGGGGAAATATTCAACGAGGGGACAAGTTTAGTGCGGTACTGTCCGCACTTCAGGGGCGTGTTTTACCTCCCCCACACCACTTTCCCACTTTTCACCTGAGCCGAGCTGCTTCCGACGTGGATCACAAACTCACCGGGTTCCCAGTCGTAGCGGAGGTCACTGTTGTAAAACTTCAGGTCTTCCGGGGTGATCTGGAAGGTGACTTCGCGGCTTTCGCCGGCTTTGAGCATGATCTTCTGGAATCCTTTGAGGTCCTTGACGCTGCGGGAGATGCTGGCGACAGGGTCGGTGAGGTACAGTTGTACGACTTCTTCGCCGTCGTATCGGCCGGTATTGGTGACCGTGACGGAGGCGGTGAGGGTTTCAGCGCCTTTGAGTTGGGTTTTGCTCAGGCGCAGGTCGCTGTAGCCAAAGGTCGTATAACTCAGGCCGTACCCGAAGGGGTAGAGCGGGTCATTAGACATGTCGAGGTAGTTGGACCGGAACTTGGTCTGGCGGCCACCGTCGTAAGGGCGGCCTGTAGGCAGGTGGTTGTAGTACAGCGGGATCTGGCCTACGTGGCGGGGGTACGTAGCGGGGAGTTTGCCGGAGGGGTTTACCTTGCCGAGGAGGACGTCCGCGATGGCATTGCCGGCTTCCGTACCGGGGGCCCATACATTGAGGATGGCAGCACAGTGGGCTTCCTCCCAGGTGAGGGTGAGCGGCCGGCCGGTGAACAACACAAGGACCACCGGTTTGCCAGTCGCGACCAGGGCGCGGAGGAGCAGGCGCTGTGACTCCGGGATGCCAATATCTGTCCGGCTGGAGGCCTCGCCAGACATGCTCTCCGACTCACCGAGGGCAGCCACGATGATATCTGACTGGCTGGCGACTTCCAGGGCCTCGACCAGCATCTCCTGCGGGGTGCGGCCGTCGAGTTTCACGCGGGGCGTATTAAAAAAGTTTAGCCGGTGGATAAAGGCTGTATCGTCCGTGATATTGGAGCCCCTGGCATACCGGATGGTGGCCTGGTCATCAAGCGCGGCCTGGAGCCCCGACCGGACCGTCACAGCCGGGATCCCATATCCGCCGAGGACCCAGGTGCCGAGCATATCACTGGAGTTGTCGGCCAGCGGGCCGATCAGGGCGATATTACTTTTAGTGGGTAGTGGGAGGGTCTGGTTCTGGTTTTTGAGCAGGACAAAACTATGGGCCGCTACCTCACGGGCAGCCTGGCGGTTGGCGGGGCTGAGGATGTCTGTCGTGTTGCGTTTTTCATCAATGTACCGGAAGGGATCCTCAAACAGGCCCAGCTTGTACTTGGCCTCCAATATCCGGCGGCAGGCATCGTCTATTTCCTTTTGGGTGATTTTGCCCTCCTGGAGCGATTTTTTCAGCGTCGTCAGAAAACCCTCACCGACCATGTCCATGTCCACCCCTGCCCGCAGGGCCAGGGCAGAGACCGCCTGAAAGTCTCCCAGGCCATGATACACCATTTCATCAATGGCCGTGTAGTCCGTAACCACAAATCCCTTAAATCCCCATTGGTTGCGGAGCAGATCTGTCAGCAGCCAGCGGTTGCCCGTGGCGGGTACCCCGTCCACGACATTAAAGGAGGTCATGATGCTGCCTGCGCCTGCATCCAGGGCTGCCTTGTAGGGCGGGAGGTAGTAGTTGTACATCGTGACGCGGCTCATGTCCACCGTATTGTAGTCCCGGCCTGCCTCTGCTGCCCCGTACATCCCAAAATGTTTGACACAGGCCATCATCGTGGTGTTGAGCCCGAGGTTATTGCCCTGGTAGCCCCGCACCATGGCGCGGGCGATCATGGAGCCGAGGTAGGGGTCCTCCCCGTTTCCTTCAGAGATACGGCCCCAGCGCGGGTCGCGGGCGATGTCCACCATCGGCGAGAAGGTCCAGTTGAGGCCGTCAGCGGTGCCTTCGAGGGCGGCGGTGCGGGCTGATTTTTCGACGAGGCCCATGTCCCAGGTAGCAGCCAGGCCGAGGGGAATCGGGAAAGTTGTTTTGTGTCCGTGGATCACGTCCAGCCCGAAGATCAGCGGGATTTTGAGGCGGGACTGGTTGACGGCGATCTCCTGGATCGAGCGCACCTGGGCCGCGCCCCATACCCCGAAGAGACCTCCGATTTTACCTTCTTTGATTTTTTGTTCGATACCGGTGCTTACGCCGATTCCCGTGGGCGAGTTGCCGGAGACTGCGAGGTTGAGCTGGCCGATTTTTTCGTCCAGGGTCATTTGTTTCATCAGGTTGCTGATGAAAGCATCCCGTTTAGGGTCAGATTGGGCAGAAAGCGCCAGGCTGGCTGTCAGCAGCAAAAACCCAAGCGTAAGTCTGGAGAAGTAGTTCATGTCCAGTAGTAAGTAGATGATATGGGCGAATATGGGGTTATTTTAGGTAAAAAGCAGGGATCGGGGGTGGATATTTTTTGCGGGAGGCGTAATCTGGAGGGATGCAGAGGCTGAGTTGTGCAGGGAAAAAATCTATATAGCGCTTAGCGGCACTGTGTCTCTTTATGAAAATAACAACTCGGAGTCGCATAATTTTTATTATATATAATATTTAGCAACTGTGTAGTAATATATTTAAAATGTATTTATGTGTTTATTGTTTGGATATTTTCCTGGTATGCGCGAATATTATAGGTAAGAAAATTTTGGCATCTAATTTTAGTGGATTTTTCATTGGGCGGTACAGGGACTAATGACAATGATGATACCTACGATGTTCAGGGCATCGGCATTGACGATGCAGCCCTGATCGCTTACTGGAACCATACCAACCTGCTCCAGTCGGGCGCGCAGTATGCAGATGCACGTGCCGGGTCCATAGCGGCGGCTACGCTGCTCTTTGGGGCCTGCTCGAACCAAGAGATCCAGACCACCAATGCTTGGGCAGCTGTTGGAGTAGGTACGCCGAGTACATGCGCCGTTACAGGTATCATAGATAATATGGATAACTCCCCTGTGTTGTATCCCAATCCGGCTACGCATACGACGACGCTTTCTTTTGCTAGGGCAGGACATCGTTTGGTCCAGCTCTACTCGCTCGACGGAGCTTTAGTCCAGCGCATCGAGAATAACCATGCTACTAGCGTCGAGATAAGTACCCTCCAGTTGCCTCAGGGGATATACATGGTGCGCATACATGAGGCAGGACAGGTTATTACCCTCAAACTCATCAAGTACTAATACCATGCTACACATTTTGTATGGACTAAGCCTGGTACTTGTCCTGGGCTGTCTGCCGGGCATATCTCAGGCACAGACAGGCACATCGTCAGATCGGAAAAGTACGATTGAAGTATTTTTTCCGGTGTGTCACTTCTTTGATGAGAGTAAAACAAACTGGGGGGTACTCGTGCCTAATGAAAAAAGAGTGTTCGAGCCTGACGGATCCTCCTACAAAAAAGACATTAGAAGCCTTCCTCCTACTTTTGGCGTATTATATACTCGTTTACTCACCCGTAAAGCGAGTATAGGACTCTCATGTACTGCCTATATGAGGCGCTACCTTACAGATAGTTTGACGCCCGGGGAGGTATTGAGGCGAGAATATGGGCTAGTTTCTGTAGGATATACCTATCAACTCCTATCCAGATACTCCATACGCCTGGATGCCTTAGGAGAGGTAAATTATCGTCACGGATTTGAGACAGTTTATATTTTTCAACCCCAATGGTTTGAGATCAAGGTAGAAAGCCCTGCGTTACGTGACTTGGGCGCATCTGCCGGGTTGAGAATATCCTATGACCTCCCGTTTCACTTTCAGCTTTCTGGTGAGGCCAAGTACACGCGGTTTCTCTACTTGTATGATGAAGGCGTGGATATTTTTGGGGATCATAAAGACCCGACCGCCAACACCCTGACCCTGAAGCTGGGACTTGGGTATAGGTTTTGAGGGGCGTGGCAGCCCACCCACTTGTAAGGCCCCGGCCCGGCAATCCAGCCGGAGACCGGGGCTATCATTCTGGCTCCGTTTAGGGTGTATAGCATGTTGCGTTGGGTCACCGAACAGGAGATATTTCAACATGGTACAGATGTTTGTCTTGTACTTGATATTCAGCTTAATGTATGTATTAGCCTTCTTCTGGTATAATCATCTGCACCTACATCAACTTCCCAATACCCTATTGACCCACGCAGCCAAATCACTATATTGCCGCACCTGGTTTTCTGTTACCCCTTGTGTATGTCGCTCCGCATTCACCTCTGGTCTGGCCCGCGCAATATCTCCACGGCCCTGATGTACAGTTTTGCCCAGCGCCCGGATACCCGTGTCGTGGACGAGCCCCTGTACGCACATTACCTGCGCCTGACGGACGCCCCGCACCCCGGCAAAGCAGCTGTCCTTGCCAGCCAAAACCCGGACGGAGCAGCTGTGCTGCACGGCCTGACCTTCGGACCGGCGGCGGCACCGGTGATGTTCTATAAACAGATGGCCCATCACCTGGTCGGGCTGGATGAGTCCCTGCTCCTGCATGCCACCAATGTCCTCCTGATCCGCGACCCGGCAGAGGTACTGGCTTCTTTTTCGCAGGTCATCGGGCAGCCGACCCTGCGTGACATCGGCATCCTGCGGCAGTATGCGCTGTACGAGTCCCTGGCAGCGGCCGGACATCCACCCGTAGTGGTGTCCGGGCCTGCGATCCAGCGGGAGCCGGCGCGTATGCTCAACGCCCTGTGTACCCGGCTGGGCATCCCTTTTGAGCCGGCGATGCTGACCTGGACACCGGGACCACGCCCGGAGGATGGGGTCTGGGCACCGTGGTGGTATGCGGCGGTCCATGCCTCTTCGGGATTTGAACCGTATCAGCCACGGGAAGTACGCCTTCCGGCACATCTTCAGGTATTGGCGGATGAGGCCCGGCCTGTGTATGAAAAGCTGATGGAGCGGGGGATTTGAGTTATGGGTTAAGAGTTATGGGTTATGAGGTAGGGATTTGTGTTTGGGGGAATACAGGTCTCATCGTTATCGGGCAGGTGTGGTGCTCCGGGAGCAGGGGGGCAGCAGCGGCATGGCTGTGTATGATTTTGCAGCAATAGGTAGCTGATTTGGTGCACCTTTCAGGGGAGGATATGCGCTGTTGGTAAAGTATAATTTTTTTAATTAATTGATTATCAGTTATTTTTGTTTGAATGGGTGCCTTTTGTTATTCATCAAAAGTATAATAAGTAGCCTGAGTGCCATGATGGTGTCTGCTGTTCGCATGTAAGATTTCACCGTTTGTGTAACAAATTGTACTGACAGACCAGCGCTGCCCCTGCAAACCAAGGGGTAAATCTAATTTAGCATCACAATAATATGAATATCTACCGCTATGCTGAGTCGTTCTTGTCAGAAGTCCCTCAAGGGCGCAACCCTAGGATTCCTGTTGGGAATCTGCTGTTGCATGCACGTGTTGTCCGTCCAGGGCCAAACCTTCACCGAGTCGGCAGCGGCCTGGAAACTTAATATTACAGGTGCCAAAGACGGCGGCCATGCCTGGGGTGACTATGATGGAGACGGCGATTTTGACCTGCTCCTCAACCGGGGCGAAAATGCCAGCGGAGGAGACTCTCGTCTTTACCGCAATGATGGCAGCTCATTCACAGACGTGACCGGTAGCCTGGCCCCTGAGCTCGACGACCGTACCCGCGAGCGCTCGGCCATCTGGGCGGACCTCAACAACGATGGGCGTCTTGACTTTATCCGAAATACAGGGGCTTCCGGCAACCCCGACCGGCCCATGGAAATTTACCTCCAGGACCCTGCCAGCGGACGGTTTGGCAATGGTACCGGCGGCAACACGCCCATCACCGTCGGCGAAAGCAACAGCAGCAACGTGAAGGTCGCCAACGGCATCAACACCGAGGCGGTGGGCGTGCTGGACTTTGACGGAGACGGTGACCTCGACATCTATTTTGACAACCACGACTACGGGATAGATATCCTGCGCAATAATTATATCAACCACCTCACCGGTGCCGTAGTCAATCCCGCACCTGCCAGTCTTTTCTCCCATGTCACCCCCAACAATTCACCTCTGGGCCTGCCGCAAAGTGCCTCTGATGGAGACTATGGTGCCTGCGGGGATATCAATAATGACGGCTGGGTGGACCTCGCCATCCGCAAGCGTGATGCCAGCGATGTTTTTTTCAATCAGGGCGGTACTTTCGGCAGCGGATACAATGTAGCCCAGGCCAGCAATAACAACAAAGGCGCTATCTCTCTCTGCGACCTTGACAATGACGCAGACCTCGACCTTATCTGGTCTGATAACGACGGCAACCGCATCCTGCGCCGGGATGCCAATGGCTGGACCCTGATGAACAATGTCCTGCCATCAGTACCCAATACGGGCGTGGATGGCATCGCTTACGGCGATGTGGACAACGACGGCGACCTCGACATTTTTCTCTGCGACAATACCCGGGGGTATCTCTACCTCAACCAGCTCAACAGCTCCTCCGGTGCCAATACAGGGTCTGCCTTTAGTTTTACCCTGCTCAATAACTCCTTTCACCAGGGGCGGAATGGGGAGGGCGTGACCATGGTAGACATAGACCATGACGGAGACCTGGATATCTATGTGAACATTACGGGCAGCAGTTCCAACAACAGCGCCAATCAGCTCTTTATCAATAATTTATACACCACGGCTACCCCTGATAACGACCGCAAGTCCTTTTATGTCGAAGTACTGGACGACCGGAGTTATATGCAAAACGGCAGCCGCCGTCTCGCCATCGGGGCCACCGTGCGCCTCTACAACTGCCAGGGTGAGGTGATCTCCGGCCTGCGTGAAGTCAACGGCGGCAATGGCCACGGCACCCAGGACCCCGGCCTGGTTCACTTCGGCCTGCCCTACGGACGCGACTATAACTACCTCGTCGAGGTGAGTTACGTAAACTATACCAGCAATGGCAGCACGTCCCGCAAGGTCGTGCGCAAATGGCACAACCCCGCGCAGGCTGCTAACACCCCCCTGCGTATCACGACCAGCGGCACGAGTGAGGTGGTGCCAGTCCTGAGCATCACGGATCTTAACATCACGGAGTTCCAGTTGCAGGCGGAGGTCAGCGGTGGCCTTACCGGTGCTGCTTATACCTATACCTGGACAGATCCCGACGGTTTTGTGGTTAATGGCCAGACGATCTCCCCCCAGGTGGAGGGACTCTACGAAGCCGAGGCGCGTGACGTGGGCGGCTGCACCCTCACAGCGACCCGCAGCCTCTCTTCTTTTCCGGTCGAGTGGCTGGATTTTTACGCCGAGCGCCAGGGGAGTGCCGTCCTGCTCCACTGGGCCACTGCCAGCGAGCTGAATAATGACTACTTCCGCGTGGAGCGCAGCCCTGACGGGCGGGCCTTTGAGGTCATCGGCACCGTGGCAGGCCACGGCACCACCAGCGAAGTGAATACCTACCGGTTTGCCGATCCGGCTTCTCTGCGGCAGCGTACCTGGTACCGCCTCAGCCAGGTGGACCTGGACGGAAAAACACAACTCAGCCCTGTCGTAGAGGTGCACGCCAGTGCCGCACAGGGCGACCTGACCCTGCTGGGTATGTTCCCCCAGCCCGCCGGAGATGAGCTGCACGCGGAGGTATACCTGAGCGAAGGCGGAACCCTGGCGGCCGAGTGGCTGGACTTGCAGGGGCGCCGTATCGGTGCAGATGTATGGACCGCCACCCCGGGCCTGAACCAATTCACGCTGCCGGTGGCCAGCCTCCCGCCGGGCATCTATGTCCTGCACCTGCGCCTGGGACGCGAGCTGGCCCAGGCCCGTTTTATCGTACGTTGAGCCTCCTGAGGATATGCCACCGCCTGCGGAAGTCCGCAGGCGGTGTTTTTTTGGGGGAAGCAGGACATAGGCATCTCTCATAAAATGCCGGACGACAAGCTGCCTCATCATTTCTGCCAAGATAATGCTCCGCTGGCGCGATGAACCACCATCTGGATGATCATACCTGTGCAACTATGCTGAGTGGCGTGCGGAAGGCGGAATTGCACCGCTCGCTTCAGCGGGATTTTCCCCTCTCGGGAGGGGTAGTGTTGGTTTTTTCGCAAAACACGTATGGCTCAGTATAATCGTTTATTTTTTCGAAAACGCATAGATACATGGGTCCTGAATCCATACGTGCATCTTTGAAAAAGTGAGGCAACAGCAGTATCTTACTCAAAAAATAAAATGACACAAACCATAAAAACGATTACCTTCTGCTTGTTCGCCCTATGGACGTTTCAAGTATCCAGCCAGACACATCATGTCACGGCAGTGCAGTTGAATCTGCGGGAAGGTCCGGGGACAGATTTTGTGGTCGTGAAGGTGCTGAACCAAGGCGATCAGGTAGCGGTGATCTCTTCATCAGGCAAATGGATGTGGGTGACAGCGGGAGAGGACACAGGGTATGTCTCAGCCACCTATCTGGCTCCCATCACCCAATCTTCAGGCATCAGCCTGGCGGAAGCGCTGCAAATGACCACCCCCCAGCCACCTGCTGCACGCCCATATTCTCGTCCGGCTCCGGCGTATAGGGTACTGATTTGTATGGGGGCCAGTGCGTATGCCTATCATACCCATTATTGCTCGGGATTAAACAGGTGCAGGTCGGAGGTCGTGTCAGTAGCGGAGGCGCAGGCCGTACAAATGGGGAGAACACCTTGCCGGTATTGTTATTAGGCTGACATAAATAAAAATCCGGCGCATGATGATGCTCTTTGATTTCGGTGGTTAGTTGGATAATTTGGAGGGGCGGGGGGGCTATTCGCCCCCCAACCTGCTGCACGGCCTGGAAAAATTCTTGACAAGCTCCCTTACTTTCAATCGAGACTAGGCATTCGCCCCGCGCAGGTCGCCAGCTCTGTTGAACATAGTGGGTAGGTTACCATTGTAGTACCAACGGCAAACACTGCCATTTTAATCAGGTCTTTCATACTTTCTATGTGTTGGTTTAAGAATTCGAAAATTTGAATGCTGTCCGCAAACAAGGAAAGGAATGCCAGAATCCCGATTGTCAGTTGCAACTTGTTTTTGATAAAATTCCAGGTTGTCCGTCTCTTTATGAAAGCTCCCGTTAGGAAGAAATAATAATTACTTAAGCCTCACCACTCCCCCCGAAATGCCCGCTCCAATACCGCCGGAAACAAACCCTCCAGGGCCGACAACTGCGCCGCCTGGGCTGCTTTCAGGGTTTCCATTTGAGTTTGAAGTTGCAGAAAATCTTTTTGTAAATCAAGGTCAGGAACAGGAACAAGCGTATTCAAAATGATTTTTGTGTTCAATGTTCGGTTTCGGTCGGCGCTACCCGGCGAGGCTTCACTTAATTTCAAATTTCCTGTATCTGTTAGAAAGTAAAAGGCAAGAAACTTGGCACTTGTAATTTCAGGGTATGGCACAAAAGTCAGATAACGGTGTGAGCCTACTTTGCCGTCATGTTCTTTGTCCACCGCTGCAACAGCTCCTTCCCAGGCTTTGATGTTACTCATTAACAAGTCACCTTCTTCAATCCAATTTGGCTTTTCCCAACTCAATTCATCGCTGTTAAAACTGGGCTTTTCAAAAACACCTTTTCCGAAACTTCGCACCCCGATCTCTGAATAAACCGTGTTAGGTTGCAAATCAACCCTCCTCCGTATCAATGGCGCAACCTCTTTTAACGGCTTCCACTCCGCTCCCTCAATACATTTTTGGTATTGCATCAACAGCAGCCCCTTCATTTCCTTTTCCTGCTCCTCCCTCAACCGCCGCACCGCCTCTATTTTCCCTTTTAACGCCGCCAGCCGCCCGGCAATACGCTGCTGCTCGGATAGGGGCGGCAGGGGGATTTCGAGGTTCAGAAATTGTTTTTCAGAGATAGCATTTCGCCTTGCGCCAATCCCTTTTGAGCCATCCAATAGTTTTTGCCAGACAAATTCTTGTTTCAAAAACCAGTCAATAAAATGTATATCAGCTTTTTGTTCTGAAATCAAATCAAAGGTTGGGCAGATTGGAGAAAGGAAAAGTCCCTCAAAATTTTCTTCCACCTTTGCAATCGCCCCTTCCCAGCCCTTCACTTTGCTGACGACAATTTGATTTTTATGTAAACGATTGAAGGCCTTATAAGAAGTTTCAGAGCCACTTTGGCCACCTCTTTTGAACAATCCGTTACCAAAACTGTAAATTCCCGCAAAAGGAAATTCTGGCATAGTGCCTACTTCAACACTATCAAGGTTGAGCTTCAGCACCTCCCCCAGTTTCACCATATCCCATCCGTTTTTCATACCGTTCCCTCCTCTTTTTCCGCATCAGGCGGCAACAGGTTGATTTTATCTGGTTTTTGTAAGGCTTTTTTATCGTCGGCTTTTATCCGGCGTTCTACTTTTTTGACATCTTCGGCGGGCGGTAAGTGTTCGGGTTGTACGCCGCGCTCGTGCAGGATGCGACGCACGGCGAGGTTGTTTTCGACGTGTTCGCGTTGTATGGCGGGCTGGCCTTTCAGGTCTTTGTCCACGACATTGTGGTGGGTGAGTTCGGTCGCGAAGTCTTTGGCCTTGATGGTGAGCGTGGGCAGGAAGTCGGCTAAGGGCCTTCCGTCGGGCACGGCGAGCTTGCGTTTCATGTCCTGGGTGCTGCGCCCCCCGAAGAGGGCCTTGTCACCTTCGGAGCGGATGATGGCGAAGCCTTTGTCATCCACCCCGCGTTCGTACATAATGCCGGAGAGTTTATTTTCGGTTTTGGAGAGTTTTTCGCGGGCGCTCACGCGGTCACGGTCGAGGAGACGCTGCTCGATGAGTTCCTGCCGGCGGGTCTGCACCGCAAAATAGGTCTGTGCAAAGGCGATTTCCGGTTTTTTGGTGGGGTCGCCGTTTTGGGCGATGAGGTAGCAGGCGTAGCGGGTGAGGGCCAGGTCGTCAATGCGGCGCTGGGTATTGCTACCGATCCCGACCATTTTCCCGACGTCGGCAAAATGATGCGCCACCTTTTCGCCTGCCCCTTCGCAGGCAGTTTTGGCCTTCTCGATGGCGTTGAGGAAGTTGTCCCACTTGGCATACCCAAGGATGGACTGGAGTTCGCGGGCGCTCCAGCATTCGGTATCTTCGATGAGGTAGCAGGCAGCCTCAAATTTTTCGAAGAGTTCGAGGATAAGTTCTTTTTTCATGCTGAAATGAGTTGTTGGATGTCGCGCATCAGCTCCAAAATCTGCTGCTCTTTTTCCAGTATGGCGGAGATGGCCTCAGTGGGTTCGACATATTCGGTTTCGTTGCGCCGGGTGGGGTTTTTGCGGTCGAGGTTGGCAGACAGCAGTTTTCCGTCTGCATCGTATTGCAGGATGTCAGCGGCGGGTATGCGCCAGGCATGTTCGTTTTCCTCACGGTGATTCCACCAGGCCATACAATCCGCAAACTCCTCAAACTGAATGGGTTTGGTTTTGGAGTATTTTTTGCGCTCGGCGGGGGGGAGTATTTCATAAAACCAGACCTCCTGTGACGGTTTTCCCTGCTCAAAAAACAGCAGGTTGGAAGGTATCGAGGTATAGGGCTCAAACACACCGTCGGGCAGGCGCACCACGGTATGCAGGTTGTATTCTTTCATCATTTGTTCCTTGATGCGGGCAGCAATGCCATCGGCAAACAAGGTGCCGTTGGGCACAACAACCGCAGCACGTCCACCCCGTGAGCCGGGTTTAGCGCGTTTCAGCCTGCGCATAATCAGTTGCAGGAACAGCATGGCCGTTTCTGCGGTGCGCATATCATCCGGGAAGTTGTTCAGAATGCCGCGTTCTTCCTCGCCCCCAAAAGGTGGGTTGGTTACAATCAAGTCCACCCGGTCGCGGTCGCCGATGTCACGCAGGGGTATCCGGAGGGAGTTGCCGCTGTCAATACTCGGGTATTCCAGGCCGTGCAGCAGCAGGTTCATCTGACAGAGCAGGTAGGGCAGGGGTTTGGCTTCGCCGCCGTAGATGCTGCTTTGTTGCAGGGTGGCGTACTGCTCTACGGTTTGGGCTTGTTTGCGCAGGTGCTCAAAGGCTTCTACCAAAAAACCGCCCGTTCCGGCGGCAGGGTCGAGGATGCTTTCCCCTAGTTGCGGATCGAGCATTTGCACCATAAATTTCACCACGGGGCGGGGCGTGTAAAATTCGCCTGCGTCGCCCGAGGCATCGCGCATTTCTTTCAGGATGCTTTCGTACAGGTGCGAAAGCGTGTAAATTTCCTCTGTGCTGGTGAAGTGGATGCTGTCTATTTTGTTGGTTACATCGCGCAGCAGGTAGCCGTTGATCATGCGGTTGGCCACTCCCCGGAATACGGTTGCCACCACGTCTTTGCGCTCGCGGCCTGTTTCGCTTTGCAGGCTGCGCAGGTGATAAAACAGGCCCGCACCCTCCGTACCGTCGGGGAGGGTACATTTTTCGTTGTTGATGAAGGCCAGCAGGTCGTCGCCTGTGAGGGATTGGTTTTTGGCCCAATCGCGCCAGCGGTACGGAGCCGCAATGGCGGGCCGGTAGGTCTGGCGCTTCAGCAAAGCACGGGTTTCCTGCTCCTGTTCCACGTCATCCAGGAATTTCAGAAACATGATCCAGGTCAGCATCGGCAGGCGGTCGGCGTCGCCGTTCATACCTTTGTCTTTGCGCATGATGTCGCGGCAGGATTTGATCAGGCCGGAGAGACGCTGGGCGGTGGTTTCGGTTTTGGCTTCTTTTGCTCGTTTTGCCATAGAGGGAGGTTACGCAGCTTCGGCGTAGAGTAGTTGTTGAAGGTCATCCAGTGCGCGCAGCAAATTGGGCGCACCGCCAAACAGGGCGGCAATTTCGCTTATGTTTCCTTTATCGGAAATGGGTTTTACTTCCAAGACCCCGGCGTTGAGTTCAGTCAGGCCAAATTGAACGTATTTGTCTAAGATCAAGTTAATGATTTCCCGCGCCCCAGTGGTATAGGCCGCCAGGGTTGCGGCTTTGCGCACCCGTTCAGCGCGTTCGCGGCGGGTCATGGGTTTGAGGTCGAAGGCTACAAAACATAGCAGATCAAATGGATCGGCCTCGGACATGTTGGTAATATCGGAAAGCTGGTCCAGCGAAATCCCCCGGCTTTCCAGCTCGGTCATGATGTTTTCCCGTTGTACAGGGTCGGCCCATGCTGCTTGAAAGGCTTTGGCATCGGTGAACAGGGTGGAAACCTGCTCTTTGGCGTATTGGGTAAACTGTACGGTCCGCAGTTTGCCGCCAGCATCCAGCACCTGAACACTCTCAGCTACTATGTTTACCTGACCATCGGTGACGTAGTATTTATGGCGAGTGCTGTTCCCGCTACCTGACCCGCTGCTGAGTCCTTCGGGTGGTTCGTCTGTTCCGTCAGGGGGCTGCGTTTCGGAGCGCGTTTCCACCCAAGAGCCATCCACCACTTCGCCGTCTTCGTCTATCGTCTCTTCGGTAATCAGCGGCGGCTCGCCATCAAAATCGGGATCGGCAAACTTGCGGGTCGCGCTTCCGGTGTAGTCCAGGATGGTAAAAAACAGTTTGTCTTTGTCCTCCCTGACCCGTGTACCCCGTCCGATGATTTGCTTAAACTCGGTCATGGAATTGACCATTCGGAACAGCACGATGTTTTTGCAAGTAGGCACATCTACCCCGGTACTCAAGAGCTTGGAGGTAGTAACGATTACGGGGAAGTCCTGCTCGATGTCCATGAACTTGCCCAGCAATCCTTTACCCCAATCACCTTCATCTGACACGATGCGGACCACGTAGTGTGGGTTTTGTTTCACGAGGTCGGCATTAAGGTTGCTCACCTCACGGCGCATCTGGTCGGCGTGCTCCTGGTCATGGCAAAAAATGATGGTTTTGTCCAGCCTGCCGTACTTTTTCAGGTGCTCGGTCAGGTGACGGGCGACGGCTCGTGTGCGGGGTAATAACGAGAGAACTCGCTCAAAATCAGGGGTTTGGTAGATACCATCCGGGATGATTTGGTCGTATGCGTCCGTCTGCCCCGCTTGTGGTCGCCAACCCGTCGCGTCAGCCTCTGTGACGACGCGATGCACGATGTATGGAGCTAAAAAACCATCTTCAATACCCTGCCGCAAACTGTACACATAAATCGGGTTGCCGAAATAGGCGTAGGTATCTTTATTGTCTTGCCGCAGCGGCGTGGCGGTCAGCCCCAGCTTTACGGCGGGCGCAAAATAGTCCAGGATCATGCGCCAATTGCTGTCATCGGTGGCACTGCCCCGGTGGCACTCGTCAATTACGACCAGATCAAAAAAGTGACGCGGAAACTGACGGAATAGTCCTTCTCGGGCCTCGCTTTCGGCCAATGACTGATAGGTGGAAAAGTAGATTTCGCGGCTGGTAGTCGCGCCGTCATCAAAAATGGAAGCACGGGCATCCCCGAAAATGGCAAAATCTTTTGAGTAGGGGTCATCTACCAGTACTTTGCGGTCGGCCAGAAACAGCACCTTCGGGCGGCGGTGTTCGCCTGTGGTATTCCAGCGGTTGCTCCAAAGTTTGTAGATGATCTGAAAGGCAACGGAGGTTTTGCCCGTACCCGTAGCCAGGGTAAGCAGCAGTCGTTTTTTACCTTCTAAAATGGCCTGTACCGCCCGGTTAATAGCGATTTCCTGGTAATAGCGGGGTGACTTGCCCAGATTTGGGTTGAGTGGTTTTAACAGAACTTCTTTGACGTACTCAGGTATGGGGGCGGTTGCGTGTAACCTGCTCCAAAGCTGCTGTGGGGTTGGATATTGGGTAATGATGGTTTCCAATCCGGTGATAAAATCAAATTCTATGATTTCTGCGCCATTGGTGGCATAGGCAAACCGGCAATCTAGGGCCTGGGCATAGTCTTTAGCTTGTTGCAATCCGGTAGCGGCAATTGTATATTTTTTCTTTGCCTCAATAACTGCAATCGGGAAGTTTTGTCCGATGCGCAGGATATAGTCTGCTTTTTTAGGTTTTTGTCGTTTAGCAACTTTTCCTAATACTACGATTTTGCCATCAGTAAATGTCCGCTGCTCCAATATTTGGTCGTCCGTCCACCCACTCGCATACAGCCTCGGTGTTACTTCCTTACGGCAAGTATCGGCTTCGCTGTCACTATGCAGGGGGATAATAATTTTTTTGGCTTCCATCTTCCAGTATAAATTGTGATACAGCCTAACTTACTATAGGAGCCTTTAGGATCACAATTTAATGAAACTTTTTATCCGTTGGTTTATGCGGCGTGATAATATACAGATTGGGCGCGACCTGTCCCCTGCGGTACAGGGTGATGGTCGCGCACTGCTACAAAACCGCTAAGTTACAGCAGGTCCATCCCTCACCGCCCCGGCAGGCGATACTTAAGCTGGAGGCCGATGCCCCAGTAACTCCGGTACTCCGAAAACAGGGGATTAAACCGGAGTTCCGGCTCCAGGCAGAGCTGGCGGCTGAGGGCGATCTGGCGGGAGACCTTCAGCAGCAGGCCCAGGGTATAAACCGGGTCCATGGAATACGACTGCACCGTTACGGTCCCATCATCCCGCTGTCGCCAGCCGGTATAGTGCTCAAAGGTCAGCCCGGCAGCGAGATGCACCCATCGGGTATAATAGGTATAGGTGAGGGGCAGGTACAAAAAACGCTCTGAAACCGTGAAGGTATATAACCCGACCGGGGTCTGTGCATACCATCCCCGCAGGAAGGTACGATAATACAGGCCGGAGCTGATGCCGCTGTGGCGACTCAGTTGCCGGTCCACCGTAAGGCCGATCCCGGGGATCAGGTCCCGGCCAGAAGACCGCTCAGTGGTGAGGTTGAGCCCGACCAGGGTTTGTGGCTGGGCACACAACAGGTGTGAGGCTCCGGCCTGCATCAGCAGGCAGATGATAAGGGTACGCGCAGATTTCATACAGATGATTTTTTCAGATCAACAGGTGTCAGCGGTGAGGATAAAAAAACAGCCGTGTACCTACAAAATGAAATCTGGTGGTGAAAAGTAGCAGAGGATCGCACTACGTGGCGCAATATACACCGTTTGTGTCTCTGCACAACCTCACCGGTATCTGGCGATGCGGCGGTATAGATCCCGGGGATTGAAGGGTTTGCTGACAAAGTCGTCCATGCCTGCCTGCTGGATTTCGTCCCGCACTTCCTGCATGACATTGGCGGTAAGGGCAATGATCGGTACCGCCTGATACTCGGGTAGGGCCCGTATGCGCCGGGTGGCCTCAAATCCGTCCATTTCTGGCATCTGGATGTCCATCAGGATCAGGTCATAGTGGTCCCGGGACGCCATATCCACGGCTATGCGGCCGTTATCAGCCGTAGCGACCTCGATATCCCATTTTTGGAGAAAACGGGTGGCTATTTTTTGATTGACAAGGTTATCCTCTACCAGCAAAACCCGGGTGTTCAGCAGGCTTCTGAAGTCCGTGATGTCATAGTCAGACCGCAGGGTGGGGGTAGCGGATTCGCCGGCTGGTATCAGCTGGAACTTGAGGGTAAAATAAAATTCAGAGCCTATATTCACCTCACTCCTTACCTGCAATTCGCTGCCCTGGAGGGCCAGGAGCCGTTTGCAGATGGCGAGCCCCAGCCCTGTGCCCCCGTACTTGCGGGTATGATCCACACTGGCCTGGGTGAAGCTGTCAAAGATATGCTCCAGTTTTTCGGCAGGGATGCCGATGCCGGTGTCCTGGATAGAGAAGCGGACACTGACCGCCTCATCGTCTGCTGCTGTTTGGGTGAGCTGTACGGTGACCGCGCCGACCTCCGTAAATTTGATGGCGTTGTTGATCAGATTGGTCAGGATCTGGCTCAGGCGGGTAGGGTCTCCGAGAACCTGTGGAGGCAGGAGGGGGTCGAGGCGGAGGTGAAGGGCGATGTTTTTTTCATCAGCCTTTTGCTGGAGAGATCTCACCACAAATCCGGTGAGGGAAGCCAGGGCGACTTCTGTTTTTTCAAATTCAATATTGCCTGACTCTATCTTGGAGTAGTCGAGGATGTCATTGATGATGACGAGCAGGTTTTCGCCCGCAAACCGCAGGGTGTGGAGATGATCGAGCTGCTCAGGTTTGGGGTCTTCCTGCATGAGCAGGTGTGAGATACCGATGACCGCATTCATGGGGGTGCGTATCTCATGGCTCATGGTGGAGAGGAACTGTGACCGGGCGGCAACGGCAGCCTCAGCGCGTTCTTTGGCTTCTACGAGGGCATTTTGTTTGAGGCGGAGGTCTGTGATATTGCGCACGATGCAGATCAGCTCCTGGCTGCTGCTTTTGACGACTCTCGCCTCGTAGTATTGTGGCTGACCCTTGATATCAAGCTCATACTCAAAAAGTTCTACCTGCCCGGAGGTCTGTGCGCGGCTGATATGGGTCAGCAGCAGGTTTTGTATGGCTGTCGGCACCGGCACGTCCCGCACGTGGGCACCGATGAGCTTGTCCGGGCTGATAAGGAGCTCGGCGCTTTGGTCTGCTTTGAAGCCGGTGAAGTACCCGTTGAGGTCGAGCTGGAAGATCATGTCCGGGAGGGCATTGATCAGGATCTGGCTTCGGCGCTCGCTTTCGCGGGTTTTTTCTTCAGCGATGACCTGCGCCGATATGTCCGCAAAGGTCCCCACGACCCGCGTCGGACGGCCGTCTGAATGGGCGCTCACGACCCTGCCACGGGAGAGGATATGGCGGTAGGTCTGGTCAGCAGCCCTGATTCTGAACGGTTTGCGCATGATCGGATTGTCCCGGCTCAGGGCTGCCACCGTTTCAATGGTATACGCCAGGTCATCCGGATGTACGAGGGGCTGGATAGCCGCCAGTGAGTCCGGCGTTTGTGCGGGCGTATATCCCAGCATGGCTGTCCAGGAGGGAGATATATATAAGGTATCCGTCTCTACTAGCCAGTCCCAGACGACGTCCTGGTTGCCCGCAATGGCATAACTCCAGCGTTCTTCGGCCTCCTGCAGGCGCTCGCTCAGGGCAGAGAGGGTCGCCAGTTGGTCAGCCATCTTCCGCTGGTTGTCCATGAGGGTCAGGTGGGTAGTGATCTGGCGGGTCGTCACAAAGTTCATGACGATCACGATCAGCACCTGGAGCGCTGCAGTAGAGTAGGGGTCCAGCATGGGTGCCTCCGTAAGCAGGATGGCCGGGAGGCCTGCCAGCAACACGATCAGCAGCAGGAGGCGTATGGGCAGCAGCTGCCGGAACAAAAAAGGAAAAATACAGACCGTAATCTCCGCCGCAATCAGGTACAGCGGGTTGATATGGTTCAGGTACATCAGCAGCGATATCCACAGCACCGACAATACGCCCGTACCGAAAGCATACCATTCCGTCTGGGTTTCGTTCAGCACGCCCCGCGCAGAGAGCGGGATGCCCAGAAACATCAGGACCGCAATCCCAAACCGCCAGACTGGCGGGTCAGTCACATCGGCCAGGGGCGAAAGTGCATTGGTGAGTGCCCCTATCAGGTAAAAACTTCCCCCTGCCAGCATGGCATACCGGAGGAAGGTGGCATAACTGTGGCGCTCTTGCTGTTTCATACCCAGCTCCGGGACGTTGTCAGACATAAGAGGGGCGGAGGTATTTTTCACAGGTAAAGATAGCAGGATTACAGTGGTAAAAAAAGACCATCATGGGAGATGCCTAACCCTCTCCGGCGAGTATATTCCATATATGGGCCAGACTGTACGCTATGTGGTCGGCTATTGCGGAAAATACCTGTCCTGCTGCCAACCCTTTTGAAGCCTCAAGCGTCTAATATACGATATGTTGCCAATCGCGGGTCTTATGCACAAATCTTACGTCCTGGTTATACTGCTGCTCCTGAGCACACAGGGAGCATGGGCTCAGTACGCACTCCGGGGCCGGGTGACGGATACAGAAGGTGAACCTCTGCCGTACACCCGGATATATGTGTCAGGTATACAGCGGGGGATCCTCGCCGACGAAAAAGGGCAATACGCCCTGTCACTCCCCGCCGGGTCATATGAGGTGGTGTTTGAGTACCTGGGGTATGAGACCCGCACAGTCCCCGTGGAGATGCGCCGCAGCCAGACCCTGGACATGGTGCTGACGCCTGTAGGTATATCAGTCGGGGCGGTGGACATCACCGCCGGCAAACGTGACCCTGCCTACGCCATCATGGAGCAGGTGATCGCCCATAAACAAAACCATATCCGGGACTTGGGCTCATTTTCCCGCGAGACCTACAGCAAGATCAGGCTGGAGCGCGACACGACCCTGCGGCCTCCAAAAAAAATAAAAAAGACCGAAACAGACTCCCTGAAAACCGATACCACACAGCTTGCTGTCGCTGACACGCTCCCGCCAGATACGGTACCGGCCGGACCGTCCCTGGTGTTTCTGATCGAGTCACAGTCCACCGGATACTTTCAAGCCCCCGGCAAGTTCAAGAGTGTCATCCATGCGTATCGCAAGCATTCGGATGAGGGTACACCGACGGTACAGGTTTCTTTTAATGATGGTCAGGCCTTTTCAGATTACGAGCTGGAGACAGATCATCCCTATCTGTTTGACCCGGATCCTACCCGTGTCAGCATCAACCTCTACAAAAACCTGATCCAGCTTCCGGGTCTTGGAGACCAGCCCTGGGTATCTCCCCTGCACAGCGAGCTCTGGCGTGTCACCTATATCTACCGGCTCGTGGACAAAACCTATGAGGAAGGACGGGTTGTGTACCGGATCGAGGTGCGTCCCCGCAACCGCGAAGGGGCCACCGTCGAGGGGATACTGACCATCATTGACGGGATATGGGCCATACAGGCTGCTGACCTGGAGCTGATGCCCGCCTCCCTGATGTTTTTCAAGCAGTTTAAGCTGCACCACACCTACACCCGGCAGGACACCTACTGGACCCTTGCCGAGGAGACCTACGAGTACGAAGCGAAGGAGGGCAAAGACCGGTTTATGGGCAATACCCATGCGGTCCATACCGGGTATCAGCTCAATCCGACCCTGGCCCGCAATTTTTTTGGGAATGAATCCGTGTCCGTCTCCCAGGAAGCCTTTGAGCGGGGGGCAGACTACTGGAGCCAGATTCGCCCGGTATCCCTGGACAGCACGGAGATACAGTTTGTACAGGTGCGGGATAGCATTGTGGCGTATTATAACAGTCCCGCCTATATCGAGGAGCAGGACTCTATCTACAACCGGCTCACGTGGGTGGACATTGTTTTTAATGGGATCGGGTTTCGGGACCGCCCGCGCAACATGAACTACTTTCTGTATCCCCTGGTCTCACAGTTTCGTCCGCTGGGGATCGGTGGGTACCGGCACGTGGTCGGCGGCACGATAGACAAAACCTTCAAACGTTATACAGCCCTGCACCTGGAGGGAGAACTTGACTATGGGTTTAATAACCAAGACCTCAAGGGGTTTGTCCACCTCGGCAGCACATATGCCCCCAAGCGGTTTGCGCGGCTGGACGTGCGGGTAGGCAACGTGTACAGCATGGTGTACCCTAACCAGACCATCACAGCCGTTATCAGCAGCAGTAACTTTATCAACAAGCGGTACATCGGTCTGCGGCACCGGTTTGAAGTCATCAATGGCCTCTACCTGACCGGAACGATTGATTTTGCAGATCGGGCCTCCATAGACAGCCTCGACGAAGACCAGTGGCGGGATGTCCTCTTTGGGGACAACAACACCCCCCTGAGTTTTGATCCTTACCGCGAGCTGCTCATAGACATCCGGATTCAATACACGCCCGGCCAGAAATACCGCATGTTGCCCTACCGCAAGGTGGTCATTGGGAGCAAATGGCCCACGTTTCAGCTTCATTATAAAAAAGCCGTCCCGAATTTTTTTGGGAGTACCGTGGACTTTGATTTTCTGGAGTTGCGTATCAGCCAGGAGGTTCAGCTGGGGACCCTGGGGCTTACCCGGTGGTTTATTACAGGGGGGACATTTCTCCGGTCCAATGTACTGTTTTTTAATGACTACACATTTTTCAGGGGATCGGATCCCTGGTTGTTTGTCAACCCCCTCCGCAACTTTCAGCTGCTGGGCAGGACCCTCAGCACCCCCAATGAGTACATCGCCGGGCACTATGTCCACGACTTCGGACGTGTCCTGTTTAATAAGGTGCCCCTGATCCGCCGGACCAAGGCCGAGACCAGTGCCGGTGCCGGGATATTGTGGGTGCGTGACAGCGATTTTTATCACGCAGAGGCATTTGTGGGGTTGCAGTACCCCTTCCGCATACGGCGGCAGCGGTTCCGGCTCGGGGCCTATTTTATTACAGCCTATGGCGATTATCCCCAGGCTCTGAATGCCCAGTTCAAATTTGGGTTTAGCTTTTATGATCCCGTCAAGCGGCGCTGGGAGTACTGAGGCAGCAGTATTTTTTTTCGGGAAAATCGTATCTTTTCACCGATATAATCCATACGTTGCCAGTAGATGAAAATGACCGAGCCGCCCCGCGACATTGATACCTATATAGCTGATTTCCCGGCAGCGATCCGGGAGCAGCTGATACTCCTGCGGGAGACCATTCGGGAGGCCGCACCAGCGGCCACCGAAAAAATCAGCTACGGCATCCCCACCTTTTACCTGGAGGGAAACCTGGTACATTTTGCTGGCTACAAAGCACATATCGGGTTTTATCCGGCGCCCTCCGGCATTGCAGCGTTTAAAGAAGCATTGGCAGTGTATCCGCAGGGTAAAGGGTCTATTCAGTTTCCGCTGGATCAGCCATTGCCCCTGGAGCTGGTGACCCGGATTGTGCAGTACCGGGTTACTGAAAATCTGGCTGCCGCTGCCGGACGCACCCGCCGCAAACGTACATGAGAGATAACCACGTTATGGGATAGTTGAGCTGGCCGTATCGGCTGGCAGGAGTTTTTATCAGATACTGGAATATTAGCAGGGTATTCGTATCTTTCTGGATAGAAGAAAAACATGCGGCACTGCTGTGGCAGAAACACTAACACCGGTGGGGCCGTATGATCATGACCCGGACTACGATTGTATGTATTTCATCGGATACGATATTGGCAGCGCCACCATACGAGCAGCGCTTTTTGATGGAAATACCCATCAGGAGATCTGTCGTATCCAGTACCCCGATACTGAGATGGAGATTCTGGCTCGTCAGCGGGGATGGGCAGAGCAGCAGCCGGAAATGTGGTGGATGTATCTCTGTATGGCTACCCGTCGGTTGCTGGACAAAAGCAGGGTCGCCCCGGCGGATATTAAGGGGATCGGGATCTCCTACCAGATGCATGGTCTCGTGCTGATAGATGCAGCCTGCCGGGTGCTGCGGCCTGCGATCATCTGGTGCGACAGCCGGGCTGTGAATATCGGCAAGCAGGCTTTTGAGGACGTCGGGAAAACCTATTGCCTGGAAAACCTGCTCAATTCACCCGGCAACTTTACGGCCTCCCGCCTGCGCTGGGTACGGGATCATGAGCCGGATGTGTACCGGCAGGTGTACAAAATGCTGCTGCCGGGAGATTTTATTGCGATGAAGCTGACAGGCGAGGTGAATACCACCCTGCCGGGACTATCGGAGGCGATCTGCTGGGACTTTAAGGAGCGGCGGCTGGCGTATGAACTGCTGCAGTACTATGAGATTCCGGAGTCGCTGATTCCGGATCTGGTCCCGACTTTTTCCATACAGGGGCGGCTTACGCCAGAGGCAGCCAACATGACCGGGCTGCTGCCGGGCACCCCGCTCTGCTACCGGGCTGGTGACCAGCCTAACCACGCACTCTCGCTGAATGTCCTCAAACCCAATGAGTTTGCGGCGACCAGCAGCGCATCAGGTGTCGTGTACGGGATCGTGGACCGGCCTGTGTATGATATTCACTCCCGGATCAATGCATTTGCCCACGTCAATTACCAGGACAACCAGGACCGGATCGGGATGTTGTTGTGCCTCAACGGGGCCGGAAGTCAGTATAGCTGGATCAAACACCAGGTAGCCCATACCGGGCAGTCCTATCAGGACCTGGAGCGGATCGTCAAGACGATTCCGGTGGGGGCAGACGGGCTGTGTACGCTTCCCTTCGGCAACGGGGCAGAGCGTATGCTCGAAAACCGCAACCTCAACGCGCATATCCTCAACCTCCAGTTTGGGCGTCATACCCGCGCGCATCTGTACCGCTCTGCCCTGGAGGGAGTAGCGTTTTCCTTTGTGTCGGGGGTTAATATTCTCAAGCAGATCGGGCTTGACGTAGGGGTGATCCGGGTCAGCAACGACGATATGTTTCAGTCAGAGACCTTTTCTACCACCATTGCTACCCTGCTGGACTGTCAGATAGAGGTCGTCGAGACCAACGACGCAGTAGGCGCAGCCCGTGCGGCAGGGGTGGCGATCGGCCATTTTGCGCATGTGGAGGACGCCGTCTCCGGGATACGGCCCCATGCCATCCATGAGCCGGTTCTCGACATGGCCCTCTGCCAGCAGGCCTACAACCTCTGGCTGGCCAATCTCCAGAAAATGACCCAGGAGCCCGCCTCCTCCCGCAACTATCAGTTCTACAAACTCCGCCATGAGACCCTGCAGCAGGAGATCATCGAGAAAGAAAAAGCCCTGACCCTGTCCTCCCTCCGGCAACTGACCCAGCAGAACCTCCTCAAGGAAGCCCGTGACACCCTGGCCCAGCTCAGGCGAGGTGGCGTAGGCGAAGGAGACATGACCCCTGTCGCGGACCTGATCCGCAAACTGGACCATCAGTTGAAGGTGGACAAAAGTTGGGAGGAGTTTGTGTATTCATTTGATATGCTCCAGTCGGGTTTTTTTCAGCACCTGAAGGACACCTATCCCCAGCTCTCAGCAGATGAAATGAAACTTTGTGCCTATCTGCGTATGGATATGGCCTCTAAAGACATTGCTGACCAGCTCAATATTTCCCTGCGCGGGGTTGAGACCCGGCGCTACCGCCTCCGCAAAAAACTCAATCTTCCGGCTCAGGTAAGCCTCACCGAGTTTATTCAGCACTTGCAGGTCTCGCAGTCTGCTTCCTGACGAGGAGCTGTTGACGTAGTGCTGACGTAGTAGCAGATAATAGCTGACGAATTTTTGCAGGGATTGTTTTTTTTTTATCCTGAATCATGCCCGGTAACTTAGTTCAAACGGTTGTACAGATGCCGGGGCATGTCTCCAGGGTATCCAAACGATCGGGCAGGACTACACTATCGTCTTATTTTTCAGGAGCAGGTCATATTTTAAGGGAATAGCTTTCCTTCCGCTGCCTGGCGACGTGATGTCACCTGACCGATACAGGGTATCTCTCCCATCTGCTATCACCGCTTTAGAAGCTGGCAACCCACCTATGGTCTATCAGGCCCGAAGTATGGCTGACGTAGTACCCGGATTGTGACTGCCAGTATTGGTTTCTAACCCTGTAGCGTGTGGTCTGATGTATCTGCTAGGATTTGATATTGGGAGTTCGTCAGTGAAGGTAGCCCTCGTAGAAGCGGCCACCCGTACTGTCGTGACCGTCGTACATGCCCCTGATACAGAGATGCCGATAGAGGCACCTCAACCAGGCTGGGCGGAGCAGGCACCTCAGATGTGGTGGAAGTATGCCTGTCAGGCTTGTCAGTCGCTGTCAGTATTGTACCCTGATAAAGTCCGCCAGATTTCCGCTATCGGCATTGCCTACCAGATGCACGGGCTGGTCCTGACGGATGCTGCGCATACACCGCTGCGGCCTGCCATCATCTGGTGTGACAGCCGGGCTGTGGAGGTCGGCAACCAGGCCCTGCGGGACCTGGGACCTGGTATTGCCCCGACGCTGCTCAATCCCCCCGGCAACTTCACCGCCTCCAAACTCCGATGGGTCCAGACCCACGAGCCCCATCACCTGGCCGCTGCGGCCTGGTATATGCTGCCGGGTGACTATATCGCCCTGCGAATGACCGGTGTACCGGCTACGACCGTCTCAGGACTGTCGGAGGGGGTTATCTGGGACTTTGGGGCACACCGGGTCTCCGAGACACTGGCGGGTTATTACCAGATTGATACCCAACTGATCCCACAGGTCGTGCCTACCTGCGGGCACCAGGGCGAACTGTTGCCCGCCGCTGCTGCCGAACTGGGGCTGAGGCCGGGTATCCCGGTGACCTACCGGGCAGGCGACCAGCCTAACAATGCCCTGGCCCTGAATGTCCTCCAGCCCGGCGAGATAGCCGCCACCGGCGGTACCTCCGGGGTCGTGTATGGGGTCGTAGACCGCCTGCTGTATGACCCGCAGGGTCGTGTTAATAGTTTTGCGCATGTCAATCACGAGCCACATCAGCCCAGAATCGGGGTACTGCTGTGTATCAACGGAGCGGGAAGCCAGTACAACTGGATCCGCCAGCAGGTGGCACTGGCCGGTATGCGCTACAGCGAGATGGAGCAAAGTGCCGCGTCCGCTCCCATCGGGGCAGATGGACTGATGGTGTTGCCCTTTGGCAATGGTGCCGAGCGTATGCTCGGCAACCGCACCCCTGGCGGGCATATCTCCCCGATCCAGTTCAACCGCCACCAGCGCGCCCATATCTTCCGGGCGACCCTGGAGGGGATTGCCTTCTCCTTTGTATACGGCATCCAGCTCATGGCCGACCTCGGGCTGGACCTGCGTATGATGCGGGTAGGGCATGACAACCTGTTTCAGTCATCGGTGTTTTCGCAGACCATTTCCAATGTCACCGAGTGCGAAATCCAGGTGATCGAAACAACCGGTGCTGCCGGAGCAGCCTGTGCCGCAGGCGTTGCGGTAGGGTTGTACAGCTCGCTGGAGGAGGCCGTCGGCGGAGTGGCTCCGGTGAAGCGATTTTTACCAGACCGGGACCGGATCGCCCATGAGGACGCCTATCACCGCTGGGCCGAATTTCTGAGCCGTATCCTGGCCTGACAGGACATAAGCACATGGAAAAAAGTTATAATCTGTTCTTTTTCAATTGTTTATCTACTAACTCACTATTAGCTTCAAATCGTTATGAGTAAACTTCCACATTCCCTCAGTACCGTGCTGATCCACTGGGGGCGTCACCTGTCCATGCTGCTGTTGCTGACAGCCAGCGTGGTGACGGGATACGCCCAGGTGCGCGTCTCCGGCACCGTGACGGATGAAACCTCTGGCAGCCCTGTCATAGGTGCCTCTGTAATCATCCAGGGCACGACAACAGGTGCGCTGACCGGTGACGATGGTTCTTTTTCGCTGACCGTCAACAAAGGCCAGGCATTGGTGATTTCAATGGTTTCCTTCGAGACGCAGGTCGTGACGGTCGGGGATAATCCCGTGATCAACGTGGTGCTGAAGGCGATCACCGTGGACGAGGTCGTGGTGACGGGGTACTCCTCCCAGCGGAAACGCGACATCACAGGGGCTGTATCGGTCATCAAGGCATCTGAGATGAATGAAATCGTAGCCCCCAGCTTCATTCAGAAGATCGAAGGCCGCGCTACCGGGGTGAATATTTCTACCTCCGGTGAGCCTGGCAGCGGTACCGTCGTACGTATCCGGGGGATCAGCTCCTTCCAGAACAACGACCCGCTTTACATCATTGACGGGGTGCCCGTACAGGACTCATACCAGAATGGTCTCAACCCCAATGACATTGAGTCTATCCAGGTCCTGAAGGACGCTTCTGCTGCCTCTATCTACGGAGCCCGCGCCAACAACGGGGTTGTCATCGTTACTACCAAAAAAGGAAGTGCCGGCGCTGTACGTGTTACCTATGACGGTTACGCCGGGGTACAGGTGCCTGTAGGCAAGTATGACCTGATCGTAGATCCTAAGGACTACTCAGAGGTGGTATGGCGCTCACATGAGAATGCCAATATTGCCATCCCTACAGCCGTGCCTTATGCCTTCGGACGGGGCCAGATTCCGACCTACTACTATGACGGAAGCAGCAGCGGATATCCTGGTGCCAATCAGGTGGACGAAAGCCTGTATTCTTATCCCAATAACCTGATCATGAAGTCTAATCAGGCCGGGACTGACTGGTGGGATGAGGTATTTGATCCTTCCCGCATGACCGAGCATACAGTAGGGGTGTCTGGTGGCAGCAGCAACAGCAACTTCTATCTCTCTGCTAACTACCTGAACCAGGACGGTACGATGAAGTACACCTACTTCAACCGGGCCGCTATCCGTGCCAACTCTGAGTTCCGCGCCAAGAAGTTCACCTTCGGCGAAAACTTCTCCCTCGCCCGCTCACAAGGGGTGTCTATGCCCGGCGGCAACCAGCAGGAAGGCAACACCATGACCCAGATCCTGAAGGCGCAGTCCATCATCCCGGTATATGACATCTCCGGTGTAAACTTTGCAGGTGGTAAAGCCAACGGCCTGAGCAACGGTACCAACCCCGTAGCCCAGATCTACCGCAACCGTAACAACGAAGGTACCTACTACCGTATCCTGGGTAATGCTTACGGACAGGTGGAAATCGTTAAGGGGCTGAAGGCCCGGACCAGCCTCGGAGTTGACTTTTTTGACAACTACAACGGCGGCTTTAACTTCCCGACCTGGGAAAACTCAGAGCCTACCACTGTCAACGGCTGGAACGAAAACTGGTCTAAAGGATTTACCTGGACCTGGACCAATACCCTGACCTACAACCATACCTTTGCTGATGTACACAACGTACAGGCTCTGGTAGGATACGAGGCGATCAAGGGTACCTTCCGCAACATCGGCGGCTCACTGGCCAACTACTTCACGACTGACATCAATGCCTGGTACCTGAGCACCGGTCTGGCCGATCCAGGATCACGCACGGTCAACAGCGGTGGATCTTTCCGCTCGCTGGCATCTGCTTTCGCAAAAGTAGACTACGCTTTCTCAGACAAGTACCTGATCAGTGCGACCATCCGTCGCGACGGTTCTTCTAACTTCGGTACTCAGAAGTACGGGGTATTCCCTGCTGTGAGTGTAGGCTGGCGTCTGACAGGTGAGTCCTTCCTCGAAGGTGTGACCTGGCTGGAAGACCTCAAACTGCGCGCTGGATACGGGGTGACTGGTAACCAGGAGATCCCTGGTGGTAATGCATTCGACCGCTTTGGTGGCGATCCAGGTTCTTCTTTCTATGCTATCGGCGGTGGTAATACCCTCGCTACCGGTTACGCCCTCACCAACCGCGGCAACGCGGCTACCAAGTGGGAAGAAAACATCTCCACCAACATCGGGGTTGATGCGTCTCTGATGAGCGGTGCACTGGTTGTCGTACTTGACGTGTATCAGCGTACAGTGGACGGGCTGCTCTTTAACCCGGCACTGCCTGCAACCAGCGGTACCGCTGCTGCTCCCTTTATCAACGTGGCCAAAATGGAAAACAGAGGGATTGACGCTTCTGCTACCTACCGCAAGGATTTTGGCAAACTCGGATTTGACGCTACGCTCAACTTCTCCGTCTATCGCAACGAGATCCTCGACATTGACGGTAACTCCACCTCCTTCTTCTCAACGGGCGGTGATACCCGTATCGGTCGCACGGCGTTTAACACCCTCGGCTCACCGATCGGTACCTTCTACGGATTTACGGCAGACGGTATTTTCCGCAGCGAAGAAGAAGTAGCCGCCCATGCCCAGCAGGATGGTGCCGCTGTAGGACGCCTCCGTTTCAAAGACATCAGCGGTCCTGGTGCTGACGGTATTGTAGGTACGGACGATGACCAGCCAGACGGTATCATCAACGATGCTGACCTCGGCGTGATCGGCAGCCCACACCCTGACTTTACCTCCGGCCTTACCCTGGGTCTGCGCTACGGCAATTTTGATGCTTCTGTGTTTGTATTTGCTTCTGTTGGTAACCAGGTATTCAACTACAACAAGTTGTTTGAAGTATTCCGGTTCTTTAACACCAACGTCCGCAAAGAAGTACTGGAGCGTTCCTTCCACCCGACCCTGAACCCTGACGGTGACTACCCGATCATGGATGAAAACGACGTATATAGCGAGCGTCCGAACAGCTTCTACGTAGAAAATGCTTCGTACCTGCGCTTCCGCAACATCCAGGTAGGCTACACCCTCCCGGCCAGTGTCGTCAGCAAAGTCGGCATCACCCGCCTCCGTCTGTACGTACAGGCACAAAATGCCTTCACGATCACCAAGTACAGCGGGATTGACCCTGCGCTCTCAAACTTTGGGGTACGGGGCAATGCTGACCAGTGGATGGGTAACGACTTTGGTAACTATCCTGGTTCTCAGATATTCACAGTCGGCCTAAACCTTGGTTTCTAACCTGATGTCAACTGAACTTCTATAAAAACTTACAAGAATGAAAAAGCACTGGATTAAAATATTAGCCGTACTCGGGATCGTCGGTACCCTCGCGGCTTGTACCGCTGAGTTCCTGGAGATTCCGGCACAAGGCGCCCTGGATGAGGGAACCCTGGCCAACAAAGTTGGTGTAGAGGCCGCCCTGATCTCAGCCTACTCCATGCTGGATGGCTGGAACAGCAACTGGGGTCAGTTTTCTCCCCCATGGCCTACCGCAGGCAGCAACTGGATCTGGGGTAGCGTCGCCTCTGACGACGCCTACAAAGGATCTGAGCCAGGTGACCAGGGTGAGATCAGCCAGATTGAGCTGTTTCAGTGGGCTCCGGGCAATACGTACTTTGATGGCAAATTTAAAGCCCTCTACGAAGGTGTAGCCCGCGCCAACGCCACCCAGATACTGATGGCCAAGGCTGAAGGTATCGAAAGTGCGGATCAGGCCCGTATCGAAGGGGAAGTGAAATTCCTCCGGGCACACTTCCACTTTGATGCATGGAAAATGTGGAAGAATGTTCCGTACTACACCGAGGCAGACGAGGACTTCAAGAAGACCAACGAAGCTGACATTGTGCCGTTGCTGAAGAAAGACTTTGAGGACGCGGTTAATCTCCTGCCAGAGACCCAGCCTCAGGTCGGACGTGCCACCAAAGGTGCTGCTCAGGCATATCTCGGCAAGCTCCTCCTCTACACCGGTGACTATGCTGGTGCTAAAGTACAGCTGGACGCCGTAGTCAACAGTGGCCGGTATGCACTGCAGGATTGTTTCCATGACATTTTCTCTTCCGGTACAGAAAACGGCAGCGAAATGATCTTCTCTATCCAGGCTTCTGTAAACGATGGTACGACAGAGGGCAACAACGGTAACTTCGCAGATCGTCTGACCTTCCCACACGGGGGTAGCCCATTCGGCTGCTGCGGTTTCCACCAGCCTTCTCAAAACCTCGTTAATGCCTACAAGGTAGACGCCAACGGACTGCCCCTGCTCACATCATTTAATGATGCCGACCTCACCTCCACCGATCCCGTAGATCCACGGCTCGACTGGACCGTAGGCCGTGACGATGTGCCATTCCTCAACTGGGGTACCCATGGACCTACCTGGATCCGCTCCCGTTCATGGGCCGGTCCTTATAGCCCCAAAAAATTCACCCACCGTCAGGGTGAGCAGAGCAGCGTAGGCTGGTCAAACGCTCAGTTGAACCCAATCAACATCCCCATCATCCGCTACTCTGATGTCCTGCTGATGCTGGCTGAGTGTGAGGTTGAGCTCAACAACCTGGAGCGTGCCCGCGCACTCGTCAACCAGGTTCGTGCCCGTGCAGCTGCCTGTGCCCAAGGCGCAGACGGTGGCACCACCACCATCAATGACACGCTCATCACCTGGGCTACCTACAAAGTAGGTACCTACGAGACCCCCTGGTCTGATCAGGCCACGGCTCGCCTGGCTGTGCGCATGGAGCGCCGCCTGGAGCTGGCCCTGGAGGGACACCGCTTCTTTGACCTCAGAAGATGGGGTGTCGCCAAAGAGGTGATGAACGCGTACATGGCTGTCGAAAAAACCAAGCGGACCTACATTGAGGCTTCTGCTGGGTTTGAAGACCGGCACATGCTGTATCCGCTGCCTACCGTTCAGATTGAGCTGAGCAAAAAAGACGGTATCCCGCAGCTGAAGCAAAACCCTGGCTATTAACGGCTTATTTTTAAGCAGTAGTAATAGTAGTTTGAACCACGGAAGAGGCAGCAACCCTGCCTCTTCTTTTCGTATCTTACGGTATCAAATACCCCGCATCGTATGCACGCCTGCTCTGTCAACTCCTGTCTGCGTCCGGTACGCTTATATTTATCTCTCCTATGGCCGGGTTTATGGTTGTACCTGGCTTGTGGTCCTGCTGCACCTGCTGAGTCCCATACCAGGGCCCGTGCGGCGGTGGAGGCACCTTCAGATTTGTTTGTCAGCCTGCCCGCCGATCAGACGGGTATTCAGTTTATCAACCAGGTCCAGGATGGCGAGCAGTTTAATGTCCTCACCTATCGCAACTATTACAATGGCGGCGGGGTAGCCCTGGGAGACGTGAACAATGACGGCCTGCCGGACATCTACTTCACGGCCAATATGGGCCCGAACAAACTATACCTCAACAAAGGCAACTGGCAGTTTGAGGACATCACCGACCGCGCTGGCGTAGCCGGTACCCGCGCCTGGAGCACAGGTGTCACGATGGCAGATGTAAACGCTGATGGGTGGCTCGATATATATGTCTGCAACTCTGGCGATGTGGCCGGTGACAACAAGGAAAACGAACTCTTCATTAATCAGGGAAATCTCACCTTCACAGAACAAGCAGCTGCCTACGGCCTGAACAATGCAGGGTTTTCTACCCACGCTGCTTTTTTTGACTATGACCTGGATGGTGACCTGGATTGTTATGTGCTTAACAATAGCTTCAAAACCCCCGATCGTATCGAACTCTACCGCCAGGCGCGGGAAGAGGTGGATGAACTCGGCGGGGACAAACTCTACCGGAATGACGGGGGCAAGTTTACGGATGTCACTACGCAGGCTGGCATCTACAGCAGTGCCATTGGATTTGGGCTGGGGGTGTCTGTCAGCGACGTCAATGGGGATATGCTCCCGGATATCTACATCAGCAATGACTTCTGGGAGCGCGATTATCTGTACCTGAATCAGGGTGACGGAACATTTTCAGAAGAGCTGACCCGCCGCATCAGCCTGACGTCGGTCTCCAGTATGGGGGCAGACATTGCGGACATGAACAATGACCAGTTCCCGGAGATATTCACGACGGATATGTTGCCGGGAGACAATTACCGGCTGAAAACCATGACGGCATTTGACCCCTTCCACCTGGAAGACCTCAAGTACCGCAGCAGCTATCATTTTCAGATGCTCCAGAACTGCCTCCAGGTAAATGCTGGCGATGGCCAGTTTCAGGAGATGGGCCACCTCGCCGGAATATCGGCGACAGACTGGAGCTGGGGGGCCCTGATGTTTGATTTTGACAAAGACGGGTGGAAGGATATTTATGTCTGCAATGGGATTTACCACGACATCATGTACCTGGACTTCACCAATTTTTTGGGAGACAAGGCCGCCGTCAAAAAAGTTGTCACGGAAAAAGGACGGTTTGATTTCAGGGATTTTGTACCATATATCCCTTCCAATCCCCTGTCCAATTTTGCTTTTGTCAACCAGCGCAACCTGACCTTCCGCAACCAGGCCACCCGCCTGGGACTGGGCACGCCCAGCTTCAGCAATGGGGCTGCCTATGGAGACCTGGACAATGACGGAGACTACGACCTGGTCGTCAACAATGTTAATATGCCTTGTTTTGTCTATCAAAACCAGGCAGACCGCCTGACCCGCAGCCACCACCTGGCCATTCAGTTCGCTGGTGCGGGTGCCAATCCTCAAGGAGTCGGAGCACAGGTAGAGGTAAAAGCTGGCGGGCAATGGCAGGTATTACAACACTATCCATCGCGCGGGTTTCAGAGTGCCGTGGCACCGGGGCTTCTGTTTGGGCTGGGCGAGCATACCCAGGTGGACAGCCTGCGGGTGATCTGGCCTGACCGCCGGACCCAGGTACGCACCGGCATACCTGCCGATCAGCCCCTGACCTTGCGCCAGGCGGAGGCCGATGCCCGCTGGAGCCCTGCGCGTCCATCAGCCCCTCCGGTCATGGCCCTGGTGCCGGACTTGTTTCCAGACTCGTGTCGGCACACCGAAAACATCCACAACGATTTTAATACCGAAATCCTGCTCCCCCACGCCCTCTCAGCTGAAGGGCCCCGCCTTATCACCGGGGACATAAACGGCGACGGCCTGACAGACTTTGTCCTGCCCGGTACCCGGGATGTGGCGGATAAACTATACGTTCAGCAGCCTGACGGACGCTTTAAGGGCAGCACCCCCCCGGCATTTGAAGCCCAAAAAGGCCCCGAAACCACCTGCGGGCAACTCTTTGACGCGGACCAGGACGGAGACCTTGACCTGCTCCTGGGAGCGGGCGGCAACGAACTCAAAGGGGGCATCGAAGCGTATCTTTTGCGCTACTTCGAAAACGACGGCAGCGGCCAGTTTATCCATGTGCCCGAAAAAACCCCACCTGCCGCAGGCTTTTTTTCCTGCATCGTGGCAGATGACTTTGACCAGGATGGTGACCCCGATCTTTTCATCGGCGGGCGGGCTGTCCCTGGTAATTATGGCCTGAAACCTGCTTCTTTTCTCTTCCGCAATGACCGGGGCACCTGGACACCCGTCACCCCCCCGTATCTGGGAGGGATCGGCATGGTGACGGATGCCGTCTGGGCCCATACCGATGCCGATACCCTCAAAGACCTGGTCGTAGTCGGCGAATGGTTACCGGTCCTGATATTCAAAAACACCGGCAAGTCTCTTGAGGCACCCAGGGCCATACCGCAAAGTGAAGGCTGGTGGACCCGGGTGGTTGCCGCTGACCTCGACCGGGACGGTCGGACGGACTTTGTGCTCGGCAACTGGGGCCTGAACAGCCGGTATCAGGCGACCCCCGATCGCCCGCTTTCGCTGTACGTCAAGGATTTTGATGCCAATGGCAAGTCCGATATCCTGATGACCTGGTATCCGCCATTGGACACGGTGGCGTATCCCTTTGCCAGCAAACCCGACCTGACGGCTCAGATACCGTCCCTGCGCCGCAAGATTCTGAATTTTGAGCCCTACGGCCACATGACCTACGAGCAGCTTTTTACGGCAGAGGAGCGCAAAGAAGCTGTCACCTGGCATACCCGCACCCTGGCTTCGGCTATTCTCTGGCAAAATCCCGGCGGATTTACCCTGGAAGCCCTGCCGCTGCCAGCCCAGGTTGCGCCTACCTTTGGGATCGTGGCAGACGATGTGGACGGAGACGGGCATACGGATATACTGCTGGGTGGCAATTTTTATGGGCTAAAACCAGAGGCCGGCCGTCATGATGACCATCGGGGACTGTTGTTGCGGGGCACAGGGCAGCGCACCTTTGCGGCAGTGCCCCCCGCCGCTGCCGGACTGTACCTCCGGGGAGAAGTGCGGGACATTCAGGCGATCCGCTCCCCCGGCACCCCTGCCTTGTACCTCATCGGGATCAATAACCAGCCCGTACAAGGCTGGCGAGCTACAGCTCCCATGCGGCAGTAAGCGCAGCTCCCACTCCCCTGCCCGATACCCAATGGCTCGCGCGAGGCTGCGCCTCGTGCGGGTTATCTCGGGTTGCCGCAGGTATCGGACAACTCTGAGTTGTCCGATACCTGCGGCCCAAAACTTCTGATGAAAAGCACCGGACAGATTTGTGCATCCCCTTTCTGTGCGTATCTTTAAGGCTGCCTGAGCTTTTGTCTGAACTACTACATGAACCGATTCCTGCGTTTGTTTCCGACGGCCCTCTCCGGGCTTTTTTTCGCCTGCCACCCACCAGCGAAAACACCGGCACGTTTTGAAGCGATGTCGCCTGCGCATACCCGTATCACCTTTGCCAATACCCTCACGGAGTCCGATACGGTCAATATCCTCGAAAATGAATATATCTACAACGGTGGCGGGGTAGGGACGGGGGACTTCAACCGCGACGGGCTGATGGACCTGTTTTTCAGCGGCAACCAGGTGCCTAATCAGCTCTACCTCAACCGGGGCAATTTTACCTTTGAGGACATTACGGCTACGGCCGGGGTGGCGGGTGCTGACCGCTGGTCCTCGGGGGTGAGTGTCGTGGACCTCAACCAGGACGGGTGGCCTGACATCCATGTATGCGCTACCAACCGCGAGCGTGCCACGTGGCGGCGCAGCCAGTTGTATATCAACCAGGGCCTCAATGCGGAGGGCATCCCGGTATTCAGAGACATGGCGGCCGAGTACGGCCTGGCTGATACGGCCCATAAGACCCATGCTGCTTTTTTTGACTACGACCACGACCGGGACCTGGACCTTTTCCTGATCGTGGACCAGGTGGAGGGCACGGGATACCCCAATACCTACCGCAAAAAAATCACGGACGGGTCGGCCCCCACCAATGACCGCCTCTACCGGAATGACTGGAGCGAAACCCTGGGCCACCCCGTATTTACCCATGTATCGCAGGATGCCGGTATCCGCTACGAAGGGTACAGCCTCGGGGTCAATATCACCGACCTCAACCAGGACGGCTGGGAGGACATCTATATCACCAATGATTATGTCACCAACGATGTCTTGTACCTGAACAACCAGGACGGGACGTTCACCAATGTCGCGCCGCAGCTCTTCCGCCATACCAGCCACTCGGCGATGGGCAATGACGTCGTGGACCTCAACAATGACGGACACCCGGAGATCGTCACCCTCGACATGATGCCGGAGGACAACTACCGCAAAAAAACTATGCTGGTAGCCAATAACTACACAGCTTACCTCAACAATGACCTCTACGGCTACGAATACCAGTATGTGCGCAATATGCTCCAGGTTTGGCAGGGTACGCATCCTGAGACGGGCCTGCCGGTATATGCCGACCAGAGCCTGATGGCGGGTATTGCTGCTACGGACTGGAGCTGGTGCCCCCTGGTGACGGATTTTGACAATGACGGCCTGCGGGACCTGATCATCACCAATGGGTTTCCGAAGGACATTACCGACCGGGATTTTATTGATTATTACGCCAATACCTCCCGGCTGGCCTCACGTGCGACCCTGCTCGGCAAAATCCCGGTCGTCAAACTCCACAACTACGCTTTCCGCAACGAAGGCAGCCTCCGGTTTAGTGACCAGACGGAGGCCTGGGGCATCACACGGCCTTCTTTTTCCAATGGAGCCGTCTATGCCGACCTCGACAACGATGGAGACATGGACTATGTCGTCAACAATATCAACGATACGGCCTTTGTTTTCCAAAACCATACCCGCACCCAGCGCCCTGACAGCTCACACTGGCTCAAGGTAGTCCTGACGGATACGGCTCCCAACCGGGATGGACTGGGCACCCGGCTCTGGTGTCATTATCAGGGACAACAATTGTACTGGGAACATACCCCTTACCGGGGATATATCTCCTCCATGGACCCCCGCGTGCATGTGGGGCTGGGAACTGCGACCGTCATAGACTCGCTGGTGGTGCTGGGGCCTGACGGCCGCCGCCAAGTACTGCGGCAGGTGGCAGCAGATCAGATCCTGACCGTGGACCTGCGCCAGGGACAACCCTGGAGCCCCCCGGCCCTGCCCAGGCCGACTCCCCTGCTGAGGCCCGTATCAGGGCTCCCGGACGGCTATAAGATGCCGGAGCGGGACTATGTGGACTTTAATGTGCAGCGGCTCCTGCCACACAAACTCTCGCAGTATGGGCCGGGCCTTGCCGTAGGGGATGTGGACGGGAACGGGCTGGACGATGTATATGTGACCGGATCACATTTTGCGAAGGGGGTGTTTTTTCTCCAGCAGGCCAATGGCCGGTTTGTCGAAAAAGATTTATTGCCAGGTCCCGCCGCCGATCAGAAACGGGGGGAAGAACTCGGCGCCTTGTTGTTTGATGCCGACCGGGACGGAGACCCTGATCTCTACCTGGTGACAGGCGGGTACGAGTTTGCCATGACGGACACCGTTTACCGCGACTGGCTCTATCTTAATACCGGCGGGCAATTTGTGGCGGCACCGGCAGGAGCCCTGCCCGACCTGTTGTCCAGCGGGTCCTGTGTACGGGCGGCTGACTATGACCGGGATGGCGACCTGGACTTGTTTGTAGGGGGCAGGGTGGAGGCTGAGGCTTATCCCCGCCCCGTCTCCAGTTACCTCCTCCGCAATGAGAGCACCCCCGGCCAACCCCGGTTTGTTGTGGACCAGGCCCAGGTCCTCAGCCAGATCGGCCTGGTCTGTGATGCCCTCTGGACCGACGCCAACGGTGATGGCTGGGTGGACCTCCTCCTCGCTGGGGAGTGGATGCCCGTTACCCTCCTGGAAAACCGCAACGGCACCCTCGTGAATGTCTCCGGCGAGACCGGGATCAGCCAGCATACGGGCTGGTGGAACAGCCTGGCCGCTGCTGACCTGGATGAGGACGGTGATATGGACTACCTCCTCGGCAATCTGGGTCTGAATACCTACAACCAGGCCTCTGAGCAGGAACCGGTCAGCGTATATGCCGCTGACTTTGACCAGAACGGGAGCTATGATGCGATCCCTACGGTGTATTTTCCAGATGAAAAAGGCAGCCGGTTTGAAGTTCCTTTCCTCGGGCGGCTGGACCTGGAAAAACAGTTGGTTACCGTCAAACGCCGGTACTTGCAGCATGCCTTGTTTGGGCGGGCGGGTATCGCCGATATCCTCAGTACCTGGCCGGGTGCGCAGGAGGTCCTCATCCGCCGGGCCACCTGGATGCGCAGTGCCTGGGCTGAGAACCTCGGCGGCGGGAAGTTTGTGTTGCATGCTTTTCCCCTTGAAGCCCAGACTGCGCCTGTATATGGCATGCTCGTCATGGACCTGAATGGGGACGGGCATCAGGATGTCGTGATGACAGGCAATGACTATGGGACAGAGCTGACCGGCGGTCGGTATGATGCGGGCAATGGCTGGGTGATGTTGGGAGACGGCCGGGGAGGATTCCGTTCAGTGCCCTTTGGGGAAAGCGGATTTTTCCTGCCGGGAGACAGCAAGGCCCTGAGCCTGGTCGCCGGGGCAGACGGGCAGCCCCTGATTGTTGCCACCCAAAACAAAGGCCCGCTGCGTGTGTTCAGGCCCGTGCGGGACATGGGCCGTCAGGTGAAGCTGGCACCAGATGACCATGAGGTGGTGGTCACCCTGCGTGATGGCCGCACCCAACGGATGGAAGCTGCCTGGGGACATACATTTCTCTCACAGGGCAGCCGGTGTGTGTATGTGCCTGCTGATGCCGTGACGGTGGAGGTGCGTACGTTCAGGGGGGAGCGGCGAATACTCAGTTACTAGGCCCGCCAGGCACTATTCTGGCGCAGGATCCATAAAATCCAGCGAGTACGTGATGCTGTCCATCCAGGCTACCCGGTCACAGGCTCCCTCAAACGGAGTCCAGATCACCAGCTGGAAATAATAATGGGTGCTTTCGTACACGGCGAGGCGGTAGTACAGAGGGGTTTCTCCCCAGGCGGCATGGTAGGCGTAGTAGTCCCCTACCTGGGCCTCAATCCCCGGACGTACCCGGAGGAGCTCAGCGCTGAGCGGGGCAAAAGTATCTACCGTCTCAAAGACAATATTTTCTACGAAAGTATAATACCCTGCCAGCCGGAGGCGCCGCCGTTTGATCTCTCCGAGATTGGCCTTGGCATCTTCGATCCCCAGCACATAAAAATCAGTCAGCGGGTCATAATACTGGATGCTGGCGTACTCGTGCATGTCCTGCGCGGCGGTGAGCCGGTCCGGAAGCCGCAGGGTGAATACACTGTCGGCAGAAACGTCCACCCAACTCACCGGGACCTCAGGGGTCCGGCAAGCTGCCCCCAGGGCGACCAGCAGCAGAAGCGGATAGGCTACACGCACATTATCAAAGGTAGTTCATTTTTTTGAATAATCACGCATTCCGGCTGCGATGCCTGTAATCAGATCAAACACGATACACTACGGATCGTGTATCCAACGTTACTATTCACAGCCCGGTCAGGTTTTGGATCATTTCTATTCGTAAGCTTGCAGGGTTATTTTTATTTCAGGCAAAAATTGTTCATATTTACAGGCTAAGTGCATCTGGTGCCATGACGAACCAACTCAACCCCATCCTGCTTCCCGAAGAAAAACTGAATCAGCTTGCGCAGCAGATCAGCGACAAGCTTATGGAGAGCCATTACTTCGAAGGCGGCCATATCAGCGGAGAAGCCATCAAATCCTTTGCGGGCTATCAGCAGGTCAATAAGTTTATTCTTTTCCAGGTATTTCAGGTCTGGGAAATGCAGATGGCAAAGCTGCATCATCCGTACTTTCAGCTCGAACATCCTGATATTCAGGAGGTAATTACGGCACTGAAAAATCAGATTTCCCGCCATATACAGATCAGCGTGGACGACTTCCGCCCGATCGTAACCCGTGCGGTGTACAATAACCTCCGGCTGATCACCGATCCTGCCGAGGCACTGACCAGCTTCTTTTTTGCACAACGCGACAAAGTTCCTACAGAAGTATATGCCCGTCATTCGCAGTTTTTTGCGGATATGGATTTTGTGGTGAACAGCATCCTGCGCTTCCACGAGAAAAACAACCTCACGGAAGTGGACAAGGATATGTTTGTGTCCAAAATGAAAAAGGCGGTCGAACTTTTTGACCAGAAGAGCGGCAAATCTTTCAGGGCCTATCAGGAGGAAGCTTTTGTATCACTTACCGGTGAGTCACTTCACGGCCTGATGTCCGCCATAGAAGCCGCACGTCAGCAGGAGGCTGAGGCCCGCCGCCGCGAGGAGGAAGCCCGTCGCCAGGCTGAGGAAGAGGCCCTGCGCCGCGCTGAGGCAGAAAAACAGCGCCTCGAAGCTGAAGCCCGCCGCCTGGCAGAAGAGGAGGCCGCCCGTCAGGCTGAGGAGGCCCGCCTGCGTGCGGAGGCCGAAGCCCGCCAGCGCGCCGAAGAAGAAGCCCGCAAAGCCAGCCTCTTTGACTCCCTGCCCCAGGCAAGCGACGCCTGGTTTGACCTCGACCTCGACGAGGACAGTGCTGAAACGGTACCTCCCGTGGCGCCTGTGATCATTCCTCCCGTTCAGCAGGTCGAAACCCCGCTGCCAGTCGTGGAGGCCCCTGTGGTGCTCCCGCCCGTAACCGAAATCCCTGAGGTACCCCCTGTCATACCAGCAGAGCCGCTGCCGCCTATCCCTGTCGCTGCGCCTGCTGAGCCCGAAATCACCGAAATGGCGGAAGCCATTGATCCTGAGGTCGCGACGCCCGTAGTAGAAACCCAAACCTCTATCATTGAGCGGTTTCTCAACCGGAATGGTGCTGCTGAAAAAGACGAGGAAAAACCAGTCTCCATCCTGGAAAAATTTCAGAAGCCCCAGACTACGCTGGAATCTGCCGGCCCCAAACCCCTCCAGGAAATCATCGGCGCCAACCGCAAGATCAGGCTGGACGAAATCCCTATCCACAAGCAGTACCAGTACGTACAGAAGGTGTTTGAGGGAAACAATGTCCGCTTCCGGATCATCGTGGACAAAGTCAACAATGCACAAAACACCCAGGAGGTAGAAGACATCCTTCAGAAGTTTGTGCTCAACAACGACAACCTCAACCAGCAGGACCCGATCGTTACGGAGTTTATCGAGCTGCTGCGCAACCGGTTCTAAACCAGCCAGCCGTTGGCTTGCCTGCCCATACATCCGACCCGGCTCATGCCGGGTCTTTTGTTACCTATCCTATACCCATGCACCTGGAAACCATCCTCGCCCGGCTCGGAGTGCCATACCCGGCCCTTACTACCCCTGGTGGTAATTATGTCGCTGTGAATATCCGGGGCGGAATCGCATACGCAGCCATTCAGTTCCCCATCCTGAACGGGCAAAAAATGTATCAGGGTCGTATGGGGGGTGAGGTTTCGACGGCTGAGGGGTATCAGGCCCTCCAGCTCTGCACCGCCAACGTACTGGTACACCTGGCACATACACCGGGGCTGGACCAGATCGCCGGAGTCAACCATATCGAAGTGTACTACCAGGCCGCCGGAGACTGGGATGAAGGTCCGAAGATAGCTGATGGTGCCTCAGATGTACTGGTGGCGGTGCTGGGAGACAGGGGGCGACATACCCGATCCCTGATGGGCGTAGCACAGCTCCCCCGCAATTTTGCGGTGGGGCTGGTGGTGTCCTGCACCCTGAGATAAACCGGAGGAGGCTGTTAATATAAATCCCCGCAGACGGAGGCCTGCGGGGATACGTTTATTACGTGTTATTCGGATCAGATACCGCCTGTGCGCTCACGCATGACCTCCGTGAACCGCTTGACCATCATAAACAGCAGGACGGCGGAGAGTGTCGCCCCGGCAAAGTTGATCAGGAACACAAGGTATTTGTTTTCGAGGGTGGAGATCACCCCGAGCACCCCAGACATCTTGTTGCCGATGGAGGTGGAGAGAAACCAGCCCCCCATCATCAGGGCGGTGAGGCGGGGCGGGCTGAGCTTAGAGACCAGGGAAAGGCCCATGGGGCTCAGGAAAAGCTCACCGATGGTTATCACGGCATACGCCCCAAAAAGCCACCCGGCAGACACTTTCATGGCGCCATTGCTGCTCACATATACCGCGCCGATCATGACCAGGGTAGAAAGACCCGTGATGAGTAGCCCCCAGGCAATTTTAGCCGGGGTGGATGGCTCCTGGTTGCGGGTGCGCAGCCAGCTGAAAAACCCAATGACCAGGAAGGTGAAAATCACCACAAAAAATGGGTTCAGTGACTGGAACAGTTCGGTGGAGACGAGGCGGAGTTTTTGACCGGGTTGTGGCCACTGGTCCTGCGGGAGATTGCGGAGATAAGGATCCGCAGCCTCTCCGTTGACAGGTGCCGCTACGTCCTGGAAAAAACCAAACTGGTTGGTCTGCTCGCCATCAATAACAGCGACCTGACGGGTCGTATTTTCCTCAGCCCAGGTAGTGAGTACGTTTCCATTCTGGTGGAAGATAGCCCAGAAGATGATCACCACCGCAAAGATATACAGCAGGGTGCCGATGGGTTTTTTGTCCTCGGGAGAAGCTTTGAGGTAGGTGCGGAGGTAAAAATACGTAACCGGGATACAGGCAAAGAGGAAGGCATCCGTCGTATCTGAGCCAAAAATTTTGCCGGGGATCAGGTACCCGATGACAGCCGCAATGATGGCAGGGAGGAAGATCGTGAGAAAAATCTGCTGGAGCGGCATATCCTCCGGGTTGGCGGGTTTGACCACGTCCACTTCTTTGACCTGGTTTTGGCCGCTGAGAAATACTGCCAGGCCGATAAACATGCCGATACCCGCCGCCGCAAAGGCCCAGCCCCAGCCATAGGAGTTGCGGAGCCAGGCAGCTACAAAGTTGCAGATGAAGGCACCGATATTGATCCCCATGTAAAAGATATTGTACCCCTGGTCTTTCAGGCTTTTGTACTCCTCTTTGTTGTAGAGATTGCCTAGCAGGGTTGAGATATTCGGTTTAAAAAATCCGTTTCCGATGATGATCAGGGTCAGGGCGATAAAAAAAGCCGTCTGGCCGGGGATTGCCATGGTCAGGTATCCCAGTCCCATCAGGGTTCCCCCGATGACGATGGTGCGGCGGTAGCCCATGATGCGGTCAGCCAGGAGGCCACCTATAAAGGGGGTCAGATACACCAGGGCCAGGAACGTGCCATAGATATCGTTGGCGATGGCATCGCCCAGGCCGAGTCCTGTCTGGGCGGCATTTTCACCAGCGGTGGGTACAAGGTTGTCGGTCATGTACAAAAACATGATTCCGATCAGCAGGTAGTAGCCAAATCGCTCCCACATTTCTGTAAAAAACAGCATGTAGAGGCCTCTTGGATGCTTGTTGGTCTGAGTGGACATATGTAGGGTAGAGGGTTAAGTAGGACAAATCGAAGAAACAATCGCCTGCGGGCGCAGCTTCTACCTACATATTTACGCGTATTTGGGTGTAAATAAAAACTGGATTGGGGAATCAGCGGATGATTTTACATATTTGCATGGTTGGGATGGCTGGAAGTTTTTTCTCCATGAACTTTATTTCGCACTTTTTTCTGGATCGGCAGGTGCCTGAAAGCCTGTTTTTTGTCGGAGTCTCTACTCCGGATCTGGTGTCGTTGTTTGACCGGAATATCCGGGTGCGGGACAAACGGCTTCAGGAGTTGGCGGCTGCGCCATTTTCAGCAGATCAGCGGAGTTTTTATGACGGGGTGATGCGGCATGTGATCGTGGACAAGC
Organism: Bacteroidia bacterium; assembly: GCA_033762375.1. GTDB lineage: Bacteria > Bacteroidota > Bacteroidia > J057 > J057 > RDXT01. Next base: position 88,734 of record JANRLQ010000069.1, read on the forward strand.
TGTTTCACACATCTGCTTTTTTTCAGCGGGAGACCCGGGAGATCAGCCGCCTGATGGAAGCCGCACTCCCGCCGGGCAGCGTACAGCGGAGTTTTTTTACGGCTCATATCCTGTTTGAGCTGGCCCTCGATAAAATCCTCATAGATGATGATCCCTCCCTGGTGCCGGAGTACTATGACCACCTCAGTGCCCGCCCGGTGAGTTATATGGTCCATATGACCGAGTGGGTGACGGGTACCCCGCTCACCCGGTATGGTGGATTTCTGGCCCGTTTTATTGCCCGTCAGTACCTGAGCCGATATGTGGAGTGGCCCAATGTCCTCTTTATCCTGAAACGAATTCTGCTTGGGGTAGGTGTCAAAGAAACTGATTTTGTGATACATCCGGCGATGCTGGACGTCGTACATGCGTATGAGGCAGGCCTGCGGGCCCGCTGTTATGATGAAATGGAGGCCTTCAAGGCCTGATCTCGTTTGCTTTTCCCTCCTGAATGGTCCGTATCCCTGCGTCATCGGTACGCCGGGGCGGGCTTGTCAGCGTTATCTTGTGTGGCATACCTTGTGTGGGGACATAGGCGGAGGTACATGTTAGCAGGCTATTTTTTTGGTATTTTAATTTCCGGACCGCCGTGGTAATTTCATCCGGAGAAATATCGCGTTCCTGACAGTATGTCAGTAAGTATGAGAAGTTATTTTTCAGCTCATTTTTTAAGGCAGATTATGAAGGGAATCCAGGGTTGGATCGGGTTGATCTGGGCAGTAATGGCAGGCAGCAGCTCCTTGTGGGCCCAGCAGTCGGTCAATGCACCCAAGTACAGCAATGAATTTTTGAAAATCGGGGTAGGAGCCCGTGCGTTTGGGATGGGAAGCACCCAGACGGCTGTCGCACAGGACGTCACCGCCGGGTACTGGAATCCTGCGGGCCTGGCGGCCTCGGATGCCTTGTTGTATCCGGAGCTGTCGCTCATGCACGCAAGTTATTTTGCCGGTATCGCCAATTATAACTACCTGGGGTTCACCATGCCGGTGGACTCCGGCGGGCAGCGCCGGTTTGGGGTATCCCTGATTCGGATGGGGATAGACGACATCCCCAATACCCTCCGCCTCATTGAGCCTGATGGCTCTATCAACTATGACCGGCTGACGAGTTTCTCGGAGAGCCAGCTCGCCACCCTCATTTCCTATGCCTGGCGCGTATCCCGTGTCAGGGGCCTGAGCCTGGGGGGGAATGTCAAAATTATCTACCGGGGCGTAGGCCGGTTTGCCAATGCCTGGGGATTTGGGGTGGACGTAGGTGCCCGGTACGAGCGGGACCGGTTTATGGCGGGCCTCACCTGGCTTGATGCCACCAATACCTTTAATGCCTGGACGTTTAATACGGAGACCTTTGAGGACGAGTTTATCAATACCGGCAACGTAGTGCCTCAAAACTCCCTGGAGATTACCCGGCCTACCATCCGGATGGGCCTGGGGTATGACCTCCGCCTCGGTCGCCGCCTCTCGCTCCTGCTGGCCCTTGACAACGATGTTTATCTCGACGGACGCCGGGTCGGCAGCCTGGTCAGCACGGACCGGTTCAGCCTCGACCCCCGCGCCGGAGCTGAGCTCGCGCTGATGAACAGCCAGTACCGCAAAGTGGTATTCCTGCGGGCAGGTGCCTACAACGTGCAGCGCAGTATCGGCACGAATACGGTCGAGTCCCTCGGTGCTTTTCCGACGGCTGGTGCCGGGATTGTCCTCCGCAATTTCCAGCTTGATTATGCCCTTGCCAACATCGGCAACCTGACAGAAAATCTGCATACCCATATTGTTTCCCTGAAGTTTCATATCCAGTAAGCATGAACCGCATACACCTTATATCTCTCCTGCTGATAACGGCCTTGTGGCCAGTCTCCCGCGTGCAGGCGCAGTTTGACTACGGCAATGACTGGTATATCAGCAATCCGGGCCGCACCTATATCAAACTTGTGGTGGCTGAAGAGGGCATCTACCGGGTCACCCGGGACGAACTCCTGGCTGCCGGTTATGACCTCTCTCAGGTGGATGCCCGCTGGCTCAGGATGTATTTCCGGGGCAAGGAAATTCCCATATTTGTCAACCGGAATGGAGCGGTACTGGAGTATGTCGAGTTTTATGCCCGGCCCAATGACGGACGGATAGACTCACTCATGTACCGCAATCCCGTGAGCGGGGTGCATGAGCCCGACCTGCAACCCAACAAAGAGATCAGTCTTTTTACCAGCGAGGCAGCCTACTTCCTGACCTGGGGCAATACCCAGTCGGGCTCCCGGTTTTTTTCCGTATTTGACAATACGTACCAGCTCATGCAGCCGGAGGCTTACTTCCGGTATGAGTCACGGGAAGACTTCCTGCCCGGTACGCCTCAGAGTGAGTATGTACGGGGCGGCGGAAACTCATTTGACGCATTTTATACCCTCAACTCCGACTATATTACCGGAGAGGGATACGTAGGGCCGGATTTCTCCTACGGTGCCAATGGTGCCCGCACCGTCAGCCTGCCTACTCCTTTTCCCGCCAACGCCGGCAACCCTGTCCTGCTTCAGACACGGGTGTATGGGCGCTCCTATACCCCACACATCCTCCGCATCGAGGTCAATGGCAATACGACTACCCCGGCAGTAGACTCGGTTATTTCTGTCAACTCCATCTACGTCAAGACATTTGGGCGAACCTTTAATGCCGGTACGCTCACAGCCACTACGGACATCACGTACCGGGCGCTCCGCGCTCCCACCGACAATAACCACGTGTGCTGGTCTTCCATCACCTATGACCGCCTGCCCAACCTCGGCGGCAATGCCGGCCTGATGATCCAGGACTGGGCCAAAACCCAAAAAGCTTATTTCCGCCTGGAAAACCTCAACGGCAACGATACCATCTTTGTCTATGACCTCAAAAACCGGATCCGGCACAAGGGGGTCATCACCCTCTCCGGCGGCAACAAAATCGGGCAGGTAATCGTCCTGGGATTTGCCGGAGAGCGCGACCTCTATGTATCTACGGATGCCGGCATCAAAAAACCCCAGATCAAACCGGCGGCCCTCAATGGCCTCTATGAGTCACCCACCGGCGCCGACTACGTGATCATCGCACACCGGAGCCTGGCGGCCTCCGCCCAGGCTTATGCCCAGTATCGGGACACTGCCACCGTCAATGATGTGACGGCGCGGATCGTGTATACCGATGAAATATACGACGAGTTTGGATACGGTTCCATCACACCCTGGGCCATCAAACGATTCTGCAAGTATGCCCTGGACAACTGGGCCGTCAAGCCTAAATATTTCCTGCTCTGGGGCAAAGGGGTATATACCACCCGTGGGGTCGGCACGACCCCGATCGTCCCCACCTACGGCTATCCGGCGACAGACTATGAGTTTGTGAGTCATTTTGACTTCAACAGCTACGACCTGAACCCGGAGGCAGCCATCGGACGGGTTAATATCTATACAGATGCAGAAGGGCTGGACTATCTGGCCAAAGTGATTGAGTACGAGCAGTCACCCTGGCAAAGCTGGATGAAAGAAGGGGTATTCCTGGGCGGCGGGGCCAATGTGCCCGAGCAAAACTCCATTGAGTCTGCTTTTCAGTATGCCTTTGATGTGTATGAAGACGAACCCTTTGGCGGGCGGACCAGCTACTTCCAGAAACGCTCGTCTTCTGTCATTGATCCGGGTACGGCTTTTTACCACGATAAAATTTCTTCTGGGGTAGGTCTTATCCACTTTTTTGGTCACTCTACCTCCAATATTCTCGATATTTCCATCCGGGAGCCTAACCAGTACAACAATTTTGGCAAATACCCCCTCATGATCGCCATGGGTTGTTATGGGGGAGACTTCACGGTAGGCGGAGCCAGTTTTGGAGAACTTTGGGTAAAACAGGCAGGCCGGGGTTCGATCGGGTATATCGCCAACTCAAGCGCCGGATACCTGCTTCCGCTGCGGGACTATTCACAGGTGTTTTATGATTTTCTCTATCAGCGCCTCCTGGGTGAGCCGGTAGGGGTCGCGCTGCAGCAATGCCTGAATCTCTACACAGACTCACTGGCCGGCATCCAGTACCGCAACCACGGACGCCAGCTCAACCTCCAGGGAGACCCGGCCGTACGCCTCTACACGCCTAAAAAAGCGGACCTGGCTATCAGCCAGTCCAGTATTTATTTTTCACCTGCCAACTTCACAGCGCAGGACGACTCATTTACGCTCAACCTCATCGTCCGGAACCTGGGGCTGGTGAGTGCGGACAGTTTTATCGTCCGGGTGCGGCAGCAACTCCCCAATGGGGATATTTTTGAGCATCCGCTTGCGACGTTCCCCATGATCCGGTTTGAGGACACGGTCGGTATGGTACTCAAAAACCCGGTGGGCAATGCATCCACAGGCCAAAACTACTTCGACATATTTGTGGACCCTGCCAATGAGATCGAGGAGTACAGCGAGGCCAATAACCAGGTACTCATTTCCCGTATTATCCCCGGCAATATTCCGGCGATTTTGTACCCCAGCGAGTTTGCGGTGATCGAAGATGCGCAGGTGACCCTCCAGGCTTCTGCCTTTTTTATGACCCGGGACGAAAATGTAGGGTATATCTTCGAGATAGATACCACGGAGATGTTCAATTCGCCCCTGCTGACTTCCTCCGGACCCGTCACGGGCAAGGCCTCTCAGGTCTCCTGGACGGTGCCCATTACCTTGCAGGACAGCGGGGTGTACTACTGGCGGGTGCGCCTGCGGGATGTGACCCCGGCTACCTGGAGCCAGGCTTCCTTCCGGTATATCCCGTCGCGCACCGGATGGGCACAGGCTGATTTTCCGCAGTTCAAAAACAATACCCTGGATGAACTCATCCTGGACAATGTGCAGGAAGAGTGGCGGTTTGACCAGTATGGTACGCTGTATGAGGTGCAGACCTACCGCAACGGCGGTTTTGCCTACTCCATCAACGGATCGCTGGAGACGGACGTGTTTTTATATGCTGATTATCAGGCCAATGGGGTGGCGTTTGTCTCCATAGATCAATATACCCTCCGGCCTACGATCAGCACCCAGGCCTTCGGGCGACTGAATGTTGCGGCGTCTCCCTTTGAGTTGTACAAACTCCGGGACGCCATCCTCAATACCCCGGAGGGTGATTATTTCATCGTCGGCAGCCACAAAAATCCTCAGGTGCAGCTCTGGCCCGAGGCCATTTTTGAAGCCCTCGAAGAGATCGGCGCCTCTGACAATATCCGGTACCTCCAGGATGGGGATGCTTTCCTGATCCTGGGGCGGAAGGGGTATCCTAACTCTGCCACGGAGATTCTGGCCCCTAACTTTGGCGGGAAATATTTCATCAGCTCCCTCCTCCGCTCCTACTACGACAAAGGGCAGATGGAGGCACCCCGTATCGGGCCGTCTATCGGCTGGAAAGACCTGATCTGGAGCTGGAATTCGAAAGATCCTGTGGTGCAGGAGCGTGCGGAGGTTTCTGTATATGGCATCAACCAGGCAGGGGAGGACACCCTCCTGTTCTCCCGCCTGCGGGCGGGTACCCACTCCCTGGCGGACATAGACGCTGCAACCTATCCCTACCTCCGCCTGGAGGCAGATGTACAGGACTCGATCCGCCGCACGGCACCGCAACTCGACAACTGGCACGTCCTCTACACCCCGGCACCGGATGCGGTGCTGGACCCGACGATCAACTATGCCTTCCGCCGGGACACCGTCGCAGAGGGACAGGACATCTTTATCAGCCTTGCCGCCCGCAATATCTCGGCCTCTGACATGGACAGTGTCCTGGTGCGATATGTCGTAGAGCGCCCTGACCGGTCGCTGATCGTCATAGACAGCATGCGGATCGCCCCGCTGCTGGCCGGGGGGCCCGCGGTACCGTTTGAGTTTACCTTTAATACCCTCGACAAGGGCCTGAGCGGACGCTGTCTCCTGATCGTGGAGCTTAACCCCGGCGTAGAGCAGCCCGAACAGTACACCTTCAACAACCTCTATGTACAGCCTTTCCATGTACTGGTGGACAAAGCCAACCCGCTGCTGGACGTGACCTTTGACGGCAAACGTATCATCAACGGGGACGTGGTATCCCCGGCCCCGGAAATCCTGATCGAGGTAAATGATGAAAACACCTATATCCCCCTGGATGACTCCACGGCATTTGAGCTGTACTTCAAGCGGGGGACCAATGCTGCAACAGATTTTGAGCGGATTTTTATCTCGACAGACCCCCGTCTGGACTGGCGGCCTGCTTCGCTCCCCGAAAACAAGGCCCGCCTCTACTTCTATCCCGGCCTGACAGAGCCTCTCGCCGATGGAGATTATACCCTCCGGGTACAGGGGCGCGACCGCCGGGGCAATGAAGCCGGTCAGGGCGAAAACTTCTACGAAATACGGTTTAAGGTAGAAAACAAAAGTACCATTACCCATGTACTGAACTACCCTAATCCGTTTTCATCCTCGACCCGGTTTGTATATACCCTGACGGGTAGCCAGACCCCGGATGTGTTTCAGATTCATATCTATACCATCTCCGGCAAACAAGTCAAGGTAATAGACCTCAAGGCCCTCGGTGACGTCCATGTAGGCCGCAATATCACGACCTATGCCTGGGACGGTACGGATGAGTATGGAGACAAACTCGCCAACGGTGTTTACCTCTACCGCGTCGTGATCAAAACCGGCGAGGCTCCTGCCCCTGAGCTCCGGGACAACGGCACCTCCCAGTACTTCAACAACGGTTGGGGCAAGATGTATATCCTGCGCTGATCCGCTGCCGTATGAAAGTTACGCCCCTGCCCGATACGGCAGGGGCTTTTTGCTGGGTAACAAAAAAGGGCAGCGCGTGGCTGCCCTGCATCAAACATCTTATGGGGGTCCTCACTTCAGCCCCATGTCCGCCACGATCGCCTGGATCCGCTCACCGAGGGAGGCATACACGGCGTCAAAGTCTTCCTTGCCCTGCACAGGGGCCTGGACGCTGAAGTAAAACTTGATCTTGGGCTCGGTCCCGCTGGGACGGGCGGAGATTTTGCTGCCGTCTGCAGTGTGGAACTGCAACACGTTGGAACTGGGGAAGTTGAGTTTGGTTTCCTCACCCGTGCGCAGGTCCTTCTCGATCAGCGACTTGTAGTCCTGCATTTTCAGCACTTCGCTGCCGTTGATGGTTTTGGGCGGGTTGCTGCGCAGATCGGCCATCATCTGCTGGATTTCTTCAGCGCCTTTTTTACCCTTGCGGCTCAGGGAGATCAGGCCCTCGCGGAAGAGGCCAAACTGGCTATATACTTCCAGCAGGAGGTCAAAGAGGCTCTTGCCCTGGTCCTTGGCCCAGGCTACCACCTCAGCCAGCATGGCGCAGGAGATGACCGCGTCCTTGTCACGCACAAAGTCGTTGACGAGGTATCCATAACTTTCTTCGCCGCCGCCGATGAATTTTTTCTGCCCTTCCAGCTCCTTGATCAGCTCGGCGATGTATTTAAACCCTGTCAGCACATTGTAGCAGTCCACGCCGTAGTGGGCCGCCATTTTGTCGAGGATGTCCGTGGTGACGATGGTCTTGGCGATGAACTGGTTGCCGTCGAGTTTGCCCTTGGCCTGCCAGGCATTGAGGAGGTAATAAATCATGCAGGTGGCGGCCTGGTTGCCGTTGAGGAGCTGCCACTCGCCGTGGTGGTTTTTGACCCCGATGCCCACGCGGTCAGCGTCCGGGTCCGTGCCCATCACGAGGTCAGCGTCCAGCTCACGGGCGAGGTTCAGGGCCAGGCTCATGGCCTCAGCCTCCTCCGGGTTGGGATAAACCACCGTGGGGAAGTTGCCGTCAGGCGTAGCCTGGGCCTCGACGATGTGTACATCTGTGAAGCCGATTTTTGCCAGGGCCCGGGGCACGAGGGTGATACCGGTGCCGTGGATAGGCGAAAAGACGATCTTCAGGTCATGCTGGCGGGCAATGACTTCCGGGCTTACTACGTTGGTGGCCAGTGCCTCCAGATAGGGTTCGTCTATCACGGCAGAGATGCGCTCGATCAGGGCCTCATTGGCCGTGAACTTCACCTCGTCCAGGCTGATTTTTTGTACTTCAGCCACGATATTTTTGTCATGCGGCGGAGTTACCTGCCCACCGTCATCCCAGTAGGCTTTGTAGCCGTTGTACTCCTTGGGGTTGTGAGACGCCGTGAGCACGACTCCCCCCTGACAGCCCAGGTGGCGGATGGTGAAAGAAAGCTCCGGGGTAGGGCGCAGGGCCTCAAACAGATACACTTTGATGCCATTGGCGGAGAAGACGGCAGCCGTGATCTCCCCGAAAAACTGGCTGTTGTTGCGGCTGTCGTAGGCGATGGCGACCTTAGCTCCCTGGGGGAAAGCCTGGTTCAGGTAGTTGGCATACCCCTGGGTGGCCATGCCGATGGTATATTGGTTGACGCGGTTAGAGCCTATGCCCATGATGCCACGCAGGCCGCCCGTACCAAACTCCAGGTCCTGATAAAAGGCGTCTATGACAGCGTCGGGGTTGCCGCCCGCGAGCAGGGCGTGAATTTCGGCCTTGGCACTGTCAGCGATGCCGCTGTCGAGCCAGGTATTGACTTTTTGCTGAATGGCG
>JANRLQ010000070.1:0-90467 GCA_033762375.1 Bacteroidia bacterium
CCTTACCAGCCCTGCTGCCGCCACCCCGCCCCACCTCCGGGCCTCCGGCCTCCTCCAGCTTGCGGGAAAGCCGGCATGGCATCCTCTACCGGGAAGAACAAGCCAGCCGGAGGCCCAGGCTGTCGTAGCGGGAGTCCGGCGAGGGGTCGATGCGGCAGGAGACGCGGCAACTCTGCGCGTCGAAGCTCAAGCTACCGCCACGTCCGACACGGCGCGAGCCCCGCTGGAGGCCGTCTGTCCACGCACAGCCATCTGTCGGCGCCCCTGTGTAGGTATCGTGCCAGTCGTCCTCGCACCACTCCCAGACATTGCCGTTGAGGTCGTACAGGCCGAGTTCGTTGGAAGATAACTGGCCAACAGGGTAGGTTTCATAGCCACTATTTTCGACATACCAACCTACGTCCCTGAGTTTGTCACTCCCGGCGTATAGATACCCCTCGCTGGATGATCCGCCTCTGGCGGCGTACTCCCACTCAGCCTCGGTAGGCAGGCGGTAGGTCTTGCCCGTGCAGGCGTTGAGTTTCCGGATAAAATCCTGACAATCGTCCCAACTAACGTTTTCTACCGGGCGGGTTTCTCCTTTAAAGCCAGATGGATTATGCCCCATCACGGCCTCCCAGAGCGCCTGGGTGACGGGATATTGCCCGAGGTAAAAATCAGGGACCGTGACCGGGTGGACGGGCTTTTCACGCTCAAATGCCTGATCATCAGCCCCGCCCATCTGGAAGGTGCCACCAGGGATGCGGATCATCTGGAAGGTGGGGGTGATGCGGGTTTCGGTATAGGTTGGGTACGGGGTCATCTTGTTATGGTAGTATGTCCGATGGCATGGCATCCAAGTGAATGGCAGAACAAGCCAGACGGAGGCCAACATAGTTTAAGTGACCGGCTGGCATGCCGAGGTTGCGGTGGGAGACGCGGCAGTACCTCGCATAGAAGCTCCAGCCACCACCGCGCATGACACGGGGCGAGTCCCGTTGATCACCATTTGCCCACACACTGCCATCTGTCGGCGCCCCTGCGTAGGTATCATGCCAGTTGTCCTCACACCACTCCATTACATTGCCGCTGAGGTCGTAGAGGCCGAGTTCGTTAGGTGCTAACTGGCCGACGGGGTGGGTTTCACCGTAGCTGTTTTCTTTGTACCAACCTATCTCATTGAGGTTGTCACTCCCTGCGTAAAGATACCCCCCGCTGGATGCTCCGCCTCTGGCGGCATACTCCCACTCAGCCTCGGTGGGTAGGCGGTAGGTGATTCCCGTGTGGGTATTGAGTTTTTGAAGAAAAACCTGGCATTCGTCCCAACTGACATTTTCCACCGGGCGGGTTTCCCCTTTAAACCGAGTCACACTCTTCCTCATCACTGCTTCCCAGAGGGCCAGGGTGACGGGGTATTGCCCCAGGTAAAAATCGGGGACGGTGACCGGGTGGACAGGTTTTTCATCGTCACGTGCCTGATCATCAGCTCCTCCCATCTGGAAGGTGCCGCCTGTGATGCGGATCATCTGGAAGGAGGGGGTGATGCGGGTTTCGGTATAGGTTGTATAATGGGTCATGCTGGTATGAGCTTGTCTGGTGATATGGCATCCAAGTGGCTGGCAGAACAAGCCAGGCGGAGGCCAACATGGTTGTTGCGGTAGGCCGACATGTCGCCATAGCGGTAGGAGACGCGGCAATACAGCGCATTGAGGGACCAGCCACCGCCACACATGACACGACGCGAGCCCCGCTGAGTGCCACCTGTCCACGCGCTGCCATCCGCCGGAGCACCCGCATAGGTATCGTGCCAGTCGTCCTCACACCACTCCCAGACGTTGCCGCTGAGGTCGTAAAGGCCGAGTTCATTAGGTGCTAGCTGGCCGACGGGGTGGGTTTGATCGCCGCTGTTTTCGGCATACCAACCCACGTCCCGGAGTTTGTCACTCCCGGCGTACAGATACCCCTCGCTGGATGATCCGCCCCGTGCGGCGTACTCCCACTCGGCCTCGGTGGGCAGGCGGTAGGTTTTGCCGGTGCGGGCATTAAGTTTCCGGATAAAAACATGGCAGTCGTCCCAACTGACTCTCTCTACCGGATGGGTTTCTCCTTTAAAACCAGATGGATTATGCCCCATCACGGCCTCCCAGAGGGCCTGGGTGACGGGGTATTGACCGAGGTAAAAATCAGGGACGGTGACTGGGTGGTCCGGGTGTTCATCTCCAAAGGCACCTGCTGATCCTTCCGGCAATCCCATCTGGAAGGTACCGCCGGGGATGCGGATCATCTGGAAGGCGGGGCCGCCGGAGAGGGCTTGGGTATAGGTTTTATAGGCGGTCATTTTGTTATGGTAGTATGGCATCCAAGTGAATGGCAGAACAAGCTAAGCGGAGGCCTTGAATACGGCTGGCTTGATTTGCCAACCGATTATCGCTTCGGGATGAAACACGACATCGTTGCGCATCACTATAAAAAAAACCACCACGGAGGCCGCGAGGGAAATAGCTATTTAGAGGTTCACCTATTCTGGCAGACCCGTCCGAAGGAGCTCCTTCATACGAATGGTGCCAGACATCCTCACACCATTCGTCAATATTTCCACTTAGATCATAAAGTCCCAGTTCATTAGGGAGTTTCTGACCGACGGGGTGGGTTTCACCGTAGCTGTTTTCTTGGTACCAACCTACCTCATTGAGGTTGTCGCTCCCGGCGTAGCGATACCCCTCGCTGTATGATCCGCCCCGCGCAGCGTACTCCCACTCGGCCTCGGTGGGCAGCCGGTACGCGATTCCGGTGCGGGCGTTGAGTTGCTGGATAAAATCCTGGCAATCGTCCCAACTGACATTTTCTACTGGATGGGTTTTCCCTTTAAAATATGCCGGATTACCCCCCATCACGGCAACCCAAAGGGCCTGGGTGACCGGGTACCGTCCTAGGTAAAAATCGGGGACGGTGACCGGGTGGACAGGTTTTTCATCGTCATACGCCTGATCGTCAGCCCCGCCCATCTGGAAGGTGCCACCAGGGATGCGGATCATCTGGAAGGTGGGGCCGCCGGGGAGGGCTTGGGTATAGGTTTTATAGGCGGTCATTTCGTTATGGTTGTATGGCATCCAAGTGAATGGCCGAACAAGCCAAGCGGAGGCCAACGCGGTTGTTGCGGTAGTCTGGCGTGAAACTATCGCGGTAGGAGATGCGACAGTTCTTCGCGTCAAGGTTCCAGCGGCTGCCGCGTACGACACGGTACGAGTCCCGTTGAGTGCCCTCTATCCACGCATGCCCGTCTGCAGGAGCACCCTTATAAATGCCGTGCCAATCGTCCTCACACCACTCCCAGACGTTGCCGCTGAGGTCGTACAGGCCGAGTTCGTTGGGCGATAGCTGGCCGACGGGATGGGTTTCACCGCCGCTGTTTTCGTTGTACCAGCCCACGTCTTTGAGTTTGTCGCTCCCGGCGTACAGATACCCCTCGCTGTATGATCCGCCCCGTGCGGCGTACTCCCACTCAGCCTCGGCAGGCAGACGGTACGCGACTTCGGTACGGGCACGGAGTTTTTGGAGAAAAACCTGGCAGTCCTCCCAACTGACCGTTTCTACCGGGCGGGATTCTCCTTTAAAATGGGAAGGATTTTCCCCCATCACGGCCTCCCAGAGCGCCTGGGTGACCGGGTATTGCCCGAAGTAAAAATCAGGGACGGTGACCGGGTGGACCGGTTTTTCAAAATCGTATGCCTGATCATCTGCCCCGCCCATCTGGAAGGTACCGCCGGGGATGTGGATCATCTGGAAGGTGGGGGTGATGCGGGTTTCGGTATAGGTCGTATAAGGGGTCATGCTGGTATGATCTTGTCTGATGACATGGCATCCAAGTGGCTGGCAGAACAAGCCAGGCGGAGGCCAACATGGTTGTTTCGGTAGGCCGACATGTCGCCATAGCGGTAGGAGACGCGGCAATACAGCGCATTGAGGGACCAGCCACCGCCACACATGACACGACGCGAACCCCGCTGTGCGCTGTCTATCCACGCCCCCCCATCGGTCGGGGCACCCTTGTAGGTATCGTGCCAGTCGTCCTCACACCACTCCCAGATATTGCCGCTGAGGTCGTACAGGCCGAGTTCGTTGGGCGATAGCTGGCCGACGGGATGGGTTTCACCGCCGCTATTCTCGTTATACCAGCCCACGTCTTTGAGTTTGTCACTCCCGGCGTAGATATAGCCCTCGCTGTATGATCCGCCTCTGGCAGCATACTCCCACTCGGCCTCGGCAGGCAGGCGGTACGTTTTGCCCGTACGGGCGTTGAGTTTCTGAATAAAATCCCGACACTCGTTCCAACTAACGTTTTCCACCGGGCGGGTTTCCCCTTTAAATCGAGCAGGATTTTCTCCCATCACGGCCTCCCAGAGTGCCTGGGTGACGGGGTATTGTCCGAGGTAAAAATCGGGGACCGTGACCGAGTGGACAGGTTTTTCATCACCAGATGCCTGATCATCAGCCCCGCCCATCTGGAAGGTGCCGCCGGGGATGCGGATCATCTGGAAGTTGGGGGTGATACGGGTTTCGGTATAGGTTGTATAAGAGGTCATGCTGGTATGATCTTGTCTGATGACATGGCATCCAAGTGAATGGCAGAACAAGCTAAGCGGAGGCCAAGGTCGTAGTACTGGTCGGCCGGCATATCGTGGGCGCGGGAGAAGACCCAGCAATCCTGCGCGTCGTTGTTCCAGCAGCCACCACGTATGACACGGTGCAAGTCTTGCTGAAGGTCATCCGTCCATATGCTTCCATCTGCCGGTGCCCCTGCGTAAGTATCGTGCCAGTTGTCCTCACACCACTCCCAGACATTACCGCTGAGGTCGTAGAGGCCCAGTTCGTTGGGTGCTAACTGGCCGACGGGGTGGGTTTGATCACCGCTAATTTCTTTATACCAGCCTACGTCCCGGAGTTTGTCGCTCCCGGCGTAACGATACCCCTCGCTGTATGATCCGCCTCTGGCGGCATACTCCCACTCGGCCTCGGTGGGCAGGCGGTAGTTGATTCCCGTGCGGGTATTAAGTTTTTGAAGGAAAACCTGACATTCGTCCCAGCTAACATTCTCTACCGGGCGTGTTTCTCCTTTAAAATGGGAAGGATTCTCCCCCATCACGGCTTTCCAGATGACTTGGGTGACCAGGTATTGTCCCAAGTAAAAATCAGGGAGGGTAACTGTGTGAATGGGGTTTTCACTTTTAAGCGCCTGATCATCAGCCCCGCCCATCTGGAAGGTGCCGCTTGTGATGCGGATCATCTGGAAGGAGATGCCGCCGGGGAGGGTTTGGGTCATACCAGGAGAATGCTGCACGTGATACACTTCTATTCAGAATAAGCCAGTCTGAAGCCGCAGTTGTACACTCCGTTCTCGCTATGGGTGTCAGGCACTGTCCGAAACCGCACATGCAAGTCAAACCCTATGCCCTGATACCAACTCCCGCCCCTGATGACCTTGTGGGTGCCCGACGCTGGTCCTGTGGGGTTGTGGACAATCCCTTGCCGCAGACAAATCTTGTAATAGGTGGTATCATCGTACCAATCGCTGCATATTTCCCAGACATTGCCGCTCAGGTCGTACAGACCCAGCTCGTTGGGCGCAAGCAGGCGTACAGGATGGGTTTCCCGTCCGCTGTTTTGGTCGTACCAGCCTGCTGCTGCCAACTTATCACTCCCGGCATACAGGTAGTGCTCACTTAGGGCGCCCCCCCTGGCAGCGTACTCCCACTCAGCCTCCGTCGGGAGCCGGTAGGGTCGTCCTGTCTGGGCGATCAGGGCTGGTAAAAAACGGGTTGCGATGTCCTCGTAGTTGATGTTTTCGACCGGACGGTCCAACCCTGGAAACCGGGCTGGGTTATTACCTGTAACGGCCAGCCAGCAGGCCTGGGTCACCGGCACAGTACCCAGCCAGTACGGAGCCAGGCTGACGGTATGGACAGGCCGCTGCGGGCTATCAGCATCGGGGGCCGGATTGCCCATTTCAAACAGGCCTCCCTCGATCCGGACCATCTCAAAGGTATATCCGCCGGGGAGGGTCTCGTGGTAGGTGGTCCAGGCCTGGATCATAGTGCCAGTTTCTGACCGTCCTTCCAGACCTCCGGTACCCCTGCAAAAGCAGGATGTTTGGCTTCGATGATGATCATGGCATCGTCATAGGCTTTTTCGACGGATTTGCCTGCTCCCAATCCGAGGTAAATGCCCTCTGCAAAACTGATGGCGGCCATGTCTCCTACAGGCGCATTCATGCCGATGACATAAATCCCCAGTTTGGAGATTTCGGCTGCCTGGTCAGCGGAGTAGCAGGCATTGAGTATGACCAGCCTGACCGCATCCTGGTGCTGCCTGAACAACCGGCGTATGGAAGGTAGCGGCATCGCCATTGCCTCCTGCTGGTCGTTTTCAATCATAATACCCGCTGCGATGCCATGCCCCGCAAAATGAACAATCTGCGGTTTTTGGTTCATCGCTTGGACCAACTCTTCTATCCGGAGGCGGATTTCCGGCATGAGTAATTCGTATAAATCCCGCTGGGTAGCCGCTTTCAGCCGCTGGCGGATGGCCTTAAACTCTATATCTGTCTGTAGTTGTGCTTCATCCACCGGGCTGGCAGCCAGGAAGAGGATTTTTTCAGGGGCTTTTTCCGACGTAGGTGAAGACGCGGGAACCTGCACGGGGTCAGCGGGAGGTCCTGCCGGGGGCGTGTTGGGGCGGTTTAATATGAGCCTTAGGGTACTCAGCGCCGAATCTACAATCTGGTTACGCTCCATGCCTTCTTCACTTGAGGCAATAACACCTCTTCGTTTTTTGCCCTCCAGTTCCGACAGACGGGTTTTAAGGCTGAGAACTGTATTTCGCTCGGTATCAGGCGCGATTTTGAGAAGCTCATCAAGTGCTTCTGAGACGCGGCCTTGCGCAATCAGGGATTCGATCGGGTGCATAGGAGAGGTGTTATCGGTAGGTTCGACTTGAAAAGGGTTAATATTTTCGTCCATCAGATCGTTCAGTTTTTTCCACTTGCCTTTCCGGTAGATCATCGGCACAAAGTCCACGCGGTGTATGTACCGGGATTGTTTGAGTTCCTGGGCGATGTCCGCCAGCAGCCGTGTGAGGATGTGGTACATTTTCCAGGGCTCATTGCCAAAGAGCTTGACCCCGATCCACTTTTCATCCCAGTTTTCCCACACGTGTGCATGCGTTTTTAGTGCAGGTTCATATAAGACGGCATTGCCCCGCCACATCAGGTCGTTGGATATCTCGATCTCCGTACGTTCACTGGTATCAGCAGGTTTGGCTGCTAAACCGGACTTCACCCAGACAATCAGCCTGTTGAGGGTGCCGGGGGGCAAAAACGGAGCATATTCAAACCTGATCACAAAATCCGGATGCTGAAGATGCGCAGGCAAAGTCGGAGTCTGTGTTGGCAGCAAGGCCGGAATGATATAAGATACCTTCCCAAAACGATCCTGATGCTCATAGGCCATACGGTAGGCCAGCAGCAGGTGCAGGAGTTTCTGGTGTTCATCGGGGGTATAACCAGGCCAGACGATATTAAAATGTGAGGGTTTTAAGGCTCCGTTTTCGTCCTGTAGCAGGGAACTGTCAATAACTTTGTACATGGCATCCTTGATCCAGGCGGGATTCAGGATTACCATGTCCCTGAGGGCGGAGTCTCTGCCGACGTAAATCACTGCGCCGATCCGGTCCAGGATCACCAGCCAGGCATGTGCCTCCTGCTCGTCGAGGTTGAAGCGGCTGGCGACTTCCAGGTACTCGCCCAGGGGGATATGATGACGGCCGCGTTGCTGGATTAGTTCCAGATCAGCCTTGACATTGAGCCAGTTGACGGTGTATGGGGTATGGAAAATGTCTTTGCTGACGCGGGGCAGCGTTTGCTCGATAGCCTCCCTCAATTGATCAAAATTGGTCAGTTTCTCACAACTGATCCTGACAAACCGGGCAATATTGCTAAAGCTTTGTTTGACGGTTTCCTCCTGTACGAGTTTTTCCTCCTGGTCAATTTTATTCACCACATAAATCACCGGGCTGGTACTATTGTCCGCTTCATCATACGCAAATGCATTGACCATCGAAAGCCAGTATTCAAACCCCACGTATTCCTCAGCAGTCGGCAGGTCGTCATGTGCGGTGACAAACAGGTAGAGAGACTTGCGGCTGCAAAATAACTGCTGGACCTCACGGTACCGGCCCTGCCCGCCAAAGTCCCATATATTAAGCTTAAAATCAACAGGTTCTGATAACCCTGTCAGGGCAGGTGCCAGGTCTTTCACATGATAAACCGCCGTGTCCAACCCGGGCGTACGCCCTTCTGCTCCTGGAGGGGGCAGGGGGGCACTTTCATCCAGGAGTTTGATCCGGATAGACGTTTTGCCGGACCCGCCGTTGCCGACGAGTACCATTTTGGCCTCAAACAAACGGGCAGCATCACTCTTGCGGCGGGAGCGCAGCACCGGGATCACGGTCTCATAGGAGTTGCCGTTTTCATCTGAGGAGATCACCTCAGCCGAAACATCCGTCAGGCTGTTATTCCCAAACAGGTATAACTCGCGAAGGGCGGACATGTCCAGCAGTTGATCCGGGAGGGATTGCAGTTGATTGTGGCGCAAGTCCAGTACTTGCAGCGCCTCCCATCTGCCTGTCAGGTTCAGTGTCTGGAGTTGGTTGTTCCGAAGATATAAGTACCTGAGTGCATCACACCTGTCTGGCAACCATATGTTGGTGAGCTGATTACGGCTTATATCCAGCAGCCATAGCCTGGGACAATCTGCCTGAAGGACAAACTCTTCCAGTTGGTTCCCGCCAGCGGTGAGTACTTCCAGGCTGTCCAGCCCTGCGGGCAGTACGAGTTCCGTCAGGGCAGCGTCCTGCACATCGAGCCGGACGAGCTGGTGCATCAGCCCCCGGAGTCGGACGGTGGTGAGGGGTTTGTTGTCGCTCAGGTTGAGGTAGCGAAGCTGTGTAGCGTTGACAGACAGCTCAAACCCTGTGATCTCATTATCACTAAGGTTGAGTGCCTGGAGGGTTTCATCATTCCAGTCTGGATGATCCCCTATCCGGGTCCAGCGTATATCCGTCAGGCCAGTATTGGCCAGGTTCAGCCCGATCAGGTTACCGGTTTCGTCCAGTTGGTACTTGGGAGTATCGGTTTTGTACGCCATCAGGCCGCCCAGGGGGTCGTGCGGGCGTATGGGCGCAGGAAATAAAGGTCTTCCGAGTACAGACTCGATATGCGAAACCAGGGTTGTTTTTTCCATGTCAGCGTACAAAAATATGTCTTGCGTAAATATAAAAATTACCTGACAGAATGTAGTCTCCGCCTGTAAATCTTACTGCTGATCAAAAAATTGATGGGTGCTATTCTATAGGGTTTCGGCGACGGCGCAGGGATGCGCCTGCGGTCCCCGGACAGCGAAGTATGAGCCTGATCCGGGGCCTCCAGCAATACAATACATCACACCCGACTCTCAGGGAGACCCCGGCCCAGGCCGCTGCACATCTGGTCGGGGACACGTAGGGGCGGTCCGGCAGGCCGCCCCGCAGGCATAACCGGGCTTCGGCGACGGCGCAGGGATGCGCCTGCGGTCCCCGGACAGCGAAGTATGAGCCTGATCCGGGGCCTCCAGCAAGGCAAACTATCACACCCGACTCTCCGGGAGACCCCGGCCCAC
Source organism: Bacteroidia bacterium (assembly GCA_033762375.1). GTDB lineage: Bacteria > Bacteroidota > Bacteroidia > J057 > J057 > RDXT01. The sequence goes on from JANRLQ010000070.1 coordinate 9,690, forward strand.
GACGCTGCGCATCTGGCCGGGGACACGTAGGGGCGGTCCGGCAGGCCGCCCCGCAGGCATACGGCGCTGAGGAGCGCCTGCTCAGCCCTTTTCCCGGGTGCTGCGCATCGCGGGGAGGTAACCACCCCGTTGCTACCCTGGCGGCACAGACACCCGGCCTGACCCGCGTCTCCCCTCCGCAGGAGGGGAATATCAGCCCTGAGCACCCTGATTATTCTCCTGGCCCCAGCTCGTACATCTCGCCACCTTCGCGGCTGATATAATACAGGCGGGCGTCGGGCAGGGTGAGCAGGGCAGTTTCCAGGGCGGTATTGGCCTGGGGTTCTGAGTCAAAAAAACGATACACAATGGCAAACTGCTCGGTACCATCCCCCCGTTTGACGCTGAGATAGTGGGGCACGTCGAGGCCCCGGTCGAGGTACTGGTGGACGGCTTTGCGGGCCTCGCGCTGGCTGGGGCGCCAGTCTACCACAATCAGGTACAGATGATCTCCGTCCCTGACCATCGCAGAGGGATTACGCAGGATATTGGCGATGACCTTGCTGTACCGGGAGCGGGACTTGGCGAGGGCCTTGCGCTCGTCGAGGGTGGTCGAGCCGGGATAGGGGTCGAGGCTGGCCCCGCCGACAAGCAGCGTGGGCAGGCTGCGGGTGTTTTCGTCTCCTTCCTGCACAAAGTGTATATCCGTAAAAGCGTCCAGCGCTTCATAAAACTGGTCGCTTATTTTGTCAAAATACGGTTCATCTTTATACGACTGAAGCACCTCTCCGGTGAGGATCATGTCCTTGTACGGCTCCATGTTGAGGTAAGGGTACTCGCCGCTGAGGGTTTGGGCGTGGGCGTAGATAAAGGTCAGATATGCCTTAAAAGCGGGTCCGCCCCAGGCCTCTGTCAGGTCTGTGAGCACGGGTGCCGGCGCGACCCCAGTGACGATCCCCTCTGCCATGGTGAGCCCTATCCCGATGCGTTCGAGTTCGGCAGCCACCTTTGGATGGGTGCCTTCCACGTCTTCGGGGATGATCCTGGTCAGGAGCGGGATGAGTTGTGCACGCTCGTCAAACAACCGCTCCAGGTCGGCTTCTTGCTGAAGGTTTTCGCGCCGGAGTACCTGCCGGGCATAGGCTGTGAGGCGGGTGACCAGGGCGGGATCAGGCGCGGTCAGCCGGGCCAGGTCCGGGAGCGAGTCGGCCAGGACAAAAGGCCGGTCGGCGGGTGCGACGGTGGCTGCCACACTGTCATGTCCGGCAGGAACTGTGCCCGCAGACGGAGAGGAGGGCTGGCAGGCATTCAGGCCCAGCCCTAACAGGGATACAGCAGCCAGCCAAATGCGGGTATTCATATCAGGTATCAGCTTAGGATCGTCATGGACGGGGTCAAGATACGGAAAAATCACAAGCAGGGACATGCCCTCACCGGGAAGATAACGCCGCCCCGGCAGAATTATTGACCTGCCCGCCTGTGCAGCAGGTCCGGAGAGATCTCACGGATCCCGGCACAGCCGGTCAGGGCCATCGCCAGTTCAAAATCAGCGGCCAGGTGTTGCAGGGCAGCCACTACCCCAGCCTGCCCGGCGAGGGCCAGGGCATACACGTAGGGACGCCCCAGGCAGACGGCGGAGGCTCCCAGGGCCAGGGCCTTGAGCATATCGGCGCCGGTGCGGATCCCGCTGTCCATGAGTACCGGCACACGGCCCGCGACGGCTGCCACCACCCCCGGCAGGGCCTCTATCGCCCCGAGGGCCCCGTCCACTTGCCGCCCGCCGTGGTTGGAGACGATGATCCCGTCCATCCCGGCGTCCAGGGCACGGCGGGCATCATCAGGGTGCAGGATGCCCTTGAGCAGGACGGGCAGACGAGTATGCGCCCGCAGGAAGGCCAGGTCGTCCCAGGTCAGGGACGGGCGGGAATATAAGCTGATAAACTTGCGCACGGCCGTCAGGGGCGCACCTGAGCGAAGGTTGCCCCAGAAGGATCCCGGAAACCGCCGGGTCAGCCCGATCAGGGCCCGGATGGCCTGGAAGGTGACGTTGCGGCCTGGCAGGGCGGGTTCGGGCTGCTCCATCAGGCGCCGGAATACGGGATCAGCTACATACTGTGCGATCCCCCTGCCCTGCAAAAACGGCAGGTACCCCAGGTCCAGGTCGCGGGTACGCCAGCCGAGCAGGGTGGTATCCAGGGTGACCACAATCGCCCGGCAGCCGGCACGCTCTGCACGCTGTACCAGGCTGACTACCAGCTCGTCTGACTTGCTCCAGTAGAGCTGAAACCAGCGGGGGCTGTCTCCCATCTCAGCGGCACAGGTTTCCATCGGGACGGAGGCCTGGTTAGAAAAAATCATGGGAATGCCCAGGCTGGCAGCGGCCCGCGCTACCGGAAGGTCTCCCGCAGGATGGACCATCTCCAGGACGCCGATGGGTGCCAGGAGCAGGGGCAACGGCAGGTTCATGCCCAGGAGGGAGGTGGAGTAGTCCCGGACGGAGACGTCGCGGAGCATCCGGGGAACCAATTGGTGGGGGTCAAAACCCCGCCGGTTGGCGGTCATGGTCAGGCCGGTACCGGCCCCGCCTGCGATATAGGCGTATGCCTCGGGTGACATCCGGCGGCGGGCGGCTGCCTCCAGGGCATCCGGGTCTGTCGGGATCAGCGGACGAATCCCGGCCAGGCCGTTTACATATATACCACGCTGGACATCCGGAGCGGTGAATAAAGTATTTCGCATGCAGTCCTTTTTTGCCTAAGTTAGGCGAATCGGATCAAAGACCCAACTGCCAGATCCTGACGATACAACTCATTGACTATGAACTACAAACTACTGGGCCGCAGCGGCCTGCGCGTATCTGAGTTATGTCTGGGTACCATGACCTTCGGCACCGAATGGGGCTGGGGTGCTACCTATGACGAGTCCAAGCGTATCTTTGATGCCTATGTGCAGGCAGGCGGCAATTTTATTGACACTGCCAACCGTTATACGGAGGGAACGAGTGAAAAATTTGTCGGAGAATTTATCGCCGCCAACCGGGAGAAATTTGTTGTGGCGACCAAATACACCCTTTTTAACCGCCGGAATGATCCCAATGCCTCCGGTAATCACCGCAAGAACATGATGCAGTCGGTCGAGGGCAGCCTGAAGCGGATGATGACCGATTATGTGGACCTGCTCTGGGTCCATGCCTGGGACTTCACGACCCAGGTGCAGGAGGTGATGCGGGGGCTGGACGACCTGGTTCGGCAGGGCAAGGTACTCTACGTGGGGGTCTCTGACACCCCTGCCTGGATCGTGTCCCAGGCCAATATGCTGGCCGACCTCCGGGGGTGGTCACCCTTTGTGGCGCTACAGGTGGAGTACAGCCTGCTCCAGCGCACCCCTGAGCGTGAGCTCCTGCCGATGGCCCGTGCCCTGGACCTGGCCCTGACGCCCTGGGCGCCTCTTGCTGGTGGTGCCCTTACGGGCAAGTACCTGCGGGAGAGCGAAGACCCGCGCCGCCTCACGGCCACCAGCCAGCGCCTCAGCGAGGCCAATACCCGAATCGTAAAGGAAGTCGTGGCCGTGGCCGAAGCCCTCGGGGTATCTCCGGCCCAGGTCGCCATCAACTGGACCCGGCAGCAAAACCAGGTTGTGGTCCCGATCGTGGGGGCCAGGGCCCTGAGTCAGATCGAGGATTGCCTCGGAGCCACGGCCTTTGAGATTCCTGCTGAGTACTTGCAGCGCCTCCACGAAGTCAGCAAAATTGAGCTGGGATTCCCCCATGATTTCCTGGCGTCAGACAATATCCGGGACATTCTCACCGGAGGTACCTACGACAAAATCCACAACCACCGGCGCTGATACCCCTCTCTGCCGGAATGGAAACTGCCCGTGTCAGGATGAGAATGTCGCAGCCGGTGACCCCGCCAACCTGTGCCCGCAGATCCTCTTTCTGCGGGTTTTTTAGTTGTATCTAACATCTTCTGGAAATGCTTTTCTGGTTATTTTTAGGGATTTTAACCGTCATTTTTATTTTTTTATTCCAAAATCTTACACGATTAATTACTACCTTGTGCTGGGTCATCCTGGCTTTTGCACAGAATTTGAATAACAATCGCAGCAACCTGTCAACACCCCGGGCTGCCCGCAGGGAATCCAGTCCATGAAATATTTACCAGCCGGAAACAACGCTGGAACCTCATTTGTTCGTTATATTCCAAATGGGGTGATCTTATGTAACGATTGTACATTGTGTGTGGTGTTTAGACCAGGTACTGCGAAGGCAGGCCTGGTTTTTTTATAGACAGTGCAAAGCTTTGGGCAAATCTGTTATTGCTTTTCAGCTAAAGTTGTCCCTACTTTACTATAGGTATGTTAAGCGTAATCAAAAAAGGCTATAGGTCCTTACTTCCTTTATTACTCTTGCTGGGTTTGGCAGGGTATGCGCTTCATGCTGACGCAGGTGCGCATAGAATGGTGGTATGCTCCCTACGCACCAGTCCGCTGCCTGTTACGCATCATCATAGTCTTCTGATTTGCCCGGAAGAACTGTCCGAAGAAGACTTACAATCTTTTCATGTACCAGTAGGGGACATTCGGGTGTTTTGTCGGTCTACCGGCACAACAAAAGTTGTCTTTAATGCACTTGGTGAACTTTTCCCCTACCCGACTGCCACCTCCCTCTTCATTCTATTCAGTAATTTCAGACTCTGAGCCTACCAACGTATGTGGGGTTGGTATGCATCCTGTCTCCCCGGCAGGATGAGGTTTTCTCAAGACATTTAGCATTTCGCGAAATGTCATCCTTCAGATAATATCTGACAGACTCTGTTTCCAAGCTATTTTGGAGGTTTTGTTGTTGACTTACCTTTTGTAAGATGAAAGATACAAACGTATCCCAGCATCCGCTTGACGGATGGGCTGGATTTCGTAAGCATCTCACGACAGATGCAGTGGCAGGTTTTACCGTATTTTTGCTAGCCCTGCCCTTGAGTCTCGGTATTGCCAAGGCTTCTGATTTCCCGCCCTTGATGGGCCTTGTGACCGCCATTATCGGGGGTATCCTGGTGAGTTTTATGTCAGGCGCTCCCCTGACCATCAAAGGTCCGGCAGCAGGGCTGATTGTCATTGTGGCGGGTGCCGTCGCGGAGTTTGGCGGCGGCGAAACGGGCTGGCATCTGGCACTGGGAGCCGTTGCTGCTGCCGGGGTAATCCAGATCCTGTTTGGGGTCCTCAAATGGGGCAAAATGGTAGATTTTTTCCCGCTCTCAGCCGTACATGGGATGCTGGCTGCGATTGGGCTGATTATTATCGCCAAGCAGATACCAATCCTGTTAGACGTGGACCCTGCTATGACTGCCAACAAAGGGCCGCTCGAACTACTGGCCTCAATTCCTGCATTTATCACCCATCTGGATCCTAAAGCATCCCTGATAGGTGTCATTAGCCTCTGGATTATGATGAGCTGGCACAATGTCACAGTGCCTTTTCTAAAAGCCGTCCCGGCCCCGCTGGTGGTTTTGCTGGTAGCGATTCCGGCGGAGCTGATCATGGACTTTCAGCATACAGAACCTGCGTATGCCCTGGTTCATATCGGAAACCTGGTTGACAATATTAAGATAAACATTGCATTTGATGGTGTTGCAGCGATAGGAATATTTATCAAGTACACCCTTATGTTTACGCTAGTGGGGAGTCTGGAGTCGCTGCTGACCGTCAAAGCCATAGATCTGCTGGACCCGTGGAAGCGCCGGTCTGACCCTAATCGCGATCTGATCGCGATCGGAATCGGCAATGTGGTTGCGGCTATCCTGGGCGGGCTGCCGATGATATCTGAAGTCGCACGCAGCTCTGCCAATGTATCCAGCGGTGCACATACCCGATGGGCCAATTTTTTTCATGGGGTATTTATGCTTGTTTTTGTCGTATTAGCCGTCCATCTGATCGAACTGATCCCCAATACTGCTCTGGCTGCCATGCTGATCACCGTCGGTATCAAGCTGGCACACCCCCGTGAGTTTGCTCAGACGTTCAGAATCGGATGGGAACAACTGGCTATTTTTCTGGTGACGATATTTTTTACCCTATTTGAAGATTTGCTGGTAGGCATAATGGCCGGTATTGCACTCAAGCTGATCATCCACCTCTTCCACGGAGCACCCGTTTCCTCTCTTTTTAAAAGCCCGATTGAGGTCTCGTTTGAAGGCAATGAATATCTGGTCAAACTCTCCCGCTCAGCTATTTTCTCCAACTATATGGGAATCAAGGACAAACTGGAGTCTATCCCGCCGGGTTTTCACATAACCATTGACTTGCAGGATACCCAACTGATAGACCACTCCGTGATGGAAAACCTCCACCACTACCAACATGCTTATGAGGCACAGGGTGGCACCGTCAGCATCATCGGGCTTGAAACGCATACCCCCATTTCCAATCACCACTTGTCTGCCCGAAAAAAATGAAAAAGACCTGTTGGTACAACTGTTTAAGTACTATGTTGGTTGGATTGGGGCTGATGTTGCCAGTTTTTTCTCAAACGCTGAAAGAGGGTAAATTTTATCTTAACGAGAATGGGTCTCATTATGTGAAGCTTACCCTCATAAATCAGATATGGGTGAGGAGCCAGGGATACAATCCCGGCAGCACACGTTATGGATATCCCATGCAGAGCGGCTCAGACATTGGCATCCGCCGATACCGAGTGCAGTTTTTTGGGCAACTCACCGATCGGGTGTTCATCTACAGTCAATTTGGGGAAAACAACTTCAACAGTCTTTCTGACCGGAAGTTAGGCTTTTTTGTTCACGACGCGGCTGGCGAGTATATGATCGTCCATAAAAAACTCTCCTTGGGTGCCGGACTTACGGCCTGGGGTGGCTTTGCCCGGTTTTGCTCACCGGCAGTGGGCAGCATCCTGGGGGTTGACGCCCCGCTGTTTTTACAATCAACGAATGATGTCACTGACCAGTTTTTGCGAAAACTGGGTATATATGCCAAAGGTAAACTCGGCAAACTTGACTATCGGATAGCAGTCTCTGATCCGATGGCGTTTCAGCGGGCCGCAGGCTACTCACCCTCGCCCCAAGCTGTGTCTAATTTTTCTTCCAAGCCAGCCCATAAGCAGTGGAGCGGGTATTTTCAGTATCAGTTTCTGGATCAGGAGTCTAACCAGACGCCTTATCTGGCGGGTACTTATCATGGCAAGAAAACAGTCTTCAACCTCGGCGCGGGTATGGAGTATCAGCCCCAAGCCATGTGGCATCTGGATACGGGGGCAGATACGGTGGACTCAGACCTGCTACAGGTAGCAGCCGATGTGTACTATGATGCGCCTATTGGTTCCAAAGGCCAGGCATTGAGCCTCTATGGGGTCATAGCCTATTTTGACTTTGGGCCGGGCTATCTCCGAAATCTGGCTGTGATGAATCCCGTAAATGGCACGACCCGCTCCGATGTACTCAACGGCAGCGGAAACGGGTTTCCTGCCTACGGAACCGGCCTCTCAGCCTATGCCCAGGCAGGATATAAACTCCGGGACAACCTGATAGGCCATACGACCTTCATGCCGTATGTAACGCTCCAACATGCCCGGTATGATCGGCTGACGCGTCCGATGGATTTTACAGATATGGGTATCAACTGGCTCCTGACCAGTCATACCAGCAAGCTGACTGCCGCCTGGCAATATCGCCCGATCTATGATGCAGGCGGGACCCTATCGGACCACAAAAATGCCCTGATACTTCAGTATCAGACCTTTTTTAACTAAATACTTGTGCCTGTTATACCTGTTTTTTTAATCAGAACACAACATGCATCACGTTGTAAGTAGCTCATTTGACGAGCATCAGGTACTCCATGACCTGAAGCATTACCTGCCCTCTCAGGCACCGCTGAAAGATTTTATTCATCACAACTCCCTGCACGCATTTGACGATCAGCCGTTTTTTGAGGCGCTGCGTCACGCATCTGCTATATTTGGGTACAAAACATCGCTCTCCCTGGAGGAATACCGATCGCTGTATCACCAGGGCAGAATCAGCGATGACATCCTCCTGCACGTACTGACCCGGGAAGCTGGCGAGCAAGCAGGCGAGTGGCGCACCCGGCTGCTCTCAACCCCCTATGACGACCCGGCCCCGCCCCGTATCGGGGCACTGCGGGCCCGGTGGAAACAACACGCTGCGGTGGACCTGGATGCTGTCGTACATCCCTTGTTGTTTAGGGTGGTATGCAGCTACCTGGATCAGGGTATTGCCATCTGGCGGTTTCCGGTAGCAGAGCAGGGATTTCTGGAGGCCCTCCGGACCCTGGAGCGTTCCTCCATGTCCAGCTTGTTTCAGACCCGGCGTGCCCGCAGTCTCCTGATGAACAGCGCGTGTCACCTGCCTGATCTGCTGGGGATCCTGGTGGGTGATCGTGTCTGGTATGAGCGTTATTTGTTTGACCAGCAGTTTGCACATCAGGGTTGGTCCGGGCTTATCTCTGCCATCGAAGATCACCCTGAGACCCTGCTGATCCCCCGCCCGCTGTCGCTGCATGACCTGGTTGTATTTGAATGTCTGCTGGAGATAGACGCGCTGGAATCTGCACTCGGGCACAGTTGGGAGCCACTGTCAGCACATCTGCGTACCCCACCTGAAGGATTATTTGCCCCGGTACTGCCCGATGAAAAAAGCGAAGCCCTCCGCCTCTGGCAACTATCCTTCGAGTGGAGTTATTTTGATCAGGTACTGGCTGGCCTCCGGCAGCTCCCGCCCCTGCCGCCATCACAACCCACAGGGGTGTCAGGCCCCCGGTTTCAGGCTTTGTTTTGTATAGACGACCGCGAGTGTTCGTTCCGGCGTTACCTGGAACAATTGGCTCCTGCCTGCGAAACCTTTGGTACACCTGGTTTTTTTGGGATCGAAACCTACTATCAGCCGGACGGAGGCAAGTTTTATACGAAGGTCTGTCCGGCACCGGTGACCCCGCGCCACCTGATTTACGAAACCGGGGCGGGAACACGAAATGACCGTGACCCGCACTTCACGCGGCATGCCCATACCGCACATGGTGGGTGGCTGATCAGCCAGACGCTGGGATACTGGTCTGCCCTGAAGTTGTTTTGGCAGGTTTTTATGCCGGGAGCGGGCCCGACGACTGCTTCTGCCCTCCGGCATATGGACCACACAGCCCAATTGGTGGTGAAAAGTGATGAGCCGCCTACGATACAGGATGGCCTGCAGGTAGGTTTTACGGTGGCCGAAATGGCTGACCGGGTGGAAAAGGTCCTGCGCAGCATCGGGCTGGTGCGTGATTTTGCCCCGCTGGTGTATGTGGTGGGGCATGGCGCCAGTTCTGTCAATAATCCCCACTATGCTGCCTATGATTGTGGTGCCTGCTCCGGTCGTGCCGGCTCTGTGAATGCCCGTGCCTTTGCGATCATGGCTAATACCCCTGCGGTACGGCACATGCTGCATGCCCGCGGCCTGGTGATCCCGGAGGAGACCTGGTTTGTCGGCGGGCTGCGGGACACGACCCGGGATGATGTCGTGTTTTATGACACCCACACGCTTCCCGGCGGGCTGGACACCCTGCATGCGGAGATCAACCTCCTCTTTGAGCAGGCCCTGGACCTGAACGCAAAGGAACGCTCCCGCAGGTTTGAGATGGTCAATACGGCCCGGTCTGCGGGCAAGGTACACCAGCAGGTGCGTCTTCGGTCGGTATCTATCTTTGAGCCACGACCCGAGCTCAATCACGCGACCAATGCCCTGTGTATTATCGGACGACGCTCCCTGAGCCGGGGTTTGTTTCTGGACCGAAGGTCTTTTCTCAACTCCTACGACTACCAGCAAGACCCGGACGGCATATACCTGGCCGGCATCCTTCAGGCGGCTGCCCCCGTATGCGGCGGGATCAATCTGGAGTATTACTTCTCCCGGGTGGACAATGAAAAGCTGGGCGCAGGCTCCAAACTCCCGCACAATGTCATGGGCCTGATCGGCGTCGCCAATGGAATAGACGGTGATCTGCGTCCGGGTCTTCCGGTCCAGATGGTAGAGGTACACGACCCGGTGCGGCTGCTGATGATCATAGAGCATCAGCCGGAGGTGGTCCTGGCTATCCTCGCGCAGCATCCTGCGACGGCGGCGTGGTTTGCGCTGGAGTGGATCCTGCTGGTCGTGGCCGAACCCGAAACCCGGTCACTCTACTGTTACCAATCAGGGCAATTGGTGCCTTATCATCCGGTGACCCGGCACCTGGAGACCATCCCGGACCTGGCGCCCCTGCTGGCCTCCCGCCAGGAAAATTTTCCAGTATACCTACTTCACAACCCATCCTTATGACAGCTTTTTTGCCTGTATTTGTGCTGATACCCGCGATCGGGTTTTGTATAAGCCTCATACTGCCCCGACACCATGAGCGACTCATCGCCGGGTTGACCTTTGCAGTCGTGACGCTCCAATTGCTGGCCGTCGTCATCCTGGGCTCGGTATGGCTGTATCAGGGACACCCGGTCACGGACATCAAAGAAATCGTACTCTACCGTACGGCAGGGTATGAGTTTTTTATTGACCTGTATGTGGACCGGATCACGATGGTGTACCTGGTGGTGGGCACGATCCTGGCCTTTCTGGTGATCCGGTACAGCCACCACTATCTGCACCGGGAGAGGGGGTATAAACGTTTTTTTTATACCATCCTGTTTTTTTTCACGGGTTACAACCTGACCATTTGCGCAGGCAACCTGGAGACGTTGTTTATCGGATGGGAAATCCTGGGTGTTTCTTCCTTTTTGCTCATTGCTTTTTACCGCAACCGATACCTGCCCGTCAAACATGCGGTTAAGGTTTTTTCCATATACCGGATCGGTGATGTGGGCATCTTGCTCGCGATGTGGATGAGTCACCACCTCTGGCACGAGAACATCACGTTTCAGCAGTTGCTCAACTATGAGCGGGTCCATGAGCACCTGGCCCAGCACTCCTGGACGGGGACTTTTATCTCCCTGATGTTGCTGCTGGCTGCCGCAGCCAAGTCAGCCCAGTTGCCATTTTCATCCTGGTTACCGCGGGCGATGGAGGGGCCTACGCCTTCCTCAGCTATTTTCTACGGATCGTTATCCGTCCATATCGGGGTGTTTTTGATGCTGCGGACCTTTCCTTTCTGGGAACACCAGCACATCATGCGGGTCGCGACAGGCCTGCTGGGACTGACCACAGCCCTGGTCACTACGGGGATCGCGAGGGTGCAGACCTCAGCCAAAAGTCAGATTGCCTACGCTTCTATTGCGCAGATCGGCCTTATGTTTATTGAGATTGCGCTGGGCTGGCGCCATATTGCCTTGTTTCATTTTGCAGGCAATGCCTTTCTCCGTACCTATCAGTTGCTGATCTCTCCCTCTATCGTGAGTTACCGCATCCGGGAGCAGTTTTATGAAGGGCCCCAACCCGGCTATACGGCTGCTTTTCTGCCGCCCAGGCTCCGCCTTACGCTGTACATCCTCAGTCTCAAGGAGTGGAATCTCGACAGCCTCATGTACCGCCTCCTCTGGAATCCCCTTAAATGGGCCGGCAACCGCCTGAATTTTCTCACCCACGACCGGGTGCTGACTATTGTGATACCGGCCTATCTCCTGGGGGTGGCCTCCCGCTGGTATGAGGCCTGGTTGCCCGGGTGGCTTAGACAGGGATTGCCCGTTTTGTTTGCAGCCATTGGCCTGATGCTGGTCCTCAAGTCCTTCACCGCACGCCACAAGGTCCGCATGAGCTGGCTCCTGATCTTGATGAATCACTACTGGATTGCCCTGGCCATCTCTTTTAATGAATACTTTGAGATGGAACATACCCTTCTGTACCTGAGCGGCATCACCCTGGCAGGCCTGACAGGGTATCTGTGTCTGGCCTGGCTGAATCGGCGCGAGTCGCTGGACCTGGCCCGGTTTCATGGGCATATCTATGAATATGCACCTGCTGCGATGATTTTTCTGCTGGCATGTCTGGGTATCACGGGATTTCCGATTACCCCTTCATGCATCGGGGAGGACCTCATCCTCAGCCATATCCATGAAGACCAACTGCTGTTGGCCGGGGTTGTGGCCCTGGGCCTGATTGTGGATGGACTGGCAGCGATCCGGATTTATGCGCGGATTTTTATGGGGCCGCATATCAAAACTTATCACCCCTCGGCATACCGGTCGGCCTGATCTGACTTCCATATTCACGGGAGCGGTCTGTAAGGCCCGCGATCAGTTCAGGGTATAATTGTACTGTTTCCAGTAGATATTGTATCCGCCATTGTCCAGTTCGCGGGCGATCTCTTCGATCATCATGTCTTCCTCCAGGTCATAGATAGACTTGAGGTTGATGCCAAATACCATCCCGACAGACTGCCAGAATATGGCTGCGGCGGCACTTTTGTTTTCTTTGATGAGGTCAAAGGAGGACTTACCGGTCTGGCGGCATACCAGTTTGACGAGGGCCTTGCCCTGGGAGCGGGTCATGTGGCGGAGATCGTCTTCATACTCCCCAAACAGGGCGGACTCGCGGGATTTGATATAGGCTTTGCGGGCTTTTTCGGTAGGCAGGGTCTGGATATGGGCATCTACTTCCTGCAAGACTGCTGATACCTTGCGGGCATAGGGATACACCATGTGGACATTCCAGCGGAGGCGGCTGAACTTCTCCAGGCGCTGGCGGCCCCGGGTGAGCTCCCAGCCGGAAGGGGCATTGGCTCCGATCTCGATCGGGTCGAGGTTGCCCCAGAGCAGGGATTCGCCGGTTTCTTCGTCATGAAACAAATAAAACCGGTCAGAAATCACAGGTCCCTGCGCCCGGACTTCCGTCAGGGTTCCCAGCACCAGCCACAGGATTGTATGTATTGCCCGTACGCGCATGACAGAGATTTCCAGGTCTAAGATACAACTATTCTCAGACACATACGCAAATCATGGCTGTTCCGTTGCCGGGGTACCGAGGAGTGCCTGATAGAGCCGGGCGTTTTCTGCCTCAAAACATACAAAACAGATCCGGTCGTATGCGTCCGGATGTGCTGCCACATAGGCCTGTACCGCCCTGGTGGCTACCGATGCCGCGACGGATTTGGGAAAATGATAAACGCCGGTGCTGATATTGGGAAAGGTAATGGTGCGTACGCCGTGTGCAGCACCCAGGTGCAGGCTGTTGTGATAACACTGGGCCAGGAGGTCCCGGAGGTGGGTGTCTGCTTCAGCACGCCAGACAGGCCCCACTGTGTGGATGACATACCGGGCAGGCAGTCGTCCAGCCGGCGTGATTACGGCCATCCCCGTAGCGCAACCGCCCTGCCGGGCCACCACCTGGCGGCAAGCCTCCAGTATCTCAGGTCCACCCGCCCGGTGAATGGCCCCGTCCACCCCGCTACCGCCCATGAGGGAGGTATTGGCGGCGTTTACGATGGCATCAGCACTGATGCGGGTGATGTCTCCCAGGGTCCACTCTATCCGGGTCATGCGGGATCAGGTTCGTCGGTCTCGTCCTCGTCTTGTCCGAGATAGATGTCTATCAACCCTTCCGGCAGGTCGGTTTCGATCGTACGGGCTTCCATATCTGCCTGTAATACAAAGTCATCTGTCATGGGGATCAGGACCTCATGTCCCTGGTAGTCCATGACCATAATGTCCTGGGCAGGCCCGTCCACAAAATCCTGGACCGTCCCCAGCGGCCCCAGTTGGAGATCCACGACCTGAAACCCGATGACATCATGGTAATAAAACCGGCCTTCGGGGAGTTTGGGGAGTTTTTCGAGGGGGAAAAACAGGGTTGTACCGACGAGGCCCTCCGCCGTATTGCGGTCCTGGCTCTCTGCGATCTGGAGGATGGCCTGCTTGGGCGTAGCGACCTGAAAGTGGCGCACGGTACAAGGTGTGAGGGGCTGGCCGGGCCGGGCCATGTACAACTGGCGGCGGCGGCGGTACTCCGTGATGTCTGACACGTCAAGCACCACCCGGATGGCCCCCTGGATACCATGTGCCCGCATGATATAGCCGATTTCTACACATTCAGTTCTTTCCATAGGGTATCAGGTAATGGCCCAACAAAAAGAGGCTGCTCATATAAGAGACAGCCTCAGGATGAGCTAGCTGCTGTCAGGATTACTCAGCGGCTTCAGCGGATTGTTTTTTGCGGGCAGATGCCGGTACAACCTCCATCGGCTTACCGTTGATATCTACTTTCAGGACTTTTTTGGCTTTTTTGTCGCGCTCAGTCTGCCACAGGCCTACGATACGCTCGATCTCCTCGTCAGATTTGCCTTGTTTGACAAGGGCATGCCGCAGGGTCACGCCTGCGTGGCGCAGCAGGGCCCGTACGGTATGGGTAGGCTGGGCACCGTTCTGCATCCACTTGATCACGGTGGACTCGTCCACGTAGATCTGAGCAGGTACGGTGAGCGGGTTATAAAACCCTACTTTTTCAATAAAACGTCCGTCGCGGGGCGAGCGGGAGTCTGCTACCACGATCGCGTAGTGAGCAGCGTTTTTACGGCCTTGCCGTCTCAGTCTTAATTTTACTGGCATATAACCACAAATGTTGACGTAAAACAATGGACGGCAAAGGTAGGAAGGTTCAGGGAATCAGCCAAATTTTATTCTGGAAAACTAATTCCCTGCCCGGTCAGCTTTTGCCCGCCCCCTGATAACCTGGCCTCAAAGTTTGATGAGTTTTTTCCAAATAGGTAGAATCTTTTACTGGCATCCAGCCTTAATCTTCCGCTCAAAACCCATACGTACTCACCTCTCCAACATCTTACTACTGCGCTTCATAACTGTATATATGTTTATCCGTAAAAATCCGATACCCCCGCTCGGAGGACTGAAGGTAGTGGTACAAACTTTCGCCGGGGAGCTGGGTATGCAAAAGTACCTTGCCTGTTTGGCGGCTTAAGATATATAATCCGATACCCGGGACAGGCTGGAAGTTTGCTACCAAATTTTCTGAATACGTGCCTATTACAACAGCAATAGCCGAGTCTTGGACATTATCAAGTTCAAGTATGTGTCCAACATTGATCTCAGGAAGAGTATGAATTTCTGAATGTTGTTCTACATACTTAGGATACAGATCATTTTGCCAGCGTACATCGCCTGTGCGAGCATCCCACTGCTCTATGGTTGTGCGCTGTGTTACCACCACAAGCTCTTGGCTGCCAGGTCTGCCATGTATGCCTAAGCCCAGATGCTGAAGTGGTAAAATCTGATCTTTTTGCCATATATACTCACCGTTTTCCCCTGTAGCTATAACAAAAGAATGTACGTCCGTAGGTCCTCGGCGCAAGTTACCGATGATATAGTCCGGATTTCCGGGCCAATACATACCTCCAGGGGGTAGCTTGGCTGGTGTTTGTGATACAATTTTTCCTGTCCGGGCATCCACTTCAATATTCACCGCCTCCCCTTCCTGCTCTCCTTCCTCCTTTGCCGGGAATGCGGTAATCACAAACCGATCCCTGTATTCCTGAAGCTGGTACCAGCGGTAGCCGCCCTCTTCAAAGGGTTTTATGCGCGCGAAGGGCCGGAAATGCAGATCGCCCAGTATGATGTACTCGCCTGTCTCTGCGTCCGTATTGTCCACCACAATCAACCCCAGGCGGCGATATACCTGGATATTCGTCACATCCGGGATGCCTGCAGATGCTGTGTCGGTGAGGGTCAGCCCCTGCGGACTGATAAGGTAACGCTTGAGCAGGGCCTTGCCCTGGGGATAGTCCTTATGTACCACAATCAGCGTATCGGTCGCTATGTGCAAGATGTACTCATTGTCAGGCAGCAAGATCCGCTCCCCTGACTCACCGATCAGCCCGAAGGCCTTCGCCTGGTACCTGTCGACGCAGAAATAGTACTTGGCACCTTCTTTCACGCCCAGGTCTTTCTGGAAAATATGCCAGACTTTTCCGGTCTCAAAGTCTTCGATAACTTTGATAATGGTGTCCGACTCCAGTGCCGCAGCCTGACGTGTAGCGGTCAGTGCCCAGTTTGTTTGTGCTGAGCAGAGCCCCGTGCCTAACAGCAGCCAGGCGGATAACAGAAAAATAGGTTTCATACCGTTCTTACTTCGTTTTAATCCCCTCCACCTTCTTCTCAGCTCGATCACATACAGCGTCAGCTCCTTCGTTTTAAAAACAGGGTGAACGGCATGATGTTCAATCCAAAAAAATTTCATCGCTTTGTGTTTTTAATGGGTTACTATTTGCGTCTCCACACCATCCCGCTCAAAACTTAACAAGGTTATGGTCTGATCTCTGACAGATTTTACAATGACTCCTGCCTCATTCCTTGACAGTACCTCATAGCGGTAAATATCCAAGGTAATCGTACGTGCCGTTTTTTTTACCAGGTTAAGCCTTTGATAATAGTCTGTCCCATAGTCAAACCCCCTTTCATACCATGTTAATCCGATTTCGTTTCCCAGCACAATTGGGGATTGTTGTCCACCTACTGTATACACGATCTTGTGCTCGCTGAGGTCGTAGATATGCGTCTGCATTGGGAGGTTACACCCCCATCCCTCCGGGTCTCCATCTGTAGTTTTAAATCCTGCATAATGCCCATCTGGGGTTAAGGCTATCATGCTATTTCCGCCATTGGGAAGGGGTAAGGTATCAAGGATATGCCCGACACGATCCAATATGTACGTCATGGTATGGATGCCTGAGAGTCCTCTCTCGCCACCTATAACATCAAACTGATATATTAAAATCACGTGATAGACATCATTGCCTGCCCTAAATGTCGGGTAATTTCTGGTAAACCGTAGTTCCGGGGGTGTCTGATTCAGGCAAATATCCCGGACACCCGGTAGCAGCCGCTCCACAATCTCCTCCTTCGGGACACCGCTTAAGTCGTATATTTTACCATACGGGCCGGTTGAAGTCACGGGATAAGGCAAATCCTGAAATGGCTGATGTGCCCGCACATCAAACCGGTTGATCTCCTCCCCGCTCACCGTATCGTAAAAGTGAATCATCTCTGGAATATCATCCACGCCCCTTGTATAAGAGACCCAGGGATATTTTTGCCCTATCACAACCTGAGCAGCGACAAGGCTTATTGTCAGTAAGATATAACTTTTCATACCTGATGGGATTCTATTTTAATATGTTGACCCTTTCACTGCCTCCACCTTCTTCTCCAGTTCAATCACATACAGCGCCAGCTCCTCGATCTTGCGGAGAAAAGCCTTTATGCTGAAAATGAATGCTTTATGTCTGATACTTACCCAACTCAACCCCGCTATCACAACACCGTTTATTCCAAGGGCTTAATTACGCATAAAATACCAATAATCCTACTGTTACTTACCCACTGATTTGAGAGGCGTGTTCAATGAGCTGTGTCAGGGCCTCGAAGGTCTCAACAATGAAAAAGTAAAGAGGCTGTCTTTTTGAGACAGCCTCTTTGTATCAGCCTATCTGACGGATCAGCTTACATCATGCCGTCCATACCGCCGCCGTGGGCGTGAGGAGCAGCTTTTTCGGCCTCGGGCTCGTCGGTGATGACTGCCTCGGTGGTGAGGAGCAGACCTGCGATAGAGGCAGCATTCTCCAGGGCGGTACGGGTCACCTTGGTCGGGTCAATGATACCCGTGTCGAAGAAGTTTTCATATACTTCGCTGCGGGCGTTGAAGCCGTAGTCCACGCGGTCAGAGTTGCGGACCTCGTTGAGAACAACACCAGACTCCAGGCCTGCGTTTTCGACGATCAGGCGGAGGGGTTCTTCGAGGGCGCGGCGCACGATGGCTACCCCTACGCCTACGTCACCTTTCAGGAACTGGTCATTGATACCGCCACGGCCGGCTTCGAGCGCCTTGATGGTGCGTACCAGGGCCACGCCACCGCCAGGGACGATACCTTCTTCTACAGCAGCCTTGGTAGCGTGCAGAGCGTCATCCACGCGGTCTTTTTTCTCCTTCATTTCTACCTCGGTAGCAGCGCCTACGTAGAGGACAGCCACACCGCCGGAGAGTTTGGCCAGGCGCTCCTGGAGTTTCTCGCGGTCGTAGTCAGAGGTAGTATTTTCGATCTGGGTTTTGATCTGGTTTACGCGGGCTTTGATCAGCTCCTCGTTGCCCATACCGCCGACAATGATCGTGTTGTCTTTGTCAATGGTGATCTTCTGGGCGCGGCCGAGCATGCTGAGGTTAGCCTGGTCGAGTTTGTAGCCACGCTCTTCGGAGATGACTTCGCCGCCGGTGAGGATGGCAATGTCTTCCAGCATAGCCTTGCGGCGGTCGCCAAAGCCCGGAGCCTTGACAGCAGCTACTTTCAGGTTGCCACGGATGCGGTTGACGACGAGGGTAGCGAGGGCCTCACCTTCTACATCTTCAGCCACGATCAGGAGCGGGCGACCGGTCTGTACCGTTTGCTCCAGGACTGGGAGGAGGTCCTTCATAGAGGATACCTTCTTGTCATAGAGGAGGATAAAAGGATTCTCGAGGTCTACCTCCATTGCGTCAGCATTGGTGACGAAGTAAGGAGAGATATACCCCCGGTCAAACTGCATACCTTCGACTACTTCGAGGTAAGAGTCCATCCCTTTGGCTTCTTCGACGGTGATAACACCATCTTTGCCTACTTTCTCCATGGCCTCAGCGATAAACTGACCGATCTCAACGTCATTGTTGGAAGAGATGGTAGCTACCTGGGCGATTTCTTTGGAGTCATTGATCTTGCGGGAGAACTTTTTCAGTTCAGCCACAACCACTTTGGTAGCTTCTTCGATGCCTTTTTTGAGCTCCATCGGATTAGCACCAGCGGTTACGTTTTTGAGGCCTTCGCGGACGAGGGCTTGGGCCAGCACCGTAGCGGTAGTGGTACCGTCACCAGCAATGTCAGCGGTTTTGGAAGCAACTTCCTTCACCATCTGAGCGCCCATGTTTTCGATGGGATCTTTCAGCTCAATCTCCTTTGCTACGGTCACGCCGTCCTTGGTGATCGCGGGAGCGCCGAATTTCTTATCAATTACCACGTTGCGGCCTTTAGGACCGAGGGTAACCTTAACGGCATTGGCCAGGGCGTCCACGCCTTTTTTAAGGCGGTCGCGGGCATCCGATTTAAATTCAATACGTTTTGCCATACAGCTAATGGAACTAGAAAGTCGTAAATCAGTGAGGTAAAATCAGGTTGGGTGCGAAGATAAAAGGGTACAACAAGCGGCTTAGAGAACAGCCAGAATGTCAGACTCCCGCATGATCAGGTAGTCGCTACCTTCTACGTTGATCTCCGTGCCGGAATATTTACCATACAGGACGGTATCCCCTACAGCAACCGTGGTAGGCTCGTCTTTTTTGCCAGGGCCTACGGCCACTACAATCCCACGCTGGGGTTTTTCTTTGGCAGTATCGGGAATGATGATGCCAGAAGCGGTTTTTTCTTCGGCAGGTGCCGGCTGAACCAGCACGCGGTCAGCCAGCGGCTTGATGTTGACAGACATAGGAAATATTGCCTTTAAGGTTTGTAGATTGAGGTTTTACAAACTGTTGACACTTACCACCTTCAGATAGCGTGCCAGACCGCCTGCCGGGCCATTTTTACCCCTAAAACACCCAAAATGGCAGTTCAGCTTTGACACCTTGTCAGGCCACCCTTACAGAATACCTGACATTTTTTCCAGACTACCTATCCGGACATGTTGTTTTCTGCTCAAAATTGTCCGGGCATTTTGGTCTAAGGGCTTGACTATGAAGGAAAGCGGTCGTAATTTCTGAGCTGTCACGTAACCTTTAACCTATTCAAGCTCATGACCCTCACCTTTGATGAACTCCGCCGGATCAAACATGAGCTGCCTAGCGGCAGTATGCAGCGTATCGCCAATGCCCTGGCCGTATCTGAGGAAACGGTGCGCAATTATTTTGGAGGAACCCACTATGCCCAGGGCGAAAGTGCCGGATTTCACCTGGAGCCTGGCCCGCACGGGGGTATTGTAGTCCTCGACCGGACTGATATCCTGGACATGGCCCGCAGCATCCTGCATGAAACCCGGGAAACCGCCTGATCCTCTTTTGGCTGAGGTATCCCGGCTCGGACAGCCGGGATTTTTTTATGCCCGCTGTGCGGCAGTATGGCGCACCCGGTCTATCAGGACTGCGCCTACGATAATACAACCGATCATGATCTCCTGAAAATAGGATGGCAATCCCAGCATATTACATCCATTGCGCAGGAGGGTAATCAGGAGTGCCCCTGCCAGCGATCCCGCAGCACTGCCTTCTCCTCCACTCAGGGAGCCTCCGCCGATAACGACGGCCGCGATAATGTCCAGCTCCATCCCGGAGGCTGCGGTAGGGTCTCCTACTGTCAGGTTGGCATACTGCATGATCCCTGCCAGCCCCGTGATACCTCCACAGAGGGTGTATACCAGCAGGCGGCGGCTCAGCACAGGCACGCCACAGAGCCGGGCTGTGCTCTCATTTGAGCCCAGTGCAAATATATGCCGCCCCAGCACCGTAAATCGCAATACGATATATATCAGGACAGCCAGTAACAACATAATCCAGATCCCCGGTGCCAGGATCATCCAGCCGGGCTCGGGATCTACCAGCATAAGCGACTGCAGCACATTAGGAGGTGAGACCACGGTCTGCTCACGCGCCAGCCACTTGGCGATCCCCCGTGCTACCTGCATCGTACCCAATGTCACGATAAACGGCGCGACCCGCAGGCGGGTACTCACCAGACCGCCGACCAACCCCGTGAGACCGCTCACCACAATGGCAGCCAGGGCAGCCACCAGGGCGATCCCAGGTCCCGCATACGCCGTCCCCCCCAGAGCTGTCAGGATCCGTGCAATCACAACTGTACTCAGCGCGATCTGGGATCCGACGCTCAGGTCTATTCCACCTGAAACAATCACCAGCGTCATGCCCAGGGCTCCGATCCCCACGATCACGGTCTGGGTGAGGATGGTCTTGGCATTGTACAACGAAAAAAATGAATCCAAAAAAGCCGGCTGGGTAAACCCTGCCACCAAAAATATCAGCAATACCGCCACCAGCCCCGGCAGCGGGCCGGACTTGAGCAGCAGACGGGACATATCAGGACGCATGAGAGGCAAACAATAAAAAGGTTATGAGCAGCGTAGGCAAAAAAATTCAGGCAGACTCACCCGCAGCGGCATACTGCATGATGCTGTGTGTAGTCCAGGCCTGAACAGGTTGAACAGCAGAGAGTTGTCCCCGGTGCATTACTGCCAGGGAGGTACAGACACCCATCAGCTCTGGCAGGTATGAGCTCACCATGATGATGGCTTTGCCCTGAGCAGCAAGTTCCCGTATAAGGTCGTACACCTCTGAGCGACTCCCCACATCAATCCCACGGGTGGGCTCGTCAAGCAGCAGGATATCGCTGTCGTGATGCAGGAGACGGGCCAGGCATATCTTCTGTTGGTTGCCACCGGAGAGCGCCTGAGCAGGCGTGTGTGCATCCGGTGCTTTGATCCGGAGGCGGTCCATGAGCAGGGTGGCCTGGGCTGTCTCCCGGCTCAGGTTCAGGAGGCCCGTCCTTGTGTACCGGCTCAGGGCAGAGAGGGTGATATTGGCTGCGATCGAGAGATTGAGGGCCAATCCTTCTGTTTTCCGGTCTTCGCTCAGCATGTCCAGCCCCTCGGTCAGGGCCAGGCGGGGGGTCATACGGGTCAGGGAGAGGTTCTTATGGCCCACAATATAACAGGCGCCTTTGCTGGCTGGTTCCAGCCCAAACAGGGTCCGCAACATCTCCGACCGGCCGGCTCCTATCAGCCCGGCGATCCCCAGTATCTCGCCCCTGCGCAGCTGAAACGAAACCGCATGTGGTGAGTCTGCCCGGCACAGGCCGTTGACGTCCAGGATGACCTCTCCCAGGGCAGGGGCGGCTGGCGGAAACAAGTTCTCCACACTGCGACCGGCCATCCTGGCGATCAGATCTGCCTGTGTCACCCCGCTGATCTGTCCGCTGTCCACACTTACACCATCCCGGAGGACCGTATAATGATCACATATTTCTTGTACTTCTTCAATAAAATGACTGATATACAACACCATACGTCCCTGCGCCCGGAGGCGGCGAATGACCTCAAACAGGGCCCGTGCATCCGTCTCCGAAAGTGAGCTGGTAGGCTCGTCCATGATGATCACGCGGGCATCGGCGAGAAGGGCACGGGCAATCTCCACCAATTGTTGCTGCCCGATGCTGAGGCGCCCTACCCGGTCTCCGGGCCTGATCCGGGTATCCCCCAGCGACTCCAGGGCTGCGGAGACACGAGCGGTCTCGCGGACCACAAACCCCATACGTCGCTGCTCGATCCCCAGCAACATATTTTCCTCCACCGTCAGGTGGGGTGCCAGCGTCAGCTCCTGATAGATCATGGCAATACCCGCGCGGCGGGCCTCCAGGGGCGTAGCAGGGCAGAATGGTTTGCCGTTCAGGGTAATCTGGCCGGCATCGGCCTGATGTACCCCGCTGAGGATTTTCATGAGGGTGCTTTTACCAGCACCGTTTTCGCCGATAATGGCATGCACCGCACCCGGCGTGGCCTGGAGCGAGACATTGCGGAGGGCTGCTACCGCGCCAAATGATTTCTGAATACTGTCGAGTATCAGCACAAGTCCGGGATTAAGGATGGACGGCGGTGGGCTGCAGCAGGGCTTTCATCTCCGGCGAGTCCAGGTTTTCGGCAGTCAGCATCTGGACCCCGGTATCCACCCGCTTTTCGTAGGGTTCTTTCCGGAGAATACTTACTGCCGTAGCCACGCCCTTGTAGCCGATCTGGAAGGGATCCTGCACAGCCAGTCCCTGGATATACCCTTTGCGGAGGCCTTCGAGCAGGGGTTCATTGCTGTCAAATCCGACAAATGTAACCTTGCCTGCTTTACCTGAGGTTTCCAGGGCCCGCATCATGGCCTGTGTGGTATTTTCGTTAGGACAAAAAATGGCCGTCACCTCCGGATAACGGTTCAGGAGGTTTTGAGCCGCCTGAAAAGCTTTTTCGACGGTATGTCCTGCGTACTGGTTGGTGGAGATCAGCTGGGCATCCGGAGCGTACTCAGCGATTCCCTGCAGGAATCCCTCTTCCCGCTGGTGGGTGCTGCTGGAGCCCTCCATATACCGCATGACCAGGATATTGCCTTTGCCCTGGATCAGGTCAGCCATCCGGCGGGCACAGAGCCGTCCGCCTACGAGGTTGTCAGTCGCCACAAAACTATCATAATCTTCCTCCGCATCCAGACCAGAGTCAAAAATGACCACCGGAATACCCCGTTTGTGGGCGGCCCTTACGGGCGTGACCAGGCTCCGGGAGTCCAGCGGTGCCAGCACCATCGCATCCACTCCCTGCGAAATGGCATTCTGGACAATCTCAATCTGACGCTGGCGATCGGACTCCTGCTGAGGGCCTTGCCAGATGATTTCGACCCCCAGGTCTTTGGCCGCTTTGTCGGCACCGGCATAGACGGTATTCCAGAAAATATGGGTGGTACCCTTGGGGATGACGGCTATCCGGATCGGACCGCTTTGGGTAGCGCCTGCACCGCCGCCCGCACATGAGATGAAGGTGGCCAGGACGATCAGGCCAACTGCGAAGATAAGATGAGTCCTTTTCATATGTTCGTATCTGACCGGATTTGCCGGATCGGATGTAACATAGGAAAAATATCCCCAATGCTCAACTCTACCACTTGGGAAAAGGGTTACGTGGGGGCGGAACCGGCTCTGCGATCAGTTTTGACATCAGATACTCATCGTAGTACTCGTCGCCGATGCGGTAGGACTCACGGGTTGTACCCTCAATCTGAAAACCCATTTTTCGAAAAAACTGTATCCCGGGTTTGTTGTCTGAGACAACTTGCAACTCCAGCCGCCGCAGGTCTTGCCGCCGGGCCCAGGTCTCCAGTTGCTGATACATACCAGCCCCCACCCCCTGGCGCTGATAAGATTGGAGGACCCCCACCTGGAGCTGGGTACGGTGCCGGGTGCGGCTGCCGGTACTCCCACTGGCACCGAGCCACCCGACGAGGGTATCCCCGTCCTCTGCGATGATAATCATAGAGTTTGAACTGGCCGGGAGGCTGTAGAGGTCGTCCATCTGCTCACGGACGGAGGTGCGGCGCTCGCCAGCCTCCAGGCCGGCATAGGGAGACTCGGCTTCCAGGCGCTGAAGCAGGGCCAGATAAGCTGCGGCGTCGGTGACGTGGATAGGACGGATATTCATGCCAGGCTATAACGGAGGGAATATAGGCATAAATAAACGATACATCAACACCTCGCTGGCCGTCGGCCCAACTGCTTGTATCAACGGTACAAGACTGCCTGAGAAGCTGCTCCGGCGCGCACCCGCTCAACTGGTCAGCTCTGCCGTCTCCTGATGTTTCCACAGCTCCTGAAAAGCCGGGCTGGTCCGGCGCAGGGTATCAAAGGTACCTTCGTCCACGATCTGTCCCTGGTGCAGGACATAGATATAATCAAACCGGGGCAGGAGGTGGAGACGGTGGAGAGAAGAGACAACCGCTTTGTCCGCAAACTCTGCAAAAAGCCGGTCGTAGATCAGGAGTTCTGTTTTAGGGTCCACGCTGCTCGTAGGCTCGTCCAGGAGAACGATACCAGATGCCCGGCTGGCCATAATCCCACGTGCCAGTGCCAGGCGTTGTTTTTGGCCACCGGACAGGTTTACGCCTTTTTCCTGAATATTGGATTCGAGGCCGTTGGGGAGTTGGGCGACAACCTCCCCAAAATACGCCAGTTCACAGACGTTGGCGACCTCCTCATCGCTGAAAGGCAGCCCGAGGGTTATATTATACCGGATGGTATTTTCAAAAATTTCCGGTTCCTGGGGGAGCAGGGTCACGGTATCGGCGACCGCACTGATCTCTGTGGGCTGTCCGTCAGCGTACACCACAACACCCGGCTCACAGGGATACAGTCCCCGCAAGAGCGCCAGCAGGGTACTTTTGCCACTGCCACTCTCTCCAATAAAAGCCACCCGCTGTCCCCGCACCAGGCGTATCTGCACGTCATGCAGCCCCTGAAGCGCTCCTTCGGCCGTACTGGCCTGATGCTTATAGGTGATATGCCGCAGGTCCAGGGTCTTCCATCCATCCGGGAGGGCCGTCGTAGCCTCAGGGCGATGCTGCTCGGCGTAGGCGTCTACAATAAACCGGGCGGTTTGTACTTCGGTATTCAGCCGGACGATGTCTGTGTATTGCCAGGCCATGTCGTGAAAGGCACTCGTAAACCGCAGGACATACCCTGCCAGGGTGACCAGCCCCCCGGCGAGAAATACCTCTCCGGGTGTATAATGTTGCCATACATACCCGAGGATCACCACGACATAAATCAGCACTACGATCATGTCTGCGACAAACCATTTCCACTCATTGATCCGGATATTGCGCCGAAAGGGGGCGAAAATCGCGGAGACTTTGCCCCAGAGTCCCTGCTGCAGACGGCTCTCCAGGCGCAGGGTGATGACTGTGATAATATTGGAGAGGGTGTCAAAGAGCGACGAGGACACCTCATGTTCGCGCTCATTGACCTCATCCAGCGACTCGATATACCGCTTGTCAAACTGGAGGATCACCCAGACGGTCAGCAAACCCAGGGCTACCGCGATGGTGCCAAATACCGGGGTAAAATACACCATCGCCACAAAGGAAAGGATAAACTTGGACAAGGCATGCAGGTACATAAATCCGCCCTGGAAAAAATTTTTCAGGGCTTCGTATGCCTTGCGAATCCGGTTGATCGTGCTGCCACTATGGTGGTCCTGGTGCCACTTGACGGGCAGGCTCAGGACCTTATGGTACATCTCGTCGAGATAATTCCGGCTCAGGGTGAAGGCCAGCTCCCGCTCGATGATCCGTCCGGGGCCGTGGCAGGCCCAGTCAGCAAACCGTATCACGGCATACAGGCCGACATAGGTCAGGGTGCTGTGCAGGACATCGGTGCCGGGCTGCTGGAGTGCGTTGATGAACATCCCCCAAATGATGGGCTCCAGGGCGCTGATGAGGTTGCTGAGGACAAAAAGGCTGTATGCCAATACATACCGGGGGCGCTCTGCCCTTGCGTATTGCCAGGCTGTGCGCAGGAGGGCTCCGTAGGCATTGGGGGAAGCAGGCACTGAAGTCTCCGGGGACATACGACGGGATAAAAACTAAGACAAGCCGGGCCCAAAGCCCCGGTCATATACGGCAGAAACCCGGAGCAGGTTGTGGCAGGTTAATACACAAATGCCACGCTCGCGAAGGTCAGGCCGCTGCCGGATCCTATCATCATAAGCCGCTCACCAGGGGAGAGTTTACCTTTTTCGAAGGCATCATTAAGGGCAATCGGAATACAGGCCGACCCGGTATAACCATAATATTGCATGGCGGTATGGGCATGGTCATGGCTCACGTCCAGGTTGTCCAGGGTTTTGTGGATGGAGTTGATATTGATCTGGGTCAGGAAATAGTGGGCAAAATCCTGCGGGGTGAGTTGCAGCCTTCCGAAGAGGTTGCGGGCCATCCGGGTCCATATCTGGGGATTAAGCTCGGGGGGCAGGCGGTATCTCATGCGCAGGGTATGGCTTCGTGTGTCCAGTACTGCCTGCGAAAAGGGCTCATGGGTACCACCACCGTAGATGCCCATCGCATCAAAATATTGACCCAGGGTGATGAGTTCGCTACCCAGCCAGCCGCGTGTGCCCGTCTCCTCTGCCGAGAGAATAATGGCACCGGCACCGTCTGCAAAAAGGGTGACGGTTTTTTTGTCTGATTTGTCCAGGTACTTGCTCATGGCATACGCCCCGATGACCAGGACATGGTTATACCGGGTGTCGGTCCGGATGTATTTGGCAGCGACATCCACTCCCGTCACAAATCCCGCACAGGCTGCATTGAGGTCAAAGGTACCTGCGTGGCCCGCATGAAGGCGGTACTGCACGACAGCTGCCGTAGCCGGCGAGAGATACTCCGGGGTATCCGTGGCAACGATAATCAGGTCAATGTCGCTGGGAGCCAGCCCCGCACGGTCGAGCGCCTGCCGGGCAGCATGCTCACACAGGTCCACGGTGGACTCATCTTCATCACACCAGCGACGCTCATATATATGCAGGTTCTGGCTGAGCCAGGTACTGACATCCTGCCCCAGCAGCTCGTCAAAATAACTATTGGGCAGGACTCTTTTGGGCAGATACGCGCCAGTAGCGCGAATCACGGCATTTCGCATGACTGAGTAACGTATAAATCGAGCAGGGAAATAAAGATAGGAAAAAAAACGTATCCGGCAATGAAATTTTCAACTCCCTGACAGAATTAATCCTGAAAAATTACCAGCTCCAACCAACTGTGGCGACGAGTGGGGTATATCCATTCAGGCTCCGGTACGCTGTCAGGATCAACCCTATTTCCTGCCCGGACCTCAGCCGGCGGCTCATTTCCCACCGCACCGGAATGACCGGATACAAACTGTGACGAAATTCCAGCCGGGCGGTTATAGCCCATCCATACCCAGGCCTTGGAGTGGTGACAGTAATAGGCGTAATATCCAGGATGATATTCCGACGGGTCCAGGCATATCCCGCCATTAGCCCGCTACCTATCTCCATACGCCAGCGAGACCCGGCCCGGAGGGGCACATAAGCCATCAAGCCCGTGTTTAGCCCGTAATATCGGTCCGGGGGTAGGTAACCCGCCGTCGGTCCCTGCCCACCACTCCTAAAAGTCATTGTCCAGCCGCTGCCTCCCCCACCTGAGACTTCAGCCCGAAGTGCGGTTTCACCCCATGTATGCACCAGCCTTTCGCCAGACACATAGACCATCCTAAAGGCACTGGGTAAAAACACCCCTCCTCCCAATGACACGCGCGAGCGGGGACGCAGTACGGTCTGACTTGACTGACCTGCCAGATTGGTATAAAACCAGCAAGTGGCTATACAACACAGGCAGATACCCAGGCAATTTTTTATCATACAGCGGATTGCGTTCATAATGTGTATTAAGGAAACACCACCCCATCAAAGTCCGTCGGATTGAGGGTGTTGATCAGGGCCCTGAACGGATAAAATGTATTGATCGCACCAATAAACTGATTGGCAACCAGTGCATTGCCACGGGGCGTGAGGTATAACCCGTCTGCCGCAAATACCCCCCCGATCAGATAGCTGCCACTGATCTGAAGGCCATCTTCCGTAATACCCTGATACACTTCCTCAAACCAGCTGTGCAGGTCCGCAATGGCCAGACAAGGCGCTGGCGCAGCAGCATTATACCGCTGTACGAGGCTGTCTATGCGGGCATTGTAGGCAGTCGTCAGGCGCTGGATCAGGAGCACCTCATGCTGGTCCAGCACCAGGCTGTCCGGGATCGGACTCTGAGGGCTCAACCCCCGGTTGTCTACTTCCATAAAGGCCCTTGCCGCCAGCAGGATCCGGTCTCCCGGCAGGGCAGGCCGCACCTCCCCTGTAAAATCCTGGATATAGAGGGGCTTCTGTACATAACAATTCTCCGGGCTGGGCTTCCAGGCCATCTGGGCCGCAAAATACGGAAACCGGGTGATGTCCGGGAGGGTGCCGATGATGCCCTGGCTGCGTCCTGAGTCGGTGGCTGCCAGGATCAGGCGGTTGAGGTGTGCCTCAAATACATCCTCATCAGCAGGAACAGGGCCTTTGCCTCCACGCAGGCCATACGCAAGCATATCTTCCAGGCCTATCCAGAGGGTGAAAAAACTAATGTCCTGCGCCTGGACCAGCTCCTCGTACTGGCTGGCACCCGGCGTATTGATACGCCGGAAAAAAGGATTGGCCTGACACACGACATCCTGGTCGGTGTCCTCCAGCCGTAACATGGGTACGCCCAGGTTGTGGATGATCGTGCCAGCAATCGGCAACAGACTCCAGCCGGGTTCTGCATCTTTCCAGTCAAAGGCAGGAATGGGATCAAGCGCCCCGCAATGATTGGGCATCAGGCTTGCCAGCACCCGCATACCTGATCCCACATCACGGGTCATATGCTGGGTAAACGTCACATTGGATACCTGTCCAAACTGAGCCGCCAGCAAGGCTGGATATGCGTATGTCTGTGCCTGCACGTGCAGGCCCGCGTATCCATCCGGATATTCAGGGGCAGCATCCCGCATCCCGGCCGTAAATCCGTCCCCGAGTGCCGTATACTGGGTGAAAACAAGGCGCCCGGCTGTAGGCTCAGGCATAGGCTCAGGGGTATCACACCCTGACACCAGCATCATCCCGATGCCCATCACCCAGCAGACCGAAAAAAAAGCTGTATATCGTTGTTTCATGTACCTGCTCCGCTATTGTACCTCTAATATCGTATTCCCCTGATGAAACGTTTGCTTTACCACAGGTATTTTATTGAAATGCCCGCAGCATAGGCCCTTGTGATATAGGTACCGGCAAAATTAGCGGCCCGCAGCAGGGCTGTCCTTTCGCCTGTATTTTCCCACTGAAAACATATATCAGCCTGCAGATGGTCCGTCACCTGATAGCCCGCGCCCACGGTAATACCGATCTTATTGGCATCAGGCAACGCAGGAGACACATACTCCTGGGTGACGGGGCTGGGGTCTGAGTAGGCACCTCCCCTGAAAGCAATCCGGTCCGTGAAGGCATATTCGCAGCCGGTCCGGAAGGAGAGGGTGTTGTGATACAGCACCTCCGGAAACTCGGCCAGCCCCTTGACCACCCGTGACAAGCTGAAGGTCAGGGTATCCCAGGTACTCCATCGGGTATATACCAGGTCCAGGGTCAGAGAGAACCGCTGGTCAGGCTGGTAATGCAGGCCTGCCTGAATTTTGGCCGGGAGGGGGAGCTCGCTGGTAAAGTTGAGGTCAGGGTATAGCGGAATGAGTGACTCCGGCACCGTAAAACGCACCAGCCCCTGATCAATCCTGAGCCGGGTCTGGGACTGGCCTGAAAGCCCCAGGGCCAGGCGGCCAGAAGCACGGTAATACACCCCTGCCTGTATCCCTGCGCCTCCCCCGGTCCCATCAAAACTGGCGAGGCTCTCTACCCCGTTTGGTCCGTCTATCTGGAGTGCCCGCTGATGGGTCATATTTCCCCAGAGCAGGATCCCGCTCAGCCCCACATACCAGCGCGGACTCAGGCGCACGCCTACGGAAGGGCGCAGGGCCAGGGTCGTGAAAGAAAACTCGCGGGAAATATACTGCCCTTTCCACTGGTCCGGCCACCGGGTATAACTCAGGTAAGGCGTATGCGCCCCCAGCCCCCAGGTCCAGCGAGAATTACCGCGCCGCATGGAGACATATAAACAGATCGGCGCTAGGGTAAAAGGCTGCGTCTCGGCTGTGTAGTCGCCGGGGGTCTGCGCCAAAAAACGGGTAGTGGATCGCTGCCCCCAGCCCCCGAAGATCACCCCCGGCCGGGGCGTAGCACCCAGCAATCCCGGGTTGAGCACCATGACACTGGCATCCGCAGCAAACGCTGTACCGGTGTGTCCCATGCCAGCCTGCCGGGGCGCCTGGAGGACCAGCTCAATCCCGCCGGCCTGCATGCGTGCGGGCACCAGGCCTCCGATCAGCAACAATCGTTTAAGCCAGCAACATATCTCAGGGGAAAGTACACATCTTGTCGTCATACCAGGGCGCACAAAAATTCATCATGTGCCCGGTAAGGTACAACACCTGCCGGGAATAAATCAATCCTCTTATAAGTACACCTTTTGCCATTGAAAAATATCTGTAATTTCGGCCCCAAATCCGGCACACTCATCAAACCGGATGCCTGCGCCCCTGTACTGCCTTACCTTGCCCCTATGATTCGTGACAAAAAAGTCGTAGTTGTCATGCCGGCCTATAACGCGGCCCAGACGCTCGAAAAAACCTGGCGGGAAATTCCCTTTGGGATTGTGGACGAAGTGATCCTGGTGGACGACCAGAGCCGGGACAATACGGCTGAGCTGGCCCGCGAGCTGGGTATCCAGCGGGTCATCCGCCATCCTAAAAACCGGGGCTATGGCGGTAATCAAAAGACCTGCTATACAGAAGCCCTCCGGGCCGGAGCAGACATCGTGATCATGCTCCACCCTGATTATCAGTACACCCCGCTCCTCATCGAGGCGCTGGCCTACCCCATCGCCAATGGCCTGTTTCCGGTCATGCTCGGCTCCCGTATTCTCGGCAAAGGAGCACTGGCCGGCGGCATGCCACTTTACAAATACATCGCCAACCGGGCCCTGACCGCTATCCAAAATCTCCTCATGGGCCAAAAACTGGCCGAGTACCATACCGGATACCGGGCCTTCTCCCGCGAGATCCTGGAGACCCTGCCCCTGGAAGAAAACAACGATGACTTTGTCTTTGACAATGAGATGCTGGGGCAGATCGCCTATGCCGGGTATATCATCGGGGAGGTCACCTGCCCGACCAAATACTTCAAGGAGGCTTCCTCTATCAACTTCAGCCGGAGTGTCACCTACGGACTGGGTGTGCTGCGGGTCGCCCTGCTCTACCGCCTCAACCGGTGGGGACTCGCCAAGTCTGCCATCTTTGACCTGAAACATGGTAAAAAGCTGAAAGTGAACGGATAGTGTGCTTTCAGCAGCAGCAAGTCCCGTAGTGCGTCCCGACACTTCGCAGCAGATTTTTTATATTGGCCCATGAAGAAGAAGCTCAACATCACGGGCATCTCCTGCCCGGACTCACGACCTGCGTGTTGCCCTCCTGATGAACGAAGTAAACAAACATTGATCATCTCAGGCTTTTAATGAGTTTTGTAGGTGTGTTGTGTGTCCAGTACCGCGAAAGAACCATTTCCCCGACCTGTTGCAGGGCCCTCCTCGCAGGTGTGCACAACGTCAACCATCTGCACATAACCCTGAGGCCCGATCAGGAAGCCAGGTTCAACAGGTATAACGTGTGATTTTTTCAGCATCTCAGCCGCCCGGCAGGATCCGCTTCGTATATTGCCAGTCCGGGGAGACGGGTATTTTGGATAAAATAGGCGTATGTCAAGTTTTCGTGTCACCCTGCTTCGGTACATAAACCTCCTGTGGACATATCTGGCGCGTGGGTTTCGCTATGCAGGGCAAGCCGTACAGGCAGGCTGGGCACATCCCAGGGTCGCAGCCGCACGCGCACGGGCCCTCTCATGGGCCAAACAACATCCACGCAGGCTGGCCCTTATCAGCCTCGCAGGGCTCGTATGGTTGTGCTGTCTGCCCGGGACTTTGTTTCAAGACCCGGTCTCGACTGTGCTGTTAGACCGGAAAGGTACTTTTTTAGGTGCCCGCATCGCCGCCGACGGGCAGTGGCGGTTTCCGGCCCTGGATACGGTACCAGCGCGTTTTGCCCAGTGCCTGATCACCTTTGAAGACAAGCGGTTTTATTACCACCCTGGCATAGATCCGGTCGCCCTGGTCCGGGCCATCAGCCAGAATATACGCGGGCGTGATGTCATCAGCGGCGGCAGTACCATCACCATGCAAGTGATACGGCTCGCCCGCAAAGGAAAAGCGCGGACTATATGGGAAAAACTGGTAGAAATGTTTCTGGCCACCCGGCTTGACGCCGGATGGCGTAAGGCTGACATCCTGGCCCTCTACGCTTCACATGCGCCTTTTGGCGGGAATGTCGTAGGCCTGGAGGCGGCAGCCTGGAAATACTACGGACGCAGTCCGGACCAGCTCTCCTGGGCAGAAGCCGCCACCCTGGCAGTCCTGCCCAATGCTCCGGGCCTCATCAACCCCGGCAAAAACCGGGACCTGCTCCTCTCCAAACGCAACCGCCTCCTGAGCCGGCTCCTCGCTGACGGCACAGTGGACAGCACTACGTATCAAACGTCCCTGCTGGAAGACCTGCCCGGCGAACCGCTGGCACTGCCCTCCTGGGCACCCCATCTCCTGGAGCAGGTACACCGTGACCGACCCCAGGGTGCCCGGCAGGCACGGGTTGTTTCCACCCTGAATGCCAGCCTCCAGCAGCGGGCCACAGAAGCATTGACCCGATACCATACCCTCCTCAGCCAAAACGGTATTGATAACATGGCTGCTGTCATCGCGGAGGTGGGTACCGGTGATGTGGTGGCGTATGTCGGCAATGCACCCTGTGAAAGCGCCGGTCAGGGATGTGAGGTGGATATCATACAGGCGCCCCGGAGCACCGGCAGCATCCTCAAGCCCTTCCTGTATGCCGCGATGCTGGACAATGGCGAGTTGCTGCCTGACATGCTCTGGCCGGATATCCCCTCGTATTATGCCGGATTCACCCCTGCCAATTACGACCGGACCTATAGCGGGGCTATACCGGCACATCAGGCCCTGGCCCGCTCACTGAATGTCCCTATCGTCCGGATGCTTCAGTATCACGGTATTCCACGGTTTTATGGGCAGTTGAAACGGCTGGGGATGACGACTCTTTTTCGACCAGCCGACGACTACGGCCTTACCCTTGTGCTGGGCGGGGCAGAAGGCACCCTCTGGGAAGTAGCAGGTATGTATGCGGGCATGATGCGCACGGCAGCTTTTTTTCAGACGTATAATGGCCGGTATGACCCCGCAGCGTTTCGCCCGCTCAACTATCTCCAGCGCCGGTCAACAGGCCCCCTCAAAGGATTTGAAGCTATGCGAAGACTGGTCCGCCAAAGCCCCATCTCGGCCAGTGCGGCCTGGCTCACCCTGGATGCGATGATCCGGGTCAACCGCCCCGAGGCAGAAAGTAACTGGGAGTATTTTAATTCATCGGCCCGGATAGCCTGGAAGACGGGTACCAGTTTTGGGTTTCGGGATGCCTGGGCTGTCGGATGTACCCCCCGGTATGTCGTCGCCGTCTGGGCTGGTAATGCCGATGGCGAGGGGCGGCCCGGCCTGATCGGTACGGCTGCCGCCGCTCCGCTGATGTTTGAACTTTTCAGCCTCCTCGGCAATTCCCGCGAATGGGTGCCGATGCCTTTTGACGAGATGACAAGGGTACCGGTATGTCGCCAGAGCGGACACCTTGCCGCTGCGATATGTCCGGACCCAGACTCCGTATGGATCCCACTGGCAGGCCAAAAAACAACGTCCTGCCCCTATCACCGGTTGATTCACCTTGACCCTACCGGCACCTATCAGGTCAACAGCCACTGCGAAACGCCGGACAATATGCGCCACAGCGCATATTTTGTCCTCCCTCCTGCTCAGGAGGCTTATTATCGGGACCGTAATCCCGACTATCTGCCGGTCCCGCCTTACCGGAATGACTGCCTGCAGGAGGTCGGAAACCGCCTGTTGTCCATGGACCTGATTTATCCCAAACAACATACCCGGGTCTACATTCCTACCAAACTGGACGGAACCCAAAGTCAGGTCGTATTTGAAGCTGCTCACCGAAATACAGAAGCGATTATCTTCTGGCATCTCGATGAGCAGTATATGGGGCAAACTTCCGGCCAGCATCAACTCGCTTTCAGGCCCACACCGGGGGTGCATACCCTGACCCTGGTGGACCAGCAGGGCGAAGTGCTGGTGCGCGAATTTGAAGTGTTTCTCAAGGATAACTAACCGGCTCAGTTGCCACCTGCGGGCTTCTGGCGGTCGGCATAACTGAACACCTTCTGCAACAGGGCCGTGGAACGGGCAAGGGGTTGCTCGCGGATTTTTTTCTCTTCCAGGGCCAGCTTGGCAAACAGTCCGTCCAACGCACGGCCTGTCGCATACCGCACCAGGTCCGTCTCGATCTTTTTACGGACAAGCGGGATGGAATTGTACCGGGTGGTGATCTCCGTCCATATTTCCGTCGCGTGTACCTCGTCGAGTGAGTTTTTGATGTGCGGCGCAAAAGCATTCAGGAGCTGCTCGCGGGTTTTGTCCTGAAAGTAGATCGTAGCAGCATTTTCACTGCCGAGCAGGATATTGCGGGCATCGGCAAAAGTCATCTGGGTGATGGCATCCCTAAAAATCGGCAGGGCCATCCGGGCTCCTTTTTCTGCACCATCATTCAGGCGGGCCTCCAGGGTATCCACCAGCCGCCCCAGCCCAATGTCGCGGAGGGCATTGGCTGCAAACTGCGCCTCTGACGGGAAGGGGATCCTGATCAGGGGATCTTTGCCATAACCACCCTTCTGGCTCAGGAGAGAGACCGCATTGGCTGCCCCGGAGGACAGGGCCTCTTTCAGGCCGCCTACAATCTCCGTGTCAGTAGGATCACCCGTAACCGCAATAGCCTCCTCTGCTATTTTGTAGAGGGTCTCACAGCCAGTGGCCATCATAGCCAGGCTCAGGGTGAGGATCAACATCTGTTTTTTCATATCAAGTCAACTATGGGGTAAATAACAAACAATCCTCCTTGTAACGCATATCCGGGCTCAGGGTCACGGCCTGGCCTGATTTGCACTCAGGTTTTATATCCATCCGGATAGTTCCTGCGAAAAACTGCACAAAGCTGCTGCACACCGTCTGCTTCCGGCAGACGTGGCATCGCCATTGCCATATATGTCCGGGTGCAGCGAAAATGCTGGCTGCTGTGGCCAAAAATAAAACGACGCCGGGACAATTTATCATTCATATCCCGGATACAATTGTCTTTTTGTAACTTTGATGCTGAGGTATCCATATTAACACAAACCGTGGACATGCGTTGGCGGGTCGCCCTGGTGGGGATAATGGTCTGGCTGTCAGGATGTATCCTGCAGCAGACAGGTCATCATGGCACCTCTGAAGAGGAGGATTCCAATATTCTGGCAGGCGAAAGCAGTCCTTTTTTGTTGTCACACGCCCAGGATCTGATTGACTGGGTGCCCTGGGACCCCTCACTGCTGGATACGGCTGCCCGCCATCATAAACTGATCCTGTTGTACAGCGGTTATGCCGCCCACTATCCCTGCTATCAGGCAGCGGCGATCGGCATGGATGCCCGTATTGCTGCCTTGATTAATGCCTGGTATATCCC
This sequence comes from Bacteroidia bacterium, assembly GCA_033762375.1. Lineage (GTDB taxonomy): Bacteria > Bacteroidota > Bacteroidia > J057 > J057 > RDXT01. Next base: position 45,522 of record JANRLQ010000070.1, read on the forward strand.
CGTCATGATAGACCAGCAGCTATATCCGACCCTGGATGCACACCTGATGGAGGCCAGCCAACTGATGGGCAATCAACCCGGCGGCTGGCCATTGGTTATGTTGCTGCTGCCGGACGGACGCCCGCTGATCGGCCACACGGCCCTGCCGGCAGACCAGTGGGTGCGCCTGCTCACGACCTGGCATCAACTCTATCAGGAAGCGCCCGATCAAGTATCGCAGATCGCCGACAACCTGGAGAGTTCGCTCCAGGAAAAACGCATTCCCCCGGAACCCTTCCCCTATCCGGCCTTTCAGCCCGGCAGCCTGCCCCTGGAGCGACTGGCGCAAACTGTGGCAGGCACCGTATTATCAACAGAGGCGCCTCCCCGTGAGCCAGCCACCATGCCATATGAGTGGTTGATGGCCCGACTCTCACTCCGGCCAGATGCCCGGCGGCTGGAGGCACTGTCTTTTGCCCTGGAACAACTGGGGCTCTCGCCTATGTATGACCATCTGGGGGGAGGTTTTTTTGATGGGCTTGAAGGTCCTGATGGCCGCAAACCCCGGTTTGAAAAACACCTGGCCCACAACGCCCGCCTCATCTCCCTCTATGCGCATGCCTACCAGCTCACCCACCATCCGTATTTTGAAAAAATTGTATATGAGTCTGTCGGGTTTATCCGCCGGGAACTCACCGACAGCTCCGGGGCTTGCCATGCGGCAAGATATGCCTACAGCGAGGGTCGTGAGGGGCGGTATTATGTATGGTCATTGTTTGAGGTGGAAGGGTATCTGGGCGGAAAGGCTTCTCACTTTGCTACTGTCTATAACCTCTCCCGGGCCGGCAATTGGGTAGCTAACCAAAATATCCTGTACCGCAGCCTCCCGGATGAAGAGCTGGCCGTTGCCTATAACCTCCACCCGGCAGAGTTCAGGGCGGAGCTGGATCTGCTACACGACCAGATGCAGGTAGCCCGCTCGCGGCGGATAGCCCCCGCCTATGATGGCCAGATGCTCACCGCCCCCAATGCCCTGATGGTCAAGGCATATTTGGATGCTTACCGGGCCTTTGGAGACCCGGACTTCCTCAGATCAGGCCTGCAGATGCTGGAAGTCGCCCTGCTTCGCAGCCAGATGCCGACCGGCGGACTGCGCAGGGCCTGGCATCCGGGGGCTGGTATGATCCCGGCAGGATTGGAGGACTATACCTACCTGATAGCCGCCTGTGTCGCAGCATATGAAGTCACGTTTCAGGAACAATGGCTGCACGAAGCGGACAGGCTAAGTCAATATGTACTGGCTCACTTTTATGATGCAGGTACGGGATTTTGTTATGATGCCGATGATACCCAAACACCGGCCCGGTTCCGGCGGATCCGCCTCCCGGATGATGTCCTGCCCAATGCCCAGGCTGTATGGGCTGAAAACCTGACGCTGCTCGACACCTATCTGGGACGTCCTGCCTATCAGGAAATGGCTCGCCGTATGGTGCGCCGGGTGATGCCACTCACGGCACAAACGCCCATAGCGTATACGTCCTGGCTACAAGTCGCAAGCCGGATGCAGGCCGACAGTTGGCAGGTGATGATCATCGGCGAGAACTGCCTTTCCCTCCGGCGTATATTTGACAAAATATACCTCCCATATATCGCCTGGCTGGGCGGTGTGCAGACGGGCTATCTTCCCCTGATGCAAGGGCGCCTTACACAGGGATATACCCTGATTTATCTGTGTCATGATGGGATCTGTGAGCCTCCTCTCTTATCTGCAGAGGCCGCACTGGACCGGATAGCAGTCATCAGAGGGTTTTAATTGCGCTTTTTTTGTCAATTGGGTCCAATGTGGCAAATCAGGCAGATGCCAGCCTCCACCGGCCCGGCCTGCCGCTGAGTACTTCTTTACGAAAACTTAATATCCGCATACTGGGATCGGGGCCTCAAGTGTTGTATCTTGCCTGTGCAATCAATCTTCGACCTATACGTACCACGCTGCCTGTACCCGATGGAAGGCTGCGGATGACCTCTGCCAAAAGCTGGCTGCGGAGTATCCCGGCCTGTGCTTTTCAGGTACAGGGTTTCCCAGCCTGACCACCAGCCATATGCTTGACCCGCGAGACTGTACATCCAGTATTTCACCGAAACTTCACATCTTACCTATGAGCTTCGCAACTTTAGGCATCAGCGGACAGGAAATTCTCACGGAGTCCCGGGGAGTATATGGGGAAAATCTCCCCTACGAATACAACCGACTGATCGAAGAGGGGCACAAATATTATGACCGGGTGATCCTGATCAACCCCCGCGAGGTCACGTATGCCTTCAGGCGCGGCGAAACCAGTACCGTCGTGGTTCACGATGGCGAAGATATTTCTCACCTGTCCACGTTGCTCGTGCGCAGCACCCGCGATATCGAGCAGTCTGCTGCTATGCTGGCGCGTGCGCTGGCCGTGAATGGCTGCGACATCGTGGATACGGTAGCACGGTTTTCCGGGGGCGAAACAGGTAAAATGTTTTCATCCCTGCGCCGCATCAAACACGGTACGGGCACCACTTCTTTTTTTGCCTTCTCGTACCGGCAGGCCGTAGCCTTTGCCAATACCGCTGAGTATCCCCTTATCCTCAAGCCTGTGAATGGACGACGGGGTGAGGGTGTGTATGTACTCCGGAGCCCGGAAGATGCCATGGTGCATATCAATGCTTACTTTCCCACTGACCATTCTTCCTTCGAAAAACCGCTTTTTTTCCAGGAATTCATGGATTTTGTGGTGGAGTACCGGGCTTTTATCATTGACGGGCAATGTATCGGGCTTGCACGTAAGACGGCCCAGGCAGGCAGCTTCACGCCCAATGCAGCCCAGGGGGGTACCTTTGAGGCAGCCTTTGACCCGGAGGCGGCAGCGTTTGTAGAGATGCATGTCCGGAAAAACAGCATCCTCGGCGTGGACGTCGCCCGCACCGCTGACGGTGACCTCCACATCATTGAGTCCAATCAATCACCCCAATGGCAGGCTTTTGAGCAGGCAACAGGTATCAATGTAGCCGAGCAGATCATCCGCTACGCAGTGGACCGGCTCAATGTACCTGCTATGTCCATCTGATCCAGGCACTCCAGTATCCGAAACTGGTTGAGGGCCCGGTCCAGGTTATGGCGGCTGTGGCGCACTTTGTAGTAGGTATCTCCCCGGAGAAAATCCGCCAGAAACCTGAAGGCCATGATACAAGCCATCCAATAAGGCCCCAGTACCAGGCTTTCCTGTTCGGCCTGGGTCATCATGGCTTGTGTATCCGCCACAAACCCCCTGTAGAGCGCCTCACATATCTCGGCCCGCACATGTAGCGTATCCAGTTCTGTGGCGTCTTCGTCAGCGGTAGGGGCTGCCGTGCGCACCAGGTCTCCAAAATCATACAGCAACCGACCCGGCATCACGGTATCAAGATCAATCACACAGACCCCTTCTCCGGTGGTACGGTCCAGGAGTACGTTGTTGATCTTGGTATCATTGTGGCAGATACGCCAGGGCAGGGCCTCTGCCGCTTCAATCCACGCAGTTGCCCGCTGCTCCCAATATCGTGCCTGCTCCAGGGCCCGGGCAGCGGCGACCTGCCGCTCCGCGCCTGCCCCGGCTGCCGCCGTCCTGAGTTGTGCGATCCGCAGCGATAAGTCATGAAACCCTGGCAGGGTCAGCCCCAGCCGGTCCGGAGGCAGCTCCGCTAACGAGGCCCCAAACTGCCCAAATGCCCGTGCTGCTGCATAGGCCTGTGCAGGGGTATCTGCCCGGTCCAGGGTATAGGTATGCTCAATCAGGAGAAATACCCGCCAAACAAAACCTGCTGCATCTGTATGATAGGTGCCTCCACGCCGGGTGTGGATGAGCGTCAGGCATCGCCGTGACATATTGGCTGTGCCTGCCGCCCGGTACTGGTGTTGTTGCCAGTCCAGGACCGTGGTCAGGTTACGGGCCAGCATATCCGGATCCTGAAAAACCTGGGTATTAACCTGCTGGAGTATGTACCGGACAGATACCCCGGCCTGGTCCATCTCCACTGCCCAGGTACCATGTATATGTCCGGACCCGATCGGCCTGACGGACTGCACGTCGCCGTACAGCCAGAAGGCCTCCATCAGCTCCGCTGCGGCACCGGGGCTCATGCCCAGAGATTGGCGGGGTAGTGACCGGCAGCCACCAGCTCAGCCAGGCGTTGTACTGCCATGGCTTTGTCCTCCTTGTAGGTCACCCCAAACCAGTTGGCATCCGAGGTGAGCACCCGCAGGCTGGCACCATGCTCATGGATGGCACGGTTGACGACGGTCGGAATGTACAATTCTGACTTCAGCTCATGGCCCTTCTCCCGGATAAATTCTTCAAAATACGTACGGCAAAAATCAAATACCGTCGGGGTGAATCCCCAGAAGTTCATAGAAACAAGCGCATCTTCGTCCAGGGGCATACGCTGATCCTGATCCTGGTATACGATCTGTCCGTCCTCGCGGCCTATGTGTGTACGCTCGACCACACTCTGGAGGTTGTCGTTGGCATCGGTCTCACATACTCCCCGGGAGACAAATCCAAACTCTGACAGGGTATTTTTTACTTTATAACCGACCATGGCCCAGGTATGTGCATCGGCTTGCAGGCCGGAGAGATACTGGCCCATGGCTTCAAAGGCTTCCCGTCCATAAAAGTCATCTGCATTGAGCATGGCAAATGGCTCGTCAATGGCGTCGGCGGCAACCATGACGGCGTGCCCCGTACCCCAGGGTTTGACCCGCTCGGGGTTATAGGTGAGGCCGGCGGGTATATTGTCCAGCTCCTGAAGGACATACCGGATCTGGATACGGCCTTCAAATTTGCTGATAAACGTTTCATTAAATTCTTGCTCGATGTCCCGGCGGATTACAAACACAATTTTTCCGAAACCAGCCCGGATCGCGTCATACACCGAATAATCCATGATGGTCTCCCCGGACGGTCCGAGGCGGTCGAGTTGTTTGAGGCTGCCATAACGGCTGCCCACACCAGCGGCAAGGATAAGCAGAGCGGGTTTTTGCATGCGAAATAAAGTCATGTATGGCGGATAAAGATATAGGGTTGTGCTATACAATATCTGGTGAAAAACCGGAGGCTAATTACAACCTGCCCGCCCATATACAAGACACCGGTAGGTCAGGCTGCCAAAATAGCCGGATCAACGGTAGGTCACATGTCCAGCAGGCCGAGGATACGGTTGAGGTCTTCGACCGAGTCAAAGGCAATCACGATCTCGCCTTGCCCGCCCTGTTGCTGGCTGAGCCGGACGCGGTTCCCAAATTTATCCTCCAGTTGTTCAGCGACTTTTTTGAGGTGAATCTGGTTGAGTGAGGGGGCTTCTGGCTTAGATGCAGGTTTAGGAGCGGGCTGCTTGAAGGTCCGTACCAGCTCTTCGGTTTTGCGGACAGAGAGCTCTTTTTCGATGACGATGTTCAGCACCCGGAGCTGGAGAATCGGGTCATCCAGGCTGAGGAGCGCCTTGGCATGGCCCATGGAGATTTTTCCTTCCCGGACAGCGATCAGCACCGTATCAGGCAGACGCAGGAGGCTGAGGTAGTTGGTGACGGTGGAGCGTTGTTTACCGACTTTTTCGCCCAGCTCATCCTGTTTGAGGCCCAGCTCATCTATCATCCGCTGGTAGGAGAGCGCGATCTCGATAGGATTGAGGTCTTCCCGCTGGATATTTTCGATCAGGGCCATTTCGAGCATTTGCTCATCATTGGCAGTCCTGACATAGGCAGGTACATTCTCCAGGCCGGCGAGGCGGGAGGCACGCAGGCGGCGCTCTCCGGAGATAAGTTGGTACTGCCGGTCACTGAGCTTGCGGACCGTGAGCGGCTGTATAATCCCGTGTACCCGGATAGAATCAGCCAGCTCCTCCAGGGCTACCGGCTCGAAGTCTTTGCGGGGCTGAAACGGGTTGAGTTCAATCTGGGAAAGGGGAATCTCGGACGTGAGCGGCTTTTCTGCCGGCATGTCGGTCGGGAGGATGGACCCCAGGCCGCGTCCGAGGGCTGGTTTTTTACTCATACTACATTCCGCATTAGGCGGCTAAAGGTAGTATTTTCTGAGACATCTACCGCGCTCATCTGTGAAAAACCCCAGCCCCTCAGCTCATACGGTCGCGCACATACTCCAGACGGGCCTCCAGCGCCCGCAGATAAGACGGAGATACTACCTGGATATGCCACATCGTGCTTAGCTCCAGGGTGTAGAGAATCATCAGGGATTTCCGGAAACAAACGGCGGCATCCATCAGGGCCATTTTCTGAAGCAATGCCTCTCCCTCATACCGCAGCAACTCTGCCGCCCGCAGTAATACCTCTGTATTCGGCTCAGCCTGAAGGGATAGATGCTGATATAACTCCGAGACCGTCCCTTTATGAAAAATATCCCCCAGAGACGGATTCAGCACTGTGTAGGCCTGCGCCAGATGACGACGCAAATGACCTGTGTCCCAGGCGGGATCAGCAGCAGCGATGATCTCATGTATCTGCGGAGGTAACTCGATAATTGGATGGACAGGTGGCATTAATTACGTGTGTTGAAATTCGAAATGTTCTTATGCTCATATGATTACTTAGACAGAAAATACCAACCTCGCGTCACTTCCGCTGGTGCAAAGAACAGGTGTATTTTGCAGGCAAAGCTTTGCTGATGGTAAACAGGCTGATAATCAAAAAATATTTTTTTGATGTGTATATTTCTACCCCCCTGAACGAGCCGTCATGTTTGGTGGGCAGACCGCAAAAAAAACATGCCAGCCGGGAAGGCTGGCATGAAAAACTTGTCCTGCAACAGGCGATGCCGTTTAGGGCAGCTTGACCGCTTTCTGATGGGATATTTGTTTCTCCCGATGATAAAAACGTACCATATATACATCGGCAGGCAGGTCGGTCATCGGAACCTCGATGACATGATACCCGGACTCGCGGTACTGGAATCCCTCTGAGACAGGTACTCCGCGCACGTCATAGATCACCCAGCGCATCATGCCCGGCTCATCGAGTTCTGCATCGGCATAGATCAGATCTGTAGAAGGATTCGGATACAGGGGGCCAACTTTGACACTGGGGGCACAGCTCACATCAAGGGTAAACTTACTGCCCGTCTCGGAGGCTGTGCTGACGTAGATCAGGTACCGGGTATTGGGTGAGGACTTAAACGAAACCTCAGACAGTCCCTGTGCACACTTGGGGGTGTCGTCATTGCCTGCTACGCAGATCAGGGCCTCGCAGTCGCCTTTATATACATTGATACGGGTATCTATGTACTTGCCGCTGCCGCAGGTGCTCAGGGTGACTATTTCTCCATTGCCCATCAGCGAGAACCATACCCCGGAGCCATCATTAGGCGCACTGCATCCGGCCGGAGCATCTGCATTGCCAGCATCTGCCGTTGTGGCCTGGATGGTCGTCTGACAAGTGAGCTCTGTGGCCTGCTCGCACACGTAGTTGGCGGGTGGTGGCGGAGGCGCACAGTCGGCCGTCACGGTATCACCTGCACTGCGCACACACCCGAAGATACCCGGATCGGTATAGGTCACATGTACCGGGGTGTTGTTGCTGAATGGTCCGAGAAAATAGGTGCCGGGCACCAGGCCGCTCAGGCTTATGCCGCCGCCAGCCAGGGTATAGTTAGTACCAGACCCGGTAAATACCACCCCGACAAGGAACGTCGAGTCACTCACACACTGGGTATAGAGGCTGTCAGTTTGCACGTCACAGAGGGGCACGGGTGTGCAGTCAGCCGTCACAGGGCCATCGGTCTGGGTACAGCTACCACTAAAGGCTGGATCAGACACGGTCACCATCACATCAATGCTGTTCAGGTATGGACCGAGGTTGTAGGTACCGGCTGAGAGGCCTGTGAGTGCAGGACTGCCCTGGTCATCTGTGAGGGTATAGTTGGAGCCAGAACCGGTAATTGTCACGATTACCTCAAATCCGGAATCCGTCACACAGAGCGTGTAGATCGGCAGAAGTGCTACGTCACAAACCGGAGGCGCACATACAGCCGTCACATGTGCTGTATCCTCACAACCAGCACCGGCAGAAACCATCACCACCACGGGTGTACCAGAAGGATAGGGCCCTATCAGGTACGTACCGGCATTGCTGACAATCTGGGAGGTAGGGCTCTGGTTGTCACTGATCTGGTAGAAGGGGGCATTGCCGCTGAAGGAAACACTGACCATAAAGGTCTGACCTGCTCCGCACACCGTAGTGACGGAATCTATCGTGACCTGGCAGGGTGGCGGAGGTGGCGGACAGGTCAGGCTCACAGCTGCCGTGTCGGTACAGGCACTGTCTGCCGTCACCGTAAAGACCACCTGGGTGCCGGACGTATAGGGCCCGAAGGTATAGGTGCCAGGCTGCGGCGTAAACAACACCGGGCTGTTTTGATTGTCGCTCAGTTGGTACTGGGTACCGTTGCCGCTGATGGTGACATTGCCCATAAAGGTCTGCCCTGTGCCACAGACAGCCACGACCGTATCAATAGCGACCTCACAGGGGATCACACAGGTACCCGTAGCCGTCACGGTATCAGCGCAGGCGGGCTGGGCGAGATCGCGGACAATGATGGTGCCGGTAGTGCCGGAAGCAAATGACCCTGCCACATACGTACCGGGTGCCACAGGCCCCAGCAACAACGTACCGTTGAGGTCGCGCAGCTCATACTGGGTGCCCGTGCCTGTGATCGCAAGCGTAATCCCAAACGTCGTCGCCGTCACGCAGGGTACATCCATCACCTGGACATCAAGTGCACAGGGCGCTGGCGTACAGTCAGCGGTCACGGACGCGGTATCACCACACAAAATAACGTTTGGCTCCAGCAGATATACTTCCACCAGGGTACCATTGGGATAGATTCCCACCAGATAGGAGCCGGTACCAAGGCTGTCTTGTACAGGGCTGCCCTGATTATCAGACAGTATCCAGTCGTTGCCCGTGCCTGAGATCTGCGCCGTCACACTAAACGTACTGTCCGTCAGACACTGGGTCACCAGGGCATCTATCGAAGCATCACAGTAATAACTGCTGCAGCTGGCGTTGACGTTGATATCGCCGTGACCTGTGTAGGCCCCGGTGTACTTGAACCAGCCGGACATACCATAGCTGGCATTTTTGGCATTGGCCCCGAGCCCAAACTGAAAACCAAACTCAAAGTCAGGCGGGTTGTGGCTCAGGATGAGGGTATCCCCGTCAAATGTGGAGCCCGGCACACCGTACATCCGGCTGCGGGTGCTGTCCATCTCCCAGAAGTACCAGTCCTGCTTATTGGCATTGACTACGTTGAGAGGAGCCTGCTCCACTTTGTAGTCACGTCCCAGGGCCGTCCAGGCATTGTAGTCCCGGATATTAATCAGCCACATGTCGAGATCCCACTTGCGGGCAGACTGGCTGATGTGTACCACCCGTCCTGTGATATGGGCGGTGCTGTCACTGTAGATGACCAGAAGGCCACCGTTTGCATCAAAGTTGTACCGGGGATTGGACGAGCCGGGAATCTGGTCGAGCCAGATCGCATGACCGCCCGAGGGCTGGTAGTTAGACAATGTGCAGGTCTGGATAATGGGCAATTGTTGCCCCTGGAGACTATGCGTGCCGCAGAGTACCAGAAAAGTCCAGAGCCATCGGGAATAAAGCCAAAAGTTGAGATTCCGCATAACAAGTTTTAATAAGAACGAACACCAGTTACAGACATGCCCATGTTACATACCATATGCTGTGGCCGGTCACCTGCCCGGCCCCGTAAATTCTGTGTGTGAATGCCGGGAGAAATGTTATGTTCAAACCTCAGGCCAAAACAGCTTGAAATCTGCGCTTATTTCAGAGAGTATGGTACAAAAACCATTCCTGTTTAGACCTGGTTCAGGATAAATTCTAAAAATTGAATATTTACGTTTTTGGTCATTGCCTTCTTTACATGTATTCCAATCACCTGTCACCCAGCTCTTTCAGCCTGCGCGTCAGGGCCATCGCCGCAGTCCGGGACTCTATCACCCTGGGAGGTGCTATACGTTCCTGACAATCCCGCAGGGAGCAGCGCTCACAGGTCTCCGACACCTCACGTACCGGGATGCGTGCGCTGTCAATAAACCGTATTTTTTTGCGTGAAATATTGTCTACCTGTATCCCCAGCGTTACACTGACATTGGCATGCGGGGACGGCGTATTAGGTCTTGCCAGCGAAAAATTGAGGTATTCGTTTTTGGTACCGGCAAATCTGGAGCGCTGTACTTCGAGGAGTATCTCTGGCGGATCGCCTGCGAGTTGGCGTGTTTTCATCTGCTCCAGGATCCGGATAGAGACCCACCGGCGGCAGTAGTGTTCGTTGAGGTCGTTTCGGTGCGGGTTGTGAAGCCGGGACAGGTGGAGTTCTTTGGTGATGCTAAAATTGTCCTTTTCGAGGAGGAGGTTGTCATTAAACCGAAGAAAGAAAAAATTGTCAATCCCAAAATAACGGGGCAAAAGGTTTGAGAGGCGATGGAGAAACATCTCGGGTGAGGCTTCATACTTGCGGAGAATCCCCAGGAGGAGGTCCGGCTGCCAGTCTGGCTGCTCAAAAAATGCTGTCAGGTCCTTGAGGAGTTGGTTCCGGCTGATGAGCAGTGCGACAGAGAAGTATGAAGCTTTGAAATTGTTCAGCACTTCTTCGAAGGAGGAAACCTGATCCAGGTTAGAGGTAGCGGGCCGCTCCTTTAGCTCCAGGTAATTATAGGCAATCTCTTTGCCGAGCAGAAAAGCCTGCTGCATGTGGCTGAGCGCATTATTGATGTAGAGCGTGCGCTTGCTGTCCACATATACTGACCTGAACCGCCGCAGGAGCTCGTCCTGGTCCAGGGTATCCCAGTTGATCTGGTATTGGTAGGTATCACAGAGGATGGCCAGCAGGGCTTCCCGGCTGACAGGGAGCCCCGCCGCCTCCGGGTGCCGGGCGACAAAGGTATCTACGGCCTGCTCCAGGTCCTCAAAGTAGTTGTCATGCATCTCCTGATAAGATCGCAGGGCCGCCAGAAAAAAATTCTCGCGGGTCATCTCATAGTTGCGGGCGATCTTGAGCAGGGTGCTGATGAATGCATTAAACTGGACGGGGGCTCCGGATATCAGCTCCAGCAAGGTGCTGGCCTCTAGTCCAAACATCTCCAGGGGGAGGCTTTCGAGGATACCGGAGTTGATAAGATCGGCGACCGGTGCGAGTTTTTTGTTGAGTTTGAGGGACACAAGCTGGTCATAACTCACCCCCAGGGCCGAAGCGAGGGCAATAATTTTATCCGCTTTGGGATATTTTTTGCCTTTCTCGATCTCATTGAGATACGACACGGACACATTCGCCGCCTTGGAAAGCTCTGCGAATGACAATCCCTTCTGAATGCGCAATTGCTTCAGTTTCAGGCCAAAAATAAGCCGTACATTCTGCTTGTTCACCTCGGTAACGTCCGTATGTTATCGAGAATAAAGGTATGACTTTTTGGCTGGATATTCAGCTTTTCCTGCTGCTATTTGCGAATATTCGCAACCCGGCTTCTTTCGCAGGAGGCCGGGTTGCGGTCATCCGCAGCTTATGGGAGCTTGAGCAGGAGATTTTCGGTAGCCTGGGTCGTCGTGATCGTGATGATATAATCTCCGGCGATCAGGTATTGTTTGTTGATCCGGGCTGTATTTCCGGTGCGGGTGATCTCAGCACCATCAAGATAGACGGTCTGCTTGCCGCGCATCAGGGTGACACCGGTGATGTCTGTTGCAGCCCGGATCAGCACAGCCTCCTGATCTACCGTCAGGGTCGTGGTGGCACCAGTAGTGAGGGAGACCGTCGGCGCAGCCGGGCGCTTGACCGTGCGTACGGGCTTCTGGCTCATCACGATCCGGACTGTGCTCAGGTCCTGCACATTCGCCAGCAGCGAGTCTGCCTTGCCGGCGTGGGGGATGCCGTAGCCGTAAGCACTGTCAGGGAAGGCATACTGATCTGCACTCAGGCGGATGGCCTGGATGATGTCCATATTGGAGCGCTTAGGATGTGCCTGCTTCAGACATGCAACCATACCCGCCACAATAGGCCCGGAAAAAGAGGTACCGCTGGCCGTAGAAACTGTGCCCGAAGGCATGATCACGGCTGAGCTGCTCCCCATGGCCGTCACATCTGGCTTGATGCGTCCGTCAGCAGCGGGACCGAAGGAAGAGAAGCCGGATTTTTTCTGGTTCCGGTCCACTGACCCGATGCACAACACGGAGTCAGCATCACAAGGTGCCCCGATAAACCGCCACTCATCCTGGCCGGAGTTACCGGCACTGGTCGTGACCAGGATACCCCGGGCAGCTGCCATATCGGCCGCACGGGTGATAATGGCCGTATTGCCGTCCAGCTGCGGATAGGTATAACTCTCGGATGGCTCGTCAAACTCATTATATCCCAGGGAGGAATGTATCATATCCACGCCGATGGAGTCTACCCACTCCATCGCACGGAGCCAGTTGTACTCCTCAATCTGGCGCTCGCTGCGGGCATCTTCTGTCCGGCACAGGATAAAAGAAGCATGCGGTGCGGTGCCTACCATCTCGCCGGGCAGGTTGGCGGCAATGGTAGACAGGACCTGGGTGCCGTGGTTATTGTCCTCATATACCGCATCATTGTTTTCCACAAAATCCCAGGTATGCAGGATGCGTTTTTCGCTGCGAAGGGAGTCAAAAGCAGCTACTTTGTCCACGCCCGGAAAACCGGCATCAAATACTGCCACGATGACGCCCCGGCCCGTAAATCCTTTAGTATGGAGGTCTTGTACATGGATCATGGTATTTTGGGTCTCGGCTTTGCCGTAGGCAATCCCCTGTGGCAGGGCATCCAGTGCCTCAGTTGTATTCGTTTCCGGATAATGCGCCAGGGTCAGACGGGCAGCCGGACGCATCCCCCGCACCCAGCTCACGCCCTGAAGGCGGGCAAGATCAGCCGGTGTCGCCGTCACGGCCAGTGCATTGAGCCACCGGGAATGTCCCAGCACCTGAAACCCTTTTTCCTGTACTGCCTCCTGGTAGGCGGTATATACTGGTAAGTCCTCCACGGTGACCGGGATACCTTTTTCGCTGCGGCGCTCCAACGCCTCCCGGCTCAAAAAAACCTCAGGGGTGGCGAGATGGGCAGCGGCATCCGGGCCCTTATCTGCGAGCAGAATCCACCATACAGACTGAGCGTCAGCAGGCAGCACATAACATGTCAGGACAACAACCAGCAGGAGCAGGCGACGGCAGTGAACATTCATCATAAATTCAGCGTGATAGATTCGCGTTCAACCAATATAAAGGATAGACAACACCGGAACAGCATGATCCGGTGGATAAAGATAACGAAAAACCGGCAGGCACGGCATACAGCCGTATAGAAAATATCGAGAATGACGCCCATATTCCAGTTAGATTCTGCAACTTCGGCCTAACCAACATCCGGCAATCCTTTTATCTCATGATCACCCGTATGGTACGTATGCAGTTTCGGGCGGATGCCCTGGCTGCTTTTGAGGCTATTTTTGCAGCGAGCAAACACCAGATCCGAAACTTTCCGGGCTGTATGGCGCTGGAGCTGCACCACGATCCGGCAGACCCCAGCGTGCGCTACACCTGGAGCCGGTGGGCCTCTGAAGAGGCCCTGCTGGCCTACCGCCAGAGTCCCATTTTTGGCCAGGTATGGCCTGCAACCAAGGCGCTGTTTGCCTCACCCCCGCAGGCTTTTTCGATGGTGCTGGAAGAAGTTATCCCCGGGTCTCCCGGACAAAACTAAAACCAACGGGAAGGCAGAATATTCTTTCGCATGTAAGGATATCCTGTATAGGGGCCATCAGGCATACAAATAATTCCGGAAATTTCATGCTTACGTTATCAGGCAGCAGCAGACCGTCTACATGGAAGGAATCACAAAAAAGCGGCGTCCAAACCAGGTTTCGCGGTATCTGGCCTTCATCGGGGCAGCCGGAACCCTGGTGCTGGCCTGGATATTTCATACCTATATCCCCGATGCCAATGAGCCGATCTGGGACCGGTGGCTGGTAGCCGGGATATGTGCCTTTGTAGGATTTTTAAGTTTTTCGCAGAAACTCAGCTACCAGATCCGGAGCTTTCTGCTGATGATCCTTTTTTATTTATACACCTTCCATGCTATCTGGGCAAGCCTCCGCAATGATCACGCCCTGGTCCAAGTCCTCAACCTGATGCTGACAATCATCAGCATCTCTATCGCAACCAACCAGCTCCAGCGACTCCGGCAGTACCTCATCATCTGCCTCGGAATCATCGTCATCGGTACGCTTGGCCTCCGGATAGACATCGGCAACAAAATTGGCATTATCCTTTGTTTCCTTTTTGCAGGCCTTATCACCTATCTGACCAATGTAGTCAGGCTCCGGTACCGGACAGCCCTTATGCAGGGGGAGGCTTTTTTGAGCCAGGTACTGGATCAGATACCCGACATGCTGATTATCACTGACCCACAGGGCCATATAAAGGTATACAATCAGGCTGCCCGGCATTCTTTTCCGGATATGGTACCTAAACCGTATATCCGGGATGCCGTCTTCACCGTCCAGGGCGAACCCCTGACAGAAGGTCTCCAGCCATTCAGTACGCCGGCAGGTCCTATCTGGGGAGAGGTCGTGGTCAAACCCCTCAATGCAGCCGGGGGGGATATTCTGCTATACCGCATCGCCGACCAGTCTGCCCTGATCCAGGAGCAGCAGCAAGTCCTCCGCCACAAAAATACCCTGACCGCTCTCATCAACAGCACGACAGACCTGATCTGGGTGGTAGATCAGACAGGGGCCGTCGTAGAGGCCAATGAAGCCTGTGTTACTTGCTGGGAACAAGCTTCCCCTGCCCTGGCGGCCTGGTTTCCCATTCCTGCCGCAGACCAGATCCCGGCACGCTGGCAAGCCTGGTATGCCCAGGCCCTGCGTGGCACAGCCCTTACGCTGGAGGAAGAAGCCCCGGACACCCACGGCCCCAGATACTGGCACCTGAGCCTCAACCCCATACGGGAGCAGGGAGCCATCCGGGGGGTATCTGTTTTCGCGCGGGAGATCACCGAGCGCAAACGGATGGAAGCTACCCTCGCGGGGATTATGCACGCTTCTCCGGCGGGGATTATGGCATTTGAGGCGCTGCGTGATGCAGCAGGCAACATCTATGACCTGCGCTGGACACTCGTCAATAAGGCCGCCCTGCATCTGCTCCGGCGGGAAAATCACACGCTCATCGGCAAAAATTTCCTTGAAGAACTCCCCCGCAACCGGGAATATGGCCTTTTTGACCTGTACCGGCATGTCGTGGAAACCGGAAAAACGATTGATATAGAGCATTTTATCGAAAAAGAATCCACACACCGCAAATGGCTCCACACCGTAGCGGTCAAGCTGGGAGACGGGCTCTCTGTCACATTTGAGGACATCACGGCCCGCAAAATGGCCGAAGAACGTCTCCGCGAAGCCAAACTCACAGCTGAAGAGGCTGCCAGGATCAAATCTGAATTTATGGCGACCCTCAGCCACGAAATCAGAACCCCGATGAATGCCGTTATCGGCCTTACGGATCTCCTGCTGGATACCTCTCTGGACAAACAGCAGCGGGAAAATATCGAAACCCTCCGTCTCAGCGGCGAAAACCTCCTGGCGCTCATCAATGAGATCCTGGATTTCTCACGGCTTGACGCTGGCAAGGTTCAACTGGACCTTCAGCCCGTCGAACTAGCCGGCCTGATCGAGTCTGTTTATGACATGATCGGGGCCCAGGCAGCGGCCAAACGCCTGGAACTGGTCTGGTCTGTCTCCCCGGACGTTCCCCCGTATATCATGGCTGATCCGGCCCGGCTCCGCCAGATTCTGATCAACCTGGTCGGCAATGCAGTCAAATTCACGGAGCGGGGCGAGATAGAGGTCACTGTGACGCTCCGATCGCTTCACGCAGACACGGCACAACTCTTGATTGAAGTACGGGATACCGGGATCGGGATTCCGGCTGACAAAATGGACCGGCTGTTTCAATCCTTTACCCAGGTGGATGCCTCCACTACCAAGCGGTATGGCGGTACCGGACTGGGGCTGGCCATCTCCCGGAAGTTGGCGGAGCTCATGGGCGGTACGATCTGGGCCAGCAGTCAGCCTGCGATCGGATCCGTGTTTAGTTTCACCCTTATGGGCACGGTGGCACCAGCCCCCCCTGTCTCCGCAGCCCCACCCCAGGGACAGGCAGCTATATTGGCCCTCTCGCACCCGCACCAGCAGATCGCATGGACACGCCGGCTGCAAACCTGGGGCCTGAGGCTGATACCAGCCGGTCAGCAGGAACAACATTGCCTCTACCTTACCGACCAGGTGTCTGCCCTGCCTGCTGCGTTGGCTCCCGGAGATAAGGTCGTGTTTCTGACCTGGCCCGGGATCCGGGTTCCGGATGAAATACACAACCTGTCCGGCCCCTACCGGGTGGTGCGCAAACCCCTGCGGCGCAGCCAACTCGAAGAGGTACTGCGGGAGACTGCCGGTACTGTCACACCCGAAGCCCCCCAACTGCCCCTCACGGCCAAATCTTACCGGACAGATCTCCGTGTGTTACTCGCCGAGGACAACGTAGTCAACCAGCGGGTAGCGACCCAGATTCTCAAGCGGCTCGGACTCTCCGCTGATCTTGCAGCCAACGGCGCTGAAGCCCTGGGCCAGATACGGCTGCAAAGTTATGACCTTGTTTTCATGGACCTCCAGATGCCTGAGATGGATGGACTGGAGGCCACAGCCCGGATCAGACGGCTCGAAGGCCTGCCCGTACGCCCCGTGATCGTAGCCATGACCGCCAATGCCATGTCCGGCGACCGGGAACGGTGCCTCGATGCCGGCATGGATGACTATATCAGCAAACCCGTGCAGATAACAAGCCTGGAAGCTGCACTCGTCAGGTGGTTTCCAGCTACCTCACCCGCACATCCGGGGTGATACCGCTAAAACCGTATATAAAATACCCTCTTGGATTAAAGACTACAAGACTCACCTATACCTATGTCAGACTACCATCGTACATACGCTCAAACAGAACTCCTGCTGGCCAGGCTTTTTCTGGGACTAGGCGGTATTGCCATGCTGGGCATCAGTTATCTGCATCTTGCACTCATGGACGGGGTACAAGTACTTACATGGGATCGCTACCTTAACACCGGTATCCTGTTGCTGATGCTGGGGATCGGGTACCTTCCGCACATCAGACTCGACCGGTGGCTCCGGGTGGTGGACGGGCTGATGTTTGTGTATATTTTTCACTGTGCCTGGATTCAGTACCATGACCATTGCCCGGACTACAGTGTAGGATACTTCATCGCAGTCCAGGTCATGTTTCAAATGGTGCGTTCGCAGCGGCTTCTGGTGGCCTATACCCTGTTTTCAGGGCTGATTTCCTTGTGGGTGATCTGGAGTGGGGACTACTCCATCACACCCGAAAAACTGGTACCGCTGCGCCTGGTATTTACCTCCGGGTTTCTGGCAATGGCTATTGTAGGCTACCTGGCTGCACGCACCCGTATCCGGGACATGAAGATCATCCACGAAGAAAAACAAAATGCCAGCCAAAACTGGAGCATGCTGGAGTCTGTGATCGAGAGTTCTGCCGACATGATCTGCTCCACAGATC
This sequence comes from Bacteroidia bacterium, assembly GCA_033762375.1. Taxonomy (GTDB): domain Bacteria; phylum Bacteroidota; class Bacteroidia; order J057; family J057; genus RDXT01. The sequence continues at coordinate 63,184 of JANRLQ010000070.1, forward strand.
TCGAATCCAGGATGGTCGTGAGCAATGAGGCCTTCCGGCGGGGGTTTTATGCACTGACCGGCCTCTATCCCCGGACAGGCGACAACCTGAATGCCCTCATGCAGCAATCTGGTAAAGACTATAACTGGCCGGAAGCCTATCAGCAGGCATACCAGGGCCAGAGTATTACGTTTGAGGACACCCAGTACCTCCTGGGCACACAACGTATATTTCAGGTCAGTTGTAATCCGATCGTGATACAGGGTAAATTTATCGGGGTGTCTACGTTCTCGCGAGACATCACGGATATGCACCTTCAGCAGCAGGAACTGCATATGGTCCGGACCGCCCTCAAAAGTTCTGTAGAGGCTATCAGCATCGTGGACCTCAACGGGAATCCCCGGTTTCAAAACCCCGCCCTGACACAGATACTGGGCAGGTCCACACCGGAACTGTCCTGGTATGGCCTGCCCTGGAGTTTTAGCCAGCTTCAGGCGGCGGCGGCTCTGCCCCAAACCCTCTCCCAGGGGGAAGCCTGGAAACAAACAACAGACTTACTTGATGCCAGCAGCCGCCTCCGAAAAATCGCCGTACGGATAGAAGCCGTACGGGATGATGCAGGCATCCAGATCGGCACCATGGCTGCCTACTCTGATATTACGGATCATCAAGCTACCAAAGCCCTGATGCAGGGTATCCTGGAGAACTCTCCGACCGGGATTATGGCTTTTGAGGCCGTGCGCAACAAACGTGGCGAAATCGTTGACTTCAGATGGACGCTCGTCAACCGGGCCGCAGAAGGAATGGTATCCTTCAGTGCCGCAGAACTTATCGGAAAACGAATGAGTGAGATGATGCCCGGCAACTTTGAAGAGGGCCTCTTTGAACTCTATCGCCATGTCGTAGAATCGGACGAAAAACTCGCCATCGAAAAATGTTATAACCACGAACGCATTCATGCGGTGTGGTTTCAGATCGTAGCCGTCAAGCTCGGCGATGGATTTGCGGTAACTTTCTCCGACATTACCCAGCAGAAACACGATGAGCACGAGCTCCGGCAACTCTCCCTCGTAGCCAGCAAAACTGAAAACGGGGTCGTGATCACGGATGAGCGGGGACGTATCCAATGGGTCAATGATGGGTTTATCCGGATATCCGGTTATACCCTGGATGAGATGCGGGGCCGGAGACCGGGCGAAATACTGCAAGGACCCGAAACTGATCCCGGCACCATCGCCCGTATCCGCGAAAAACTTGACCGCAGGGAGTCCTTTACCGAAGAGATTCTCAATTATTCCAAGTCCGGAGACCCCTATTGGATCTCCATGAATATCACCCCGATTTTTGACAAGACTGGCACACTGGTCAATTTTATTGCCATTGAGACTGATATTTCCCGCAGGATTGAAATGGACCGGGCCTTACAACTCGCCAAAGAACAGGCAGAAGCCACTGCCATGGCTAAGTCTGAGTTTTTGGCCAATATGAGCCATGAAATCCGCACCCCCATGAATGCGGTTATCGGCATGACCGGCCTCCTGCTGGAAACCCCGCTCTCCGAGGAACAGCGGGAGTATGTCGAAACCGTCCGCAACAGCGGTGACAACCTCCTGACCGTCATCAATGACATCCTGGACTTCTCCAAGATCGAATCCGGAAAACTGGAACTGGAAGATCAGCCCTTCAGCCTGACAGACTGTATCGAAGAAACCCTCGAACTGCTCTCCGGCAAGGCGCATGAGAAAAAACTGGAGCTCCTATACCATATACAACCTGATACACCAGCTTATATTGTATCGGACCCAACCCGGCTTACCCAGATCCTCGTCAATCTCGTCAACAATGCCCTGAAGTTTACTGAAAAAGGAGAGGTCTGTATCTTCGTGCGCCATACCCAAGACCAGGGACGAACCCTGATGGAGTTTGCCGTCAGAGATACCGGGATCGGGATTCCGGCTGACAAAAAGGACCGCCTCTTTAAATCCTTCTCGCAGGTAGATGCCTCTACTACCCGCAAATATGGAGGAACCGGCCTGGGGCTGGCCATATGCCAGAAGCTGGTACAACTTATGGGTGGCGACATTCAAGTCGAAAGCACGCCAAACGTCGGGTCGGTATTTACCTTCACCATTGCCGTACAGATAGCCGCTGATTATGTCCCTGCCGAATCCCAGGATATACAAGCCCTCAGCGGCCAGCGGGTACTCCTCGTAGATGACAACCAAACCAACCTCAAAATCCTCCGGGAGATCACCCTGCGATGGAATATGGTGCCCATCTGCCTCGATGATCCCCTGCTTGTGATCCAGACCCTTGACCATGAGCCGCCCTTTGACCTTATCATCCTGGATATGCTCATGCCCGATCAGGACGGATACCAGACCGCCCGCCTGATCAGAAACTGGCAAGGCCCCAATAAGTATCCCATCATGATGCTTACCTCAATGGGGAGTGGTATTACGGAAGAAGGTAAAATCCTTCTGGATGCCTATCTCAACAAACCCGTTCGGCGGAATAACCTCCTGCGGAATATCCTCAAGCTCACTACCACACCTACCGGAGCCACCCACGCACCCGAGACTGTACGCACAGGGCGGGAGACAACCACCTTTGCCGGTATAAGTGTCCTGGTAGCCGAGGACAACGCCATCAACCAGCGCGTAGCCCTCCGCATCCTGGAAAAAATGGGCATACAGGCAGATGTCGCCGCCAATGGCCTGGAAGCAGTAAAATCCATGCAACTCAGACACTACGATCTTATCTTTATGGATATGCAGATGCCCGAGATGGATGGCATACAGGCTACCCAGGAGATACGCCGTCTTGGGGGTGACAAACCTGCTGACCCGCTCATCATTGCCATGACCGCCAATGCCATGAAAGGCGACCGGGAGCGCTGTCTGGATGCCGGTATGAATGACTATGTGAGCAAACCCGTCAAACTCGAAGACATCCGGGACATGCTTCGCAAGTGGTTTCCGCAGGCAGAGAGTATGTCTGCCCCGGCACATTGAGACAAAAATAAGAGGCTGTTTGAAATGTATAAAATTTGATTTTTGGAAATTACATAGTGTTGATATTTTTATGGAGCCTTTAACCAGGTTTCTGCATGATGTGTCGCCACTATTTACTATTACCTGTCTGGATCATTTGTCTGTACCCGTCTATGATGGCCCAGCAGGGACCCGGAGGCGTAGGAACCCCCGGCAGTGCAGACTTTATGGTGTGGCTCCAGAGCCAGTCCGGGATCACCACAGGTACAGGCAGTGCTGTCACACAGTGGGCGGACCTTAGCGGACACAATCATCTTTTTGTTTCTACCAAATATCCGGTGCTGGCCGTCGCAGGGAGTGGCAGCTGGGCTGGCACCCCCGTTGTCAGGTTTGACGGGGACAAATATCTCCAGGCGCCGGACGTCATCACCTCAGCCAATGACCTGACGCTGATTACCGTATTAGCACCCGCCCATGCTGGCAGCCATGTCTGGCTCTCAGCAGGTACTACATCGGGTACAGGGTTTTGGTGGGGGACAGACCTGACAGGTACTGCCACTGCCCGGTTTCATCTGCTGACCCGCACCTTCCCTTCACATATCCCTGGCAGCGGCATGCCCCGGTTACTCTCGCTCACCCGGCAGGGCCCGCTGTTGTATCATACCCTGGACGGTGCGCAGGTGCAGGCATCTGCCGCTGGTGCCGGCAGCCTGACACCCCCCCAGCCCCTCTCCCTGGGTACTGACCCGGAGCTCGGTCAGTTTTTCACAGGAGATATCGCAGAGATTATCGGATTTAATCGCCCCCTGACGGCCCCTGAGTGGGTGCTGATCCAGAATTATCTGGAAGCACAGTACCAGTGCCCCATCGCCTATGATGTGTATGCGCAGCCTGTCCCCACCCAATACAGGACCCGGGTGGCGGGTATCGGTCGGCTGGCGGGTATCTCCCATGTAGCCGGCAGCAGCGGAGACCTGACCCTGATCAACCGCAGTTTTCTCCAGGATGACGGAGATTTTATCCTGGCCGGGTATGAGCCCAGACCCGCAGGATGGGTACAAGATGCCCTGCCCCAGCATGTCACGGCCCGGCAGCGGGAGAGCTGGTACCTGGACGTGACTGATGCAGGCCAGCCAGGCGGGGAGATAGACCTGAGGTTTGCGATGGCAGATACCGCTATCCGGGGGACCTATGCCCTGCTCTACCGTCCGGAAGCCGGCAACTGGGAAATCGCCTCCTTATCCGCAACCACAGGCCCGGACTATATCGGATTTCTGGCGACAGGCCTGCGGGACGGCTGGTACGCCCTGGCCCGGTACGAGGCACCGGGAGCCGGGTATAGTGTCCTGCTGGATGGGCAACAAACCTATATTCAGGCTGAAGAATCCCTGTTTGACCCGGACTCCGGCACCATCGAGACCTGGGTACGCCAAACGGGCACCGGCACGGGCCGGGTACCGGTATTCGGGAGTTATGGGGGCAATCAACAACGGGGACCGGGTATATTTTTACCGGGTGGGCAGGTCTTCTGGGAGTTTGGGGGTATGCACAGCCGCAACAGCGGAATCAGCCTGGCCGCCAATACCTGGCATCACCTGGCCATGACCTGGTCTCGCCAGGGTGCCACCTTTGACCTGAAACTGTATGTGGACGGCATCCTCGTGGACAAGGCTGAGCAGGTCAGCGACCCGGGTGGTTTTTTGTCGGGGGTATACCTGGGGTATTATGGCGGCGAAACAGGCTCCTACCTGGCAGGCGAGCTGGACGAGGTACGTATCTGGTCACGGGCCCGCACAGCCGCAGACATACGCCAGGGCATGTGTCTGCGTATAGCTCCGGAACAACAAACCCACCTGACGGCTTGTTTCCGGCTGGATGAGACCGTAGGTACCTGGTTTCAAAATGCGGCGGGGGGCCTTCCTGCCCGGCTTCAGGGCCCTGCAGCCACGGTACGGATGGCATCAGGTGCCCCGCTGGGCGACCAGGTCGCGTACGCCTATCCTGTGGGAGCTGCCTGGGACAGCCTGCACATCAGCCTGCCACTGAGCAGCAGCGAGCTGGCCCTCAGCGAGATCACAGGCGCAGAAGGGATTCATCTCGTGTACACGGGCGAGGCAGCAGCCGGAGGTACCTGGCCCTCCTCGCTGGACCCTGACTGGGCTTCAGGTGCCTTCAGTGTATTTGCAGCAGGCGAAGGCCAGACCAGTTGGAAACTGACCCTAAGCCCATCTGACCCACTCGTGACCCTTCACACCGGAAACCGGATCGCGTGGCGTACGCCCGGTCCGGATACCGTATGGAAAACCGCCGGTACAGTCGCAGACCTGACCCGTCAGCACCGGGTATGGCGCAGCAGCCAGCGCCATGTCACAGGAGTGCCTGCCTCACGCGCAGCCTCGCCGGGCGTGTCCGTCCCTCCGGGTGCAGGCAATGCCTTGTGTCTGACACAAGCCGGCGACCATGTCAGCACCGGCTTATACCTCAGCGGCCAGCCAGATCAGCCCCTTACGATTGAGGCCTGGATCAATCCGGCTGATATCCCCCGTGATCGCAGTATCATCCTGGACGCCGGAGGCAATGTCCGTTTTTTACTCCATCGTGATGGGCATATATATGTCTTCCACCTGGGCCAGGGACTGCCTCCGGCAGGCCCCGTGACACCCGGCCAATGGCACCACATCGCCTATGTATATGACCCGGCTGCCCAAAAAGGTACCGTCTGGCTTGATGGTATCCCCCGGACAGCCCTCGTACTCACCAGCCCTGCTCCTGTCACAGGCAGCGGCCTGGTACTGGGCCGCCATCACAGCCTGGATCAGTATGCCTATGCGGGATGTCTGGACGAGGTGCGTATTTGGGCATCTGTCATTGCCCCGGAGACCCTGCAAGCCTGGATGTGTCGCAAGATCCATCCGGATCACCCGGATTTCCTGACCCTGCGGGGGTGCTACCGATTTGATGAGCCTGCTACGGGCGGGCGCATAATGACTGAAAATTTTGCCACGGGAGAAGGTATATCCGTCCGTACCCTCACTCACTCAGCTGCTCCTCTCGGAGATCAGGCGGCTGTACAGGTGCAGGGAGGTGCCCCCGGCATGCTCCGGCTCGACCACCCGGACGGAGATTTTCTGACGTTTACTGACTTTGAGGGTCCTCAGCCCTCCGCAGCCTGGCTCTACCGCGTGGATGAACCCTCCACAGCACAGCATGGCTCCATGTTGCTGCGCTGGAGTGAGCGCCGGTATTATGGGTACTATATCCCGGCAGCCGATGCCGACCTCCGGTGGACCTGCACCCTGGGATATACGGGATATCCGGAAAGCCACAATGAAGCCGGTCTCACCCTCGCCACCCGGCCTGATGCCCGTACCGATACCTGGGAAAATGTCTACAGCCTGCTGGATATGGAGCAAGACCAGGTCTCCGAGCGACTCGGCGGCACAACCGGAGAGGTAATCCTGGGCGAAACAGAACCCTTTGCCGTAGGCTGGCTCAGCGCAGACGCCCGGTGGGCCGGCGGAGCCGTGGAGATCAGTTGGGCGACCGCATGGGAAGCTGATCCCTACCGATACATCGTAGAGCGGCGGCAGGCCGATACTGAGTTTGAAGCGATAGGATGGATTGCTGCCTCCGGAGCAGCGCAGGGCGCTGTATATCAATTGTATGACAGGCAATTTGAAGGGCTGGCTTCCGGCACCCTGTACTACCGGGTCCGGCAAACCAATCCTGACGGCACCTTCAGCCTCTCTGAGGTGATGACTGTCGCCTACAAAACCTTTGAGGGGCTGGTCACCATGGGCCCCAACCCCTGCGAAGACCGGCTGGAGATCACCCTCGAAGGCATACATGCCACACCCGTACGTCTGGAGGTATATGATGCCGCCGGCAGACTCATTGCCAGCGATAGGATCGAGCCCGGCCTCTCCGGATATACCCTGGATATGAGCCCGTGGATACCGGGTATCTATCATGTATCCCTCCACGACCAGGATCAGGTATATACGACACGGGTAATGCGGCCTTGAGGCAGGGACAACATGGCCTGTGATGATATGGTATCCCCCTGGGCACAATCTTACATCAGTTAGATTATTCAACTATTTAAAAAGTAATTAACTGAAACAATATGAAAATTTGCTGCATAAAATACTCCTGGCATGCAGCAGCGACCTGGCCTTGTTCCTTCTCAGCGTCAATCAGTTTCACTCCGCACCCGCATCCTGGCAGGTGTGCTGGCGGGCGGCTTACTCCTGGCGGGCCTCTATGGGATCCTCCAACTACAGTCTGTCGAGATATGCGACAATCAGCTGGATGACGACAGTGATGGCCGTATTGATGAGCTCGATACGGATTGTCCTGGTTATATCAATTGTACCCTTACGTACAATGGCACCCAAAACAACCTCAGCCTCAGCAGCTCAGATGTGTTTTGTATTCCGGCGGGTCTGACATTTTCCGGAACGATCAATCAATTTCCGGCAGGAGCCATTATCTATGTCCAGAGCGGCGCGACCTTCAGTCCGGCGACCTTCAACAACCCTGCTGGTACCCTGATCAACAAAGGCAGTGCCCAGTTTCAGGGGCTCTCCCTCAGCGGTGGATTTGTATTTGACAATTATGGTGAAATCCGCTTTTTCCAAAATCTCAACCTGAATGGCGCTGTGAGCTTCTTCAACCGGAACGGGGCCACGATGACATTTGACCAGGCTTTTTCCCTTCAGAATAACTCGACCTGTACCAATGACGGCACCACAGACTTCCGGCAGGATTTTAATATCCAGAGCAATGGAAGCATGACCAACAACGGGTTTGTATACACAGATAAAAACTTCAACCCCGGCGGTACCTTCACCAATAACGGCCTGGTCCGGGCCAAAGATTTTATCAATATCAACAGCGGCTCTACCGTCATCAACAACTGCCGGCTGATCAGTGAGGATGGTTTTAACAACAACAGCGGCAATACCCAAAATCATGGCCTGGTCCTGGTCCTCGGCGCTACGGGTGCCCCTAACGACCTGATCCAGAACAATGCTGCCTACTTCCAGTCGGCGACAGGCTACACGGTGGGCATTCGCTTCACCAACAATGCTGCCGTGACGGGAGCCGGCAATTATTATTTCACCGGCGAAACCCGCAACCAGGCCCCCTTTGGGAATGATGCAGGCGGGATCAATTTTTATGATACGGCTGTGCCCGCTGGCAGCCGGTTTGATATTCAGAGTACGGCTCCTCACAGTTCCGTGACAAGGGTGCCCTTTACCGCCCCGGACCCCTCCTACACCCCCGCTACCTGTGCTGCGACCAGCCTGACCGGCACAGACTCAGACCAGGACGGCGTCAGGGATGCCGACGACCTGGATGATGACAATGACGGGATCCCGGATGCACTGGAATGTGCGGGCGGGGCCACGACCCAGTACGCGATTATCAACGGCGGATTTGAAGAGCCCGTGATCCCACCCGTTACCTACCGGATCATGTCAGAAACCAACGTACCGGGCTGGGAAACAACCGCTTCTGACGGACAAATCGAGATATGGTCCAACAATTTCCAGGGGATAGCCGCCTACGAGGGGACCCAGTTTGCGGAGCTGAATGCCAACCTGGTCGCAGCCAACTACCAGGACATCATTACCACACCCGGCGATGTACTTCAATGGGCTTTTTCGCACCGGGGGCGCGGCTCGGCGACCATAGCAGATGTCATGCAGGTCAAAATTGGCCCGGCAGGCGGCACATCTAATTTTTCGCAGAGCTACAGCGCGACCAATACAGCCTGGGTCCGCAATACAGGGTACTATACCGTACCGGCAGGCCAAACCCTGACCCGGTTTCAACTGGAAGCCGTCTCGACCGGCTCCGGCAGTATCAGCGTCGGCAATTTTGTGGATGACTTTTTCCTGTTTTCCACCAGCTCCTGCGGACTGGATACAGACCGGGACGGCCTGCCCAACAGCCTGGACCTCGACAGCGACAATGACGGGATCCCCGACCTGGCAGAAGCTGGCGGAGCTGACGCAGACGGAGACGGGCGCGTGGATGGATATGCCGTAAGTACTGACCCCGGTAGCCTCGGGGATGGGGATGGAGACGGCTGGTACAACCGATACGACAACAATAGCTCGGGCCTGCTGGGATTTCCGGATGCGGACGGAGACGGCATCCCCAATTTTCTGGACCTGGACAGCGACAACGACGGGATACCGGACCTCATAGAAGCCGGGGGCACAGACACCGACGGAGACGGACGCACGGATGATGCCAACCCGGACGGCTCACTGGCAACAGATGCAGACCTGGATGGATTTACGGATCTCCTTGATCCCGATGACGATGGCATCTTTGGGGTAGAAGACGGCAGCGGCCCCCTCGTCAAACCTGCTGACAATGGCTCGGATGGCATCGCCGATACCTGGCCCGCCTTTGACCAGGACGGCAATGGTGCTACACCCGTTACCACCCCTGACCAGGACGGGGATGGATACCCCAATTTCCTCGATCTCGACAGTGACAACGACGGACTCGCAGACCTGGCAGAGATCGGCGGGCTGGACACCAACGGCAACGGACGGGTGGATGGCCTCACCGGCAATGCCTTCACTGCCGGGCAGGATACGGACAATGACGGATTTTGGGATACGTATGACCCCGATGACAACACCACCTCCACGGACGAAAACCAGTCCGGTGATCCACGCCTCCGCACCCTGCCTACGGGCAGCGTCTACAACGGCCACCCGGGAATCCCTGACTATCAGGGCAATACCAGCCTGAACAACGGTGCCAATGCCGATCAGGACCAAGACGGCATCCCCAACTACCTTGACCTGGACAGCGACCAGGACGGCCTGACAGATGTAGTGGAGACCTTTGGATACCAGCATGACGATGGCGGCAGCGAAGCCCGGGACGGCCGGGTGGATGGATGGGCCACGACAGACAACAATGGCAATGGCTGGCACAACAGCTTTGAGGGCATCACCCTGATCTCCACAGACGCCAGCGGTACGGAGTTCAGCACCAATACCTTACCTGACTACCAGACAGGTACCGGCAAACCTGACCAGGACGGAGACGGCCTGCCCAATTACCTCGACATTGACGCGGATGCAGACGGGATCGTGGACCTGATCGAAGGCCAGGCCTCCGGCACAGACCTGAACGATCCGCTGAACGGGCTTCGGAAACCCGGCCCGACTGACGCGGACTATGATGGACTGTACACCAGTGCCGACCCGACCGAAAGCAGCGGTGTCTATATCATCCCGGTAGATACCGACAGTGATGCCCAGCCGGACTTTCTGGATACGGATGCCGACAATGACGGACTCGGTGATGTCCTGGAGGGACACGACGCCGACCTCAATGGGGTGGCAGACCACAGCCCCGGCGGCACAGATGCCGACCGCGACGGCCTGGACGATGCATTTGATGCCAATACCAGCAGCGTGAGTGCCTTGTATGGCAATCAGCCGGTGCAAGACCTCGATACCAATGTCGGTGCAGGCGGGAACCGGGACTGGCGTGATGCGGGTTCGTCTTCTTTCCCGGTGGAGTGGCTGAGTTTTAGGGGCAACCTGACGGCTGCCGGTGCGGTCCTGGACTGGGCCACGGCCACCGAACAAAACAGTGACTACTTTGCGATCGAGCGATCAGCGGACGGCACCCGCTTTGCGGCCATCGGACGCGCCGAGGCCGCTGGCAACAGCACAGAACCCCGCGAATACACCTTCACGGACCCGGATGCCCGCACCGCCAGCGGCAGGTTGTATTACCGGCTGCGCCAGGTGGACGTGGACGGCACCTTCAGCTATAGCCAGGTGGTGGAGTTGGCTCTCCGGGGTGGTGTGAGCGGACTTAGTTTCCAGCTTTTCCCCAATCCTGCCCGCGACAACGTGCAACTGGACATTGCCGGCGGACGGGGCACCTATCATATACGTGTCGTCACGACAGGCGGCCAGGAGGTCCTGACGCAGCGCAACCAGGGTGCCTCCGCCGTGCTGAATGTCAGCAGCCTCGCAGCCGGGATTTATATCGTGACCGTGTCCGATGGCCAGGACAAACGCAGCGAGCGGCTGGTCGTGAAGTAATGAGGTAAAAGCAGGCAAAAACGCCCCGCATACACACGCGGGGCGTTTTTTCAGGTTTTATTTTCACCTGCATGCCTGTTTGTCAGGCCCTCATGAAACACCCGGTGAAACAGCAGCCTTCCGCTGCGTAAACAAGGCCACCAGCGCCGCCGTGACGGTCCCGATAATTGCCGTCCCGATCGTGCTCTGGACGATATAACTGGGCAGCGAAAAATATTGCTCCGCCGCTTCCTGGCTCATCATCTGATGTTCGACGGTGTAGCGGATCACATTCGGAAAATACGCCGGCGAAATCACCTGTGACGTAATGATCTGCGTGAGCGGACATACCACCGTAACCATCCCCGTGATGATCATCCCGGAGATAAATCCCTGAAGCCAGGTCATGCTGCCGCCGTAACTCACCCGGCGTTTTTCCAGCAGGGCCAGCACATATATAGTGATAGCCGGAATCGCGATCAGGTTGCTGTACGTCGGGTGGTGCTCAATATAGGTACTGTGCAGCCCGGCCAGCTTCTCGCCGAGCATCCAGAGCAAAGTCATGCCGACAAATATGCCAGCCCATTTGAGTTCGAGTTGATATGATTTCATAGAGAGACGATAAGGGTTCAGGCCAAGATACAAATTTGGGCCGGCATCCCCAACGGTTTTGTGCTGAGCCGGCATTCAGACCAGGCCTGGAGCTACCCTCACACATGCACGGGGTTCACCTCACAGTCCTTTGTGCTGGATAGGAGGTACTGCGCTGGCGCTGCAGATCGGGCAGCAGGGGCATAATCCCACACAACCCTGCACGAGCGTAGCGGCGGTCCGGCAGGCCACCATCTAACCTGTTAAATGGCTATTTTCAGTATTATCCGTATCTTTGAGAGACAGATACACCAATACCCTATGGCAAAAAAAATCAGCCAGCCCCAAAGTGGGTTCAACGAAATATTGCTGTACACCACCCCAAACGGAGGCGTAAGGGTGGAAATATATTTGCAGGACGAAACGATCTGGCTCACGCAGCAAAAGATTGCTGATTTGTTTGGGGTACAAAGACCGGCAGTTACCAAACACCTTAAAAACATCTTTGAAACAGGTGAATTGAACGAGGAAGTGGTTAGTTCCATTTTGGAACACACCACCCCACATGGGGCAATACAGGGAAAAACGCAGGCGTTAAAAGTTAAATATTACAACCTCGATGCCATCCTATCGGTAGGCTACCGCGTCAATAGCAGCCAGGCCACCGCGTTCCGGATTTGGGCGAGTGGGCGTCTCAAAGAGTATATCATCAAGGGCTTTACGATGGATGATGAGCGGCTCAAAAACCCGGACAATCTCTTTGGTAAAGATTATTTTGAAGAACAACTCGCGCGTATTCGAGACATACGGAGCAGTGAGCGGCGTTTTTATCAGAAAATAACGGATATCTATTCCCAATGCAGCGCCGATTACCATGTAAACGCTGAGGAGACAAAGGCATTTTTTGCTAAAGTTCAGAACAAACTGCACTGGGCCATCACGGGTCAAACGGCTGCCGAGCTGATTATGGCAAGAGCCGATAGCGCCAAAGAAAATATGGGCCTGACCACCTGGAAAAATGCTCCCCAAGGCAGTATCCGAAAAACGGATGTGGTGATTGCGAAAAATTATTTGTCAGCACCAGAAATGGATGGCCTGAACCGGATCGTAACCATGTATCTGGATTATGCCGAAAGTCAGGCATCAAAAGGTGTGATCATGTATATGAAGGATTGGATCCAAAAATTAGATGCTTTTTTAGCGTTTAATGATAAACTCGTCCTGCATCATCCGGGTGCGATTACCCACGAACAAGCAATCGCACACGCTGAAAGCGAGTTTGAGAAGTTCAGGCTGCTGCAACTCCAGTCTTTTGAGAGCGATTTTGATAAAATGCTGCGGAATACAATAAGCCCCGAAACCAGCAGACCGGAAGATACCGCTTGAAGGGCAATCGGAGGCTGTGCCCTGAGTCTTTATCCTGTGGGTTTTATCCGCCCGGCTTGGCGCAGGTGGCAAAGCCCCTGAGATACTACATGCAGGGCACAGTCCTGCGCGAGCAAGGGGTGATTAGCTACGAGGCCAATATCGCCCTGTTTGAAAAAATACAGAAAGCACGACCTGATAAGCGGATCGTCGTGTACGCAGATAATCCCACATAACCACGCAGCAGCCCTCAAAGCTTGGTGTACCGCCCAGAACTGTCGCATAGAGCTGCGACATCTGCCGCCTTACTCACCTAATTTAAATCCGATAGAGCGACTGTGGAAGTTCATGAAAAAGAAGTCATCAACATCTGTTCTTACAAAACATTTCAGGAATATAAAGCCGGTTTCAGGGCCTTTTTTGAAAATATTGCTACCTACGCCGACCAACTGAAAACCCTCATTACGCCCAACTTCCACATCACCGGACAACCGCAATCCTAATCGGGTTGAGTATATACGATGTTTTGTTCTTCTTTAACTTAATTTCTATTACACCATTCTTTCCTTTTTTGCCATATTTTTTAGTAGCGTTTTTATCTTTCAATACTGTTATTGTTTCCACGTCTTCAGGTTTTAAATCTCTTATGAATTCTTCTGAAACTTCTTTTCCATCTATGATATAAAGAGGTTTTGGCTTTCCATTTTGACTTTTCTGTTCGAAATGTGTGTAACAATTTGAAATGATATCTATACCTTGAATAAGTTGTTCTGAATAATATTCTTGATCAACTGGATATCTGGGATTTTTACTCTTGTCAATTTTTACATAAAAGTTGAGTTTATCATCTTTTTTTATTCCCCAATAATCTGAGCAACCCCGAGATGTCCAATAGTCTAACGAATCATATTTCTTTAATATGTCTGAAGCCTTTAAAGTTTTTACATCAATGTAATTGCCATCGGGTAAATATCCTTTGAACTCTCTAGTTAAGTGAATTTTTGCAATTACACTGTTTTGAGAATTGTATTTTTGGAATATTACACCAGGATATAACTTACTTACATATCCAATTCTGTTCTCAAATCTAGCATCTTGAACAAAGCCATCTGTGCATAAATTCATTTCTTCAAGATTTACTTGTTTTAAGTCTGTATCTTGAGCTTTCAAGTCTTCAATTGTTAGTTCACAAAATGTAATTTTTGAAAGGTCAACATCATTGTTTTGAGTTAAACCTTTAATTGTCAACAGGAGTAGAGGTAGAATAAAAAAAAATTTCATACGTAGTGTTCTAAAATGTCGCACAACGAGTCAACGGTTTACGCCCTTGCCTCAGCAATATACACAAACACTTTGCTCCACGCAAGGTATCCCCGAAAGGCATCAGCAGGCCTGCGGGATCGGCTTTGCACCAGGTCGGAGAGGGTGCTTGCGGGGAAGGGTGAGGTGAATGGGGAGTATAGGGAGCTAGCCACTGGCATTTATATCCCTAATGTTACGTCATTTTTCACTTTATGATACATTAATGTTGCTTTTATGCACTGTTTCAATTCTGTCACAGGAATTTTTTGGTCAAGTTGAAATATTATTGCCCTATCCTTTTCGTAATCAAATAAATCTCCAAATACGATCTTAAAGGTCTCTACTAACCTACTGGTACACTTGAAATACATCTGATATTGCTCAGGTGTTTTTTCTTTCCAATCCATTCGCAATGTACTTCCATTTTTGGCGATAAAACTTGGTTCACCCCATTTCAGCGTCTCTTCCAAAACAACTAAATCCGTTATTTCTCCTGCCGTCTCGATAACCAATTCTCTTAGATATTGCATTTTATCTCGAACAAAGTCAGGATAATTTACAAATACCGTATTTACTCGTGGGTCTGTTTGTACGATCAGTTTATCCATTGGTTATTTCTGCTTGTAGCCAACGTCCAAGTGTCTACGCTGTTACCTCAGCAATATACGTAAACACTTTGTTCTGCGCAAGGTTTCCCCGAAGGGCATCGGCGGTCCTGCGGGATAGGCTTTGCGCCGGGTGGGAGCGGGTGCTTGTGGAGAACGATCTGTATAAGCACAATGTAAGCATTAGCGAGCCTTGTCGCTTACACCTTGTTGCGTGCTTTTTATGTATGATTCATACCCCACTGCTGAATTTCATATAACACTGGCTCCAATCCCTTTCCTTTAGCCGTTAATGAATATTCCACTTTGGGTGGTATGGTAGGGTAAGCTTTTCGTTGTATGATTTTATCGTGCTGAAGTTCGCTCAATGATTTTACCAACATCCTGGTACTAATTCCTTCCACCTCCCTTTCCAACTCCTTAAATCTCTTTTTATCGTTAAGCAGTGCGTAAATGATGGCAAATTTCCATTTTCCGGAAATCATTTCAAAAGCACTCAATATTGGGCACCCTTGTTCAGGTTTTGTGATTTTTTTCATTTGCTATCTTGTTGATAATCAGTTGTTACTTACATAAATGTAACTACACTACAAAAATGTAACTACTTGCAAAAGTAGAGCATTATTTCGAGGTTTGCGTTACATAAACGGAGAAAATGTACAAGACAGTTGAAAGAAACATACAACTCACTTTTAAGCAGGCTTTTCCTGGATTAAAAGGGATTGACATATTTGCCCACCAGCTTCCTGTAGAGCCATTCTTAGTGATTACGGAGTATTACATGAGCCAGCCTGTTTTTGGTCCACACCCACATGCAGGCATTTCCGTGATGACTTACATGTTGCCCGATAGTCCCATAGGGTTTATCAACAGGGACAGCAACGGAGACCACAGCATTATTGAACCCGGAGGGTTGCATATTACGCAGGCTGGGTCGGGGATTCACCACGATGAATTTCCACAAAAGCCCGGTTTGGATGCCCATGGTTTCCAGATTTGGATCAATCACACCAGTGAAAACAGGATGGTGAGTCCTAAAGCCATACATGCCAATTCAGATGAAGTGGTGCAGGTAGTGGATGAGGATACAGTTGTACGAGTATTACTAGGCAGCTATCATGGAAGAGAACCTGTCTATCAAATAGTTACGCCTATTCAATTATTCCACGTCAGCTTAAAAGCCAAGAAGGCCATTGAGTTTGAAGCCAGGGAGATGGCATTTTTATATGCCATCAAAGGGGATGGGGGGGGTCATGAAAAGTACATTCCCGAGAAATCCATCAGTTTGTTTTCTCAATCTGGTGACAAGGTGAAAGTGGATGCGGGTGAACAAACATTCGATTTTTTATATGCAACCGCTACGCCCATTAAAGAACCTATTGTGTATGGAGGACCTTTCGTAATGACCACTGAAGAACAAATGCAGTTGACCAAACGGAATTATGCCCAAGGCAAAATGGGCACGCTAAAACCTTACCATCAAAAATAAAAGAAAGATGAAGAAAATCATATTATACTGAGTAGCGTGCGGAATGCTGCCGTTTGTTGCTATGTTAGAGTATCTCCGATTGTATTACTCTTACTTCTCCAAAGCGGATTGACAATAATACCTCATTAACGGCCGCAGGGTTCTCCATTGTTAATTCGACGTTCTTCTGAAGCAAATTTGAAACGCTTAAAAGATAATCCATCAATGTTCTATGGTCATCAATTGTTTGGATATCTTGTGGAGATAAGTCCAACTCTAATTCTGACTCATCACCAAAATAAACTTGGAGAAGAATATTTCCTATCGTAAGGCTTGCTGAGGGAAACTCACTCCCAGGCTGACCCCAATATTTCGATACGGCAGCGAAGTCTATTTCATCTGCTATGTGAACTCCGTCAAGCGTGAATTTCACGATACCATTTGAATTAGCGTGTTCAATCCACCTTTGCCAGTCGTCGACGATCATTCTTCTTACATAAATATCACGAAGCGAGCCATCTTCAAAGTAAACATGTTGTTTTAGTTTTATCCAGTCCATTAGGTTGTTTATGTTGACGAGTAATGGCAGCTAACGTCCAGGTGTTTACGCTGCTGCCTCAGCAATATACACAAACACTTTGTTCTGCGCAAGACATCCTCGAAGGGCATCGGCGGGCCTGTGGGATCGGGGTTGTGTCGGGTGGGAGATGGTGCTTGCAGGGAACGGTTGGCCGCTTTGCGAAGGTGGCGAATTTCACCACAGATGTTGATGCGGAGCACAAAACTTTTGGCTACCACTAAACTGTATGCGGAGCACAAGACCCCGCCTAGCTAATGTGCTGTTATGTGTATGTGCTTTTATTCCCGCTGTCATTTGCCGTCTGTTTTGTGTTTCTTTTTCTTTGCAAATTTTTCAATTTCTGTAACCTCGTCTTGAAAATAAGCAGTTGTCCGTAAGCAATTGTAAGTCCAAAAGGTATTCTTTGCCTTTGGGAAATTAAAGTCGTTGTTTACTTGTCCGAAGTAAGTTTCATTTTCACCGTAAACAATATACTTCTTTCCTATTTCAAACCTTATTCCGCAGTCGCCACCACCAAGTCCTGTGTAAATTGTCACTGTGTCGTTTGTTATTTTGCCTTTGTAAATGTCTTGAACTAAAAGGTCGTAACGAGAAATAGTCATTTTACTCATAGGTGAATTTCTCATGGTCGTGTCGTTTGGGAACATTTTAAGAATTGCAGAGTCGGTTAACGTAATAAGTTGTTTGCTTAAAACTGTCCCAATAACAACTGCATCTGCGTGTTTTACTTCTTCTTCAACTGTCCTTTGTCCAATGCAAGAACAGGCGAAAAGTCGTCCTGAAATACTTGTCAAAAGTAAAAGTGTCAATATGGTTACTGTCGTTTTCATAGCATTACGCATAACGTCCGAGTGTTTACGCTGTTGCGCCAACAATATACATAAACTTTGTTCTGCGCAAGACATCCTCGGAGGGCATCGGCGGGGCTGGGGGATCGGCTTTGCGCCGGGCTGAAGATGGTGCTCGTGGAGAAGGGCATAAGCTCAGTGCCTGGCTGGCTTTTCCGGGCAGACATATGCTTGGATAACATGACACCTGTGCCACCAAAAGCAAAGCTCACAGTCTTTTTCTGATTGTTATTCAGAACAGGTACTTTGTTCCTCTGACCAGGATGGGCAAAGCAAAAGCTGATAGAAATGTCCATGGTAACACTTCTATCAGCTGTTTCACACAGATAAGGGAGAACTGTTTATTAACCCGGTGAATGGAACCCTACCTTGTTTCCTTCCGTGTCGATAAAAAGCGCGATAAAGCCCCTGTTTTCGCCAATAGCGGTTTTCGGCAGAATAACCGTACCACCGGCACTTTCCACCCTGCCTAAAGGAGCCGAAAGGTCATTTCCGCCATCCAGGTAAACCGTTGTGCCGGTCAGTGCAGGAACAAAGTTTTCGCCGCCGGCAATTGCGCCGCCAAATCCACCACTCTGTGGATCAGACGGAAAATAGGCATATTGCCTGTGCGGATCGGGGTCGTCATGAATGGGAGCATCCAAAACTTTTACATAAAAGGCCTTTGCTCTTTCATCTGCCCGACAGAATTACGTCCGAGGAAACTAAAGCGTGTGGATATCTGCGCTGCCGATGATTGGTTCAACGTCCTGCCAAAATTGCACAAAACCTGATGTTGGCAAATGTTTAGTTTAAATAAAATCTAAATTCGTACCACCTGTACATTTTCCCTTGGCTTTCGCTTTTTTGTTCATAGTACTTAACGTAAATAGTCGGATTAGCTTGACTTTTTAGTAATTTATAAGCTCCGTATTCGTCAGAATTAGAATCCAATTCTATAAATCCAATTTCTTTTAATTGATTTTTGAATTTAAAAGATTGATCCCAATCTATAGTTTGAAATGCTACTCCATTAATTTTTTGTGATTCATTTGTGGGTTTTACTATGATAATATATTCTTTAGCTCTCTTCGTAAAGTCTATATCAACTTCGGCATATTCATCATACTCATAATAATATTTTTTTGAAAAGTAAGAAATATAGCCAGCTTTTTCAATACCTAATTCATAATCTTTAGCAAGCAATATTTGATTAAAGCAGTCATTTGTCTTACATTTTAGTATTGCCAGTAATTCCCCTGGGGTAATTCTTTTTTCTTCTTTGGTCTGTGCATTTGTCTTGGTATCTGTTATGTCGACTTTAGAGGTTAGTTCTTTCACTTTATTTATTAAATCTTCGCTGTTGGTATTATTTTTTGGCCCATTCTGTCTAAACTCAATATTACCCGTCTCACCTATGACAACCGTTGTTGGATAACCTTTGAGGCTAAAAGAATTAACCAACTTTCCGTAGTAATCCATACAATATGAATAATTTACTTTCATTTTCTGGGCATAGTCGCTAATTTTTCGCATATAATTCATATCACGTTCCAAGTAAACGACTATGTATTGAACTTCCTTTTTTATGATATAGGACTGCAACTCTTTTGATATCTGCATTGTTTCATTTGCACAATAATAGCAATCGTCATAAACAACAAAAGTCACAACGGTAATTTGAGCTGAATTTATAAGTTTATTAAACGGAATAAATTCAAAACCACTAACAATAACTGTGTCGTTAAGAGCAATTTTATTCTGTGCAATTAGTGTCATTGAAAAGATTGAAATCAAAAGAGTCAAAATTGTTTTCTTTTGCATTGTTTAAACTTTAGGGTGTTAATAATATTTCTGCCAACGCCCAAATTTTTCCACCATCACTCCAGCAATATACGCAAAAACTCTTATTCCACACAAGGCATCCTCGAAAAAAATCGGCGGTCCTGTAAGATCAGTTTTGCGCCGGATCGGAGATGTCCAAGTCTTCACGCCATTGCCTCAACAATATACGCAACCGCTTTATTCCACGCAAGGCTTCCTCAAAGGACCCGAGCAGGCCTGCGCATAACATGAGCACCCTTCAACTCCGGCCACCCTGGCGTTACATTTGATCCCAAAAAAGGCGGGCCATCCGGCCCGCCTCGCACATATACTACCGGTATCAACCGGTGGGCTGGAACTTATTCTACCCGCAGCTTGCGGGTCACGAGGGCATCCTCTATGCGGATCTGCACCAGGTAAATCCCACTCGCCAGACCGGGAAGGGAAAGGCTTGTCTGGAAGGCGCCGACTGCCCGGGCATACGCCTGGCTGAACACGGTGCGGCCCTGCATGTCCACGAGGTCCACCTGGAGATCTGCTGCCTTGTGCAGCGTAAAACTCAGGGTCACCTCCCGCACAGCGGGGTTGGGGAACAGCAGGAGGCTGGACGCGTCGAGCAGGTCACTGACGCTGGTGCCTATGACCGTCACCTGTACGGTGCTGGTATCATTTCCGCACTTGCTGTACGCGATCAGGCTCACCGTAAAGGTCCCGGAGGCCCCAAAATCATACGTCCAGGGCGAAGAGGTGCTGAAGGCCGTCGTGCCATATACAAACCGGATGGAATCAGCGTTGGTGGCCCCGCTGGTGAAGGTCACTGAGCTGAAGGTATTCACCTGAAAGCTAACCTCCGACGAAGCCGGGACACATCTCACCGTTACGCTCCGGCACAAGGTATCAGAACCGCAGGACCGGGTCGCGATCTGGCATACCTCGTAGGTGCCGGGCTGGGCATAGGTATGGGTAGCATCCGTGCCGGTGGTGCCGTCACCATAGGTATAAAAGAGGCTGTCAGCGGTGGAGGCGGTGCTGGTCAGCGTGATCACCAGTTCATTGGCTTCTGCTGTGAAACCCGCCACGGGTGTGTTACAGATCGCATTCACCGTCGTGCAGGAGGTATCGTTGCCGCAGGATCCGTACGCGATCTGGCAGACGGTGTAGGTCCCGGCGGCGGCATAGACATGGGTCGGATCAGGTGCTGTGCTGGTCGTACCGTCGCCAAAGTCATAACTAACAGAATCCGCGTTGGTGGCCGTGCTGGTGAAGCTGAAGGTGAACTCCGTGCCACTGGCCGCATATCCGGCGTCAGCGGTACACAGGGAAAGATTTTCAAATACCCGTACCTGACCGGCATTGTTTCCTGCTGCATCATTTCCGATCGAGCTCACCGCAACCCTGGACCCATCCTGAGAAATGGCCACTGAAAAACCCGCCTGGTCTCCGGGTGCAACGCCAAAAATTTGACTGCCAACCTGTACCCAATTGCCCCCCTGGTTTTCAAAGATGTAAGCACTCCCCGGCTGGTTGTTGCCCAGGGTAATAAATCTTGCTCCGACGGCGAGGAAGGAACCACTGCTGGATAAGCTCAGGGAAAACCCGAATCTATCGCCCGGATTATTTCCCACCAGGGTGCTGCCCACCTGAGACCAGGTGCCATTGATCAACTCAAACACCTTTACTTCCCCTTTTCCAAACGTACCGATGGCTAAGATGGTCCCCGATGAAGACAGACTCACCCGAAATCCGAATTCATCCTGGCTTGCAGTCCCCTTAATCGTATTGCCAAGTTGCACCCATTGGTTATTGACAAATTGATACACCTTTACCCGGCCTGTATCGGGAGGGGTGAGATTGCTGGGGTCGCCGCTTTGGCCGATGGCAATGATATTTCCATCGTCAGACAAGCTCACACTTTGCCCAAACTTGATGATCGTCCCATCCCCTTCGATGTCTCCTCCTTTTTGTACCCAGCTGTTCCCTTGTAACTGATACACTTCAACGTTTCCTGTGAAGGAAGGAAATGGGCTTACAACTGTGTTGGGTGCGCCAAATGCTACGGTATTTCCATCGGCAGATAAATCAACAGATGTCCCTGCTGAGGCAGTCGAATTCTGTCCATATAAATCCTGACCTACCTGAGACCAGGTATTATTGAGATTCTTAAAAACCCTGACCTGTCCGGAGGTGAAGCCCAGGTCATTGTTCAAGGGTTCGCCAATGGCAACTACAGCACCATCTGCGGATAAACTCACCGACTGACCAGTCTGATCACCACCCGTTTCTCCGTTCAGGTCACTGCCGATTTGCGACCAAACCCCATTAGAGAATCCAAAAACTCTAACCTGGCCGGCGGCACCGCCCCCATTGTCGTTAAAATTTGCCCCCATCGCCACAATCGTACCATCGGCAGAAATGGCAGTTGAATATCCACAGTTGTCCCCGGCAGCTTGCCCATTGATCGCGTTGCCCAGCTGGGTCCATTGCCCGAAGCAAAGGGCAGGCATGAATGCCAATAGGGTAATCAGAGGTTTCATGTCAGCTTGTTCTTATGTGTTAATAGCCCAAATGTCAAGGATCGCTATGAAAATGCCTTCACGCGTAGGGGTGAAAATGACCCTTCGGCTCATCCTACGATACATTTTCGTCATAGGTCCCCTGCGGCAAACTCAGTACCCTGCCTTCGGCACCCGCCCGGCTGCGCTCAGCATCACACTCGGCGACCAGCGGTGGGTATATGCATACGTGCGCCCGGTCGGGCGCACGTATGCATAGGTCCTATACAATTTTTAGTACAGAGGTTATCTCGGCTTTAACACTACCACGGGCTTACTGACCAGCGCACCACCCGTCAGTTCGATTTGCAGGATATAGACACCTTCACTCAGGGCAGTTATATCTATAGGATCCGCTCTTCGGGATTGATGCATTACCTGGCCCTGCATCGAAACGATTCGCAAACTTTCGATGGCGTTCCTGCTGTCTGTCAGCTCCACATAGATTTCTGTCGAGGCAGGATTGGGGTAGATGCGGAGCGCTGCCAGGTCATGTTCCTCCAGACCTGTGAGGGTGTATTGAACCGTAGATTCACATCCATCAAAGTCCACCACCGTTACGGTCCGGACATTTCCCGTAGTGTCAGTAGAAATTTCATAGGGTTTCACGCCGCCTGTTACAACCACTTCGCCATTTACCAGGCTGATACTCAAGGTGTCCAGCAGGCAGCAGACGTCCGGGGTGATACTGTCTGTGGGGGCACCGTTAGGGTAATACCGGTCTATGATGGATTGCAGGATGGCTGTCCTCTGCTGGGCTTCGGTTTCATTGTAAACCAATGACTTGAGGTAATGCCAACCCGGTCCATAATCAGGATCTGCTGTTGGGCCATCAGTGTACAGATTAGGATGGATAGACAGGGCGTAATTGACAAACGCAGTGCTATCCTCCGGAATCAGGTCGAAATATGCTTGCAGCCGGTTGTAGATGGCAAGCGAAGGCTGAATACCGAGCTGAGCCAGGGTATCCTGTACGGCAATGGAATCCTGCGAAAGAATGCCAAACACATGGAACAAAGGACGCAGGTCTGCTTGTGCCGCCACCGACATTCTGATGATCCTGCTGTCAATATCCCCACTGTTAACATAATCAATCCCGGTATTCTCAAAATTAATGTATTCCTGCTTCCAGAAGTTTCTGAGCGGACACCAGCCAAGGATATTCACGATCTCAAAATAGTGCCCGTAGCCCCTGTGCTGGTAACGGACTTCGTCTTTTGTTGTGTTGGAAATATCCCTTTCCGAACCAAATGTCCTGGAAACCAATCTATTGGCAACGGACTTGTCAATATCAAACAGACTGTTACCGTAGCTGGGACCGAAGCTGGATTTCACTGCTTCGTCTAAGTCTTCGTTCAAGCCGTAATTCAACGCCATGATGTATGGGAAATTGACAAGGGCTTCTGCTTCACCCGGGAATGAGGATATTGCCAGCGCATGCCCCATTTCATGAAAGTTGATATCGTCATCAGGGCCGGGACCATTCAGGAAGTAGGCCGGGCCGGGCACGTCCTGATAGTTCAGGGGGGTGTTCGACATGGGATACCCGATCGAATACACCCCGACCCTGATGTCCACATCCGCAATCTGATACATATTGTGCTTATCCGGGATGATCTGTCTGGCCAAAATAGAATTCATACCCCGTAAAGCATTTTCCCAGTCCTGCAACGTTTGCTTGAGATCATATTGGCCAGGTACGATGGCATGTTTGGGAATCGTGAACATCACATTGTCCGACTCAAAAACAGCCCAGGGGCCGGGCTTGCTCAGCTCTGCGTCGAAATCAGGCGTTTCATAAAACGTTTTCAGCGAAAAGAAGGGGGCTTCCACGCCGTTGGTCACGCTGACTTCCACAATCCCATCATCGGCGCCGTAGGGCACCAGAATCGAAATCGCTCCTCCCAGCGGATTAAATACCTGAATCGTCGTTGAATCAATAGGATACCGCTTTGATATCCTGTCCATTCGCCTGAAATAAGACATTTCTGACAGGTCCCAGTCGTGTGAACCCACCCTCACCCAGTAGTCCCGGCCCACCAGGCTATCGGGCACTGTTACGCTGACTATGCTTCCGGGCGCCAGGTACAGGCCGGTCGGTCGCAGGGCGTGCCTAAGGCCGTCTTCGCTCAGATCAAAGTAAGGGTTCGCTCCTTCCGGGTCTGCAAAATTGGCACGAATAAGGACTGATTGGGTGAGGGATGAATCGGCAGGCGGGTCCACATAGCCGGGGAAATTCGTGCAGAAATTGAACTTCCAGTTATGAAGATGCTGCGGAAAGGCTGCATAAACATTCGGGGTGAATACCTGATCGAAAATGCCTTGCTGGAGGGTAAGCATGGCCCGTTCCAGTTCCAGGCCGGGAGAGATTGCGGTATCCTTGTAAAAGCCGCCCAGGGTTTGGGCATTCATGAACAGGGGCCCAAACTGCGTATCATACATTTCAACGTTGTTTTTCCCAAGCAAGATCACAGCCTCATTATCGGCCAGACAAAACGGAAACTGAGTGATGGTGTTTCTGATCGCTGTCAGTTCCGCAGGGGTCAACAGAGCTGCTCCATTCAGGTGTCCCTGAAGATCACTTAGGGCATCGGCTACCATGTCACAAGCGCCTGAACAATACGCAATTTCACTGTCGTAGCTCCCAATATCATCGGCACCGCTGGCTATAAGCAGGTCGTTTACGTACAACTTATACCCGTTAGGTGCAAAAATACCGTCTCCATAGGAATCATAGATGTTGAAGAAAATACAGGCATCCGCAGGTACACAGATGCTGTCTGCGTAAAGGGTGTTGTTGGCGTAAACGCCGCCCTGGCCACCTTGCAGAATGATGGCGCCCGCCAGATTGGTCAAGGTCCAGGACGTTTCGCCACCCCATGCATCCGTCGAAATTTCTACCTTCACTTCCACTTGATTCGGACCGCACAGGGCAGGTCCACCCATCAGTTCAATCAGTTTTTTCCCGAAAGCATCTCCTATACGAAGGTAACTTTCTGCATTATTGTTCCAGTGATGTCCTAAATCATAAGGCGAAACAGCAGGTTCCCGCCAGAAATCGCGGGTTTCAGCAAACGTTACGTGTTGGTGACCCGGATATTGAGCCGCACCCATTTGGGAGGCTTGAATACTTTGCAACAAAGCATCACCATTATAGCCACCATTGCCCGTCAGGCCCACTACAACGGGCAAATCGGGCACATTCAAATCAGAACGAACATCACTGATCAGGTTGATCAAATTCTGCTGATATTCGGCTCGATAAGCAGGATCAAACAAATCATTCCAGCCCTGGAACCAAACAAAGCCGGCTAATTCGATGATTTCGCCGTTGTAATCCGGAAACTCTGTAGCGATGTTGGTGATGGCCGTATTTATATCCGTTATCATCTGCGTATAGGATGGGCCGACAGTCCCGCCTGAACTAGGAGGTCTGAAATCCACCGCCAGGCTTTTCCCCCCCCAGCATGTTTTGATGATCAACACTTTCTCATTAAAATAATCACCCAACACATGCCCCATACCCAGGTCTGGTCCTATCTGTCCTGTATAACCTCCAAAACCGGTACTTCCCAGGTGATCGGCTAATAACGTTCCGTTTTCGTGGTCATACCGTACCCAGACATCTTGTCGGGCAATCACATTCCCGTTTCCGTCATGAATACCACCAAACTCATTCAATGAATCATGGGCCATACAGTGCGCAAGTGTGCCTGGCGTAGTGACAGGTTCAAGCTCTCCATGACCTTGCGCATTAGATTGCCCTGCCAGTACAAAAACTTTGATTTTTGGTACCTCAGCAACCGTTTCATCAACTTGACTCGTATTCAATTGCTGCGCAGCACTGTGACTGACAAAAGCCACCAGAAGAGCGCAGAGCCAAAACGTCTTTCTCATGTTAGGTTTAGTTAGCAGGTGTTGATGCTAAAAATGAATCTTGCCCATAACGGTAACGGTTTACACCTACCCTAAGTAAGCGATTTTAGTGCACTTTACTATCAACCCAGCATATCACGCAGCAGAAGCAACACTCAACTCCTATCTAGGCAACAAGCTTGAGGTAACCCCTGAACCGCCACTGTTGGGTAGGTGCCGTTATTGGGCCAGTCTTAATTTTCCGTCTGTCCTGGTGGGTCGTTACTCCAGTACCATTTTTTTAGTAAGAATGGTCTGTCCATTGTAAAACCTCACCCAGTACATACCACTTGCCTGAT
Organism: Bacteroidia bacterium; assembly: GCA_033762375.1. Lineage (GTDB taxonomy): Bacteria > Bacteroidota > Bacteroidia > J057 > J057 > RDXT01. Next base: position 89,556 of record JANRLQ010000070.1, read on the forward strand.
GGCTCAGATCAAGGTCGGATATTGTTTGGGTGATGATGGACTGATAAATTCTTTTTCCTTCCACCGTGTAGATTTCCAGCTTACCGCCCTGGGCCACCTGAGACCCGTCAATTGAAAATTGGAAATGCCCGTTTGAAGGGTTTGGATAGAGAACGATAGAAGACAAAGCCCCATCATCTTCAATCCCAACCGTGGTTACAGCCAGGCAGGCTGACGTGTCTGAACAACCATTCTGCGTGACGATGACGGCATACGTACCATTTTCAGCAGCCGTATAACTCTGATTGGTTTGTCCGGAGATGATGGCATTGCTGGTGCAATTAATCCATTGGTAGGTAGCGCCCGCAGCTGTTGCCGTAAGCGTTATCCCGGATTGAGAAACGGCAGTGTCAACCACCGTTACGGTCAGGGCCAATGTCCTTACGGCAGATGAACCGCAGGCGTTGTTGGCAGATACGGTAATGTTTCCGCTGGTGGTCCCTGCCGTAGCGGTAATGGAGTTGGTGGTTGAGGTCCCGGTCCAGCCGCCCGGCAAGGTCCAGGTGTAGGAGGTGGCACCCGCAGTTTCTGCTACGCTGTAGGTATTGGCACCGGCCGGACATACGGCTGCATTTCCTGTAATGGCTCCGGGTGTGGCAGGAGCAGGGGTTACAGCCACGGCCAGTGTTTGGGACGCCGATGAACCGCAGGCATTGTTGGCGGATACGGGAATGTTTCCGCTGGTGGCAGGTTCCGTAGCTGTTATGTTGTTTGTGGTGGTGGTCCCGGTCCAGCCGCCCGGCAAGGTCCAGGTGTAGGAGGTGGCTCCCGGATCGTAAGATCGGCGGGTGGGGTAGGCAGCGGCCGGACAGTCGGCTGCATTTCCTGTAATGGCTCGGGGTGTGGGGGGGGCGGGGGGGGCGGCCGGGGCGG
>JANRLQ010000071.1:0-41498 GCA_033762375.1 Bacteroidia bacterium
AACCCGGCCAAGGATGGTCAGCAACTTTTTCGGGGCATTGAGCGTTGGTTAGAGGTGTACCACTACCGGTCCCATCAGGGGATAGACATGACTAAACCCGCTGAACGATACCGATTAGCCGCTTGACTCACATTAACAAACACTACCAAGTGGTCTAAAGAAACCGAGGTATTTCAGTAAAGCCTGTCTTTAATAGCGAAGAGAAGTTGTTGTGTTTTACACTTTTTTAGCCTCAAATGGGCCTGATATACGATCTGCCAGGGTTGGTCATAGGTATGGACGCCTCAAATGCGAAGCGTAACCAGGAGTTAAAGGTTAATATCCTGAAGGCAGGGTTTTCGGTAGCAGGACATGCGTCCAAGCGAGGCTTCAAAGACCGGGCGGGGTTTTCTGCATACCTAAAGTCAGCAACGACGCTGATTCTGGATGCTACCGAGCAACGTATCTGTCTTGTTCTCACCCTATTCCTACATAAATTTACCAAAACCAAATCTTCGCCACCATCCATTAGTCCGCTTCTTCGCCACCTCCTCTTGCTGCTTCTTCAGACTTGCAACAAGCAATCTCAGTGAGTCTGTATGAGGATGATTTATACGTATTCCTGCATCACATACTTGAGTCAGTACTTCTATACCTTTATTTTGATCTTGAAGATCGAAGTATAATTTCCTGCCCAGGAATTCACCTATCTCAAACATTGCTGCCGCATCTCCTACACTGCAAGCTAGCTCCCATGCTTCTTCATGATAAATCAAGGCTGGGGGGGAATTACCTGTGTTCCATTCAATTAAAGCTAAATTATACAATGTCGGAAATAAATTCATGCGATCATTCGTATTTCTTGCAATGTTCTCGCTTTTTCTAAAATATTCACGTGCTTTTTTCCAGTTTCCTTGATACATATAAACCATACCAATATTATGCAGCGTTATTCCAGTATTTCTTTGATCCCCTATGTTATTTCTAATCTCAAGGCTTGCTTCAAAACTAGAAATAGCCAACTCATAATTATGTGAAGCTAAAAATATCTGGCCTAGATTATCAAGGGAGATGCTTTCATTCTGCTTATCAGCAGTTTTGCGACTGAGTTCAATACTTTCTTGAAAATAGGCTTTCGCCACACTTAAGTCCGGTTGTGCTTTATATGCAAGACCTAGATTGTTCAGAATAATAGCTTTCGCCCTCTTGTCACTGCTATTGCGAATAACACTCAGGGCTTCTTTTAGGTATTTAATGGCCACATTATGATTTCCTTGAATGATAAGTATTGGGGCCATATTACTTAAAACAATTGCCACCCCATGCTGATCATTCAATTGCTGCTTAATTTGAAGGCTTTTGCTTAGATAATCTAATGCCACATCATTCATACCCGCCAAGTGGTATATTTGAGCTATTTCACACAAGATGATCGCTTCTTCGGCTTTTTCACCTAGCCCCTGTCTAATTTGAAGACTATTATCTAAAAATAAACGCGCGCGCTCCAAATTCATATGACCTCTGTATAAAACGCCTAGCTCTGCAAGAGTGGATGCTTCTCCAGATTTGTCTCCTACCTCACGCTGGATTTCGATACTAACCATCATACTGCTAAATGCCTGATCATAATCACCCTGTGCCGCATAGTAACTTCCAATATTGCATAAAGTCCTCGCCTCACTGCGTCGATCTTTTAGTTTTTGAGAGATTTCTAAACTTTCTCTAAAGCACCTGAATGCGTTAGTGTATTCTCCAATTACTTGCAGTATCATTCCTTTTTGATTGAGTGCATCTCTGACAATAGAAGGATCTTCGAGTGTGCGGCCAATCGAAAGGCTCTTTTTTAAGTGCTCATGGGCTAAGTTAATCTCACCTATCCGTTTGTATATCTCCGCAAAGTTTATGTAAATTGATCCTTGGCCAGAAATATCTCCTATTTCTTGTTGAATATGCAAACATTTTTTCAGATATTTCAATGCGTCGTCATATTGTCCTTTGGCTATTAGCGCTTGAGCGATATTATTTAATGTCGGCCCCTCCCCTGGTTTATCGCCAAGTTCTCTTTTTATTCTAAGACTTTCGTCCCAGTATTTGAGAGCCTGGTTATAATTCCCGCATTCACAGTATGCTACACCTAAATTATTCAAAGTTCCCGCTTCACCTTGCTGGTCATCTAGTTCCCGGCGAATGTTAAGACTCTCATGTAGAAGCGAGAATACACGATCATAATCTCTTTTTTGAATATATACCATCGCGATATTATTCAGGGTTGTTCCTTCTCCTTTACGGTCGCTACATTCACGGGCATACGCTAGACTCTTATAGAGATAGTCAAGTGCTTCATCGAATTCTCCTCGCACATTATAAATAGCACTTATGTTGCTTAGAGTTGCTGCCATACCCGAATTATCGCTGATTTCCTGCTGAATTTGAAAACTATCCAATAAATACTTTAATGCTTGAACGTAATTGCTACGAGAACTGTATATCTGACTTAAATTATTTAAAATCGTAGCTTCTCCCTGCTTATCATTATTACGCAGACTCCATTCAAATGCATCTTCATAAGTTTTAACTGCATCTTCATAATTTCCTGCCTTAGTATGAAGCATTGCGAGGAGATTTCGGTGAACAAAGCTAAGTGCTTCTTTAGCATGTTCTTCAGCCGTGACAGCAATGTTAAGTGCTTTTTTGAATGACGAAACTTTATAAAAAGCAGATGTCAGTCGTTCAGCTATTGAGGCAATATTTAGCTTCTGGCCTGTGTGGCAAAAATGATAGAATGACTCTTCTAATTGCGTAAGATTGCTGTAACTGTTATTTTTTTCAAAGTAATTTTGAAAATACCTCCCCGCCATCTCATGCGAAAAGTCCACCTCCGCCACCGGATGGGCTTCCAGATAGTCCTTTACCAGCGGCACGGCGTACCAGCTTATCCAGCCGGGCTGGGTTTCCTGCTGCTCGATGAGGGTCATGCGGGCGAGGGTGCCAAGGGCGGGCAGGTGGTCCTGCTCCTGCTGCTTGCGCAGGGCGGTCTCGTGCACGGGGATGCGGAAGTGGGCGAGCAACTGCAGGGCCAGACGCTCACCGGCTGTCAGCAGGGCAAGGAGTCCGCCCAGGGCCAGGCTGCGCGGGCCGCGGTCCATGCCTTCGCGGGCGGCTTGCAGCTCGTTTTCAAGGGCCTGGAGGTTGGCCCAGCCCTGGCGCAGGGCCTCGGGCCGCTCGGCCATGATGCCGTCGAAGTACTCCAGCAGGCGGAAGTTGCCGCCGAGGCGGGTGTGGAGCTGTTGGATGAAACCCAGATAGGTGATGGGTTTGGTATCGGGGCTGATTTTCTGCTGAATATCAGCCTCCTGCGCTTCCCGGAAGCGGAGGTAGGTCTGGTAGAGCTGCGTGTGCAGGGCGCGCTTCCAGAAGTCGTTGAGGCTGCTCTGGTGGATGTTCCGGACGACCATCCCCTCCATGTCCGCCAGCGGGTAGCGGGCGGTGAGAATTAAGGGGAAAGTCCACTCCTTTTTGACGGCGTTCAGCGCAGCCTGTGGCTCGTTTTGCGCAGCCGGCTCGCTGATAAAAACAGGAGCTTTATACCGTGCGACGGTTTGAATGATGGCCTCCTGGTCGGCATAGGCTTCCTGAAAGGGCTGGCCGGGGCCCGACTGGAAACTTTCGAGGTTGTCGAAAACAAAGGCGACCTGAACCTCGGCATAGCGCAGGGCATCGAGGATGCATTTCATCTGCGCAGCGGTATCCCTCGCCGCTTCCAGTTGAGACTGCGCAAAACGCCGCCGCTCTTCTGTCAGCAGGGCCAGCAGTCGCTCGAATACAGCGTTGGTCTTGAAGGTCAGTTCGTTGAAAACCAGCAGATTGGTTCCTGGATTTTGCAAAGAAAGGCCATGCAGCAACTGAGCCGCCAGGGCGGTCTTGCCCACCCCGCCCATGCCGAGCAGGAGGATCGGCTTTTGCTGCGCCAGGGCCGACATCAGTTCGCTGCGCTCCTTGCGCCGCCCCACAAAGGCCTTGCCGCGCTGCAAAACCAATTCCACCCCCGAATCCGTGAACTCAAAGACGTGGCTCCCGGGCAACAGTTCCTCCGGCCTGCGCTGGGTATCCACGAGCCGCAGCACCTCCTTCGCCACCAGCAGTTCCGGGATCAGCCACTGGTAGGGTTCTGGGTTGACCTTTTCACCCTTTCGTTTTTCATATTCTTTAGACTCCGCCCCCCGGATGGCTTCGGTGGCGGTTTTGAAGGCGTAGGGCAGGGTTTCTCCCTGGGCGATGTACTGGTACAGGCGCGAGGCAAACAGGATGGCGTAGTCGTCGCGGATGCTTTCGTTCATCGCCACGATGGCGGGCACTCCGGCCCGCACCAGCGTATGGGCCAGCCCGGCCTGGTCGGTGGCTTCATCTCCCTGGGCGGTCTGGCAGGCCGAGAGCACCACCAGCGGCGGGGTATGCGCAGGCGTGGCGGTGAGGGCCTGCACAAAGGCATCGGCAGGCACAAGTTGCTGAGTCAGGGTGTTGGGGTTCTCCAGTTCCAACATACCGACACCTTTCTGGTAGGTACCGTGCCCGCTGAAGTGCAGGGCGTGGTAGGGCCGCTCGGCCAGTTTTCGCCGCAGGGCCTCCAGCGAGCCGTCGTCGGTGAAGTCTATATATACCTGCCCTTGCTCGATCAGGGGCGAAAGGGCCTGAATGATCCGGTGTTCTTCGGTTTCGTAATCCAGTTTGCGGTGTGTCTCCTGGTCCACGGGCGCGGAGATCATGACCAGGATGCGGAAGGGCGGGGCAATGGCCGGTGCGTACTGCGGCAGCGCCTCCAGCACGGGCGTGGCCACGATCTGCACATTCGGCAGGTCGGTTACTGCCTTCCGCCAGGGCAGGTTGAGCCAGGCGGGGTCGGAGGAGCGGAGGTAGAGAATCTGGGATTCGCCGGGTTTGCGCTGGGCCTCCGCGAGGCAGGCAGCGGTTTCGGGCTGGGCCTCCAGCCAGGTACGGAGTTCGGGGACAGAGTGGGTATAGGCTTCTTTTTCGTTGTACAACAAGTCTCTTGTTGTATGCTGGCGCAGGGTGTCTGCCCAGGCAGGCAGGCTCCTGAAGGTTGTGTCGAGGTTGAGATAGTGCATGGGGTGATTGTTTCATGCCTAAGATAATAAGCCTCCCGTTATTAGCCAACTAAAAGTTGTCCGATAACCGCAACCTGCGATCCACATCGAGGTGATGTTTGATGCGCTCCCCCCCGCTCCCCGGCCCCTCCGCAGGCCCTGATTCCCTTCCGGCCCTTGCGCAGAAAAAAAGTTTTTGCGTAGATTGCTGAAGATCAGTGTATAGACACGGAAAACAGAAACACCCCCTATGAAACGCTTCAACCACGCCCTGGCTACCCTGGCTGCGATTGCCTTCTCTATGGCGCTTCTTCCTGCCCAGACGTTTGAATGGGCAAGGAACTACAGAGACATGTCAAGCGATCTGGGAAGCGCCATCGCGGTGGATCCGGCGGGCAATATCTATACCGTCGGTTATTTTGAAAGTGTGGCCGACCTGGATCCGGGGGCAGGCAGCAGCTACCTCACCTCCAAAGGAGGCAGAGACATTTTCATTCAAAAAATGAACGCGGCAGGCAATCTGCTCTGGGCGAAATCCATCGGCGGAACCTCCGGCGATTTTGGCGCCTCCCTTACCCTCGATCCCTCAGGCAACCTGCTGATAACCGGAAGTTTTATCTTTACCGTAGATTTTGACCCTGGTGTGGGCACCAGCATCCTCGACGCCGGCAGCAATGGCGCCAGCGATATTTTTGTGCTCAAACTGGATGCGAACGGCAATTTTATTTGGGCGAAGGCTTTTGGCGGTACGGGTTTCGACAATGGCAACGCCATCACCACCGATGCCTCGGGCAATGTCTATACCGCCGGGGCCTTCAGAGGAGCGGTAGATTTTGACCCCGGAGCAGGAACTTTTCAGCTTGCCTCCACGGGAACCGGTTCCGATATTTTTGTTCAGAAACTGGATGCCAGCGGCAATTTCGTATGGGCCCGGGCTTTTGGCGGCACTTCCTTTGACAGCGGCACCTCCATTGCGACAGATGCCTCCGGCAATGTATACACCACAGGTAGTTTTCAGGGTACGGCCGACCTGGACCCCGGGGCAGGTACCAGCAGCCATACCGCCAGTGGGACCTTTGGCAATCTGTTTGTGCAGAAAATGGATGCCAGCGGCAATTTTCTCTGGGCAAAATCTATGGGCGGCTCAGGAGATGACAAAGGCAACTCCATAAGCGTGGATGTGTCCGGAAACGTCTGTCTCACAGGCACCTTTCAGGAGACCGTGGACTTTGACCCGGGGCCAGGAAGCAGCAACCTTACAGCCGCCGGATTTTACGACATCTTTGTTCAGAAGATGGATGGGAGTGGCAATTTCCTCTGGGCAAAGGGCTTTGGGGGACAACTGGATGACAGAGGCGTTTCTGTAGCCACCGATGCCGCGGGCAATGTCTATACCACAGGCATTTTTCAGGAAACCCTGGACGCGAACCCGGGTACCGGCACAAGCACCCTGGCCTCCAATGGCCAGCACGACATCTTTGTGCAGAAGATGGATGCCTCGGGCAATTTTCTCTGGGCCAAATCTTTTGGCGGCGAAAACACCGAGGAAGTCAGCGAACTGGTACTCGATGCATCGGGTCATGTATATATCACAGGGAGCTTTGGTTCGGGGGTAGATTTTAACCCCGGAGCAGGAACTCATTTTCAAAAAGCCATTGGAAACGCTGACATTTTTGTTCAAAAGTTGGATAGCGAGGGTGATTTTCAGTGGGCAACCTCCTTTGGCGGCGCTATCTACGATGTCGGTGGCCAGATAGCCGTAGATGCCTCCGGCAATATCTACAGCACAGGCCAGTTTCAATCCGCGATGGACGTTAACCCAAGCGCAACCGTGTTTAACCTTCAGGCCAAAGGAGTAGGCTCCGATATCTTTGTGCAGAAAATGGATGCCGCTGGTAATTTCCTTTGGGCCAAATCCTTTGGCGGCCCGGAAGACGACCGGTCTGTGGCCATCGCGGTAGATGCCTCAGGCAATGTGTACACGGCTGGCATGTTTCAGGGCACCGCGGATCTTGATCCCGGAACAGCAAGCAGCAACTTAACGGCCAACGGAGGTACAGACATCTTCATTCAGAAACTGGATGCCAGCGGCAATTTTGTCTGGGCCATCTCCTTTGGCGGCAGTTCCAACGATACCGTTCGCTCGATGGCCATAGATGCATCGGGAAATGTCTTTACCGCAGGCGATTTTCAGGGTACGGTAGATGCTGACCCGGGAGCTGGCGTCAGCAACCTCACCGCCAATGGCAGCCGCGACGCATTTGTGCATAAGATCACTGCCACGGGCAGCTTTCTCTGGGCCAGGTCCTTTGGCGGAAGTGCGGATGATGCGGCAAGCGCCCTTGCCACAGACGGAACAGGTCAGGTATATACGGCAGGAAGTTTTGGCGCAACGGTGGACTTTGACCCGGGAGCGGGCAGCAGTAGCCTTACAGCGACAGGCAGCTCCAACATTTATCTCCAGAAAATGGATGCCAATGGCAGTTTTATCTGGGTAAGCTCCTTTGGGGGCACAGCCGTTGATGCAATCCATGCCATTGCCACAGATGCTGCGGGTAAGGTGTTTACCACCGGCAGCTACCGGGGCACAGCAGATGTTGACCCGGGCGCAGGCATCAGCAACCTGACTTCGAATGGCAGTTCGGATATTTTTGTGCATGCGCTGGGCGCAGGTGGGGATTTCCTTTGGGCCAAATCCCTCGGAGGCACTTCAGCCGATGCCGGCCAGGCCCTGGCCGTAGATGCCAGCGGAAATGTGTACACCGCCGGGCGTTTTGAGAGGACCGCAGACTTTGATCCGGGAGCCGGAACCCTGAATCTGGAGGCCCGGGGAAAAACGGATGTCTTCGTTCAGAAAATGAATGCCGGGGGAGATGTTCTCTGGGCGCGGTCCTTTGGCGGATCCGGCGACGAAAAGGCAACTGCCCTCAGAGTGGACGCGCTGGGCAACATATATACCTCAGGCCAGTTTCAGGACACGGTAGATTTTGACCCTGACAGCGGAAATAGCCCGCTGGCTTCCCAGGGAATCCAGGATATGTTCGTTCACAAGATGAGCCAGAGTGCCACGCCTGTAGATGAACTGACCGAAGGCCTTGACTTTTCCATATTCCCCAATCCTGCAAATGACGTTGCCATGCTTAGCCTTATGCCGTCAGACGCAAGCGTTGTGCTGGCAGACCTTAGCGGGAAGGTGGTCTATCGCGCCATTGTCCAGGACAGGCAAACCGTCCTCGACACCCATGCCCTTGTGGGAGGGGTGTATCTGATTTCTGTTTACAGCAAGGGTCGTGTGGCGCACCGAAAACTTGTCATCCATCATTGACGCCTGATACGGTTTACCGAACGGCTTTGCAGGCCCCACTACGAAAACCAGGCTTCAGTCTGTGGGTGGGCTTTGCCTTATCCGAAGCGAGGCGATGTTTGATGCGGGGGGTGAATCTGGAGGAGTTGGGGTGCATTGGGTGATTGTTTCACGCCTGAGATAATAAGGCTCCCACTATCAGCCAACTAAAAGTTGTCCAATAACCACAACCTGCGATCCGCATCGAGGTGATAGGTGAAGCGGGGGAGGATCTCCTGGATACGGGTGGGGCCGAGGTGCCCGTCAATTGCTGTAAGTATATATTTAAATAGATATGTAACGATATTTTTGTAAAATCAAAACTGGTTTTGTACCTTGATCTCGCATTTAAACCAACCGGTTATATTTCATAACACTATGCGCACAATCTTGATTATGCTGATCGGGCTGCTGCTGATAACCACAGCACCCGCCCAAACCTGGCAACACCGGCAGCCGCCTACAATCCCCACAACATTCCTGCTGACTGACTCCGCTGTGTGGGCGGGTGGTGGTGGATATGGCCTGGTCCGGATGGACCTGGTCACGGGTGAGGTCATCGAGCGATACCGGCGTGAAGTCGGTGGCTTGCTCTCCGATGACATTGTCCATCTCCAGTCAGGACCAGATGGCAGCATCTGGGCAGGGCACCTGTTCGGACTCTCTGTCAAACACCGGAATGGATGGAGCAGCCGCAATAGTCTGGAAGGTGGCGCGATCCAGGTGGCCCCGGCCACAAGCCATACCGGCTGGGTACTCTCCGGGCGGAACAAGCTGTACTGGTTTGACGGGCGGGACTTCCGTGACTCAGCAGGCCTTGATCCGGCAGCAGTTGCCGGGCGCATATACGCCATCGCACGCACAGCCGACGGCACGCTTTGGATGTCGGCAGATTCGGGGCTGGTCCATATAACTGCAAGCGGTCTGGCGCTGATTCCGTGGGAAAATACACCTGTGAGGCAATTATCCTCCGCAGTACAACTACAGCCAGATCCAGCAGGCGGTTTCTGGCTGCTGGGTCCCTATCTTTCCTCGTTTGTGTATCACGACCCGACGGCAGGATTTGTCAGCTACCCCAATACGGAGTTTTACACCAGTTTCCATCTCGACCGCCTGGGCCGTATCTGGTTGGGACAACTGTTCAGCGTATTTCAATGGACGCCGCAGGGGGTACAAGACCGGCGGAGCGGGATCAATACCCTGTATTATAACCAGGATGCCTTTCAGGTGGATGACATCGGCCGCATCTGGGTAGCAGGCAGCGATCCGCGTGCGGGCAGGGGAATCTTGACACGGTATGACCCCGCAGGCGGGCAGAAATACTATATTCCCTCCGAGCATGGGCTTTGGGCGGCTGACGTAGGAAGGCTGACCTTAGACAGCCAGAACCGGCTGTATATTTCTTATCACGATGGCGGCCCGCTGACCCGATACACCCCGGAGTCTGATCGCTGGGAGCATCTGGCATATTCAGATCAGATGATGGTAATCTATTGGGAGTGGGCTGATATTGTCGCAGGTCCCGACGACCGGATCTGGACTTCGACCCGATACAACGACTTTAACCGGACCCCAATTGAATTTGAAGGTATCCAGGTCTTCGACCCGCAGGCAAATACCTGGACCTCCCGAACAGATATACAGCACTATTCATCATCCAATTTTACATATCTGGCATTTTCTCCTGCCGGAAAACTGGCCGTATCAGACAAGACTGTTCAAGTACTCGACGGGCAGGCATGGGGTTCACTACCACCTGCCTCAAACGACATCAAAGAGCGGCTGATCCACCTGGCCTGGGACCAGCGTGAGCGGCTTTGGGCGCTTACGCTTAACAGCCAAAGCGCACCCCAACGGGTCTGGATGTATGACGGTATGCGCTGGGACAGCGTAAGCCTGCCAGGATACGAGAGCACAAACTGGCATCGGATATTAGTAGATGCCTATGACACCAAATGGCTGATCAACAGCCGGGGAATCCTCCGGGTTGACGACCGCTTTCCGGCTGCCCTGGGTAGCAGCCAGGTCTGGCTGGGTCCGGACACCCTCGGCATGTATCCCAATGAGCAACTCCTGCTCGCAGCGTTTGACCCTGGTGGATACCTGTGGATGCTCACCAGCGGCCAGCGCCTGATCCGGTTTAGCTGCGAAGGAACCGAATCCTTTGAGATCCCGTATGACCTGCAACTCGACCGTCCGGGCAGTTTTTCAGATTTGGTGATTGACCGTACAGGCCAAATCTATGTGTCCGGTTTCCGGATCGGGTTATACCAGTTTGACCCCGGTCCGCAGCTACCTCCGGCCACCTGCATGGGAATCCCCGCGCCCATCAGTACCCAGTGGCACATATTCCCCAATCCTGCTGCGGATCAGCTTACCTTCAGCCACGGGAATCCCGCTGTGGGTGCCCTTACGCTGCGCTGGTATGATACGGCCGGCAGGTTTATCCGCCAGGAGCAGGTGACATACGGTCATCCGGGCTACCAGACTTCCGTATCGGACCTGCAAGCCGGGTTGTATTATGTGCAGATTCTGTCCGCAGATGGGAGCTGGATGCAAAAGATACGAGTGGAGTAGCACAAGAACAGCTCAGTGCAATTCCCGCCACAAGCCATCAGCATCCCGCCAGCGTATGACGGGATGTTTATGGTTTTTTTTAAATACAATCCGTGTATGTATGGAATAAACATTACGGGACCGGAGGTGCTCTTCCTACCCGAAGGGGAAACGACCTACCTGGGAGCCGCTGAACTGTTCCAAAAACTGTCGTTTGCCGTGACTTTTCTGAGCAACTGATCAGTTCAAGTGCAGTAACAGTATTTTCAGCAGCGGATCCAATGACCACACTGTAACATTTGGATTGACAGGGTGGCGAGCAGGGGTGGGGCGGTCACGCGGACGGTAGAGACTGGAGGATTTCCTGGTAGCGGGCGGGGCCGAGTTGTTCGCGGATAGCCTGCAGATAGCTCATCGGCACCTTCTCATTGGGCGAGCCGATCTGCTTGAATAACTGATACGACTGCAAAAACAGCGGCAATGCCTCCTCCGGCTTATCCTGCTGCTGGAAGACGATAGTCGCCATGTTATTGAGGGTAATGGCCAGGCCGTTGATGTCCCCGATTTCACGCTGAATGCGAAGGCTTTTCTCCAGATACTGAAGCGCCGTCCCGTAGTCGCCGCGGGCAGCATAGATCTGGCTGATGTTGTTCAAGGTGGTCCCTTCCCCGGATTTGTCGCCGATTTCTCGCCTTATGCGAAGGCTATGCTCCAGATACACAAGCGCCGTCTCGTAGTCGCCGCGGGCAGCATAGATGTGGCTGAGGTTATTCAAGGTGGTCCCTTCCCCGGATTTGTCGCCGATTTCTCGCCTTATGCGAAGGCTATGCTCAAGATACACAAGCGCCGTCTCGTAGTCTCCGCGAGCATCATAGATCTGGCTGATGTTGTTCAAGGTGGTCCCTTCCCCGGATTTGTCCCCGATTTCACGCCTTATGCGAAGGCTCTGCTCCAGATACTGAAGCGCCGTCTCGTAGTCGCCGCGGGCAGCATAGATCTGGCTGATGTTGTTCAAGGTGGTCCCTTCCCCGGATTTGTCCCCGATTTCTCGTGTGATGTTCAAGCTATTTTCCAGATACTGAAGTGCCGTCTCGTAGTCGCCGCGGCGGGCCAGCACCTCCCCTAACTCGGTCAGGGCCGTGGCTTCAAGTACCCGGTCACCCACATCCTGCGCCAGTTCCAGGCTCTGCAGGAAGGTAGCCTGTGCGGCTTCGTACTCGCCAAGTTGTAGCTGGATTTTGCCTTTGCGGGTGAGCAGGACGGCGAGGAGCGGTCGGCTGCCAGGTATGACCTGTAACTCGGAGATGCGGGCACTCAGGCTGTTCAGCTCGGCAGCAGCCTCTTCCTGGGTACTGAATGAAACATACCTTATCCCATCCAGGGTGATGAACTGGCCTCCCAGGATAGGATCTGGCGGCAGGTGCAGCTCGGCGACAAGATTTCGCAGAGACCAGATGTCGGGCATGGCGCGGGAGAGGCGATACAGGTAGTTGCCGCCCGTCGGCAGGAGCAGGATCAGGCCCAGCGGATGGCGGGAAAGGGCATCGCGTCGCTGGTTGAGGCTGCGGGTGAAGGCATCGTCGTCCAGGAGGGCCTCAGTATGGTGGATCAGTATCAGGCCGGAGGGTGGCTGCTGTAAGGCGACGAGAATGCCGTGTGCGCCGTCCCGGCTGCCGTCGAGTTGGGTCCAGGCTCTTGTGGGGAAAACTGTTTGCAGGCGATCCTGAAGACGTACAAGTACCTGATGATGATTGTATTGTACGACCAGCAAGCGAAACTGCTCTGGCTGTAGTGCCCGCTCAATCAGGGCCAGTTCCGACAGGAGGTCAGGATGCGCCAAGGACACGTTGTTGATAAAGGTCTGACAATTCGACGACAGGATTGACCCGTTTGTAGGATCCGTCATTGTACTCCATAAGAATGATATCTTCGAGCATTTCGCCCACCAGATCATCAAAAGGAGACGGGCGGCCCTGGAGGTTGTCGGTGTGAATTTCCCTGAGTTTATCCAGTTTCTCCTGGGTCAGGTACTGCGCGGCCTGGTTGGCGAGGCGGCGGGCAGCTCTCAGCAGGCAGTCCTGATCCAGCTTGCCGCTGGACTCATCAGCATAAAAAGCAGCGGCCTCCAGGAGGCGCAGAAGTTCGCGCGGGGAGCCCCCGCCCAGGCGGATAGCCTCCCGTACTACGTCTGTATCTTCAAACAGGGACGGATGTATCCGCTTATATACAAAGGATTCAAAAACCTTAAACGCTGTCTCGATAGGCATTCCCATTCGGTCCACTATCTTAACATACGGAAATGACTCCACAGTACTGAACTGATTGATTTTCTGGCGTTCCTTCATCAGTTCGATGGGTAGGGTAAAAATTGTATAAGCCTTGATCTGCTGGAGGCGGTTGGACTCGTCTATGATGAGTTTACGGCGCATCTCGGCACTCATGGTTTTTTCCAGCCCGTCCACGATGAAGAGGATTTCCTGGCCCAGCTGCTGCTGCCGCAGGGCGAGATTGGCCTCTTCGATATATTGGTTAAATATCGCAGCAAAATCCGAAAACCGGTTTTTTAAGCTTGAACGGATGGTGGTGGCTCGCTCACGGCTGCCTTGCAGGCCGACTTTGAGGTTGCCCAAAACACCCAGCAGGGTGCTGAGCATAGAGGGCTTATCGGTGCCGATACCCAACTCAAACCCCAGTTCGCCCTTTAGCACGGCTTTGATCTCCGTTTCACGCTGCTGAAACCAGGCTTTCATCTTAACGAGAATATTGGCGTCCACCCGCACATTCAGCTGGTCTAGTTCGTAGGTAAGTTGCTCCAACTGAAAAATCAGCACATCCATGTACTCGACATCGTTCATGTCGAGCGCATCCTCAATATTGCAGGTGATGACAAAAAAACACGCTGGACGGTGCAGATTTTTGGCATATTTGGCCAGTTCGGAGGTTTTGCCTGAGCCACGCATGCCGCCGAGGAAAAACAATTTTTTCTCAAACCCATTCAGGTCTGCATCGAAGGAGAAATCCCCATTTCCGGTATCTACGTTGAGGATTCGGTACACGGTTTTTTCCCGAAAATCCCCGCGCACCCCACTAAAGTCTGTATAAAAAGGGTGATCTGGTCCTATCGGCTCATTAAAGCGTACCGCTTGGTCTATTTCCCGCAGATGAACGGCTTGTCTTGAAAGCATAATATTTGTTTGCTAATTCAAATATAGGGATTTATTGAGATTGACATCAGGAAAACCGTGGGGATTGCGTCAGACACTGCCTGATCAGCTATCGGGGCGGGCAGAATAAATACAAAGGATTTCTCAGGCACTGACAGTTCACCCCCACAATCTGGCAGTTGGGTAACATATACCCATACCTGAATACCTTACGCTGCCAATCTCTCAATTTTCTGCTTAACTTGCCGTTGTCTTACATCTTCTTTTGTCCTCTATAGCTTGTGTGTCTATATCTTATCGCCTGATAATCAACCTAATATCTTATCATCTTTTTGTATTTTAGGTCTGGTGCCTGTTATTTCTTACGCACACTTTCTATACCTTATATAACACTGCTACATATGCATTCAGTTTGTACCCTGCCTCGGGTGCTGGTTGTACTTTTGGGTCTTTTGTCGGGCGTGTGTACGCTCAGGCTGGCCGCACAACCTGCCAATTTTGCGGATCAGCTTTATTTTGGAGGCTGGAACCAGGCCATTGGGATCACCTTTGATGCCAATGGGGTCATGTATGTCTGGGAAAAAGGCGGCAAGGTCTGGGCGGTCAAGGACAGTGTCAAAAGTGCGGCCCCGCTCGTGGACATCAGCGAGGAGGTAGGCAATTTTGGGGATCATGGGATGGTCGGGTTTGCCCTGGACCCTAACTATACCTCTAATGGCTATATCTACCTGCTGTATGTGGTGGACCGCCACTACTTGCTGAACTACGGTACGCCGGGCTACAATCCAGCCCTCAACGAATATAATAACGCCACCATCGGGCGGGTGACGCGCTACACAGTCGCCAATCCGGGTGATGCCACGATCGCAGCGGCCCAACCTGCCTCGCGGCTGGTCCTGGTCGGCGAAACGAAGGAAACCGGGATGCCGATTGTCCATAACTCACACGGGGTGGGTTCACTGGTGTTTGGTACAGACGGCACGCTCCTGGTCTCCATCGGGGATGGGGCCAGCTATAATGCTGTGGACAACGGCGGCCCGGATGGCGGCAGCTACGCGATCCAGGCCCTGGCTGACAATATCATCCGGCCGGCAGAGGATGTGGGTGCCTTCCGCTCTCAGATGCTCACCTCTCACAATGGCAAAGTCCTCCGCATTGATCCCAATACGGGTAATGGCATCAGCAGCAACCCATTTTATGACGGGGCTAATCCCCGCTCGTCCCGCTCCCGCACCTGGGCCCTGGGCCTGCGCAACCCCTCCCGCATGACCCTCCGCCCCGGCACGGGCAGCCACAATCCCGCCGATGCCAACCCCGGCGTACTCTATATCGGCGATGTGGGCTGGTACACCTATGAGGAACTGGATGTCTGTACGGGGCCGGGTATGAACTTTGGCTGGCCGATCTTTGAGGGACCGGACCAGCGGGCGGACTATACGGGCGCCTGTCCGTACTTTCAGGACCAGGCGACACCTACGGGTTGTGCACAGCCGTATTATCTGTTTACGGACCTGATCAAACAGTGGAATGGCGGGGCTGCACCTGCCTTTCCGAACCCGTGTACCCCTGGTCAGCAGATCAATGGGGCAGTATATGACCTGTTTGCCCACAGCAAACCGGCTGTGAGCTGGCGAAACGGGGCCGTCAGGGCCTCCCGTGACGGGGTAGAATATACGGTGGGCGGTGCGACGGTGCCCGGCCCGACGTTTAATGGCAACTGCTCCATGGGTGGGGTTTGGTACACAGGCACGGACTTCCCGGCGGAGTATCAGAATACCTACTTTCAGGCAGATTATGGAAATGGCTGGATCCGGCGGTTTGCCTTTGACGCTAATGACAAGATCGAGGAAGTATTTGATTTTGCGGCCGGACTGGGAGGCAACAGTGTCGTGGCACAAGCCACACACCCTACCAAGGGGGGTATTTATTATATCAGCTACAATACCGGCGCAGCGCAGGTCCGCAAGTATTATTATGGCGGCAACCGCCCGCCCGTGGCTGTCGCCACCCAAAGTGCTGCCTACAGCGCGGCTAACAGCCTGATGGTCAACTTCACCGGCTCCGGCTCCAGTGATCCTGAGGGTGAGACCCTGACCTACCTCTGGAACTTTGGAGATGGCACCACTTCTAACGCAACTAATCCGGCGCATACCTTCACGGCCCCTGGCAGCAGCCCGGTTTCGTACACGATCACCCTCACGGTGACCGATCCGGAGGGTGCTGTGAATACGACAACGTTGTATTTTTCGCTCAACAATACCCCACCGGTCATCGTCTCGACCAGCCTGGACCCCGTCGTGACGTACTCCATGAGTGGGACCACTACCCTGCCCCTGAGCGCAGTCGTCACGGATACGGAGCATAATGCCGGCCAGCTTACCTACGCCTGGCAGACGGTGCTCTACCACGACACCCATAACCATCCGGAGGCCATAGACAACAATCCTGTCACCAGCACCACCATAGACCCGCTGGGGTGTGATGACCATGCCGTCTATTGGTATGGCGTGACCCTGATTGTCACTGATGCCGCCGGGCTCCGGGATACGTTTTACAAGGAGATTTTTGCGGACTGCCAGCCCATCGCACATGACGACGCTGCCAGCTACCTGCCCAACGGGGCTGTCTCGGTTAAGGTCCTGGACAATGACGAAAAATTCAACAAAGCAGATACCACCACCCTCGCGGTTGTCACGGCTCCCCTCTATGGCACAGCCATTGTCAACCCGCTGACGGGTGCGATCACGTACACCCATACCGGCGGAGGCAGCGGCAGCGACAGTTTTACCTATACCTTTGACGACAAACTCGGCAACAATGCCGGTACCGCTACCGTCACCCTCACGCAGGTAGCGCCTCCCTCGGTTACGATCACGTCTCCTGCCCCAAATGCCACGATCCCTGGTTCTGCCCTGGCAATCAGTTATACCCTGGGGGGCACGACCAGTGTCATCGGGAGTGTAAGCCTGAGCCTGGATGGCGCTCCGGCCGTGACAGATGCGGGTATGGACGGGAATTACACTTTTGAAGGGGTTGCCCCCGGTGCCCATCAGGTGGTGATCCAGTTGCTGGACGCAAACGGGGCTGCTTTTGCCTATGCCCAGTCTCAGGCAACGCTCAGTGTCACCCATACCTCCCTGGCCAGCGTATTTTCCTACTTTAAATACCTGACCATCGAGTCTGACTATGTATATGGAGCTACCCCGCATACCCATTTCCCGGTACTGGTGTCTATCACCGACCCGGACCTGCGCACGGTCGCCAATGGCGGAGCAGTCCAGCATCCGAACGGATACGACATCTTTTTTACGTCTTATACCGGAGTAGAACTCTACCACCAGACCGAGCGGTATAATCCTGCTACCGGTGAACTGATTGCCTGGGTGAATATCCCTTCCCTCCCGACCACAACGGACACAGACATCCGCATGTACTTTGGGAGCGCCAGCATCACCAGCCCGCTGTCCAGCACGGCTACCTGGAACACCCAGTACCAGGGCCGGTGGCATATGGACCACCAGCCCGGCAGCGGCCAGCTTCAGGACGGTACGGCCAATAACCGGGACGGGGTGGCAGAAGCGAGCATGACCGCCGCCAACCGGGTCGCCGGCAAAATCGGGTACGGTACGACCTTTGACGGGGTGGACGATTATTATGCAATCAATACCCCCGCAGGCAATACCTTCACCCTCAGCGCCTGGATCAACTCTAATCAGGTGGACGCCAACTGGCATGGATTCCTGGGAGGTGAACCCGGAGCCACGGCCTTCCGCGCACCTTCGATGTGGGTCTATCAAAATACTGCCATTCACTTTGGGTTTGGCAACGGGATCAACTGGAACGGCCCTACCACGCCGGTGGGTGTCATCACCGCCAATACCTGGCAATATGTGACGACCTCCTTTAATGGCACATCGTACACCTGCTACGTCAATGGAAATGCTGTTTATACCACCAATGCCTACGCAGGTCAGGTTCAGTCTGGTACACCGCTGTCCTCGATCGGCAAAGTGGACAACCAGTTTAAGGGGATCCTGGACGAAGTACATGTGTCCAATACTGCCCGGAGTGCAGACTGGATCCAGACAGAGTACTATAACCAGGCCTTTCCGAATGACTTCATCCGGGTAGGCACAACCCCGGTCCCGCCCGTGATCACGCTGACAGCGCCGACCGCCAACCAGACTTTATTCGGGACGATCGCCAACACAGCCTGGACCGTTTCCGGCAACCTCACGACCGCAGACGAGGTACAACTCATCCTCAACGGCGGCACCCCGGTTTCGTATCCCGTCCTGAACGGCACCCATACCTTCACCGGCCTGAGCAGCGGCGCGTACCAGCTCATCGCCAGGATTCTGGACCCCTCCAATGCCATCGTGGCCGCTGATACGGTGTCCTTTACCCTACAGCCCCTGACGCAGGGATTTGCAGACGGCCGTGTGATCACCCTCCACCACGAGGAGATCATCGGTACGACGCCCCATCAGGACTTTCCGGTTTCCTTTACGCTGACGCTGCCACAGTTGCGCCACGTGAGCTACGGCGGTACCGTCGAGCACCTGAGCGGGTATGACATTGTGTTTACCGATGCCAATGACAACCTGCTAATGCATCAGGTCGAATCCTACACCCCATCAACAGGGACCCTGGTTGTCTGGGTGAAAATCCCCTCTTTGCCTACGGATGTGGACTCGTATGTAAAAATGTTGTTTGGCAATCCGGCCTTTACGGCAGACCCCAATACCACCGACACGTGGAATACCGGCTACGAAGGCCGCTGGCACATGAACAATGCGCCGGACGCTACGGCCCCCCAGCTCCAGGATGCCACATCAAACAACTTTGACGGTACTGCCAACGGCGGCCTGGGTGCTGCCAACCGCGTCACTGGCAAAATCGGGCAGGCAATCTGTTTTGACGGGGTGGACGATTACTTCAACATCGGCAATGTCCTGGCCGGCCAGACCTTCACGGAGGCTGCCTGGATTCAGTCCAATCAGGTTGACGCCGGATTTCACGGATTCATAGGCAACCAGCCCACCGGTGTCCTGGACCGGGCACCTTCGCTCTGGGTCTATAACAACGGATATGTCCATGGGGGATTTGGGGAAGGCGTCAACTGGGGCAATTCCAACTGGCTCACCCCGGCAGCCGTCGTGACAGAAAACACCGGCACCTGGCATTACGTGGTAGCTACCTATGAGGCACTGACCTACCGGGTTTATGTGGACGGCAACCTCGTTCATACCAAAGTTAACTCGCCTGGTAATCCCAGCCTTAATACCCCGGTGTCCTGGATCGGGCGGATGGACAACTACTTCAAGGGATGTATTGATGAAGTGAGTATCTCCACCGTGGCAAGGTCAGCAGACTGGATCGCGACAGAATATCGCAATATCCAGAACACAGGCCCCTTCTACAGCATCAGTGATATTTCGTCCTTTCCGGTAGAATGGCTGGGGCTGGAGGCCGTACGCACCGCCCATGCCGTACAGCTCCAGTGGATCACGGCTACTGAGACCGGCAGCGATTACTTCACGGTAGAGCGCTCAGCCGATGGCCGTCTCTTCACAGACCTCTCCCGCACCGATGCAGCCGGCTACAGTGAGTCCCCGCGCACCTACACCGCTACCGATGCCGCTCCCCTCGCAGGTACGACCTGGTACCGGATCCGGGAGACTGACCTTGACGGTACGACTTCCTGGTCCTCTATCGTGGAAGTGGGTCCGGCGGGATTCCTCTCAGCCGTATCTGTGTACCCCAATCCTGCTGTTGACCGCCTGACGGTTCAGTGGCCTGCACAAGCAGGCCAAACCAAGCCGGTAGTCGCTACCCTCTACAACAGTCTCGGCGCACAGGTGCCGCTGACCATCCTC
Source organism: Bacteroidia bacterium (assembly GCA_033762375.1). Lineage (GTDB taxonomy): Bacteria > Bacteroidota > Bacteroidia > J057 > J057 > RDXT01. The sequence continues at coordinate 20,024 of JANRLQ010000071.1, forward strand.
GCCGCCTCCGCCACCCGGCTGGATGTGGCGGTGGGCCACCTGGCTGAGGGATTGTATTTCCTGGATCTGCAACAAGCAGGCAGCAGCTACCGGATTCCGGTGGTGATACGCCCATAATAAGTTCCTGACCCCGCTTCTGGTCATTTTTTCTGGTCGCCCCCGCCTCGTGCGGGGGCTTTTTTGTTGTGGCGGGTTGCTTGCAGGCACGGTTGGGATTGCCTACTTTGCCGGAAAATAATATCCGCTGCTCCGATGAATATGGCCTTCCGTTTTGTCCTGCTGGCCTTGCTGGCAAGCACCCACACCCTTGTAGCTCAGTCCCCTGCGCTGGCGATCAGCCGCCTGACAGCAGATATGTATGTTTTTACCACCTGGCAACTGACGGGAGGCAGTAGATTTCCGGCCAATGGGTTGTACGTCCTGACAGACAGCGGGGCTGTACTCCTGGACACACCCTGGGATCCGACGCAGTTTCAGCCTCTGCTGGACAGCATCCGGGTCCGCCATGGGCAGCGGGTGGTACTCTGCCTGGCGACACATGCCCACGATGACCGCACCGGCGGGCTGGCCTATTATGCACAGCAAGGCATCAGCACCTACACAAGCCGGATGACAGACAGCATCAGCCAGGTACAGGGCGATCCCCGCGCCACCCGGACTTTCCGGCAGGACACCATCTTTCAGGTAGGTCAATACAGTTTTGACGTGTATTATGGAGGTCCCGGTCACAGCCCGGACAATGTCGTAGTCTGGATCCCCCAGACCCGGCTCCTGTATGGTGGCTGCCTGATCAAAAGCACAGAAGCGACCCACCTGGGCAACCTGGCCGATGCCAATGTGAGTGCCTGGCCAGCCACGCTCCGCCATATCCGGCAGCGGTGGGGTGCCCCCCGGTATGTGATCCCCGGCCATCAGGACTGGACAGACCCTCATTCGCCCCAGCATACCCTGAAACTCCTGCGGGCTGCGGCCAAGTCCAGATAATGTGTATCTTTTGCCCAAACGCATGCGTTGAATGCCCCAATCACAATCGTCATGATCCGTATCTTCCTGACTACCCTGTTAGCCGGGTTTTGTGTCCCGGGATTTCTTCTTTCGCAAGTGCCTCATATTGAGGGACATGTGACCATATCCCGTACAGCAGGTACAATCTCCTGCGACCTGACCCTCACCCGCCTGCCGGAGGCAGCGGATTATACCCTTTGGCTCAACAGCGGCCTCAACATTGAGATGCTGGACAATGCTGCCGAACCCCTGCGGCGATATGTGCCGGACCGGTACTATAATCCGGACGAGAGTTATGAGGCATTTCAATATGTCATCCGCAACCAAAGCGGTAAAATGCCCCTGCCTCCCAGCCTGCACATCAAGTACACGGGTAAATTTCCTGTGTATGACAGCATCGCCAATATGTATGACTGGGAAGACTGGATGGGCAATATGGCGTTTAATGGCAGCACCCTTCGCGCTTCAGATCAGAGTGCATGGTACCCGATCCTGTATGATGTTTCGCTCAAAAAAGCCTATAAAGCTGTCACCTATAACCTGACCGTACGCTGCGCTGATTGTACCTCCTTGTATCTCAGCGGCGCCGCCCCTGCCCCGGGCCCTGAGGCCACCCTGCAAGCTACCTCGCCTGTACACCTGTTGCTGTTTGCGGGGGCGTATGCTTTTGTCGAAAAAGACCATTTATTTTTTCTCAACACGCCTCTCTCACCCGCTCAAATCAGCAGCCTGAATGCCCACAAGGACCGTATCGTAGCCTATTATGAGCAGCAGACCGGTATTCCCTATGGTTCAGCCCTGACCTTTGTGGCGACCCGTGCGAGTGCCCTGAAGCCAGGCTTTAGTTTTGTGAGTTATCCCACGATTACGTTTGTCGGAAATAACGAAGGCACCTGGGACATCACGACGCTGTTTGACAAGACAACTGCTCAGTTTGTGCCGGATCAGATACCATTTTTGGCCCATGAGCTGGCACACTACTATGTCGGGACCCTGTACAAACCCAGCGGTACCCTGTACTGGTTGTTTAATGAAGGGCTGACCGAGTACCTGGCCTCTGCGTATGTGCAACATAATCAGCCTGATACCGCCTACAAACGCCTGCTGACCCGGTACAAGGCCCAGACCCGAGAGATCATCACCTTTGTACCACCGGGCGAGGTGAAACAGGCGGCTGATATTGCATTTGACTTGTACCGGTATCAGTATGTCCCGCTGCTGTTGACGGCGATCCGGCACAGGGTAGGCGAAAAAATCATGTGGCAATGGATACGGCATATCCTGACAGATCCAGCGCCGGCAGCCGATTATCCCTATCTCCTGCGCAGCATGAAAGCAGCAGGTATCACCGATCAGGACATCCGGTATATTGACCAGATGTGGCTCACAGGTGCCGGTGCGCGGGACAACCTTCTGCAATACCTGAACCAATACCCCTGAGGGATTGACAGGTAGCGAGAGGTAGTGTAGATATTGGCTTGTTATTTGATGCAAAATGCCCTGACCATCCGTCATCTTAGCAGATATACCTTTTTATGCGTTGTATTTCCCGGTTTGCCTGTATACTTATGGCCTGGAGCCTGTTTGGGAACGCTGGTTCCCTGATGGCGCAGGCGGGTCCCCGTCCGGTAGCCTTGCAGGATGCCTTCAGCCTCCGGCGTTTTATGGATGCGGGCTTGTTTCATCCCGACTCAGCGCTGCACCCGGAGGTGCTCAAGCTGCTGCGCCGGTATATGGATCCGAACCAGGAGGATTCTGCCCAGATAGTCAACCACTATCGCAACAATCCTTTCCTGAACCTTTATATGCCTTTAGAGCGCGAGGAGCTCAATGGCGAGATCATCGTAGGCGGTGTAGCGGACCAAAAGGTGCGTAATCTCCCTGCCAGTGATGGATTAGGAGCCCTCAATATTGCCACCCTGGCCGATGGTATGTCGCGTTTTCTGATCGCACGGGCACGCGAAGAGCTCAACCTGGCATTTTTTGACCGGTTTCGCCGTACCCTGGATGAGCCGGAGTTTGTGCCGCTGCGTATCCTGTTTCCAGCTACCTGGCAGGCACTACAGGATGCCGACATCATCGGGTATGCAACGTACCTCGACCTGCTGCGGGAAGCATTTGAAAAAGACCTTCAAAACCTGCCCCAACAACCGCCGGTGCTGGTGCGCGATACGACTTTCCAGCGGTGGTTTGCAGGACATCCTGCGCTGCTTGCCAGCCTGCTGGCAGGCTCTGAGCTGGGCAGCCGCCTCGTACAGGGTGAACACCCGGTGGATATTCTGGCATATCTGGGCCAGGACCCGGACCTGGCTGTGATTGACACTAACTTTTCTGCAGCGGCCCAGCTGGGTACGCTTCTGATCCAGTCTTTGGCACCTTCCCAGCAAAACAGCCGGCTGCAAAGCACCTCACAGGTGCGGTTTGTCGAGGAGTGGGACGATATCCAGCGGCTGCTGACAGACACCCTCAATATGCGGTTATACCTGGGGTTTCTGTACGAGTCGGGTCCCAAAGACATTGTATTTATCATCCAGCAGGACAGCCTCCTGCAAAAGGTAACCTTCCGGTCTGCCCTGCGGCAGGCTGCTTCAGACAGGGGGGTATATACCCGGTACAGGCTTTTCCTGCGGGAATTTTGTGCACGGGCCATTCACCTGCAGGACAATATCACAGCGCTGGCCTCTGCCCGCACCCCGGAGGAACGCACCCCTGAGGACCTCTACGGATTTGTGCAGGCATCCCTGGATATGTTTGAGCTGGGCATGACCGGCGCCTCCCTCATTGACCCTACCCAACAGCCTGATCCTGAGCATCTCCGTTTTTTGTACATCCTGCGACAAGCCAGTGAGCTTTCTTTGCATGTGAGCCAGCAAAACTACGCGCCCGCGATCCTCAACACGGTATGCCTGCTGGATACCCTGCTCCCGGATACATTGTTTGCATGTAAGCAGGAGCTGATCCGGTACGGGGTGTTTATGGCGGCGCTGGTCGCGGCTGAAACGCCGGAAGAGGCCGCTGCGGTGCTGGAGGCTGCTGTCTTGCCCCCCGGCAGCTCCCGGGTAAAACGGGTGAGCAGTTGGAATGTAGCCGTCAATGCGTACCTGGGCGGATATTGGGGCCGTGAGTCTGAGACCGATGTCACCCCGGAGGCGCAGTCCTTCGGGATGTATGCGCCGATCGGGCTGACGGTCAGCCGGGGCCTGTACCGCCGGCAAGGGAGTGGTTATCAGGAACTCGGAGCGCTATCCCTCCTGCTGACCCTGGCAGATCTGGGCGCTGTGACGGCCTACCGGGTACAGGATACCCTGCTCCAACCCCTGCCCCGGCTGGAACTCCGCAATATCATTTCGCCGGGATTTGGGGTGGTCTATGGCCTGCCGTCTCTGCCGGTATCGGTGGGCGCGACCTGGCAGGTCGGGCCGCTGCTCCGGTCATATCAAAATGGTACCCCGGTGATTGCGGCAGAGGCCCCCAGCCGCCTCATGCTGATCCTGGCAGTAGACATTCCTTTGTTTAACCTGTACACGAGGCCGAGGTACTAAAAAAGGATAAAACAGCCTGGTTTTACGCGGGGAAACAGCGGTACGGAACTTCACGGCGTGGTGTCCTGCCATGATTTTGCAGGCAATGCCGGTCAACACGGGTATTGCCGTGATCTTATAACCACATGATCACCATCTGAGTACCCGCTACCGTCCGCGGTACCGCTTTTTAAAGGCGAGGGGATTTTCTCCTGTTATTTTTCTGAACGTTCGGTTAAAATACGATAAACTCTCAAACCCACAGGCAAAACAAGCTTCGGTCACGTTGTGGTCGAGGAGGAGCAGGCGTTTGGCCTGGCTGATGCGGTAGTGATGGAGAAAGTCCGTAAAGGTCAGACGGGTCATTTTTTTGAAGTACCGGCAAAAAGCTGCCTCGCTCAGGTGTGAGCGTGCGGCGACCTCGGCGATGCTGATGTGCCGGTCGTAGTGCTCGTCAATAAACTGATAGAGGCGGCGCAGGCGCTCCTGCTCCTTTCTGTTGTACTGGTGCTGAAAAGGTATCGGGTGCAGGCATGCCTGGTCTGGATCATGGGCCAGGGCGTTGAGAATCGCCAATACCTCCAGGAGCTGCTCAAAGTGATCCAGGTGGCTGAGGGCCTTCATGCGGGGGCCGATCTGCGCCCGCACCTCCGCCCCAAAGGCAACCCCGCTGGCCGACCGTTCAAACAATTGATACACAGGCCCTAACTCTGGTATCTGCCCAAATGCCTGGCTCAGAAAATCCTGCCGGATATGCAGCACCACTTTTTCGTATGCTGTTTTTACCTGATAGTCAAAGTTCAGGTGGGGAATATTGGAGCCGATCAGCACGAGGTCACTCCCGTGGTAACGGGAGATATGGTCTCCCACATGCCGGGTGCCATCTGCGCCCTCGATATACACCAGTTCGTACTCGGGATGAAAATGCCAGAAAAAAAAGTCATTCAGCCGGGGATTGACCATCAGCCGGAATGAACTGTTGGCATCAGGCCGGATATCTTCATACTGGATTTGCACGGACTTTTGTCTGAAATATACCTGAGATTCTGTTTTTATCAAGATAAAAATCAAAATAGTTCAACTATTAGCTAAAATCGGAAAAAAATCACTCGGGTGCCGGTCGTATATTCGGGTTTGGCTACTACTCTCTTACCTATCTATGTATGTCATCTTGGGATTACCTGGTCGTAGGGCTGTATTTTGCCCTGACCTTTGTCATTGCCTACTGGGTCACGGTCCGCGAGCGAAACAAGTCCAGTACCCGTGACTATTTTCTGGCTAACCGGGATGCGGGCTGGTTTTTGATCGGTGCATCACTCTTTGCCTCCAATATCGGGGCCGAACATATCATCGGGCTGGCAGGATCTGGTGCACGCGGGGATATGCCAGCAGGCCAGTTTGAGATTCTGGCGAGTTTTATGCTGATCCTGCTGGGGTGGCTGTTTGTGCCTTTTTACCTCAAAAGCGGGGTATTTACGATGCCGGAGTTTCTGGAGCGGCGGTACTCACGCAGTGCACGGGTCTATCTGTCTGTGGTTTCGATTATCGCGTATGTGCTGACCAAAATTTCGCTGACCATTTTTGCAGGTGCCCTTGTATTTGAGGTATTAGGGGTTCCGTTTTGGACAGGTGCCCTGATTGTGGTGATTTTTACGGGGGTCTATACGGTTTTTGGGGGATTTAAGGCCGTATTGTATACCGACATGGTACAACTTTTTGTGCTGCTGGGCGGTATGCTGGTCGTGACGCTGGTCCCGCTTCAGATGCTGGGCGGGTGGTCTGGCCTGATGGCAAGTGTGCAGGCCGCAGGTGCTCAGGATCCGACGCTACACGCCGCTGATTTTTTTAATCTATGGCGGCCAGCAGCTGATACCCGCTATCCATGGACAGGCCTTATGTTCGGGGCACCCATCCTCGGGATCTGGTACTGGTGTACCGATCAGTTTATTGTGCAGCGGGTCCTCTCCGCCCCTAATGTGTCCGAAGGACGGCGTGGAGCCTTGTTTGCGGGGTATCTGAAACAGCTGCCGCTGTTTATTTTTCTGGTGCCGGGGATCTTGGCCTTTGCCCTCTCCCGGCAGGGCCTGATGCCAACCCTGAGCGACCCGGACAAGGCACTGCCCCTGCTGATCAGCGAGATATTACCTACGGGCCTGAAAGGACTGGTCATCGCGGGGTTGCTGGCGGCCCTGATGAGTTCACTTTCATCCGCCTTTAACTCCTGCTCGACGCTGTTCACGATAGACTTTTATGCCCGCTACCGTCCGCAGGCCTCTGAGCGTGAACTGGTCTGGACCGGACAACTCGCGACAGGGGTATTGGTTGCGATCTCGCTGGCTTATATCCCGCTGATGAAAACACTCACAGAAGGCGGAGGTATCATCCAGTACATGCAGAGTGTCCAGGCGTATATCTCGCCGCCCATTGCAGCGGCATTTTTGCTGGGACTTTTTTTCAGGCGAATCAACAGCCGGGGGGCTATCCTGAGCCTTTGGACGGGATTTGTCATCGGGGTACTGCGGCTGGTGGGAGAATTTATGGTCAAAAATGGCCAGCTACAGCCCGCTCCCGGGTCATGGACAGAACATTTTATCGGGATGAACTTCCTGCATTTTGCTTTTTGGTTATTTGTCCTGAGTGCCCTGATCCTGGTGACCGGCAGTCGCCTGGGGCCGCAGCAGCCGCCTGATACCCTGCAGGGCCTGATCTACAACCGGTCCGAGCGTGGGTTTTTTGAATCCAACCGGACTGATGTGCTGCTCACCCTGGTCCTGGCCGGGATCGTGGTAGCGGTCTGGGTAATATTCAGCCCGGCGGGCATCGGGAGATAGTATATTTGTCCTGGTCTGTTTTTTTCAGGTGTTTTATTTAGGTAAAAATGTCAATATTGTACAAAAAGTGACTAATTACCGATCAGCACCTGCCTCCGTCTCTGACTAATATTGCCTTATGGTTTCACCTTCTTTTACTACTACGCTTATGGACAACGAACAAGGTACAATGAATCCGACCATGGCCCCGACCATGATCCCCCACAATGCCCACAAGGACATTCCTGGCAATCCCTCCACGGCCACCAGCAGCCGCATCAGCCTTAACGACCGCTCTAATGGACAGCCGCTGCGGGTCCTGAGCGAAGCTGACTGGGCTTTTTGGGTCGAAAACGGCTATATCGTCATCAAACAAGCCGTCCCCCGCGAGCAGGCCTTGCGGACGGCTGACTTTATCTGGGAATTTGAAGAGAAAGACCCCCAACGGCAGGAGACCTGGTACGCCCCGCCCCGTGCAGAAATGAAGATGAAAGAGCTCACCGGCACCGGCATGGTCGAGGTCTATAACCACCAGTTGCTCTGGGACAACCGCTCTGTGCAGCGGGTATATGATGCTTTTGTGGACATCTGGGGCACCGAAAAACTCTGGGTCACGATAGACCGTGCCAACCTGAATTTTCCGATACGTCCCGGATTTGAGTACAAAGGGTTTATCCACTGGGACTACGACCCCGAGACCAAACCTCAAAACGTGCAGGGGGTCCTGGCCCTGGCCGATCAGACAGACGAAAACATGGGTGGATTCCAGTGTATCCCGGAGCTGTACCGCACCTATGACACGTGGAAGCTCACCCAGCCAGCCGACCGCAACCGGTTCCAGCCGGATGTGACGGGATTGGAGGATAAGATCGTCAAGGTCAAAATGGAGGCGGGTGACCTCCTGATTTTCAACAGCACTCAGCCACACGGTATCCGGCCCAACCGCTCCGGGGACAAGGTGCGTATCGCGCAGTATATCTCCATGATGCCGGCTGAAGAAGACAATGAAGCCCTGCGCCAGTGGCGGGTCAACTCCTGGCGGGACCGTATCGCGCCGGAAGGGTACGCCTTTCCCGGAGACCCGCGCCGCTGGGAGCAGACCCGATATGAAACCGCAGTCCTCAATGACCTGGGCAAAAAACTCCTCGGACTCGAATCATGGTAACCAACGAAATGCCCCAACGCTACACCACCCTGAACAACGGCATCCAGATGCCGTTGTTGGGGCTGGGGGTGTATGATATGTACCACAGCGAAGCGGTCCAGGCGGTATCCTGGGCCCTGGAGATCGGCTACCGGCTCATAGATACGGCGGCCCTGTACCGGAATGAAGCAGAGATCGGGCAGGCTGTCCGCGAGAGTACGGTCCCCCGTGCGGAGATCTTTATCACGACCAAGGTTCACAACCAGGACCAGGGGTACGACAATACCCTGCGAGCTTTTGAGGAGAGTCTGCGGAAGCTCAACTGTGACTACATAGACCTCTACCTCATACACTGGCCCCTGAAAGCAACCCGCCGGGAGACCTGGCGGGCCCTGGAGCAGCTGTATATGGAGGGCCGGGTGCGGGCCATTGGCGTTGCCAATTACCTCCTCCCGTTTCTGGATGAGCTGGCTACGTATGCACAGGTGGTACCAGTAGTCAACCAGGTGGAGTTCAGCCCGTACCTGTACCAGCAGGCCCTCCTCCAGACCTGCCAGCAGCGGGGGATCGTGCTGCAAGCCTATACCCCCCTGATCCGGGGCCAACGTATGCATGACCCGCGTCTGAAAGCCCTGGCTTATGCCTATGACAAAACCCCGGCCCAGATCATCCTCCGCTGGGCTATCCAGCTCGGGGTCTCTACCATCCCCAAGTCAGCCCGGCGGTCCCGGCTGGAAGAAAACTTTCAGGTCTTTGACTTTGAACTAAGCGCAGATGACATGGCGATTCTTGCTACGTTTGATGAAGGGCTCCGCATTGTGGACGATCCGATGCTGATGTGGTGAGGGTATTTGTTACAGGTTAATAGGCTGGCGGGGAGCAATGGCAGGCATCCGAACGGGGCGGGCTCAAAGAAGGCTGTAAACCAAAATCTTTGGGCGGGGCACGCCCGTAGTTGCGAAAAATTTGTACATTGGACAGCTGAAATCTCAGTGTCCCCAATGGCTACTACCCGTTCTATATGATGAAAACAACTGTATTCCTGCTCAGCCTCACCATCCTGATGGCTGTATCCTCTCTGGCCCAAACTCCCCAAGGCGGTAAACCTATGACCCTGCGCCACGTTGTACTTTTTTCATTTAAGGCGACCAGTATCCCGGAGGACATCAAGCGGGTGGAAGATGCCTTCCGGGGGCTGCCTGCCCAGATCCGGGAGATCAAAGGATTTGAATGGGGCACCAACAACAGCCCTGAAGGTTTGGCACAGGGATTCACCCACTGTTTTCTGGTGACCTTCTCTTCTGAGGAAGACCGCCAGATTTACCTGCCGCATCCTGCGCACCAAGCCTTTGTGGAAGTGCTCAAGCCACACCTGGACAAAGTACTGGTGATAGATTATTGGGCCCAAAAATAAGCAGCCCTGTATAGTTCCGCTTTATCCCCGGTCACATGATCAGGCATGTTGTGTTATTTACCTTTCGGGAGACCTCTCCGGCAGAAGAAGTCTCAGCAGTGGTGTCAGCCTTTCGTGGGCTGAACGGACAGGTGCCTGAGATTCAGGCATTTGAATGGGGATTAAATATCAGCCCGGAGCACTTTCACCAGGGATTTACCCATTGTTTTGTGCTGACGTTCCGCTCGCTGGAAGACCTGGCAGCTTACCAGGTACATCCGGCGCACCTTGCCTTCCAGGAGGTTCTCCGCCCCCACATGGACCGGGTTTTTGTCGTGGACTACGCCCCGACAGCCGGATAACGCACCTGCCTCCTTACTGGCGCACGAGCGTCTGCCAGTCCTCAGACCACCTGATGTCCAGGCGGGTCAGGTCTTCCGTACCCGCTACGGAGTCCGCGTGAAAATGAAATTTCACCTGATAGGCGTCGCGCTGGGTTTGGGTGCTGTACATCTTGCCGCCCGTGACCCCATAAGGTTTGCTGAATGCCGTCCAGGACTTGGTCAGGTGGGTCGCAGGCATGAGGGTGATGGAATCTCCTTCTACCCGGTAGGTACCTGCTTCATTGATATACACAATCAGACCGCCGGGGGCTTCATTGGGCCGGTACAGCGTAAACTGATAGGTATAGTCCGGGTTAAAGTTGATATTAATGTAAGCATTGTCCCGTACAAGGCCCTTCCAGGTTCCGGTATTTACATCCACAAACCGCGAAAAGGCAGGCAAACCCAGGTACCAGTTGCCGATGATCAGTTTGGGATCGTCCTGCGCCAGGATACCTGATACAACACCACAGCAAAGTAAGATCGAGCAAACTATAGACCGCATATCCTTTATTTGATGGCTAAAATTACACGCTTACATGGCTGCGCACAAGCTTACGACAGGTACAAACGTGTTCTTGTTGATAATTTAATCTGAAGCGTTCTTCTGCCCTTGTGAATGGTCATATTTTATCTTTTTTGCAGAAAATATCAGTTTTTAAAGCAAATAAGCGGGTTTTGAACCGATGCACATTGTTTGCCGGATTAACATTTCTTCGTAATAAATTTTTCAAATTAATTTCAAGAGCCGCAATTATTCACCTGGGAAATCACAATATGAGCCCTTCCGGTCATGTTCCTCACAGATACATTGTTTCTTCAGCGCTAACCGACAATACCCGCGCCAGCAGCTGGCGCGGGTGTATCATCAGCGGACAATCCCTTTGTCTATTGTGTAATATTCCACTCAAACCGGTACACGCCCGATCCAGCCTCCAGCACCCGTGCTCCTGCGGCAGGTGTACCCGGGCGTAACCCGGCGACAGCCTCCAGCGGGCGGCCTCCTTCTGAGACCGCCTGAGCAGCAGCACCTGGCAGGTGGATTGTCGCGTATGTATTGGCGGGCACCTCCACCTGGAGGCGCATACGGCCCTCCTGAAGTTCCCAGTGGGAAACGACACGGCCATAATACGTATCCAGGGTAGCCTGTGCATAAGTCAGGTTCCCTCCGGGCTGCGGACGGATGATGATGTGCTGGTACCCGGGTGCCTCCGGGCTGGGGTTGATGCCGGCGATGACCCGGTACATCCAGTCACCGATCGCACCGTAGGCGTAGTGATTGAAAGAGTTCATGCCGGGCGTCTGAAACGTGCTGTCAGGCCGCTGCCCGTCCCAGCGCTCCCAGATGGTGGTAGCACCCATTTTTACGGGGTACAACCACGAGGGATAGGACTCCTGCAGCAGCAGCTCATAGGCCAGGTCCAGATGGCCAAACCGGCTCAGCACATGGCAGAGGTAGGGTGTACCTAAAAAACCCGTCGTAAGGTGGGTATTGTACCGGCGGACATTCTCCGCCAGCCGGTCAGCGGCCTGCTGCCGCAGTGCCTCCGGCAGCATATCAAAGTTGAGCGCGAGGACATACGCAGTTTGGGTACCGGATACCAGGCGACCGCCCGGGGTCATGTATTCCCGCACAAAAGCAGATTTGATCTGCTCCAGCAGCGCGGTATAGGTGGTTACGTCCTCGGTTTTGCCCAGCACCTGGGCAGTCTGGATCAGGAGCTGGGTCGAGTGGGCATAAAAACACTGCGCGATCAGGTACTTATCGGTCACGGCGGCCATCCCATCGTTGTCGTCCTGGGGGCGGTAAAAAAGCCAGTCCCCAAAGTGAAACCCGGTATTCCAGAGGTGATCCCGGCTCTGGGTATGCATATACTCCACCCAGGCCTTCATACTGGGGTACTGCTGCGCCAGGAGCTCCCGGTCGCCATAGGCCTGGTAGATCTGCCAGGGGATGATGGTGGCAGCGTCAGCCCATCCGGCAGAGGCGACGGCATTCTGGCCCAGGATATTGGGTGCGACAAAAGGTACCGCTCCATCAGCCCGCTGGTCGGCTGCCAGGTCCTTGAGCCACTTCACAAAAAAAGTATGCACATTCATATTAAAGGCCGCCGTACTGGCAAATACCTGTGCGTCTCCGGTCCAGCCCAGGCGCTCGTCCCGCTGCGGGCAGTCGGTCGGCACATCCAGAAAATTACCTTTTTGCCCCCAGAGGATATTGCGCTGGAGTTGGTTGATCAGCGGATGTGAACACGCAAAACTTCCGGTGGTGTGCATGTCCGTATACAGGGCCACGGCTGTGAACCGGTCGGGTGTCAGCTCACCCGGATACCCGCGTACCCGCACGTACCGGAATCCATGAAAGGTGAATACCGGCTCAAAAGTTTCCTCGCCCCCGCCCCGCAGGATAAACTGATCCTCAGCTTTAGCGGCCCGAAGGTTGTCTGTATAAAAGTTACCTGCTTTGTCCAGTACTTCTGCATGGTCAAGGAAGATGCGGTCACCGGCTTTCCCTGTTGCTTTTACCTGCACCCATCCGACCAGGTTCTGACCGAAGTCCAGCACCTGATCTCCTGCTGGTGTCTTAAATATCCGCACAGGGTGGAAGGTTTCGTGCCTGCGTATCGGCTCATTTTCACTGGCTACGAGTTTTTCATATCCCAATCCAGCCGCACGTGTCCGGCTCCAGCCTGTGGCCGGATAGCCTGGTTGGGTCCAGCCCTCCTGACGGAGGCGGGCATCCTGGGTTTCGCCGTGGTAGATCTCCGAACTGACGATATGCCCCGTAGCGGCCCGCCAGGTCGTATCGGAGACTACCTGGGCACGGGTGCCGTCCTGGTAGGTGATCTCCAACTGGGCCAGCAGGGAGATATCCGACCCGTAATTGTCATTTTTGTCCTGAAACCCCATATACCCCCGGTACCATCCGCTGCCCAGCATGACACCGATCGCGTTTGAACCGGAGGCGATCAGGTCCGTCACATCATATACCTGATAGGGCACCCGCACCTGATAGGCCGTCCAGCCGGGTGCCAGACAGGCATCTCCGACCCGCTTTCCGTTGATGTGTGCTTCATAGACGCCATGCGCTGTGATATACAGCATGGCTTGCCTGACGGGTTTTTTAGCCTGAAATTCTTTTCTAAACAACGGACTGGGACGGGATGGCAACTCCTCAAATCCAGGCTGTATCCAGGCAGCCTTCCAGTCGGCCGGGGACAAAAATGCCATATGCCACCTTGCAGGTGTACTCCAAAGAGAAACGTTCCCGTGATTGTCCCAGACCCGTACCTGCCAGTGATAGGTCTGGTCTGCCTGCAGGGGTGCCCCTGCGTACAACATGTCCACCGACTGCGCTGTGGATAGCTTGCCGGAGGCCCATACCAGCTTTCGGCCCCGGACAAGATCCTCCTGGCTGAGCGCCACCCGAATCTCAGCCGCTGTCTGGCGGGTATCCCGCTGTGGTGCGGAGAGCTGCCAACTCAGCTGTGGCTGAGGCACCCCCACACTCAGGGGGGTAGCCTGGTGTTCGCACCACATCTGGCTTACACGCACCTGCGCAGATGCCCTCACATACACAAGGGAGAGGGCGAGGATCAGAAAAACAACCTGCTGTTTCATTGCCATCATGATATTAACGGTAGTCCTTACGCCTGGTAGTCAGGCTGATACAACTAAGTATAAGGTAAGGTAGAATTAAATTACCGGTGCATCCCTGCCTGCTTTGTTTAATTGACTACACTTTTTGATATTTAAACTCAACTTGATATAACATGAATACTACCCTGCTTGTCCCCGGCCTGATGGCTTTTTTGCACCATTTACTGGCTTTTGCAGTAGTGGTCACCCTGGCTATCGAACTGGTGGTTTTCTCCGCGCGACCTACTGTACGCGAAGCCCGGCTGATCCAGCGGGCGGATCTTTTTTATGGTATTTCAGCCGGGCTTGTGGTCCTCATAGGGCTGATGCGAGCCGGTATGTTTGAGAAAGGCTGGACCTTTTACACCCATAATGGATTTTTTTGGATCAAAATGGGCTTGCTCGTGGCAGCGGGCCTGCTGTCCATATACCCGACCGTGCGGTTTTTGAAATGGAGTCCCCTCCTGAAGCAAGGGGAAGCGCCTGTCATCGCAGAAGCGGAAGCCCTGCTGATCCGGCGTATCTTATGGCTCGAAGCCGGACTGCTCGTGGCCGTACTGCTGGCAGCCCCCCTGATGACGCGGGCGCTGTGGATATGGGGCTGAGGAGATGATCGGAGGCAAAGCCTGCCGAGTAGGGCTTCAGCCGATGCGATCACGGCTCTTTATATGCAAAACAGCGAGACCCTGGGGCCTCGCTGTTGAAAAAGAGGGGGCTTCAATTATTTGATCAGCCACATTTTAGCGGTGTTGTCATCTACCTCAGAGCCAAACTGGCTGATGAGGGCCGCTTTGTAGTTGGCGCTGTTGTTGTCGCGCTCGGAGGTAGGATACTGGAAACGGCTGGGGATCACACCACCATTGCCGGTGCCCGGACCACCCTGTGCAAAGGCAGGTACGCCCGTACGACGCCAGTTGTAGTAAGCCTCCAGGCCGCTGTGCTGGTGGAAAGCCAGGTACTTCTGGGTCAGGATCTGGGTCAGCCCTTCTACACCGCCTTTGTAGGCTACCTTCTCTTGTGCCAGGTAGGTATTGAGGGCGATAGCATCGGTGATGCCGTAGAAAGCCATAGAAGCGGTGATGCCTTTTTTGTACCAGTCAGCAGCATCGCCCGCAGCCCAGCCACGGTTGATAGCTTCCGCAATGTTAAAGCACATCTCAGGGTAACCGATCTGGATAGAACGCTCACCTTCGTAGCTGGAGAAATACCGCTCCTTGTTGATCAGGGAGTACTCACCGTTCTGGACTTTGGTGGACATATCATCCAGACCTTCATCAGAAGGAGCTCCTACATACGCCTCATAGTCAGCAGCGGTCAGGCCACCGGCCAGCTTGGCCGTAGCAGGCTCAGCTACTACAAATACCCGTGGGTCACGCAGGTCAGCCAGCGTATTAACATAGGTCGCAGAGGTATTGTAACGCAGGGCGTAGAAACCAAAGTTGTCCGGGTTGAACGGATATTTGTTCAGGTTGCTGTTGAAGGTATACGCCATGTTGTCGGCATTGCTCTCCATCATGGGGTATTTGGTGGGGTTCGCCACCATTTCAGCCATTTTGGCCTGTACACCCAGGTCAGACTCGTCGGCACGCTTGCTGAGGGCGATGAGTACCCGCATGCGCAGGGCATTGTTCACTTTTTGCCACTTGGAGAGGTCGTTACCGAAGTAGATATCACCGCCGAGGGTCAGGTCAATGTTGGCGATCAGGGTCGTAAACTCGCTGTTAGCCTCATCCAGCCAGGTGAGCACCTGAGCAAAGATAGCCTTCTGAGAGGAGTAAGCAGGGGCGATGTTTTCGTCACCGCTGAGGGCCTGCTCGAGGGGCAGATCACCTACACGGCTGGTCATGTCATAATAGGCATAGGCACGGAAAAATTTACCCAGAGCTGAATACGGGTTGACCGCGTCAGCACCGCTGGTGAGGGCTTCTTCTTCCATTTTGAGTACGTTTTTCAGCGTGGTGAAACGCAGGTTGGCACCGGTCCAGTTGTACTCATTGTCATCATAATAGTTGTAGTTAGAGCACCAGAACTGGTTGTAACGCTGCTCATCGCCCCAGGGAGCAAAATACATATCCGTCTGAATCCCGCGGAAGATCAGGGACGGAGGTGCCGTCACGGCACGGTTGGGGTCTTTTTCAAGCTCGGCAAAATCCGTGCAACCTGTGATCAGGGTCGCAGCCAGGACTACCGTGAGGAAATATGCGAGAGATTTCATTGCTCAGGAATTAACCGTAAAAAAAACCTGCAAATAAGGTCAACATATGCCCCGGACAGGGTCCGGGGCTGTTTCATCAGAAGTTGAAGTTCAGGTTGATGCCGTACCGCTTGGTGGTAGGCGTCTGGAGGCCAGAGTAGTTGTTGCCGATGTACTGGTCGAGGTCAATGTCCTTCTTCTCAGCGAAGTACAGAAGGTTACGGCCTACGAGTGATACAGAAGCCACTTTGAAGGTCTTGTTGCCAGCCGTCGGGAAGTTGTAGGTCAGGGTTACCTCACGCAGCTTGCTGAAGGTTTTGCTCATCAGGTTTCCTTCAGAAGAGCTGTAGTACCGGGAGATATAGTCCTGCAGGAAGGTAGGAGTGGTATTGGGTGCGTACTCAATCTCACTCTGGTTGGTGATGTTACCAAACTGGTCATACTTCAAGCTGGCTCCATTGGAGATAACCACCCCTTCACCTACCCAAGATTTGATTCCTTTGGTGTCGTTCAGGCGGGCTTCGCCCATGGTCAGGCCATTGACATCGGTGATGTTGTCGCTGACGGTCTCAATGTGACGACCACCGCGGAAGGTCTGGCGCTGAATATAGTTCGTAAGTACGCCACCGGCACGGCCGTCAAACTGGAAGGAGAAACGGATGTTTTTCCAGGAGAGTACGTTGGTTACGCCCCATACCAGGTTTGGATCAGCATAGCCGAGGAACTGAGAAACGGGATTGAGCAGCGGACGTCCGCTGGCATCGAACACGATCTGGCCTTCGGGGTTTTTGACAAAGGCGCGGTCATAATATGCATCCACGCGGTCACCTACCTGATAGAAACCATTCAGACGCTCGATGCCCTCTGGCAGCTCGGTATAAACCTCACGCAGGGTAGCTCCGTTGAAGAGGATTTCCCAGTTCAGGGCGCCAGGTGCGGTGCTCTTGAGGGGGGTAGCCGATACGGTAAACTCCAGACCATAGGTGCGGGTCTTCACCGCATTGATGAGCTGGCTGCTATACCCGGATGCCGTAGAGATCGGCTTGGAGAAAATACGGGGACCGTCAATGTTGTTGAAGTACGTCACGTCAAACCCGAGGCGGTTCTGGAAGAAACGGGCTTCAATACCTGCCTCTGCGTTAGCGCGGTTGAAAGGCTGGAGATCAGGGTTTACGATGGTGTTGGTGAAGAAGGCACCTGGCTGGTTGTCATACACCAGGGGAGTAGAGTACACACCTGCATTTTCATAAGAAGGACCATCGTAGGTAGAGTTGTAGTACGCTCCGTAGCCGAGGGGATACGAGGTCAGCGGGGTGGCACCGATGTACTGCTGGGTCAGACCGCCTTTTACGTTGGCATAAGAAGCGCGGACTTTTACGTAGTCAATTACAGATGGCAGGGTGAGGTAGTCTGTCAGCAGGGTGCTAAGACCTACAGAAGGATAGAAGTACAGGTTATTGCCCTCTGGCAGGGTAGAGATTTTGTCCCAGCGGCCAGCCACAGCGATATTGGCATACTTAGAGGCAGAGATGTCCACAGAGTACAGGCCAGACAGTACCTGCATGGCAGCGCTGTAGTTAGAGGCGATGATGGCCCCGGCAGAGTTGCTGAAGGTATATACCCCTGGTACGTTCAGGTAGTTGGTGGTCACGTAGCTGGAGTTGTACTGGAAAGTACGTACGTTACCGCCGACGATGGCGTGGATACCCAGGCCATTGTCCCCAAAGGTTTTGTCATAGGTCAGCAGGACGTCGGTATTGTTTTCGAAGAGTGAACGACGGTCCTCGCGGTAGTCACCACGGGCTTCTTCGCGGCCATATACGGTAGCAGAGTATGGGAACTTCTCCGTGCGGAGGATGTCATACGTCGTCACAGCCGTACGTCCGAGCAGGTCCAGGCCCTTGGCTATCTTCCAGTTCAGGGTGGTGTAACCGTAGATATCCGTCTTGTAGTGACCGCGGAGCCATTCTTTGGCCAGGAACCAGGGGTTGTTGTAGCGCTGGTATTCAGCATAGATCTGCTGAGTACCTTCTTTGCCAGGCTGCCAGTAGTTTCTCAGTTCATCAACGTCCCAGTCAGCACCCCCCCAGATGATGATGTTGTAGATCATGGAGTTAGGGCCGTAGTTAACATCCGGGATGTTGTCCGTAAACTGGCGGTTGTAGTTGATGTTGGCGCTCATGCTGATCCGCTCGTTGAAGTCAAACCGAGAGGACAGGTTGAAGTTTACACTACCCAGGTGCGTGTTAGGCACGATACCGGTGATGTTGTTAAAAGAGGTAGAGAAACGCAGGTCGTAGCGATCTGTGCTGGAGGCGATGGCGATGTTGTTGTTGCTGAGGAAACCCGGGCGCAGGAAACGTACGAGGTTATCAGCGCCACGCGCTACGTATGGAGTAGGCTCCACATTGCCGGTGAAGGTAGCACCGTCAGGATAGGTGGTGGTATAAGTCTGGTCAGGAGTGAACTTACCGTCATACTGCGGGATCAGCTGGCCTTCAAACCGGGGACCCCATACGTCATAGTCACCGTCATTAAATCCTCCGCCGCGGCCATCCTGGAAGGCATAGTGGCCGTGGTCGCCAGGACCGTACTCATCCTGTACCTTAGGGATGGCGTTGAAGCCTGCTTCGATCATCTGGCTGGAGTTAAACTCGATAGAGAACCCGCGGCCGCTGGCAGTACCTTTTTTGGTGGTGATGATCAGGGCACCGTTCTGACCACGGTAGCCGTAGAGCGCAGACGCAGCCGGGCCTTTGAGGACCGTATATTTCTCAATGTCATCAGCGCTGATGTTCCAGGAGTCAGAGTTGATGGGTACCCCGTCCACTACGATGAGCGGGATAGACTTGCGCAGGGCAATGCTCGGAGCCCCCAGGAGCTCTGGAGAAGCGCCTACCGTCAGACCCGATACCTTACCTACGAGAGAGTTCAGGGCGTTAGGCTCGCGGGCTTTTACCAGCTCCGTAGCGTCCACGTCCTGCACCGCATAGCCGAGGCGGGACTTTTCTTTGCGGATACCGAGGGCGGTAATCACGACTTCAGAAGTAGCCGAAACTTCTTCTTCAGCCATGAGAACATCCACTGTGGTTTTGCCGTCCATCACGGTGATCTCCTGGTCTACAAAACCCAGATAAGAGAACACCAGGATGTCATTCGCTTTGGCAGAGATCACGTAAGCACCACTTTCGTCGGAGAGTACCCCTGTGGTGGTGTTCTTGATCAGGATGCGGGCCCCCGGCAAGGGAGAATTGTCCGTAGCCGACATTACCTTACCGGTAATGCGCATTTGTGCAGAAACCTGGCCGAGGCCCATCAGGACCACCACCAGACTCAGCATGGTACGTAGTACATGCAGTTTCATAGAAAAGTTTGGTAAGATTGAGTGGAAAATTGGTGGCAACATGTGTAAACCTTGTCTATAGACGGGTCTGTACCCTGCCTACATTGCCGCAAATCAAGGATGCATGTGTTAAGAGATGTCGTGTGCGGAGGTGGTCAAATATTAATTATTATGTATATCCGTAGCAATTTCTTTACACATGAAACCCGACGCATATGTTTCGCCATTCATTTTTTATGTTTTTTCATACAACTATCTGATAATTAACAAATTAATAATTTACAATTTGTTAATACATCCTGCATGACCAGCCAGCCGCCCTACCCCACGGCCCACTGGCACAGACATCTGTAAGCAGCGGCAAAACTGCCCAAGCCCAGCCGCTGATTGTGTTGACGCCGCTTGAATTGCACCGCCTGATCTCCTACCTTTGCACCCTGATCCGTAACCTTATGTCCAGCCAATACCAGGCCCGCGGGGTCTCCGCCGGTAAAGAAGATGTTCACTTCGCTATCAGCCAGCTCAGCCGGGGGCTTTATCCCCGTGCGTTCTGCAATATCATGCCGGACCTGAGCGGGCAGGACCCGGACTGGTGTACCCTCATGCATGCGGATGGTGCCGGCACCAAGTCGTCCCTGGCCTATCTCTACTGGCGTGAAACCGGAGACCTCTCCGTATGGCGCGGGATCGCGCAGGACGCCCTGGTCATGAACCTCGATGACATGGTCTGCGCCGGAGCCACGGGACCGTTTTTGTTCTCCAATACCATCGGGCGCAACAAGTTTTATATTCCCAAAGAAGTCCTGGCAGAGATCCTGGCCGGTATGGAGGATGTATTTGCCATGCTGCGCCGGTGCGGAATCGAAGCCATCAATACCGGGGGCGAAACAGCCGATGTAGGTGACCTCGTACGCACCCTGATCGTGGACGCGACGGCATTCACCCGGATGCCGCGCCGGGAGGTCATCACCAACGAAGGTATCCAGGCAGGGGATGTCATCGTGGGCCTGGCCAGCTACGGGCAAGCGGCCTGGGAGACCACCTACAACTCCGGCATCGGCAGCAATGGCCTCACCAATGCCCGGCACGATGTACTGGCACCGTATTATGCCACAGCTTATCCTGAGTCATTTGACCGGGTGAATGTCCCGGCCGATATCGCCTACTGTGGCGCGCACCGCTTGACAGATGCCTGGGGCGAAGACCTCCCCCTGAATATTGGCCAGCTCCTGCTCAGCCCTACCCGCACCTATCTCCCCCTGATGAAAACCGTCCTCCACCAATGGCGGGACCAGATACACGGCCTCATCCACAATACTGGCGGAGGTCAGACCAAGTGCCTGAAGTTTGTCGAAAACCTGCACGTCATCAAAGATCAGTTATTCCCTGTACCGCCTGTATTTGAGCTGATCCAGGCTGCCTCCGGTGCTTCCTGGCGGGATATGTATCAGGTATTTAACATGGGGCACCGCCTGGAAATTTACACGGATGCCCGTACTGCGGCTGACATCATCTCTCTCGCAGGCGACATGGGCGTAGGCGCTCAGATCGTCGGCTACTGCGAAGCTGCCCCCCAAAACAAACTCACCCTGCACGGCCCCGAGCTGGTGGTGTTGTAGCCTGTTGCCGGGGAGCAGCGCCACAGCCTTTAGATACCTAGCTGCATAAGCGTGGCACGCACCCTCGGAACACTCTGCGCTGAGGATCACAGTACGCAGTCTCTCCAGGTTGGGGAGGAGGTAAAAAATATGTATCTTGCTGAGAGAAAAAACGTAATGCTAATACCATCCTGAATCTATACCCTACCATATGCTGAGCAACCTGGACAATGAGGTATATTTCAAAAAAGTCTTTACAGATGTGGAGGTTTTCACCGCATTTGTAAAGGATGTGCTGGGTATTGAGATGCAGATAGACCAGGTCGAGACCGAAAAAGTACTGCCCAGTACGGTGAGTGCGATCAAGTTTAAGATGGACCTTTTTGCCGAGGACAAAAATACCCGTACGGTTGTCGAGATTCAGAAAGTGGACTACGACTACACC
>JANRLQ010000072.1:0-45722 GCA_033762375.1 Bacteroidia bacterium
TAGACGTTGCCGGTGGCATCGGTACGGGTGGAGGTCCAGGCGACGGAGGGGTCGGGCTGGCCGAGGGTATCGCTCAGGGTGAGGTTCACGAGGGTCTGGGCATTAAGGGTGGACAGGCTCAGCCGCAGGAGCAGGAGGCAGACCAGCCACCATCTGAGGCGGCCTGCCCCGGACATGATCCGGGGGGGGGTAAATGCTTGATTGTCAAATACATATATAAAGGTTGGAAAAATGACATATCAACTCCATCGGCTATGGCCGACGGGTATGGATCAACGGTAAGGTATAGATAAGTACGTGACTGGCTTTATATCTCAAATATACTACAAGGCCGGACAAAACCAAGGGTTGGCACTAGGTTTAGTCAGGGTAAAAAAAATGACACCTGAGTTGGCGGATTTGTGAGAATAGATTGAATGAATGGTGAAGGTATGTGTGATGTGGCATACCACGCCCAGGCAGTACTTGTTATGGCCCCATGAAAAAAAACTGATAGCCACACTCCTATACCTGCTGATAAATACACCGCAGCTCACGCCCCCGCTGCGCATAGTCCAGCCCGTATCCGACCACAAAGGCCGGCGGGATGTCAAATCCTACATAGTCAGGCGGAGTCCCCCCCTTAAAATTATCCGGCTTAAACAGCAAGGTCACCAGCCGTACAGAGGCAGGCCCCTGCTGCTCCAGGTACTCTTGCAGGTACTGGGTTGTGTAGCCCGTATCCACGATATCCTCGACGATGATGACATCCCGGCCATCCACTTCGATCTCAAGCCCAAGCAGTACCTGTGCGTTTTCGGAGCTGGTCATGGAGTCGCCATACGTCGAGATACGGACAAACTCAATCTCCGGGGCCATGGTCAGCTCCCGGATCAGGTCCGCAGCAAACATAAAGGCCCCGTTGAGAATCACAAGCATCAGGGGCGTACGACCGGCGTAGTCGTGGTTGAGCCGGGCCCCCAGTTCAGCCACCCTGTGCCGGATCTGTTCCTCTGTGATATAGGTGACAAACTGATACTGACCGATCTGAACCGTAGCACGTGTTTCTGGCGGCATGTGGGGTATGTATTTGATCCGGGTAATATACAACAAACCCCGGTACGATACCACCACCCAGTTTGCTGGACCAGGGCGTCATACAGCCCGTTTGCCCAAAACCTGACGGCGTTCTCTGCGTTGTACCAGAAGCATCTGCATACGTCTGAAAAGCTGTGCAAGAGGCGGCAATATGTGTGGGTTTCTTCGTATCTTTGTCCAGGCGAAAACAAAATCATAATTACCCGTGAGCGACCAGATAAAGCACGAGTGCGGTATTGGCCTGTTGCGCTTGCTCAAGCCGCTGGAATACTATCAGGAGAAGTACGGGTCAGCCCTCTGGGGACTGAACAAGATGTACCTCCTGATGGAAAAGCAAAAAAACCGGGGGCAGGACGGAGCAGGTCTCGCCACGGTCAAACTTAATGCCCGTCCGGGACGTCCCTATCTCCACCGTATCCGGAACAATCATCCGGCTCCCTG
Organism: Bacteroidia bacterium; assembly: GCA_033762375.1. Classification (GTDB taxonomy): domain Bacteria; phylum Bacteroidota; class Bacteroidia; order J057; family J057; genus RDXT01. The sequence goes on from JANRLQ010000072.1 coordinate 1,519, forward strand.
GACCAACATCTTCAAGGACATCAATGATCAGCTCAAGGACGTAAAAGTCAAATTTCCTGACTCCTGGGAAGAAGGCGAAGTCCTCAAGCAGCACTTTGACTGGGCGGCAGAGGTAATGCTCGGCCACCTGCGATACGGTACCCACGGCAGCTATGGGATCGAGGCATGCCACCCGGTCATACGCCCCCATGAGTATCCTTTCCGGAGCCTGGCTGTCGCTGGTAACTTTAACCTCACCAACGTTGATTACCTGTTCCAAAAACTGGTTGAGTTAGGCCAGCATCCCCGCTATCAGACCGATACGGAAACCATCCTGGAGCGTATCAGTCACTTTCTGGATGTAGCAGCCGAGCACTATCAGGACAAATACAAAGAGTCTGGTTATACCCGGCAAGAGACGGCCAAGCTGATCTCTACCAAGCTCAGCGTGACCAAGGCTATTAAAAACGCAGCCAAAGTCTGGGACGGCGGATACGTAATCGGAGGCATCATCGGCAACGGTGATGCCTTTGTGCTTCGGGATCCTAACGGGATCAGGCCCTGCTATTTTTACTACAACGACGAGTTTCTCGTAGCAGCTTCTGAGCGGTCCGCGATCAGCACGATCTTCAACCTGGATCCGGCCGTTATCTCTGAGCTGCCCCCGGCCCACGTCCTCAGCATCAAGGCCCACAACAACCAGATCCGCCTGAAAGAATTTACCACGCCGGGCCCCAAGCTCAGCTGCTCCTTTGAGCGGATTTACTTCTCGCGGGGGGTAGGTGCCGAGATCTACCAGGAGCGCAAGCGCCTGGGTGCCATGCTGGCCCCTAAGATCATCGAGGCCCTGGACGGCGACCTGGAAAACACAGTATTTGACTTCATCCCCAATACGGCTGAGAGTGCCTACCTGGGTATGGTCAAAGAAATGGAGACCTATCTTAATGCCCGCAAGGTACACGAACTCTCACAGCCGGCTGTACTGACAGATCCTGAGCGCCTGCGGGCTGTCATCAACCAGCGCCCACGGGTCGAGAAGGTCATCATCAAGGATGTAAAGATGCGGACCTTCATTGCCGATGATTCCTCCCGGGATGATATGGTGGCACACGTGTACGATATTACCCACGGCGCCATTATCCCCGGACAGGATACCCTGGTCTGTCTTGACGACTCCATCGTGCGGGGTACCACCCTCCAGAAAAGTATCCTGCGGATTCTGGCGCGCCTCAGCCCCCGCAAGATCATCATCGTTTCCTCTGCCCCCCAGATACGGTATCCCGACTGCTATGGCATAGACATGTCGCAGATTGAGCGGCTGGTAGCCTTCCAGGCGGCGATCGAGCTGCTGCGGGACCGGGGGATGGAAGACACGATCGAGCGGGTGTATCGCAAGATCGTCAATATGCGGGATGAGGGCACCATGAGCGAGCGGAATGTCGTCGCTGAAATTTATGCCCCCTTCACCGAAGATGAAATCTCCGAAAAAATCACCGAGATCGTCAAACCCGCCAACTTCACCTGTGAGCTGGAGGTCATCTTCCAGCCCCTGGAAAACCTGGCCCGGGCCATCCCCAACCACCGGGGTGACTGGTACTTCTCCGGCAACTATCCTACCCCGGGCGGCAACCGGATCGTGAACCAGGCCTACCTCAACTACTACGAAGGCAGAGATGAGCGCTCGTATCAGTCCATGGTGGCCCCCTAATGAAAATCTTACCCGTGTAATGAAAAGAAACACATTGGTAAAAAATATGCGCATCAGGTCAATGTGTTGATTTTCTGCGCTATATACACATACCAACAGCATAAAAAGCAGATATTTTCCTCGTAAAATATCTGCTTTTTTCTTTGGGTAACTCCTTATTCAAATGTTAGAAACGAGGATGCTTAGCAGATCGGCAGGCGGGTAACTGGTGCAGAAATTGGGTGATACAGGTAACGCTCATGATACCGTACCTGTATGCAGTCAACTACTTTTTGCCGATCAGCCCTGCTTCTGACCCTGCTCTTTTGGTGGCAGCCTGCACAAACGCAGGAGCTCAGACTGGAAACCCGGATCAATGCCCTGCTCCGTGCCTATGCCTTCACGCCGGACAATGCCCTGAAGATTGCCGCCTATGCTGAATTAAAGGGGCAGTGGGAAGCCGGGACGGGCCATCTTTACCTGAAGTTTGGAGACCTGGGGCAGTTCACCTTTTTTTCCCGCAACCTCCTCCTGCGGCTCGGCCATACCCAGGTGTTTCACCTCAACAAGTTTGAGTTTGACACCCCTAATGCTGACGAAGTCAACCGGCAACTTACCAGCCTCTTTGGGCGGATCATGCTGATGGGCAACCCTGGCTCAACCCCCGAAGTGATGCTTCATACCGACCGCTGGTTGGCCCGGATCAACCTGGAGCCCTTTGACAAGCTCTACCTGCGGCATATCCTGGTGCAGTATGGGCGGCTGGATCCCATGACACAGGAAATCCGCTTCGACACCCGTTGGTTGCCGTCATCTGCCGGGGCGCGGCATGAGATGCCCGTCAGGGCTACGTCTCCCATGACCCTCGTACTGAGCGAGCGTGAGATACGGGGTCACTCGCTGGAGAGTGGAGGGCAGGTATTTGTGTCGGCCGTATCCCGCCCGGTTGTATTTGCGAGTGGTGAAACATATAGCCCCAATGTGACAGCCTTTAAGGTATTTTCACAGCGGCTTTTTGTACAGACGATCCAGCATATCTCGGCGAGTGAAGCAGCCCGGCTCGAAAAGCTGCCAGCAGGCAGCCCTGTCATCCGCCATGCACCGGGTCAGGAACAGACAGCATCCGCCACCGCCCGGACAGCGGGCCCTGCCCGGATCAAGGCACCCGTCACCTCCGCAGCGCCGCAGTACAGCCAGTACAGCTGGATACCCATGATGCTCAATATGTTGCGGAGCCAGCGGGTGAATATTGGTGACCCGGATATGATCTGCTATTTTGTCGGACAGCCTTATTTCCCGGCCCTGTATCATCAGCTCAATGCTGCAGAGCGCACACGCGCGGATGCCTACATGGTCCGCGCCCGGATGAAATTTCCGGTACAGCCGCTTCCGGATGCAGGTGTATGGCTGGCAGAAATGGCTGACATGACAAGTCCGGCGGTCATGCCTGTTCCAGTTCCACATTTGCAGTACCTTCGCCATAAAAAAAACTGAGCAGGTAAGTACCGGGCAGGGATCGTTGTGTTTTGGGGTGAGATGATGTTGTATATTTGAGATAAGAACACCACATCATACCCCGTATAGTTTCCTTCGTCTTCGCATAGAGGCATTCGTTCGGTCCGGTGACACGTTTGTAGTCTTTTTTTGCACGCTTGCTTATTTTGCGAAGAAATGAAGTAACTTTATGGCACTATATTGGGTATATACCCTCAAATGAATCTGGCATGAAACGTTCGCTACTTTATATATCCCTTCTGCTCCTCCTGACGGCGGGCGTGCGTGTGCATGCAGCCGGATCAGACTCGGAGGCACCGCTGGCGCAGATTGTGGCAAGTGTATATCCCAACCCTTCCAACGGCCTTTTTAACCTGGAAATCCAGGGCAATCCGGGGGTAACCTACCAGGTGAAGGTAGTCAACCTGATCGGCCAGACCATCGCTGAGCAGCAGGTAGAGCCTCATACCCGTACCCGGTTTGATCTGAGCAATGCTCCACGGGGGGTATACTTTATCCAGATCAGCGACGGGCAGGAACAACTGATGCGCCGCGTCGTGCTCCAGTAACCTCCGTTTTGAAAAAAATTCTTCCATTTTTGAGAAGTTAATTCCGGATGTGCTATCTTTGCGCATCATATCCGTTCGCGTAGCTCAGTGGATTAGAGCGTTGGTCTCCGGAACCAAAGGTCGCAGGTTCGAATCCTGCCGTGAACACTCCCGATACAACACCTGTGATGTCATAATTGCAGGTGTTTTTTTATCTCCCGCCCTTGACTGATTACGGTTGTATGGGAGAAGTTCTTTATTGATCCTGCTGCCTACACACCACCCCCGGCAGCAGACTTTGGATATATCATATTCATCAGATCATACTCAACAGGTTTCTTATGAAGAAATGCTGGTCAATTCTCATGGGGGTACTGCTGCTGGTCCCGGCCTCAGCCCAGGTAGTAAATCGTCCCAAGGCTGTACTGCTGACCCGAGTGGCGCCGTATGCTGCCGGTGACACAGTACGGATCATTTACGGTAAAGAACAAGGCAGCTCGCCCGATCGTATCCGGCGAAAATACTCGACAGGCACGGTCCTGATCAATGAAGATGACCTGCGGTTTGTTGTGCCGCTGGATTTTTGGCAGAAGCTCTGGTTATTTGAGCGGGCGGAGTCCCTGCTCCTGGGTGAGACGCAGCCCGAGCGGCGGCAGATGCTCCTGGCTGACAACCAGTTCTATGAAGCAGCCCTGGCAGAAAAAGGTGCCTTGTATGAAGATGCCCTGATCACAGACTACCTTACCCAGGTAGCCATGAATATATACAAACCGTGGACCCAGCGGTCACCCTGGCAGATCAGGGTCCAGGTGATCCGTTCTCCGGAGCCGGATGCATTCACCCTCTCCGATGGGACTATCCTGCTCTCGGTGGGGTTGCTCAGCCTGATCCGCACCGAGGACGAGCTGCGGGTTGTTCTGGCCTCTCAGATTGCGTATCTGGTCTCGGAGTACAACCTGATCAACTATAACCGGGAGATTGCAGCGTCCAACCTGCGGCAGGCACTGGGCCTGATCGCAGCAGTGGGCGTGGGGGCGCTGGAGGCCTACAGCAATTATGAGTACGGCACTGACTTTGACGGGCAGGCAGCCGTGGCGACGGGTATTGTGGTGTCAGCACTCACGGGCAGTATCACCCGGTCAGTGGGGGCATCCTACAGCCGGGAGCAAATACTCCGGTCGCAGCAGGTCGCGGTGCAGTATATGCGGGAGACAGGGGGCGATACGATGGCGCTGGGGCGTCTGCTCATGCGCATGCGTACCGAGCAGATCATGGGAAATGCAACTCCGTCAGGCCTGGAGCGGCCCTCCCGCTACCAGCCTACCCTGGCAGAGCAGCTTGCGCAGCTCGGTAAAATCTCGGGTAACCCTGATCCGGCGGCAGAGCAGTATTACAGCCTGATGATGGGGGAGCTGATCCAAGAGCAGGCATGGCAGTTGTTTGGGTTGAAGCGGTACGAGCTGACCCGGCAATACATAGACCGCCTGATGGCAACCCAACAAGTGCATGACGAGACCTATCTCCTGGCGGCACGGCTTCTGCGCCTGACCCGTGACACCCCCGAGGACAATGCCGAAGGACTTCGCCTGGCGCAGGCGGGTTTTCGGATCAGCCGCCCGGTGATGCCGGAGCTGCTGATAGAGGAGTATTTGTTTCAGATGCGTATGCAGGCCTACCCTGATGCGGCTGCGACGCTGGAGCGTCTGCTGCTGCTCATGGAGGCCCGGCTAAGCGTCTGGCCCGCTGATACCTATGCCCAGCAAAAAGCGCGGTGGGCCTACCGGATGTTGCAGGCCTGCAAAGTACTGGAGGCTGAGTATCAGCAGCGCTAAGCATCGCCACCTGCTTTGTATGCCCGGCAGTGAATGACTGCCGGGCTTTTTTCATGTAGCTGTAATAAAATTTCCTGCCCGGCGACCAACGTGTATATATTTCATCCTCTGTCTATGCAACCTGTTTCTCCTACTGCCCCTGCACTGGTCATATCCGGCCTGTCCAAAAAATACCCCAACGGCACCCAGGCGCTCCATCAGATCAACCTGGAGATCCCGCGTGGGATGTTTGGGCTGCTGGGCCCCAATGGTGCGGGCAAATCCACCCTCATGCGCACCCTGGCTACGCTGCAGGATGCAGATACCGGCTCAGCCCGGCTGGGAGACCTCGACATGCTCCGCGACAAGCGGGCTGTACGGCAGGTGCTCGGGTATCTGCCCCAGTCATTTGGGGTATATCCGTATATCTCAGCCATAGATATGCTGGATCATTTTGCCCGGCTCAAAGGCATTCACCACACAGGCGAGCGCAAGGCCATGGTAGAAGCCCTGCTGCGCCAGACCAATCTCTGGGAAGTCCGCAACCGGCAGGTGGGGAAGTACTCCGGCGGGATGAAACAGCGCTTCGGCATCGCCCAGGCCCTGCTCGGCAATCCTCAACTGATCATCGTGGATGAGCCTACGGCAGGCCTTGACCCAGCGGAGCGAAACCGGTTTCATAATCTGCTGAGTGAAATCGGCGAAAACATTATTGTCATTTTGTCCACGCACATTGTAGAGGACGTATCAGACCTCTGTGAGCAGATGGCGATCATCCACCGGGGAGAGGTGCTGGTCACGGGCATACCTCAGGAGCTGATAGCCGGAGCAGCAGGCTGGGTATGGGAAACCGTTGTCCCCAAAGACCAGCTTCAGGCACACCAGCAGCAGTATAATGTAATCTCGTCCCGGCATTTTGGGGGCAATATTGTCGTCAGGGTATGGGCTGATACACAGCCGGATACACATTTTTCGCCAGCTTCCGGGAGGCTGGAGGATATCTATTTTGCCCGGATCAAGGAGCGTGAAACCGCCCAGGCTGCGGCTACTGCCTGATCGTATCCTTCTTCCCACCCTCTTACGACGTATGTATGTTTCGTGAAATATTTTTATTTGAGATAGGCTACCGCCTCCGGCGACCTGCCACCTACATTTATCTCGGCCTCTATCTGCTGGTCGGTTTTCTGTGGGGGATGCTGATCTCCGGTGCGGCGGGGCCAGAAGCAGCCGGATCATTCTCAGGTGGGGGCAAGGGGGTGTATAACTCCGCCTACACGATCCACTTTAGCCTGCTCGCCCTGGGGCAATACGCTATTTTTGCGGTAGCGGCCTTTATGGGTGTCGCGGTGAACCGGGACTTTGAGTATCAGGCACATGAGTTGTTTTTCACCCGGCCTGTGACCAAAGCGGGGTATCTGGGCGGACGATACCTGGGGTCGCTGATATTTGCGCTGGCAGTCATGGTGGTGATTGCGGTCGGTTTACAACTGGCGTATATGTCTCCCTGGGCTACGGCAGAAAAACTGGGACCCTTTAACCTGTCTTTTTATCTGGTACCGCTGCTGCTGCATCTGGTGCCGTTTACGGTGATCACAGGTACGGTATTTTTTGCGACGGTATCCCTCACCCGCAACAACCTGTTTATTTACCTCAATGCGATCTTGCTGCTGGTGCTGTTTACCACGGCCTCGGGGCTGAGCAGCCAACTGGACAACAAAACCCTCGCCAGCCTGCTGGACCCTACGGGCGGGACGGCCTTTCAGACCCTGACTGAAAACTGGACGTCGGCTGAGCGCAATACCCAAACCCTGCCGCTGACAGCGATGACTGTAGGCAACCAACTGATCTGGCTGGGCGTAGCGCTGCTGGTCGCGTTATTTACCTATCTGCGGTTTCAGATGAACTACGCCACCGAATCCAGGCCCCTCCTGTCACGGACTGCCCAGACCATCAAGCTGATCGGGGATACCGTAACCTTACAGCGGGTATCCCTCCCGTCCGTGAGCCAGCAGTTTGGGCTGCGGGAGCATTTCCGGTTGCTGGGCTTGCTCACGGGACGTGCCCTGCGCGAGATCCTCCGGAGCCCGATTTTTTGGGTCATCACCGGCATCGGGGTGCTGTTTATGATCATGATATATTTTGTATCAGGTCTGGTGTATGAGACCCCCACACGTCCCGTGACCTACCAGATACTGGGCTTGCTGAGCAGTAATTTTACGCTCTTCATCCTCGCCATTATGGTTTTTTATACGGGCGAGCAGATCTGGAAAGAACGCACCCATGATGTGAGCCAACTGTACGATACCCTGCCGATGCCGGTCTGGATCACCCTGACCGCACGTTTTGTAGCGATGATCGGTGTGCTCTGTGTGCTGATGACCATCCTGATGGTCACGGGCATGATCATACAAGTAGGGAATGGTTTTTTCCAGTTGGACCCGGGCCAGTACATTACCGAGTTATTTGGTCTGCGGATGCTGGGATTTATTGAGACGCTGGGGCTGTTTTTTTTCATCCAGATTTTGTCCAACAATAAGTACCTGGGATTTTTTCTCAGCGTACTGGTATATCTGGCTTTTTGGACGCTGCTTCCGGCAGTGGGCATCGAGGATCGGTTATGGCGGCTGGGCTCAGCCCCTCAGACGCTTTACTCCGATATGAATGGTTTTGGGCACTTTATAGGTCCCTACCTGACCTACCGTGCCTATTGGGGGGCGCTGACAGTCGCCCTGCTGATCCTGGCTGGCGGCCTCTGGGTACGCGGCACAGAAGACGACCTGCGGTCCCGCTGGGCCCGCCTGCGGGTCTATATACGAGGCTCACGGGCCGTACAGGCAGGATTAGGGGTATCCCTGGCCATTTTTTTAGGGATGGGCGGGTACATTTTTTACAATACCCATGTGCTGAATCCTTTCTATACCTCCCGCGACTATCAGCGGATGCAAGCCGAGTTTGAAAAAACGTACAAACGATACGAACATACCCCCCAGCCCAGGATCACCTCCGTGCGCCTGCGGGTGGACCTGCGCCCGGAGGTACGTGCCTTCTCTGCCAGCGGGACGTATGTGCTGCGGAATAAACACCCGTTTGCCGTGGATACGGTTATCATCAACTACAACAGCGACCTGACCTTACATCAGCTCCAGTTCAGCAGGCCCGCAGACCGGGTCCTCGCCGATACCGTCAATGGATTGCTGATCTACCGGCTGGCCCAACCCCTGGCAGCAGGGGATAGCCTGGAGATGCAGTTTGAGGAGTCGCTGACCTACCAGGGATTCAGCAATAGCGGCGGCGGGTCTTCGCTGGTGTACAACGGTACATTCCTAAACTACACCTACTTCCCGACCCTGGGATACAACAGCGATGCCGAGTTGCTGGATCCTGACCTCCGCAAAAAATACAACCTCCCGGCCAAACCCCGTATGAGCCTGATAGATGATACCCTGGCGGTGAAAAGTAACCTCCTGGGGGCTGCGGCAGACTGGATCCGGTTTGAGGCAGCGGTCGGTACGGCTCCGGATCAGATCGCAGTCGCGCCGGGATACCTCACCCGCGAGTGGACCGATGGCGGCCGGCGCTGGTTTCACTACCAGATGGACGTACCGATGATCCATTTTTACAGCATCGTCTCAGCCCGGTACGCGGTGAAACAAGATACCTGGCAGGCCCCTGACGGACGCACCATCAACCTCGAAATCTATCATCACCCCTCCCATACCTGGAACCTGGACCGGATGATGGACGGGATGAAACAATCGCTGGCTTACTACACCGAGGCATTCGGGCCTTACCAGCACCGGCAGGTGCGTATCCTGGAGTTTCCCCGGTATGCTGGATTTGCTCAGTCATTTGCCAATACGATCCCCTACTCAGAGTCCGTCGGATTTATTGCCAATGTGGGCAAAAACGATGTGGACTATCCTTTTTACATCACCTGTCACGAGGTAGCACACCAGTGGTGGGCGCATCAGGTAGTGGGGGGAAAGGTACAGGGATTCCAGTTCCTCTCGGAGACCATGTCCCAGTATGCCGCCCTGATGGTGATGGAAAAAAACTTTGGCAAGGAAAACATGGATAAATTTCTGGAGCTGGAAATGCAAAACTACCTCCAGGGCCGTACCGGGGAGCGAATCGCCGAGACGCCTGTCTTGTTATCTGAAAATCAGCCTTATATCCACTACAACAAAGGCAGTGTCGTGATGTACGCCCTGCAGGACTACCTGGGAGAAGACACCCTCAATGCTGCCCTGAAGCGGTATGTATCTAAGGTCAAGTTTCAGGAGCCGCCCTATACCACCACCCGGGAATGGATGCAGTACGTATCGGCGGTGACACCGGATTCGCTCCGGGGGGTACTCACAGACCTGCTGGAGACCATCACCCTCTACGAAAACACAGCCGACAGCGCGACATATGTGGAGCAGGATGGACGGTACAAAGTAAGTTTCACCGTGAAATCCCGTAAATTGCGGATGATCCATGACGATGAGTCAGAAGTTCCGATTAATGACTATATTGACATAGGTGTTTTTGGGCAGGAAAAACAGGATGGGAAATGGGTGGACAAGGTACTGTACCTCCAGAAACACAAGATCACTACTCCTGAGCAGCGTATTGAGGTCTGGGTGGATGCCAAACCCGAAAAGGCTGGTATAGACCCCTGGCACAAACTCGTGGATCGCAAACCTGCTGACAACACAGCTATCACACGGCCTGCGAAAATACCCTGAACCCTTTTGTAACTCACCTAACCCTACTAAATCTCTTGCATTATGAGTACGCCTAATCCACGTTCAATCGCTATGCGCTACGGCCTGTACCTGGGTGTCGCCATGGGCATCGTCAGCATCGTAACGGTCGCTACCGGTCAGGTACAGAATGGCCTGCTGGGCTCATTACCGTATGTTCTCCTGCTGGCCGCTGTCATCGGGATCTGTTTTCGCCAGCGCAAGATACAAGGTGGCCTTTCCCTCGGCGAGGGTTTTAAGTCAGGCCTGCTCGTATCGGTCGTAGGCGGTGGTATCAGCTCGATCATTTCCTCTGCTCACATGGCAATTGATCCGGGAGCGAAGGAGACTTTTCTGGAGCTTCAGCGCCAGGCCCTGCTGGAGAATCCCCAGATCACACCTGAGATTGCAGATCAGTCCATGTCCATTACAGAGAACATGCTCCAGCCCTATATCGCCATTCCGGTAAGCATCCTGGTATTTGCCATTATGGGGGCGATTGTATCTGTGATTGTCGCAGCGATCATGAAAAAAGATGCTGCTCCGGTGGCCGAGATGGACGAGATCGGTGCCTGACAAACAAAAACAGGCGCCCTGATGAGCGCCTGTGCGTATAGAAGCGGGAGCAGCCAAGCTGCTTCCGTTTTTTTTATGGGAGTTTTTTCGACGTAAAAAAACCATACACCCAGCCGCTCTGGCCGTCTTTTTCGATCTGATACCAGTACTCATTCATGTCGCGGATCTGCTGACGGTCTCCCCGCGCGAGGATGTTGCAGATGTCGCCGCGCTTGAGCTGGAAGCTGACATTGGTTGCGTCTTCATTGTCAGGCTCCGTGCGGATGTTGACGACATCACCGGTGATGTAGAGCTGGTTTTCGGGGAGCTGGGGCAGCGCCGCGATGCTGTTGAGCTTAGACTCTGCAAAAGTCACCAGGCTGGATGTGCTCAGGGCGGGGTTATTGATGATTTCATTGAGGAGTTTTTCTTGTTTGGCGGGATCCTTTTCGCGCATGGCCGTATTGACCATCACGGCGACTGCCACATCAGCCTCTTTTTGAGAGTAGCTGCTGGCGTCCAGGCTGATCCAGCCTTTTTTCTTCTTTTCCTTTCCAAATACTTCTGCCCATCCCGGCTGGCTTTCGTTAAAAGAAAACAGGTCCCCTTCGGCCAGGTTGTCACCGGACATGGTGCTGAGCTCCGGACGTTTGTAGAGGGTAATATTTCCTGTCGCTACAGCACGGGTAGCATTGAGGGCGAGGAGGTACTCCTGTACCCAGCCTTTTTTGCCATCTGCGAGCGTGACCTCCACATACGGTTTTTTACTGTCTGTACTGTCCTCGACACGTTTGCCGGTGAGGGTCAGTTGTTCACCGAAGTTGATGCTGGCCAGGTATTTGGCATCGTTACTTTTGCCAGGTTTGTCGCGCAGGCCGGCCTGGTCCCAGAGGCAGACGGCAGACTGAGCCACAGCAGCAGCACCTTCAGCGTCCGTATTGCCGGACTCCGGAGAACAGGACACACCATACAGGGCCACCAGCGCCATCAGGGCGATCGGATAAAAACGAGTTTTCATTTTGAAATAAAGGGGCTGTTATAAGAAGTTCTGAAGTTCTTTCCAGACGGTACGGGCGATCCGGTCATGTCCGGCAGGAGAGGGCAGGTACGTTTCGCTGTTCCAATATAGCGTATCTGCGGTGATTCCTGCAAACATATTGTGAATTAATGCCGTGTGGTTTGTGACAGCCAGTTCCCGGCACATAATGCCATGTGCGCTGACATAAGCAGGCTGCTCAGGAGATACCGGCTGTACGCCGGCGAGGATCACCACCGCCTCCGGATACCGGCTTCGGATTTTGTCAATGATCTTCTGCGCCTGCTGGCGGACAGCGACAGGGTCGCCGCCAGCCCGGAGATCGTCCAGCCCGAGCTCCAGTACGATGATACTGGCGGGTTCGTGGAGATAGGAGGACAGCCGCATCAGGATCGCAGAGACCGTGCTACCCGGCAGGGCCAGGTTGACGACCTCATAAGGTTTTTGGAGAGAGTCCAGATAATGCTGGATCAGGGAGGGATACGCTTCGCGCAGGGCGACTCCATGTCCGGACGTGATGCTGCCTCCTACAAATAAGATCCGGCTTCGGGGTTGCTCGGGGCTTTTGGGTTCATGACGGCAGCCTGCCAGGCAGAGGCAGACAAGCAGGGTAAACAGCCCATATCGCATGATATATCTGAGACAACCGTGTTCCATCCTGAGAGGCAAATAAAACAAAAAACGGTCGCAGTATGTTGCGACCGTTTTAAATTTTATGCGGATTCGTATTATTTGCCGCCCTCTAATTGAGCGAGTTCCAGTTGTGCCGCAGGCTTATAAGAGCCATACATGGCTACCTTAAAGGCTTCTTTGGCTTTGTCTGTCTCGCCGGCACGTTTGGCTGCCATACCGAGGAGGAAGGCATACTTGGACTTGGTTTTGACATCCGTAGTGCCCTTCATGAGGTTGTCGAGCGTAGAGATAGCTGCGGTATACTGTCCGGAGCCGTACTCAGCGCGCCCGCGCAGGTAGAGCAGGTCAGCCCGGGTCGTGAGGGCCGGATCTTCTTTGATGGCAGCAGCCAGGTCTGTCAGCGTAGCCCCGTAGTTATTGCGGTTGGCGTGGATATTGGCCGTCTGGAGATAATATTGTGCGCGGCGGGCCGGGACTTTTTCGACCTCAATCGCCTTGCGGTACTCAGCCAGGGCACCATCCATATTGCCACTGCGTGACTCAATTTTGGCCTTGAGGACGTAGGCACTGGAAAAGTCGCGCTGGATTTCCAGGGATTTGTCCAGGTGTTGCTCACACTCGTCATAAGCTCCGTTGAGATAATATCCGACCGCTATTTTGTAGTAGTGGATATGGTTGGTCTCCGTGAGCTGCTGGGCGATGAGTTTTTGGTACGGACCAAAATTGGCCTTGGCCCAGGCTTTTTTGGCCCCGGCACTATCCCCGAGTTTGCTCAGGGCCAGTCCCAGGCCGTAGTAATATTTGGCTTTTTCGGCAGGGGTGGCATCTTTGAGTTCCTCGGAGGCGAGGGCGCGCTCATATGCCTGCCGGGCAGGCTCCCACTGCTCGTCCTGGATGGCGATTTCGCCGGTATAAAAAAGTACGTTGGGGTTGTTGGGAGCCAGGGTGCGGGCGTCTTCGATGTGTTTGCGGGCATCATCGGAGCGGTTCTCAACCAGGAGGAGATTGATCAGCAGGAGCTGGTACTGCACACGGCGGGAGGGATCAGCCTCAAACTTTACGGCCTGCTCGTAGTAAAAAATAGCATTGGCAAAGTCTTTCTCCTCCTTGTAGATTTTGGCCAGGAGTGAGTATGCCGGGGTGAAGTTTTGTTTGTATTCTGCCGAGGCCTTAAAAGATTCCTTGGCAGACTCCATGTCGCGGAGTTTATACTCACATTTACCCTTCTGGAAGTAGTACTTGTAGTTGGAGGGTTCCAGGTTCAGGGCTTCATTATACTTGGCAATGGCTTCCTTGAGTTTGTTTTGCTGACGCAAACTTTCAGCAGCCATAAAGGCGTTTTTGCCCGGTCCCTGGGCGGCTACCGTCAGGGACAACATCAGGCAGCATACGAGCAGGGAAAAACGGGATGCGGACATAACGAGCAGGTGGCGTAGGGTTAGGTTCATAGCGTAAAATACAAAAACCGGTGGAAGAATTACAAAAACAAAATTTTCGGGCAAGGTCGGCACAACTCCCGCACACACAACCCGGCCGCAGCACAATTCATGGTATTGACCTGCTGACCCACATATCACTGCTACTCCCCCCGACAGACCACCCGAAAAATTCCTGTACCGCTGTCAAAGATGAGCAAAGATCGGAGCAATACTTCTAAAACGCCGGATAAGTCTGTAACGTATCTGACATACTGGTTTTTCCTATCATATTTTCGGCTAACGTACAAATCTCATCATTCGGAGGCGCTCCTCCTCAGAGAGTAACTCCATGAGTTGCGGAAAAAAGGTCTGTCGCACCAGGTAGGGGGCTATATCCGGGTCATATACTTCGATCCCCCGTGAGCGCAGGAGCCCGAGTATCATGGATACAAAGCTGTCCGGCCCGTACAAAGGCTGGATGCTGACGATCTGGCGGGGCGATGAACGATAGCCCTCCGGCTGACCAGCCAGGTGTGTAGCCTGTGGCAACGGTGCTGCCCGTGTCAGCAGCCCATCAAATCCGTCTTCGAAAGAAGCCTCCAGGCTGTCCACCCGGTGCTGGTCCCGCAGCACAATGTACTGCGTCGTCTGGCTGAAAAGCTTCTGTGCAAATAACTTAAACGCTGTAATATTGGGCTGATAGGTCTCACCGGTAGCATATATAACCTTGCGGGTAACGTCCTCGACATACACGGTACCCCCCGATTTGATATAATACCCCCGGAGGATGGTCTCGTCCAGCTTGAGCCGCATAGGATCTATGGGTTTGCGGACGGCTACGCTATCCTGCGCATCCCGGTAGGCATAGGTCGTCTCCGGCAGCCACTCGGTACGAAATTCGATACGCCGGTACTGGGGCTCGTATCGTCCGTACCGGATCAGGATATGGCGCAGAAACAGTTTTTCGAAGGGTTCAATATTTTTTTTGGCCAGATACTGGTCCACAAACTGGATATGGACGGAGTCTGCCCCGTGATTGCCCAGGAGCAAGACCGTCTCAAACAGTTCTGCCAGCATACGGTTCATAGCCAGGGACTGTACCGATGGCGATTCTTCCCGCTCCAGGTGAAAGATGCGGTGGTTACGGGTGCGCAGGAGACAGTTGCGCTCATAAAATGTCATGGTCGCCAGGTCGCCGAATTTTAACTCCAGTGCGCCTGTGGCCGGGTCGTACTGCCCTTTGAGCTCTGTCCAGATCGCGAGCCGGAACCGGTTGTCAGGCCAGAGCGGATACACGGTCAGGAAACGGTTGATCAGCTCTTCGACCGGATTGGCTGAGGCTACAGGCTGGGCCATACCCGATCCGGGCGCCAGCATGACTGCCAATATGAATCCCCCAAGAAATATCCGGATAGCATATTTCATACCCAATAAAATCTGGTAAGCGCCGATGTCCCTGCGAACCAGGTCATCCAGTCCGCTGAATATACGAATATAAGCAGCTCCATCGTATGTTGCTGACCATATCCAGGCCATGCACAACATGGTGCTTATTTGGGGGGGGCCAGCAGGGCTTGGTACGAGGTCGGGTCAGCCAGAATACGCCGGGCCTCGCGGATGTCAGCATCCTGATCAAAGGAGGCCTCCAGGGCACCTTGTTTGTAGTAGTAGCGGTTTACCAGTTCCCGGCGGAGGAGGGTCGTGAGATATGGTTTCTGGAGGGTGACTTCGTCTTGTTTTTCGCGGCTCAGGGCCTTCTCCAAGTCTGCCACCCGCGCCAGGAGTACAGGATCGGCCAGCGAGTCCGCCTTGATGCGCAGGCGGGCAAGCTGTAACTCCAGGGGCGTCTGATATAAAAATCCACGTACCTTCAGAAATGCCCGGAAATCTTCATATGCAGCATCTCCTACCTCAAATGCCCGCCCGCCCGGGAGGCTGTCGTGTGAAGAGGCGTATTGGGTGACAAAATCAAAAATCAGGTTTTGAGCTTCGAGGGCTGCCACAATAGGCGGCTGGGCGGGAATGGGCACCTCAATATCTGGCGAGATACCTCCCCCATCATATACGATACGGCCATTGCGGGTTTTAAAAGCCTTGACGAGGCTGTCCGGAATCCGGCCCGCACGCCCGTCGGCATACCGGTTGCCGTAGTCTATGGCCTGAATGCAGCGTCCACTGGGCGTATAATATTTGGCCACGGTGATTTTCATCTGGGTATTGTGGCTGAGCGGACGTACGTTTTGTACCAACCCCTTGCCAAAGCTGCGCTGCCCCACGATTACCCCCCGGTCCATATCCTGAATAGCCCCGGCAACCACCTCGGAGGCACTGGCGCTGCGCCCGTTGAGGAGCACAGCTACAGGTATTTTGCTGTCCACCGGCTGCTGGGTGGAGTGAAATATATTGTTAGACTCCCGGGAGCGGCCATGCATCTCGACGGTGCGCTCATTTTGTGGGATAAATACATTGACGACATTAACGGCCTCATCCAGCCGCCCACCGGGATTGCCCCGGAGGTCCAGGATAACACCCCGGAGGCCGGGATGCTCTTTTTTCAGCCGGGTGAGGGCCTGTGCCACCTCCAGACCGGCATCCTGCATAAACCCGGTGAGCATGATATACCCGGTCACACTGTCTGCCATACCCGCATACGGGACGTTTTGCTGCTGGACAGTAGCACCTCCGCGCAGGATGCTCACTTCCTGCGGGACCGTCTCGCCGACCCGGCGTATGGTGAGCCGTACGGGTGTTTTGTTTTCGCCCAGGATCAAATTTTGAATATCTTCCAGGTCAAACTGGCTCCCACTTAGAGACTCCTCGTCAATCTTGAGTACCTCATCCCCGACTTTGATCCCCGCCTGATCAGCCGGGCCGCTCTGAAACAACTCTGAGATGATGATTTTTTCGCCCCGGATGACCATTTCTGCCCCGATGCCGCTGTATTGACCTGAGTTGTACAGGCGGGATGCCTCAATCTGGCTCTCTGAATAATAATTGGTATAAGGGTCCAGCGACGCCAGCATGGCCTCAATGCCTGTGCGCATCAGACGCCCGGGATTTACATCGTCTACATATATACGATTGACCTCGGTATAGACTTTTCCGTAGATTTCCATGTTTTTAGAAATCTCAAAAAAATCATCGGCAGTCTCTGTGATCAGTCCGAAGCTGACCAGCGCGACCAAGGAAAGATACCAGTATATTCGGCGCATGTGCTGCGAAAGTAAACGTAGGTGTTGGCTGATGACGAATAAACGAAAAAATACCGGACAATCCTGCTTTTGCCCCTAAAAATCGCCCAACGGTCACCTGGGAACTGCCGGTGCGCCTGCCGGGCGGATCAGTCTTCCGGATGGGGCAACATACGGGTGACCAGCTCTACCTCGGGACGTGCCTGGCTAAAAGCGGTCAGCACCTCCGGGGCAAAGGTATCCCGGATCAACTCCAGACGACGCAGGGAGGCCAACTGCTCAAGCGGGCGCAGGCTGGTGACACGCGTCCGCCGGATCGAGAGCCTGCGCAGGTGCGGGAGCCGGGCTATATCCGCCAAATCTGCGATACTGGTATCATCCAGGTACAACTCTTCCAGACCTGACATATCTGCCAGCGGACTAAAATCGCGGACCGGTGTCTCCCGTATGGCCAGAATCCGAAGCTGCGGCCAGTCGCCCAGGCAACTCAGGTCTGCCAGGGGCAATCCGGATATACGCAACTCTTCCAGCGGGGCCTGAGCCACCGGCTTGAGCTGGGTGACAGCGGTGTATGAGAGGTATAACCGGCGCAGGTGAACCTTATCCCGCAGCACACTCAGGTTGTTCACCCCGGTCTGGCTGATCAGCAGGACCTCCAGCAAGTTACCATCACGCAGGGGGGCCAGGCTGGAGACGGCGGTATTGCTCAGGGTGATCTCCCGCAGATGGGTCAGCTTGCGCAGCGGCGAGAGGTCGCGTACGGCTGTATGATGGACAGCCAGGGTCTCCAGGTGGGCGGCTCCCTCCAGGGGGGTCAGGTCAGATACGCTGGTATGGGCACAGGACACGTGCCGCAGCCCCTGGATCGAGCGCAGAGGGGCCAGGGATTGGACAGGGGTATGGTCGAGGTGGAGACTGCTCAGGTGAATAAGTCCCTCCAGGGGTTTCAGGTTGTCCACCTCCGTATGGCGGAGGTCGAGGTCTGTGAGTTGTTTCAGGCCGGCGAGGGGCGCGAGGTCACGCAGGCCTGCCTGCACCCGCAGGGTCTGAAGCTGGTGGAGTGGACGCAGCCCCTCAGCATGTGCCAACTGGTCCAGGTACAGGTGGGTGATATGGCGAAACTCCTCCTGCCGGGCATCGGCCAGCTCCCGCTCAGGGCCCGGTCCGACCCGAAATACCCCTTTGCCTTCCGAGCGCCTGAACATCGGGAGGGTATGATGGGTCATACACAACTCCTCGTAGAAGGTCCGCGCCAGATCTAGTCCTGAAAAGTCAAAACTCTCCGCAAAACCCCGGTTCTCAATCGCCTCCAGGGCCAGGAAATACTCCAGAATAGACTTATGGGCAAATTTATATTCACCCAGGGCATTGCGGTTGAGCAGGGAGCGGCTTTGTATCTCGATATCATTCAGGTCCACCCGGTTGCGCTCAGCAAAGGGCCGGATATGCTGTACGGGGATAAACAAGCCGTTCCGGTTCTTGCGCTGGCGGTACATGTCCAGGGCCACCTCCCGCGAGAACCGCATCAACTCCCCCCTGAAACGCTCCCGGCGGTCTGCAGGCACCCGCTCCGCCTCCCGGTTGATCCATTTTTTGATCACGACCTGGTATACGTGTGAGGTATAGGTATAAGCGTCCGGATCACCGAGCAGGTCATCTATATAGCTGAGTATCATGGGCCGCACCATCAGGTTAGGTGAGCGGGCGATGATCTTGCGGGCATTGGCCTTGTGAATGTGCTGGTACCAGCGATATTTTTTATTCAGATACCGGCCTATGTCCTTGTCGCTGAAGGGAGAGAGATACAGCCGGGCAAATGTCTGGTACCCCCGCTGACGCCCAAACCGCTGTATTTCGGTCTCCAGGGGTTCGTCGCGCTCTGTCGGAAAAAACTGGGTGCGGCAGGTAAATACCACTACCCGGAAGTCCTGGACCTTGTCGAGGATTTTGTCGAGGCGAGCCTTGTAGTTGCGCATGGCCTCCGTGTCCTCATCCAGGCCGTCGAGGAGGAGGATGGTATGTTCCTGGTTGGGGATTTCCTCGATACGTTTGAGGAGGTTAGGATACCCCAGCGGCAGGAGCCGGACCTCATACGGCGCCCCCCTGAACCGCTTATGCTGGAGGTATCGCACGTAGAGGTTGATCATAAACGTCGTTTTGCCCATGCCGGACCCCGCCAGGACGATATAAAACCGCTGGTCTATCTCTCCCGGCTTAAAGGCCACATTCAGGAAAAACGGAATGAGTTTCTGGCGGGCCGTCACCCGGTGTGACTGGATCAGCTCACTGTGATGTGAGGGAGCATTGCTCTGAAAAAACGTCGGGACATAGAGCCGGGTCGCATTGCGGATGTCCTCTGCCGAGAAGTACGGGTGCAGGTCCTTGCGCACACGTGCGTCCCGCCAGTTGCCATACAACCCCAGGCTGAGCCGGATCATACCCGCCAACAGGCTGAATATCAGCGTGACGATGACGATCATCACCGACAACGCCTCCCAGCCAGACTCCGGGATACCGATCGTCTGTAGCCATGCCTGAAATGCCTGCGCAATATCTGTCACCATGTACAACCAATAGCTCAGGCAAGCTACAAATAAATCTCAGATGGCGGTAGGGGGGAATACGTGCATGATACCTTTATATCATCGTCCGGGGTATAAGACCTTTTGCCAGGCTGTTTTTTTTATTTTGTCGAGATTTTAAGACACTAATTTTTGTACAAAAATGAAATATTTAGATACGAATTTTAAATTTTAAAGACGAAAGTGAATTTTTATTTTTTCAATGGCGCAATTTTGTATGTTTGATTTATATAAACATAATCATATGAATCAGACAAACCTAGTGCAGCGCACCTTATTGTTAGTACTTGTGATTGGCAGTTGGGGGCATAGTGTTTCGCAGAGTCTCAGGATAGACCCGACTTATAAACCTCAGCTGTACCAGACAGGTGCAGTCCAGCGGATTGAGTTGTTGGCAGGAGACAAGCTGTTGGTATGGGGTGATTTTATGAAATCAGGCACCGATCTGGTGAACGGCTTAGCACGCCTTACCAACACAGGCGCATATGATCCGACTTTTCAACTTGATCCCTCCCTGAGCGAGACAAAAATCACATCGTGTGTATTGGTAAGCCAGCAAAAAATCCTGATTACTACAGAGAATAACCAGATTTTTCGGCTGATGCCGGATGGCGGGCTTGATACGGGCTTCCAGTCTCCCGTCTTTGATGGGCCTATCTCACAGTTGAGTGAGACCAGTACAGGCACCTATATGGTGGCTGGATACTTCACCCAGGTTGATGGACAGCCCGGACAAAAACTGGTGCGTCTCCTGGCAAATGGCACGCGTGACACAAGCTTTGGGGCCATACCTTCTGCTGTACAACGGCTGGATTATGTACTACCGACTCCTGGGGGTGAGCTATTGCTTATGGGGGTGATGGAGACAAGTGCTGGTGTATTTGTACCCGTCATCCGTCTATCTCAGAATGGCAGCCTTGATCCGGGTTTTACGTTTACAGATGGTACCGGTACGGTGCCAGCAGCGTTTTTACTTTTCATAAGAAAAGGCGTACTGCTCCCCAATGGTTCTATGGCAATAGTGGGCCAAAACTTTATAAGCAGTACCCAGCCAGGTCTATATCTCCGCGTAACATCTGCTGGCGCAGTCCAAACTTACCTTACAGCACCAGGCCCCCTGGACGCCCTCACCATAACAGAGGGTGCGCAGCCCCAGGTATATGTAGCTGGCAGCAGCGTATCACCCCGGTATGAGAACGGGGGGATTTTGTTGGCTGTATCTGCTACCTCAGGAATTCAGGATTTGGAGGTACGAAACAATCAACTTTATGTGGGTGGTTACTTTTCTGAATACAGCGGGGTCAATACACGGGGGGTAGCACGCCAGGCTGTCGGCGGGCCGGTGGACACGACCTTCAAAACTGTGATCCTCAAGCCTGCTCGCCTATACAGCATGGACCTCTGGCAAAACAAGGTAATCACAGGCGGGGAGTTGAATCGTTTTGGGCAGGACGATATAGAAAACACCATGATCATACTGGCGCCAGATGGGAGCCTCGACACTCAGTATTCCTTTAATGCCAACAGGCCCGTATTAATCCAGACATTACCAGACACTACCTTTCTAGTGGTAGATTATGTGGGAGATGGAAGCATTAACAGGCGTATGATCCGAGTCCGGCCTAATGGCTCATTTAGTTATCTGGGGCAGCTTCTTCCAACTGTTATGGTGCGAGATGCAACCCCCTTGAATGCAAGCCAGCTGTTGCTTACGGGCCGTTTCAGCGCTATTGCACCACCTGTTTCCAATGCTGGCCTGTTACAGTATATTTCAGGCGGTTTTAACACCAGCTTTAGCTCACAAGGATTCTGGAACGGGCAGACTACCGCGCAGATACTGCCTGACGGTAATATCCTCATGGGAACCGGAAATACTGAGTATCAGAATATTACTTCGAGCAGTCTTGTGCGGCTTAAGCCAGACCTTACGGTAGATAACAGCTTCAGCAGACCCGAGCCTCTTAACAATGGCCCTGCCACGGCAAACGTAAGTTCTCTGACGATCCAACCCGATGGCAAAATTTTAGTGGCGGGAGACTTTACGCTCTTGGGCACACAACCCATCAGTCCACGTCTGGCGCGATTCATGCCAAATGGTGTGCTGGATACCTCTTGGCATGTGGCAGGAGGTTTTGCGCTAAATGGCGTGCCTGAAAGAGCGATAATTCGCAGGGTCATTTGTATAGATTCCCTGATCTGTGTTGCCGGCACTTTTAATCAGTATCAAGGGCAACCTACTATGCGGGGATTTGCCGTCCTGCGTCAGGATGCATCCTTAGATCTGCGCTTTGCCAAAAATGATCTGCTCTCAGGCGAAGTTTGGGACATGGTGCCTAGTGAAGACTCTTTATTTGTATGGATATCAGGCGACTTTTGGGTCCGGGGGCCCGAAGGCCACACCAGCCTCGCCCGGATCAATCTCCAAAACCTCACCATCAATGACTCGCTTGGATCAGATCATGGTATTTTATTATATCCTAATCCGGTTGCTGACCTGCTGTATATGAAACTGAACCGCCCGCTTACCTCAACCAGTACCTGGCAAATACTTGATACGCAAGGCCGTCGAATACTGTCTGGTTCGTTGGCAGCAGGCAGCACCTTATCAGAGATTCAGCTCGGCGATCTGCCGAACGGCGTGTACATGATACAACTGACACAACCAGAAGGCGTATTTGCCAAATCTTTCATCAGGCGTCAGTAAAGCGGCTGCGGCTTATTTGCCTGCTTAATTGCCATACCACCCACAGCCCGCACCTATCCGGTGCGGGCTGTTCATTCAGAAGACATTACCCTAACAGCTCCTTTGAGAAGTGCATCAGCGGCACAAACGAGGCCGAAATCCCGATTCTTTTTTTGTATCTTTGGAGTAAAGACGTGTTATGATCCACGACCTCAGCCAGCTCGACCTGCAAGGCAGCTACACCTACAGCGACTACCTCACCTGGAAGTTTTCAGAGATGGTGGAGCTGATCCGTGGACGTATCCACCGGATGGCCCCCGCCCCCAACGTTGAGCACCAGCGCGTGTCCGGTCGGATGTATGCTTTGATCTTTCAGTATCTTGAGTCCCGGGGCTGCGAGGTCTTCAGCGCCCCCTTTGACGTGCGCCTGCCGCTGCCCCCTGACCGCCAGCATCCGCAGCGCATAGATACGGTTGTGCAGCCTGACCTCTGCGTCGTGTGTGACCCCGCCAAACTCGACAGCCAGGGGTGCCTCGGTGCGCCGGACTGGATCATCGAGATCCTCTCACCCGCGACCACCCGCCGGGACCTCACCGATAAATTTGACGTGTACCAGCACGCAGGCGTCCGCGAGTACTGGGTCATCCACCCCCACGAGCAGACCCTGCTGGTGTACCTGCTGGACGAGACCGGGCTGTTTGTGGGGCGGCAGCGGCCCTACCTGCGGGGCGACCGTGTGCCGTCAGGCATATTTCCCGGCTGGGAAGTGGACCTGGACCGGGTGTTTCCAGAGGTGTGAGGCATCATCCAGGCTTGAGTTTATCAGCCTGCAATAGCGATATGGAAGCGAGGATATTAGGGGATTGAGACATCCGTAAAAGGCGAAGGAGCATAGGGAAGGGGTTCTCTCACTGGGATTTTCTTAAAGGTGAAGGGAACAGGTTTATAACTGTTGGCGCTCAAAGCAGCCAGAAACCGGTTGAACTCCTTTTGGTTGTCAGAGGCCGTCCATGAACCAATCTCTTTTTCAAAATCCGACCAACCCCCAAAAATAGCCACTATGCTGCTAGTTGATATTATACTCAATTCATAATCACCAGCATGCAGCATCCGCGGAACAGCCGGGCTTATGATCATCTGGAGAAAGGTATCTCTATTATCCCTAATCAGATCGCGTAACGTCTCCCGTATGGACGTTAAATAGGACGACATAGCAGCATAGGATGCATAGTCTTGAGTCAGAACAGAGAATCTTCCAATAATCTCAGGCCTTAATCCTAACTTATCACGCTGATGATGTTGCAGGAGTTTGACCGAGGTCTCCAGAATGGCATTTGTAAGATCAGTATCGCTGGTGTGTGGCCTAGGTTGCATAGCTGTTGCAGCCACTTGTGCCATAAATGAAGCTGAAAACTTAGTATGTGGGGCCTCTAATTCACTCAAGTAGCTCTGGTAGTCACCTAGCTTATGTAAATGTCTTATAAATAGGTCCTCCAATGCTTCATCAGGAAGCGGACTTACGTTGGATAACGAACCAAGCCAATAAATCGCCAATATAGTCTGCTTGTGGGCTGATCTACTTTGGAGTTTCAGCGCGAGATCATACGGGTTGTTTTGTATCCAGCCTGTGATCGCATGTTGAAAATTTTCGTCGCTCAGATCAAACGCTGCATCAAACTCATCCTGTCTAATGTGATGGTCATCAAGCCGGTAGGAGAAATATTTTTCAAAATTTGATCTATATGAGAATGAATTTGCAGGGGCATTAGTATTAGAAATTATATAACGGAATAGCGTATTAATATGATCAATATCTTTTTTTGTGACAGAACCTATAGACTCGTATTGAGTAAGGTACTGCCTTAGTGCAACTCCATAGTTATCATTTGGGAAAGGGCTTGCAAGTCCTGCATATGGTTGCACCCATTGGGTATCCGTATAGTTAAAAGCTGTTGTGCTTTCTTTTGAAATATTCTGATATATCATTGGGAATTTCTGCCGGAATAACTCCAGCAGGAAAAACTCATGGAAAACCACGTCTTTTTCGATATGATAAATACTAGAAAAAAATCCATTAGCTAACCGGAAGACAGTCCTGGGTGACCCAATCCAGTAACTAAAATCAGACTCTTTGAAGAACTGTTGTATTTGGGTAATACCCTCCTGCTGATTCGGGAAGTATGCTTCAAGTTGTTTTATCAGTAGCGACAATAATTTCTCAGGTTCATAATAAGGAAGCTGAACTTCAAGCTGTACAATTTTTTCAACAAAAGAACCCGCTTCGGAGGGATTGTATTTTTCGATGGCAGCCTGGAGATAATTTTTATCATAAGGCATGATAAAAACCATGTTGTTGAAGCTGCCGGTGTTTCGGATCAGGCGAAAAACCTCCATGATTTCGTGCTGATCCAGCCGGTCCAGATCGTCTATACACACGACTATTTTTTTATGTAAGCGGCTAAGGGTCCGGTTTATTTCGTCAAATAAACTCGCAGTGGAGTCGCTGCGTCCCATAAGACTACCGATCGCTTTGAGGGCCTGGGTCATAAAATTATCTGACGTACCGCTGAGCCGGGCTGCATAGGTATCCAGAACCCAGGGCAGAAAAAGAATATGCTTGGACAATGTCGCTTTCAGGGTGTCAAAAAAGTCACGGATGATGACACTGGAGCTATTGCTCCGCCAGGGGTTAAAGTCTATGATAATCAGATGGTCAGCCGGTTTGGCAAGTTCCGATTTGATCAGGTTTACAAAAGAGGTTTTGCCTGTACCCCATTTGCTGTTAATCCCGATCGCAAAGGCTTCCTTGGGGTTTATTTCTTTAATTTTATTCGCCAGTGCCTGCGCGTAGGCTTGGTATCCAAGCTTGTCTTGTGTAGCGTCTGTGATGGACGCGTCTGGGTTGAGTGTCTTGTTATCGGCGGCCCCATCATTACGTTTGAATAGCGATATCACAATCAATCTTACTACTACTACTCCAACAAGCAAATATACCGCATCGGCATACGCTACCGAACCCATACACTGAAAAGGGGTAAAAGTCCAGTAGTGGTGCCCCAGCTGCAGCAGCAGATAGATCGCGATAATGAGTGCAGAAAAGGCCATATCACGTGCAGGCCGCTCTGGATAGGCGTTGCGGAAGACATAGATTATGTACAAGATCAGCAAGGCTATAACAGCAAGATCGGTCTCCCATGAAGACTGAACCTGGGACAAAAAAGGGTCAACCAACAAGGTATTGAGCAGGGCTACCAGTGGCTGGCGAAATATGATGCATAATAAAACTCCTGACAATAAGGGTAGGAAAAGAGGCTTGATCTCTTCTTTTATAGCTGTCCACATACCTGTAAGCTTGATTTTGATAGACTTACAATCCAGCTTCTTTTTTTTCGTATCTTTTTTACTGTGCGTCCTATCCGCATTTTTCCAGGTATTTTTTTGTGGAATACTTTTCATACTGCCAAAATACACATTTTTGCGCAAATCAGGAATATAAATAGCTGCCCAGATCAGTAATTTATACCCCACAAAAAACCCGCTCCTTCTGGAGCGGGCGATTGTTCTGCGAAGTCATAGCCACCCCTCAATTCTCCCCGATCATGCTCACACTCCGGTGAATAAACTCCGTGAGGGCTTTGCCGGTGAGCATCTGCTGGGCGAGGAGGGCGAGGTCCACGAGTTGGCGGGCAGTATCCTCATGCTGGTCGCCTTCGGCCATGCGCTGCACGAGCGGGTGGCGGGTATTGACGACGACATTGATCATGTCGGGGATGCTGTCCAGGCCGTAGCCGCCGGTGGCGGACATATCCCGCATGCGACGCATAAACTCGGGCCGGGTAAGGGTGACAGGAAGCTGCTCGGCACCGAGGCGGGCGGTCTGGATGGTGAGGTTCTGGTCGGTGACCACCTTGCGGAAGAGTTCCTTGATCCGGGTTTCCTGCTCTTCGGTGAGGATGAGGCCGGTATCTTCGGGTTCGTCCTTGGGGATAAGTTTGTCCGGGGTGTCGGCATCCACGCGCACCCAGCGGGTCTGGGTGGCCTTGCGCTCCACCTGCCCGATCCAGTGGCTGTCCAGGACCCCATTCATGAGCAGGACGTCGTATCCCTTGCTTTGGGCCGCGCGGATGAATACATCCTGAGCATCCCGGTCGCTGGTGTAGAGGTGTACGAGGTTGTCCGTTTTGTCGGTCTGGGTGGACTTGATCTTGTCGCGGTACTCCTCCAGGGTATAAAACCGGGTGGCGATATCCTCCACCAGGCAGAATTTTTCGGCTTTTTCCGCAAATTTTTCATCCGCCAGCATCCCGTATTTCACAAACACGGAGATGTCACGCCATTTTTCCTCAAACCGGGCCCGGTCTTCTTTGAATATCTCGTGCAGGCGGTCCGCCACCTTACGGGTGATATAACCGCTGATTTTTTTGACATTGGCGTCGCCCTGGAGATAACTCCGGGACACGTTAAGGGGGATATCCGGGGAGTCAATGACCCCTTTGAGCAGCATCAGGTAGTCTGGCACGACCTGGCTGACCTCATCCGTGATAAATACCTGCCGGGAATAGAGCTGGATCGTATTGCGGCGAGGGTCTATGTCCTGGCGGATCTTGGGGAAAAACAAGATACCGGTGAGGTTGAAGGGGAAGTCCACATTGAGGTGAATCCAGAAAAGCGGGTCTTCGTCAGCCGGATACAACTCATGGAAGAGGTCCAGGTAATCCTTGTCTTCCAGCTCTGTGGGCGCTTTTTTCCAGATCGGGTGAGGGTTGTTGATGACTTCATCCTCAAATGAAATCTCCACCGGGAGGAAGCGGCAATACCGCTCCAGGATATGCCGGATACGGGCAGCCTCCAGGTACTCCACCTCATCCGGGCTGACATGGAGGATCACATCCGTCCCGCGGTGCTCGCGCTCAGCGGGTTCGAGGGTATAAGAAGTAGTGCCATCACAGGTCCAGCGTACTGCCTGGGCGCCCTCCTGCCAGGAGCGGGTGACGACCTCCACCTCGTGGGCGACCATAAAGGCTGAGTAAAACCCGAGGCCAAACTTGCCGATGATGTCAGCGCCCTGGGCGTCCTGGTATTTTTTCAGAAACTCCTCCGCACCAGAAAAAGCCAGCACGTTGAGGTATTTTTTGACTTCTTCATCCGTCATACCCAGGCCGCTGTCGCTGACTGTCAACGTACCTTTCTCCTTGTCTATAGACACACGGATGGTAAGGTCGCCCAGCTCACCGGTAAAATCTCCCCGGGTGGCCAGGACATTCAGCTTTTGGGTGGCATCAACGGCATTGGACACAAGCTCCCGCAGAAAAATCTCCTGATCTGAGTAGAGCGATTTTTTGATAATCGGAAAAATATTCTCCGTACTGACCGAAATGTTGCCTCTTTCCATAGGTAGATAGCGTAGAATGGGGTATATCCAGTGTCTGCAAATGTGATACCCAGCCTTTTTTGGCGTGAAATAGCTGTCAAATTGGCAGAATCAGTTACCTTGCGTCCTGTCATACGTCAGAAGAGTTGGCATATTGACGCCCAGCAAGTAATTTAGAGACCGATCCGGGTCCCTATGGACCGGATACCCTTACGACCCTATGCATCCACTCACTTCCGAAACAGCCGGGCAGTTGCTTCAGGACCTGCGCCATATCCTGCTGGACCCTGACCGGGTACACCAGGAGGCGGCACGTGCCCGGCTGGCTGAGCTGGAGCGGCTGCTGGGAGATCCACAGGCGTTTTCACAGCACCTGGAACCCTACCTGGAGCAACATATCGGGTACTTGCAGGAGCATTTTCCACATCTTTTCGGCAAATACCTGACCACGGCCATCAAACGCCAGATCCAGGACTCCCGTGACGAGGTCATAGATGCCCTCTATCCCATCATGGGCAAGCTGATCCAGCGCTACCTGCGGGCAGAGATCGAGCGGATCAGCCAACTGATAGATGAGCGGCTGCGGGATCC
Organism: Bacteroidia bacterium; assembly: GCA_033762375.1. Classification (GTDB taxonomy): domain Bacteria; phylum Bacteroidota; class Bacteroidia; order J057; family J057; genus RDXT01. Next base: position 29,825 of record JANRLQ010000072.1, read on the forward strand.
TTTTTCGTGGGAAACCCTCAAACTCCGTTTCAAGGCCTGGCGGAGCGGGGTGTCGTATGAGGAGATGCTGCTGCGGACCACGGCCCGCCCGGAGGTGGCAGCGGTGATGATGATCTCCCGCCAGGACGGGTTGCTGCTCGGGCACTACGCTGCGAGCAACCTCCTGCACCCGGACATGGTGGCCGGGATGCTGACCGGGATCAAGTCATTTGTCGAGCATGCTTTTGAGACTGGAACCCAGGAACTTCAGACCCTGGCCTGGGAACGCCATACGATTTTAATTTATTCATTTGAGACCTACTACACAGCCGTTGTCGTGTCTGGAACCCCTGATGAGTCGTTTAGGGCCCGCCTCCTGCAAGTCGTGATGGATGTGCAGGCCCACCTGGACACAGATACGACAGGACCCGTGACGGCCGCAGTTCAGTCTTCCATTTCAGCCGGTATTCAAACCCATTTCCATGGATTCAACCAAGTGGATCAGTAAAAAAATTGCCATCGTGGGGAGTTTTGCCGTAGGAAAAACCTCGCTGATCAGCCGGTTTGTCGAGGGTAAGTTTCCCGAGAGTTATGTGACCACGATCGGCCTCAAGGTGGACAAAAAGACCCTGGAACATCAGGACTACCGGCTGGACCTGGTCATCTGGGACATTGCCGGGCAGGAAAATTTCACCAAAATCCCCCATTTTTACCTCAACGGCTCTCACGGGGTGATTTTTGTGACGGACCTCACCCGTCCGGAGACCTGGGAACCCCTCAAAGCGCAGATGGCGATCCTCAAAGGTATCCTGCCGGACGCGGCGGTGGTACTGGCCGCCAACAAAAAAGACTTGCTGGAGGCAGGTGCCCTGCAGCGCACACTCGCTGCCTATCCGATCCAGCCGGAGATCACGGTCAGTGCCAAAACCGGCGAACAAGTAGAAGAGATGTTCAGGCTCCTGGCCGCCAAACTTATTCATATCCATGAATCTCTCCACACTTAAACTCCGGCTGCTCAACCACCTGTCCCAGGTCCTGGTATTCCGGCGGGACGGTACCCTGGTGGCTTCCTGCAACAGTCTGGCTGATACCAGTGCCCTGGAGCAGGCGTCTGTGTACGCGCTGTTTCCTATGCTGGACAGCATCCGGGAACTTTTTGACCAGTTGGATCAAAGCGCCAAACCGATCGCCATTCCTGCCGTGGATGGCCCCATGCTGGGCAGACCCGGGGTGTATGATTTTGAAATCTACGGCCATCCTGAGTCGCCGGAGCTGCTGGTGTGCCTGGTTGTGGACCATACGGCGCTCTACCGCCGCTTGCAGGAGGTGCAGCAGGAGCGCAACCTCCTCCTCCTGGAGCAGGCCTACCAGCAACGTCAATCCCAACGCCAGCCGGATCAGGTATGAGGCCCTGGCTCTTGCCGCTCAGCCCGCTCTATGGTGCTGGTGCACGCCTGTACGCATACCTGTATGATACAGGTCTGCGCCGTGCGTGGCAGGCACCAGTACCCGTGATCTCTGTCGGCAATATCGCTGCCGGGGGGACGGGCAAAACACCCGTCGTATCATGGCTGATCACCTCCCTGCGGGCGATGGGATACCAACCCGCCTACCTGAGCCGGGGATATGGACGTATGACACGGGGATTCCGGCTGGTAAGCCCGGGCGACCAGGCTGCCACGGTGGGTGATGAGGCCCTGATGATCAGCCAGCGCCACCCTGAGACGCCTGTTGGGGTGTGTGAAGACCGCCAGACGGGTATTCAGCACCTGACATCGGTACATTTTCCGGACCTGATCCTGCTGGATGATGCATTTCAGCACCGGCGGGTGGCCCGTGACCTCGACTGGGTGGTGATAGACGCCACCATCCCCCCGTATCGGGACAGTCTCCTCCCGGGTGGGAGCCTGCGGGAGCCCATCGGCGCCTTACGTCGGGCTGACCTGCTGATTATCAGCAAATGGACCCACCCGGCGCAGGCGGAGGAGGTCAGGACGCACCTGGCCTGGCTGGACAAGCCTGTTGCGGCTTGCCAGCCGGTATGGACTTCGGTCGCGCCTGCCGGGACGGATGTGCCCGTCAGCCCGGAGGTCCTGGCGGATCGGCCGGTAATCCTCGTGTCAGGCATCGGGAATCCTGCTTTTTTTGAGACACAGGCCCGCCAATACGGCGCCAATGTGCTGCACCACCTGATATTCGCAGATCACCACCCCTATACCGCCGGAGAGGTGACCGCTATCCTGCGTGTCTGGCAGGCACATAGCTCCCAGCAGCCCTGGCTCCTCACAACCGAAAAAGATGCCACCCGCCTGCTCCCGGTATGGCCTGCTTCAGCACCAGTGCCCCATGTCGCCCGGCTGACCCTCACATGGCTGCCAGGATGGGCCGATCCCCTGGCACAGGTGGCGGCTATCCCCGGTTTGCAACCCTGACTGCCCAACTCCGTACGACGGGACAAACCTGTATGTTATGTCTCCTGTCACCCTGCGAAACCTGTTGCCGGAGGATGCCCCCGTCCTTTCCCGTTATGCAGACAATTACCGGATATGGGTCAACCTCTCCGACCGTTTTCCACACCCTTACACCCTGGAGGACGCCCATGCCTATATAGATGCCGAACTACAACTGGCGGTACCAACCCGGCAGGCGATCTGCTGGGAGGGCGCCTTTGCCGGAGTCGCAGGCGTAGAGTTATATTCCGGCATCCGGCGGGCCTCAGCCCAGGTCGGATACTGGCTGGCAGAGCCATTTTGGGGCAATGGTATTATGAGCCTGGCGCTGGATCAATTTTGTATATGGGTATTTAAGACCTATCCTGAGATCATGCGCCTGTATGCCGGGGTATTTCCCTACAACCCGGCCTCGATGCAGGTTCTCCGGAAATGTGGATTTGTACAGGAAGGTATCCTCCGGAAAGCCCTGATCAAAGAAGGTAAACTCTGGGATGAGCACCTGTTCGCACGGTTGCGGCCCGGACTGGGGGAGCCAAGTACAACCTAACCTGTCTTTTTCACATAACATTCTCATTATCAACACATAAGCGATCAAAACGAGAAAAACTGTCCCAAACCTTTGTGTGCATGGCGTGTGTTCCCGAATAATGTCAACGTACTAGCACCGGGCTCCTAAACACAAGTCTGCTGCTGCTGTGGGAATGTTTGCCCTTTGGGATTGGGAGCTGGCGTGAGTAGTTTACTCTTTCTACCTGCTACTCAAGTTATTTTATCATGCATACTTCCCGCCGTACGTTTATCCGCCAGGGTTCGCTGGCCCTGGGTGCTGCCGCTGTGCTTCCCCTGGACGCCCTGGCTGACCCGACCCGCCGCATTTCTCCCGCGGACAAAATTCATGTAGGCCTCATCGGGTGTAAAGGCATGGGGTGGTCAAACCTCCGCGCCCAGCTCACTACCCTCCCCGAGATCGAGTGCCTGGCCCTCGCCGACGTGGACCAGCAGGTCCTGGATGAGCGCGCCGCCAATGTCGAGGAGCTGCGGGGCAAACGCCCTAAACTCTTCAAGGACTACCGCCAACTGCTGGAAATGAAAGAGCTGGACGCCGTGATTATTGCTACACCCGACCATTGGCACTGTCTTGCTTTTTGTGATGCACTTGCTGCCGGCAAACACGTGTACTGCGAAAAACCCCTCGCCAACTCCATTGAGGAGTGTAACGTCATGCTCCGGGCCGCCAAAAAATATGGCAAAATTGTACAAATAGGGCAATGGCAGCGCAGCGGGTCCCACTATCAGCAAGCCTATGACTACCTCAAAAGTGGTAAGCTGGGCAATGTCCGGCTCGTCAAGTGCTGGGCGTACCAGGGCTGGATGAAACCCGTCACCGTAGCAGCAGACTCGGCCATACCGGCAGGGGTGGACTATGATATGTGGCTGGGACCTGCTCCTAAGCGCCCGTTTAATGTAAACCGTTTCCATTTTAATTTCCGGTGGTACTGGGACTATGCCGGCGGACTTATGACAGACTGGGGTGTACATGAGATAGACATTGCCCTGTATTTTATGGGGGCCAGTGCGCCTAAGTCTGTGATGGCCTCCGGGGGCAAACTCGCCTACCCGGATGATGCCTCTGAGACCCCAGACACCCTCCAGGCCGTATTTGAGTATGACGGGTTTAATATGCTCTGGGAACACGCAACGGGCATAGACGGCGGCAACTATGGTAAAACCGAAGGGATCGCCTTTATCGGCAACAACGGCACCATGGTCGTCAACCGCGAAGGCTGGGAAGTGATCCCGGAAACCCAGCGCAACGACAAAGGGGTCCTGATGTATAAAATTGAAGACCTGCCCGACCAGCGCCGGGGCAACAACGCCAATTACCTTGCGGACCATCACAAAAACTTCGTGGCTGCGATGAAGGACAACAGCACCGCCGGCCTGAAGTGTGGGATCGAGACCGGAGCTGTGGCCGCGATCAATGCCCATATGGGCAATATTGCCTTCAAAACCGGGCGCAAGGTCTATTGGGATGCAGCCAGGGGCGAGTTTCGGAACGACGCCGAGGCCAATGCCCTCAGCCGCAGCAACTACCAGAATGGCTGGAAACTGCCCGTCGTCTGATGGCCCGCGTTGCCTTCACCATGAAACTCCACCCGGGACAAGCGGAGGAGTATCAACGCCGCCACGACCTGATCTGGCCCGAGCTGGTAACCCTGCTCCGCGAGACAGGTATTCAGTCCTATTCTATTTTCCTGGACGAAAACACCATGACCCTGACGGGGATTTTGACCATAGACGATCCTGCCAGGCTTAGTACCTTGCCTGCACATCCTGTGATGCAGCGGTGGTGGGCCTATATGGGCGATATTATGGAGACGAACCCGGACCAGTCACCAGTCCAGACCCCGCTCCGGGAGGTATTTTATATGGAATAATGGTCACCAGCTTACCCCGACACCCCGCAGGCATATACCTGCGGGGTACTCCGGGGACATGGGCTGTGGGTTTATGGCACCCAAAACAATGTACGGTTGAGATCGTCTGTTCCCCCCATCCGGTCTATGGCAGCCTGGAGGCTGGCACCGTTGAGGGTTTGCTCCAGAGAGGGATACATGAGGCGCTGTGGTACTTTGCCATCGTTGCTGGCATTAGGACCAGCGATCAGCACCGGATATCCCGTGCGGCGGTACTCTGCCCAGGCCTGACCCGGTATTTGATACAGGGCCAGGTATTTTTGGGTGATGATCTGCTCCAGCGTGCCTGCATAGGTGACATCGGCAGATGCCAGATACTCAGTTATATCTGTGACCTCCCACTGTTCGCAGGCTGCCGTGATACCGGCCTGATAATATGCCTCGGCGCTGCCGGAGATATATCCCTTCAGGGCGGCCTCCGCCAGGATAAACTGTACCTCGGCATAGGTCATCAGCCAGGTAGGTGTTGTCGCCTGGCGCAGGATATCCTGATTAGACACAGAGAGGTTGCTGGCGCTGTAGTATGAAAGGCTGTCTCCGGTGATGGCCGTGGGAATACCCTCGTACGAAAGGCTGTCTGTGCCCCGGGTCGCAGGGGTAGGCCAAAAGTAAGCCCCGATGCGGGGATCGTCGAGGGCTTTCAGCCGGTTGATAAACTCCAGGGTGGGTACATTGCTTTCGTACTCCCAGTCGCGGTAGGTATATACCGGATTGACATTGGGGATCGTGCCACTGTAGTGATAGGTGGCGGACTCATCGTTACTTTCAAACATGGGGTAGGTAGCCGGGTCTGCCACCATCTCTGCGATTTCTGCGGATGCATTAAAAGAAGCTACCTCCGATACACGCATGAGCAGCCGGAGCCGGAGTGAATTGGCAAATTTTTTCCACAGCACCGGATCCCCCTCAAAAAAACCCTCGTCTCCACCATAGAGGAAATACGCATCCTCACTCAGGAGGGTATTGGCAGTGTCCAGCTTGGCGATCAGGTCCCGGTAGATCGCCGTCTGATCATCATAAGCCGGAAAAAACTGCTGGTTGTACCGGGCCTGAAGTGCCTCGGAGTACGGCACATCTCCAAAATGGTCCACGAGCAGGCTGAAGAGGTATGCCTTGAGGATCAGCGCTGCCGCCCGGTAGGTATCATCACCGGAGGCGGTGGATTTGCGCAGCACATCTTCGACATCTGCCAGGGTTTCGTAGGTATTGTACCAGATACGCTCCCCTGTCGCCGGTGACCAGTTGTATTGAGAGGCACTAGCCGAGGTGATAAACTCATAGTACTGCATCGTGAATCCGTCAAAGTCCCAAAACTGAAACTGGAGGTCACGTGCGGTCTTGAACAGTGCATTTCGGAGGACAATACCCGGATCTACTGTCACAGGGTTGTTTTTGTCCGTATTGATGTCCTGAAAATAGTCATCGCAGCCCTGGGTAAGGAAAAGCACCCCGGTGCTGAGGCAAACAATCAGGAGGTGAAGGATTTTTTTCATAATAAACCTGATAAAAAGATCAGAAAGTGAGGTTGAGGGTAGCACCAAAACTGCGGGCAGAGGGGAGCTGGTTGACTTCCATGCCGGGGACTACGGTACCTTTGGCCCCGCCGCCGTTGACGGCGCTGGTCTCCGGGTCAATATTGGGTACACGGGTCAGGAGCAGGAGGTTACGGCCTACCAGCGAGAAGCTCACGCTGCCCAGGCGGGTGCGGGAGACGACTTCCTCGGGGAGGGTATATCCCAGGATGACCTGGCGCAGCTTGGTATAAGTAGCGTCAAATGAATTCAGCTCCAGGTTAGGCCGGAGGCTGGTCGTGGTGTAACCGTAGTAGTCGCGGTCAGAGGCCGGGGAGACATCATTGGGGGTATAAGAGCCATCAGGCTGCTGGATCACCCCTGGCGAAACAAAACCTGATACCCGTGCGGGCAGCGACGAGACCAGGGAGCCGGCTTCATTGCCCGTGACATGGGTGTAGGAGTAGATAATGCCACCCTGGCGGTGGTCTATGAGGAAACTCAGGGAGACATTGCGGTAGGAGAAGCTGTTCAGCAGGCCCGCCTGCCAGTCTGGCAGGTAGTTGCCGTAGGTCTGCCGCTCAAAATCAATCACCCGGAGTCCATCCTCGTGTACGATCTGACCGTCTGGCGCATGCACAAATCCCTCCCCGTACATATCACCCATACGACCGCCCACCCGGGCCTCGACGGTGATATTGTCAGGACCTTCTGCAATGATATGGTTTTCTACCCCTTCTGCCAGCTCCAGGACCTTACTCCGGTTCCAGAAGTGGTTGAGTGTCACCTCCCAAGTCAGCCCGCGGCTGCTCTTGAAGGGATAGGCGCTGAGGGTCACCTCTGTGCCCCAGTTGCTGATTTTGCCTGCATTGATCAACTGGAGATCGGCCCCGGTCGCAGGGGAGAGCGTGGTCTCCAGGATCTGGTTGCGGCTGATGGATCGGTAGAAGGTCAGGTCACCCGTGAGGCGGCCCTTAAAGAGGCGCAGGTCAAGGCCCGTCTCTACCGATGTCACCTGCTCCGGCTTGAGGTCGGTATTAAACAAGGTCCGGTTATTGGTGACGGAGCCAGGGATCAGCCCTGTATTGTAATAGCTGATAAGCCGCTCAGGATCAGCATCATTGCCCACCCGGCCCCAACTGGCACGCCACTTGGCAAAGGACACCACCTCCGGGAGGCGGAACATATCCGACAGCACCGTACTGAGGGAGGCAGAAGGATAAAAATAGGCATTGTTTTGAGGCGGGAGGGTGCTGGACCAGTCATTGCGGCCTGTCACCTCCAGAAATATCTGCTCTTTGAATGCCAACTGGCCCAGGCCATACAGGCTATACAACTCACGCTGCCAGTCCTGGTCTATGACCTGCGGAGCGCCCTCGGCATTGTTGAGCGAATACACACCGGGCGTACTCAGTTGCCAGGCAGTGGCGGTGAGTTCGCTGCTTTCCTGGCGCATGCGGTTGCCGCCCACGAGGCCCGTAACCTTCCAGTTATCGCTGACGGCCTTGTTGTACGTCAGGAGAAAGTCTGTATTTAACTCCTGAAACGCGATACGCTGCTCCCGGTAGCGCCCTTTGGGCATATACACCGTGGACCAGGGCCGACGGAAGTTGCGGAGGTCGTTATAAAAATCAGTCCCGGCCCGCAGCATAAAACTGAGCGCCGGAGTGATCTGGTAAGTTGCAGCTACATTGCCGAATACCCGGTTGCGGGTATTGGAGTTGATATGCTCGTTGGCAATCAGAAACGGGTTGTCTGCCCAGGAGAAATGGTAGTTTTGCTGCACCCCTTCCAGGCCTTCGACCCAATAACTCCGAAACCGGTCTATCGGTGCCTGGCGTTCCCACCAGATGAAGGAGTACATCACACTCTGCGCGCCATAACCGGAAGACTGGAGGTTGTCGCTACCGCTGTTGAGATAGTTGAAGCTGGCGTTGATCCGGAGTTTGTCCGTCATTTTGAGCCCGGAGCTGAAGGCGAGATAGTTGCGTTTAAGGTTGGTATTGGGCACCATCCCCGCCTGATAAAAATTGGTATAAGACAAGCGGAACGTGTAGTTATCCGAGCTGCCGCTGACGGAGAGGTTGTTGGAGGTGCTGAAGCCCGCCTGAAAGTAGTCCCGCACATTCGAGGGCTGGGGTTCCCAGGGCAGATACTCGTATTCTCCATTGTCCAGCAGGCGGGAGCCGTACTGAATATACGATTTACCAAGTGCCAGACGGGGGCCTCTGTTTTCACCCCAATCAGCGGTGCTGGGGCCTTCGGGACCGTCATAGTAGGAATAGTAAGTTGTATCTAACCCGGCACCATAGACATTCTGGTACTCGGGCAGGCGGAGGACTGTCTCCCGGGTGAAGGTCGTGTTGTAGCTCACCCGTATGCCGGGGGAGCCTTTGCCGGACTTGGTCGTGATGAGGATGACCCCGTTGGCGGCGCGGGAGCCGTAGAGGGCTGCGGCACTGGCCCCTTTGAGGACGGTGACGGACTCAATGTCATCGGGGTTGATCTCAGCGGCTCCATTTCCGAAGTCCACAGGCAGGTCCTCCTGGTAAATAGAGGATCCGCCGTTGCTGTGTACATTATTGGTGATCGGCAGGCCATCCACCACAAAAAGGGGCTGGTTGGCATCCAGGTCCAGGGATCGCTCACCGCGCAGGGTGACCCGGCTTGATCCTGCAATACCGGAACTGGTGGCGGTTACGTTGAGACCTGCCACACGCCCGGAGAGGTTCTGGATAAAATTGGTCTCCCGGGCCTTGTCAAAATCACCTGCACTGATCTCCTGCACCGCATACCCCAGTGCCCGGGTTTCGCGCTCGATCCCCAGTGCGGCAATGACCACCTCATCCATCTGAATATCCTGCGGCTGAAGGCTTACATCCACCTGGGTGCGGCCCGCCAGGGCCACTGTCAGTTTTTCAAACCCAATAAAGGAAAAAACAAGGGTATCTGCCCCCGGAGGCAGGGTGAGCCGGTACGTACCTTGCGCGTCAGACAAGGCCCCTGCCGGCGTGGACTTGACCGCGACGGCAACACCTTGCATCCGGGTGCCATCGGCAGCGCTGGTGATGGTACCCGTCACGACGGGCTGTGCTGCCAGCAGAAGACAAGCCTGCAACAGCAATAATAAGGGTAGTTTTTTGAGCATCGTGCGGTTCAGTTGAATTGACTGGTATGTTAGAAACCTTATATAAGGCGAGTATGAGACCTATGTTAAGATTGTGGTAGGTGACCAGGATGCTAAAACAGGGATTACACAGGGGTTATATTCAGGCCTTATGTTGAGGCCTTATAGATATGAACTGATGAAACCCCTGATCTTCCTGCTGTTCTGCGGAGTCACCCTGTCGGCACCTGCCCAGTTTCTGCACCGCAAACCCCTCCGTATCCCCAACCTGCCGGGATATGTGACCCTCAAGTGTGACTTTCATGTACACACCGTTTTTTCGGACGGTGAAGTATGGCCGGAGAGCCGTATCCGCGAGGCCTGGGCAGAGGGACTGGATGCCTTTGCCTTTACCGACCATATCGAGTGGCTGCCACACCGGGCTGATGTGGACAGCGGATACAACCGGGCCTGGGAGATCGGGCGGGACATGGCTGAAGCGATGGACCTGATTGTATTGAATGGAGCCGAGATCACCCGCGAGATGCCGATGGGGCATATCAATGCCATCGGGCTCCGGGATGCTGCCGCACTCCGCGTCGCAGACTCGATCCAGGCGGTACAGATCGCCCGCGGACAAGGCGCTTTTCTGATCTATAACCATCCCTATGACAGCACTGCATGGACGCCGCTCCAGGATCAGCTCCTGCAGCAGGGCCTGCTGGGCGGGATCGAGGTCGTGAATGAAAACGTCTATTATCCCTACGCACACCGGTGGTGCCTGGAAAAAAACCTGGCCATGATCGGCACTTCAGATACCCATTATCCGCTCGCTCTCCTGTATGAGACCTCGGGGTTTCCCTATCGGCCTATGACCCTGGTATTTGCCCGCAACCGTACAGCGGCCGGCATCCTCGAAGCCTTACAGGCAAGGCGCACCGCAGTCCTGTACAAGGGGATCGTGATCGGCCGTGAGGCACATCTCCGGCCACTGGCAGACTCGGCACTGCGGGTGCACCCTCATTTTTTTATCAGCCTCAAAAGTGACTATTGGGAGGGCTATTATATCATTGAGAACCGGAGTGACCTGCCTTTTACCCTCAGGGTCAAACAAAAACCTCCTATGCTCAGCATGGACGACGAGATGGTGATCCCCCCGGGCAAAACCGTCGCCATGTGGGTCTCTCTTGCGTATGGTGGCACCCATGAGGCCCCTAAGCCAGGCCGTTACGCATTCTCCATACCCTGCGAAATCACCAACCTGCTGGTCGCACCGGGACAAGGACTTTCGTATGAACTGAAGATGGAGGTGGAGGTACGATAATCCGGCCTATCTGGGGTGGCATACAAACCCGGCCCGGGTACTTGTCAGTACCCGGGTCATTTTTTCAGGGGGTGTAACAAAGAGGTTTGTTTTGATTGTGTAAATTTATAATACTGGAATAATATTACAGCTGCTTAACCGCTCCTATAGCAAGTGTATTATGGCAAAGCAGCGCCTGTCTCTTTCTTCTTCGGTATCTGTTTCTACCCGTCAGAAAATAACCCGTGCCCTCGCAGGAGGTGCGGCTGTTTTAGCGGCCGTAGTGGCTGTAGTGGTACTTAGTCCCCGTGGTGGCAGGGGGCGTATGCCCGGCTACGAGTGGCGGAGTGCCTTGTATGTGGACAGTCTTTTGGTAGCAGGCAACCAGCACCTGCCAGACTTTCCGCTGCTGGTCCGCATCAGCAGTGCTGACCTTAAGTCCGTCGCTTTTGGGGGCAAGGTCCGGCATCCGCTTGGATATGATGTTAGGTTTACCCGGGGAGATGGGGCCACCCCGCTGTTTCACACCCTCGAAAACTACAATCCTGAAGCTGGCGAATACCAGGCCTGGGTCAGCGTGGACACGCTGTATGCCCAGCGCAAGACACCGCTGTATATGTACTTTGGCAATAACCAGGTCAAGGTACCCGTCGCGCCCCCGTCCTCGTCCCATGGCCTGCGGGGTTTTAACATCAGCGTAGCCAAAGACGCCCCCCGCCCTCAGATCGCCGCCAGCGTGGTGCCCTACTGGACCGAGACGGAGAAAAAAAATCAAAAACAGCCTGACGCCTGGCTCACGGTCACCAAACCGGAACATATACAGGAGCCGCTACCCGTAGAGTTTGAGTACATTGGAGCCAAACTCAAAGGCGGAGCCTTTGTGGTCGTGGAGTGGACCACACGCAAGGAGTTTGAGAACGATGTATTTGTCGTGGAGCGCAGCAGCGACGGACGCAAGTTTGAGCCGATGGGAGAGCGGGGTGGCAGCATCCGGAGTTTTGATCTGCTGCCTTACAGTTTTCCGGATCCGGCCCCCTTTACCGGCACTACCTTTTACCGGATCAAACAAGTGGACAAAGACCAGGACTACAGTTACTCCGACGTCGTAGAGGTGGTGTATAACCCCAACCTGAAAGGCCTTCAGGTCAAGCAGGTATCCGCCGATGTACAGCGGCAGGCAATCAAAGTAGAGGTAAGCACAGATATAACAGAGGCTGTACGGATCGAATTGTTTGACATGGAGGGCAATACACTGGCCCATGAGTCTCTCAGCCTTGAGCCGGGCACCCATATTCATTACCTTCCTGGCTGGAATACCCTCAAGCCCGGCACCTATGTCGTAGGGGTGATGGGACAGGACCGCAAGCTTAAAACCACTACTGTCCAGAAGCCATGATCCGGGTATTGATCTGCATCGGCCTGATCCCGCTCATGCACCTGTCCCTGTCCGGGCAGGTGATTGTTAATGCGTCCTTTGAGGGTGATCCGGCCCCGTCCAGTTTACCATATGGCTGGGAGCCCTGCGGCGCAGGGAGCACCCCCGATACCCAGCCCGGTTCGTGGGGGGTGCTGACAGATGCGGCATCCGGTCATACCTACCTGAGCCTGATCTGCCGGGGAGAGGGGGTGCCGTTTCCAGGCCAGTGGGAGACCTGTCAGCAGCATCTGGCACAGCCGCTCCGGGCAGGTGTTTGTTATGTTTATACCGTGGACCTGGCTCATACGGAGACTTTTGCCGCCGCTGGCATCACCTTTGGCGGATACGCACGCCTGCGTGTGTGGGGGGCTGCCGGCCCCTGCCAACCCCAACAACTCCTCTGGGAGTCTCCTGCTGTCACCCACGATACCTGGTACACGTATCCCTTTGTCTTCAAGCCAGAGGCTGATTATCCCTATATCCTGCTGGAGGCCTACTATACCGTCATGCCCAAGTACAGCGGCAATATCCTCGTGGACAACCTCCAGTACGTCCCGGAGCAAAACCCCTGCCTGCCCACGATGTAGTAATTTGATTATCAATTCTATATACACGCACCCGATATCCCATCTGCCACAGTTGAAAATATTTATGTCCCGGATGCTGTGATCCGGGATTTTTCTGTAGCTTGATACAAGTATGGACATACCGTAATGTGTATCATAGATATGCCAGGGATTAAACGCAATTTTTTCTGACAATGAACCTGTTCACACGCACGGCACCTGAGGTCATGTCCATCCTCTCCACGTTATCCGGGGCGGCATTTGACACCTTAGACGTGGGTGTGGTCGAGATGGATCTCCAGGGACAAGTACTGCGCATCAACCAGTATGAGACGGATCTATCCGGTATTCCTGCGCATCAATCCGTTGGCAAACATTTCTTTTCCCAGGTAGCCCCCTGCACCAATAACTTTATGGTCGCGCAGCGGTATATAGATACAGATAGCCTGGACGAAATGCTGGACTATGTATTCACCTATCGCATGAAACCCACACGGGTACGACTGCGAATGCTGAAAGCTGCCGCTGAGCCTCTTCAATACTTGCTTGTGATGAAACTATAATTATTCGTATGCAAGTCCAGGTACACGAGAACTACCAGGAACTTCTGGCTTTTATCTATCAGTGTCCTTTCGCATTGGCGCAATGTGACCCTGATGGCAAGATTATTATGCTCAATGCGGTCGGGGCACAGTACCTGGTACCCGTTTCACTGGCCATCGGGCTGGACATGACCAACCTGCTCGACATCATCGGACACTATCAGCCGGATCTGCGCACACGGATCGAGGCATTTAATGCGCCTGCAGGCGAAATACTGCGCCATGCTGCCTGGAAGGTCAGCTCGCCGGACCTGGCAGACGAATATCAGATATTTTCCCTCACGGTCATCCGTATTTCAGCGCTGGTGTATCAGTATGCCTTTATAGATATTACAGATCAGGTACGTAAGGCAGAACAAGAGCAGCAGGTGCGGGAAGCGCAGGCGATTCAGACCGTAAAATTTGAGACCATCTCCGGGGTCCTGCATGACATCGGCAATGCCGTCATGGCCTTCGGTTCCCAGATCTCCCGGATGCGCAGCGGCCTGAACTGGACAGAAATGGCCGAGATGGAAAAACTGCATACCCTGATCAGCCGGCGGCAAAACGAGATAGACCAGGCCCTCGGCCCGCAGAAGGGTGGTCAACTCCTGCGGTTTGTGCAGGTGCTCACAGAGGGACTGACCCAAAACCAGACGTATCTCCGGCAAGTCTTGCAGGAGATGAACAGAACCACCACCCATATCCAGGAGATATTGGACATTCAGCGCCGGTATCTCTGGGACCGGGGACAGCAGGGACGCCAGCTGGTGAGCATCGCGCAGGTAATACACGATGCCCTGGCCATGCAGGAGCGCACTTTTATCCGGAAAGGTGTCCAGTTACGGCTGGCTATTCCGGATGCCCTGCCTGCCTTGCAGGGTGACCAGACCCGGCTGGTGCAGGTCTGCCTCAACCTGATCAAAAATGCTACAGAGTCCTTTGATACGGTCACGGATGACCGCGAAAAGTACCTACAGATTGAGGTGCGGCACCTCCCGGCAGACGCTGTGCTGGAGATTTTGTTTCAGGACAATGGATGTGGATTTACGCGGGAGGCGGGGGATATGCTCATGCAGGCGGGTTATACAACCAAACACGCCGGGTCTGGCCTGGGTCTCTCCAACTGCCGCCGTATCATCGCCAGTCACCGGGGATTCCTGCATATCAGCAGCCCCGGACCCGGACTGGGCGCACTGGTCAGTGTCACCCTGCCCATACAACCCGCCGAGGATATGAGCATGCCCTACACCTGATTGTTGCCCAAAAATCTGACGCATGTATGTATGGTGCACACTCCACGCAATGATGTCAAAACCACATGAGCTCAAAACCTGTAAATAATCGCATCCTGGTCATAGACGACGACGCCGTCGTCAGGGATAGCATCCGCCATATCCTGAATCCTCCCCTGCTTCAGCACCCCGATCTGGCAGATCTTTCGTCATTGCTGTTTGAGCAGGATGACAACACCTCTCTTCAGCAGCATGAAGTGTACCTGATCCATGAAGCCGAAAACGGCCTCGAAGGGATCACCAAAGTACACCAGTCTATCCTCAACCATACGCCTTATGCCCTGGTCCTGCTGGATATGCGGATGCCTGGTATAGATGGGCTCCAAACCTGCGAAAAAATCCGGGAAATAGATCCGCAGGCCAAAATATGTTTTTTGACCGCTTTTTCAGACCATACGCCAGATGTAATCATACGACGCGCAGGGCCGGATGTGGGCTACCTCGCCAAACCATTTGCACCGGAAGAAATCCTGCAACTGGTCTCCAAAGCTACGCATGACTGGGGCCAGCTCGATCAGCTTCACCGCCTGATTCACCTGCTCCAGGGGAGTCAGTCAAATGGTAAATATTCTTCACATGATGACCAAGCTATATAATTTATTCTTAATATAGCTTACTCAATATAAGTCCTACCTGTAAAAACTTCCAACGGGCATCTTACTCGTATGAGCAACGAATTTAATACCCGAATTCTGATTATAGACGATGAAGATGTCGTCCGGGAGAGTATCCGGCAGATTCTGATGCCTAATCCTGCTCAGACGAAGGATTACTCTGCTGCCTCAGCTGCGCTTTTTGACGAAAAGCCCACGCCTGTCGCCCCTCCCGAGCAACTATTTGAATATACCATTCAGGAAGCGACGAATGGCCAGGATGGGCTTGAGATGGTCAGACAGGCAATCGCTCGCTACACCCCCTTCTCCCTGATCTTTATTGACCTGCGTATGCCCGGGTGGGATGGCCTGACGACCTGCCAAAAAATACGTGAGATTGATACCAAAGCACAGATATACCTGCTGACAGCCTACAGCGACTACTCCGCCAGCGAGATACAGGCGCGTGGAGGAGTAGACGTAGGGTACCTGGCCAAACCCTTTACTCCGGAAGAAATTATACAGTTGGCTTCCAAAGCCACCTATGACTGGCAGCGTCTCCAGAACCTCGAAAAACTGCTCTTTGCGATCAGTGGCCGGACATTTGACGTGGCGCC
>JANRLQ010000073.1:0-107554 GCA_033762375.1 Bacteroidia bacterium
CCCACGGCTCACCCGGATCACCGGTACTTTCTCGGTCGTGAAGGACTCCGCCAGGATATACACCGGATAGATCGGCAGGGGGGACCCGGACGGGTCCAGGTTCTGCGGGTTCTGATATTGCTTGCCCAGATAACTCCGGAAACGCATCAACTGGTGATGGTACTTCGCCTTCTGAAGCTCGATCAGCACCAGCCGCAACTGACCGTCTGCCTGGCGGATACGGGCGCTGAAGTCCATACGGGTGACCGTGATGCCCGCCTCGCCCCCGAGCTTGCGGCTGTACTCCGTAGGGCTAAACACCAGGTCCTCTACCTCCTCCCCCAGCACGGCGCTCAAAAACAGCCGCGCCACCCGGTTGTCCTCCATCATGTACCGGAAGACTACGTCGTAGAGCGGGTTGGCGATATGGGTGAGATTTTTCACGGAGTGAAGATAGGAAGTTTTTTGTAAAAATATTGCCGCCAGGTGTCAGCTGGGTCGCCAAAAAGCAGGCCTTAGTGGCCATACTCGTGGATAGAAGCACCTGGTTTTCTTAACGTAACCCGCGACAATATTTAACAATGATAAAAAATCCGCACCGGACGGAACAACGAAATATTCGGTAGCTTACCACAGTCGTTTGTAATGCCCATACCCTATATTCCCCCCCTATGAATCTACAAAATATCCCCCCCAAGGTAGCCGTGCGTATCCTTGCGTTCTTTAATCAGGTACAACAGGTCAGCGACATTATGGATACCCTCATTCAGGATGATCCTGCCGATGGCCCTGGCCGTACGATCGGACCAGCCCTCGCGGCCCGTATCCTGAAAGTTCGTGCGGAGCAGGACGCCGGGCAGTTTGACACCCTGGAGCAGTTGGATGCCATCCCTGGTTTTGGGGCAGGTATCTGGAAAGACCTCGTGTACTCATTCGGCAGGACAGCCGCCGAAGCATTCCGCGACAGCCTGTATGTGAACAACGTTATTTATCGGGAAAACTGGCCCGTCTGGATTTTTGAATTTCCCATCGAAAACACAGAACATTTCCAGGAGCTTGCTGGCAATGAGGCTGCTTACCGGGCGTTCATTTCTGAAAAACTCTCCGACATCTCACAGCAGGGAAACGTCGTAGACAGCCTTGCCCAGGCCGCTGTCACAGGTGTAAAAACAGCACATATCGAGCGGTTTCAGGACGAAATATTATCAGCCCTCTCCTTCGGCATCTGGTTTTATCGCCTTGATCCGGGCAATTGGTTTAGCTTCGAGCGGATGTACGAGCAGACCCTGGCCTATTTTCAATATTACGTCCCCCGATACGCCTTTCAGCAGATCTATTATAGCATGCCCATAGAGCTGATAACCTTTAAGGGAGTGCCAGGCAATATCATGAATCCTTCAGGGATTATCGCACCGGATTTGGTCACCGTCCTTGATCACCAGGCGCAGCGTGTCACTATCTGGATGGGAACGTTGTATGATTAAAATTCAAAAATTCAAGTTTACTAAACCTTAGAGGTTTAGTAAACTTGAATTTTATGGGATTGTAGGTTTACGTTGTAAACGTAAATCCATTAGTCAGCGCAGTTGCTTTCTCCTGTAACCAGCCGATCGCTGCGGTATCCGGGTGATCTGCCAGATACCGTAGGAGTCGCTCCGGACCTTGAAAGCCCGCCTGACATCGCAGCAGCAGGTGCATAGCGGCAGACAGGTGTTGAAAAAGGCGGAGCTGATACGCCGAAATGCGATGCTGACGCCGCAGGAAAACCCGGAGGCTGCTCAGATGGTACTCCATCCCTTCAAAATCCTGTAATTCGTAGGAGGTCTTCAGCAGCAACACCCGTGCATCCAACTGATAATACGGATCACTCCAGTCTGAGCGGCTCAGCAGACGCAGTACCTGACGATAGGCACCCTGCGCAAAGGCGAGATAGGCCAGGTTATAGGCATGTGCCGAGTCGCGCTCCTCAGGCGGCAGTTGACGGCAGTATGTCCCGATGAAGGTCTCCGTGCGTTCAAACTCGCGAAGGCGAACCCCAATGGCTACGATGTTTTTGAAATGGCTGGCGGGGAGAAATCCCTGTTCCAGCAAGAGATTGCGCTCCAGCAGGATGGCGTACAAGCCAAATACGTCCTGCCCTGCTGCTGCCTCACCCTGGTTGAGGCGCTTGATCGCTGTATTCAGCAGCAGAAAATACAGGTTTCGCTGCTCGGAAACAGGGATCGCCGGGCCGGCTGTATCCAGCAACTGACGCAGATGTGCCGCAGCAGCAGGCGATGCCGATGGTAGCAGCATCTGGACACCTGCCAGATAGACCTGGATCAGGACATGATCACGGTAGGCCCCGGAAGCGGCTTCTTCGACGGCTGACGTCAGCAGACGGATATCAGGCTGATCCGCAAATACATTGGCGCGGCTCAGCAGGGCGCAGGCATCACGGAGTTTGTAGAGAAGAAATACCTCGTCCAGGGCCTTCATGGCATCATCACCGGGCGGCTGGGCTTCGCGGCTACCACCTGCAGGCCAGTAGGTATGCAGCAACTGGATCCTGAGCATACGGTCCACCGGCTGCTCGTCAGGTGGCGCAGGCTCGTGTACCAACTCCTGCTCCAGCCCACGCTGTCCGAAGGCCTGTATCACTGAGCGATACTGGGCATGGGGATCCTGGCTCCAGGCCAGCCAACCCAGGAAGGTTTTACAGGCCTGATTAAAATCTGCCAGCAGGTACCTAACCTGCTTATCATGATAGGTCTTGTCAGCCCCAAAAACAGCCGCATACAGGGCCTCCCGCGTCGGCGGCTGTACGGAGCCTGCTACAGACGGCTCGACCATATCCCATACAGCCACGAGCCGGGCTGTCTGGCGGCCAGCGGACAACGGCAGCCAGGCCCGAAACTGGCTGCGCTCCCGGCGACTCATCGCCCTGAGCAGACGGAGGGTTTTGCTGTGTTCCATACTTCCGGCAATTAATTTAATATTTTATTGATTATTAATATGTTAGCTTTCTACTTTTTGTTTTAAATACCGGCAATACCTGTTTTTTGTATTTGATCCGATCGGCTTATCCCTTCAACTTGCTATCCTTAAATCTATCCGTCATGATCCGATCCTTCCTGACCATCGTGGGCTTGTTACTTGCCCTGTCTGCCACCCAGGCACAAAACACCCAGATCCGGGAGTTCCAGCAACCTGTGCAGCTTACGACCATCGAATGGAGTGGCCAACACCTGCTCATGGGCGGCAGCACTGATACTACCAGCCAATCTGATTTTTTGCTGATCCGCCAGGACACCTCGCTACAGATACTCAGCACAATTGCTTATCCCGATCCGGGAGATGCTGGCAAGGACGAGATGAAGTTTGTCCGGCAGGCACAAAATGGTGGCCTGCTGCTTGCGGGCACCGGCAACGATGCCACACCGGGTTTTTCGTCCATAAAACTCATCCGCACGAATCCACAGGGTACGGTTCTATGGGCCCGGAAGTTCACGGCACCTTCTCCTTATGTAATCAGGGATCTCACGGGAATGGACTGCTATGGCGATGGCGCGGCCGTTGTCGCATGTGTCCTTCATCAACCTGTCACAGGTGATAACTTCGGCCATACAATCAAGCTGACCCCGGCAGGCGCGGTTCAATGGACACATACGGCGGCCCTGCAGGATCCTTCTATTCAGGGAAACTTAAATTTTGTTGCTCCCTCCAGCAATGTAGTGGTACAGGGACCAGACACGGTTTGGATTGCCTGGAATCGAACCGATACCCTGTCTGGCAATTATGTACCTGTAATTCCCATTTATGCTGGTACTGCTTCTGTGCCACCCGGAGGACCCGTGTGGACCTATACAAATCAGGAAGCGGATTATCTAACAGAAATCCAACTGGCAGACCCCGTCAACCATAAACTTACCATGTTGTGCACCGAACACTTTAGTAGCTTCGGATATGTACATTTAATACAATGTTCCTCCTCATTTTTGGCTGAAAAAGGGCTGCTTTACCAACACAATGCTCAGACCTTTATTGGCAAACTCGGAGGCGGGGGAGACTTTTATGAAAATACAGGGGTATTTGTCCGCTTTACAGGTACGCTCAATATCATCCGCCGGAATCACCAGAACTACTTTCCACCTGTACAGGACTTTGTATCTGAGCAGGATAAAGTCTATGCCATCAGCCGGGGCGACAATTATTATAATGCAAACAACCTGATTCTCAGCTTCAACTGGCAGGGAACACCCGGGTGCAGCATGACCGATACTGCCTACGACTACCCACAGATCGTCCTGCCACCTCCGCCCCAGTACTTTCCGCCAGATCCACTGGCACCTGTGATCCAGCTCCAGACGACAACCATCTTCCCGACCGCTACCAGCCTGACCCTCTCCCACTCGCTGCTCTGTGACGGAGATGAACTGATCTGGCCGGGTGATGTGGACGACAATGGTACCGCCAACTCTGTGGATGTCCTCTACCTGGGTGTCGCATGGGGTGCCAACGGCTCCCTCCGCCCCAATGGTAGTACTGCCTGGACCGGGCAATCCGCAGGCGCAAATTGGGGGCCTCAGTTTTCAAATTTTATTGACTGGAAATATGCAGACTGCGATGCAGATGGCACTGTCGGCCAGGCGGACATCCAGGTCATATCACAAAACTATGGGTTGATCCACAACCGCAACGGCGCTGAAAGGACACTTGACGGGCCGCCCCTGTACCTTTCGATCCCGGTTGACTCCGTCATGGTGGGCGATACCCTCATGGCAGATGTTTTCCTGGGCACTCCGCTGGACACCGCTGATCAATTGTATGGAATTGCCTTTACCATCACCTACGACACGGCCTTGGTGCAGGCAGGCAGCGCAGCCTTCATTCCGGATAGCACGTGGTTTGGAGAGCAGGGTGTCAACACTGCGTATTTATCCAAAGACTTCTACGACCTCGGCCAGGTGGAGGCTGCCCTGACACGCACAGACCAGCAGATGGTAAATGGGCAGGGCAGAATCGGCTCTTTTATGATCATCACCATTGACAACATCTCGGGCAAAACAGTGGAAAGCAGACAATTAAATCTTTCCATTGTCCCGAGACTGGCGATGAACCTCAACCAGGATTCCCTCAGCATAGAGGCTACTGAGGGCGACTCGCTGGTTGTATTTCAGGAAATCATCAACTCGCAGTCCCCCCGGTCTGACCTTGACCTGCGGATATATCCTCAGCCAGCCGACCAGGAAGTCGTTATCACCTGTAGCCAGCGTATCGAGTCGGTGCAGCTCCTGACCTTACACGGACAAATACTGCTTGAGACCCGGCCAGGCGGCACGCAGACGAGGGTTCCACTGGAGGGAATTGCCCCGGGCACGTATATACTTCGGGTTCAGAGCCCGGCAGGACTTATGCAGCAAATGCTCGTTCAAGTTTACTAACCCTCTAACGTTTCGTAAACTTGCCCTTTCAAACGCAAACGCCCACATGACCGTCCCACTCCCCCGCTGGCTGGCGCACCGCCTGACCTTGCCGGCCATCCTGACTGCCGGGCTGCTGGTGCGCATCCTGTATGCGGGCTGGCGGGGCAGCGGGCTGTATACGGGAGATGCCGTTTATTATATGGCACAGGCAGACAACCTGGCCCGGGGTCTGCCCCTCAATCTCTACTGGCCGCCGGGCCTTCCGGTATTACTGGCTGTATTTCAACAACTTACGAAAAACGCATTACCTGTACCCGTGTTGATGATCAGTGTGTGGCTGGTCTTTGTGCGGGAGCTGGAGTGTTGGTTGCAGGACAAGGTATCCCGTTCCAGCCTAAACCTGCTGCACCTGGTGTTTGCGTTGTACCCGGCGTATATCCATCACGCCACAGCCCCCCTGAGCCATCTCCCGGTGGCACTCTGCCTGGTCGCGGCCCTGCGACATCTCGACGGGGCAGCCCCAGGCTGGCGCGCAGGTGTACGGGCAGGCGGGGCCGGGCTGCTGCTGGCGGCTGCGATCCTGATACGACCCGCCACCGTCCTGCTCGTCCCGGCGGGCCTTGTGCGGCTGCGCCGCCCTTTGCCCGTGGTATGCTGGCTGCTGGCCGCCCTGGGGCCTGTCACCGCCTGGAATCTCCACCTCCGCGAGGAGACCGGACGCTGGATATTCGTCAACGAATCCAACAGTTATAATTTTTTTCTGGGCAATAGTCCCTGGACCGATGCCTACGCCACCTGGGATCTGGGTTCGCACGAGTTTCGGGACGATCCGGCGTATGCGGGGTTATATACCTTCCGGGACTCGGTAGAGGCCCTGCCCGCTGCCACACGCGATGCCGCCTGGTCAGCGGCTGCCTGGTCCTATATCGGGGCCGATCCTGGGGGGTTTGTCCTCCGCACGCTGAGCCGGTTCAGGACCTTCTGGGCATTCGACACCTACACAGCCGGCAGCCTGGACCCGACCGCTTCAGTTCTGCGGATATCCGTATTGGGCCTGGATGCCAGCCTGTATCTGCTGCTGCTCGGACTGGCCCTTGCAGGCCTGTGCATACGCCCGGCTCCCACAGGCAGACTGGCCCTGATCTGGGTGGCTGCCTATATGCTGCCATATCTGCTGGTATTTTCACACCCTACGTACCACCTGCCTGTTATGGCCCTGCTTGCCTTGCCGGCAGGGCAGGCCCTGGACTATCGTGGCTCACTCCCACACCCGTGGATATGGATCGGCTGGGGGGGGATGCTCCTGATCCAGGCCGAATGGATTGCCTACATGGCTGACCGGCTGTAAACAAAACAGCCGCCCCGATGGAGCGGCTGTATATCAGCAACTTGACACTTAGTCGAGGCCAAATCCGTAGTAATACTTACGGGCGAGATTATTCTCATAAAACCCTTCCAGCATGACCCCGCCTGACTTACCGTCAAGCGCAGTGTCCAGTTCCTCGACATTGCGGACGCGCTTGCCGTCCACATGGGTGATGATAAAACCCGTCCGGATCTGGGTGGACTGGCTGAGTTTGCCAGCGGAGAGGCTGGATACCCGTACGCCGCCCTCCAGGCCCAGCTTGCGGGCCACTTCAGGTGCCAGGGTTTCAAATTCTGCCCCGAGTTTGTTGAGGGCGCCTGTTTCAGACTTTTTGACAATGTCTGTATTCCCTGCGCGGTTTTTAAGGACTACTGTCACCTCACGGGTCTGGCCTTTGCGGCTCAGGACAACGGCCACTTTGTCACCCGGGCGGCGTGCCCCGACAGCAGCCAGCAGGTCAGAAGAACTTTTGACGGTTTTGCCGTCCACGGCCGTAATCACATCCCCGGACTTAATGCCAGCCTCTTCGGCGGCACTATTCGCCAGCAGGCTATCCACATATACCCCTTCGGTCAGGTTAAGTCCTTTTTCGCGGGCAAGGTTACCGTCAAGGCTGCGAATGGTGGCTCCGAGGTATCCCCGCTGCACGGTGCCGTATTGTACCAGGTCTTCCACGATCTTGCGCACGAGGACAACCGGTACTGCAAATCCATATCCGGAGTAAGAGCCGGTCGGGCTGGCAATGGCCGTGTTGATGCCGATGAGTTCACCTGCGAGGTTTACGAGGGCGCCCCCACTGTTGCCAGGGTTAATGGCAGCATCTGTCTGGATAAATGACTCAATGGCAGCACGGTCGCGGAGGATATTGATGTTGCGGCTTTTGGCACTGACAATCCCGGCTGTCACCGTTGAGTTGAGGTTAAATGGGTTGCCAATGGCCAATACCCACTCACCTACCCGCACCTGGTCGGAGTTGCCGAAGGGGATCGCGGTCAGCCCATCAGCCTCGACCTTGATCACGGCGATGTCTGTGGAGGGATCCACACCCACGACTTCAGCTTTGTACGTTTGGTTATTGCTGAGGGAGACCTCAATGTCGCTGGCACCGTCTATGACGTGATTGTTGGTGATGATGTAGCCGTCAGCCGAAATGATGACCCCGGAGCCGGTGCCTACACTGGGCTGAGAGCCGCCGGGGCTGGGGCTAAAAAATTCATCTCCAAAAAAATCACGGAAGATGTCCGGTACCCCAGGAGAGAGGGTGCGCCCGCTGCTGCGGAGCTGGGTGGACTTGATGTGCACCACGGAAGGCATGGCCTTCTCAGCTGCATACGTAAAATCAACAGGTGAGCCGTCAGCGGTGTAGCTGCTCTGCACAGCAGGGGTGCCATCCCGGTGTTCGATCACCAGGGGTCTGCGGCCTTCGGCCAGTTTCAGCATACCTACTGTCAGGCCGCTACCCAGTACAGCCGAGAGCAGCAGCATGCCCATCATCCGGGCGTTGGCGGTACGAAAAGATTCCAGCAGTCTGTTCATGTCAGTAACTGTTCGGTTAAGCGTATAAGGATAAGCGTATCATAAAAGGTGCGCCCATGCGGCAAAAGGTTGCACGGTTGGGATCACCTGACCGGCAAATAAACGAAAGACCTGCATCCGGGGTTTCAGTTCCCTGGCAGGTCTTTTTGGGAGAAGGTTACCTGTGGGTTGATGTCGGGCGGAAAACTACTGAACTTCCGTCAGTCGCATGACGCGCCAGCGATACAGGCAACGGTCCATGATCATAACCCATTCACCTGAGCCGATATATCCGGAAACACTCACGGCTTCTTGTCGGATGCCGTTGTACCAGACATATCCCATCAGCATCAGCGGCGTAGCAGTGAGGACGATCTCGTGCCGGAAACAAGCATCGGGATAGATGAGCCAGGCCGGACGTAAGATCCCCTTGGGCGTATGCGCTTCTGGCATAAGCATGGGATAAAAAGGTAATTGAGCGAAAACCCAGAAAAAGACAAGGTGTAATTATACGTTACAATTTGAGGGGTGATGTAACGTTACCGGGCGTCAACAGTCTCCTGTATGAACGAGGGATATGACAATTTTGTTGTCTTGAGTCCCTGAAATTAACACACGGATAATACCCGCATTCACACGGGAAGCATATACGGGTATAGATTATCCTGCTTACCTTGCGGCTCTGACCGGATCAACTCGTAACACCTATGGCCGGAAATGCTTTTAACCGATGGAGGGGGGTACTGCGCTCCATCCTGATGTATTACTACAAACCCTTCAACCGGAGACGGTTACAGCGGTTTTATCAGGCCTTTGTCTCACCCGGAGCTTTGTGCTTTGACATCGGGGCACATCTCGGCAACCGTACGGATGCCTGGCTGGCGCTCGGTGCCAGGGTCGTAGCACTGGAGCCACAGCCTGCCTGTATCACATTTCTGAAGAAAAAATGGGCCAATCATCCGCAGTTTACCCTCCTGCCGGTAGCGGCAGGAGCCCAAAGCGGCACCGCAGCCCTTCAGGTCAGCGAGCGCACGCCCACGGTCAGTACCTTATCGCCCGACAAATCCTGGCAGCAGCAGTTGGCGGACAAAAGTCGGGTGGCTGTGTCCTGGGACTATGAAATACCGGTAGAGGTTGTCACCTTAGATCAACTTATTAAAAATTACGGCATACCGGATTTTTGCAAAATAGACGTGGAGGACTTTGAAGTGGAGGTATTAAAAGGATTGTCCCAGCCTGTCCCGGCCCTTTCCTTTGAGTATTTTGCCTACACCCCACACCGCACCTTTGCCTGTATGGATGAACTGGCGCGGATCGGTACGTATGTGTACAACTGGTCCTACGGCGAGTCCCAGCGCTGGGCATCTGAGCAGTGGGTTTCTGACGAAACACTGCGGGCGATTTTCCGCACCTTTGGGCCGGATCATCGCCACGGAGATGTATATGCCCGCCTGCAATCCTGAGCTGGTATGGAAAAAGCCTTTGCCTGCTGGCATATCAGTCCTGCAGAAACCCAGATTTTGCCCGTAGGCTTGCCTGCGTCCGGGCCTGACGAGGTACTGATACGTGCCAGTCACTCCCTGATCAGCACCGGTACCGAGCGGCTGGTAGCTTTGGGCCGGGTACCGGCTGAGGTTCAGGCTGATATGCAGGTGCCGTTTATGGGGGGAAGTTTTACTTTTCCGGTCAAATACGGGTACTCACTGGTCGGTGAAGTCCTCAGCCCTGACCACCCGCTGTCAGGCCAATGGGTTCACCTGCTGCACCCCCACCAAACCCTGCTCAGGGTTCCTGCATCGGCCCTTTCGCCCATCCCGTCAGGCATCCCGCTCCGGCGGGCAGTCCTGGCCAGCAACCTGGAGACCGCACTCAACGCTGTCTGGGACAGCCAGGTCAGCCTTGGAGACCGGGTCGCCATCGTGGGGATGGGCCTGGTCGGACTCCTGACCGGCTTGCTGGTCCAAAAAATCCCCGGCATACACCTGACAGTATGGGACACCTCACCTGTACGCCAGCATCAGGCCCGACAACTGAGATTTCAGGTGGGTGCCGATCCTGCCCCGGCCAGTTGTGATGTCGTGTTTCATACCAGTGCGACCGCCCCCGGACTACAGACAGCCCTGGACCTGACCGGCCCGGAGGCCACCCTTGTAGAGCTGAGCTGGTATGGCGACCGGCCTGTTTCCCTCTCACTGGGCGGACACTTTCACGCCGGGCGCAAGCGGATCCTCTCCTCGCAGGTATCACACCTACCGGCCACCCGCCTTCCACGCTGGGACTTCAGGCGGCGCAAGGCTGTTGTCTGGGACCTGCTGCAAGACCCGGTATTTGATCAGCTCCTGACCGAACCAGTACCCTTTGATGCCCTTCCCGCCTGGTTTGACCGTCTCCGACAGGGACACCAGCCCGCCCCCGGCGTGTACGTCGTGTATGCGCCTGAGGCGATCTGACGACCTGCCCGGCAGAAACTACACAGGCCAGATGTCGCCATCCCGCCTGTGTACAAGTCTTTTGCCCGAAGCTCAGGATAGTTTTTCCTTGCGGGTCGCGATCCAGTAGAGCATAAAAGCGAGTGCGAGGAACATACTCAGCCCGAGGAGGTCGCCCCATACGCCGATATGTTCGCCGATGCCCGTATTGATCCGGCTCAGGAGTGAGACAGGGGCACCCGTAGCGTCTGTGCCGATATTGGTACCGATCAGGATAGCCACCAGAATCCCTGTCAGCGAGCCGCCCGCGATCAGACCAGAGCTAAAGAGCGCACCGGGTCCGGTTTCGGCTTCATCCTGGGTTTTGTTGCGGCGGTCAGCCAGCCATTTGACCAGGCCTCCGGCATAAATGGGTGTCGTAGAAGACAAGGGCAGGTATGCACCCACCGCAAATGCCAGTGAACTCACGCCGCAGAGCTCCATCACTGCCGAGGCACCCATGCCGATCATCACCAGTCCCCAGGGCAGGTTTTGGCTGAGCAACCCCTTGATCACCGTAGCCATGAGGGTAGCCTGTGGACCAGGCAGCGGATTAGGATGTTCTGTCGTAGCCTCTCCAATCCCGATAGCACTCTCCAGCAGGAGGACTGTCATCCCGATAATCACGGCTGAGACCAGCACCCCGATGAGCAGACCGACCTGCTGCCAGAAGGGTGTTGCCCCGATGATATACCCTGTTTTCAGGTCCTGAGAGGTCGCACCAGCATTGGCAGAAGCGATACACACCACCGCCCCTACGACCAGCGCTATCGGCTGAAACGTGTCGCCAGTCCAACCAATACCGACAAATATCAGGGCCGTCGCCATCAGGGTGGCGATGGTCATACCGGAGATCGGGTTGGAGGAAGAGCCGATCAGCCCTACGATCCGGGAAGAGACTGTCACAAAAAAGAACCCGAAGATCACGATCATGATCGAGGACTGCCAGTTGACAGGCATACCAGGTATCACCGCCATAAAAATAATCAGCACCAGGGCACCCAGCAGGGCCCAAATCAGCGGAATGTCCCGCTCTGTACGTGGCACATCTTCTCCCTGGGCCTGAAATCCGCCCTTGCGCAGTTCCTTAAAAGAATCACTGAACGCACTGGCAATGGTCGGCAGGGTTTTGATCAGGGTCATCACCCCCCCAAAGGTCACGGCACCCGCACCGATATACCGGATATAGGTATTCCAAATCTGACCCGGACTCATCTCCGAGATGAGGATCGTGCCGGGTGCAAAAGGAGCAGTCAGGTGGTCGCCGAGCAGTGTGATCAGGGGGATCAGCACAAACCAGGAGAGAATCCCCCCGGCTACCATGACCCCGGCGATGCGTGGCCCGATGATGTACCCGACACCCAGGAGCTCCGGCACAATTTCCCCGCTCATCGTCGCATTGGGCAGGGCTGATTTCCGGGCAAATACGTAGGCGGGGACTTCTTTCCACAAGCCCAGGATAGACATCAGTCCTTTGTACAAAAAGGCAATTCCGAGGCCATAATATACTTTTTGGGCCAGATTGCCCCCCTTTTCACCGGCAATGAGGACGTCTGCACAGGCTGTGCCTTCGGGGTAGGTCAGGTTGCCATGTTCTTTGACGATCAGGGAGCGGCGCAGCGGAATCATAAACAGGGTGCCCAGAATCCCGCCCGAAAGCGCGAGGAAAAATATCTGGAAATAGTGAAAATATTCCCTGCCACCAGCCAAAAAGAGAAGGGCCGGTACGGTAAATACAACCCCGGCGGCTACGGACTCACCAGCCGAACCAATGGTCTGGACAATATTGCTCTCCAGTATGGTCGCTTTGCCGATCCGTTTGAAGACTGAAATCGCCAGTACGGCAATCGGGATGGAGGCACTGACGGTCAGGCCGACTTTCAGGCCGAGGTACACCGTGGCTGCACCAAAAATAATCCCAAACAGAGACCCCAGCAGGATCGCCTTGGGCGTAAACTCTGGCAGGAACTCACGTGGGGAGATAAACGGGCGAAACTCGCCTGCGGCTGATGCCGGCTTGGGGGATGATGATTGCATATATGAATGAGCAGGTTTGGGGTACTAGATGGGTAAAGTGGTATTTTTTGCGGGACAAACCAAATATTGAACGGCAAAAGCCAGCGGCCACCTTTGTGTACTATATGATTATATGCTGTACGTGAGGCGATTATAACATCTTATCCCCAGCATCCCCAAGCCTGATATCCCCGTCAGGGAGCCCTTTTACCCAAACGTAATGCCTTTGTATATATCTTCAGGACGTATCCGGGTCTCGATACAGCGCAACAGGATGTCCCCTTCCAGACCGGGATGGTCTGTCATACGCCAGAGGTCCACAGCCTCGCGGGTATATACCGACACGTGCGGGCGGTCCTGGCTGACGACTACATACTCCTGAAAACTGGGGATATGGCGATAATAATCAAACTTGAGGCTCCGGTCATACGCCTCACTGGAGGGCGAGCTTACCTCGACCACCAGCAGCGGATTGGTGAGAATGTCCTGACGCCCTTCATAAAACGCAGGTGCCAGTGCTACAACAACAGCATCCGGATATACGAAGGTATTCACTTCCGGAATATGAATTTTCATGTCGCTCGTGTACACCTCAAACGGTCTGTTATCCAGTGCCGTAACCAAGGCAGTAATCATACGAGCAGATATCTTATTGTGTGAAGCAGTACCTCCGGCCATAGGGGTGATTCTTCCATTAAAATACTCCAGCTTGATCCGCGCCTCTTGTTCCCGCTGAAGATAGGCTTCCGGGCTGTACATGACTTCGGGCAAGGGACGTGATAAGGTCATATTTATATGAGTTTGTACGTCGGATAAATATACTACTTTTTGGGAATACAACCTATCCCGGCCGCAGCATACTGGCCCACATCGGAGCCGCGGGCCTCTCCAAAGGAGGCCAAAATAAGACCATCTGCGAGCCGATCACTCCTGACAGGACACCTATTATACGCATTTGCATCAGATTTGGCTGACAAGTATTTGAGCGACAGTCGAAAATATGTTATTTTTGCAGTTATGATTTCGAAAAAGACCCGATATGCCCTCAATGCGCTCGCGCATCTGGCCCGGCGCTACAACCAGGGTCCGGTACTGATCAGCCAGATAGCCGAGCAAGAGCATATCCCGCAGAAGTTTCTGGAGGCGATCCTCCTTGACCTCCGCAATGCAGGCATCCTCAGCAGTAAAAAAGGCAAGGGGGGTGGATATTACCTGCTCAAGACCCCGGAAGACGTCACCCTGGCCCAGGTCATGCGCCTGCTGGATGGTCCCATCGCCCTCCTGCCCTGTGTCTCCGCCAACTATTATGAGCGCTGTGACACCTGCCAGGACGAGGAGACCTGCGGGATTCGCTCTGTATTTAAGGACGTACACCAGGACACCCTGCGTATCCTGGAGGGCACCACCCTGGCTGAGATCGTCTCACGTGGGGATACAAACCCGATAATGTCAGCCGACAGCCGTGACGTACGCCCGGATAAATCCTGAAAGTTACGCTCACGGCGAAACAATCAAGGCCCTACGCCAGTATTAATATAGGGATAATATTGTCTGGTTAGATTTATCCGTATTTTTCGCCCATTCTGGAAGAGCCTTTTCATGCCGTACACCTCTTATATCAGCAGCCGGTTGGCTTCCCAACACACGCTGGCTTTCGGGCTTTGCGGCTGGATGCTGTGTATCAGCTTGTGTACGGTGCCGGCAATCATACCACCTGAAGGGCGTATCTGTTTCCGGTCAGGAGACCATCCTCACCCGGTATCCCTGATGCTCAACAAGGCGACACAGGCACCTGCCGAGCTTGAAGGCGAGTGTGATGCCGAGGGGAAAGAAGACGTTTCGCTCAAAAAAATCCAGGATTATCTGCCGCCAACTGTATTCAGACCCCTCATCCCCGACCCTGATCAGGTGTATTATCTGCATGAGATAGCCCTGATCAGCCGGTACGTGGCTGATACCCTCCTGATGCCGCCAGAAGCGTGAGGCATCCCTGAAGTCTGTTTACCCGGTGTAACACTTGTATTTTCTACCGCTACCTGACCATCGGGAGGTAGCTGACCAGCAGGCATATGCTTGCTGCTGACGTATCCAATTGGCACTTACCTTACTTTTTTGTATGAAAAAATTGTTTGAAGACCTTCGGGCACACTATGCGCAGGACCTGATTGCAGGTCTGGTCGTTTTTCTGGTGGCCTTGCCCCTGTGTCTGGGGATCGCGCTGGCATCCGGCGCACCGCTGGCAGCGGGCCTTATCACGGGCATCACAGGGGGTATTTTAGTGGGGCTGCTGAGCGGCTCCCAGTTGAGTGTGAGCGGTCCTGCGGCTGGTTTATATGTGATCGTACTGGCCGCTATCGGGGCCGCAGGTTCTTTTGAGGCATTTTTATGCTCGGTGATCCTGGCAGGTCTGCTGCAGTTGGCCCTGGGATTCATGCGGGCAGGGATTGTGGCGTATTATTTCCCGTCGGCCGTCATCAAGGGGATGCTGGCCTCCATCGGTTTGCTGCTGCTGCTCAAGCAGATTCCGCACGCGTTTGGCGATGACATCATCGCGGAGGGGCAGGAGGCGTTTTTGCAGGCTGACGGCGAAAATACATTCTCCGAACTCATGAAACTCACCCAGCACATAGAGCCAGGTGCGCTGGTGATATGCCTGATCGGCCTGGTGCTGATGCTGATATGGGAGCGGCCTTTTATCAAAAAAATGCCAGTAGCCAGCATGATCCCCGGCGCCCTGCTGGCGGTGATAGCCGGTATTCTGGTCAACACCTTCCTGCTGCCTGCTGAGTGGCGTCTCTCCGGTGAACACCTGGTGCGGCTCCCGCAGGCTGCCAAAGGCGAGAGCTGGTTTCATATGCCTGACTTTGGCGCCCTGGCCCATATCAATACCTGGATCACCGCCCTGACCCTGGCCGTCGTCGGCAGCATGGAGAGCCTCCTGAGCCTGGAAGCTACTGACAAACTCGACCCTGAGCGCCGGGTGTCCTCCCCTAACCAGGAACTCAAGGCACAAGGGATCGGCAATATCCTCTGCGGGCTGATCGGGGGCCTCCCGATGACGGCTGTCATCGTGCGCAGCTCCGCCAATATCTACGCAGGAGCGCAGTCCCGCTGGTCTGCGGTGTTTCACGGGTTGTTTTTGCTGGCCAGCGTCCTGCTCATCCCGTCCTTCCTGGACATGATCCCCCTCGCGGCCCTGGCAGCCGTCCTGCTGCTGGTCGGGTACAAGCTGACCCGTATCTCTCTGTTTGTGCAGATGTACAAGCTGGGCTGGGATCAGTTCCTGCCATTTGTGGCGACCATCGTGGGGGTGCTGCTCACGGACCTGCTCGAAGGTGTCGCGATCGGTATGGTGGTAGCAGTGTTTTATATCCTGCGCAACAACTACCGCACCTCTGCCTTTGCCCGGACAGAACCTACTCCGGCTGGTGAAAGGATCGTCATAGAGCTGGCCCAGGAAGTCAGTTTCCTCAACAAAGCCAGTGTCCTTGTCACCCTCAATGAGTTACCGGAGCATGCACGTGTGCTGATTGACGGCAGCAACACCAAAATTATTGACTACGATGTCCTGGAGATCATCCAGCAGTTCCGGGAGACAGCTGCTCAAAAACACATTGCCCTCGAAGTCCGCGGTATCACGGAAGTAGCGGTCTCTGGCCACCATTAATCCCCCCTTCCCCCATCATCTATAGCTTTTATGCAAAAGTCCTATCAAAAACTCCTCAGCAATAACCGGGCCTGGGTAGCGAATATCATCGAGAGTAACCCCGACTACTTCACTACGCTGGCCCAGGGACAATCGCCTGACTTCCTGTGGGTGGGCTGCTCCGACAGCCGGGTGCCCGCCAACGAGATCACGGGAACCCTCCCAGGTGAAATTTTTGTGCACCGGAATATCGCCAACATGGTCGTACACACGGACCTCAATTTTATGAGTGTACTCCAGTATGCGGTTGAGGTGCTGGGTGTTCACCACATCATTGTATGTGGGCACTACGGGTGCGGGGGCGTGCTCACGGCCATGAGCCATGACAGCAAGGGTCTGGTCAACAAATGGCTCCGCAATATCAAGGAAGTGTATGCCAAACACGCTGCCGAGCTGGATGCTATCGAAGACGAAAAACAGCGGGCTGACCGTCTCGTGGAGCTGAATGTCATCGAGCAGGTCCAAAACCTGGCCAAAACCACCATCGTCCAGAAAGCCTGGAAGCGCCGTGCCCTCCAAATCCACGGATGGGTGTATGGCCTGGACTCCGGACTGATCCGTGACCTGGAGGTGGGTGTGAATGAACTGGAGGACATTGCACCTATTTTTCGGTATTCGGCAGATCAACTGGACGACTGATCCCCGGGTGACAGTCTGCTTAGGTCCTCCGGCGGGACAGGAGGCAGATTTGACCGTTTGAGATAAGAAAAGGCGGAGGATGTCAGGTTACAGCGATTTTTGCTTGCAACGCTGATTTCTCCGCCTTTACATTCGGTATGCTGTACAACACGCTGGAGTTTGCCCTGTTTTATGCTCTTGTATTCGCGCTGTACTGGTTTGTCCTGCAGCGGAGTCTGCGTCTGCAAAATTTCTTGTTGTTTGTTGCCAGTTATGTTTTTTATGGCTGGTGGGACTGGCGGTTTATGGGCCTGCTCCTGCTCAGCTCCCTGACAGACTTTATCGCCGGGCGGCAGATCAGCCAGACCCAAGACCTGGGCAGGCGTCGTATGTGGCTGATATTCAGCCTGACCGTCAACCTGGGGATGCTGATGATCTTCAAGTACCTGGGATTTTTTATAGACTCCTTTATCGCCATGGCGCGGGGGTTTGGGTATGAGATGGGAGACCGCACGCTGAGCATTATTCTCCCGATTGGTATCAGTTTTTATGTGTTTCAGTCGGTCAGTTATTCATTGGATGTCTTCAGGCGGCGGCTGGAACCCGAAAAGGACCTGGTGAATTTTCTGGCATTTGCCAGTTTTTTCCCACAACTGGTGGCGGGCCCTATCGAGCGGGCGACCAATATGCTGCCCCAGTTCAAAAAAGTCCGTGTATTTAAAGAAGACCTGTTTAAGGAGGGTATTCGCCTGATACTCTGGGGTTTGTTCAAAAAAGTAGTCGTCGCGGACAATATCGGTGCCACGATGGAGCTGATCATCCGGCACCATGAGGTCTACCGGGGGAGTGTCCTGGCAATGGGCGTATTCTTTTTTGCCTGCCAGCTCTACTGTGATTTTTCGGGTTACTCAGACATGGCGCAGGGCACCGCACGACTGCTGGGATTTGACCTGATGCGCAATTTTAACTTCCCGTATTTCGCACGGGACATCATGGACTTCTGGCGGCGGTGGCATATCTCGCTCACGACCTGGTTTCGGGACTATGTATTTCTGCCGCTGAGCGGGGGCAAGATGATCCTCACGCCCTGGATTCAGATCCGCAATACCCTCATCACCTTCACGATCAGCGGACTCTGGCACGGTGCCAGCTGGACCTTTGTGATCTGGGGGCTGCTTCACGGGCTCTACCATATCCCGTATATCCTCTTCCCAAAACTCCGCGCCAATGCAGCCCATACCCGCCCTCCTTTTACGGTGGCGGGCACCCTGCGGGCAACGTTTCAGACCGGACTCACCCTCCTGCTGAATTTTGTGGCACTGGTATTTTTTATGTCAAAAGACCTTGCCTATGCCGTGAGTTACTTTAGCCATATGTTTTCCGCCAGTTTGTTTCGGGAGGTCAATGACTTTAGGGAGCAATTCTGGTGGCTGATCGGATTTATGGGGCTGGAGTGGTGTATCATGTTTTACAAAAAACACCATCCGTTTCAGCTCTTTAACTGGCCACCAGCGGTGCGCTGGGCCTTGTATTACGCATTTTTGCTGATCGTCCTGTATTACAACTATGACCGGCGGGCATTCCTCTACTTCCAGTTTTGAGATGAAACACTTTCTGCTCCGGCTGTTTATTTTTCTTGCTCCGGTGGGGCTGCTGCTCCTGGGACTGGAGATCCTCCAGCGCCAGCTCCCCAACAACTACGTCCTGAAACGGGACCGGATGGCTGTGCTACACGACAGCCTGGAGACCCTGATCCTGGGAAGTTCACACACCCAGCTCGGGATCAACCCCGACTCACTGGATGGCAAGGCATTTAACCTGGCGCTGACGGCCCAGACCTTGTACTTTGACCACTTTCTCCTCACCCGGTACCTGGACTCCATGCCCCGGCTCCGGCGGGTGATCCTCCCGATATCCTACTCCTCGTATGCTGCTGAGTCAGACCGCAATCCCGGCGACTACAACAAAAGTTATCACTACGCTTTCTTTTTTGGCAGTACAGCTTTTACGGATTGGTACTCGATCCGGCGTTACAGCCTGGTAGCGATCTGGTCCGTCAAGCAGTCTGTGGACAGGGCCTGGGCTTATTATACCCGTGGTGACTCACTCGTAGACTCCGGCCCCAATGGCTGGATGGCGGCCCGCGATCAACACAACCTCGCCAAAAACGGACAGGAGTCCGGCTTGTTTCACGACCAATATTATGACAGTACGCTGATCCCGCTTAATATCGCCCGGGTAACTGACATCGCCCGCCTGTGCCGCGAGCGTCATATTGAGCTGGTCCTGATCTCGACGCCTATGTGGCGCTCCTACATGGAGCATATCCGGCGTGACCGCTACCACCACATGGTCAGCACCACCGACTCCCTGAGCCAGGCCTTGGGCATTCCCTACTACAACTTCACGGAGGATCCCCGATTTGTGGAGGAGGACTACTATGACGCCAATCACCTGCGGATACAGGGAGCCAATAAACTCACAACCCTGCTGCGGGACACCCTGAATGCCCAAAATCGCTGAGTATAACCGCATGAGAGCGCCATTCAATATGATTTGATTTATCGAAAATTGTATTTTTTTTATTTTATATGCCACGAAACAAATCTTGGCATTCATTGTGCTGGAAATAAGTATTATACCGCTACACAGTTGGACTTTATTATTTGTCTCCCTGTAACTATTACGGGGCAGTACAGTTTATGCCATATCTGCTCAGGTTACAGATTTGACACTTGACGTACTGCTGGCATCCAGAGATGTAAGTTTTTCCGTAATTTAGTCGAACCGAAGATCATGCATACTGTCATATTTTATCCAACCTTGCACCTATGAAATGGTCCCTTACGATTGTTGCGCTGCTGTGTATATATAAGTTGTCGGCCCAGGATTTTTATTACCGGGCAGATGGCTCCCGGCTGTACCTGACCCCTAATCCGGGTGCGGTGACGGTCCACTTTGAAGAGGCCATAGCGGCAGGTTCTCTTAACCTCAGTACCCGCTCGCTGCACTACGTGAGCGGACATGAGCTGGGCGAAGCACGTTTCCTTACGGTAGAGCTGGACCGCGAAGCTGTCCAGACACCAGCGGCTGCTATCCGTCTGCTGGGACTTGATCCAGCCACGGTCAGGAGTGTCTCTCCGGGCCTGATGCTGGAGGATGGTTTCCCGCTGTGGCTCTCACACCAGATCGTGTACAAGCCTGGCGAAACCTTTGATGAGGCAACCTTTATGGCGATCCTGGGCGAATACCCTGGTGCCCGCACAGGTGCGACCCCGACCGGTATCCACACGATCGAGCTGACGGACATAGCTCAGGTAATGCCCCTGGCCAACAGGCTGTATGAGACGGGGATGTTTGTGTATTGTGCCCCGGACTTTATCGCCAAAGCTGAGGGGCAATCTTGTCACCCCTCCGACTCACTCTATAGTGTGCAGTACTACCTGCACAATACCGGCGGCAGCAACAGTTCTTATCCCTACAGACGCAATGCGGATGTGGACATAGATGCCCCCGAAGCCTGGTGTATCACCACTGGCTCCAGTTCGGTCGTCGTAGCCATCATAGACGAGGGTGTAGAGGACCACGAGGACCTCTATGACGCCAGTAATGTCACCCGTGTCCTGCCTGGCTGGACGGCCTCTGATCCTACCAATGGAGACGGGTCACCACTCCTGGCACCTGACCAGCATGGGGTTGCCATTGCGGGGATCATCGCTGCCTCTCACAATACCATCGGTGTGGCAGGTATAGCCCCTAACTCCATGATCCTGCCGGTACATGTATTTACAGATGGATCAGCACCTGCCAGCCATTTTGCGGATGCCATCAACTGGGCGTGGCAAAACGGCGGGCAAATCCTCAACAACTCCTGGGTGTACAGCAGTTGCTCCGAAAATATATTCCCTGCGGTAGATCAGGCGATCCTGGATGCCTACACCTACGGGCGCGGTGGCCTGGGCGCAATCACCGTGTTTTCGGCCGGGCAGACGTCTGTATCCGGCGCCAATAACTGTATGGCCTATCCGGCCAACAGCCCGTATGTCATCTCAGCGGGTGCTGTAGATCCTCAAAACCGGCAGTCCACCTACTCCCGATATGGCTCGGAGCTTGATCTGGTTGCTCCCTCTTCCCTCTCCTACACCAACCCGGTCAATGTTACGGTCCTGGACCGGATGGGTCAGCTGGGTACCAACTATACCAGCCTTGGCAATAGTGATTACCTCAACCGCAACTATAGCCGCTGGTTTGGGGGTACTTCCGTGACAGCTGCCCAGGCTGCTGGCGTATCAGCCCTCCTCCTCTCGCTGGACCCCAACCTGACCTATGCTGAGGTCTATGACCTGCTTACCTCCACCACTGACAATGTCGGACCTGCCGGATATGACACGATCTACGGATATGGCCGCCTCAATGCCTACAATGCCGTCCTGCAGGCCCAAAACACCCTGCCGGTAGTCTGGAGTTCCTTTGAAGGGCGGCTGGAGGAAGAGGCTATTCACCTGGACTGGACTACGGCGACCGAGACGCAAAATGATTATTTTGTCGTGGAGCGCCTCCAGGCAGGCAACTTCATGCCACTGGGTCAGGTGGATGGCGCTGGCTCCGCCAGCACGATGCAGGCTTATACATTTGTGGACTATACCCCGCTGCCGGGCGCCAATGTATATCGCCTGCGGCAGGTGGACTTTGATGGTACCAGTCACTACTCCACCCAGGTCGAGGTGACCTACGAAAGCCGTCGGTATGAACTGATCACGCCCCCCCACCCCAATCCCAGCCAGGATGCGTTTACGTTTAACCTGATGCATGATATCACTGATGCCGACTGGCAACTGACTGATCTGCAAGGGCGCAGCATCCGGCGTGGCACCCTGAGCGGAGCCAATCAATACAAAATTGATACCCATGACCTGCCAGGGGGCATATATGTGTTGCAGGTAGCCGCCCCGGGGTATCAGACCGTCAGCCACCGGATCGTCGTGCAGCACTGATGCTCCCCCACCGGTAAGACAGATTACAGACCCGGCCAGAGGCCGGGTCTCTTGTTTCCGGACCTGAACCGTTGATTTGTAAGGATATTGACGGAGATTCTTGTTCCTATGTGCCGATCTTGTATATTTCGAAAAATTACGCTGCCATGAATGAGGTAAAGCAGATGATCGCCCGTAACCAGATACGGGAGGCGATGAAAGCCCTGACTGATATGGCCGCCCAGCAGGACGGTGATATGTACAATGAGTTGGTGGGCATGACGGGTAAGTGGGAGGATGTCCAGAGCCGGGAACGCCGGGGCCTGCTGACTTTCCAGGAAGCAAATCTTGAACGTGCCCGCATCAGTGCCAGTCTGCTGGAGCTCAGTGACAAACTTTCTGTCCTGGCAGAAAGCCTCGGAAGTCCGGCGACCCGCGACAAGTGGCGTATCCTCTTCCTCGCCGCCAACCCCACCAACAGCGGTCGTCTCCGCCTGGATCAGGAACTGCGTGAAATCCGTGAAAGCCTCCAGCGCTCCGGGCAGCGGGATCGCTATGAGCTGGAATCCCGGCAGGCCGTCCGCACACAAGACCTCCGCCGGGCGATGCTGGAGGTTGAGCCCCATATCGTTCACTTCTCCGGTCACGGGGTGGTATTTGAGGCCGGGATGCCAACAGATACCGGGATGCGGGGCTTATATGACAATGAATTCCTCACCGAGGAGCAAAAAAAGGGGTATAGCGGGGGCATCGTACTGGAAAACCAACTCGGCGAAGCCCAGGTCGTGCGGGCAGAGGCACTGGCCAGTCTGTTTTCGCTCTTCAACAGTGTACAGTGTGTGGTCCTTAATGCCTGCCACTCCCAGATGCAGTCAGAGGCCATCATCGCCCATGTGCCCTATGTAATCGGGATGAATGCTGCTATCCCCGATGCGACGGCTGTGACCTTTGCTGCGGCGTTTTATGACGGCCTGGGCGCGGGCAAAGATATTCCCTTTTCCTTCAAACTGGCCCGCACCAGCGTCGAGCTGGACGGACTCCCGGGTGCCCATATCCCTGAACTCAAACAACGGGCCTGACCCTGCGTGTGATGGACATCATCCGCCTGACCCCGGACCTGACAGATGACTTTGTGGCCCTGATCGGCGTTATGACGATCGCCTTTGAAGAGGCTGCCCCATCGCCTCCCGACCGGACCCACCTCCGGCGGCTGCTGGCAAGGCCTGACTTCTGGGTGCTGGTCGCACGCGAAGGGGACACCGTCATCGGGGGGCTGACCCTCTACCTGCTGGAACAATACACAGCCCCGACCCCCATAGCCTATCTTTATGACCTGGCCGTAGCCCCCGACTGGCAACGCCGTGGCATCGGACGTGCCCTCATCACCGAAGCCCGCACCCAGTGCCAGGCTGCCGGTATCTCCGGCCTATTCGTCCAGGCCGACAATACGGATACCCATGCCCTCGCCTTCTACCGCACCCTGGACCCAGATGAAATCCTGGAGGTGACGATGTTTGGGTGGAAGGGGTGAGCGGGGGGGGATATTGGAAATGTCAGTCTTCAACAACTAATCAGCCCAGGAATCTCTGCGGAGCAAAAGTGCCAACACATCGTGATGGTATACTGCCCAATCACCCTCCCCCCTCCAGCACTGCCATCAGTTCCAGCCAGCGGTCGGACTTGGCGTCCAGTTCGGCCTGGATACGTCCGATTTCTTCGGCCAGGGCCTGGAGTTGCTGGTAGTCGGCGCCACCGGCATTGAGTTGTTGGGAGAGTTCCGTTTTGCGGGTTTCCAGGCGGGGGATTTCAGCTTCCAGTGCCTCAAATTCGCGCTGCTCCTTAAAACTCAGCTTACGGGGCCGGTCTGTGCGGGGAGCGGGTGCTACGGTGGGGGTCACCGCCCGAACGGAGGGACGGGCTGCGGCCTCAGCGGCTGCCTGTGCGGCGGCCTCGGCTTTTTCCTGGGCCTCACGGGTCCGAAAATCGGTATAACTCCCCGGAAAATCCCGGATTTGCCCCTCCCCCTCAAACACAAATACGTGATCCACCAGCCGGTCCATAAAAAACCGGTCGTGGGTCACGACAATCAGACACCCTTCAAAATCTGCCAAAAACTCCTCCAACCGCCGCAGGGTGACCAGGTCCAGGTCATTGGTGGGCTCATCCAGGATGAGGAAGTTGGGGTTGGTCATCAGGATCCGCAACAAGTGCAGGCGGCGGCGCTCCCCGCCGCTGAGTTTTTCCACCGGCTGGTAGTGCATATGCCGGGGAAACAAAAAATGCTCCAGCAACTGTGAAGCAGATACGGTCTGGCTTTGGCTCAGCTCTACGTACTCGGCGGCCTCTGTTACGGCCTCGATCACCCGCTGGTTGTCCTTAAACTTAAATCCCTCTTGTTTATAATACCCATATACCACGGTCTCCCCGAGACGCACTTTGCCATTGTCCGGCTCCTCCTCCCCGGTGATCAGACGGAGAAAAGTCGTCTTGCCGACCCCGTTGGGGCCGATAATACCGATGCGCTCCTTGCGGGCAAAGGTGTAGGTAAAGTTGTCCACGATCATCCGCTCGCCATAGGTTTTGCGGAGGTTTTTGATTTCGAGGATTTTGCCACCGATCCGGCGACCCTTGACGTCCAGCTTGATCTCGGCAGCCTCCGGGCGGTGGCGGGCTTTGTCCTGCAGGACATAGGCCGCATCAATGCGGGACTTGGACTTGGTGGTGCGGGCGCGGGGAGAGGTACGGAGCCATTCCAGTTCCTTGCGGAAGAGGTTGCGGTTTTTGTCCGTTTCAGCCCGCTGGACCTGCTCACGCTCATCCTTTTTGATCAGGAAATAACCGTAATCACCTTGATATTGATAGAGTTGACCACCGTCCAGCTCAAAAATTTCATCCGCGACACTGTCCAGAAAATACCGGTCGTGGGTGATCAGGAGCAGGGATTGTTTGCTGGTGGCGAGGTATTTTTCCAGCCACTCGATGCTTTCGATGTCCAGGTGGTTGGTAGGCTCGTCGAGGAGGAGGAGGTCGGGCGCCTCAATCAGGGCCTGAGCCAGGGCCACCCGTTTGCGCTGACCTCCGGAGAGCGTACCGACGAGGCGGTCCGGGAAGTCCACTTCCAGCTTGCCGAGAATCTCCCGGATGCTGCGGCCTATGTCCCACGCTCCCTTGGCATCAATCTCCGCCATGACCTCCTGGAGACGGGCCTGCGCAGCGGGATCAGTGGCTTTTTCTGTCAGCAGTTCATACTCCCGCATGAGCTGAAGGGCCGGGAGATCAGCCCCCATGACCACTTCTTCGACCGTCTTGTGCAGGGGCAGGTCGGGCTCTTGCGGGAGGTACACGACGTTAATGCCCCGGCGACGTGTCACCTGCCCGCTGTCCGGGGGTTCCAGGCCCGCCATAATTTTCAGGAGGGTGGACTTGCCACAACCGTTGACCCCGATCAGGGCTACCTTCTGGCCCTGCGCCAGTCCGAAGCTCAGGTTTTCAAACAGCACCTTGTCTCCCCAGGATTTGGAGAGGTTTTCGACAGAGAGGTAGTTCATAGGGGGTAAAAATAGGCAGGATCGCATTGCGGCGCAACCACCACCCCTAAAACTCTAAAACCCACCACCCAACTCAAAACTCAAAACCCATAACTCAAAACCCAACACTCACCGCAGGGTCATTTCATTCCAGCGCACAAACCGCACGACCGCCTTGATCTGCTGGTCTTCCTGCGGGACATCCGGGGGGAGGGGTGCGAAGGTCCACTGGTTGACAGCCTCGTACGTGATGATCCCGAGCCGGGGCCGGGCGGGCTGGTGGGGATAGGCTCCATAACAACGGTCTATCCAGGCGACCTCTCCTGCGGGGTTGATGGTCATAATCACCGTCACGACACCCTCTTCCATCGTCGGGGCTACCGGTACGATCCGGTCCGGGGTCCGGTGGTGCAGGCCTTCAATCGTATAACGGCCGTCTACGGAATAAAAACACCC
The DNA here is from genome assembly GCA_033762375.1 of Bacteroidia bacterium. Taxonomy (GTDB): domain Bacteria; phylum Bacteroidota; class Bacteroidia; order J057; family J057; genus RDXT01. The sequence continues at coordinate 26,030 of JANRLQ010000073.1, forward strand.
ACTTTTGTTGTGATTAAACTGGATGACGACCCGTACTTGTTCTTCATTTTGCAGGGCCCGGGCGGGCAGCGGCGCAAATTTCCACTCCATAATAGACTGGCGGGCCGACTCAATCATCTCCGGCGAGGCAGTCAGGATCCCCGGCTCCAGTTCGGCACGGGCTACATGACCTGAGGGAGCGATCGAAAACAACATCGGCACCATACCCGTGACACTGTCCGCATAGGGTGGCAGAGGCAGATTGACCGGACTACGCTTCAAAAAACCTTTTCCGTCCACCCCGGTAAATGAATACAGGGTTTCTGGGCTCATCATCTCCACCCGTGCGATCCGCGAAGCAGGCGGAAGCGCCTGTGATACAGCCTGTGTCAGGCCCCCTAACCATGTAATACAGAGCAAAGCACCCGTCAGAAACGGAAAAGTATGTCCTTTTTTCATGCTACCGACCGAACCTTCTGTTTGATTTGTTCAGCCAATTAAGTGCCAGATATTCAAGGCAGTATAAAAAGTCAAATGCCTGCGCCTGCCACCATATCTGCCGGGACTGATGGGCATCTAGACCTGCTCAGAGCGCCCAGCGGATGGGGACACGTCCTTGTTGTTCGAGCCAGGCATTGGCTTGGGAGAAATGGCGGCATCCAAAAAATCCATTCCGGGCCGAAAAAGGAGAGGGATGCGCAGCTGTGAGGACCAGGTGACGGTCACGGTCAATGATGCGGCCTTTTTCCTGGGCGTATTTTCCCCAAAGCATAAACACCAGGCCTTCCCGGCGTGCATCCAGGGTGCGGATCACAGCATCGGTAAAAGTTTCCCAGCCTTTGTCCTTGTGTGAGCCGGGGGAGGATGCCCTGACCGTCAGGAGTGAGTTGAGTAGCAGTACCCCCTGGGCGGCCCAGGGTTCCAGGTTTCCGTGTTTGGGAATGACAAATCCGGTGTCGGTATGTAATTCCTGATAGATATTCACCAGTGAAGGCGGAACAGCTATACCCTGCGGCACCGAAAAACTGAGCCCATGCGCCTGTCCCGGCCCATGATACGGATCCTGGCCCAGGATCACGATACTCACCTGCTCAAAGGGCGTCTGGTTGAATGCATTAAAAATCAGGCTGCCGGGCGGATATATGGCGGCACCCGCCTGCATCTCCTGGCGCAGGAATGTCCGGAGTGCCTGAAAATACGGTTGTTCCCACTCTGCCGACAGGGCTTCCTTCCAGCTGGGTTCAATTTTAATCTCGGACATAGGATCAGGATTTTGGGGGGAGAATACGTTTCCGAAGCACGACCAGGACCAGAAATACCATGGCCAATATGACCGGGATTGTTATAGCCCACATCATGGTCCCGATCAGGGGAGACGGACGCGGGGCCATACCCGGGCCGAGGAAAGTAAGGTCTTCACCTGCCATCAGTATAGCACGTGCGCCCAGGCAGCGGTCTGTCCGGGGTGAAAATTTTTTCCGCACATATACCAGATACGTCTGCCCTTCCTCAAACACGACCCCACATTGGTTCTCAAAGGGTGTATTTACGACCGCATAACGATCCAGGCCACGTTTCCAGGTCTGTTTTACCTCGAAGCTATACTTCATCCCACCTGATACCCAGTTCGTCTGGGCGTACCGGCATATTCCCTCAAAGACAATATCTGCTCCCGCCAGGGCTTGCTCAGGCGTAGGGGCAGGACAGTCACAGGGTGGGGCAGGTTTTGAACAGCCCAGGATCAGACAGCAGAACAAAAGTGGGAGTATACCTTTCATGACATCAGATTACGGAGCCATAACCCCGACCAGCAGGAGAAAGTTATGTCCGGACGCATATCAGGGTTTGGTGAGAAGCTGGCGGTAGCGGCCTGTGTCATGCAGAAGTGCAGCGGCAGCCAGCAGTACCGGATCCGTACCGAGGCCGGCCTCAATCTCGCCTTTTTTATACAGGTGCCTGGCAAGCATCTCCCGCCGGATCCGCGCCTCAATCTCGGCACGATGGCGAGCGATCTCCTCCGCATGCAGTGACGCAAGGCGGGTGCCGATGGCTTCAAGTGCCGGAGACCAGGTGGCATCTGGCTGCTCAGCCTGCGCAGCAGCCCTGAGTGCCTCATATTCAGCAGATACAGGTGTCTGGTATGAAAATTTGCGCTCCTTTACATAGGCGATGAAGGCCTGAAAAGTGTTGTCATCTACCTGATACTCGCGGTTGACAGTAAGCGCAGGATGGGAGGCCATAAACCGGGTCACAAAGTCAAAGATCACCCCTTGCCGCTCCAGCTCACGGGTCACAGGTGCCAGGGCAGGCGCGAGGGCGGGTAGATCCGGCTCGATCCCGCCACCGTCATATACCATGCGTCCGTTGCGGGTTTTGAAGGCTTGCCGCAGGCTGTCCGGGATACGGGTGGCATCTCCCTGGGCATTGCGGTCGGCATAGTCTATGGCCTGGATACAGCGTCCGCTGGGCGTATAATATTTGGCCGTTGTGATTTTTAGCTGGGTATTGTAACTGAGCTGGCGGATATTCTGGACGAGTCCCTTGCCGAAACTTTTTTCGCCCATGATCACGCCCCGGTCCAGGTCCTGTACAGCCCCTGCCACGATCTCAGCCGCACTGGCAGTGCGGGCATTGATGAGGACCACCAGGGGAATCTCGGCATCTGCAGCAGGTTGGGTCGCCAGGTACGTTTTTTGAGAGCCCTCCAGGCGTCCCCGGGTCTCCACGATGCGCTCCTGCTGGGGGATAAAAACATTCGCGACCCGTATGGCCTCATCCAGCCGTCCGCCGGGGTTGTCCCGCAGGTCCAGCACGAGGCTTTTAAGGGCAGGATGGGCGGCCCTGAGCGTCTTCAGCGCCTGCGTCACCTCCAGCGAAGCATCCTGGGTGAATCCCGTCAATACAATATAACCCGTTTCCGCATCCAGCATACCGGCATACGGGACGTTGTTGATTTTGATCTGATCGCGGCTCAGGGCTACTGTCCGGGCAGCGGGCTCGCCCTGCCGCAAAAACCTGATAGAGACACCCGAACCCTGGGTGCCCCGCAGGAGGAGGCGTACATCCGCGACCTGGGTGCGCTCGTTGAAGGTCACCGTATCCACGCCCAGCAACTGATCACCGGGACGCAGGCCGGCACGGTCTGCCGGGTATCCTTCATAGGTCTCGAGAATCACAATACGTCCGTCACGACGGCCTACCAGGGCACCTACTCCCGCATACTGGCCAGTACTCATAAACGTCACCTCCTCCGCTTCATCCTCCGAGATAAAGGTCGTGTAAGGGTCCAGCGTACCCAGCATGGCATCTATCCCCGTGCGCATGAGCCGGGTAGGCTGGGTTTCGTCCACGTACAAGGTATTAACCTCCCGGTAGAGCCGACCGAAAATGTCGAGATTTTTAGAAATTTCGTACAGGTTATCCGATACGTCCGTCACCAGCCCGAGGCAGATGAGGCCGATCAGAGCTATCCCGGTAAGTCGCCAGTTCAATCGCTTCATACGCACCTGAAAAATTCGGAGAGTCCCGCCTGTAAAGCGGATAAGTGGGTACAAAGTAGGACTTTTTGATCAAAAAAACTTCGTTTTCACCGGAAGAAACCCACATCAGGCCGAAAAAAGCGGTCAGGCAGCAGGCGGGAGCTGCCGGGCTTCATACATAAGCTTCCGGAATATGCGCAACATATCACCCTCGATCAGGGCAAACGTGTCTGGGGTTTTGTTTTCGTACTTGATGACGAGGGCGAGGGTACGCCCCAGGTGTTGCATATACTCAATCAGTGGAGCCTTGTGCAGGCGATATGCCTCGCGGATACGGCGCTTGAGGAGGTTGCGCCGGACAGCCCGCTTGAAGAGGTGCTTAGGTACCGTCACAGCCATGGAGACTGGGGCTTTCACCCAGTCTGTCGGCACATCAAAGGCATATATACAACGAAGAGACCCACTGCGGCAAGAGCGGCGGTGGGTAAAAATCAGGTCAAATACACGCCGGGAGCAGAGGCGCTCGGCCTTTGGAAATGCGCGGCCCCCGGCATCGGCTGACATAGCCGGTTATTTTTGTTTGCCGCGGCCTTCATCGCTGACAGTCAGCTTATGACGACCACGACGGCGGCGGGCTGCCACTACGCTGCGACCGCTAGGCGTTGACATACGGGTGCGGAAGCCGTGTTTGTTGCGGCGCTTGCGTACACTCGGTTGAAAGGTGCGTTTCATTGTATCAGTACGTTATCTGCCCTAAAACAGATCTGGGGTCAATGGATGTAAAATGGCCTGCAAATGTAGCAATCTATCTTCGTTATTCAAAAAAAGTTGCAAAACTTTCCGCCTGCCTGATCGTTTAGCTTTTCACAGGTCTCCCAAAAGGGTCCGGTATTTGTTTAATTGTCTCATACTCAATCACCCGGTATCCGTCTGTACGGATGCTGTTACTGATAAACTGACCGCATATGAAAATCGCGATGATCCTGGGCAGTGTACGCGAAGGTCGCAAAACCGACCGGCTGGCGTATTACCTTCTGGAGCGGCTCGAAGCTGAGCCGGGTATTGAGCCGGTCATGCTGGACCTCAAAGAGCAGGTACTGCCTTTTTATGCCCATCGCTGGCGCGAACAAGATCCCCAGGACCCGACCCTGGCCGCTGTAGGTGCCGAACTCGCCCGCGCCGATGCCATGATCCTGATCTCGCCTGAATATCACGGTAGTTATACAGGGGTCCTGAAAAATGCCCTGGACCATTATTGGGATGAATTTAAGCGCAAACCGATCGGGGTGGTCGCTACAGCCTCGGGGCGGATGGGTGGAATCAATGCCTCTACCGAGATGCAACAACTGGTGTTGTCCCTGGGTGGTTTTCCGATGCCGTACAAGTTGATCGTACCCTTTATTGCCGATGCGTTTACCCCCGAGCGGCAGCCTGCTCAACCCGCTGTCCAGACGGCTGTAGATACGTTTGTCCGCGAATTTGTCTGGTTTGCCAGGGCGCTGACCTACGCCAAACAAACGACCTTGTCCTGAGCCTGTTTTTTCAGCCTGCAAGGTTAGCGGATATGGTGGGAATGTAGTAGTATAGGGGAATAAACCTCCCATGCGCTAACCCACTCTATCCATATGAAATTTTTTACCTGGATCCTGAAGCTGCTTCTCCTGCTGAATACCCTGTTTGAACTGGGTGTGGCCCTGGTCATGATTGCAGCACCTGTGGTGATTATCCCCCAACTTCATCAGACAGGCGAGGCGATCGAACCCTTGCTCCGGTCTCTGACCCGTCTTATTGGTTTTGGCACCCTGGCCATTGCTGTCCTGAGCGGCTTGATGGTGACGCGCAACCTGAGTCCAGAAGTTAAGTTTGCCGGATTTGGTGCCCTCGCTGTATTTCATCTGGGGATGACAGCTTCTCAGGTACTCAATAATATAGATGGCCTGAGCAGTATCCCGGTTGTGATTATTCACGGAGTATTTGCCCTGGTATTTCTTGCCTTGTTTCTCTGGCATATGGGTCAGAAAACACCCGCACCTACTCCGGCTGCCTGAGATTATTGCCGGGAGAATATTTCCCAGCGTTTATCGGCATACTGCTGAAACACCGCAGGAGCTGCCTTAAGGGCTGTGTCTGGATTTTTTTCTGCCGGATACCCATCCATAACCGTAGTACCCCGGATCGCATATTTGGCTCCATCCTCCAGCATCATCAGCTTGAGGGTATGGGGGCTGACATCCCCTGCACACCCGATGGTGTAGAGGAAGGTGATCTCTGCCAGTTTATCCCCGTCGAGGTCGGTAATGGTCAGCGACTCCGGGATATGATTCACGGAGAGGTCCACGGGGCATTCTTTGGTGAAGTCCGTAATGCTGCGGCGCAGGAGGAGTGAGTCGGCCCGCCGTACATAATGCCAGGCATACAAAAATTTTTCCCGGTAATCGGGATCACCACCGGGTGAAGGAGCTTCTGCGGTTTCGGCCAGGATAAAGTAGTTAAGCCCGGCCTGGTCCTGCCAGGACACCCCTTTGATGAGCTGGCCTTTGAGCTGAATATCGGGGGGCAAGGTTGTGAGTGGTGACACCTTACCCTGCGCATGGGCTGTTGCCTGGACACCCAGCACCATCAGAAGGAACCAAACGAATCTCATACCTGATCAAAGACGCTTTTTGAGGCCAATCTGACAACGCAGGGCATCGTCCTCACTGAGTCCGAGGGCCTCGCCCAGCCGAAACAGCTCCACACGATCTGTATCTGCGTCAATAAGCCCTTCGAGGGCATGAAATCGGGCTGTCTGGGCGAGCTCTTCTGCCTGATGGGCCCGGAGCTGAAACATCCCGGCGTACTCATGCAGGAGTTGAGTCTCCCGCTCGGTCAGTTCCTGGTCTGCCAATGCCTCAATCCAGCCCAGCAGGTAGATGGTTTCCCGTACCCCGGCGGCTACGGACTCACACTCTACAGGGGTGAGCGGCGGTTGATTGACGAGGGCCTGCACATCGCCGAGGTCTGACCCGATATAGGAGGTGATATAATCCCGGTCATCAGCGCGGGCCATTTCGATCAGAAAACGCACGAGGATTTCGCGGTCATACCGGGACTGAACGGGGTGTCGCTCCAGTTGTTTTTCAAAGGCAGACTGTGGTTTTTGCCGCATATTGATCTGGATGCGGGCAGGGCCTCCAGCCGCTGCGGCAGGAGCCGCCGCACGCCATACCCGCTGCTGCGGGTCAAACTGAAACCGGTCTGCCACCCGCGTAAAGGCTTCTACAATAGCGGCTTCGCGCTCTTCGTCACTAAAGGTATTGATGGCATTTTGGGTGACGTTGCGGGTGGTGGTATTGAGGATCATCGCGCCCGTACGACCCAAAAATCCGCCGCCAAGTACACTCCGCAGCATGCGGGAAGCCTCGACCCGGAGTTGATTGGATACCTGGCGTTTGACCATACGCGAGACATTGCTCTGGAGGTCATTGATGCGGCGGAGGGTACCGGACGACTCAATGACCTCGGTGCTGTCCAGCGCCCGGAAGCCACACCGCATCCGGCTTCCTTCTTCTTCAGCATATACCAGCAGGGGCTGAATGTACTCAATACTCAGGGACATGGCGAATGCGTTGGGGGTCAGGATTTAGGTTTAATTTTGATCTTGGGACGCTCTGCCGGCGCTTCTTCAGCAGGCGGAGGCGTATATACGGGTTGTACAGGCTCTGGCGCAGGCGGTACGTACGCCTCCGGCTGAGGTGCCGACAAGGCTGCAATCAGCTCCAGCAGGGGCTGGGGATTTTCGACATACTGACCTAACCAGCTTGGGCTGGGCTGCTTAGCATTCCACCAGGAGATAGATGCCTGATAATCAGCGGCTTGCCCTGCCTGATAGGCCAGGGCAGCACGTGCCAGTTGCAGGCACTGGGCAGCATCCTGTTTTTCCTGCTCAATCCAGCCCAGGGCCATCTCCCAGCTAAATACCACCTCCAGGTCGGCCTGGACCGGGGTCATTACTTCCAGGGGAATAGGCGCAGGCGGCGAGATAAGTCCGGGTGCATGAATCCGAAAATGCTCCAGGGTATCCCGGAGGTCCCCCTCGGCGTACATGTCAAGGCCGATCACATCCCGGAGTTTACCGAAGGTGTCCGCCGTGGCAATGGCGGTATGGGTTCCTGCCGTCAGGGCCTTAAACACGGCAGCGGCCAGGTCCTGGCGACGGGCTGCGCCGAGGGTATTATAGGCTTTTTGGGCCTGCTCGCTGCGAGAAGCCGTGACCGGCACCGCAGGTGTTACCGGCGGAGGCGGTGGCTGAACCTGTACAGGTGGCTGTACTTGTATCGTCGGGGGCGTCTGGAGCTGAGGCGCAGGCTGTGAGGGTTTCACGGCAATGGAGGGCCCCTTGCCTAAGGCTTGCTGATAGTGCTCACGCAGGATGGGACCCTGGCCTTGCTGGGCCCAGTAGTCCCAGGTACGGTTCATGATGTCCTGGAGTTTGTAGAGCTGCTGCAGGGCCGTGGACAACTCCCGGACCAGGGTAAGGCATAACTCTGCATCAATCTCTACACGGCCGTTGCCGCGGAGGTGTACGACCTGACGGATCGCCTCCTCCAGCTCCTGCTGCGAAAGTGACCGGAGCATGTACGCATCGCGGCGAATGAGCTTGTCGAGCTCCCGGTGCTGGGCCTGAAAGGTCAGGCTCTCCGGCCGTAGCAATACCAGGACATAGATCGCAACCTCATCATCCGTCACAGACTGTACGATCAACTCAGCCCACTGCTGGGCCAGCTTGGGAGCCGTAAGGGCGAGTTCAGAAATCGGGTCAAACGGGTCAATGACAATCAGCAGGTTGTATTGCTGTGCCCAGGGCGAGTTGCGGTACAGGTCGGCCAGCGCACTTGACGAGGCATTGAGTTTTTCGAGGATTTCCTGTTCAAAGGTCGGGGATACTTTTTCGGCCGGGTGCAGGATACCGGGCTGTGCCAGTTGGGCAGCGAGTGGCTCCAGCCCTGCCTGTATATCCGTGATTGTCAGCGTTTTCCAATTGGGTCCCGCCTTGCCTGCAAATTTTTTCTCCAGGAGCGGCAGCAGTCCCTCACGCACCAGAAAAGACTTACCACATTGTGCCGGGCCGATCAGTGCCGCCAATTGGTGTTTGCGGAGCTTGAGCGCCAGTTTCTCGCTCTCTCCGGCGCGATACACAAACGCGCGGTCGTCATCCGATATTGGTGGGTACGTCATATCGTGGTTAGTGTCATGAGCTCCGGTCAAAGGCTTTTTTTCTTACCTGAATATTTACGCATTGCGGCATATGCAGGACCAGGCTTTCGCCCATGAAAGCTGTTTCAGACAGCTCGCCGATGGTTGGCCTTACACGCTTGATTAGGGTTTTTCTGCCTATCGCTACTGATCCTACCCCACCTGCTAAAGATACAACTTTCTCTCAACGCTACACGCCGGGGGTATATTTCTTACAAAAAAAACTGTACTTTTAGGTGTTAAACCGGAACACTTGTGAACCCCACACCTCCCCCTTCCCCTACTCCCCGGCGCAAGATCGAGATCAATCTGCCCAAAACGCCTCCTGTGGACGCCCAACCGGTTGTTCCTGCTGCCAAGGACCATGCACACAAGCCCAAAAAAGCCGTTCCGGTTTGGCTTTGGGGAGTATTAGGCGGACTCATCGTCCTGATCGGTGCCTGGTTTTGGTGGCCCCGGACAGCACCGGCTGACCCTGCCCAGCGGCAGGCCTCACTTTCCCCCCGGCAGCTTGATGAGCGCCTGCGGAATATGCCACACCGGGATGAGGTCAACCATGGTAAAAAATCTTTTCAGGTATTTCTCCGCGAACTAAAACTCTCCCACGCAGATGTGATGTCGCTGGACAATCTCGGCAAAACCGCCGGCCTGGAATGGCTCCGCGAAGGGACACAATATAGCTGCTACCCGGCTGACGAATCAGAGCCGATCCGGTTTCTGAAACTTCACCTGGATCCATTTTATGACTACCTCGTGCGGATGGACCGCCCGGACTCTTTTATGGTGGCCCGCCTCGACAAAGTCGAAAAAAGGGTGCCTAAGGTGATCACAGGGCTGATTGACTCGACCTTGTTTGCCGCCATTACCGCCAAAGTACGGCTCGCAGACCGGGTACTGTACCTGATGGAGGAGGCGCTGGCCTATAAAGTGGATTTTTATCACCTGGATCCAGGCGATAAATTTAAAATTTACTACGAAGAAGTCTATGCAGACTCTACCCTCGTAGGCGTAGGCCGGCTTTATGGGGTCGAAATACGGACACAGGACAAAAACTACCGGATCTATACCTTTCCGGTACAACAAGGCAAACTGGACTTTTTTGACGCAGAAGGCAAAAAAGCACGGGCAGGATTCCTCAAGTCGCCGGTTACGTATGGGCGGGTCACCTCCCGGTTTGGGATGCGGTTTCACCCGGTAGACCAGGAGTTTCGCCTGCACAAAGGGACAGATTTTGCCGCCAGCGAAGGGTCACCCGTTGTGGCAGTAGCGGCTGGAGAAATCCTGGAAGCCTCTCAGACTGAGCACAATGGAAACTATGTCAAAATCCAGCATGCCGATGGATTTACGACCCAGTACCTCCACCTGCAAAACTTCGAAGAAGGGATCAAGCGGGGCGTACAAGTCCAGCAAGGGCAACGAATCGGCTATGTGGGCAAAACAGGCAAGGCCACCGGCCCGCACGTATGCCTCCACCTGCGCCAAAATGGCGAACCCGCAGACCTGCTTTCGTTGGATATTCCGGTATCAGAAGCGATGCCAGCGGGCTATCTGCCAGCTTTTATTGCCCACCGGGACAGCGTCAATCAAGTGATGGACGGGGTACTCTCCGGTCGGTAGGGGTACACTCAGAGGGTTTTGCCTTCTTTTTTGAACTCCCGCTTGATGGCGTCAAGAATATCGGTGCGTTTCACCAGGAGGTCTCCCCGGGTAATGGCCCGCAGGGAGCAGTGGAGCATGATATTGTTGATCGCGCCGCCGGAGGTCTCATAATCACGGGCGATCTCGTCCCAGTCTATATCCTGCGCCAACTCACATTTAGGCGAAAATGCAGCCATCCACAACATTTTTCGTTGCTCAGGCCGGGGCATCGGAAAATGGATAATGGACTGAAACCGGCGGATAAATGCCTCGTCTATATTGGCCTTGAGGTTGGATGACAAAATGACTACCCCCGGGAAATCCTCAATCCGCTGCAGCAGATAAGAAATTTCCTGGTTGGCGTACCGGTCTTTGGCATCGGAGGTCTGGCTTCTTTTGCCAAAAATAGCATCTGCCTCATCAAAAAACAGGATCCATCGCTTGTTTTCAGCCTGGTCAAAGATATAGGCCAGGTTTTTTTCGGTTTCGCCGATATACTTGGAGACAATTTTGGACAAATCCACCCGATATACATCCAGCCCGGTACTTTTGCCGAGGAGAGAAGCGGTCAGGGTTTTGCCGGTGCCGGGTGGTCCGTAAAACAGGCTTTTGTAGCCGGGTTTCAGCTTGCGGGCCAGGCCCCAGTCCAGCATCAGGGTATCGTGGTGAATGAGCCAGTGATGAATCTCCTCCACCTCCTCCAGGGTACCGTCATCCAGTACAAGGTCGTCCCAGGTGAGATTGGTGGTGATCAGTTTGGCAGGGAAGTCACTGCTGAAGTCCGGGCGGTAGTCTCGTCCGGTAGTCACATAACTCAGGTATTCGCGGCTAAACTTCAGCATCCCGCTCAGGATAGGCTCGTTCGCGTTTTCAACCTCCAGGGTCACAATCCCGTGGCGTACAAGGGGTTGTTCCGGCTCAAAAAAACGGATCAACCGAAACCGGGCGCTGAGGTCAGTACCGGCCATAAGAAAAGCCAGGGTCTCCCCGGTAGGCAAAAAACCGCTGTGTTTGGCTCCGCTCATGCCCCCAAACTCGGTAAACCCCCGCGCATAGTTTTCATTGCGGGAAAAAAACATATCCAGCAGCTGCGGACACACATGCGGAGCCAGCGCCAGGAGTATGATCACCCGCTCTTCGACACCCAGCCCAAACCGTTTTAAGATCTGCCCATAGACTGAGGTATCCTGGCTCAGGTCTGGGGGTGGCACATCCCAGACAGAAAAAGGTGCGTCATTTTCCTCAAAATAGGCCTTAAAACGAGCCTTCAACAGCTCGTGAAACCAGGCATACTCTATACTCAGTGCCCGGGCATTGGTGATCAGGGCTTCCTCTTGTTTCATCGGATCTGTTGTGATTTCCATTCGACCAAAAGGGGCGTCTCCATCCATGACAACCGTATCGTCTGAAGTCCCCAGGGTAATGAGGCCAGCAGTGCGTCCACGCCCCGGCTTTGCACCTGCAAGTGCCAGTTTCCGTTCTTTTGCAGGAGTTTCCCGTCCCGCAAGATAAACGAATTACGCAGTCCTTCCATGGTACTGTTTTTAGCGGCAGGCCATTGGGCAGATACGGCCTGGTAGAGTTGGGTTACCAGGGTCTCTTCAGCATCTGTCACCTCAATAGAGACCGGCAGATACTCCTGCATCGGAAAAGCGCATACCAGTTTATTCAGATACAGAAGATATTCGGCGCTTTGTGTTTTGCCCGTGGCCAGGTATTGGGAGAGCATGACGGCCCGTGCCTGGACTTCGCTGCTGACAAACTTCCGCTTAGGGGTGAGCATGCCCAGTTTTTGGAACAAATGGGGCAAAAACGGCCACAACAATACCAGGCCGGCATTGTGTACGGCGATCATCTCCGGCACACTTTGGGGACCTGTGGGCTGGCGGCGGGCCTCGGTCTCGGTCATACGTGCCTGCACCTGTGACAGGTGCAGGGCCAGAGCTGCCGGGACACCGGGATGGTCCGCGACCTGACGGATCAGTTCGCTGACCGGCTGGCGGCGACGCTGGCCCTCTTGCCGGAAAAACTGTTGTACCCAGCGGGCGGGCTGCGGGGTATGCTGTGGGTGTTGTGGATCGGCGAGATACTGGACCAGGTGGGCCCATATCCGTGACGGCGTGCCCAGGACAAGGCCCAGGTGGCGGCCCCAGTCCTGCCAGAGAGTGCCCTGCGCCGGAACAAGAACCGCCAGCAGCGTATGCCGCACCTGCTCCGGAAGGGTCTCCAGTATACGTTCCATCAAATCAGGATAGGCTGCTCCTGCCCGGATTGCCAGCAAGGCTTGTGCTGGATAGGCCTGTACCCAGGCCTCCAGCTCATCCCAGCGGAGCGTTGTTGTGGCGGCCGGCAGGGTGCCATATCGCAGGAAATATGCCGGCCAGGCCGCTGCCGGGGTATCTGTATCGGTGACTACATCATGTGGACTGGCGTCTGGCGCTGGCTCCGCCAGCGGATCTGCCGATGCAGGCTCGTGCGCAGGTGTGGGCGTCAGCACTACCTGCCGGAGCGGGTTTGCACCGCCGATAGTTGTTTCCCATATACGGCTAAGTGCTGCAAACCGGGTTTCCCCTTCTGCAACAGCCGTTTTTAATAATTGGGTAAGCGAAACCTGCCAGGTGGCAGCAGGAAGGCCCGTAACCCGGGTAGCAGACTCCAGCACTACCGCCGTGAGCCGTCCGGCATCCACGACAGGCGTCATGGCTACATACCACCATACGGCCCAGCGGATCTGGCGCTCTGTCTCCTGAGACCAGATAGCCTGCCGGGTAGCCCGGATCAAGAGGATATGCAGCGTGTCTGCCAGCCCGGCCAGATGTGGGTGGCGTAATTGCAGGAAGGAACTGCGCACGGGCTCCAATACGGTGCTGAAGCGTTCGGAGCGCCATGGTTCAGGTGCCAGCACTGCCAGCCGGGTGAGCGATTGCATAAACTGCACAGGTGACTGCTCCAGGAGGAATACACTCACCCGCTGCCAGTCTGCCGCCCCCCAGCTATCGGGCAACACCCACTCAGGCAATGGCTGCTCCGTCAGGTAAGCCACCAACAGGTCCTGCCAGGTACGTGGGGGCAAGGTCGGTAATGCCGGCAACGCCGACAAAGTGTCCGGCGTCACGCCTGTGACAACGGCCGGAGACCGGTACAGGGTTTCTGGAGGTTGTCGCGGACCTGTGGCAATACCCTCACCCTCAGGGCCCATCTCTTCTGCCTGCACCTCCTCTCCGGAAGCAGGAAGCTCCGTATGGGTGATGGAGGGAGACAGGGGCTCTCCTGTTGCTGCAGATGATATCCGGTCAGGTATGGAGGCAGGTGATGCAGGATCGGCAGGGACTGATACTGTGCTGGCAGAGGCATGATCCGCTGCGGGTAAGTCCAGCACCCTGATATGGGTATGCACAGCGGCCTGGCTGAGCAGGCTGGTCCAGAGTTTGATCTCTGCCGGATGTACCGGCTGGCGATCAGGCGATGGCCCATACGTGCGTGCGATCCACGCCACCAGATCTGGCTCAGGAGACTCCAGCAGAAGGTCGAGCAGGCGCCCGAGCAACCGCAGGGGCACATGTTGTATCAGCCGCTGCAGGGCGGCTGATCCGCCGTTGCTGGTCATACGTCTGATCAGATGCCGGAGCTGGACCGGATCGGCCTCTGCCCACTCGCTGACTACATCTGCAAACTGGGTAGCGCTCAGGCTGTCCCGCGCATCCGTCCATACACCTGTCTGCATAAACGCAGCGATCCGGTCACCTATTTCATGAGACACCGGCCGTACAGATACCTTGGCAGGTGATGCGGTACCTATCTCAGCAGAAGTATGTTTGTAAAGCTGAGCACGCAGCGCCTCCCGAAACGCACGGCTGAGGGCATCAATCAGCTCCTCATCCCGGAAAGATGCCTGCAGGATGCCCATATCCACCTCCAGGGTATCCAGGCTGACCCACATATCTCCGGGTACGACCTCTGCCATGACACGGCTGAGCGCCTCCGTCATGGCATACGTTAGCCGGCTGATTCTGTCCTGTATCTCGGGTACAGCCTCAGGATCAGACACTCCGATCTCCACTGTCTGGCGGTGAATCAGGAAATGGTCTTCCTTCATGCTGCATCCCCCTTATGCCTCACCTCCGCCCAGGGTCTGAATCCACTGGATGACGTCAAACGACAGCTGATCGAGACGGGGTTGTACGGGTTGTAAGGTAGCCTTTTCAGCCAGCCATTGCTCATACATGTTTTCGAACGCGTGCATTTCCTCCATCCCCAGCCAGAAAAAACGGAGCCGAAGATGTGCTGGCGCATACTGGCGGGCAACTGCTTTAAAGAGCGAACGTACGCTGGAGGCTTGAAATTTGGCATTCCAACCCGGCATCAAAAAGCTCAACTGAAGGGAATAATGGTCCTGGGCCAACATTGCCCCCCGTTCGGCGGGTTCTTCAATGCTCACACAGGCCGAGAGGTTTTGACCTAGTTTTTTGATACTGGCTACTGTATGGGTAATCGCCTGCCGGGCCGTCTCCTCAATCAGATAACCGGAAGAGGTCATGATGATCCCTCCTTTGGGATTTTTGAGTACAACAGAAAATCCTTTTTCTGTTTTTTCGACCTGATAATGATCCGCCTTGGTGCCCAGGGCCGTCAGTTGTTCTACAAAAGCGACCAATTCACGTTCCGGGTTCTCTACCTGGAAGGGCGTCAGCCAGTTGACATCCGCCTGGGGGTTTTTGCCCCCCTCACCGGGGATAATAACCCGGTATGCACAAAAAAACGGTGCTACCGGGCGCAGGAGAATATGCTCCAGCAGGTGAAAGCCTTCACTCTGATGGTTCAGCTCATTGATATACGCTGTCAGGGCGCTTAGTTTTTCATCGCAGACCTCTTCTGTCCCTGCAAAAATCACCTGATGGTCATCGCCTCCGGCTGGTTGGTACCAGAGTGCATACGGCTTGCCCTGGTCATCCTGCCGGATAGAAAAATTATGACGGGAGCCTCCATACCGCAAGAGCTGATCCAGAAAACGGGGATTGACCGACTCAAAGGTACACCCCGTCAGCGGAGACTTGCCACTGGCTTTGGAGCGGGAAAGGCGGGCATCCTGATAGATACCAGACAGCCGATGGGGATGGGCTGCTTCCAGGCCGAAGAGAAGACAGAGGCGTTTTTTGAGTCCTCCGACTGCGCCTTCACCCTGAGGTTGCAGATAGTCAAATCCTTTGCCCCGGCTGCGTCCCAGGCTGGCTCCCAGGCGGAGAAAATCCGTCTTCAATGCGATCCGCTGATCATCATTTTGCGCTTGTTTATCCCCCTGGCGCAGGATAGAAAAAAATGCCTCCCCCAGCAGGTCTTCTCCAAACCGGCTCAGCAGATGATCCATGAAACGGTCTTTGCGGTCTGCCTGGCTGTCAAAGGTTTCCAGGATTTTACCGATTTCACGGCGATAGGTATCAGGCCCCCCCACCAGCAACTCGTGTAGTCCCGGAAAGGATGCCGGCAACTGGACGGCTGGCGAAATCAAAGGCTGGCGTATCGAAAAAGCATCTGTCAACTGCGTAAGCTGGGCCAGGTGGTTGGCCAGGAGCTGATCCAGCAGCAGGATAAACCCTTTCAACTGACGCACATACACTTGCCGGTCGCTGACGGCCGGGGTCGTGACGGCATAACCCGGAGCCAGTCCCCGGGGGGGCATACCGTGCTCACCTACTCCATAGATAGGCGGGAGGGTCTGCTGGATGGAGTCAAAGTGCGCAATGTCCTTCAGGTGGCGGCGGGACTGCGGCGGGATAAACCGGTAGTCCAGCGGGCGATAATGCCGCTGCACATGCTGGGCTACCAGGACTTCGTACGTCTGCCGGACAATGCTCCAGTCCGTTTCATATTCCAACTCTCCAATCCAGAGCCTGATACCTGCTTTGCCATCAAATATCAGCGTTTTATTGAGCTCTGGGTACACCCCAGCCGGTAACTGGATGATCTCCTCCACCTGACGGCGCTGGCCTACGGTGACAATCATGTTTTCCAGGCTGGCAACGCCCGTGACCTCAGAGATACCCTTGATCAGGCCAGACCTGGGGATGCTGCTGAGCAGATGCAGCTCAGAGCGCTCCAGGTCCTCGTCCGGAATATACCCGTGCAGGAGGAGAGGCCCCTCAAAAATAGTCTCCAGGCTCACCCCTTCTTTTTCCAGGCGGTCAGGCTGCAAAAACCGGATGCGGGGAGTAAGTGACTCAGATAAGGCAAAAATGATATTGGCAATGACGTTTTCGCCAATAGCCTCAGGCTGTATGCGGATATCAGCACTAAAACTGATCTGCTCAGCCTTGAGCGGGCGGATACTTTCGATATCCTCACACAAGTTGCGATGAGACGAGAGCAAGGTCCGGACCTCATCCACAACCGCAGCAGCCTGGGTATTTTCTTCCAATTGAAGCAGCACCTCGTACAGGCCCCGTACCGGCATCCCGTGACGTGCTACCGGGAGCGGCACAACCCAGGCATTTTTGACACTGCCCACCCGGTCAATGATCAGCTTCCGGTAGTCCCGCAGGGTGAGTGCCTGCGAAGGCAGCACCTCATGCGGCGGGAACAGGGCATGCTCCAGGGGCTGAAACGTCCGGGCTCCCTCCGCAAACAGCAAGTCCTCTATCGGGAAGCGGGTCTTGTAGGCAACCTCTGTCAGGGCATAACATATCTGCTCCAGGAGGGTGACACCGGGATCATGGTCATTATAATCCGTCCAGAGGTCTCCGGCTAGCTCCTGTGCGAGGGCGATCCCCTCTGCCCGGAGGCGGGCATAGTCGAGGCTGATGGGCAGCTCCCTGAATCGGTCTAATGAAAGCTGTGGCTCAGGCATGGGGCGGTTGGTTGGGTTCCTGTTCGGAAGATGGCTCCAGTTGGGCGGATATCTGCCGGTTGACATTCCCGATCAGCTCGTACACCTCTTCAAACGGGCGCTTACCCAGGGCCTGTACGATCAGGTTCACTTCATCCAGGCTAAAAACCAGGGTAAAATACAAGTTTTGATCGGGTGTAGGGGTATCTGGCATCAGATCGGATCAGGTTACGGGTAATCGGGAAAATATCAGGACTTGGGGGTGATTTTGATACCACCACCCCCAACAGGGGGCTGCTGTGGGCGTACCGGCTCCTGAACAGGACGAGGAGGCTGGGGCTGCTGAGGCTGAGGCTGTACCGGCGGCGTATAGGTCTGCTGGACAGGCTGTATGGGCGCAGCCGTGTAGGTTTCGGATTCGTAGTTCCGGTCCCAGAGTTTTCCGATACGGTAGTAGAGCTGCATCGGTTTGGCCTGAGATACTCCATAAAACGTACGGGTACGGATCTGGAGATCAAACCGGTCTGGTGATCCGCCGTCGCGGCTTTTATCAGCACGCTGCCAGCGCACGGCAATCTGGTTCCAGAACCGGCCCCAGAACCAGGCATTGGCGGCACGGGTGGCAAATACCTGCTGACGGGTCCCGCGTTTGCCGGCTGAGAGCAGCATCACCGCATAGGTCAGCGCAAACCGCTGGTCGGCATCATCCACAATCTGGGCCATCACCTCAAATCCATGACAACCCGCCAGGTCCTCCAGGACCGTATGCCATTTGCCATCGGCCTGTACGTACCCCCGCGCGAAGGTACCCGCACGTCCGTGTGCGCCTACGACACCTTTGACCTCCAGCGGAAAACGCGGATCGTCAGTTCCCACCCCGACATTGCGGATGGTTCCCCCCTCCCCGTCAGGACGGGCCTGCTGAACAAACAGGCGGGTACCACTGGCGTCGTTCAGGCTAAGGCCCTGTTTATTATCTGCGTTGACACTCAGGTACCAGAGCGGACGGTCCAGGGTCTCGCAAAACGTCATCAACCGCTTGGATGGACCACGGGAGGTAATCTTCAGGCCATTGTCGGGATCTGAGTCAATCCCGTCGTCGAGCAGGTTAAAGGTCGAGGCGATCAGGTCCTGGTAGGAGGCTACTGTAATGTTGGTGGTAAACCGTTGTCTGAGGGTTTCCCTGGTAAGCTTTGCCATGTAGGGTTACAGATTAAGGGTATAACGGATACGTTCGGGCTGGGCTTCAGGAGCCGCAGCGGGAGATTTGGGGGCGCGTCTGATCACTTTGATATACTCTGCCGAGTCAGAGATGTCCACCCGGTCCTGGAAGCGGATGGGCTGCCGGGCCGGCTGAGGCCGGAGCTCTTTTTCCTTTTCCGTGGGCTTAAAGAATGAAATTTCGTGGTCACTGTCTGCAATAATCACGGACCAGGGCCGGGCCACAAAAACAGCGACGCCCTGCATCTGGTCCCGCTGAGCGGTGTCCTGGAGGACATACATTTCCTTGGACTCGTCCTTGGCGATGTGCAGGAGGGAAAAACCCGTCACAAACCGGATATACGGCAGTCCCTTGACAAAATGCAGCAGGGCATCTTCGCTGACGGTACCCCCTACCGGGAGGGCCCGGTCCGCATCCTGCAACCAAGGGCTCAGAAACGCCTGAATATCCTGCCGAAGCCGGTCAAGCGTCTGGCCTTCGGTATATCCATCGGCACACTTGACGCGGGCATAGACCCGGATATATTCATAGTCCGGGCTCCGGACGCTCACCTTGACAAATGGAGATGCATGCGCCTGAAGGTACCGGGCAATCTCCTGCAAGGTTTGGCGGTTGACTTTGGGCGTGAGGCTGTCATAGGCCTCATTGATTCCCGGCACCACAACCACGATGATCTCATTCTCAGGGATCACATCAGGGTGGGTCTGGTGCGAGAGGCAGCGGGCCTGAAATACGGTATGAAAACGCTCCAGGACGAGCCGCTCAAAATCCCAGTGGGTGAGTGCCCGGCGCTTGTGCCGGAGGCGCTCATTGACCCGCGCCAGGTATTGGTACAGGCCTTCCTCCGGGTTTCCATTAAAGGAAGGGAAAGGTTGTGTCACCGCTGCGATCTCAGGCAGGTTCTCTGCCGGAGCCGTAATCTGCATCGGCGGGAGCGGACGTGCCAGGTGCCGTGTATCCGGATGATCTTCCCATATCAGATGGGCTACCTGAGCCTCTACGGCAATCGCCTCTGAAAGCATCTCGGTATCTCCCGTCACAGCCAGCCGCAGCCAGTGAAGCCCGGCAGGCAATATCTCATTGCGGGCCGTAATGGTCCGGGGAATATAAATCTGCACAATCCCGCTCCGCGTAAAACCAGCCGTGGTGTCCTGAAGGATGTTTTTTTCGTCCAATACCTCCCACCGGTTGTTTTGCAGATAACTCCAGCTCAACTGTGGTTTGCCCAGTTTGCTGAAGGCCTTATGTTGTCCCACCGTCAGTTGAAACCCGAGGTTCAGGGTTTGGGGCGGGGTCAGGTCTCGAAGACCAATGTAGAGATAGGCATCCTCATCGTACTGGGGCAGGAGGTACTCGCTGTCCGGATGATCACGCAGGCGCCCGCGTACGTAGGTGCTGGTGATCCCAAATGGGTGTATATGGAACAGTTGTTCCCGGGACTCAGCTGATCCCCCCCGGCTGACCTCGATCGTCGTGCCAGCCTCGTAGCTGAAGTAGATCGCGCGTACCTGCGGGATCAGGGGCTGGCTGGGCAGCGGACGCTGCTCGTGTTCCAGGGCACGGGCATTCTGGGTGACTATCTCCGAAAACAACGTAGGATATATCTGATGCCCAAATGCCTCCTCGGGACCTGTAAGCTCCAGCTTGAAGTACCCCAGCCGGGCATTGTTATCATACGGCGGGATTTCCTCCAGGTCAGGGTCGTGTGCTATGTGCAGATCGTAGAGACCTATCTCCCGTATATGGCTGCTTTTCAGGCTGGTCTCCTGCGCATCAAAAAGCGGATACTGGCTGCTCCCCTCATGCTCCGGCAAAAAACGATGCTGGGAAAGCGCTGATATCTTGACCCGAAAGGCATCGGCATTGATGGCTGTGCCATACTGAGCATAATATTCATTAAACAACTCTCGGGTAACCGGGAGATTCTGCCAGTCAATATGCAGCGAAAGCGACTTGACGGGTTTTTTGAAAAGTTCCAGGTTGCCGATCAGCAATGTATCCCCTACCGCAGGTTGGGGGCCCAGGAACTGAAAGGGCTGAGACGAATCAAGTCGGCCCAGGGTGTTGATCAGGTTCAGGCTGCGGACCTTATCCACCTCCACCTGGATCTCTACCCGCTCCAGCTTCAGGTCACGGAGGAAGGAGTAGAGAAAAGGTTCTGTCTCGTGGTTGAGCAGAAACTTCAGCACCGGCTGATTGGTCACATACCGCTCATTTTCAAACAGTTGGGGTATAAAACCCACAACCGCAGGGTCACCGGGCAGGAGGTTCATCTCCACCGTAAAACCTGAAAAATCCCAGGGCTCAGGAGGCTTAACATCCACCCGCCCGGCAGGTACCTGAAACCAACCCTTGCGGGTACTCAGGAACAACGAGATATTGTCGTATTCGCCGGAGGGAAATACCCGTGTGAATGCCTCCCGCTCAGGGATTTTATCGTGGCGGCTGATATTCCGCAGCAGTTTCTGGTATATCTCCTGGGAGGCCTCCGAAAAAACGAACTGCACCCGGACCGTACGTTGTCCTTCTGGCAGATACAGCACCGGAGAGGCTATCGCCCACCCTACAGGTGCATCGGTCATGTTGCGGGCCTCGGGGCGGCGTATATGTTGCTCTTCACCGACGAGCGGCCAGGCCGCTTGTGTTTTGTCAAAGACAGCCCCATGTCCATCGGCAGAGTTGGCGATGGGAGCAGCATAGATACCCGTCACCAACTGGAAGGAGCCAAAAGCGATCTTGGTATAATGACTCAAAAAGACCGTCTTGAGTGAGGCTACCGCTGCCTGGCTCAGGGGCGTATCCTGGGTCAGTTTATAAAACAACTCCTGCCCGGTCTGGGCAGTACCTGCCGTAAAGCGGGTGCCGGCAGGCAGGATATGGGACGGTATATGCTGGGCAAGTTCAAGCCTTGCGTGTACCTCATCGGGTACATGCGCACGCCGAAACTGGTGCAGGATGTGCTCATAATAAAAAGCCAGGTGCCGGGCCGTGATCTCATTGAGGTCATGCTGGACATGACCGTAGAGTTTCAGGGCCGTGATAAACAGGGCCGTGTGCGGCGGATGATTGGCTTTTTCCTGGAGGGAAAGGTCAAAATACTGCTGAAAATGAAAGCGGATATGGGTGACGGTGTGAAGGAAGTTCTGGAAAAGCTGCCGCAGCTTCAGGGCACTGCTTTCCAGCTTGTCAGCAAGATCGGCCCCGACAAAGATATTCTCGGGGGCAGCCGTATCCAGCGCCCAGAGTGTATCAAATCCATCAAAAGGCAGGTCCATCGGATACCCCAGGGCATCCGGTGCGGAGGCACCCAGGTCATAGGCCCGGAGTTTGCGAAGATGCGCGCCCAGGCGATCCTGTACGATAAACCTAAGCTCCTCGGTCACCTCCTCTTCAATTGACTTGGGCTGATATACCCCCAGATATCGCAGGTACTCAAGCCAATCATCCACCTCCCGGGCCATCTGGAGGATCTGCTCACACATCTCCCGCACACAGGCGTAGCGATCCGTATGCTCCTGGCTCTGCCAAAACCGGGCTACCGTCTCCTGGTGAGCCTGCTCCCAGGCATCCGTATGGGTATGGATGATATACGCCAGCAAAAACGATACATCCGAAAAGAAAAAACCAGCCCAGTTGCCTTCGCCGTTGTTTTGTGCATCGTAATAGCGCACATGGCGGGCTGAGGCCACTGTCAGGGCCATCAACTCGCTCAGGGTACGCCGGTCCAGGGGTACCTGAGAAGGCATGAGGCGCTCCGGCAACCTGCCGGACTGGGTAGCGCCGTACCCCCATGCTCCTGTATCAATCGTAGCGCCTTCAGGCATAAAAAGTCCGCTTTAGGGTTATTGTCCTGCGACGTTGGTACCTTCGAGTTTGTAGAACGGATACACAATATTGGTCCGCACATTGGTCTTGCGGATGGTATAACTCAGGGTAATGTAGATGACCCCGTCGAGCTGGTCCCGCAGGTCGAATGAAACCCCTTCCAGGGTGATCCGGGGCTCAAAATACAACACTGCCATATCTATCGCGTCCCGTGCCTCCGCCTGGGTAGCGGTATCCAGGGGCTTAAACATCACCCGCATCAGGTCACAGCCATACTGAGGCATGGTAGGGCGCTCACCCGGAGATGTCGAGAGCAGAATAAACAAACTCTGCACAATGTCCTCCTCATCGGAGACCATGGCCACCTGGCGGCTGGTCTGGTCAAAAAAAGGCGGGAAACTCCAACCTATGCCCAAAAAATTACGCTGCTGCTCCATTTATTGCTGTGCGATTGGGTGTTTTGTCTCAGTTGATCATCACAATAGCTCCTTTGACAGTCGTCTGGCCGGCACTTTTCAGCTCTGAAGTAGCGGTTCCCTCTGCTGTCATACCTATCTGCCCCTTGAGCGAAACATTGAGCCCCTCCCCCTTCAGGTCACCGCCCTGGGACTTGAGTGAAATTTCGCCCGTGGCCTTCACCTCAATTTTCCCGGTCGCATCCAGCACGATGTCTTTGGCACTCTTGAGGGTAATCCCCGCCTGCGCCATCGTGATGGTATTGCCATGCTGATCCTTGAGTTCAATCTGTTTGGCATCATCCGAGATCGTGACTGAGTTGCCGCCCGGCGTTTCGATCAGGACAATCTTTTTTTCGTCGTCAAAACTCAGTTTCATTTTGCTCCGGCTCACCAGTCCTTTGTAGGTGTTTTTATCATCCGGCGTAAAGGGTGCTTTGTTTTTGGACGAATATAAGGAACCCAGCACTACCGGATAAGACGGATCATCTCCCAGGAATCCCAGGAGCACCTCATCGCCTACCTCCGGAATAAAATAAGTACCTACCTGGTTGCTGGCATACACATGCGACAAGCGGGCCCAGACGCCCTCCTGTCCCAGCAGCGGGATATTGACCTGTATCCGGAAGGCTCCGTCCGGGTCTTCATGTATTTTTTTTACCTGTGCTGTGTACAGGCCAGAAATACCCGGCAACTGCCCTGCCGCAGGCGGTGCCTGCACATGGGGCCGGGACTCCACAAATGGCGCTGCACTCAGCCCGACACGGGCCTCTGTACGCCACGCACCGTCTGCGATCGTATGGGTGACCCCCGTGACATAAGCATCCCCGTTCAGGCGGGTGCTGATACCAGCTATGCTGATGATTGTGTTGGGTTTGGCCAGGGCGCTTCCCTGAAACACCACCCGCCCCTGAATCCGGGAAAGCCGGGCCCGCATCAGCTGGGCATCTGCCCAAGCCTTCAACACCCCTTTGTCAAGGGGAGTCGGCACGATCAAGTCCACCTGAGCCGGTGCCAGGACATTGGCCAGGTTGCTGCCCGTAATATTACCCTGGTTATTGACCGTGGGTTCTGTACCCGCAGACTCGGCCACGGCCTGGGTTTTGGTATCCCAGGCTTTTCCCTTCACGCCCCTGAGCTGGGACATGGCTGTAAGCTCAAGGTCAAAACTGCGAATATCAGTGCCATAGGTCACTACCAAGGCAGCATTGCCGCTGACAACTGGTTTGACGACAGCTACACTTCCGTCTATTACATTGACCTGAAGGCCATTGAGCTCGGCACGGGTGAGCATAAAATCCCAGTCCGTCGAGTTATACTGGATCAGCTCAGCATGCTGGGTCGTCGTAGCCGTGACGTCTGTCGTGAGGCTATACCCGGAGATCAGCTGAGAGATAATATCGCTGTCTTTTTTGTTGAGAAACAGGGCATTTTTTCGCCCGACAGTCATCTTGAGCGCCTTGTCATAACAGGTGACCTCCAGCTCCGAGGTGCCGGACTCCTTCATGCGGACGCGATGCCCTACGACCAGCCCCTTAAACAGGCACTGGTGATTACTCGCGTGATAGCCTACATTAAGGGTAATCTCCGCTCCGGGGGCGAAATGATCTGTCTCGCTGAGTTCAAATTTTTCTTCAGCCGGATTGCCGTCCACAAACACAATACGTGCCTCCGGGATGCGGTTGAGGTCCCGCACCACCTCAGCAGAAACCAGCATGTACCGTCCGGGCAACTCCGTTCCATTGAGTTGCAGGTCGTAGGTGACGAGGTCGGTTTCGCTGTGTATGGGACTTTGTGGCATAGGAGACGGTTATTTGGACAATGGCAAAAACAAGAGTTGATCCCCCGGAGTAAGTTTGCGAAAATTCGTGAGACCGTTTATCTCTGCGACCTGGATATAGTAGCCCATATCGCGGTATATTTCCCGGCAAAGCAGGGGTAAGTGATCACCCGCCCGGACGGTCTTTACGTGAGAGAGGTCAGGCGAGCTGCGGTTGGCACGGCGCTCACGGGTCTCCGCATCCACAAACCCGATGATGGTCAGGTCGGCCTTGGCACGGATGGCCGTACCGTCACTCTTAAACAGGGAGTATGACAGGGTATAGCTGCTAAGCTGGCCCTTAAAGATCAGGTTGCCCCAGGATACTTTGAGGTAATTAGGGCGGTGGATATCACCATTAAAATTAAAGATCACGGCATCCAGGTCACCGACCATCTGCTCGACGGTACGGTTGGCAGCATCTTCAATAATACCTGTCCCATCAAATGTAATGGAAAAAGACAGGCTGTTGTCTCCATATCCTTTGAACTCATAAGAAGGTGCCGCCGTGGAGGTGGCGTCCGAATTGTTGATCTGGAGGGTGCGCGAGTGCCGGAGGGTGTCAGGGTTGATCTGCACCGTATACTCGCCCGCCGATCCGGTAAACTGTGGGGCCGTAAACGCTTCTATCTTGAGTTTCATTTCGTTCAGAATGAGCTGATTAGCGCCGTTGTTGTTTGTTCAGCGTTCGCTGAAACCGGTCCATGCACTCAGAGATAATCTCAGCCTTGAGACGGGCCAGGTCCTCTGGTGTGAGGGTGGCTCCGCGTCCGGTGGCTGGGGCTACGGGCCGCTCCACGACAGCCCTGATGACGAGTTCTCTGATTTCCAGCGGCATATCGGGTTAGTCTCTTCGGGTAGGCGGCGGAGGTGTCGGGGACGATCCGCCGGATCCCAGGTTGATAAAACTAAAAGTCAGTTCCAGGGTCTCGGTCACGATGGCATTTTGCTGGGCATTAAACCCGGATACCTGCCACTTGGTCGGATACGCCCGTACGATGCTCCAGGACATGAGGGTGCTTCCGGTGACATCGTTGAGGTTTACGGTGACATTTTTGGGAGTGATAGGGGTCTCCAGGTTGGACTGAAGGGTTTCCTGGCACCATGCCGCCACACCAGAGTCTGCCACGACAAGCCCCCGCTTGAGCTGGAGTTTCTGAAAGGCCGTCCGTTTGGGCACGACATGTACATGGTCATTCAGCCCGCCCTCGACGATCTGCTCGGTCTCCAGGGTGATATCCAGCCCCGACACTTCCTGAAACATGGTGTCGAGTTCGGCGCTCAAGCCTTCTATTTCTACCGAAAAATAAAATCCGGCAGGGGGAAAATAATCTATGCCTGTATCCTGGGCCATGTCACTGCAGAGGGGTTATGAAAATCGCACCTGTATCCCGTCATGAACAAACTCCAGGGTCTCAATGGCAATTTCGTTGGCGGTGGACCGGAAAGCAGAGGTAGAAAGTTTGACCGGAATAGCACGGGGTACATTCCAGCTCACGACCGCCGTCCCCGTCTCGTCAAGCAACTCAATCAGCACGGGCGTAGGGCTGTAGTCGGCACGGGGGTAATTGGTCTTGCCCTCAAACACCTCATTAAACAACGTCAGCAATCGGCTATCACCACTAAAAATGCCTTTTTTGAACACCAGCCGGTCCGTACGCACCATCCCGGCCCGCTTCATGGTCACGGGTTGCAGACTTTTGCCGTGCCGATACTCCAGGGTCTCGACCGACTGGTCCAGGCCGCTGACCTCCTGAAATCCGATAGGGGCATCTGAGCCAAACGTCACCTTAAAGTAAAACGCGGCAATAGGCCAGGCATCTGCCATGATATTCCAGATTAAATTCAGGCAGGCACCGGCTTTTTCATCATCTGAAAAAGTCCGGGTGCCTGCGCTGAGAGGTTATCTTAGGCGAGTGCGAGCTCTACGCGCTCATAAGCAAACTCAAGCTGCTCGATGGCCACCTGGTTGCCGGTAGAGTTGAAGGTGGTACCGCCGATCTTGACCGGGATAGCCTTGATCACGTTCCAGGTCATCACAGGCTCGCCAGTCTCGTCCAGCAGCTCGATGAGGATTTCCATCCGGCCATCGGCATCGCTGATGAACTCCTTGTCGTACACCTTGTTGAAGATGTCCAGCAGGCGGCTGTCTCCGTCAAAGATGCCCTTCTTCAGTACCAAGCGGGAGGTCTTGACGATCCCCTGGCGCTTGATGGTGAAGAAGTCAGGGCTGTCTCCGTGACGGTAGTCAATCACATCGGCCTCCTGATCCAGACCGGAAACCTCCTGAAAACTGATCGTCTCACCATCAATGGTGACGCTGAAGTGAAATTGCGCTATGGGCCACAGGTCCTGCAGCTGCGTATCTTGTGCCATGATTACCGGGAGTTATTTATGGGTAAATAGGGTTAGTAAGAAAAATCAGATCAGGATTCCTGCATTTTCTGCTGGAACGTAATCACGATAAACTCAGCCGGGCGGGTGATCGCCACTTTGACCGTGACACGCATCACACCCTCCAGGATGTCCTGTGGGGTCATGGTAGCGCCCAGGCCTACAGCTACTTCGTATGCTTCAGCAGCAGTTACCCCTGCCAGTGAGCCCTGACGCCATACTTCGTAGAGGAAGTTAGAGATGGCCGTGCGTACGCGGAGCCAGGTACCGTTTTCATTGGGCTCAAATACGTATGCCTCGATCGCACTCTTGACAGACTGCTCGATCATGATCATCGTGCGGCGCACGGGTACATACCGCCAGTCCTGGCTGTTGCCGTCCAGGGTGCGGGCGCCCCATACCAGGGTACCTTTGCCGATGAAGGAACGGATCGCATTGACAGCCTTGCCATTGAGCGGGAGGTTCAGGTCTTCCTGGTCATCATTGTTGAGGCTGACAGCCGGAGAGATGACAGAGCTGACGCTGACATTGGCAGGCGCTTTGTGTACGCCGACCTGGTTGTCAGTGAGCGAATATACCCCTGCAATGGCACCAGAAGGCGGCAACAGGTTCATCTGGCGGCGCAACTCACGCATGACCTCGCGGTAGAGCGGGCTGATCGTGGAGAGCGTATTGGCTACGTCTGTTGCATTATCAGCTTTGTCCTTCAGGCGCTCAATCTGGCGTACGGCAGCCTGGAAACGCTGTACATTGGGATCGTTAGGATCACCGGCATTTTCAGCAGGCTTGCGCTGGGGTTTGGCTGCGGCCTTGTCGCCTTCGCCTCCTTCAGCTGCCGGTGCAGCAGGGGCAGCAGGGGCTTCAGCCTCCGTACCCAGGTACAGGGCACGTGCTTCGCGGGTCAGGACTTTGACCAGGCCGTCCACGTTGCCGATGTTGGCCTGAGATACTTCGTGCGCTTCTACGACGGTGGCATTGATCCAGGGATAGTAGGCTGCCCCAAATCCGAGCATGTTCACCCCTACGCCTTCGCGGAACTCCATGACCACATCGCGGTCGCGGCGGTCGCGGTACCCTTCGTGAATGTCAAAGATAGATACGCGGCTTTTGGTTTTGTCGCCGCAGTGCAGCAGCATCGCCTGATAGAGGCTGTAGCAGTCTCCGCGGGTCAGCAGGACGGCGTCTGGCACGACTACGATCGTCGGCTCCTGCTCGCGGAGCAGGGTATCCAGTCCTTTGCTGAGGCTGTCTTTGGCTACTTTGTCGCTGTAAGAGCCTACGGATACGATGTAGCAGGCTCCCCCCCCATTGGCAAAAAAGAGCTTGAGGCTGGCGTAGAGATAATACACTCCGTCTGTAGCGCTCAGGCTAAAACCACGGGAGGCATCCTCATCTATCCGGAACTGAGGGGTAGGACCTCCGCCGAATACCTCCAGGTACTCTGCAAATGAGGTGATCCGGGTGGGGACCATTGAGAGCGAGTTTTTGTTGCGTGTGGCCCGCTCAGTATAGCCGATAAATGCAGGTACAGCCGTAGGGACTTGTACCACCGACGAGGCAAAGGCGTTTTTTTCTACGAGATAGACGCCAGGTGTCGCTAGTCTTGCCATTATTTCACAGGTTATGGGGTGAACAAAACGAAGTTATACATACACGTACAGGTCTGAAAACAAGGTCATTTCTCCTTTGCCCTCTGGCTTGTCGGCTTTGAGGTTTTCGGGAGCGGGGACGGGCAGGCGAATGGAGGCAACAGCCGATTTGCCTTTGCTGGGTTTTTTCATCCGCAGCTCGTAGGCATCCTGAATCTGCTCCCCCAGCGGGATCGGTTCGGTAGAGGTGATACAAAGTGCCGGGGTCCCTTCCTGGGAGGGCATGGGGCTCCGGAGCCGGATCTCACGGGGCGACGAAAAGCTGACGGAGGGCTTGTTTTTTACAGACACCTCAAAATCAGCATATTGTGCATCGCGTTTATCTATAATATAGTAACGCCAGTAGGTAGAGCGGGTTTCCGCCTCAATACTAAAGTCTCGCTCCGTGAGGGCCTTCCCGTCAAAAAGCCGCTGGCCTGCGGGCACACCCGGATCCAGGTAGATGTCCACAAGCCCCAGGCACTGCCGGGGCGTGGGCTCCAGGCTGTAGAGGGATGCAGAAACACCACCGCCTGATAACGTATAAGGGCCGTCCGGCAAGTGGGCCAGGCTTAGCGTATGGCGCCGCTGAGCTTCGTCGGCAGAGAGAAACGCCGGGCGTAGTTCTTCTCCACGGGGCGTGGTCAGTTTGATATCCTGGGGCCGTACATCCTGCGAAAATACCTGATCAAAGGTACGCGGACGGACAGATACCGTCTGTACGGGTGTCCCCATCACCGGCCCTGCGTGAAGCCAGGTTTTTTTCTTGTCTTTGGTGGTGTGGGTCGTCAGGTTGGAAAAATGATGCACCTCACCCGCATCCAAAAACGGAAGCTGGCTATAGTTGAGATAATACTGATCGTCCACCAGGATCATAAAACTCAGGCGACAGTCAGCCGCTACGCCCATCTGCATCAGACTCAGGGTTTTCTCCGGGTGATAAAACACCATCAATCCCGAAAAAGCCTGGGAAGTCACCTGCTTAAAACTCATCCCGTAGTTGCTGAGGATGCGCTCTGTGTCACCTACGGGTACGATACGCAAGCGCCGCCACACGCGGTCCGCAAAGTACCCGTGCAGCATCTGGATACTGAGCAGCTTTTTGATGCGTATGGTAAATTCCAGCGTGCTTCTCATAGGATTACTCTTCGGTGATCATAATAGGCGGAATCTGGTCGGAGATCAGGTCCTCGTGCATGTCCAGCGTGCGAAGCCGGTAGAGGATCGAGGGCAAATATTTGGCCCCGATGGCCGCCCAGAGATTGCTCATTTCATGCCAGTTGACGTTTACGATCTCCATCCGTAGGCGTCCGGCATGATGGGGCAGCATGGGCGTATTAAATGCGTCAAAAGAACTTTTCCCCTGAAAAAAACCAATCACCCCGGAGGTAAACTTCAGGGCCTCCAGGTAGTTGCGGCTCTCAAAATAAGCCGCAAACAAAATATAGGCATTAATATGAACCGGAGGATTGGACCGGGTGAATGACACGCCTGCCCCGCCAGCCATATTGGTACCGTCCCGCTCGATATTGACCAGCGATACCACGAGCTTGTTTTCGCCCGTAATCGCGATCGTGCCGTCCGGGGTGAGCAGATTCGCCAGCACGACCTGGTCCTCACCTGCACCCAGGCGGGACTGCAAAAAATCGCGCAGCTCATCTACTATTACCGGCAGGACTTCGTGTAGCATAGGGGTAAGGATAAACAGATCAGGACTCTGGCGGGAGGCCGTACCACTGGGTTGTAAAATGTGCGATGATGTACATCAGATATACCCCGACCACACTGATCAGGTATCCGGTGCCATACACCCCGATGTCCAGGACATAGTTGCTGCCGATATTGTGCAGCCGCACCAGCAGGATATATATCAGCGTCAGGGGAATCCCG
Organism: Bacteroidia bacterium; assembly: GCA_033762375.1. Classification (GTDB taxonomy): domain Bacteria; phylum Bacteroidota; class Bacteroidia; order J057; family J057; genus RDXT01. Next base: position 56,414 of record JANRLQ010000073.1, read on the forward strand.
AGCAGCAGGGCCCTGGGCAGGAGCCGGAGGGCTTGCCAGAGATTTTCCTGTAACGCGGTCAGCAGTTTTTTCATGTCTGGGTATGACGGACAAGCCGGATTAATTTCATTATCGTTTGATCATGGACCTGAATCTCCGCAAGAATGGGAACACCGCCAGCAGCCCTCCCGTCCCGGCAGCTACCTGCCCGGGGATCGTCAGAATCAGGCTGGCAAATATTCCGATGACCAGCAGGATCGTCACGATCCGGAATGACCATCGGTGCGCACCCTTGCGTGCGATTTCATTGCGTACTTCCGGGTGAATGACTACCCCCATCAACAGCCCTGCCAGGATAAACATCAGCAGGAAGGCAATCGTAGGATAGGTAGTACGTGCCGGTACGGCAGCATATTGCCCGGCGAGTACCTGCCAGAGGCTGCCTTTGACCACTTTGCGGGCTTTTTCATTTTGCGCCTTACTGTACACATCCCGGGTATTGTACCCGAGACCATAAAGGCTCACCCCTTTGATCCCCTGCGAAGCCAGCCAGCGGTATTTCAGTGCCAGTGAGCTGTCGTTTTCGAAATAGTAGGTATAAGGGAAGGCATTAAAAGAAGCACCGTTGATATTGGTTTTACAGCGGCCCTCTGCACAGGCGTTGTCGTCTTCCTCGCGGTCCGCTACGGCACGGGCCATCACGGAGTCCAGCGGCAGGCGCCGGATACGCTCTCCGAGCAGGGGGTTGGTATCATTGGCTGCTACGTAGCGCAGGCCCATGTACGCAAACTCCGGGATCAGCCAGGCGGCTGGGTTTGGAAAGGTCTCCGCCATCTGCCGTTTGTAATACGCCAGGGTGCTGTCCAGACCGCTCCGGGTCCCTTTGGCAGACGCTACCTGAGACAGATACGGTGCCTCTACGCTGTAGGGATGATCCCAGGTATTGATAATAAACTTCCGGACCGTGGGTTGCGGGGCCAGGGCCAGCTCATCAAAAAATTCCTTGCCTGAATAAGGCGTCCCAAGGCCCTGAGCAGGCAGACACAGGTAAATATCCCGGACGGTGGCCCCGCCGGCTGTATCCAGATAGCTGTGCAGTTCTGCCAAAAAGCCCGCAAGCCGCTTGCCCTGGCCTTTGGGCAGGGAGCGGAAGTCCACTACGATCCCGTCAGCCATGACATTGCTGTCGCTCACGAGCACACAGAGGTTTTTGACAAGGTTTTTGAAACTTTTGCCCTTGGTGTCCAGCAGAGAAGCATATCCGGCAGTACTCAGGTCCTCCCCGTATGATAGGGCGATGAGGATTTTGAGGTTTTCGTTGGCAATAGGCAGGCGGGTACGGGCCTGATACACAGGTGAGTTCCGGAGCAGGCGATAGGTACTGTCATCCCGTACCCCACCGGTGGCGGGATTGATGTCATAGTACCCTACGACCAGGGTGCTGAGCAGGTTGTAGAGGTGGTCGTCGTAAGCCGGTTCATACGTTTCGGTACCTTCCAGGAGCCAGTATGGTTCCCATCCGATGACCTCAACCTCGTCACGCAGGGTGAGGGCATGGAGCGGCATCTCATGGTCCGAGCGCTTGCTGAAGTCCTTGAAGGTGCGCTTGACGGATTGCTGGGCCTTGCGGACGCCGGTTTTGACCAGCCGTCCACCGAGTTTTTCCAGCATACCCTCCTTACAGCCGGAAAACATCCCGGCAGCAAGAACAAGCACTAAGGCAGGCAGTAATCTGAAGCGTAGGGGCATCACAGCGATCGGTAAGTCTGACCTGTTAATCCTGTATAGAAAACAATCTTATGTAGCTCATATCCCGGGCGCGGCAGCAGGCGCAGCGACCCGACTGGCGGTCTGATAGGAAAAAAACACATCCACTGCCGCGATAGGGTTGTTGTTTCGCAGGCAGAGAAAGAGCGGCCCCACGATGTTTTCCCGTATCCCGACAAATCCCGACTTGCGGATAAACCCAGGTACCTGGGCTCCCTTCAGAAATGCCTGCGCCTCCTGTGGAGAGAGGATCGCAAAATCAATGTCCTCCTCACCTGCCTTGTCCACATGCGCGATATCGGCAGGTGGCTCTGTCCCGAGTCCGTCGAGATACCGTTGCTTCAGCCAGAAAAAGAGCGGAGGCTGGCCATACGTCCCTGCAAAGGTCTGGGCGGCTTTGGTATACCGGTCCAGGGCAGCCTGCCCCACCCCGATTTTAAATGCCATAAAATCAGCGGGTTGCAGGGGGATCGGCGTACAGGTGCAGTTGCCGCTGCGGAGGTTGTCCTGGGCACCTACGCGGTAGATGACAGAGTCACCTTTGTTGTACGCTTGTAATCCGGGTACTGGCTGAGGAATCAGGGCCCGGAGGATAGCCTCCAGGTTTTGCATCTCGCCGGAGGCACCGACCGCTCCGCTGCCCTCCCCCCCTGCCAGACGGGGCAGGTCCTTATGGTGAATGGTGGCATCCAGCCCAAAAGCTTCTTTTTTGGTATCTAGTTTGCCGTATGCTGCCGGACGGAGGGTGTGAAAACCGCCGTAGGTGAATTTTTGAATGATTTTGCCCCCTTGTGGGATCAACGGAAGGGAATCCAGAGCTCCATCTTCCCAGAGGTACAGCCGCACCTGAGGATCAAATCCTGCGGCATTGTCGCTGGAACTCAGCACAAGGGAGTCAGCAGCAGGGGTATATATGCCCACTGTCGGGCGGGGACGCCGGGCGCTGATGCCTTCCCGCTCCTTGACCCAAAGGCCTGAAAAGGCCGTGGCGCGACTCTCGGTGGCTGCCACCGCACCCGTATAACGAACAACCCCGATCCGCAGGCTGTCCAGCGGCAGGAATCGCGCCAATGGGCTGGCATTATTATACAGTAACCGCAGGGTATACATCCCGGTCGCTGGCACCACCCAGGCCCTGGTAAAACCATCTGCCTCTGGCAACTGACCTGTATAAATAGCAGCTGTCCCATCTGCACCCGTGATCTGCAGCTCAGTCTTCCGGAGTTTGTCAGGGGCCCGGAGGCTGATGCGGAGAGAGTCGCTGGCTGAGAGCGTGAGCGTTACCGTAAAAGGTACCTCCGCCTGGGCTTTGAGCGAAATATCTGCTGCCCGGAAGATCATCTCACTGCTGCCCAGATCATCTGCTACGCCGAGAGACGGGTAATCTCCCTGCTGATCAAAAGATACCAGCAGCAGAAGCACGGTGAGGGTGAACAAAATGCCCCTGTGCCGGGGAGCGAGCAAGAAAGTGAGCGTAGTTAAATAAGAAGACTGGTTCATGGCCCGTGTGTGTGACCGTAAAGTAACGACACAAGGTAATTATCTATTTTGGCTTTCCAAACTTTTTAATAAAAAATGGGGCTAGGTTTCGTAATGTTCGGAACATGCTTATATTGCGTGCAACCAATGAATGCACCGCGTGAAACAAATCATCTCCATAGACCCACTTTCCCGCTACAACCCGCTTGAAAAGGCAGGATGGAGCCTGGAATTGCTGAAAAATGCCTCTGTCCTCGTAGTCGGGGCGGGAGCACTCGGTAACGAAGTCCTTAAAAATCTCGCGCTCCTGAGCGTGGGGAAAATTTTTATTGCAGACTTTGATATTGTCAAGCACGTAAACCTCTCGAAGTCCGTACTATTCCGCGAGTCGGACTGTGATGGTACCCGTCACAAGGCGACCGTAGCTGCTGAGCGCCTTCAGGAGATCAATCCTGCTGTCAGGATACAGCCGATCCTGGGCGACATCTCGATTGATGTGGGCCTGGGTCTGATCCGGCGGATGGATATCGTCATCGGGTGCTTAGACAACTTATTGGCAAGACTTGCCATTAATCGTTTATGCTTTAAAATGAATAAACCCTGGGTGGACGGGGCCATTGAGAACCTTGCCGGCCAGTTGAATGTATTTTCGCCGGAAGGTGAGTGTTATGAGTGCCGGCTGACAGACTCCGAGTGGGCCCACCTCCACCGCCGGATCGGCTGTCCTGATATTGCGATTCAGAATATTTCACAGGGCCGTATTCCGACCTCTCCCCTGTCAGCCTCCGTGATCGGGGCGCTTCAGGTGATAGAGGCGCTGAAACTCATCGGCAGCCCCAAGATGCGGAAGTACTCCCGGGCCGGGAGCCCGATCTATTTTGACGGGATGGACGCCAGCACCCTGAGCATGGAGGCTGCCCCCCGCAAGGACGAATGTGAGAGTCATTTCGCATATGGCACACCTATTGAGGCATCTCTCTCGGCGCAGGATACCGTAGGTGATGTGCTGGCCTGGATTTCAGCCTATTTTGGGCAGGAAGACGCCAGCATCATCCTGGATCATGAGGTGATCACGGCAGTGGGCAGCGAGATGCAGGACCGGGTGTATGATGGGCTGTATATCCCCAAACCCCACCTCTCTGGCAGGCTAAAATCCATGTTTCAGTTTGACAGCGCTGATACAGTCCGCATCATGCCGGGTGCTACCCTTACCGTACTCGATAAGCGGTTTCCGCATCCCGAGATGACCCTGGCGCAGTTGGGTGTGCCACCGCTCCATATTCTCCAGGTCAGTATTGCCGGAGATCCGGTATTTGTGGAGTTGACCGGAGACGAGCGATTCTGGCGTATGGAGACTCTTTGATATATTGCTCTGGTACTTTGCGTGTATATTTCCTGGTTTTTCCGTCTTTACCAGCAAGTCTGTCTTTAATTTTTTTCAAACAATGACACCTCCCAACCTGAATGCCGTAATCGGCCTCACGATCCGGATCATGCCCAGCGGTGAAGAGCTGGATGTCGAACTTCCGCTCTACTCTACCGGCAAAGAGATCATAGACGAGCTGCTCAACCAGCAGGTGATCCCCCGCAACTCACCAGAGGGCGACCCTTATGTGTATAAACTCGCTTCTAAATCGCTGGGCGGAGAGCTTTCGCAGGAAAAAAGTCTCTTTGACATGAATATCCGCGACAAAGACACCCTCCTGCTCACGCCGCGTCTGGTAGCTGGCTGCTGAAAAGCTGCCGCTTTGTAGCTGCCGGTGGTATCCTGTGTTCTGTCTCAAGCACTGAACACCTACACACATCTTGCATATTTTTTTGCTTTCTATTCATCGCGCATATCCGAGACCTGCCATGGACGGCCAAGAAGCACCTAAGTACCACCTGGAATCCATCGCCAATCCATTCCTGCGCAGACTGGCCCGTGAGCATCTGGCCCTGCACGCTGTGTGCGCCCAGAGCGACGTGATCAGCTACCGCATCCTGGAAAAGCACGACCTGAAACCCCATCCGCCGCTCGCCTATCAACTGACCTACGAGATCAAGACCATTGTCAGGCTGGACGAAAACCAGGACCCTGTATATGGGCACAAACATGAAGCACGTATCAAACTGACGTCCCGCTACCCGGTAGAACCGCCGGAGTGTTATATGCTCTCTGAGGTATGGCACCCCAATATCAAGAGTGCTGGCACCTACAAAGGCCGTATCTGCGGCAATACCCGCGACTTTGGCAAGGCATTCGACATCGGCTCACTCGTGATCCGCATCGGGGAGATCCTCCAGTACCGCAACTACCACGCGCTGAACATAGACCCGTTTCCGGAAGATGAAACCGTAGCCCGGTGGGTGCGGGAGATCGCGGAGCCGATGGGCCTGGTCAATATCGAGCAAGGCATCGCCATAGACGATACCCCCTTGCAGCGTCCCACGCCACCACCAGCGGCAGACCCCGTACCTGAGCCACCCCCTGCGCCTGAGACTCCCAAGATGGGCATCGTCATCAAAGACTCCCGCCAGGGCAATACCTCACATGTCAAGTTCACCCCGATCCGCAAAGTAGATCCTACCCAACCGGACTGATACCTGCACCCGTTATGAATACCCTGTATCACCTGCTGCGAATCGCCTCCCTCGCCGGAGGTATCCTGCTCATCCCGGGATACCTCCGCGCGCAGCAAACCAACTTCGAGATCACAGATGCCCAGGAAATCACCTATGCCGGCAACTCGATCACATACGAAGTATATATGCTCCGCAACGGCCAGCGGCAGCCTGTTTCCATCAAAAATAACACCATCACCCTCAACAGCGCAGGAGCAGGGGATGAAAAACTCGTTGTAACCCTCAGCAAGGTGGACTTCGGGCCCAATACGGCCCTGGGTAAACTCAAGCTGAACATCAACCGGGCGGATATACGGATAGGTGGTGGTTCCCTGGTGGTGAACAATGAGACAAAAGCCAAAATGAGTTTCCCGGGAGACGCACAGTTACTGGTATTCAACATCAGCCAGCCCGGATATGGTCAGATAGAAATACCCTTTGCGGTCACGCTGGGAAGTAGTTCTCTGAAAACCAATCCCGTAAGGGTCATGCTGCGATATACGGTGATCAAGGAAGAAGCACCTGCGCCCGGCACAACCCCTGCCCCGCAGACCTCCGAGACGCCCACACCGACGCCTGCACCTGTGGTCACGACCAACTTTAAAAGCCTGAATGACAACAAACTCAAGGCAGAAATCGAGCGGCTGAACAAACCCGGCGGGTCAGCATATCCTTTTGCAGACCTGATCGCAGCCTGTGACGAGGCGATTATCCGGAATAAAACGTCTATCTCTACTTTTGCGCTCAAAACCCGCAATGACCTCTATAAGCGGGAGTTTGACAAGGTCGGGAATACGCCTTCGGCATTGGGTAAGTTTCTGGTGAACTTCCCGAACGAAAGTAATCCATATCACTACGACGCCAAAAACAAACTCAAGGCCCTGGAGGCAGAAGCATTTGCCAATGCCAGTAACGCGCAGGATGTAAATGTGCTGCGGGGATATATCAGCAGCTTTGACCGGCCCGGCGGTTTCAGCCTCGGCAACCAGTCCAACCTGATCAGCATCAATAACCGGATCGCAGAACTGGAAAAGGCAGCCTCTCCCCAGGCGCAAAACCCTGTGCCTGAGTCTCCGCAGGTAGTTGTAGCTGCTCCTGCCGCTTCCAGCTCCGCTGATGCCCAGCAGGTATGCCGGGACGCGCGGTCTGCCACCAACTTTAAGGAGAAAAAAGCCCGCTATGAGGAATACCTCACCCTTGTAGCGCCTGACGCGCAGGATGCTTGTGCGCAGGAGGCCCGTGCCTTCCTGGCCTTCTGGCAAAACCGGCAGGATCCTGTGGTCACGGGTGAGGCGGTTTCCTACCGCGAAGGCGAGGGATGTACCTACCTGTTTTTTCTGCGGGATGTGTTTACGCCCGTACTGGAGTCCATCGAGTCTGAGTCCAGCGAACGGGGCGGGGTGACCTATGCCTTCCGGGGCAAAGACACCCTGGAACTCACCCTGCCTGACAATGAAGACTATACCATTACCCTGCTCGATACCCTGGAGCGCCGCCTGGAACTGCGGATCAGCTGTATCCGGGTTCCAGAGATGAAGGTCACCTACAGCGAGCCGGATGCTGCCAGTTTTGCCTTTCAGGTAGAAGGGGGGAAACCACCGTATTACCTCCAGTTTCTGCGGGACGGCGATATTGTCCATGAAGTCCTCCTCCTGAGTGCGCCTGGTGATACCACCCTGCCCCGGGCCAGTTTTGCAGATGTCCTCGACGGGACCTATCAGATCGTCGTCACGGACTCCCGCCGCCGGTTTGAAGACCTGGAAAAAGAAAAATCCCAGAACCGCCAGATCAGCATTAAAGGCGATAATACATCCATCTCACTCTGGATGATTCTGCTGCTGCCCCTTTTGGGTGGAATTGGGTTTTTATTTTACCGCAACCGTTCACAAGCAGTATGAGACAAGGGTTGATCCTTCTATATAGTTGCTGGCTGATAGGCGCCGGACTTCAGGTCCAGGCGCAGGGAGACTGTGCAAGGGTAGGCATTAGCACTTCTACCAGCTCGTTTGAGCTTGATATGCAGAGCCTTCCCCCTTCTGTTTTGATAGTATTTGCTAAAGCTAATGCGGTCGACAGCACCAGCGAGCTCCAGATCGTAAGTAAACCGGGCTGGCTTAATGTTAAGAACAAAACATTCTCGACTGGTAAGACTAACCTCAAAGCCGAGATCGTTGGTACGCCCTCCCCTGGCAAACTGGTAGTACGCCCGGTCGTAAATGGCGTATCTTGTTCACCGATTACCATCTCTTTTCGGGTGAAAGAAGCCCCTCCGGTGGCTACCCCTGATGTCCCCAAGCAAACGCAGCCTGTCACCCAACCCACTCAGCCGGCTAAACCCAAAGACCAGCCTAAAGATCAACCCAAAGATCAACCTAAGGCAGATCCCTTGCCAGACGATCCGGCGCCGGTGATCACGCCGGACGAAAACCCTCCCGTGAATCCGGAGTTCCAGGACACACCCACCCCCGGCACGGACACTACACCGGCAGACGATACTACCCAGTCAGCGGAAAAACCAACGCCCGCCCCTACGCCGATATGGCTCTATGGCCTTGGCGGGGTGCTCGGTCTCGTCTTGTTGCTGGTGTTGCTCCGGGTGCTGGGCCGCTCCAAACCAGCTGAGACACCCGCCAAACCCGTCACACAGCCTAAGCCGCCCCAAACAACCGCTCCTACGCCCGAAAAACAACCCGCCCAAGAGTCCAGTCCTTCCTCCATCGTATTTGCCAATACGGCCAACCGGCCGGCCGAATCGCCTGCCGCAGGACAGTTTCCGGTGGATGACCGCCTTGCCCGTGAGTTTTATCCGGTGGACCTGACGACATACTGGGCCGATACAGCTATCCGGGCCTTGTACATTCACCAGGGTTGTGCGCGGGCCATCAGTGACTATGTAGAACACAGCCGGGCGACGGCCTTCAGCGAAGGCGAAGAAGTAGTGGAGATCGGCGGATTTCTCCTCGGCCAATATCGTGAAACCCCGGCAGGGTATCTGGTCACGCTGGATACCTTTGTACAGAGCACCTCCAACCGGCAGAATGTCTATGCCGTGTCCTTTGATACAGAGGCCATGATCCAGCTGGACGACGCGCTGACGGATCGCCCGCACCTCAAGGCTGTAGGTTGGTTTCACACACACCCGGGTCACGGGTTGTTTTTGTCTAAGCCCGACCTCAATATCCACGAAGGTTTTTTCCGTATGCCGTTTCAGGTAGCGATGGAAATAGACTCGCTGACTGACCGCCTGGACGTAGCCTTTTTTGTGCGCAGCCAGTCCGGGGTACTCAACAACTATGACAAGCGCCTCACGTCCGAGTGGCTGGCCTGGAAAGAAATAGAGTCATGGCTGACAAAACAGGAAAATACCTGACCCTATGGCCCTCCAGATCAAATACAGGAAAGCCCCAGCCGAAACAGCCCCCCCTGACTGGGTCATGCCCTCCGGGGCCTGTCAAGTGACCCTCACCGACTATACCCCGGACTCGCGGGTGCGTCATGTGTGGTTTGCTCCGGCATGTATCCGGTCCATACACCAGTGGGTGCTGGACAGCCGCCAGGATTTTCTGGTGCCAGAGACGGGAGGCTTTCTGCTGGGGCAATACCAGGCCGCAGACACCCAATACGACCTCGCGATCCACACCTTTATGCCAGGCCAGGCACCTGCCTACAGCAGCCCTAACCGGCTGGAGTTTGGGCAGGGAGATTTATTGGCCCTGGATCAACTGCTTCAGGCGTCCCCGGCCCTCCGGCTGATAGGTTGGTTTCATACCCATCCGGGCCATACCCCGTACCTGTCAGAGACAGACCTGATCCTGCACGACCGTTTTTTCAGGGAGCCATATCAGGTAGCCCTGGTGCTGGATTGCCTTACCCATCAGTTTGACAGTTGCCTCCTGGCCCGCACCCATGCAGGCCGTATGAACAATGTCACCCCGGCTATGCCGCTGATTGGGTGGAATGAACTATTTGCCCCATGTCTGACATCACCCTCCGATCATCTCCCTTTACGTTCAGCCTCATGAATCCGCTCAGATACCTTAGCCTGGCCCTGATCCTGGGGCTGCATACAAGTCTCCTGGCGCAGGGTACACAGCCCGACACTATGGCGGCCCCTCCGGTACCCATTCAGGCTGCCAAATACGAACTGGACCTGATCACCGTCATCCCGGATGCCGACGGTGACTTTAAGCTCTGGGTGAGTGTCCGCAAAAACGGATCACTCTATGACCGGGCCATGGCTCACCAGTTTCAGGTGACAGATACCTACATAGATCGCAAGACGGGTGATTCCGTGACCCTCTCCTACCCGATCCGGTTTGTAGAGGACAAAGTGACCTCTCTGGTTGCCGCAGGGGATACAACTGAAGCCAACTACGCCCTGCACGTACGGGCACAGGCAGATATATACCTGGGAGAGGCTCATACCTTCACCGTAAAACTCATCAAAGGCAGCAAAGGAGAAGTCACCAGCGAAGACCAGCTATCACTGCCGATCGGCTCCGCCAATGCGCCCATCATCCCGGGTAAGTCTGGCCTGAGTGCCGGAGATGCGGCCGTCGTGGGAGCCCTCGCGGTGGTACTGCTCCTCCTGATCCTCAGCGAGGGAGTGCCCCTCCTGTTGGGGATGCAGTTCCGGCGGGAGTTTGTCATGCCATTCAGCAAGTACCGCGAGCGCCGGGTGCAAGGTATCTCCATGGGTGCCCGCGCCAGTACAGATCCGATCTCCGGGGAGCGTATTCAGGACAATGACCTGGTCGTAGCAAAGTGTGAGCACGTACATACCCTCGCGAGCTGGCAAGCCAATAACAACCGCTGTGCCTATTATCCGGATGCCTGCAAAGAAGGTATTGCCCATATATCTACCGGACAGTTTTTTCTCCAGCAGGGTTTGTATCGCCAGCTTAACTGGCTCTGGTTTGGTGCCCTGGGCGGCCTGATCGCCTGGACCTTGTTTCGCCTGCTCAACCTGGCCGGGTATGTCAGCTGGGTATCTGCCGTAGTCAAAGATCCGTATGCTGCCTATAGCCTGGCACAGTTTTCCCTTTCCGGGCTTTCGCTGGGACTGGGACTGGGATTTGCCTTTGCATGGGTGGACGAGCGGGGCCAATCCCGGAATTTTTCCTGGCAGCGCGTACTGGTCCGGGCGGGCCTGAGCGGCCTGGCAGGCTGGATTATATGCCTGCTGGGCGAACTTATCCGCCCAGTCCTGAGCGGGGTGCCATATATACATGCAGCCCTGGTCTGGTCCTTGTTTGGAGCGGGCCTGGGTACGGTCCTGTCTTTTAACTCTGCGATTAATACCTTCAGGGGCCTCAGCGGCGGTGCCGTGGCAGCACTCCTGGCCTTTAATGCCTATTACCTGCCTACTGCCTTTTTCCAGCATGACGAGCTGCCCCGCGCACTAGGGTTTATCCTGATGGGAGCTGTGCTGGGGGTCCTGATCTCGTATGTGATCCGCAGGCTGGAAGATTTTTACCTCGTATATCTGGCTCCTGTGCAGTACAATGGCAGGATCAACCATATCAGCAAGTGGCTGAAGGCCGGCATGGAGATTTTTATTGGCAATGATACCTCCAGCTATGTATTCATCAAGTGGGATGATACCTCCGTACGCCCGCAGCATGCCCGCCTCAAGTTTCACAACAACCGGGTACAACTGACGCCCCTGGCCGAAACCCTCGTCGAGGGCAAAGTACTCCCGCTCAACGAAGCCTATACCCTGAAAGATGGCGACATCATCCAGCTCGGCAAAGATTCCCGGTCCCGCATGCAATACCGCGAGCGGGTCAGCGTGAAATAATAAACCCGTGTCGTTATTTTACCCACCCAACCCACCGTCCCATGCGAATCCAGCATTACCTTATACTTTTTTCGGTCCTGGCAGCCATTCCGGCCAGCCTCCAGGGACAACCCATTGACTTTACGGCCAATACCACCTGCGAATCAGGCGCGATGGAGATCAAGGTAACAGGCATCACCAATTTTGCGGCCTGTACCACCAATGTAGCTGTAAGGCTCAGCAATAACGGGACTGCTTTCACGGACGCCCCTGTGATCCAGTCGGCCAAGTCAGGGGATACCCTGCTGCTGTTTGTACGGGTGCCCAGTGCTATTAACGATGGAAACAACAGACGGGTCGAGGTCCGGCTGACCTGCGACACGCTGCTCAAAAACAATTTTGTCATTTCAAACAATACTGCCCCTACTGTCAGCACGGTGGCGAACCCCTCGTCATTTTGCAATGGAGGCTCCCTGATTCTCTCTACCAATCCGGCCAGTTTTAATGCCTACCAATGGCTCAAAAACGGCTTACGGGAAAGCACAAACGCAACCCTGACCGGGGTACCCAATAATTCGTATGCGGTTATCGTCAGCAACGGTACCTGTCTGGCTATTTCAGATGCCGTTACTCCTCCCAGTGTGACCGTCAGCGCCAGCATTACCGGCACGGGTCCCACTGCCATCTGCTCCGGCAATTCTGCTACCCTGAACGCCAGCCCCACAGGCGGTGGATTTACGTATCAGTGGACCCGGGACAACGTCAATATCAACGGGGCAACCAGCGCTACCTTTAATGCGACAACTGCCGGAGATTACCGGGTAATAGTCACCCAAAACGGCTGCAGCAGCACCTCTGCTCCCCGCACCGTCACGGTCGCCACCAGCCCTACGGCCACGATCAGCCCGGCTACGGTTGAGTTTTGTCCGGGAGGATCTGCCACCCTAACCGCCAGCCCTACGGGTGGTGGTGCCACCTATGTATGGGAACGAAACAATACCGTCATCAACGGGGCCACCAGCAGTACTTTTTCAGCTACGCAGGCAGGGTCCTACACGGTGATTGTCACCCAAAACGGGTGCAGCGACGAGTCAGACGCCCGTACCGTAACCGTACTGAGTGCCCCCAATGCCACTATCAACCCGACACCCGGCAACCTGCAATACTGCGCAGGAAGCACGGTATCCCTGGAGGCCTCACCTGGCAGTCAGACCTATCTCTGGTCACCCGGCGGTGCCACCACCCGCAGCATTAATGCGGCAGCCGGTAGTTTTACGGTCATCGTCACCAACGGCAGCGGCTGTAAGGACACGGCATCCATTACCGTTCCCGCTGCCAATCCCGTACCCGTCGTCACGATTGAGACAGACAATGGAGCTACCTCATTCTGCAAAAATACGACCGACCCTACCCTGAGTGCGGCCATTACGAGCGGCACCACGCCCTTTACCTACCTCTGGTCTTCTACTCCGGGCGGGTTTCTCTCCGGCAGTACTTCAGGCCAGACGATTAAATTAGAAACATCTGCCGTAGGAACTCCCTCCGTAATCCTCCGGATTACGGACAGCAAAGGGTGTATAGGCCGGGATACCCTGCCCATGACCGTCCTGGATGCGCCCAGCATCTCCCTGGCCGATCTTCCGGATACGGTTTGTTCGTTTGAACAGCTATTCCTCAAGGCCACCTGCGCCAATTGCGGGGAATACGAGTGGTCCTCCACCCCCACCTCCACCATTGAGGATGACGGGGCCGAAGCCTCCACGATCCCCAATGCTACCTCCCCTACGGCGGTCACCTATCAGGTAATCGGCAAGATACAGGGTTCGACCTGCGCCGATACGGACAGCCGCGAGGTACTTGTCCTGCCCTCTGTCAACTTCCAACTGGAAGGCCAGCAGGCCTTTGCAGATGATGACTCTGCTATGGCACACCCGGTACTGGTGATCAGTGGCCAGGATTTACCCCTGAACTTCAACAGTGGCGGCAGCGCCTTCCAGGCAACCTTTGCCGTAATCGGGTCTTCAGCCGCTGATATCGAAAACTTTGACGCAGGTCCTGTCTCCACAGACCCATTCGCAATCAACTGGGAACTGACCGAAGGTGACGAAGCCCTGATCCGGTGTGAAGTACAGGCCACACCAGACGGGTGTTCCAAGTTTTTTTACCTCCGGGTATTACGTCTTGTGGACATTGCGGACATCCTCACCCCCAACGATGATGGCACCAACGATACCTGGACCCTGGACATCAACGATTCGTTTGACGATCTCAACTTTGTCCTGTCTATCTATGGCCGGAACGGTGCCCGTATCGTGGACAAGGTTTCCTTCGAGGGTGAATATACCTGGGATGGAGCCGGCTGCCCGGACGGTGTGTATTTTTATGTACTTGAGTCCGGTGACAACGCCGGCGATGTGATCCTGCCCACCCTGCGCGGGGCTATTACCCTCCTGAGAAACTAATCCTGAGTTGTTATCAACGGCATACAGACATGGCAAAAAGAACTATCCTGACCCTGCTGGTCGTTGTGGGCGTACACGCGGTATCGCTCGCCCAGCAACTCCCACTATTTACCCGGCAGCTTTTTCAGCCGGAACTGTACAATCCCGGCCGCCTAGGCGCTGACTGGCAATACACGATCATCGGTGGTGTCCGCCGGCAATGGATGGGTTTTGAAGGTGCCCCGCAAAACCTCTATTTTATGGGTGGAAGCCGGATAGGGGTTACCCCTTTTACGGTAGGTGCCCTGGTGTATCAGGACAAAGCGGGCCTGCTCCAGAGTACCCGTGGTTCACTCCAGATGAGTGTACAACTCCTGCCCGACAACGGCCCCAGCCGCCTGGGTGTGGGTGCTTATATCGGGATGATCCAGCAGAAAGTTTCGCCTTCTGAAACACCCGATCCCCTGGTACCGTCCTCGGGTTTTAATGCGACCAAACTGGATGCCGGCCTGGGTCTGCATTATCAATATCAGACTGATAACCTCCGCTTCCAGGGCGGAGTGAGTTTTGTACAGCTTCCGGGGGCTCTGACGTATGATGGGGCTGATACCACCCTGTTGTTTCGCCTGCTCAACCACCGGATGATCAACCTCGGGGTGGCCTTTAAGGCTGCGGACCAGATCTGGATTGAACCCCTGCTGATTTACCGCCAATATGGGACCGGCACCTATCCGCAAAAAAGCAACCAACTCGAAGCTGCCGTCCGCGTCAGCATCGGCGATAACCTCTGGGTAGCAGGCCTCCTGCGCTCAGACGGGAGTGGATTTGGGGGTGCCCTGGGGCTTACGCTGGGTAAAAAAGACCAGCCGGGCCTTAATGTGATCGGTTCGTATGAAAGTCAGGCCGGCCTGGGTAATATCCTGGAAACGTCAGTGGCGTTTGCAAAACCCATAGCTGCTACGGATGGAACCATTAAGGAGCCCAAACTTCCGAAGCCACCTAAACAAAACCCTGTCGAAGAACCTGATGATAATCCTCCGGTAAAACCTGCACCTGTCGTTATCCAATATCGCTCACAGCCTCAGCTCTCTGAGCGGGCCACGGCCCTGGGTCTCAAGTCATTTGACAAAGTCACCTGTGTCAACTACGGTCCGACCCAGACGGTGATTACCTATACCCAAAAGGACAATCCCAACTCCGTCAACCCGGTCAATGATGACATGAGCAAGCTGCTCAACGAGATCAAACAAGTCGTAGCGGCGGCACAAGCCGACAAACGCACGGTAGATACCCTGCGGCTGGTATTCCGCTCCGGCTATGACCTGGAGTCTCTTAAAGAACCTTCCGGCATCAAGCAGGAGTCCGTGCCGGTGCAGGTGCCCTATCGCCTGAACCAAACCCGGTATCTGGGTGAATTTGCGACCGGTAAGTCCCTGAATGGTTATGAATTGGCTGCGCTGAAACTATACAAACTCCAGCAGGCCCTCCGCCAGCAACTGGCAGGCACCAATACCAAGATTGAGCTGGTCGTCCTCACAGATCAGCCCCTCAGCGATGACTTGATTGACATCTATATCAGGCTCAAAGCACAATAAAACGTCTCCCTGCCCAGTCCGTGATGGACTGGGCACCTTCTTATGCACCAGCCGTTACATCAGCCTGCTGCGGCCACCCGGCCACGTACACCTGCTACGGGCGGGCATGTCACTGCATTTCGTCCACCAGACCTGCAACTGCGCACGGGTGAACCCACGCCCGATACCAGCAGCGGTGCAGGTCCGGCCTTACCAGCCTGGGATCGCACCCAACTCCGGGCTATCCAGCGCCAACTGCGCCGACTGGGGTATTATATGCCACCGCTGACGATTGACGGGGTATTTGGGGCGGGGACAGAATCGGGCCTTGTTGAGGCCTTTGGGGGAGATGAATGGCGGACGATGGAGGTAACGGCCCTTACGGAAAGACTTACCCAGGCAGAACCCGCCGCCGGACGACGTGGTCAGCACAACCTCCGCTTCGGAGAGATGTTTAAAGATGGGCTGCTGGACATGACCCTGGGGATTGGTTTTGACGAAGGGGGCAACCACCGGAATACCATTACGGGATTTCAGGAGGCGCTGACAGCACGTGGATTTACCCGCAATACCGCCGAGGGTATCCGGCTTTTGCAGCAGGCAGGCCGTCCCCTGACGGAAGATGCTTTTGGGGTGTTTTTTGTCCGGCCCAACGCCCTGCAATATCACCCTCCCGCAGGCCGGGAACGCAATATAGATGCGGTGGTACGCCTGGTGTATAACCGGGATGCGGCTGCCGGGGGTGGTGCCGCTGCGCGGGCTTTTTCGGAAGGGATGGCTTCGTCAGATGTGGCCTACTACTCCGGACATGGCCGATACGGTTCCGGGCCTGATTTTGACCGGAATTTTCGGGGATTTAATGTTACTGACTCCACAGGGCGGCGGCGTTTTCTTACCGAGTATGAAGAGCTGGAGCGTGTCATGCGCCGGGAAGGCCGCAGCAGCGGGCGCTCCGCCTGGCAGCAATTCCTCTGGATGCAGAGCCGGGGGCTGGTCGAGGTGCTCAGCAGCAACGAGGGAAATGTCTTTATTAACCCGCAAGACCTGCACAGTGAAGAATTTGGGGCAAGGCTTATCTACTGGGACCTCCAGCGTCGGGGTGTCAATCCTGTGACGGGTACAGGGGGCCCTCTGGCATCAGCCGCTGCCGCCAACCCGGAGCGCAGATACCGGGTACTGGTATTCGACGGATGCCGCACCCGCGATTATGTGCGCAGCATCAGAAACACTGCCGGGTATGATGCCCGCTCGGCGGATATACTCGCTACCCGCCGCACGGTGGACTGGGGGGACGAAGTGCGGACCCTGGCCGCCTTCCTGGACTCGATCATCGGACAACACTCTGCTGAGCAGATGGTCCGTGACATGGACCGCCAACAAGGGGTGGCCGAAGGCGGCCCTATCGGAGGGGCTTACGGACTGGAGGGCATGGGTGATAATCCTGTCATCCGATGAGTTGCCGGGGCGCACGGGAACTGCTCTTGTGGGGCACAATGATCGGGTCAATAAATCTTGTATGGAGTCAGCCTATGTCTGCTTACGAAACCGCTATTGCTAACCTGGCGCGTACGGATACCTGGTGTAAGGGTGCCGAAGCCCTGACCCTGTTGGGAGACCGGCGGGCCATCATCCCACTCCTGCAAGCATGGGAACGCCCCACCGAAACCAGTAAAATCTGCTTGCTGGACGCCCTGGAAGACATGCACGCGGTCTCTGATGCGCCTGGCATGCTCCAGCACGGGGACCCGGCTATCAGGCGTTGGGGGTTGGTGCTGATGGGATTGTTTCCGGAGGACGCCTTTATCCCAGCCATCACAGGTATGTGGTTTGATCCGGATCCCGATGTACAGGCGCAGGCCTATACGTCATTAAAAAAACAATATCAAACGCCAGCGTGGGAAACAGCCCTGACAGGCCTGCTGGAGCATCCGGTGCCGCTTGTCAGATACCATGCCGCAGATGCGCTCAGTGTTGGGGATAGCGAGGTGATCGCTTTGGCTTTTAAGGCCCGCAAGGCTGTAGAGTCAGACCCGGATATATTGGCCTTACTCAGCACCTGGCTACAACACCACTAATACCTGCACAGTGGCAGATAAACACCCGCAATCTGATAAAACACCCGCTGCTACCCCCAGCGCGGTACATCAGCCTGTATATGGAGGGCGGAGTTATACCCCGCCAGCCTGGCAGGTCAGCAGCGGTGACACTACACCTCCCCCGGCCGTACAGCGTACGGAAATCACCCCGGCAGACCCCTCTCTCATCCAGCGGGACGGTCCTACCTCCAGCACGGCGGCACAGCGGCGGGTGCTGATCTCGAATATTTTGCTGGCGCTTCCCATGCCCCCGTTGGTTGCCCTGGTCAATGCGCTGGGATTTGAGATATCGGGCATCGCCGCAGGCCTGCGAGAGTCTGTAACGGCTGACGTCGGGGTAGGAGTCGGCGGCGGAGTGGACGAAATGTTTATGTTTGATTTTGCGACGCTTCAGCCGACCGGAGACGTAGTACCGTATGCAGAACTGGGCATCGGGGTACAAGCTGGCTGGGGGGTAGGGGTGGTCATTGCCCTTCGCCTGAGTCCCCGCCATTCGTATGGATCCATGCGGGGGTCATACTCAGGTGCCGCCCTGAATGCCTCATTCAAAGCGCTGGCAGGGGTTAGTTTCAGCCTGAGCCCGGGCATTTTGTCCGGGGGGGAGGGGTTTGCAGGGGTATGTATCTCTGTCGGCGGCGAAGCCGGGATGCGTGCCTCGGTCAGTTATGCAGTTTCGTCAGTAGATTTTGCGCAGGAGATGGCCCAAAGCGCCCGCTCTACCTTTAATGGCATCGTATCAGGGCTCTCGTCCGCCAGCCGGGCACTCTCCGGCGTGGCAGGTGGCATCACAGACGCCCTGATCGTGCGCCCGATCCTGGTAGCACGCGCCAAAACAGACATCGCCAACTGGGACCTGAGCCCCATGCCGACCCGTGCCCGCCAAAACCTGAACATGATCGGACTAACGCTGGGGGTCTTTTCTGATACCCCGGACCATTTCCTGGAGCATATGGGACAACCCCTCCGGAATTTTGGGGCGGGTGCCGCTACCCTCCTCAACGAGCTGGCGCAGGACCTGACACAGACCCTGCACGCCCGCGGGGGTATGTATGCCTCCGTACACCTGACATCCACCTTCCTGGGAGGCCTTAACCTGGTGAGCCTCGTGGACTTCCTCGTCCAATGGAACCTCATGCGGTTTAGCCATGACCCGGCAGCCATCGCAGAAGCACAGATGGGGAGCAGATAAGGTCGGGAGCTGGCTAGCAGCAATTAAACATAAGAAACCAGATTGTAGCGGTAATGATCGCCAGCAGCGGCAGGGAACTCAAGACAAAAACCCATCTGGCGATTCTGGCCTGGGCCAACCGGGCCGGATGGAAGACAATTTGTTTCCCTTCAGCGCGCCTGATATAAGTTGTCGCTAAAATACATGCCAGTGCCCCTACCACCAGCCCTACCCCGAAGGTAACCGTTGTCGCAACAGAAAGGCCGAAGATAAAAACCAGATTGGTCAGCGTCGCCCCCAGCAGAGCTAATAAAAGCTCAGGCGATGTCGCTTCTGGCAGGGAGGCAGCGACCAGGTAGTGTGAGAAACCTCCCGCAATGGCAGCGGAGTCAAAAAAATGTGTCATGATTGGCTAACAGTTTATGGTTTATTTTACTTCATAAAAGTACAACTATTTTTCTGTTGTCAAACTGAGGAAAGATTATAATCCTCCTCGTAGCCCTCAACTACCATCCGGATAAAACTCCCGGTCCGGCGATCCAGTGCAGCAGTCGCCAAAGTCAGCGGACACTCTTCGGCCCCGTCTGAGAATCTGATGATCGGTAATCTGTAATATATATTATCCTCGTCCTCCAACTCAATCGCCCAGGAAGCCTCGTCTATATTCAACAGCATGACAAGCCCAATATGCCTGGCCACGGCATCAAGTATGCCACGCTCTGAAAGGGTAAGCGCGTCGTCCATCGTTTGATAGCGTATCAGTATAAATGCCTCCAGTACATCCAGCGAGGCAGTATCCAGGTCCAGGGGCTGGCCTATGAGCGCTTCAAGCTCTTCACGGATTTCAATATCCTGTGCCAGCCAATGCTGAAACTCACTGTACGAGTGGAGTCTCATCCGATCAAGTCCTTGTTGGCTCATAAGTAGTGTTTCGGTTTATTATTTTGTTTGTTTAGTGCCCGGCGGCGGCGGCGAATGCCTTGCTTCCAGGGTAGAGTTTCCACCAGGGGTTTGATTCCGGATTTCTACGGTAATTCCTGCTTTAAGAAGCATCTGAAGCAGGGGGCTGCTGGGTGTAGTGTCAAGCATCACCCAGGTGATCTGCCAGCCTCGTTTGACCAGTTTGGCATCCCGCTGGACTTCCCAGACGATGTCTTCGCTGGCCGCAATGTAACCTGTTTCATAGGCTTTGACCTCTACGCCTTTTTTGGCCTGTTTATCTGCTATGTCAATCCTGCGCACTTCGTCCTTGCCCACATTGACCGTCTGCTCTGGTGTACCCCAGCCCAGGCGCTTATGCTCAGCGTTGACGCTGGCACTGGCTTTTTTGGCCCGCCCCATATTTCCGGCATACACCTTTTCCCAGGTTGCCCTCGGCATGTCTCCCCCTATGAGTTGATACATCTCCCAGCGGGTTTCTTTATGTGTGTCAGATCCGGCTTCAAGGCCCCGAAGTTTGGCCTTAAGTTCTGCATATTGTTTCTGTTTTGCCTTAGAAAGGCCTTCACCTGCCACATAGCCCACTCCCTGGCCACCACCTCCTATGTCGAGGGTGTTCATGTGTTTTTCAAGCTGAAGCTCTAGCTTGGCCAGCTCTGCCTCTGCCAGATCGCGTGCATTAGGCTCCATCTGCCGCATGCGGGCCATCTGTGCCTCGATCAGCTTGGGTAACTTTTGGATTTCAAGCGCTGCCTCAAAATATGCTTTGTTTTCCGGCTTTACGGTATCAATGCCTACTATATCAGCGATCCACGAAATGGCTTGCCGTACCCGACCGGAAAAACCCTGGTACTTCTGCATCGTACGCACGGTCTCCGTGTGGAGTGCGACAGTAGCCGGACGGGCATCCGGGCTGCAACGCAGGGTAATCTCAGAGATGAGTCCGGTGGCAGGATCAAGGGTGTACTCTGCCTTGGCAGTATCTCCCTGTAATTTGTCATCTATTACCAGCATTTTTTGAATATCTGCTGGCAAGGCAGCCTTAAGCTCTGCAGGCGTTGCTTGGCGCTCACTTAGCGGAACCGTATCGGGTTGTGGTGTTTTGGGTGCTTCTTCTGGTTTAATGGTTGGCGCGTCGTCTGAAGGTCCTTTGTCTTTGGGTAATGGTTCTGTGGGTATATGTTCTTGAGGAGGGGTTTTTTCAGGCGTCGGGGATGATTTTTCGGGGGTGGTCTTGGCTTTGTCTTTGGCTGCGGCTTGTTTTGCCTTCATGACATTGCCCGCGATAAACAGTCCGTTGTTTTGTACGGCAGACGAAATAGCTGTAGCTCTGGCCCTGCGTGCAGCAGCGTGGGTAATGGCACCTGTCCTTTCCTGGTCACTGATGGTCATCATCTGATCCATAAAGGAAATATTGCCCCAGAGAAGTCCTCCGTAATTGAGTACTTCATTCGCGACCTCCACCGCTTTGGCTATTCCTTGTGCGCCTTTAAGTGCCTCTGCCGCCCGGATGATCTGCGCCTCTGTGGCCTTCCCTTCCTGCGTGATGGCAAACATTTTTTCGAACTTCTGCACGCGCAGCCCTCCTGCCAACTGGCCCGCAGCACCCAACCCTCCCAAAACGCCCATCATGTCACTTACGGTCTGAGCGTCCAGGTATAACTTACCAGCCTGCCACCGCTGGACGAGCCGGGCTGCAGCAACACCAGCACCTATAAGTGCGCCTGCGGTACCAGCAGAAGCAACTGTCAGACCCAGCAACGCCAGGGTGGTGACCAGGTCGTCAATCCGCTTCTCCGCAAGTGCCCAGTCAGCAGGGGCACTATCTACCAGCATTTCCTTAGGTGCCCCGTCTTCAAGCCCCAATCCTGTAGTACGAAGCCCAATGCGTCCGCGGCCATACGCCGCTTTGCCCCCAAATTTTTTCAGGGCTGACTGCAAGGCTGTGCTGGGTTTATCGCCCAACCCGATGAAGGCATCTCCGTCACGATTCGTAACGTCACTGATCATCCACTGATACTGTGTACCGTTCATGGCCATAGGGCCGACAGAGACGAGCAGCGGATATTGTTCGCCCGTGACTTCAGAAATCAGCGTGGCATTCGCCCGGCGCATGGCCCCCAGCCCCTCAGTGCTTCCCTCTTTGCGCACCCGTTCGTGACGGTCATACAGGGCCATCTGGTCATCAAGTAACTCGACCTCCCGCTTGCGGGAATAGTCCGAAAGGGTGGGGTACTCTTTCTGAAATTTTTCGAGCTCCTTTTGTTTTTCTTCCCGTTTTTTCTTGAGCAATTCCAATGGACTGCCTTCAAAACGAACACGTGCCTGCGCCAACAAGTCACGCAGATACTCCGCTTTAGCTGTGTTACCTTCTTTTTCGGCAAGGTCAATCTGCGCCTGTAACTCCGCTAATTGTGCCCCCGGCTCATCGAGCGACTCCTGCACCGCACGGTCCATCGGGGTGACCTCTGTCACACGGGCGGCGACAGAAGGGGGCCTGACTACGGGTTTTCCTTCTGTATCTTCCTGAATGCCAGGGGTAGAAATAACCCTGATCAGGAAAATGCCTTCTTTTTCCAACGGTATCTCCTGCTGCTGACGCGGTCCGGCAAATAAATCAGCCAACCACTTGAGCACGGCTCCGACAGCAGTCGTCAGGAGCGTCACAGGTGCTAGTTCAAGCGAGAGCCTGTTAGCCGCCGAATTGGAGAGTCGCTCGCCGACTGTGTCGCCGTTTGGGTTTTTAGCACCTTTGGCCGCACGTTTGGTATCCTTCCACCAGTCTTCAAATTCACGCTTAAACTCACGGTTGGCACCTCCCATACCGGTAACATCCTTGCCTGTTCCAGACTTAGCATTTTTGAATGCTTCAATCCGCTGCTCAAGGGTCTGCTCGGGCTTGGCACCATCTTTTGTACCAGCGGGGTCTTTGGCTATTTGCTTTTTGGCGTATTGGGTAATATCAAAAAGTTCCCACTTATAATGAATGGTCTGCCCGATCTGCGAGATAACCTGGTTAGCAGTACTTGAGTTGCCATTGGCAGCCCAGTCTATTTTTGCCGAATAGGTAGGATCTGCATCAACCGGAACCAGTTTAGGCCCTTCCATACTTACGGGCCAGGGGGGTGCATTGGCAGGCTGGCCATCACCCCGTCCTTCGATCGGGCTGGCGTATATTCCCTTAGACTCACCATTTCCTTTGCCAGCACCACTGGTATCATACGTCGGCGCAAAATAAATAACTAATGGATCGGACACCCGTGCGACCATTGAGCGAAAACGCTCGGCATCCGTAAGCAATTCCATAAAATTGACAACAGCAGGCGGAGCTGGCTGTGGTTGCCTTCCTTCTGCCTCTGCCTTTTTTAGCTCCTCCGCCATGGCGGCCTTTTCCTTCTCTGTATAAGGCCGCTGGCCTATCACACTCTGGCTTGACTCCGCACCTATGTTTTTGTTATCGCTGGAAATAGTCAGTGCAAAAATTCCTTTGGGACCATTTACATATACTCCAGGCTTAAACGAAAGACCCTTTGTCTCCTTCAGGGGTACGCGGTTGCCCAGTGATTTTCCAGTATGATCATATACTTTCACAAACTGTGGATGCAGGCCTACGAATACTTGATTCCGGTCTTTGGCTTTATCAAAGGTTAGCTTGCCCTGGGCTAATAACAGGGCTGCGTGATCCATGCCTGTAGCATATACCTGGAGGCGGGACCACGTTATAGGCTCTGGATCGGCTGGTTTATCTCCACCTGCTGTGTCTGGCTGCCGCTGAACTGTGTGTATCGTGATACGCTCCTGTGTCGTTTCATCAACATCGGGCTGAGCGGATTGGGTATGATGCAGGTTGGGCTTAGGCTGAACCGGCGGTTGTGTCCGAAGCCCAAAAACTGGCGGCAGCAACGATATTTTCGCGCTTTCCTGAGGCTTTTTATGGACCCCAGCAGCATTCCTCAAATTTATTTTTGAAGAATAGGCAGGCTCTGAGCTTTGCTGTTGCATCGTTGTGGTTAAAGCCTCGTCCCGGTTTACTTAGTAAAAGAAGGCATAAAACACATGTAGCGGTTTGAATTAAACGCGATTAACAAATTACACAATTTATACCAGGTGTCCTCCAGGTAGTCGTGACGAAGAAGTCCAACACGGCCTATGTAAACCTCACCGCATCCCCGTCCTGGGGGGCGCTACATACAGCTGGGTGGCGGCCTCAGCTTCCCGGAGGGTGGCTACGGCAGTGGCATCTTCAGGGTGGGCCTGTACGACCAGACGTTGGTTCAGGTACCAGATACGGGCGGTGGCAAACCGGTGGTATTTGGCCAGGGAAAGTGCGTCGAGTGCCGGACGGTATCCGGGATCTGTATCCGGCAGGGCCGCTGTTTGGGTTTCCAGTGCCTGGCATCGCTGGTGGGCTGCTTCAAAAGCCAGATGGGCCTGTTGGCTCAGCGTCTGACAGTAGCTGGCATCGTACC
Source organism: Bacteroidia bacterium (assembly GCA_033762375.1). GTDB lineage: Bacteria > Bacteroidota > Bacteroidia > J057 > J057 > RDXT01. The sequence goes on from JANRLQ010000073.1 coordinate 80,709, forward strand.
CGACCGGATGCAGGATGGGCATGACCAGGGTAGCCGTATCATCGGGCAGGGTCAGGGTAAACCCGGCGGCCAGGTCGGCAGCGGTGACGCCCGTTCCTTCGCCCAGGAGGAGGTCGGCGGCTGGGAGATAGACGGTTTTTTGATGCAGCATACCAACATCTCCCGGATGTGTCCTGAGGTACGCCAGAAAAGCCAGGGTTTTCTCCGGGCTGATCAGCTCAGGGTTCAGCCGGGGGTCAAGGCCTGCTACCTGACGCGAGGTATTAAAGTCCTGAAGTGCCTGCCTGACAGCCGCCTCCTCATACGCAGCCAGCTTAAAAACAGACCGGTCTATCCGGAAGGAAATATCAGCCATAAGAGAGGTATGGGATTGGGTGGCCGGAGCATGACAAAAGCTGATAAAGGCCATCAGTAACCATACAGATTTGGCAGCTCCCATATGGAGTAGGGTTAAGGTTATCGCGCACGGGGTACTTCTACGGCGGAGAGGACATTCCAGCCGCCAGCCAGGTTGATGGTGCTGCCTGTGATATTGTCACGGGTGCGGGTGACCGTGACCCCGTCCCAGGGATCATGGATGCGGTAGTTGTTGCCCGACCGGCTGAGGACCATCACGTAATGGGCATAGGTAGCGGTGGTATCACCGATCACAATCGGTACCGGAATGCCCCGGTCCACCCCTTGGTTGATGGCCGTAAGTGCCTCATCGAGGGTAATCTCTCCGGCACCGAGCCTGCGGGTCCTGTACCGCACACCGGTAGCCCCGGCCTGCTGGTTGAGGAGGTCATCTGCCCAGCGCCCCACACCGCCCGTCGCTCCGCGGGCTACCGCTACGCCACCACTCATGTTGCCAAGGCCGCCGGTATAGTCACGCTCCAGGAGGGTACGCTGCTCGGCAGCCAGGGTAGGGTTAACGGCCGTCGCATCTGCTGCATTGGCGGGGCTGTTGAGGCTGGGGTTGTCTATATGAAGCTGAAGCGCATAGATCGGGTCCATCTCGCCCCGCATGGCTTCTACGGTGGTGATGTTGCAGGAGTGACTCCACTGCTGCTGGATCCCACGACCAGTTGTCGAGCCGGTCACGTGCAGGTTGTCCTGAAACCAGTTGGCATCATGTCCCCGTATCTGACCGGCAAAGGTGCGTATCTCAGCTACCGTATGACCGGCAGCCAGGGCTTTGTGGAGATACTGAAGCTCGCCGGTGGACTGGGTTTCGCTCAGCAGGCCGGTATAGCTGCTCAACTCAGTACCACTCATGCGCAGCATGGCATGGCGTGCCCTTTCGCGCTGAAAATCCCCCAGACTGGCGGTCGTAGCCGGCATATACCCGAGGTAGATCAGGGCCGCCGCCAATTCACCCCGGTTGAGATCGTCTTCCAGGTCCACCATCAGGTCCTGGCCTGTGATTCGCTGATAAGCCGTGCGCAGCTCACGGGCTTTGGCTACGTCAAAAGCAGCCCCCCGCCGGAGGGCGGAGTAAACAGCCTCTTCATCGGTGCCAGCACCATCCATTGCCTCGTAGAGCTGGTGGCAGAGGGCGGCGATGTCCAGGGTGGCGCGGTCCAGTTCCCGCTGGATCACACCTGCGGGCTGGCGCTGTACCGTATGGCCTGCATTCACCTGAAATGAAACTGCCGGAAACGAGGATACCCGTCCAGAATCATCTTCCTGGGTGCGCTGGAGGGCTGGTACGGCAGCAGGTGTCGCGTGTGTCCGGCTATCCTGCTGATGGGTACGGGAGCGCCGGGTACGGGATGAAGCGGAGTCGGCCATACACGTACAATCAGAGGTAGAAACTACAAATACGGGAAAAGCCGTTAGTGGCCACCGCCCTGCTGGATCACATGCGTGAGTTCGTGGGCCGTCAGGGCATCATTGCCGGGAGATTTGCCCTCCCCAAAATAGACATCATTGCCGTGGGTAAAAGCCTGGGCACCCAGCTCACGGTTGAGCTGTACGGAGTCGCCCCCGGTGTGTACCCGCACCTGGCTCAGGTCTGCCCCAAACCGGGGTTCCATATACGCCTGCACATGGGCCGGGAGGGGGTCGCCTCCCCCGCTGCTCTGCTCAATGCGGGAGGTCACGGAGTCGTCAGCCTGAAAGCTGCCATCTCCCGTCCGCTGTATCATGGGTTTCATCTGAAGTTCTTCTTCCTCCAGGCCCGCCCGCTGTACGAGCGGTTTGGTCTGAATTTCTTCCTCCTCCATCAGGTTGGCACGTTGTACCAGGGGGGTGATGGCAGGTTTCATCTGGATCGGTTCTTCCTCCTCAGCGATCCGCTGCACGGCGGTATCAGGCATACTCAGCACCTGGCTGGCGACCTGATCTGCCTCCTGCTCATACACATCATTGGGGGCGCCCACGGTGAGTTTAAATTGTACTGCACCTGTGCGGGTCTGAAAACCTGGCGCAGGCAGTGATACACGTGGACGGCTGTCTGTGTCGCAGGCCGCGCACATACGATGCACCCGTGAGGCGGGAACTGCCGAAACGGGGGTACGGAGAGAGGAGGCGAACAACTGATCCATGCCTGTGTGCTTACCGGTATGTTCCAAACATACGTAAAACGTATGAACGCTGCAACTTTATTGCGCTAAAAACGATCCGGCCGGCAGGAATTTATCTGACCGTCAGCGACTTCTCAGGGCTGGGGAGGCAGGTGCCGGATCTGCTCGTGCTCAGACGGTGTCAGACGCCGGGATTCTACCAGAAACGCCCGAAACACAGCTACTTCCTCCGGTCCCAGGCCGTACCGGGCAGCATGGGGGAGCTGGCCCAGGAGGATGGTTTTGTCTGCTGCGAGGTCATGATTTTCGTCCAGGAAATCCGGGAGATAATGTTGGATCGCAAACCGCAGGAACCTGATCTCAGGATTGAGCGGATCCAGGGAGACAGCGTGGCGGAAGGTACTCATACTCGCCCGCACGAGACGGAGTTTTTGATAGGGATTCCAGTCATGGCGGGCCATCAGGGCTTGTGCAGAAGCCAGATACGCATGGACGATCCCCGCCTCACCCTGGTAGGTATGCAGGTGCTCATACAACTGGCGGGCAGCCTCCGCATCTCCTATGGCTTCCCGGTAGGCTGCGCGCAGGGCCGTAAGGTCCATCTGTCACAGAAAACTGAAAGAATACTGGAAGTACGTACTGACAAGAATTGCTAGTTTTTGATTGTCCGGCACTCGGATACGCTCCTCCAGAATACGGGACGGGGGGAGTTTGCTGATTTTGTGGAATAACTCCAGGTAATATTTATATGCCAGCAGTACCCCCCGGCGGGCACCATCCGGAAGTTGTACGATGCCCGTATAGGCATGGTCAAAATCACGCTGTATGTCTGCCTCGATCTCACGCTTAGCCTGCTGACTAAACCGCGTAAAGTCCACATCCGGAAAATACACCCGTCCCCGGTCCTGGTAGTCAGACTTCATGTCCCGCAAGAAGTTGACCTTCTGAAATGCCTTACCCAGGCTGCGGGCAGGCTCGAGAAGCCTGTCATAGGCAGCCTTATCTCCCTCACAAAACACCCGCAGACACATCAGGCCCACCACCTCGGCTGACCCATATATATAGGTATCATACCCATCGGCGGAGTACGTCTGCTCATACAGGTCCATCTCCATGCTCCGGAGGAATGCATCTATGAGGTCATGATCTATGTGATACGTATTCACCACAGACTGGAAAGCATGCAGGACCGGATTGAGGCTGATGCCCCGGGCTATGGCCTCATACGTATCCGAGCGGAAGGTCTCCAGCAGGGTCTTTTTGTCAAAGTCATGAAAGGTATCCACAATCTCGTCCGCATAACGCACAAACCCATAGATCGCATAAATAGGCATATGAAACCGCTTGTGCAGGGTGCGGATACCCAGCGTAAATGAAGTACTGTACCGCTCTGTAATCAGCTTGCTGCATGCCAGGCAGGTATTGTTGTATAACTCCATTACAGGGACCATGATAGAGAAGGTTTTTATAAGCCAGACTCAAAAAATAAAAAACGGCATAGCCCGGAGAGCTCTGCCGTTGTGTACAAGTATAACAATCCAGTACCTAATATCGCCATCGGCAGGCTTCCAACAGATATACTGAGAAGCAGGTGAAATTGTTCAGGGGGCTGTCAAAAATATTCAACAACCAACTTGTTTTGTTTAACAAGACTCAGGAGAGGCTGTGGGTACTAAGCCGGTCTTTGAGTTCTTTGCGGGCAATGTGAATCCGGTTTTTGACCGTACCGATGGGGATGTTGAGGATGTCTGCGATCTCGAAGTACTTATACCCTTTGAAGTGCATCATAAAGGGTGTTTTGTACTCGTAGTTGAGGTCCTGGATAGCAGCCTGAATTTCATCCATTACAAGCTTGCTGCCGGCACCATTCTCAGTCGTGTGCTGGGGAGAATTGATAAAATGGAGGTTATCCGTAGTATCAATAAAGGTCTTACGCTTCACCAACCGGTGGTAGTTGGTGATAAACGTGTTTTTCATGATCGTATACAGCCACGCCTTCAGGTTGGTACCTTCTGCAAACTTATCCTTGTTGGCAATGGCCTTCAGCAGCGTCTCCTGGATCAGGTCATTGGCCTCATCTGAGTCGCGTGTCAGCTTAAACGCAATCGGCCTGAGCGATTTATACATGCTGACCACGGCACTGTTAAACTCTAAAGCTGTCATGACGTATAGTAGTTACTGAAAGTTCACGCACAAAGATAAGTACAGTTTGTATAAAAAACAACTCTTTTGTGTAAAAATTCTTGAGTAAAGTTAAACAAATTTTTTTGACAGACAACCCCTTGCCCTGAAAAAAAATTTACTGACAATTCAAATTTAATTAATTGATTATCAGTTATTTAATCTTATTAAATTTTTAGAATATATTCTCATTTTTATATCTTAGGCTGTTTAATCATTTGAAATATAAGATAAACAATATATCCTGCCACCCTCAGGCTTACACAAAAATCTTACCTTCACCCCTGTATGACACCGTATATCTATCGTTTTCCGGGGCGCATCTGGCAGGTGATTCCCGACCCGGTCCGTCCGGGGGTGGCTGTAGAGTACCGGGAAAACCGGCGGGTAGGCTGGGCCTGGCTCCCGGCGCATATGCCGTTGGCACCGGTTTGGATTGAGCACCCTGAGCCCTGGTACGCGGGGCTGGAGGGGGTTTGGGATGGTATGGTCTTGCTCCACGGCTACGAAGCACCTGACTGGCCTGTGCGCCAGGGCGTATGGGCGTATGAGGGCTCCAGCGGACAATTGGCGTGGCATCGGCCCACGCTCAGGCTGTCGCAGGCATCCGAAGGCGGTTTTTGTCTGCAGGACGAAACCGGCACCCGGCATTGGACAGACCGGGCTGGCACCCCGGTAGCACCGCTCACGGCACTGCCCCTTGCGGAGACAATGCCTATTACCTATCCGACTCCCTGCCCTGCCGATCGCCTCCCGGCAGCAGCGATGCGCATCAGCCTATCAGGCGGGACAGCTTACCAATCAGGCGACTGGGTAGCGCTGCTCCATGAAACCCCTGAGCATCAGGCTATGCCCTTGCTTGTTCATCTCAGCCAGGAAATGACCTGGCCGCTGACGGCCACGCCGGGCGGGCTGCCTGATCCGCCTTTTATCGTATATGCAGGGATACTCTGGGCCCAGACCGGGTCTGATACGCTGCTGGCACTACCGTATACCTAAGCCGGGATCCGGCAGGCGTACCGGCTCAAATGCCGGTATGATTTTCCCGAGTGCAGGATTGAGGGCATGCAGCACCTCCGGCGGAAGTCCCAGCTCCATGCCCAGGTCTGTCGTGAGTTCGGGGGTATACAACATGATGGTGACCACAGGCCCTGTTGACAAGGCCCTCGCTACCAGCGTGTCCAGGGCGGGCTGAGACATCGTGCTGTAGGCTTGGGCCAGCCGGGACAAGGTATCGGGCTGCACCCTGTCAAACTGAGGAGATACGGCCCGGTCTGCAGGACGTGTCACCGCAGGATCCAGCCATGCCAGATCAGGCAGGGCGATCTGCGGCGGCGGCAGGGGGAGGCGTGGCTGCGAGGGTGCCGGAGGACCTGCCTGGAGGACCCCTTGCAGGCTCAGGACGAGCGCGTGCAGGCCATCAGTTCCGGGGCCATTGCCCAGCAGGCCGATATTGTCCAGGTAGTCTGTCGGGGTAAACCGGTAGTGATAACCGAGGTTTAGCCACAATACCTGATTAACCTTGAGCGCGACCCCACCACCGACCGGGAATACCGCAGAAGATGGGCCATATCCTTCCTCCGGGAGGCGGGTGAAGATGTTTTCGCCTAAAAAATTGCCGTCTTCATCGTAGGGAGAAAAAAACATAAGCCCCACCCCTGCACTCACATAGGGTCTTACAGGCCCCTGCCGGAGAATATACCCTACCAGCCGGATATCTGCCGAGAAAAAACGGGTCTCCACAAACTGGTTGGGGGTGGCGTCCGGCATAGAAACCCAGGTCCGGGTATCTAATTGCTCCCAAAAGCTCCCATAGCTGGCATTAAACTGCGGCTGGATCCGACGTTTCCCCTCAAACTGTAAGGATACCTGTATCCCCGGATACACCCGGCGATAAGCCTGCTCCCCGTACGTAAGGTCACCCCGATATGAAAAACCCGCCAGACCCACCCCTACCTTCAGGGGGGCAGGTGGTGCCTGCTGGCCCCGGAGCGGTGTGCAGGGTATGGTTATCAACCCAAGCCCTAACAGCACTATAGCTATATATGTATCAGTCCGCATTGGTTTTCTAAATGTTGGGATGGCCTCATATCTTATCGTACGGGGGTGGGGGGCGGTGGTGGCATGATCCATATATCAAGCCCTGCCTGGAGCGCATGGAGTTGGTCAAACCCAGCCAGCCCTGCGCCGGAGTTGTCGAGGTAGTCAGAGGGTATAAACCGAAACGTGTAGCCCAGTCCCAGGTTTAGGTGGCGGTTGATACGGGCATACACCCCTCCGGATAATGGTATCTGCGGGATGACCGTATTGTAGGAGGTTCCATCGGGCCGGGTGTTGGTATTGTCGGCGAGCTTGCGGCCGTTTTTGTCGCGGGGTGAAAAATAAATCAGCCCGGCACCAGCCGATATCCAGGGCTGTACCCGGAGCCCCGGCAGCGGGCGGTACTGAAGCCGCAGGTCGCCCGCCACGATACGTGTGATGATAAAAGTCGGAATTGACACCCCTGGCTGTGGCGGCGGCTCCAGGTTGTCGTACTGGTCTGCAAACTGACCAAATACCCCACAGGCCTGCATGCGCAACCGGCGGGTGCCTACCTGCTGGATATAAAACGCACCACCGGGATATACCCGCCGGTTGTAAGCACCAGGATCGGTATACTCACCGGCATAGGAATAACCACTCAGGTACAGGCCGACCTCCACCCCCCGGAGGGTGTCGGTTGGCTGCCCCTGCACTACTGTGAAGGCCAGCATCATACCTGCGATTCCTGTCCATGTTTTCATATAGTATGCGGTTACATGATGACAATCGCCGTCACGGGCGCATCCCGGGGGATATTTTGTATAGAAAAAACCGTATCAGCCACCCATGCAGGTGCCCACACGAGATAATGAATCGAAGGCGCGGCTGCCGAAGCCACATCTGCGACACCATACCCCGGGATCGGCAAGGCAGACCAGTCTGCTGCCAGGGGCAACAGTTCTGCCCAGGTCATACCCACCCGTATCCCTAACGGCGTTGTGTACCGGGAGGTGGTCAGCCGGATACGATTCAGGGTAGATCCCCCCACAAAGTCGCCTTCCAGATAAATACGCCCCTTGCCGGAGCGGACGACAGCCGCCGGCCAGGAATACCCCCCCTCCACAAACAGGGTATCCTGCAGCACCCGTCCATGAAATACGGCTCGGGTAGGCATGGCTTCGCCGAGCCGGATATAAGATAACCCATCCGGATATACCAGCCGACTGGCACCACAGCCAGCCAACAACACCGTACAGCCTGCCAGGAGCCCCAGCCAGTACCGACTTTTCACGCCTGCGAACTTTCTGACCATCATAAAAAATACACCTGTAAATATACTACGCAAACCATGCCAGATTCAAAGAGGTTTAGGGTCTTAACCTACACCGTGAAAATTGCGTACCAGTTTTTATTCCCAACGTTTTTGCGTTAGTTTTGTCCACACATGAGTCAGACGATCAAATACCTTCTTCTCGGGCTTACCTTACTTTTACTGGGTATCATCCTGGGGTTTCAGCTCAAAGGATGGATGCCAGGTGGCGCACAGGGGCTGGGAGACGACAAACTGGATAAACTCCAGCGGACATTTGCCTTTGTTAATGGCACATACGTAGAAGAGCCGGACGAAAACAAACTGATAGACGATGCGATCAAAGGGATGATGGAGGGACTCGACCCCCACTCCTTTTATATTCCGCCTGCCGAGATGGGCCAGATGTCCGAGCAGATGGAAGGAAGTTTTGACGGAATCGGGGTCCAGTTTAACATCCTCGAAGATACTATTTATATAGAATCCCCACTGCCTGGTGGCCCCAGCGAAAAACTCGGCATCATGGCAGGTGACCGTATCATCAAGGTGGATGGGAAGGTCGTAGCGGGTACCGGCATTACCAACAATGAAGTGATGCGGCTGCTCAAAGGCGCCCGCGGCACACAGGTGCGCATTTCCATCCTCCGCCGGGGGTACCCCTCCGAGCTGGAGTACACCATTACCCGGGACAAAATCCCCCTCAACAGCCTGGAGTACGCCTATATGATCGCCCCTGGTACGGGGTATATCCGTATCACCCGGTTTGCGGAGACAACGTATCAGGAGTTTAAGACTGAGTTGGGCCGCCTCCAGCTGGCAGGTATGCAAAACCTCATTCTCGACCTGCGTGGCAACCCCGGAGGGTACATGAATATGGCCTATAAAATGGCAGACGAGTTTCTCAGCGACGGGAAAATGATTGTCTCCACGGAAGGCCGCACAGCTCAGAGCAAACAGGCGTACCACGCCACAGCTTCCCTCAATTCGTTTGAAAAAGGCGCGCTGATTGTCCTGATAGACTACGGATCAGCCTCAGCCAGCGAGATCGTGGCAGGTGCCGTGCAGGACCACGACCGGGGGCTGATCGTGGGGGTACGTTCGTTTGGCAAGGGTCTGGTACAGGTACAGGAAGAGTTTGAGGACGGATCGGCCATCCGTATCGTCGTCTCCCGGTATCATACGCCCAGCGGACGCTGTATCCAGAAGCCCTATACCGAGGGCAGTGAGGCCTACGAGGACGAGATCAACCGCCGGTTTGAGTCGGGTGAAATATTTGATGCCAGCAAACTCAAGTTTCCGGATTCCCTCCAGTACAAAACCACCGCCGGCCGTACCGTATATGGGGGAGGCGGGATCTATCCGGACATATTTGTAGCGGATGACACGACCGGCAGCAGTCCTTACTTTACCGGCCTGCGGCTGCAGGATATGTTTCGCAGGTTTGCCGTGGACTATGCGGATCGCCACCCTGAACTGGCGCGCACCTATCCCCTCGCGCAGGACTTTGTGAGCCGGTTTGAAGTGACCCCGGAGATCGGGCAGGATTTTGTGCAGTTTGCTGCCGCCAAGGGTGTCGCAGCCGACCCGGCAGGATATGATATTTCCCGCCGCCATATCGAAAACCGCATCAAAGCCTATATCGGACGAAAGCTCTTCAACGATCCCGCTTTTTATCCCGTGCTGCATCAGACAGACCGGGTGCTGATGCGGGCCGTAGAGCTGATTCCGGCCGCCAGCGCCCTGGAAGCTACCGGCAAACTGCCTCAGCTGGCTGATGCACTCGACAACCGGCAATAGGTGTTGTGTCCCTCCGAAAAAATGGTATATTGCCCTGTCCGGCGGTGCCGGGCCTAATCTTGCGCCTATGTTCCGGCAGCATCAGCTCGAAAATATCCTGTTTATAGACATTGAGACCGCCGGTCTCGTACCCGATTTTCACCAGCTTCCGGAGCGGCTCCAGCCGCTCTGGGTTCACAAGGCCACCAAGTTTCAGACCGGTGACAACCCCATGAGTGCCGAAGCCTTGTACCCTGCCAAGGCCGCCATTCACGCGGAGTTTGGACGGGTAGTCTGTATCTCCTGCGGGTATTTGCAATTTGACGAAGCAGGCAAACCGGCTCTGAAACTTAAATCCTATACCGGACCCGATGAGGGTGTACTGCTCAGGGAGTTTGGGCAGATGCTGGACCGGTTTATGGCTGCCAAGGCGGAGCGGATACTCTGCGCCCACAACGGCAAGGAGTTTGACTTCCCCTTCCTGGGCAGGCGGTACCTGATCCAGTCGGTGTCCCTCCCTGTTGCCCTCCGGGTCCAGGGCAAAAAACCCTGGGAAATCCCCTTCCTGGACACGATGGAGTTGTGGAAATTTGGCGATTACAAAGCCTACACCAGCCTGGACCTTATGTCTGCCGTGCTGGGCATCCCTTCCCCCAAAGATGACCTCGACGGAAGCCAGGTACACCGGGTGTTTTGGGACGAAAAAGACTACGAGCGGATCAAAACCTACTGCGAAAAAGACGTTTATACCACCGCCCAGGTCTTGCTGCGAATGTCTGAGATGCCCCTGATGGGATAATTTTTTTCAATCCAATATACCTATGCAGACCTGGAACCCCCGCAATGCCGACATTCTCGTCTATGTCGGCGGTACTATAGTACCCCGCGCCGAGGCCCGTGTATCCGTATTTGACAGCGCTGTCCAGGGCGGCGATGCTGTCTGGGAAGGCCTCCGCGTCTACAACGGGCGGATATTTGCCCTGGATGCTCACCTGGACCGCTTGCAGGCATCGGCCCGTGCCCTTGCCTTTGCGGATATCCCGAGCCGGGACGAAGTCCGGCAAGCCATTATCGAGACCCTCCGTGCCAACGGCATGCGGGACGGAGCCCATATACGCCTGACCCTGACCCGGGGCGAAAAAATCACCTCCGGCATGGATCCCCGGCTCAACCAGGCAGGTTCCTGCCTGATCGTTCTCGCAGAGTGGAAACCACCCATCTATGACAACAGTACCGGCATACGGCTCATTACCAGCAGTATCCGCCGCAATACCCCCCAGTGTCTTGACTCCCGTATCCACCACAACAACCTCCTGAACAATATCCTCGCCAAGATCGAGGCCAACCTCGCCGGGGTGGACGATGCGCTGATGCTTGACATTGACGGATTTGTAGCCGAGACCAACGCAACCAATGTTTTTATGGTACGGCAGGGTGTCCTGCATACCCCTCAGCCCGACGCCTGTCTGCCGGGGGTGACGCGGGGCCTCGTGATGCGCCTGGCAGCAGCGGCAGGGATTCCCGTACGGGAGCGGCGTATTTCTTTGTCTGAGTTTCATACCGCTGATGAGGTGTTCACCACCGGTACGATGGGAGAGATCACCCCGGTCTGGTCCCTGGACGGACGCACGATCGGTACCGGACAACCCGGCCCTGTCACCCTACAACTCAGGACGTTATTTCAGGCTGAGACCGCACACGCAGGCGAAGCCCTGCCTTTCTGAGCCGGACAATATACCTGCCGGGCCTCCCGTTGGGGGAGTGAGGCTTAATTTCTGCCGTTTGGTCAGATGTATTACATACACCTGCCCACAGGCGCCAAAATGGTTATCTTGCTTCACCTGTAGTTTATCCTTATGCCAATCAGAATCCACCTCCTCCTGCTTCTCCTCCTCAGCAGCCTGGCTGGCGCTGCCCAGTCCTACAAACCTGCCGACTACGGCATCAAGTCCCGCAAGGCCCTCGACCTGTACGAAGAGGGGATGCTCCAGGCGCGGTACCGGGACCGGGAAAAGGCCATGATGTACTTTAATGAAGCCCTTAAGATAGAGCCGGACTTTGCCCATGCTCATTATCAGGTAGGTGTAAATGCCTGGGTACGAAAAAAATATGATGATGCCCTGACCCATGTCCTGCGGGCCTATGAGCTGCGCCGGGAGGCGTTTCCGGGGATCGAGTATTATCTCGGCGAAAGTTACTTCTGGAATGCCCGCTATGCTGAGGCCATTCCGTATCTCGAAACCTTCCTCTCCCGGGAACAGGGACGCAAAGAAGACCTGAACCGGGCGGCCCGCACCCTGCGGCATGCGAGATTTGCGGCTGTCGGGATCACAACGCCTGTTGCCTTTGAGCCCCAAAACCTCGGCGAGGCCATCAACAGTGAGCGGGATGAGTACCTCCCCTGTCTCACCGCAGATGATACCTATCTTCTCTTCACGGCCCGGCGGCCGGAAGCCATAGGCGGGTACAACCGCTCCCTGGGCGACTACTCGGAAGACTTTTACTACGCCACCTACCAGGATGGTGCCTGGTCTCCCGCTCAAAACCTAGGTGAGCCGATCAATACGCCTGAAAATGAAGGTGCTGCCACTGTCACCCAGGACGGTAAGATCATCTTTTTTACGGCCTGTAACCTGGAGGATGGCCTCGGGAACTGCGATATTTATATGGCAACCCGCAAAGGCAGCGGCTGGTCCAAGCCCGAAAATATGGGCGACGCGATCAATGGCGATGGCTGGGACTCACAACCCTGCCTGTCTCCCGACGGCAAAACCCTGTTTTTTTGTTCTTCCCGCGCAGGCGGCCTGGGGGGGCGCGACATCTGGTTCAGCCAATGGGTACAAGGTGCCTGGACACCCGCACAAAACCTGGGCGCCCCTGTCAACTCTATCGGCAATGAGGATTCTCCATTCCTCCATGCTGATGGCATTACGCTGTACTTTTCATCCGATTTTCATCCGGGCTTCGGATCGCAGGACCTCTTTGTCACACACCGGCAGGAGGACGGGACCTGGGAAGCGCCTAAAAACCTGGGATACCCGCTCAATACCCTGGCGGATGAAAGTAATATCTTTGTCAACGCCAGCGGGCGGCAAGCCTTCATTAACTCTGACCGCCCGGGCGGACTGGGCCGGAGTGATCTCTACACGTTTGCGCTGGACCCTGCCATAAGGCCCAAGATGGCTACCTTTCTCCGGGGGCTTGTCCTTGACAGCATTAGCCGTGTACCTGTGTCAGCGACCCTCCGCCTGGTGGACGTAGAAACAGGTGATACCATCCGGGAGATCATTGCCGGCAAAACAGACGGGCGTTTTCTGATGAGCCTGCCTTTAGAGCGGGAATATGCAGCATTTGCGACTGCGCCGGGATACCTCTTTACCAGCCAGCATTTTTATCTCAAAGACATGAAGGAGGAGCGGTATTTTGACCTGGAAATACCCCTCTCACCGATCCGCAAGGGTGTGCAGGTCGTGCTCAACAATATCTTTTTTGAATCAGGCTCATTTGACCTGAAAGCGACCTCACAAGCGGAGCTTGCCGTGCTGATTGCCTTTATGCAGGAGCAGCCGGGGCTTAGCATTGAGATACAGGGGCATACAGACAATGTAGGCAATGACCAGGCCAACCTCAAACTGAGCCAACAGCGGGCCGATGCCGTGCGGGACTATCTCCTGGCGCAGGGCGTGGCGGCTGCCAGGGTTCAGGCACGTGGGTACGGGGAGGCACTCCCGGTAGCAGACAATGCCACAGATGAAGGCCGGGCCCGGAACCGCCGTACAGAGTTTAAGATATTGGCGACCAAACCCTGAGCAGCGCGTACCATAACACCACCCCCCGCAACGGCTCCAGCTGCTGCGGGGGGTGTTATTTTGGTAGCATCCGGTCGCTTAACGCTGGATACGAATAGCCTCAGGGATAAAATCCGCTTCATAAAAACGGTCCATGCGGGGGTGCAGGCGGATAAACTCCAGATGTGAAGCACGCCAGCTCAGCAGTTCCGGGAGCCGTTGTGTCTGGGTACGGTTCTGGTACAGGACACGGGCATCATTGGGATTGGCAGCCATCCAGCGGAGGTTGCGGTGCAGCGCATCCAGTACCTCAGGGTGGCTGGCGGTGAAAACCGGATCTTTATAGATTTTTTCGGCTATATCAGCATTTTCATATAGCCACACCAGATTGCCCATCAGCTGGATGACGACCTCCGGCTGCTGCTTCAGTGCGCGGGCATCGGTCTGTGCCAGCAGTGGGTACTGGCTCCCGATGTCACGAAGCTGGCGGCGCTCCATGTTGTACCGGTACAGGTACTCCGTCTCAACACGGGCATTAATTTCATAAAAACTCAGATACGTATCATGGTTTTTGTCTGTAAGAGAATAGGTACGTTCGTCCAGATAATATCCAAACTCCTGCGGGAAACGCATCAGTTCGTCCCGGTTGAGCAGGGCATCATCATTTTTGTCGGCAATAATAAATCGCTCCTCCAGAAACCAAAGGCTGATCTGCTGATTGAGCGGATCCGTCTGCGCGTGTACATGGCTGCAGAAGCCAGCCAGCAGGAACAAGGAAGCAAGGGAAAAAGCAGGTGATACTCTCATACATGTGCTACAAAAATCGCGGAAAAAAACAATCTCAAAATCCTGTTTATGGGGCTGAAAGAGCGATACCTGCCACAGACACAGTGATGCATGTGTGCAGCTGTCATCCTACATACGAACAAAAAAAGCGCATCGTATCTGGCCACAACGAAATACATGCATGAGCTGTCTGAGCTGTACCGCAAACGGTCAAAAGTTACACACTTAGCAGATATGTACGGGCCTGCTTCTATCCGCAATCGCTGCCCTTGTTACATCCCGACGCATTTTGATCAGAATACCTCCCCTCATACAAGCGGACTGTGCAGCAGTATTCCTCTGCCTTACCTCCACCAGCTGAAAAATAATTTATACACCTGTTCAATTTATACAAAAATTATATATTTTATTATATATATATTATAAAAATTTGTACAAATAAAATTCCAACCAGCCGAAGATCATTTCTTATCATTAGCCATCCTCTGATGCCGTTTATTTTTCTCTTTGTCAGCCGATTTTCCCCAGCTTCTCCGCGTTTTTTTTTCACCCTGGCCCTGATTTTTGCCCTGGCGCTTGTATCCCGGGCGCAACCAGTCACGGGCGTTTTCACCCCGGAACCCCGCGAAACAGGTGATATCGTATCCCTGGACCTGAGCTACGGAACTGTCTCCCAGCCTATTGAGCAGGCACTCTCAGTCTCGGTGACGCTCCAGTATGAAGGGGTTGATCTCATAGAGGCGGAGCCCCTGACAGTCAGCACGGCAGGATCCTGGTTTGGAGGTGACGGGCGGGTGACCAGCATCCTCTATCCCAACTACGCCGCACATACCATCCGGGTGGTGATGACCCGCACAGACGGTGTACCCAAAAGTGGATTTGGGTACCTATGCCGTATAGACCGGTGGATCGTAGAGGTAGAGGAGATTATCATGAAGCAGCCGGTGCCGATATCCATGCTGGCCACCGGGTACTGGGAGGGCATATCTGCAGCGGCTTCGCCCATACAGGTATGGTATGACACGCCGGCCGGTATTATCCACACCAACCTGGCAATCAGCAGCTTGTCTATCAGCGACTTACAGGGACGCACCAGCCACCCCGCCCACCAGACGGATACTGACTGGGTGATACCCAGGCCATTAACACCCGGGGTGTATCTGGTACGTGTCATGAGGGGCCGGGAGACAGTCTGGAAACGACTGGTACTGCCCTGACCGCCTGCGCCTTAC
The DNA here is from genome assembly GCA_033762375.1 of Bacteroidia bacterium. Classification (GTDB taxonomy): domain Bacteria; phylum Bacteroidota; class Bacteroidia; order J057; family J057; genus RDXT01. The sequence continues at coordinate 96,310 of JANRLQ010000073.1, forward strand.
CCGACAGGTGGACACCTGTGTCAGCGGAGGTCACAACATCAGGGTCACGTGTGCCAGCCCCCGGCGGCCGGCAGTCATGTCGCCTCCGGAGAGGTGCTGGGCCAGGGGAAGCTGTGCAGAAAATCCGGCTGATACCCGCCGGGTATACAACTCTATCCCCCCTACCCCAAAGGTAGTCCAGCCCCCGGTGAAGCGGTTGGGGGTACCCTGATCTATATCCTGGGCCATATACTCAGCAAAATATCCTGCATTAGGCATAATAGCCAGCCCCGCCGAGAGTCTGCGGACCCAAAAAGCTGAGGCAACACCCGTCAGGCGGTGCCCAAACCGGTACCCTGACGGGTTAGCCGTATTCAGTTTGGCTGTAAGATCTGTATTTAATCCCCAACTATTGTATCGCAGGGTGTGGACAGCCCTGACGACCACATCTGCGCTGCCTGTCCCCAGCTGGAAATTAGGGTGTGCCACCTGGGTTTCGGTTTCTGTATAGGTATAAGCACCTGTGGGCAACTTGACCCCTGCGCCGACCATGAGGCTATGTTTGACCTTAACAGCTGTATCAGCCTGATTATTAAATACCTGATAATGTACCAGCAGGCTTACATCTCCCAGGCCCTGCCGGACAAACCGGGCTGTATCCTGGAGGCGGATATTGTAGGCACCGGGTACAAATCCCATAATCTGCCACTTGGGCGCAGGATACCAGCGCATCCATACCTCCGCCCGCTGAAAATGATCCAGTGCTGCCGCTTCTGTGCCATAGGCGCGCACACGATACTGCTGGTACTGGTACCGGACCCCGGCAAAGTTGCGCTGAAACTGGGGCATGATGCCGATAAAATATCCGCCGGCACTACAACCGCAGACATCACAGGCCTGGAGCTGACCGCCCATCCGGGACAGCGCTACTACCAGCATCAGGGATAGACGAAAGGCGCGCATAGTATCTTTGTTTGTTAATATTCGCTAAAACGATCATCAAATAAAAAGGCCGTGTCCGTGAGGGTATGCAAAAACGAAATCAACAGCGTTTTTTCCTCCTCTGTCAGGGCAATGCCTGGCTTGGCTCCCTGGGCCAGCACCGGGTCGAGGTTTTCGGTCCGGGCGACCCCGTCACGGTAGTGATCCAGGACGGCATCCAGCGTTCTGAATCGCCCGTCATGCATATAAGGCGCAGACACGGCGACATTGCGGAGGCTGGGGACTTTAAACCGGTACTTGTCAGCGGGGTTGAGGGTGATCCGGTAACGGCCCTCGTCCGGGGCGGGACGCAGGGGGAGGCCATTGTTGCGGAATGTCTGGTCCGTCTGGAGTACCCCGCTGTGGCAGGTAGCACATTTTGCTTCAAACACTGCTAGCCCGGCCTGCTCCGCAGCAGTCAGCACTTTTTCATCGCCGGTGACGTACTGGTCATACCGGGACTGGTCGGAGATGAGCATGATCATAAACTGGGACAGGGCTTGCAGCACCCGTGCGCTGTTGATCTCGTCTGTGCCATAGGCAGCCTTGAACAAACCCGGATACTTGGGATGGGCCTTGAGTTTTTCCAGTACACGGACCATGTCTTCGTCCATTTCTACAGGATTTTCGATCGGTGAGATAGAAAACAGGTCCAGGTCAAATACCCCTCCGTCCCAGAAAAAGCTGGAAGTCCAGGCCATGTTTTGGATCGGAGGTGCATTGCGGGAGCCGAGCTGGTCGTCTATCCCGTGGCTCAGGGCGTGTCCGTGATGGGTGAAGGCGTACCCCTGCTGATGACAGGAGCCACAACTGATCGTGCCATCCCGGGAGAGCAGTCCATCATAAAACAACATTTTGCCCAGGGCAAATCCATCGGGAGTCACACGGTTATTAATCGTATCATAGACCAGGGCCGGAAAATGCTCCGGCACCCTAAACCGCAGCGACTGGGCGCCGGGTTTTTCGTCGCAGCCCGTTCCCAGACCAGCCACCAGCAGGCTACACCATCCGATCAGCCTGAGCGAAAAAAAGGTTGTCATGCGCATATCTGCCTTTGATTTACCTAAAAAAGGCTGCGGCCTTCCTGTGGAGATGACCGCAGCCCCTGTCAATCGAAAACTATTCGTTATGGACGTGATCTACCGTGAACATTCTGCTGTAGTTTTCAGAGAGGGTGGTAGAGTATGCGTTAAAGTGCACAACCGGATGCTCGGCGATGCTGACATCGGCATTCGGACCATCAAAAAACTTGAGCAGGTCGGCATAGATATGGACTTCCGGATGTGATTTTCCCCGTACGAGGGCTTCTTCACCGTTAAAGTCCAGGGTGATCTTCTTGATATTGTTGATCGTCACGCTGCTGTAGCCGCCAAAACCGCCGGTATGGTACTGGAAGGAGTTGACGCCGGTGGGATCTGCGGGTGCCTGAGGTGAAATACCTTCCAGCATCATGAAGATGTAACCAGAGTTCCAGCTCCAGTACATGCCATTGGTAGCAGGGTCCAGCACACCGGTGCGCTGGCTTACGTCAGCTGTGCTGCGCAGGGAGTCAACCCCCAGGATGAACTCCATACCTGTATAGTCGTCTTCCGGTACTTCCAGCTCGATACCATGCGTAGCATCATCAGCTTCTTTTACGAGGAAATAAGACTGATCCTGCGGATAGGTATAATATGTCCCGTCGGCCTTCTTCAGGCGGATGTTGCTCACAAAATAGTTGAGCGTGGTGACGGAAAAGGTCTCGCCGGCCACATTGGTGTAGGTATCCGTATCAAGGATCAGGTCTTTGTCGCCTACGACGTTGTCAAACTCCAGGGTGATCATACCGGTTTTGTCGGGATCAGGTTTGCTGACGTCACAAGCGGTCATAGAAGCAACAGCGATCACGGCGCTCAGCCGGATCAGAGAAGATAACATGTTCATAGAAATGAGGAGATAAGGACTACGTGAACTAAAATGGAGGTAATGACAAAGGAGGATAGGCAGACCAGGTACTGGCTGCGAGGCAGTCGTCCGCATATACGCGGCTCACGTGCAGATTCACGGGTATCATCTGCTCATACACAGCGCATAAGATACCAGGCTACAAGTCGGGCATGGGAGGGTACCTGCATCAGCAGGCAGGGGGGGCACTCAGGCCCGGGGAGGGGGAACCACAGGGGCTGGCCGGATACCTGATGGGACCAGGCGCATCTCTGGTGGGTAGATGACCGGCAGGATTGTCTGCGCAGGTGCCTCAGGCTGTACAGGCTCCAGGCTGCACACGACAAAAATTTCTTTGCCCAGATGTTCAGGAGTTGTCTGTGGCTGACGGGCTTCGCGCTCATCCGCCTGCCGGATTTTCTGCATGAGGTAACACTGGCCGTTACACTTCAGCTCCGGGCGGCTTTTGTTCACACAGAATACATCGGTGATATACGCCTGATTCAGGTAATAGTACGCTACCAGCCCCACCCTGTTGAAGGATTGGAGCAGGAGCAAACCTATCATCCCGTATATCCACAGCGTACGCATACCAATGGATTGATGTGACAAACATACATAAACCCTACTGTGATCTCAAGATATTCAACCTTTTTAATGCATGATTTTTATCAGTAGCAACTATCAGCAACCCTCAGCCGGATCCCTCGTATGAGACAGAAAATTGGTTTCATTTTTCTCCTTGCCAAACGTTATGATGTCCTATCTCCCATATGTTGATGGTGCTGCTGCTTCTGTTGTCCGACAGCAGGTATCAGACCATACTGGGCGTGTGTCAGCCTTAACGTAACCCGTATAGTTACCATGATTTTACACACGCCCGGGCCTATGCCCGGGTTTTTTTATGGTCCTGTGGGGTAATGGCAGCCCATCTGACTTTGGATCAGACCGTGCAGGTTCGACTCCTGCCAGGACCTCCTCCCGCTATGATCGCCTCCGCCGTGCGCACCTGCGGCAGCTCATGCAGGCAGCATCATTATGTTATCATCTTCCGCAGAATTTCTTTACCTTAGCGCCCGCATTGGATGAATCTCAATACCGCATGAACTACGACGAAATTTTCCCCAAGGTCATTTCCCACGCCAAGGAATACGGATTTGTATTTCCCTCCAGCGACATCTATGACGGCCTGGGTGCAGTATATGACTATGGCCAGCTTGGTGCTGAGCTGAAGCGTAATATCATGATGGCCTGGTGGAAGGCCATGGTGCAGATGCACGAAAACATCGTCGGGATTGACGCGGCGATCCTGATGCACCCCACCGTCTGGAAAGCATCCGGGCATGTGGATGCCTTCAGCGATCCGCTCATTGACAACAAAGACTCCAAAAAACGCTACCGCGCTGACCAGCTCATCGAGGAGCATATCACCAAATACCAGCAAAAAGCCCAAAAAGACGCCGATAAAAAGGCTGAAAAAGAAGGCTGGACGCCCGGGGATGAGGCCTATACCCGGTTCCTGGCCAACAGCCGCAATGGTGTCAAGGCACGGGAAGTGTATGCCCGTCTGGAGGCCGCCCTCAAAAGTGACAGCCTGGATGGGCTGCGTCAGATCATTGTGGACGAAGAAATTGCCTGTCCTGAGTCCGGCTCTAAAAACTGGTCAGAGGTGCGGCAGTTTAACCTGATGTTCAAAACCCAGGTGGGGGCTACGGCTGATGCTGCGATGGACATCTACCTGCGGCCCGAGACGGCCCAGGGGATCTTTGTCAACTTCCTCAATGTCCAGAAAACCTCCCGCCAGAAGCCTCCCTTTGGTATCGCCCAGATCGGCAAGGCCTTCCGCAATGAAATTGTAGCCCGCCAGTTCATCTTCCGGATGCGGGAGTTTGAGCAGATGGAGATGCAGTTTTTTATCAAACCCGGCACCCAGATGGAGTGGTTTGAGCACTGGAAACAAAAACGCATGCGCTGGCACCAGGCCCTGGGTCTGCGCCCCGAGCGCCTCCAGTACCACGTACATGAAAAACTCGCTCACTACGCCGACGCGGCAGAGGATATTCAGTTTGCCTTCCCGTTTGGGTTTAAGGAAATGGAAGGTATCCACTCCCGCACGGACTTTGACCTGAGCCAGCATATCCAGTACTCCGGCAAGAAACTCCAGTTTTTTGACCCGGAAACCCAGGAGTCTTATGTACCCTACGTACTGGAAACCTCTGTGGGCCTGGACCGGACTTTCCTCGCGCATCTCTGTAATGCCTATCAGGAAGAAGAAGCACCCACCGCACAGGGGGGCACTGAGATCCGGACGGTACTCCGCCTGCATCCCCTCCTGGCGCCCTACAAAGCAGCTGTATTCCCCCTGGTCAAAAAAGACGGCCTGCCAGAGGTAGCCCGCGAGATCATAGACGAGCTGAAGTACGACTACCTCGTCAACTATGACGAAAAAGACTCCGTAGGAAAACGCTATCGCCGCCACGATGCCATCGGGACCCCATACTGTATCACCGTAGACTACGACACCCTCCAGGACCGGGCTGTGACCATCCGCGACCGGGACACCATGGCCCAGGAGCGTATCCCGATCTCCGAGGTACATGCTTATATCAGCCGCCGCCTCAACTGGCGCGATGTACTCAAAGGGTAATCACCTATCGCCACACGAACCTGCCTATGTCATCCGGATACTTTGAGGGGATTGTCCATACGGTCAAAAGTTTGTGGACCGGGCTGCGCCTGACTGGCAAACACCTCTATGGCCGTAAAAAAAACCGGGGCCCTGTGAGCATCGGGCGCGATGACTACTTCCATGATGCCAGCGGTACTGTCACCATCCAGTACCCGACCGAACAACTCCCGGTACCTGACAACGGCCGGTATCGCCTGGACATGGAGGCAGAAGACTGTATTGTCTGTGACAAATGTGCCCGTATCTGCCCGGTGGACTGCATCACCATCGAGAGTTTTAAGGCCGTCGAAGACCTGGGCCTGACATCTGACGGCTCCAAAAAACGGCTGGAATTGCCTGTGTTTGATATTGATATGGGCAAATGTTGTTTTTGCGGGCTGTGTACCACGGTCTGCCCTACCGAGTGCCTGACGATGACCAAGGTATATGACTTCAGCGAATACGACCGCGACAACCTGATCTACCACTTCGGCATTCTCAGTCCGGAAGAAGAGGCTGAAAAACGACGCAAACTTGCGGATATCCAGGCTGTCAAAAGCTAACTGCGCGGGTTGATCAGAGACTCCGCATAAAAATCTGGACAATAGCGCCCGGTTATGTATGTTAGCAGTCATAACAGGTAGCCCGAGCGGCTGCCCGCTCACCCTGCTACTGCTGCCCTATGCGTATCCTGATTCTGGTCATCTTTTTTGTCATTTCTTTCCTGACCAATATCATCGGGCCGCTGATCCCGGAGATTACGCAGGATTTTCACCTCAGCCTGACGATGGCGGGGCTGCTGCCCTCGTCTTTTTTTCTGGCCTATGGCCTGATGTCTATCCCGGCAGGCCTGCTGCTGGAGCGATTTGGGGCAAGGGTTGTGATGGGGCTTTCGTTTGGCGTTGCCCTCGGAGGGGCCCTGGCCTTTACTTGCTGGCCCCGGTACGAGATCGCGATAGGCTCCCTGTTTGCGATAGGATCCGGCATGGCCATGCTCCAGGTGATGTTGTACCCACTGCTCCGGACCGTCGGTGGCGAGTCAAAGTTTGCCTATAATGCCGTACTGGCCCAGTTGATGTTTGGGCTGGCGTCTTTCTTCAGCCCGATGGTATATAGCAGGCTTGTCGCCTGGCTGGCCATGCCGGCACACCGGACCGGTCTCTGGGCCTGGGTGCCGGAGGACCTGACCTGGATCTCAATGTATGGGATATTTAGTGTGGTCACCCTCGTGATGCTGGGTGTGACGGCTGTTGTGCCGCTGCCGGTATTACACCTTCAGGCATCTGAGCGCAGCGGCACGGCCGGGACCTATCTGCATCTGCTCCGGCAGCCGCTTGTCTGGATGTATGTGGGGGGGATTTTTTGTTATGTAGGCCTGGAGCAGGGGATCAATAACTGGACCTCCAGCTTTTTACAACAATACCATCAGGCAGACCCTGCCACTACCGGCGCACAGGCCGTCGCCTGGTTTTGGGGCCTGATGACCGCTGGTACCCTGCTGGGACTGGGTGCGGTACGGCTCCTGGACAGCCGGCGTGTGTTGACTCTCTCAGTCCTGGGAGCGGCGCTCAGCCTGACGGCGGGGTTGTACGGCCCTGCGCCGGTAGCCCTCTGGGGGTTTCCGGTGACAGGCTTTTTTGCCTCCGTGATGTTTTCCATCGTGATAGACCTGGCCCTGAATTCCCTGCCTGACCATCATGGTGCTTTCTCAGGGCTGCTGATGACGGGGATTGTGGGTGGTTCTGTATTTCCCCTGATCATGGGTGCTATCGGAGACCAGACGGGCCTGCGGGTGAGCATGGCCATTTTGTATGGCGTGCTGGGGTATCTGCTCTGGGTCAGCCTGGTAGCCCGCCCCCTGACCCACAACCAAACGGTACCTTTCCGGGATTTATTCAAGCGATAAACCAGATATGTCAACGCTATCCCAACCCTATATCGGCATAGATCTCGGCGGTACCCAGGTACGGGCGGGATTGGTAGGGCCCGACGGACTGATCCGGCTGGCTTCCCGTGAGATCACCTCTCAGGGCAGCCAGGAAACGGTGATGGCCCAGGTCATGGAGGTGGTCACCCAACTCGAAGCACCTGCTGCTGCGGGGATCGGAATCGGCGTACCCGGACTGGTGGACCTGGAGGCCGGGGTGGTATTTGATGTGATGAATATCCCTGCCTGGCGGGAGGTGCCGGTCAAAACCCTGCTGGAAGCCCGGTTTGGGGTGCCCGTCGCCGTCAACAACGACGCCAACTGTTTTGCGCTGGCAGAAGCTTATTTTGGGGCAGGCCGGGGCGTGTCCTCATTTGTAGGGCTGATCATCGGCACAGGGATAGCCGGTGGTATCATCATCGGAGGCCAGTTATATGCCGGACGCAACTGTGGTGCAGGAGAGTTTGGGATGATCCCGTACCTGGATCACCATTTTGAACACTACTGCTGTGGTCCTTTTTTTGAGCGTACCTATGGGATACCTGGCCCTGAAGCCTATCGCAGGGCCATGGCAGGTGATGCCGCAGCGCTGGGTATGTGGGAAGTATTCGGGTCACATGTAGGCAAGGCCATCGAGAGTATTCTGTACAGTTATGACCCGGAGCTGATCGTCCTGGGCGGCTCCGTAGGGGCTGTATTCCCCATGTATGCCCTCCCGGTCTGGGAAGTGCTGCACGCCATGCCCTTCAGACTCCCCGCCCAAAACCTCCGGATCGAAGTGTCTGAGCTGGAACAGCCGGGGGTTTTAGGAGCCGCAGCACTGGCCATGACGATGAAGGGGTGATGCTATGCGCAGTGGCCCTTCCCGGGAACGTATGCTGTTAGTAAGGCACCTAAGTACGTCATCCCCTACGTGGAGGGGCAGCCCGTAGGGCGGGGTAGGTCGGAGTCCGATTATGGCCTGCGGCCCCGGCGGTGGGGCGGCCGACCGGACCGCCCCTACGACAGCCAACAGCGAGTCATCCCCTCTGTGGAGGGGCAGTCCTCATACCTGATTGCGGGGACGGGGGGAATCCACTCCGGTCGGCGTACCCGCCGCCCTTCCCCTCCACAGGAGGGGAATAACCGATGCTCTCACCCACAAAAAAACGCTGGCAGGAATTCCCTGCCAGCGTGATGTTTAGGGTGCTCAGGCGCCTGCTTGGATCCTACTGCTTCACGATCCGCACGGTCTCGCGCCCGCGACGCGTCTCCAGCACCGCGATATAGATACCCGGTGCCAGTTCACTGCCGATCCACGGTACCTCGACCTCACCAGCCTCCTGCGTCCGGTCCTGCCAGATCGTGGCCACCGTGCGCCCCGTTAGGTCCAGCACGGTGAGGGATACCCGGTCGGCCTCAGGCAGGCTGAAGGAGAGGGTGATCTCGCCGGTGAAGGGGTTGGGGGCGGCGGTGAAGGGGATGGGCAGTGGGTCCACTGCTCCCTGATCACCTGAATGAGCCGCGTACTGTGCTCCCAGCCGGGATAGCTGGTTGGCTTTATACTTGTTGCTGGTGCAGAAGGTGTTGAGCTGGGCAGGGGTCTGGGGCAGATTAGGGCTGCCGCAGGTGATGGGCTGGACACCTGTCTGGAGCAGGACATTAGCGGGTATCAGTACGTCTGGATTAATGACGATACTTTCACCGGCTGTAAAGGTACGCAGGCTGCTGACCGTGATATTGCCGTTGATGGTGATACTACGCCAGGCCTTCACATCTGCATTCACGGTGCCGCTGACCGTGACATCAAATGGGATGGCTTGAGACACGGGCAATGGAGTAGTTACATCCTGGATAATCACCGGGAAGGTCACAGTCTGCATAGAAAGCACTGGATATCCGTCTCGGCCCAAGGTAGAAGACAGATAGGTATTGGCAAATACGAGGAAGATGGTGTCAAGACCTGCCTGATAGGAACTCCAGCAAGAAATATTATCGCGGGTCAGATAAGCAGTCAGGCTTTCCAGGCATTCGACAGGTAAAAATGGCGTATAATAGACCCCTTCATCTGCCCCTTCCTCCAGGTTGCCTAGGGTGATATTGGTGGTAGTGGAGAAAACACCTGAGGGCGAAAAACATCCAAGTGTTTGCTCTTAATCATCAGTGCCACCGAAATATCGCTGTTGGTGAGATTCATGCGGGCCGCTGGATTAATGGCATATTTTAGCGGAGCCGCCAGGCGATAGGATGTGGAATGATAAGTTTGGGTTTCGGTGACAGTAGGAGAGGGAATCCCGTACTCTTCACAAGGTGTTGAGGTTGATAAGGTAACTTCATCAACATAGCGATTTACTATTGGGGTTTCCAGCAGCGCAAATACCCCAAGCTCCTCGTTGTAGAGGGGGTAGTAGGGTTGCTGGGTATAACCTGCCTCAGGCAACATCCAGGAGTTTTTACTGCCGGGTACGGCAAATTCAGTAGCATGTTGAGGCGTAGGGCTGAGCGTAAGCATTCCGCTCATCGTGATCTCGCCCCGCGTAATGGAAGGAAGCGCCAAAGAAGGCTTGGGCGGCTCGCCTGATTTTTTGAGTTTGATGATTGATTGACTAAAACTGATAACTTTTGCAGCAATCTTAAAGCTTTTGTCTACAGGATTTTTTACATCTCCTGCAGAAGTCGAAACTTCGTCAGGCACAATCTCTGCTCCCAGTTCGTAAAAAGCCTTCAATACATCCAAAGCGGCCAATATGTCTAACTTGCCCTTTGTCTGCATCTCGGCCCGCAGGTCGTCAAACATTTTGGTGGCATCCTCATATACCTGGGTACCAGCTATAATGTTACTGCCGTCTCTGTAAACTGCATTCAGAAAATCCTCAAACTGTGCAGTTCCGCCGTTGTAGTACTCTGCAGGACTGTAGGAAGTAGCGGCCAGTCTTCCATACAGATTGATGTCCATACTGGTGATCGGCCGGAAATACACCCGGAAGGCTACATCGTTTTGGCACACGCAGGGGTCGTAGGCGATCGGAAAGGCCGCATGGACAAACTTGATCGGGTCGTTAGGGAAAGGCGAACGGCTCAGGACCTCAGAAACTGCCGTAGGCTGATCGAGCGGCTGGGCGATGGGATTGGCATAGCCTAACATGCCCGCTGGAACATAGGTGGGGCGGTTGCTATCCTTGGAAGGGTCTGTAAACCTCAACTCTACCTGAAACACCTGCGAGGTAAAATCATTGTAAGCCCCAAACACATGCAACATGCCGGAATGACGGTTGTACAGAATCAGAATCGGCACGGAGCGCTGGTGCCCCGAAGCATTGAACTCCGTGCTGCCATTGAGCATCCTGCCGAAGCCCCACTGGATCAGCTCCCAACCATCTTCCGGATAAAAGTCGCTGTTGGCACCAAAGGCCAGGTAGTTGAGGTCGGAGTTGTTGTTATAAAACGGATTGGAAAAGGCGGTCTGGCTTGCGTAGGGCCCATACATATTGACCGGAGCCAGAGAGCTGTTGCTGAACCAGTCGAAGGTGTTCTTCAGCGCGGGGCGCTCATTATTGTAGCCTTTGCCAGGCCGGGGATCAGTAGAGATGCCCACCGAGTCGGGGCAGGGGTTGCCCTGACCGAAGGCATAGGAACCCAGGGCTGCGCGGGTGTAACTCAAAATGTCGCAGAACGCAAAGAAAATGTATATTGGCATACAAACTCAAAACCTTAGGAAAAGATGACCCAAGCAGAGTACATATCATTAGCTTTGTCCCGCTGGCCGGAGTTGGAGTCTTTGGACCAGG
>JANRLQ010000074.1:0-7337 GCA_033762375.1 Bacteroidia bacterium
ATATCAGAACCCGCAGAACCTGGACCCGTCCGGGTCCCCCCTGCCGATCTATCCGGTGTATATCCTGGCGGAGTCCTTCACGACCGAGAAAGTACCGGTGATCCGGGTGAGCCGTGGGTACAGGGATGCTGCGACCCAGGCTCCGCTGACAGAGCATCATGCTTTTATAGAGGCCCTGACGCACGATGCGACCGTGATCCAGGCCGAGCACCTCAGGGGTCAGCGCAGGACGGTGCTGGAGCGTTTTCTGAGTATCTTTGACCAGTCATCACAGACAGATGTGAAGGGGCATATCCTGGCCCTGGTGGAGGAGGACTTTCCGGAGGTATATCGTCCGGTGATCCGTCGGCTGCACCGAGCTCTCCAGCATCCCGCGATCGAGGAGGAGATGGACCTCGAAGACGAGGTGCTGAACGAGCTTCACAAAAAAGACGAACTCCTGGCCGCTGCCCTCCAGCGGGAGGAGGAGGCCCGGCAGCAGGCAGAGGCTGAGAAGCAGCGCACGGAATCAGAGCGCATCGCCAAAAATACCCTTATTCGCCGCCTTTATAGCCTGGGGCTGAGTATCGCCGAGATCGCACGAGATACAGGCATGGAGGAGGAAGCGGTACGCAGGGTCATAGAGGCTGCCTCTTAGGCCTGTCCATCCGGTATTCAGGTACATAGTGAAATCTCTCCTTGGGCTTATCTTTGTTTGATGCAGACCGCCCTTACCCACGCTCTACGACGTAGTCTCCCGGTACATGATGGAGGACAACCGGGTGGCGCGGCTGTTTTTGAGCGCCGTGCCGGGGGAGGAACTGGTCTTCAGCCCCATGGAGTACAGCCGCAAGCTCGGCGGTGAGGCGGGTAGTATGGACTTTAATGCCCGTATTGTGTGCTTCACAAAGGTATCTTGGAGTCCATCAGAATGGTCACCGGGCCATCATTAAGCAGGGAGACTTCCATCGCCGCCCCAAACTGACCAGTAGCTACCACTCCTGTAAAAGCCGTCCTCAGGCTTGCTACAAATTGCTCATACATAGGTTCTGCCTGATTAGGCGGGGCCGACCGGATATAAGACGGGCGGTTGCCTTTGCGTGTATCTGCATAGAGCGTAAACTGCGAAACGACCAAAATACTGCCTCCCGTGTCCAGGACTGAAAGATTCATTTTGCCTGCGTCATCTGAAAATATCCGAAGGTGGATCAGCTTACTGACCATCCAGTCTATATCCTGCTGTGTGTCATCCTGGGTAATACCCAGCAGGACCAGCAGCCCCGGCCCGATTTCACCGGTGACAGTCGCTTCGACCGTGACGCGGGCGTGCTGCACCCGCTGGATTACCATTCTCATACAATAGCCCCAACTTTTTTGAAGGATTCCGTATATGTACTCCGGAGGTTAATTTTTTTTCAGCAAACCTCAAAATTTTCTGCCAAACTACTATAAAAATCCTGAACGGAATTTTATATTTGCCCCGCTTTGAATCATTACATCACATACCGTCCCGCCACCTACCTGACCGCCCTGGTCAGACAGACGTTTAGTGGCAGGTCATACAGGCCCATCAGGGCCTGAGTCCCTCCTTTTACATAACTCAGGCTTCGAAGACACATGTGCATAGCTGCACAAGGTTTCTTCTTCGTTTCCTTTTTTCCGCTTTTCCTTTTGGTTTTACTTAGCCCCCCTTTATTGTCAAGATGGACTTTCAGGTATTGATTGCTGACGCTGCCCATAAGGGATATGCAGCCGATATATGCCGGCTGATGGAAGAGTCTGCCAAGGCCCGCGGCACGGGTATCGCCAAGCGAAATCCCGAGTATGTCTGCAAAAAAATGGAGGAAGGCAAGGCGGTCATCGCCCTGCACGAAGACCAACTTGCCGGGTTTTGTTATATCGAGACCTGGAGTCACGGGCAGTATGTCGCCAACTCTGGTCTGATCGTCAATCCCGACTTCCGGCAATCAGGACTGGCACGTGCCATCAAACAAAAAGCCTTCGAACTGTCCCGTCAGAAATATCCTGACGCTAAAATATTCGGTATCACCACCAGCCTGGCCGTAATGAAAATTAACTCCAGCCTGGGGTATCGCCCCGTGACTTTTTCGGAGCTGACAGATGAGGAAACTTTCTGGACTGGCTGTCAGAGCTGTCCTAACTACGATGTCCTCACCCGTACCCAGCGCAAGATGTGTCTTTGCACCGGTATGTTGTACGATCCTGCCTGGGACAAAACCGCTGAAGTACCTCAGCCGGCAGAAGCTGTCACGGCGGCTCCTGTGCGGGAAGATGCCTGGCAAAATTTTCTGGAGCACCTGCACAAACGCAGCCAGAATCCCCTTATGCGCCTGATCCTTGACGGACTTTTTAACCGGAAAGACTTTTTCAGCCGCAGAAAACATACACAGTCCGATACCCTGGTCCGCATCTGAGCCTGATAGCGGATACGCTGTAGCCTGTTTTGTGATTACTCATTTTTCACCCTCTCATCTGGTTTATATTCATGTCCAAAGTAGTCCTCGCCTTCTCCGGCGGTCTCGATACGTCTTTTTGTGTCAAATACCTTACCCATGAAAAGGGGCTGGAGGTACATGCTGCCCTGGTGGACACCGGTGGATTTAGCCCGGCAGAGTTGGAGGAGATCGGGCGGCGCGCCCGCAGCCTGGGGGTTGCCAGTTTTGTGGTCCTGGATGAGGTGCGAAACTACTACGAGCAGTGCCTGCGGTATCTCGTATTTGGCAATGTCCTGAAAAACAGCACCTACCCGCTCTCTGTCAGTGCCGAGCGGATGTTTCAGGCCCTTGCGGTCGCCCGGTATGCCCGCCAGATCGGCGCCTCAGCCGTAGCACACGGGAGCACCGGAGCCGGGAATGACCAGGTGCGGTTTGATTACGTATTTGAAGTACTGGCCCCTGAACTGGAGATTATCACCCCGATCCGTGATCTCAAACTCTCACGTGAGGCAGAGATTGAGTACCTGCGCGGGCACGGCGTGGACATGAATTTTGAAAAAGCAGCTTACTCCATCAATAAAGGCCTCTGGGGTACCAGCGTAGGAGGGCGTGAAACCCTGACTTCCTGGGACTTCCTCCCGGAGTCCGCCTATCCTACGCAGCTCGCCCGCACAGATAGCGAAATCGTGACGCTTCAGTTCACCCAGGGCGAACTCTCCGGCCTTAATGGGGTGACGGCTGAGCACCCTGTCGAGGCCATCCGGGCACTGGATGCCCTGGCCAAACCCTTTGCCATCGGGCGTGATATCCACGTAGGCGATACCATCATCGGCATCAAGGGCCGGGTAGGATTTGAGGCTCCTGCTTCGCTCATTACCCTCAAGGCACATCACCTCCTGGAAAAACACGTCCTCACCAAGTGGCAATTGTATTGGAAAGAACAACTCGCCAACTGGTATGGCATGCTCCTGCACGAGGGACAGTATCTTGACCCGGTCATGCGGAATATTGAAACCTTCCTCACAGATACCCAGTCGTCTGTGACGGGTGAGGTGCAGGTGGAGCTGGCGCCGTACCGGTTTCAGCCCCTGGGCATCAAGTCGGACCATGACCTGATGTCGGCTAAGTTTGGCTCATACGGTGAGATGAACCGTGCCTGGAGCGGAGACGACGTGAAGGGTTTTACGAAAATCCTGGCGATACAGGCCAAGCTGCATCGGATGGTCAATGAAACGGAGGCCTGAGCCATGTATACCTCAGTCAAGATCGGCATCATCGGCGGGGCGGGATATACCGCCGGTGAACTGCTGCGTATCCTGCTCCGCCACCCGCAGGCGGAGATTGTGTTTGTACATAGTGAGAGCCATGCCGGGCAGCCTGTCTGGGCTGTCCATGACGACCTGATGGGCGAGACGGAGCTGCGGTTCAGCACGTCGTACGAACCCGTGCCGGAGGTTGTGTTTCTCTGTACCGGCCACGGCAAAAGTGCTGAGGTACTGGCAAGGGCTGGATTTCCCGCTACCGTGCGGGTCATAGACCTGAGCATGGACTACCGGCTGGCTGAAGCCGGACATGACTTTGTATATGGGTTGCCGGAGCTCAACCGCGACCAGATCCGCACAGCGACCCACGTAGCCAATCCAGGGTGTTTTGCGACGTGTATTGAGGTCGGATTGCTGCCCCTGGCGCAGGCACATTTGTTGCCGGCGGAGGTCCACATCACAGCGATCACCGGCAGTACCGGAGCCGGTCAGAAGCCGGAGCCCACGACCCATTTTTCATGGCGCAATAACAACCTCTCCGTCTATAAACCCTTCACCCACCAGCACCTGCCCGAGATCCGGCAGAGCCTCCGGCAGCTCCAGCCCGATCTGGAGACGACCCTTAATTTTGTCCCGGTGCGGGGCGATTTTACACGGGGAATATTTGCCAGTATCTACCTGGACACCTCCCTGAGCGAGGCCGAGGCGCGGGCATTGTATGCTGCCTACTACCAGGACCATCCTTTTACGATAATGGCCCCTTCCAATCCACACCTCAAGCAAGTCGTCAATACCAACAAGGCGCTGATCTGGCTGGAAAAACATGGAGAAAAACTCCTGATCATCAGCATGATAGACAACCTGCTCAAAGGTGCCTCCGGCCAGGCCGTCCAAAACATGAACCTCATGACCGGGCTCCCGGAGGAGACAGGGCTATGGCTGAAGGGGGTGGGGTTTTAGTATGGGGCGAAAGTATTATTTCCCCGGATACGCCTGCTCTCCCCGTGCATAAAACCACAAGATACGGTTCATCAGGTCATCGTGGCCATTGTCCACGCCCTCGCCTACCATGATGGCGGCCGACTGCTGGGCATAGTACAGGGCTTTGCCCTGGAGTTCGGAGTAGGGTTTGTTCATCTCATCCAGCGGGATGCGGTTCGGCAGCGGACTAAACCTGACAGCTTGGGGGCGTGCACCAAAACAATCATACATCGGAGTGGCAGTCGCATCTATGGTATTCATAGGCGGGAGGCCCAGGATCTGCTCAATGGTGCGGAGCAGGGAGGTCTGGTTGTAATAGGTGTGATTGACCCCCGCCCCTGCACTGTACGGACTGATGACCAGGGCTCCGGTACGGTAGGCAGACAGGTGATCCCATCCATTTTGTGAGTCATCTTCAGAGACAAAAATGACCATTTCGGGCCAAAACCGGCTCTGCATGAGGGCTTCCACAATTTTGGCCAGGGCCAGGTCATTGTCTGCCACCTGGGCGCGGGGGGTAGGGTATCCTGGTGTGGTACCGGCGGTGTGGTCATTGGGGAGAGCCAGGAGCATAAGCTGGGGCAAACTGTCGCCGGGCATGGCTTCGTAGGCGCGGAGCTCTTGAATAAAGCCTGCCGCCCGGAGCTGGTCGTTGATCTTGGGATCATCGTAGCCGGGATACGTCTGCGAAAGGATCGGCCGTACGCGGGAGATGGTGGACGTATTGTGAAATACAAAAGGCTCCTGCCCCAAATATTTCCGGTATATATCAGTCCAGCTCAGGCGCTCGTCAAATTCATTAAAACAGGCCTCACCGTAGATACGGACGGTTTTGCCGTGGTCGAGGGCATGGTTCCAGATATACCCGGACTCGGTATAGACCATCGCATCGTACTGGCGGTGCGGATAACTCCGAAACCAGCCCCGGACGTTTTTTTCGACATAATCCGATACGATGCCCGCACTGGCCCATTGGTGGCCTTCGGCGGACGACTTCCCGGATGCGTGATAGTTGTCGAGCAGTACAAACTGTTCTGCCAGGCGGTGCTGGTTGGGCGTCACCGTATCACCAAATACACATAGCTCCTCCATACCCCGGCCTTTTTTGAAATCACCATACACCTGGTCATAGGTGCGGTTTTCCTTGATGATATAGACCACATGTTTGAAGACCGAAGGTTCACCGATACGGGCGGGTACCGGTACAGGGGCCATGCCGGGTCGCGCCGGAAGCATGGACGCCTGTGCCAGCTCCTGCTGTGCCAGTGAGCGCACCTGACGCGTGTACCGGGCGAGCTGGGGTCGGTCCGGCAGCGGTATGATCGAGAGAGAGGCAAGCTGTTCATGTGCGTTGTAGGCCCCCTTAAAGTTGCGGGGTACGGACGCTAGCCGTTCGCGGAGCTGGGGGGTATTGTTGGGTACACGTGCCCCGATGGCTTCCAGGTTGGTGACGATCAGTTTGTTGCCCATGCAGATCAGGCCAGAGGGGTAGGCCTGGGTCGGGATATAACCCTGCACAGCAGGATTATCGCCGGTCGTGACGACAGCCACGGCGTGGTCAAGTCCATTGGATACGTAGAGGGTATGCCCCGTGCTGTCCAGGGCCAGGCCGTTGGGGCTGCTGCCCATCCAGTTGTGTTTCCACTGAAACAGCCCTACCGGGATATGGCGCAGGACGATATCCTGGCGGGTGTCCAGTACGGTGACATGGTCGCTATTGCCGTTGGCGACATAGAGAAGTGTCCCGTCAGGACTGGGCAGGAGGGCATTTGGGTGCAGGCCGACGGTGATCTCTGTCCGACGGACACCCGTGCCGGCGTCCAGTACGGTCACAGAACCTTCGGCAGTGGCTCCCGTGCGTGGGTCCACATAGGCTGCTCCCCAGGGCACGCCTGCAGTTTCGCGTTGGGGGTCCGACGGCTGCGGGCCTCCCCAATTGGTGACATATACCTTGTCCCCGATCCGCCGCACCCCAAAAGGTGCTATCCCTACCTCAGCCGTCCACAGGATGCTCCGATCCGAAAAACGAACCTTGGCAAGCTGGTTGTTGCCGTTGAGGACAACGTAGAGATAACATTCAGGGCCGGTACACTCGACCTCAACCTCGTTTGGCAGGGCATTGGGTGCAGGAGCTATCCCAAAAAACGGCAAACCTGTCACCGACTCAAACGTACGCCCGTTCCACCCGGCGATCATCAGGGCAGAAGGTTCTGCCTCACGGGTTGCGGCACCCCATACGATCCAGGTTTTCTGGTCAAATACAAATGCCTTGATACCTGAAAAAGTGCTCAGGTAATCCTTAAACACGTGACTCTCCCGGAAGCTCCACCGGGCCATGATCTGTCCCAAAGCGGGATCCACCATGGCGATACCGTACCGGTCCTCGACCACGACCAGGTGGCTGCCGGGTATCGGAGCTACATCCAGGGTATGATTTTCCAGCCGGGGGTCTCCATAGGTAATGACCTGACCCGCACTCTGTACCGAGCGGTTATAGGGCATGGTGACGGGACGTGTACCAGACTGGGCCAGCACGGTGTACGAGGCGCAGATGCACCAGGAGAGACAAACCAGGATTCGGGTCATGAGCAGGATGGGTGAAGGATCCGGGTAAACATACACTGCCCGGATGATATGGAGAAAGCAGGTTGTGTTAAGT
>JANRLQ010000075.1:0-38230 GCA_033762375.1 Bacteroidia bacterium
GTCCACCTGGGCGGTGTAGGTGACAGCAGATACGCAGCCATTGGGGTCGGTATAGGTCTGGGTGAGGATATGGGTGCCGACCCCGGCCAGCGAGGGATTAAACTGGTTGCCGCTCACGCCGGGACCGCTCCAGCCGCTCAGGGTGCCACCTGCGGGGGTGGGGACGGGCGTTGGCAGGGGTTCCAGGGTATTGGCAAAACAATATTGCCCGGAGGCCGGAACCACGCTCAGGGTAGGCGGCGGGGTGACGATGACCCCGAGCAGGTCTGTACCCTGGCAGCCTGCAGGGTCAGTATAGGTGTAGGTGAGGGTGGCTGTGCCTGCATTAGCGGCCATGTATTGGAAGGTGGCCGGGTTGACAGCGGAGACAGTCCCCCCGGCGGATCCGGCAACCGTAAGGTTGCCGCCGGGCAGGTTGACCGTCAGGATCAGGGTATCACCGAGGCAGCGGCTGGTATCGTTGGCGGCGGCACTCAGCAGCGGCACGGGCAGGGCATTAACCCCAAAGCTGATCGTATCACTGACCTGGCATCCCAGCGAGTCCACGCTGTACGTCACCGGATACGAACCGGGACTTGCCGGGCTGTAACATCCCAGGGTGTCCTGGACCCCGCCAAAGGTAAAAAATCCCCCCGGCACATTGGGGAGCAGGCAGATCGTATCACCGAGACAGATGGTATCCGGTATGCCTGCGCTGAGGTTGATACCGGGATTGAGGACAAAGGATGCTGTAGCAGTCGTATTGCCGCAGGCATTGGTGGCAGTGGCCGAGATCGTGACGGTGCTGCCTCCGGGAGCCGGGGTGAAGGTGATGGCACCGGGGGCAGTGCCCGTACCCGTGGACGGATTGGCATTGGCCCCAAAACTCCAGGAGATGCCCGTGACCGGACGGCCATTGTCAGCCAGGCTGGTCAGGGTAGGGGTATAGATGACGATACCGCAGGTATCAGCCAGCGGAGCCAGGGCGAGAATGGGCCGCCCTACGACCCGGATGGTGTCTTTAAAGTTGGCGGTGCCGCAGGTATTGGTGATGTTGAGGTTGATAAAATAAGTACCTGTCTGGGTAAACGTAAAAGCAGGCGCAGCTCCGGTGGCAGGGGTAATGGTGACACCCGTTGCCGGGACACTTGACCAGGCATAGGTATTATATGGCAGGAGGGCATTGTTGGTGTACTGAATCAGCAGCGGGGCACAACCGGCTGTATCAGAGGCCAGTAGATTAGCCGTGGGGGGAATCCGGATTTCAATCGTTTTGGTAATGCTCCGTGGGCCGCAGTTGGCGTTGGAGGCGGTGAGTGTCACCTGATAAAATCCCGGGGCACTGTAGGTATGTGTGGGGTTGACCAGGGTGCTGGTATTGTTTGCACCGGAAGCCGGGTCCCCAAAATCCCACACGTATGAGAGCGGTTGGTTGACATTGTTGGGGCAACTCTGGTTGGTGAAGGTGACCGGTTGCAGATTGAGGCAGGAGACGGCAGGCACTGAAAATTCAGGCTCGGCTGCTACTGACATGTTGACGGGGTTGGCGTCATAGGCATCCAGGTTCAGAAAGTCTGTACAAGGATTTACGGCAAAAAGGCGTATTTCCCGCTGGAATAAAGTACTGAAATTGTACAGCGGCGAACAAACCTGTCCGTATGCCAGATCATATACAATATTCAGGTTGGTAATGCTGGTATTGTAGATGGTATCCTGGTTGAGGGGGTCATTGTTATAGTCCCAGTACACAACATAATACGCGAGGTTGCCGGGGCACTGTACGACGGACTGATCTATCTGCACATCAATGGTTTCATCTTCGCAGTAGTTCTGGGAAGGGGTCGAAATATTGGGGTTGTTGGGGCGGGTGTAAAACTGGATCGGCTGAATGACAGAAGGACAGGCAGCACCGGGGGCCGTAACAGTCACATTAAACGTACCGTAACTGGTATACGTGTGTGACTCCGTAATACTACCGGCGGTGGTGGTGCCATCGCCCCAGTTCCAGGTAAAAGGCCCCGGCAAACCGCCGGTATTGAGCGTGAGCGTGGTCGAAAAAGTTGTGCCACAGGGCAGTACATTCAGGCAGAATGAAGGGTCAAAAGTAGTACCAGTGGCTGTGATTTGGGGGCCATACTGGATCGGCACATTGAGGGTGGTTGTGCAGGTATCATTCACGCCCACCGTGTCGAGTATGGTCAGCAAAACGGTGTAGTTGGTTGCGCCTGTATTATAGGGAAACACATGGCTGACGGACTGTCCGGCACCCAGTGGAGAGCCATCTCCAAAGTCCCAGGTATAACTGACCGGAACAAAGCCTGCTCCGCCTGTCAGGGCCGTAAAATTCATGGGTTGGCCGGGGCAACTGGCACCATTGACCTGTATCGTACACGTTTGGGCCAGGCTCAGGCTGAGGCCAAGGCCCAGGGCCACCATAAGGGTAAGTAAAAATTTCACGGTGATGGTAAAGTAGGGTTAAAAACGAATGTACAAGAACAAGCCTGCCACAGGCTCAGAATACAGGACATTTGATGCGGGGATGCGGCGTGCGGTACCCACACTCGCCGCTTCGGAGGCCCGGAAATACCAGGTTCAGCGTAAACTCCCAGGTACCGCCGCTGTTGCTGCGCAGCCCGGAGTAATTATAGTCGTGGCTGATACCGATCTGCCAGATGTCGGCTGATACACCTCCGGCCACGATCAGGGAGTTGGTGTTGCGGGCATTGAGGGGATTGTATCCGCCCTGGTACCAGATACCGCCCCAGATCCCGGGGGCAGACTCCAGGTCAAATACCAGGCCGAGCTGATGAGAGCTATGCCAGAAATTGCCGTCCACGGTACCCCGCAGGGCCGTAGCGGGCTGAAGCTCCAGGCGGTACATCGGTACGATATACATGGTCTGGGGGTGATTGATCCCAAACCGGGTTTTTTTGAGCAGAGCCGTGTGGTAGGTCAGGCGAAAGGGTTTTTCATCGCTGGTATTGCGCGGTGCCATGTCCACCCGGGGCACGTGGGAGAGGGTCACGCCGTTTTGCCACCAGGGTCCATCTCGCAGGGTACCTAGCCGGCTCTCCAGCATGGCCCCTACATCCAGGTCGAGGTAGCTGTCCTCAAACCCAGCCAGCATGTCCGGTGGGATACCTTGCGGCAGAACGGCTCCGAAGATCGCATCCAGTTGGTCACTGAACACAAACCCAGCCGGATTGATCCCAAACCAATTGTAACTGCCCCGCAGGCCCAGGTTGAGCTCATGCCGCTCATGGGTATAGGCGGTTTGGCCACACTGCCGGTTGCGCCAGCCGTACCCGATCCCGACACTTTGCCATTGCAGGTTGCCAGCCCCCTCTACATGGTCAAAATATTGTACCATAAACCCCGACTGGAGCTTGGGCACGGCCAGCGAGGCCCCGATATGCCGGGTCGTAAACTTTGTCTGGATGCCGCCGATCTTGGGGTATTGTTCCCGCCAGGAAGAGTTGACCACCATCCCCTCATCAAATCCGATATAGGCCGGATTGAGGTAAAGTTTATTGGTCATAAACTGCGAAAAAACCGGGTCTTGTGCCCAGGCTGGCAATACCGGGAGTACACCGGCGAGGAGCGCCAGCAGCCGGAGGTATCGTATCATGGTGGTAAAAAATAAGGTTGATTACACCCAAAGGTAACCTATTCACCATTACCCCAATATAAAATCATATCCCAATAAATGAGTAATTTTTCCCTGCCGGTTCGCCGCTGATAAGTAGTATATTGCCGGGCTACCTAGTTACCGGTAATATGGACCTGCCCCTGTACCTGTTTTCTGGCCTGCTGATCGTGCTGGCCCTGGCGGCGATTGTGCTGCAGATTGTATTTCGTCCGCGTCAGGATGGAACTGCCCTGCGCCAGGCAGCCGAGACCCTGACAGCCTCCCTGAGCCGGATGGAGTCTTCGCTCCGGGAGGAGTTGCGGGCTGCCCGGACCGAGGCCGCAGACCAGCACCGCCGGCACCGGGAGGAGTTGGCGACCGCCCTGCGCGAGTTGCGCACAGAGCTGCTGGCGACCCTTGACCGGCAGGCAGCCAGCACAGAGGACCGCCTCAGCCAGGGGATCACGCAGGCACGTCAGGACCAAAATTTCCTCCGGGAGTCACTCGCCGCTCACCTGCATGATTTTCAGCTCGTACTGGACCGCAATGCGGCTGCTTCACAGGCCCTGCTCCGCGACCAGCTCGGTCAGCTGGAGGCTCAGCAGCACCGGCTCGTGGAGACTACCGAAAAAAAGCTGGAGCAGATGCGCGAGACGGTAGATGAAAAACTCCAGAAAACCCTTAGCGAGCGCCTGGGACAGTCTTTTGATGCCGTAGGCCGCCAACTGGAAGCCGTACAGCTCGGACTGGGAGAGATGCGCTCCCTCGCACAGGATGTGGGCGGGCTGAAAAAAATCCTCAGCAATGTCAAAAACCGGGGCACGATGGGTGAAATTCAGCTCGGTATGCTCCTGGAGCAGATTCTGGCCCCCGGTCAGTACGAAGCCAATGTCCGGACTAAAGCAGGCTCAGACGAAGTCGTGGAGTTTGCGATACGCCTGCCCGGACGGGAGGAAGAACAAGCCCATGTGTACCTGCCCGTGGATGCCAAGTTCCCGCAGGAGGTGTACCTCCGGCTCCAGGAGGCTTACGATACCTATGATCCCGGACAGATAGAGGCAGCTGGCAAAGACCTGGAGGCTACAATACGGCGGATGGCCCGTGATATCCGGGACAAATACCTGGACCCTCCCCACACGACGGACTTTGGGATTATGTTTTTGCCATTTGAAGGGATATATGCAGAGGTGATCCGGCGTTCGGCCCTGCTGGACCAGCTCCAGCGCGAGTACAAGGTCACGGTGACCGGGCCGGCGACCCTGGCGGCTATGCTCAACAGCCTTCAGATGGGATTCCGGACCCTGGCTCTCCAGAAGCGGGGGAGTGAGGTATGGGCTATCCTCGGAGCGGTCAAGACGGAGTTTGAGGCATTTGGGAGCCTGCTCGAAAAGGCCCAAAAACAAATCTCTGCTGCCGGGGATACCATCGGGCAGCTGCAGGGCACCCGTACCCGCGCCATCAACCGCAAGTTACGCGAGGTCTCGGCCCTGACGCCGGAGGAAAGCAGCCGGCTCCTGCCGGGTACCGGCGAGGTGCCGCCCGCCTGATCACTGTTCGAGGGGGTTGTAGACAAAGGTGAGCATCATGGCAAATGCACCCGCCAGGAGGATGGCAGCCCATTGCAGAAAAAACGGATAGTGATCCTCAATGATGCGGTAGGCGCTGGCCTGGATGGTGCCGGTTTCGAGCTGAGAGATTTCAGTAAAAATACTTTTCAGGCTGCCCGGATCATTGGCCAGAAAAAACTGTCCCTGGGTCAGCTCTGCGACCTGCTTCAGGCTGTTAACATCAAGGGCGGTCTGGGCATTGCCCTCTGTGGCTGTCAGCCCCCCGATCCCGATAGCATAAATACGTATGCCAAAACTGGCAGCCAGCCGGGCGGCTGAGATCGGGTCTATGGTACCCTGGTTATGCGCGCCGTCCGTGATCAGGATCAGCACCTTGCTCTCTGTCTGGCTTTCCCGCACCCGGTTGATACCTGCGGCAATGGCAGACCCGATGGCAGTGCCCTGGGCGGGGATCAGGGTATGGCTCACGGAGCGGACAGACCGTATCAGGTAGTCATAGTCCAGGGTGAGAGGCGTATAGGTCAGGGCTTCATTGGCAAATAGTACCAGGCCGATCTGATCAAATTTTCGGCCCTGGATAAACCGGATCGCGGTTTCCTTGGCTGCTTCCAGCCGGGTAGGGGGGTAGTCACGGGCCTCCATGCTGCCGCTGATGTCGAGCAGGATCATGATATCTATCCCCTCGGCTGTGCGGTTCATCACTTCACTTTCTGTCTGGGGCCGTGCCAGGGCGACAATCAGCAGGGCAATGGCGGCCAGCTGCATCCAGCGGGGGAGTACCCGGAGCCAGACGGGCATAGCGGAGACCTTGACCATCCGGGCCGGATCGTAGCTAAGCTGCACGACAAGCCGCTGGGGCCGGTAATACCGGTAGTACCAGAAGAGGTACAGCGGGATCACCAGCAGGAGTAACAGCGCCTCCGGATGGGCAAAAGAAAGAATGCCGGGGAGAAATTTCATAGCTGTAAATGTCGGACAGGGGTGGCCTGAATTGCAAGTCCTTGATTGACCAATATAATCCGTTCGGGCGTCAAGCTGAGCCGGGCGGGTCCGCGGATACGGTGAGTACAATTTTGCCGGCAGAAAGATTGGACTCCAGCCGGGTGTGTGCCGCCGCAACAGCAGTCCAGGGCATCACCTGGTCGAGTACAGGCCGGAGGGTGCCGTCTGCCCAAAGAGGAGCCGCGAAGGCTCCAAAAGAAGCCACCAGTTCTGCCTTGTATGCCAGAGAACGATTGCGAAGGGTAGAACCCATGAGGGTGAGGCGCTTGCGGAGGATCTGCCTCAGGTCAGCTTCTGCACGGGTGCCACCCATCGCGGCCAGGAGGACCAGGCGCCCGTCAGGTGCCAGGACTTCCAGATGCTGGCTCAGATAAGGCCCGCCGATACAGTCTATGGCCAGGTTGATCCCCCGTCTGTCTGTATAGGCGAGACATGCCTCCACAAAGGGTCCTGCTTTATAGTCCAGGGCCTGTGCCGCACCCAGCGAGAGGCAGAGGGCGTGTTTGCCGGGAGAGGCTGTCACGATCGGGATAGCCCCGAGGGCGGCGGCGAGCTGGATAGCGGCTGTCCCGACACCGCTGCCTCCTGCATGGATGAGTACCGTTTCACCTGCCTCTACCTGTCCGAGCCGGGTCAGGGCCTGCCAGGCCGTAATAAAAGCCTCCGGTATCGCTGCGGCAGCTACCAGCGACATCCCCGCCGGTACCGGCATGACCAGTGTCTCATGGACAGTCACATACGTAGCGTAGCCACCGCCCGCCAGCAGGGCACACACTGCCTCGCCGGGCTCAAACCGGTGACAACCTGGCCCCAGTGCCTCGATCCATCCCGATACCTCAAGTCCCGGGATCTCACTCTCTCCGGACGGAGGCGGATATTTACCCTCCCGCTGAAGGATATCAGCCCGGTTGAGTGCGGTCGCTGCTACCCGGATCAGTACCTGACCCTCACCCGGAACAGGCTGCGGATACTCGCTCAACTCCAGGACTTCGGGTCCGCCAGCCTCTCGTATCCGGATTGCTTTCATAGGGATAGTAGCTGAAAAAGCATAAAATCAGGGCAAAACAGGCGCATGTTACCAAATTGTTTGGTAAATATATACACAATGTGAAGTGCAGGTTAAGTTATAGTAAATCTCTTTACAAAGGCTTTTGGGATCAGGGTAAAATAGCAACATTTACCATCATTTTCCGAAAATAACATGAGTAAAGAGCAGGAAGCAGAAACCGCCAAGGTACTGATCGTAGACGATGAGGAGGACATACTGGACCTGCTGGAGTACAATCTCACCAGCGAAGGGTACGAGGTCATCCGGGCTACTGATGGAGCAGAAGCGATCAGAATTGCTGCATTGGAAGTGCCAGACTTAATTTTGCTGGACATCATGATGCCCAAGATGGATGGGGTATCTACTTGTATCGCCCTCCGGTCTCAGCCTAATCTGGAAAAAACCCGTATCGTGTTTCTCACAGCACGCTCTGAGGAGTACTCAGAAGTAGCTGGTTTTGAAGCCGGTGCTGACGATTATATCTACAAGCCCATCAAGCCACGGGTCCTCAAAAGCCGGATTCGGGCGATGCTGCGCCGACAGCACCCGCAGGAGAAAAAAGACCAGAATATCATCCAGATTCACGACCTGGAGATCGTACGGGACGAGTATATCGTCAAAAAACAAGGCATGTCTATTTCGCTGCCCCGCAAAGAGTTTGAGCTGTTTCATTTTCTGGCCTCCCGGCCCGGCAAGGTATACAGCCGTGAAGACCTCCTGCTCCGTATCTGGGACAATATACACGTCACGGATCGCACAGTGGATGTACATGTGCGCAAGCTCCGCGAAAAAATCGGGGAGAAGTATATCGTCACAGTCAAAGGGGTAGGCTACAAGTTTATCTCAAATTGAGGCGGTTGTGCCGCTGGTGCCGGACACAGGGACGTCCCGGGATATTTAATAGAGGATTAATATACCCGTAACCTTTTACCTACCTGCATTGTCAAGATTTGCGTCCCAAATACCAGGGACAAATGGAGCGCAAAAAGCTGGTGGTCATCGTGGATGATGAAGAAGACTTGCTCGACTTGTTTGAATACAATTTGGCACGGGAAGGGTTTGCGGTAGAAGCCTTTGACCGGGCAGGGCCTGCTTTGGCATTTATCCGGGACAACCGCCCCGATATCATCCTCTGCGACTGGATGATGCCGGAGATGACGGGGCTGGAGTTTTGTCAGCAGGTCAAAAGTTCGCTCCCAATGGCAGACATTCCCTTTATGATGGTGACCTGCCGGCAGGAGTCGGAGGCCCGGCTGCAGGCACTCTCTGCCGGGGTGACGGACTTTGTGGTCAAGCCGGTTCCCATGCAAGATTTGCTGAGCCGGATTCAGACGATCCTGCACCGGGATCTGCTCTGACCTTCTGCAAGATATAAGGCATATATAAGGAGTCGCCTCCAATGGAGGTGTGCCGTAGCAGAAAAATTACTAATTTGGCACCTGTTATTCCATGACTCCCGGTGTATGGCAAATGAGAAGTTGCGCCTTCCGTTTTCGATAGATGTATATCAGGGCCTCGGTCGGCTTGATGGCCTGATGTCACTCCAGCAGGATGTACTTGTATTGGAGTTTCAGATCAAAGACACCCTGGTCGGCGGTATCCGGTCACGCCCTAAAACGTTGCACCTGGACCTGAATGAGGTAGATTACGTCAAATATTCCCAGAACTTGTTCGGGGCCAGGTTTGTCATTCAGGCCCATACCCTGGCAGCCGTTGCGGCGATACCCACGGCAGACAAAGGAGAGGTCAGGCTGTCGATTGCCCGCAAAGACCGTGAGCAGGCCCGCCGCATGGAGTCCCATATCAACCTGCGTATCTCGGAGCTCCGCCTGGACGTGCACGAGCGCGGTGAGAGCCTGCTCGGCGGGAGCTGATGTACGCTTTAAGCCCAAAAACAAAAACCTGATACCGGATAGTATCAGGTGTTGCGTATGAATCGGGGTCAACCCTCGGGTCACTCCAGTACACGTACCATTTCGCCCTGATACCCTTCATTCAGGCCCTGGAGATAGGTTTCGCCTGAATGGTTTTTGATATGCATGGCGGCGCTGTTGTTGATCAGGGTTTTGATCGCCTTTACCTGCCCGTTGAAGGCTGCAAAGTGCAGGGCGGTATTGCCATCAGCATTGACGGCATTGAGGTCAGCGCCACTGTTAATCAGGAGTTGTACCATGTCCACATGACCATACCAGGCAGCCAGATGCAGGGGCTGCATATCTTTTTCCATACAGGCGAGGATATCGGCCTGGTTGCGGATAAGTTCTTCGGCAGCGGCCACATGACCCAGGATAGCAGCTTTGTGCAGGGGCGTATTGCCCCGGTTATTGCGGGCCTCTATTTCGGCTCCGTTCCGGATCAGGAGTTGGATCATCGCCACCTTATCGAGTTCGGCAGCGAGGTGAAGCGGAGAGGCATATACGTAGTTACGGGCATTGACATCGGCATCTCCAAGGAGGAGCATCTCGATGAGGTCCGGTTTGTCGAGGCGTACGGCGAGGTGTATGGGGGTGTCACCTTCCCGGTTTTTGCAGTCAGGGTCAGCGTCAGCATGCAGGAGTTCTGTGATCGCCTCCGCATCACCTGCCATCACGGCCTGATGGAGGGGATAGTAGCCCTCTGCATTAGGTTGGTTAGGGCGGCCTTTGTCATGGTTTCGGCGCTTCCGGGGGCGGTTGATCAGGGCCTCCACTTCGCTGTCATCTGCTTCAGACACTACTTCAGGGGTATATACGGCAGCAGGTGCAGACTCCAGGGTCATCACGGCTACGGGTTCTTCCTGGGTTTTCAGGTACGCCTGAGATTCGGTGGCAGGCTCAGCGGCAGGCGCGGCTGTATCCGGGAGTACACTCACCGGGGCCACCGGTCGTATGGCCGGCTCACGGGCTGGCAGGGTATCGGGTGTCAGGGTATCGTCTGCGCCCGGCACCGGCTGTGGGCGTGGTGTAAAGCGGATGATATGGCGCAGGAGACGGGAGACGGCACCCTCAGTCGTATCCAGGGTTACCTGACCATTTTCTACCGCCACAAAACAGGTATTGCCCAGGGCCATACAGGAGATCATCCGGGCAGGCTGGTCACCAGCCACCTCACGCACGATGTCTGCGGCGGCTTCATCTGGGAGCTGGGTGCGGTAGGAGAGCAGGACAGCCAATACCGTCCGGCCTTCGCTGCGAACAGCCTGGGCTGCATCGGCCAGCCGGGTCAGGAGCTGACGCAGGTGTACCTGGCTCTCGATGACAGGAGCGACCTCCATTACGGCAACGACGGACTCAGGCATCACAACAGCCAGGCTACCCTCCTCAAACAGTACCGGTGCGGCGGCTTCATACACCAGCACCTCAGCGGGCAGCGCACGTCCATTTTCCTGTGAGATATAACCTTTGCCGGTCCTGAGGGTAGACGGCAGGTATCGGCTCAGCATTTTCCGGAGGGTCGTGCCTGCATAGGCCTCGCCCAGGGGCAGGTGGGCAGGCGGGAGCAGGCTTTCCAGCTGGCGGTTCAGCGCGGCCAGTTCTTCAGCAAGGGCAGTAAAGTAATAAGCTGTCATGTAAGGAACATTAATACAACAGGTGGTGTCCTATCGGGGACATGACCTAAAATACACAAGCTTCATGCTGAAAAAACCTTGTGATCTCTGTCTGCACCTATCCTGTTACCGAACGGCTGATAATGACGGTTGAGCGGTACGGGCGCTGTATACCCCTCATACCGGAAACCGCTACGCAGACAAGGTCTGGTAGCGGCTTCTGATGTGAGAAGATGTACGATCAGTTCATTTTTTGGAGGAGCTCAACGGCTGGCAGGAAATTTTGGGCGGCAGCCTGCCGGATATAAATACGGGCATTAGCCTGGTCACGGCTGCTGTTGTTTTGCAGCAGGAGATATCCAGCCAGATACTGGCCGGCGGCCCAGTTCTGCTTGGCAGATATGGTAGCGTATTTCAGGGCCTTGGCTCCGTCGCGGGAGGTACCCAGTCCGGCGTGGTAGAGGTATGCCAGCATATAGGCACCGGGACCATCCAGGACAGCCTCCGCAGCAGAAAGGTCCGCCAGGGCTTTTTTGTAGGAGTAAGTTGAATTGGCGGCACTGGCCGTTTCGAAGTGACTTTTGCCGGATTTGAGGCGGGCCTCCAGGGTTTTGCGCTCAGCCGCGGTGAGGCTGGCAGCAGGTGCAGGAGCTGCCGTCGTCACGGGGTCTGCCGAGCGGGTACGGGCATTGGCGGAGGCCGGTATGGGCGCGGGCTGTGCTGCGGGTTGTGCAGGCGTAGCCGTCTGTGGCTGGTTCAGGGCCGTCAGGTTACCCGCAGCAGGTTTGGCGGCAGGTTTAGCAGGTTGTTCTGCCGGGGCTACAGACCGGGTCTGCGTGTTGGCATTGGCCAGGGTTTGGGTGCAGGCAGCCTGGTTAGCTTCTGCCGTGGCGATCAGTTGCCGACTTTTGTGTGTTGCCAGTTCGGGTTTGGCATAGATCTTAAAAGCAGCCTGATAGAGTTCAGTTGCCTTGACACAGTCATTGCCTCCTTCAGCGCCGGTGAGGTAATTGCCAAACTGGAGGTAAATATCAGCCAACTTCCGCTGCAGGGCGGTATCTTTAGACTGTTGTACCGTGCTGTCCGCATGGTGCAGGACAATATCTGCATACAAGAAGTCCTTCCGGGCGATGGCACTCTGGCTCATTTCGATCAGCTTGGCAGGTGTCGCCAGGAGCAGGGAGTCCATACCTTCCAGCAGGCGGTAGGCCTGGGTGCGCATGTCTTCCACTGCCTGTGACTGCTGATTGCTGCGGGCCGCAGTACGGGCGGAGTCCAGCTGGAGGAGGGCCAGGGGGTAGTTTTGGGTGTCCATACTTAGTTGTGCATTGCGCATATAACTATCGTAGGGACTTTTGCGCAGGCTCAGAGCGGCCAGCACCACCAGGCAGAGGATCAGCAGGGCCAGGCTGGCAAATACAATCCGGCGCAGTACCTTCACTCCGCGCTCCTCGGGCGAGTCAGCAGCCGGATCGCCGCTGGCATCCCCCTCCTCGGCTGCTACATCCTGCTCTACCCGGTCCACCTGGATCAGGTAACAGGCATAGTTGTCCTCCGTGAAGGTATGACAGTGGGTCCGTATTTCGTCCAGGGCAATGTCGAGTACAGAGGGCTGGGCTGTTTTCAGAATAGACTCCAGTGTACGGTCATCAGCCTGCGAGGTAACCCCGTCAGAGGCGATCAGGAAGGTATCATACTTGCCGATTTCTGTAAGCGGAATCTGGTGCAGCTGAATTTTCTGGTGGCTGTCGCGTCCGGTGATCAGAACCGGCTTACCCTCAGGGGTGAGGGTATCCTCCGTGACAAACAGTTTTTCCTGCTTATGGCTATAATGGTAGAGTCGGGTATTGCCGATCCAGGCAAAAGTCACAAAAGCAGGCCCTATATACATCAGCGCCAGGGTAGAGGCCATCTCCCTGCGGTCGGGGAAGGAGTCTTTGAGGTTGGAGAGGGCTTCTTCTACCATAGAGACGGCCCGGTCCAGGTAGGCGGCATCCGGGTCACCCTCCGGGGGGGTATTGGCGAGGTATTTGGCTATGCTGAGTGCGATCAGTTTGGAGGCCACATCACCGGAGTGGGTGCCGCCCTCTCCGTCACAGATGATAAAGAGCTTGTCCGTAGCTTGGGCGCCACCAGCGAGCGGGTAGATAAAATCTTCATTTACCTCCCGTTTGCCTGCTTCAAACAACGATACCGGTTGGGCGAGATGTATTTTCATCCGAAAGAAAGTTTTATTTCGTTAATAATATAATCAACGATGGCAGGTAATACAAGTATTTGGTTATTTTCCTGCGATAAGACCCCTAATATAGGGTGTTGTCCTGAATTTTCAAGTAAAAAACGGCAAACAGGCTTTATTTTAGGCGGAATACCCCTCAGATACAGCAACGCCCCGCTGGGGGGCGGGGCGTCAGCAGATCAGATCGTATGTGCCGGTGATCAGGGCAGGTCGTGAAGCGACTGGATACGGTTGCGGAAGTAGGTGAGCGAGCTATTACCCACCAGGGACATTTTCAGGTTGGGAAACTCCGTCAGCAGCAGCGATACCTCCTCTTCGGTAAGCGACCGCTTTTTGTGGGTGTGGTTGTTGTGGACGGACCAGCGTTCAGCTTTTTTTTGAATATAGTACATGGTGCTTTGACTTTATACGGTAAAATAACGCATAATCAGTGCCAACTTGCATACCTAAATCTACCTGTGCATAACATATGAAATCTGTATCAGATGCGTTATCAGTTGAAATCGGGGTGCCATCGGAACAAAAACAGGTCTGTAAGGCAATACAGGCATGTTTTTAGCAGTCACCCGCGCAACACCACAACCTCTGTCCTTGTCTGTTCGTAGGCTTGGATGGTTTCTGCTTTGGTAATATGCCCCAAAACCCCTTAGATTTATCCGTAAATCCGACATACATGAGGTACCTACGCGTGCTTACTCTCGGGTCTGCTCTGATGTGGCTTACGCTGCCCATGCAGGCTCAGCTTTCTCCCTACTATGATCGCCGCCCACTCCTGGAGGAGGCTGAGGCCTTGTTTGAGCAGGCTGCTTATGTACCAGCCATCAAAAAAGCAGAGGAGTTTCTGGCGGCAGAGACCGGCCTCCGCAATGGCGGTGCCAACGATCTGCTCGTGGCGGCCTATTATATCCAGGCTGCCAGTGCTTTTTATCTGGAGCGAAATGATGCGCCTGCCTTGCTGGAGGCATTTATTGACCAGCATCCCGACAACTCCCGCACCCCTGAAGTCCGGTTTTTGTACGGCAAATATTACTTCAACCGCCGTGACTGGAAGCTGGCCATCGCCCGTATGCTGGAGGCGTTCACCTCCCATGGCCTCAGTGAGGTGATGCGGACCGAGGCCAGTTTTATGCTGGGGTATGCCTACTTTATGGATAAAAACCCTGAGCAGGCTGTCCGCTATTTTGATATGGCTGCGGCTGTTCCGGGTCCTCAGCAGGAAGATGCCCGCTATTACCAGTCGGTCATTCTCTACCAGGAAAAAAACTATGATCAGGCCTATGAAGCCTTCAAGGCCCTGGAAGGCTCCACCAAGTACGGCAAGGAAATCAAGGTATATCTCGCCAGTACCCTGCTCAGCCTGAAGCGGTACGACGAACTCTACGCCCTCGCTGACGAACTCGTCGCTGCCCCCAAAACCCAGGGGAAGGAAGCCGAAGTATATTATGTAGTCGCCCATGCCAGTTTTGAGCGGGGAGACTATACCCGCAGCATTTCGTTTTTTGACCAGTACCTCAAGGCGCGGGGCAAAATGAACCGCACGGATTATTTCCGGTATGGATTTGCCCAGTATAAACTCAAAAACTACAAAGACGCTACCGCCAATCTGGAGCGGGCTGCCGGAGGCCTTGATTCGCTTGATCAGGCTGCATCCTATTATCTCGGCTTCTGCTTCATGCAGCTCAATGACAAACAGAGCGCCAAGGTAGCGTACCAAAAAGCAGCCCAGGAACCCCGCGGCGGCAATGCCCAGATCGCCGAGGATGCCCTCTGGCAATACAGCAAACTCTGCTTCTCCACCGAGGCCTACAATGAAGCCCTCACGGGCCTGACCCAGATCACCGAAAAATATCCCCGTGCCCCCTACATAGGTGAGGTGCAGGCCATGATCGGAGAGGTTTACCTGTACACCCGTGACTATCCCCGCTCGATCAAGTACCTGGAGTCAGTGCCCCGCACCTCTGCCCGGGTGAAAAAAGCCTACCAGACAGTATGTTACTTTTATGGACTGGAGCTGTTTGAGCGGCCTCAGTATCGTCCGGCGATTGAGTACCTCAAAAAATCCATAGACAACAGCGTGGATGAAAACATGGCCCTGAGTGCCCGGTACTGGATCGCTGAGAGCGTGTATCGCCTGGGCGACTTCAAAGGGGCTGAAAATGAGGCAAATACTTTTCTTCGGTCACGTGGTGCTGATCAAAATGAGTTTTATGCCCGGGGGTATTACAGCCTCGGATGGGCGCAGTTCAAACAGAAAAACTACCCCGCTGCCCTCAAAAGTTTTGAGGACTATATCGCCAAAGCTACCTCCAAGGAGTCACCCAAACTCCTGGTGGATGCCTACCTGCGGGCGGGTGACTGCCTCATGCTGCGCAAGGAGTACAGCCGCGCCAATGCCTATTACCAAAAGGCCCAGGAGAAGGGATTTGCCTTCCAGGACTATGCCGCCTACCAGCAGGCCGAGAGTTTCTACCGCCAGCGCCAGTACCAGGCCTCTGCGCAGGCATTTGACCGGATGATCCGCAGCTATCCTGAGTCTGAGCTCCGGGACAATGCCCTGGACAAAATTTCTGAGATATATGCCACCTGGATCAAGGACAATGACGCTGCCATCCGGTATGCCAATATGCTCGTGACCGAGTACCCCCGCAGTCCCCTCGCCAGTGATGCGTATGTACGCCTGGCCCTGGCGGCCTACAACAACGGCGATGAGGCTGCGGCCATTCAGTACTTCAAAAAAATCCTGAGTGACTACAGCGCCGACAAAAAAAATGCACAGTTGGCCCTCGACAACCTGGCAGGCCTGCTCTCGGAGTCAGAGTTTGACAAGGTCCTCCGGGAGTACCGCAGCGGCAATCCTGACATGAATGCCGATCTGGCAGCCCTGGTCTTTAATACCGGCAAGGACCGTTTTTTTGCCAAAAACTATACCTCCGCCATCGAGCAGTTTACGACCTACGTCCGCGACTACCGCAACGGGCCTGACTACTTCGAAGCCCTGGTGTTCCGGGCCCGCTCATACCGTGAGACTTCGCAGGTAAACAAAGCCCTGGCCGACTACAAGGACGTGTATAGCACCCCCACCAACAATGCCTTCACGGCACTGGCACTTCAGGAGGCGGCTGCCATCAAGTATGACCTCAAGGACTACAACAGCAGCCTGGAGCTTTATCAGATGCTGGAGGATGTCGCGAGCAAACTCGAAAACCGGATTCAGGCCTGGTTTGGGATCGCCAAAAACCAGAAGGCCCTCGGACAATACCGCCTCGCAGAGCAGACCCTGCTCCAGATTTCTTCCAACAACGAAGCCGAGGTATATGCCCGTACCCAGGCCCTGGTAGAGATCGGCCATTGTCAGTACCTCTCCGGCAACCTCGACAAGGCTCGGGAGACCTTTGCCAACGTAGAGCGGGATTATAAAAATGCCTTCGGGGCCGAAAGCCAGTACATGATCGGGCGCATCACCTATGACCAGGGGCTGGCCCTCAAGAAAAAAGGGGAGGTGGACAAAGCCAATACAAAATTTATGGCTGTACGTGATGCCGTTGTCTATCAGAGCAATAACTACCCGACCTTCAACTACTGGAAGGCAAAGGCATTCCTGGTCGCAGCCAACGCCTACTACGAAATGGGCAACGTGTTCCAGGCCAAAGGTACCCTCGAAAGTTTGATTCAGGAGGAGCGGTTCCCGGATGTGCAACAAGAGGCACGGGAGCGGCTGGCCCAGATTAATGCCGAGACCGGTAGCAATCCATGACCTGACAGGGTGCCTGAGGGCACCCTGCCTCTTTTCGTCTTGCGTCTTTTTTGCTTTTTATCCTGATTTTTCTCAACACAGACTTTTTATGACCCGCTTATCATATATACTGGCGATTATTTTTCTGGTATCCGGGGGGCAAATGCTGGCACAGCCCGGCAGCCCGCTGGGAGGCAAGGATACCCTCGTACTGGAAAATGAACGCATCGAGGACGTAATCGAGAGCGAAAAACCCTTCGAAAAACCACCCTACCAGCAGATCAGCCAGGGCAATCTCGATCCGGTCCGCTTTGATGCCAAAGATTTTTATATCGGGACGGACTTCCAGCCAGCCCCCCCGGATATCCGCCCCCTGGACAAGGCTCCCAAACCAGACTACAACAGCAACTACCTCCGGCTGGGGATCGGGCGGTACATCACCCCGATCGCTGAGATCGGCATCTACAACAAGGACAGCCGCGAGCTGGACTACGGCATCCGGTTTACACACCGCTCGGCGCACAAGGACAAGATCGTACAGCGGCGTTTCCGGGAAGACTACGGGACCGTGGAGGTAAGCAAAATTTCACGGGACAATGTGATCTCGGCCAGTGCTTCGGTATACAACACGGGGTACTTTAACTATGCTGACACAGTATTTGCCAACAATACCGAGCTGCGTGAGGACAGTCTCCGGATGGGATTTACGGATGTCGCCTTTCGGGTCGGGCTGAAGCGGATCGCCCGCAATCCTGGTGAGTATTTTCTGGATGCTACGGCTGGCATCGGGGTATATCTAGACGGACGGGCCAATCGTGAATCCGAGATTATCCTGCGCCCTGCCGGGGGGTACCGTATTAATGAAAACCTCTCCGCCAACCTCAATACCGAACTCTCCCTGACCCAGGGCCAGATCGGTCGCCGGGGACAAGTACGTCCCTTTATTGACCTCAATCCTACCCTGAGTTTTGTGAATGAAAAAGTCAGCCTCCGGGCCGGTATCCGGTTCAATTATTTTGTCAACTCTGCCGACTCCACCTCAGAGGTCGTCAACCTCGGCCCGGATATCAACCTGGACTTTGCCGTCGTGCCGGAGGTGCTTACGGCTTTTGGCGGATACACGGCGGGTGTCAGCAAAAATCCGTATCAGGACCTGATCTTCGAAAACCGCTACCTCGGTCCCAGTGCCAATATCCGCGCCACTGTAGAGACCATGCACCTGTATGCCGGTATCAAAGGGGTGCTGGACAATAAGCTGGACTACTCGGCACGGGTGTTTTACCGCCGGGTGCTGGATCAGTTGGTGTATATAACAGAGGACGATGTGTACTTCCGCCCGGTGTATGACTCCCTCACGACCCATGCAGGGCTTCACGGCGAGGTGGGATACCAGGTGACCGATGCCCTCCAGGCTGGCGGGGCCATTACCTACACAGCCCTGAATACCACCAACGCAGATGGTCTCACGCCCAAACTTTTCAACGTCTCGCCGCTTCGGATTGAGGGTTTTGCCGCCTATCGCTGGGAAGACAAACTCACGGCCCGGGCAGGTCTCCTCCTGTACGGACCCGCCCCGATGAAAGTGGACGAAAACGATGAAATTATTACACGGAACATATTTCCGTCTGTAATTGTCAATGCAGACTATCGTATTACAGATAATTTTTCAGTATTTGTAAGGGTAAATAATCTCCTGAACATTAATTACCAGCGCTGGTATAATTATCCTGAGCGGAACCTCGATTTTTTGGCCGGGATTTTGCTAGCTTTTTAGTAACTCTTGTCAGGATATTTGTGGTTTTACTTGCCCTTTGATCTATGAAGTTATCGTCAGATGCTTATCTGCAGCGTGCATTTAAAGATCTGGAAGCATTTTCTGTTCCAGGCTTAGGCACGTTTCGCAAGGTGTATCGTGATGCTCATATGGACGACGGAGGCGTGATTGTACATCCGCCCACGATTGAGGTCACCTTTGAGCCAGCTGTACACGAAATGTTACGGCTGAATGATCACCTGGTACATAACCTCGGGGTCTCGCCAGCAGAAGCTGCCGCCATAGTATCTGACATGAAAGGTGTCGTACAGCGAGCCCTCGCTTTGAGAGGGTATTATGAAGTCCCCGGAATCGGAAGGCTGGTTCAGGACGCAGGACACAGGCTACGGATGATCCCTGCTACGGCTCGTGCAGCAGATACGAGCGATCTTTATTTCGGTTTAAAACCAGTTTCTTCACCTGCAACTCAACCAGACGTATCGCTCACAACCACTGATAAGATTACGGCTATGAAACTAAGCGGAACTTCTGACCGGACTGTGCCCGGTGGCAACATGATCTGGCGCTCCGCCTTGCTCGCATCCTTATTACTGACCCTCGCCTATGTGTTTGTTATGTTCGGGCCGCTGCGTATGCAGCGCTCCAAAATTTCTGGCGGGGTAGTGCTCCGGCTGGACCCGCCATCCGAGGCTGATGACCAGATGGCGATACGTCCTCCCCGGCCTCAGATGCAGCCCAGCCTGACCCCGGTTGACGCTGGCACGCCGGAACCCCTGGCAGATGCCGGTACGCAGACTACCCGTGGCCTTGATGGTGACGCTGCCAGCCAGCAGACCCTGCCCCCGGGATCGGACCTCCGCACCCTCGGTGCAGGAGACCAGGGAGGCACACGTGGCGAGACGGCAGACCCCCAGGCCCGGTTTCACCTGATCGCAGGCAGTTTCAGTACCCTGGAGTCTGCCCGTAAGTTTCAGCAGGAAATGACGACAGAGGGCTTTGCAGCCACCATCATCGCACCGGAGACAGCGGGTGCTCCGAGCTACCGGGTATCCATCTTCAACAGCGCTGACCGAAAAGCTGTAGAAGCCTACGCAAACAAGCTATCCAAGATGGGCAAAAAATCCGGATGGGTGTACGAACAGTAACCCTCCCCCAAGCTTAGCCCTGATAAGACCCCGTCTGCCTCCCCGCAGACGGGATTTTTTTTGGTAATAAGTCATACAGAAGGTGTAATATTTGGATTCTTATATAATAATAGTGAATTTCAGGCGGTTATCAGGACGGATTCAGATGACACAGCAGCACCGTTTCACAGAAAGTATCCACATTTTACCTCGTTTCCTATGAAAATGATATCACAACCCGTTCTTGTCAGGTCCATGGCCTGGGCTTTTGGGCTGCTGCTGGGCCTCACGACTCCCGCCGTACTCCAGGCGCAGGCACAGTATCACTACCTGATTGCGGGTAGTTTTAATGACTTTGAGGCAGCCAATCAGCTGAGTTCGGCCCTTAAGATCAAGGGATTTACGCCAGCCATCCTTTTTCCGGGGCCAGCCTCTCCCAAATATCGCGTATCCGTCTATCAGGCCGTCAACAAGGTTGAAGTAGAGTCATTTCAGCGCAGCCGGGGGGCAGATGCCAGCAAATTCTGGATCCTGAGCGTCTCTGATCCTGCCAGCACCGCATCCCAAAACCGCGTCACGACACCGGTATCGGCACCAACTGCATCTAAAACGCCCGCTGCTGCCACCAGCCGGGGCAAAACGACTACCTACCACCTGGTGGTGGCCAGTTTTGCGGAGGCCTCAGGCGCCATGACGGGTGTCGCCAATCTCCGGAACCAGGGTTTCACGCCGTACGTGATTTATCCTGATGCCACCAATGGCAACTTTCGGGTATCTGTCTATAAGGCTACAGATAAAAAAGAAATCCAGACGTATGCCAATATGCTGAAAAAGCGGGGCAAAACCCCTGGCATCATTGTCGAGGAGACACTGCCCTTTACGACCTCGACCCAGGCTGCGACCCTTTCTGGTGCCGATGTGACCTTTCACCTTATCGGAGGCAGCTATAAAACGTATGACCAGGCACGTGAATACGCAGAAGGCATGAAAGCCAAAGGGTATAAAACCTTTATTCTGCTGCCTGAAAACGGCATGGGATCCAACTACCGGGTATCGGTTTTCTGGTCTGTAAGCAAGGCTGAAGTAGAATCTTACAAAAAACAAAAGGGCCTCAAAACAGCCTGGGTGCTGGAGCAGCGCTGACCATGACACCTACAACAAAACGGCTGAACCTGTTGAGGTTCAGCCGTTTTGTTGTATCGGAGCTTATGTTAGTTCAGCTCAATGTCCTGGGTGACTACCTGCCCGTTGCGCACCTCAATGGTGTGAAAGGCTGGAGTCGGTTGTATCTGGTTGATGGGTGAGGCACTTTCCACGCTAAAAAAATACACTCCATCCGGTAATCCTTCAAACCGATAACCATTGAGGCTCAGGGGCTGGCTCAGGTAGGGTGTATTGCTGTCATCAGGGCCGTACAACGTCACCCGAAACAGGCTGGCGGTGCTGCTGGCCATGCCCAGGGCACGCCCCGTAATGAGGTTGTCGGCAGGCATACGTGTATAGGTATAGGTTTCGGCCGGGGTCAGCCCGTCTGAGATACGTACCTCAAGGGAGCGTGCCTGCGGTGCGAAGGACAGTTGCAGGACGTCAGTGCCGAGGGTCAGGGTGGCTGTGCCAGCCGCCGGGATAAGCTCATCTGCGCTGCTGGCGCTCCATACAGGGGAGAGCGGCGCACTTGCCTGGAGGGTCCAGATGCCACCATCCAGATTCCAGGCTTCGACCAAGGCCTGTTCTGTATCTTCTTTCAGCACCAGTCTGCCGATACGAGCTGTCGTGTGCTCCCATGTCCCGGTATAGGCCTGGAAATTGCCGGCCTGCAGAACGGTGTTATGTACGATCAGGAAAAGAATCAGGTACAAAGTGGTGGTTCTGAACATAATGAGTTGCGCAGTTGAAGTAATGGTACGGGTATGAAAACAATTCTCGTTCCAGAAAGTCGCTTCAGTACACTGATGTAGGATTCTTTCAGCTTACATCTGTATTATGACGTTCAGGAGGAGGATATTTCATGGGTGTGCTGAAAAGACCGTTACCGGAGTCATCAGGTTGTTTGCGTTATTGGTCAAAAAACCATTGTTTCCGACGTTTTGCGTTATATTAGAGACGCATACGGGCGGCTGTGGGTTAGGTTGTTTGCGCCAACTGTCAAGTATTTTGTATGTAAGGTTTGAAGTAAATCGTATTCTGAATGAAAGAGTCGGTGTGGATTGGGCGGATTAGGGAGCAGATGCAGCAGCACGGTGTTCCTGAAGGTGCGCGGGTATTGGTCGCCATGAGCGGGGGCCCCGACTCAGTATGGCTGGGCTGGAGCCTTCGGCAGGCAGGGTACCCTATCGGGTTGGCTCATGTCAACTATAAGCTCCGGGGGGCTGATAGTGAGGCAGATGCAGCACTGGTAGAAGCCTACGCCCGCACCTGGGAGGTGCCCCTCTATCAGATACAGGAAGACCCGCATGACCTGGCAGCCCGTCTCCAGACCTCCCTGCAGGCAGCGGCCCGTAAGATACGGTATGATTTTGTAGCCCGGATCATGGAGACAGAGGGGTATGCCTGGTGTGCGACAGGCCACCAGGCGGGCGATCAGGCTGAGACGATCCTGATGAGCCTGCTCCGGGGCAATAGTCCACGGGTCCTGCGCAGTATACCTGCCCGCCGTGCAGGATTTATCAGACC
This sequence comes from Bacteroidia bacterium, assembly GCA_033762375.1. Lineage (GTDB taxonomy): Bacteria > Bacteroidota > Bacteroidia > J057 > J057 > RDXT01. The sequence goes on from JANRLQ010000075.1 coordinate 22,295, forward strand.
CCTGCTCCCGTTTTCGCGGGCAGAGATCATAACCGGGCTGACAGAGGCAGGCCTGACCTGGCGTCAAGACCAGTCCAATGAGCAGACAGACTACCTCCGCAATCAAATCCGGCATACGGTATTGCCCCCTTCGCTGAAAATTAACCCTGACGGCGTCCAGCAACTGATCAACCGGAGCGAATGGTACACCCGGCAGCATACCCTGATTCGCCAACTGGCGCTGGAAGAAGCGAAGGCCCACGTAGTGACGGCTTTCGGGATACCGGAGCTGGCGCTGGAGCCGCTGATTCAGCGCTGGGGACACAGCAGCATGCAGGTGATCCTGGCAGAAATCCTGACCCATTGGGGCGCACACGGGCATGATGTCTGGGCTGGTGTAGACCTGGCAGACCGGGAGCCGGGCCGGTATCATGAAGGCACCACCGGCCGTATCCTGCGGACCCGCGCCGGCCTGGCCTGGATATCAGCCGCCCTGCTGGCTCCAGAGCCTCCTGTCAGCCTGGATCGGATTACAGCCCCGCAGACCTTGCATATCTCCGGACATACCATGACCCTTACCTGGTACCAGGCACCCACTCCCATGCGCCTGGGCGGATCACACCTGTATTATATGGACTATGACGCGATCCAGTGGCCCCTGACCATCCGCCGATGGGAGCCCGGCGACCGGATGATACCCTTCGGCATGCGCACCTCCAAAAAAATCAGTGATATTCTCACCGACCAGAAAGCCGGGGCTGCGGCCAAGTTTTGTGCCATCGTGGCAGAGGATCAGGCTGGTATTGTCTGGTTGTCAGGGTTCAGGATTGCGGCCCGCGTCCAGGTACAGCCCGCGACCCGTCAGGTATTATTGCTCAGTATCTGAGTAGGGGTTGTGAGGCTTCATAATAGCTGCTACCTTTGTTGTATGTACGCAATACGGTTATGTGCGCCGCTGCTGGCGCTTGTCTGGGTCACCACGATCACCGGGTGTCAGTCACCACCGCCTGCCGCAGAGGCGGCCCCGGCTGCTGTGGCCAATACCCCCGAAGCCCAGCTCCGATCCCTGGATAATCAGATCGCCCTCAATTCACGGGACTATGCCCTGTACCTCGACCGCTCCCGCCTGTATTATGCGATGGACAGCATACCCCAGGCCCTGAAAGATGCCGATCAGGCTGTTGCGCTTTTTCGGGATGGTCCCAATGTACATTATTGGCGTGGGTTTCTGGCGTTTGCCACAGGTGATACGGTCCGTGCGATGGAGGCCTATAACCGGGCAGAGCTGCTCGGTACCGATGAAGCAGAAGTATTTTATCAGCGGGGACAAATTTTCTTTTTCCGGGGCGAATACGGCAAGGCCAGCCGGGACTACCTGGCAGCAACAGAACTTGACAGCCTCCAGCCGATATATGTATTTGCTCAGGGTTATCTGGCTGAAAAACAAGGAGATACCAAAACAGCCCTCCGCAAATATCTCGATGCTCTCAAGATAGACACCACGTTTGACAAGGCCCTTGCCCGCCTGCATGATGTGTACCTGTATCAGAAAGGCAGCCCCCAGGAGGCCATGAAGTACAACCAGCGCCTGCTGGAGGCACACCCCCTGCACCCCCTGGGACATTTTAACCTTGGCAGCGAATACCTCCGCCAGGCCCTGATGATGGGCGGGAGCGCACAGGAAAACGAACGGCGTACCCTGATCAACCAGGCCGTGTCAGAATTTACCATCTCTGTGGCACGCGACCCCAATTTTGATCAGGCCTGGTACACACGGGGGTATTGTTATTACCTGGGCGAAAAGCTGGATGAGGCCATGCGGGATTTTGAAAAAACCCTTTCAATTAATCCTGATTTTGCGCAGGCCCATCACATGATCGGCTCCATCTATGCCTATAGCGGGGACTACCGCTCTGCCCTGGGATACCTGCGCCGGGCTGCCGAGCTCAATCCTGCCAGCCGGGACTTCCGGGAAAAAGCCGAGGAGGTCAGCGCCCTGGTTCAGTAGTTGTCATGGTCCCGTATGCCACGTTATCTGATTATCTATAAACCCTACGGGGTGATCAGCCAGTTTACCCCGGAGGTAGCAGGGCAGGTGACCCTGGCAGATGTATTTGACCTGCCACCCGGCGTATATCCGGTCGGGCGGCTGGACCATGACAGCGAGGGCCTGCTGCTCCTGACGGACGATCCCCGGATCAATCACCGCCTCCTGGATCCCGCTTTTGCGCACCCGCGCACGTATTGGGTACAGGTGGAGGGAGCACCGGATCCGGATGCGGCAGCCGCTTTGCGTACAGGGGTGGACATTCACATCAAAGGCAAATCCTGGCGTACCCGCCCCGCTCAGGTCTCTATTTTCGAAGTGCCCCCGCGCCTCCCGCCCCGTATCCCGCCTGTCAGGTTTCGGAAGACTGTGCCGGACCACTGGCTGGAAATCACCCTTACAGAAGGCAAAAACCGGCAGGTGCGCCGGATGTGTGCAGCCGTAGGCTTGCCGGTACTGCGGCTGGTGCGTGTAGGCATCGGAAATATACGGGGCGAAATGCTCCAGCCAGGGGAGCTACACGAGCTCACGCGGGCAGATGTACAGGCACTCCTCGGCATCTGACCTCAGAAAAACCACCCGGCGATGCGGCAGTTGTATTCTTTCTCCTATCTTTACTGCAAATGCCCTTGCCATGCGCCTGATTCAGCATAAAAAAGAAGCCTACTGGTTTTACTGGTACCTGTCCAATTTTTACGATAAACTGGTCAATCCCCTCTTCTGGACGCCCCGTATGCGGGATCAGTCCCTTGAGTTGGCTCAGTTTGACCGGCCAGACCTCACCGTGATTGATGTCGGTTCTGGCACAGGGTTCACGACACAGGGGATTGTGGAGCATATAACACCAGCCCAGGTCACCTGTGTGGACCAAAGCCCCCATCAGATGGCCAAGGCCCGTAAAAAGCCTGACCTTCAGGGGTGTACCTTTTTGCTGGGAGATGCAGAAAATATTCCTTTTCCGGCAGATCACTTTGACCGGTACGTATCGGCAGGCAGTATTGAGTACTGGCCCGATCCGCAGCAGGGTATTGCAGAAGCATACCGGGTGATCAAACCCGGTGGCGTAGCTGTATTGATGGGGCCATTGGAGCCGGAAAACGCTGTTTCCCGCTGGGCTGCCAATACCTGGATGTTGTTCCCCAAAGATCAGGAGTACCGGGACTGGTTTGCGAAAGCTGGTTTTACAGACATCCAGGTGCGCTACGTCCGCCCGCAGTGGTATACGAGCCAGGTCGAGTATGGCCTGGCCATTGCAGGCCGCAAGCCGCAGCCAGGTGCCTCGCCTGCTGCCCGCACCCAGCCTGTCGCTGCTCCTGCAGATGAGCGTATGACCCTGGGCCGCTGGCTGAAGCTGATCTGGCGGGTATTGGCGGGCTCTACCGCCGGGTTTATTTTTATCCCCGGTGCCCTCCTGGGGTATCTCAAACAAGCCTTTGCTCCCAAGCAGGATATACCAGAAAAATATCGCGAACGCCTGAATGGGTATCAGGTTGCAGTCCTGCTCCTGATTGCGGCCATCGTGACAGGTATTATCTGGTGGATCATCAAGTAAGCCCCTATGAAACGTACCCTGAACGAGCGCATCCGCCATTTTTATGATCAGTCCACCCCGCTCTGGCTGGATACCTGGGGGGAACACATGCACCATGGCCATTACGGAGACGGCAACCTCCTCAAAGACCGGCACCAGGCCCAGATAGACCTGATCCAGGAACTGCTGCGCTGGGGGGGCGTATCGCAGGCATCGCGGGTACTGGACCTGGGATGTGGGGTAGGGGGAAGTGCCCGCTACCTGGCCCGTACCTTTGGGGCGACCGTTACGGGCTTGACCCTGAGCCCGGTACAAGCTGCTGAGGCTGCCCGCTACAATGCCCAGGCAGGCCTGGACAACCAGGTGCAGGTGGTGGTCCGGGACATGATGACCCTGTCGGCTGATGACGGGAAGGTGGACCTGATCTGGTCTATGGAAAGTGCGGAGCATATTCAGGACAAAAAACGCCTGTTTGAGATATGCTACGAATGTCTGAGTCCGGGCGGCACCCTGCTGATGGCTACCTGGTGCCACCGGCCTGTCCCGCCGGCCCTTACAAAACGTGAACAGGGGTTGCTGACCCGTATTTTTGAGTTGTTTCACCTGCCGCCGATGGTTCCATCGGCGACCCTGGCCAGGCTGGCTCAGGAGGCTGGATTTGAGCAGGTCGAGACGGGCGACTGGAGCCGGGCGGTCTCGCCGTTCTGGTTGGCTGTGATCCGGTCAGCCTTGTCCTGGCGGAGTATCAGGGGCCTGCTGCGGGCGGGGTGGTCCACCCTCAAAGGTGCCTGGGCCATGCAGTATATGCAGCGCGGCTTTCGGCAGGAACTCATCGAGTTTACGGTACTGAAAGCGCATAAACCGGTAATTTGATCATAAACCGCCTATTTTTCTGCTGTATGGAGGCTCGTGCCTATCAAAAATGGAAATGGATGGCGCCCCTCGGGTTGACCCTGATAGGGCTGGGGCTGAGCCTCACCGGCGAGGCCATTATTCTTAAGGCCCAGGCGGCACCAGGGGCATCATGGATCTGGATGGGTACCCTGGGATTGTGTGTGGTGAATGCCGGTATATCGGTGTTTGGGGATGCGGTCAAGCGTCGTTTTTGGATGGAGGTACAAACCAAGGCTGCCGCACCCGGTGACGGACCCCGCTGAACCGCTAAGCCCATATGAATGGGACGTACTGGCCGACAGGACCTTTCTGCCAGCCAAGGCCCGTGCTGCTGCCCATATCGAGTGGCTGCTGGACGCCCTGCGAACGGATATCCTGACTGAGCTGCACACCTGCGGGGAGGCTGCGGCCCTGCTGACCCATCCCGGCAAAATCTCACGGGGCGAAAACTACCGCCAATTTGCCTTCAGGGTGCTGGATGCGCCTGCCCGGATGGCGGGGCAGGACCTGGTGATGTTTCGCACGGTTGTTGTGTTTGGGCATCCGGTGGGATTTCATCTGATCCTCGCAGGTGCCTGGCTCCAATACCTGGCCCCACGGCTGGCCGACCAGCCCGGTGCCCTGCTGGCCGACTGGGTGCGCTGTGAACAACCTACCCCCTGGATATGGGAACCCGATCCGGAGCATCAGGTACCCGTAGGTGCTCAGATACTGCCTGATGACTGGCGCGGGCGGGACTTCCTCAAATGGTCGGTGTACCTGCCACTGAACCGGTATCGGGAAATTCCTGCGAAAGGTGTACAATACTGGCAGGTATGGCAACGTTTGTTATTCGGAATTAAGGTGCTGGAGTAAGTTTCTATCCCCATTATAGGGTATAACACTTGGTATGGCCCCCGAAATTTGGTTACTTGCTTCTGTACATAATTTTTCATCCATCATAAACACCTGCTGAAATGAACCGCATTCTTACCCTGCTTTCAATAGCTGCACTGATCACCCTCACGGCTTGTGATCCTGACATCAAAGCCGCCAAACAGCTTGAAGGCGACTGGAAAATAAAATCTTATACAGAGGACGGTGTTGAGATCATGACGGTACTCCTCAACTCTTTTACCATGGAGTTTGAAGAGTATCAGGAGACCGAAGGTGATTTTACCTGGACCCTGATCGGCACCGATGGCAGCACCCTGGCATTTGACGGGGAGTATGAAATCAAGGACGAAGGCACCGAGATTGACCTGAGCTTCAAGAGCGGCTCACTCAACGGTGAAACCTGGACCCTGGACATGAGCCTGGAAGGAGATGATGTGGAGATGTCTGGCAATGTGGATGGTATCCTCGTCAAACTCGTAGCTGAGCGCGACTAATCGCTTGGACAATATACCCAGTCTCAGGCCTCCATCCGGAGGCCTGTTTTTTTTATCCCATCAGTTCGCGGGCTGCGTCCTCGCCCGTCTGAACGGCACCCTCCATAAATCCCTGCCAATCAGCCAGATGCTCACCTGCAAACAGGGTTCGCCGGAACCGGGCCTGGAGTACCGGCTGCAGGTCGAGGTACTGACCTTTGCCATACATGGCATAGGCCCCCTGCGTGAGGGGATCATTGCCCCAATAATAGATCATGTCCCGGGTGATCAGGTCGCCCACCTCCCCAAAGGCTGGCCGCAGGGTGTCTGCCACCATCTGACGCCGGAAGGCCTGTGACTGCCGCCCGATCACATCGGCTTTGTCTCCTGTCGTAAATGAAACCAGGGCACCGGCAGGACCCGGCTGAGACTTGGTACCGTGATAAAAATAGTGTCCATATACATCAGTTAGCAGGTCAAAAGCCTCATCCGGCCAGAACCTGCGGCTGAAAACAGTCGCATGTTTGGCGATCCGGGCGTATTGCAGGGCCCTGATAGCTGCGGCCTGATCGGCAGGCAATGCCGGATTCCAGCGTATCTGGCTGATCGCGTACGTGGGCAGGCTACAGATGAGGGCGTCTGCCTCCACCTGTGTCCCATTGTCACACGAAACCCGTACACCACGGCCTGACTGGTCCACGGCCACCACCTTGTGACCCAGCCGGATATGTTCGCGCCCTACCCTATCGGCCAGTGCCATTGGCAGCCGGCTATTGCCTCCTGTTATTTTATAGTCCATCTCATTGTACGGACTGGAGTAGGCGTACTCACTCAGGGCTGAAAACGCTGACACATGGCGGATGCTTTCTCCAAAGTCCGTACTGTCTGCCAACTCGCGGATGTCCAGGTCACGCTCACTGATACCGGTTTCTTTGAGGTATCGCCACCAGTCGGTCTGGTCGAGGGTCTTCAGGTCCTGGGTGCCGAGCGCCTGAAACGCTTCCAGCCGCGCCTGGAGGGTTTGTTTCCAGGCAGGGTCATAGTGCCAGGAGCCAGCCGGGCTGTATTCACCTTTGTAGAGGAGGTGCGTCTCAAAGCGATTGTCCTGGAGGGGGAGTTCCAGCATCTCACAGAGCGCCCGGAGACGGTCATGTGACGCGCCGACCCACTCAGCCCCGAGTTCTATAACGAGGCCCGGCATTATCTCATGCGAAAAAACCCGTCCCCCGATCCGGTTGCGGGCTTCCAGCACCGTGACGGTGTATCCCGCCTGCCGGAGCAGCCGGGCAGCAGACAGTCCGGCGAGGCCTGCACCGAGGATCAGGACCCTGCGACCTGCTCTTATATTAAAAGCGGGTGTAGCAGCGGCTGCGCCTGTCAGGCTGGCGGTGGCAGCCACTGCCAGGGTACGCTGGAGGAAACGTCTGCGGCTGATCATATGGAGAGGAGTAGCGGTTTTGTTACGGATGTGTGCCGGACCAGAGCGCCCAAAACTTAGGTACATGAATGAGCGCCCATACGATGCCACACAAAATCACACTCAGGAGTACAGCTGCGGCAGCTACATCCTTGGACTTTCCGATGAGGTCATGGTGTTCCGGGGAGACCTTATCAGCCAGAAACTCCAGGGCTGTGTTGCACGCTTCCATCCCCAGTACCAGGGCCATACAGATCAGGATCAGGCACCACTCAGTTGTTGTCAGCCTGACAGCATATCCTACTGCCCCCAGCACGCCCATCGCCAACAGATGTATCCGGGCATTGGCCTGGGTCTGAAACAAAATGTAGATGCCCCGAAAAGCATACCGAAAGCTGCGAAAGCGCTTCTGGAGATACGAACCGAACGATGCCATAACCAGGTAGCCAGTTGATGCTGCAAAGGTAATGAGAAACACCGGCCTGCCGCGATATATTGTCTGCATAGCTTTCAGCGGTCACACATCTCCCCCAGGAGCAGGGCAGACCATGATGCATGTACGGGGCGTAAGGGGTGAAATGTTGTTCGTTAGCCCAGGTGTTTTTCAAAAAAAGCCAGGGTGCGCTGCCAGGCCAGGGTAGCCGCTGCTTCATTGTATCGGGTGGGAGCCGTATCATTGTGAAAGGCATGGTTTACCCCGTCGTACAGATACTGCTCATAGGTGACCCCGTGTGTCTTGAGCGCCGTCTCGTAGGCATCCTTGCCAGCATTGATCCGCTCATCCAGGGCGGCATAGTGGAGTTGTACGGCGGCCTTGATCCGGGCCACATCTGCCACTTCTGGTTGCCGGCCATAAAAGGCAACCGCCGCCCGCAGATCCGGCACATTCACAGCCAGCGAGTTAGACATGGCGCCGCCCCAGCAGAACCCCACACATCCGGTTTTGCCGTTATAATCGCGGCGGGTGGATAAGTATTCAAAAACGCCGATGAAGTTTTTGAGATTGTCTTCGGCCTTGAGCTGGGTGAAAAGCTGTCGGGCCTCATCTTCATTGGCAGGGGTGCCGCCCAGGGGCGCCAGCGCATTGGGGGCTATGGCCAGGTAACCCGCCTTGGCGGCCCGGCGGGCCACATCTTCAATATGGGCATTCAGGCCCCGGTTTTCGTGGATGATGATGACCGCAGCATATTTTTTCCGGCGTTTGGGCCGGGCTACGTAGGCCTTCATGTCAGCAGGCACCCCCGGATAGGTGACATACTCGGTGAAGAGTTCTTCAGGGCTCGTCACGGCTGCCAGGGTAGCATTAGGCTCCAGCAGCGGCAATATAGCACCGGCAGCTGCCAGGCTGCCCGTAAGGGCTACCAGACGCTCCAGAAACTCCGCCCGGGTAAGGGGCTTATGGGTGTATTCGTCGTACAGGTTGATGATGCGCTGGTCCATACAATCGGGCGTTTGGGGTGATAAGTGACAGGTAACTTACACAACCTCCGGGAAAAGAGGTAGCGCTCCCCCCAATTTTTATACCGGTGCCCCCCGATATTCGACCATAAAAAAAGAGACCACCCCATAGAGGCAGTCTCCCGTGTTTCTATGCGAAAAAATAATCAGTACGCCTTCCAGGCAGGGAAAAGATCGGCAAGGGCATCGCTATCCGAAGGGGCTATCCGGATATCAAATATGCGCCCGGTCTCACAGGGACAGGCCTGACACTCAAACCCATTGCTGACTACCCGGACCTGGGCATCCAGCACGGTGATACCCGAGTCAGCCAGATACGCCGTCAGGTGCGAGAGGGTGGCGGAGTCAGAGGTCGCACGGAGCCACGGGTCTGAGCATTGTGTTTCGGTGTAATAATGGGTGAAAGTTTCGGGGTCAAAAGTTTCGCAGGCGATCAGCAGCCCCAGCGATAAGATCACCCACCAAGTCGTTTTCATATGAAGAAAAATAGTTAGTTGTTTCCCATATGACGTGAGGAGATACCGACATGCTGCATATTTCAGGATAAGTTGTACAGGCGTGTCGGGGCGGTGTATCGGCGTGTCGGATCAGGGGACAACGATGACTTTGCCCGTAAACCGCAGTCCGGTTTCGTGCTGGATTTCTGCGACGTACAAGCCAGCCGGGAGGTCACCCCGCTCCACGCGTACGGACGCCTGGGTGATACCCGGCATCACCCGCACCGCCCGGCCCCGGGCATCTGTCAGGGTGAGGGTATGGGGCAGCCGGTTGGGATTGGGAAACTCAATTACGATCTCGCTCGCAAAAGGGTGAGGATAGATATGGAGTGGTCCCGGCAGGGCCGGGTCGTCTATCCCGGTAGCCAGTCCCTGTAATTCATAGATGATTCCGCTTTTGTGCGAGGCCACATACAGCTCACCGGCGGCATCTTCTCCAAAACTGCTGCATTGGTCACGTCCCATCAGGGCTCCCTGCAAGACCGTCTGGTACCCACCCCCTGCATCCGGGCGTATAAGCCAGAAATTGCCAGAGTTGTAGTCCCCAAACACATACGTGCCCACCAGGCCCGGATAAGCAGAACCCCGGTACACAAAACCACCCGTGACCGAAGACCCTTGCGCGAAACTATGCTGGTAGTCAAATACCGGCGGGGTATAGGTGCCGTTACAACTGTTGAGGTTAAACGTGGCGTCACCTTCATAACAACGCCAACCATAGTTGAGGCCTCCGCTGCCGGCAGGCGCCACATCTATTTCTTCATAGTTGTTTTGCCCTACGTCTGCAATCCACATCTCACCGGTGGCCCGGTCAAAACTAAACCGCCAGGGATTGCGAAGGCCCAGGGCCCAGATTTCGGGGGCTACCGTTGAGCTGCCGACAAAGGGGTTGTCGGATGGTATGGCATACGGCGTGCCGCTGTCCACGTCAATCCGGAGCATTTTACCCAAAAAGGAGGTTGGGTTTTGACCATAGTTCTGTGGGTCCCCCCCGCTGCCACCGTCTCCGAGGGCAATGTACAGATACCCGTCCGGCCCGAAGGCCAGGTCCCCTCCGTTGTGGTTTTCATAGGGCTGGTTGATCGTCAGGAGGATGGTTTCGCTGGCGGTATCAGCCAGGTTGATATTGCCGGGGTCAACCCTGAAGCGGGAGATGCGGGTATTGCCCTGGTTGTTGGTATAGTTGACATAAAAATACCCGTTTTGGGCATACTGGGGGTGAAAAGCCAGGCCCAGCAGGCCTTGTTCAGAGCCATTGTCGCGTACCCGGGGCTGGATGTCCAGAAAATCTTCGGCGCGGAGGGTGCCATTGGGGAGAATGATGCGGATCGTACCGGGTTGCTCGACGACAAACAGGCGGCTGTCTCCCGCATGGGCGATGTCCACCGGGCGCGTCAGGCCAGAAACAAACGGACTCAGCGAAATCTCAGGCTGCGACTGGGCATACGCCCCCGACAGGTACCCGATACTCAGTAAACACAAGGACAGGTAACGCATAGGTTGTTGATAAATGAGTTAGCATGAATGGATAACCCTCCCGTACAGGATCGGATGACCACTTGTAAGAATATACGGAACTTTGTCCGGATCAGATCAGAATAGCAGGCATAAGGCAGCGAAATTTCATAAATCAGTAAGGCATATCAGGCTGTTCGCAATTTAGCCTATGTCAGATTTGGTAATTTAAATAAGTATCAATAACTATGCAACGCAGAAGTCGGGGGGAAACCTGCCCTGAAATCATACACCCAAACTCTTTCAATGTTTAACGACATGAAATTTTCGACGACAGCATTCAAATGGATCGTAATTGGTGTTGCTGCAACATCTCTTACCTCCTGCGTTTCCAAAAAGAAATACGAGGAAGCGCTCACCCGCGCTGCTGCTGAAAAAAGCGCGCTCGAAAGCCAACTGAGCGCCTCCCAGGCAGAAAGCGACAAGCTGCGCGGCCAGATCACCACGATGGAATCCAACCTCAACATGAAGTCTGAGGAGATCGTGAAGCTGAGCGAGCAGATCAAGACTGGCAACACGCAGATCACCACCCTGCAAAACGCCATCAAAGAAGCTTTCTCTACCTATGACCCTAACGATATCAAGGTCGAGGAGCGCAACGGCAAACTCTACATCACCATGGCCAACAGCATCCTGTTTGAGCCAGGCAGCGCTGACCTGATGAAAGGGTCTGACAGCATCATCAAAGTATTTGCTGGTGTCCTGAAAGAAAACGGTGCCCTCAGCATCATGGTCGAAGGCCATACTGACAGCGATCCGATGCAGAGCAACAAACGCAAGTTCTCTGACAACTGGAGCATGAGCGCTGCCCGTGCCCTGACCGTAGTACGTGAGCTGGAAAAAGGCGGTGTAGAAGGCGCACGCCTCACGGCCTCCGGCAAAGGTTCTGCCCAGCCCATCGCTGACAACGCTACCGAAGCAGGCAAAGAAAAAAACCGCCGCATCGAGTTCGTAGTAGTACCTAAAATTGATGGCCTCTACCGCATGTACAAAGAGGGCTTCTCTGGTACCGCTGGTGGCATGAAGTAATCAACAGCTGATTATGCAGCAGACCCGTCCCCCAGGGACGGGTTTTTTTTGTATCTTTGCCAGCCGAAAAACAGCATGATATGACCCGCCTGGACGAAATCGCACGCCGCCGCACCTTCGCCATCATCAGCCACCCCGATGCCGGCAAAACGACCCTGACTGAAAAGCTCCTCCTCTTTGGCGGAGCTATCCAGGTCGCCGGTGCCGTCAAATCCAACAAAATCAACCGGGCCACGGTCTCTGACTTTATGGAGATCGAGCGGCAGCGGGGTATCTCGGTGGCTACCTCGGTCATGGGGTTTGAGTACAAGGGCCTCAAAATTAATATTTTGGACACGCCCGGTCACCAGGACTTTGCGGAGGATACCTACCGCACCCTCACCGCCGTGGACAGCGTGATCGTGGTCGTGGATGTCGCCAAGGGGGTAGAGACCCAGACCGAAAAACTCGTGCAGGTCTGCCGCATGCGTGATACGCCGATCATCGTATTTATCAACAAACTCGACCGCGAAGGCAAAGACCCCTACGACCTCCTCGATGAAGTCGAGCAGAAACTCGGCCTCCGGCTCCGGCCCCTCTCCTGGCCGGCGGGTATGGGCAAGTCCTTCCGGGGCGTATATGACCTTTTTGAACAAAAACTGGTGCTCTTCACCCCGCACAGCAAACAAACGGATGAGGACAGTGTCGTGGTCACGGATCTTTCAGACGAGATACTGGACCGCCGCCTCGGCAGCCAGGCCGACAAACTCCGGGAAGATATTGACCTGATCGAGGGTGTGTATGACCCCTTTGATCAGGAAGCCTATCTCCAGGGCAAACTTTCCCCTGTGTTTTTCGGGAGTGCCGTTAATAACTTCGGCGTGCGCGAACTCCTGGACTGCTTCATCCGCATCGCCCCGAAACCCGGCAAAACCCCCGCAGAAGAACGGGCCGTACAGCCTGAAGATGAGAAGTTTACGGGGTTTGTGTTTAAAATTCACGCCAATATGGACCCCAATCACCGCAACCGCCTGGCGTTTGTGAAGGTGTGCTCGGGGATATTTGAGCGCAACAAAGCCTATACCCACGTGCGCCTCGGCAAGCAGCTTAAGTTTAATGCACCGACGGCCTTTATGGCAGACAAAAAAACCGTCGTGGACGAGGCATTCCCCGGAGACGTGGTAGGCTTGTATGATACCGGCAACTTCCGGATCGGCGACACCCTCACCGAGGGCGAAGACCTCAATGTGACAGGTATTCCCAGTTTTTCGCCTGAGATTTTTCGGTTTGTCGAAAATGCAGACCCCATGAAGTCCAAACAACTCGCCAAGGGGCTGGAGCAACTCATGGACGAGGGGGTCGTGCAGCTTTTTACCCAGCAGATCAACGGCCGCAAAATTGTAGGTGCAGTAGGTGCCCTGCAGTTGGAGGTATTGGAGTACCGCCTCAAACACGAGTACGGTGCCACCTGCCGGTACGAACCCGTGGACCTGTACCGGGCCTGCTGGATCTCAGCGGAGTCACAGACCGAGCTGGCGACCTTCCGGCAGCGCAAGGCCCGCAACATGGCTCAGGACAAGTTTGGGAACGATGTATTTCTCGCCTCCTCATCCTGGGACCTCAACTCTACCCAGGAGTTATTCCCCAAAATCAAATTTCACTTCACCAGCGAGTTCTGATGAGGTCATCATGTGCCGGTTGTCAATGAGGTACAAGCGGGTGTGTCTTGTTGTGATGGTGCGGGGATACATCGGGCGCGTGTTATGCCTTCGACGGGCGATGCGGGAGGGAGCTGTTACAGGCGGGTAGGGGACATGTAGCTGCTTGGGGTCGTAGGGTAAGGCTAAAGCAGGCTTATCCCCAATCCCATTCGGCTTGTATTCAAAATCTGCTGAAAAATGCGGATTGTTGCAACGTTGTGAGTTATGATCCATAAACAAATATTTCTTTCATTTGCCTAACTAGTTCACGTCTCTGCTCCTCATTAAAATCAGGAATCATAAAATGATTGTTCTGAGCTGTCTGTAAAAACGCAAAAGGGAGAGCGATCCGGTAGTGTTCGTAATAGTAGGTTATATACCAATGCCAGATCCAATATCCATCCGTATATAAGCTGAATGTACCTAAAATCATTTTTTCATCATTAAAAATATCTTTATCCATACCACGATGACTTGCTAGATTCGTTCCATTTTTAAGATATTTCAATACATTTTCGTCCACAGAATCAGGCTGATGCAGCAAGTACTCGTGGATAGCGTTAAATTCAAATAATTCAGGCTTTATAAAGTCCGGGTGTTCCTTAAAACCCAAAACCCTGTCCCTGGATAAAGATAGCATGACGTTACGCATAAAAAGCAGTGTGAAGTAGTTATTGGTGAATCATTTGCTCTGTGTGCCCTTGCCAGGTGGCCAGACCTGAGGCATGCACTGCGCAGGGTCGAAGTGGCGAGGCACATGGACGAAAATAAGGAAATGGGCGGGAGACAGCAAGGCGATGCACTCACTCACTTCACCTCCTTACAGCTAATATTTCTTCTACCAAAAAATAGTGTGGCCTGTATTCAACTACAAAAGGATCACTCGCTACTTTCTTATCAATATTCAAAATGGATAATGGAGCATGGTCAAGCCTTACCAATACTACCCTCACGCTAAAAATGATATACGCTATAACCAGTGGCTGATGGTGATATCCATAGACTGTGGGTTTTTTCTCAAATGGCTTTAACCGCTTTCGGTACATCTGAAACGTATTGCCTTCGCCCACAAGCGCCTGAAAATCTGAGCTACCGTCTTTTACAGGGAAATCAAGGCAATACATCGGCAATCTATTCAAACTGGGAAAATCAGCGATATTAACAATAAAAATAGAGTCAGCGTAGTTAAGCGTTGTAATTTTTTGTTGATCATGATATGGAATCAGCATTACAGGAGATGGTTTTTCATGAGAAAAACTGCCTGATATATAACCTTGAGGTTCGTATGCTACCGTAATCCAGACCGTATCTTTACAACTCGTAAGATGTTGACCTAAGCTGACCGAACAAGACAAAAAACCGAACATAAGACCGAGTACTAATTTGCTATTTTTCATATATTTTCATTTTTTATTGTGCTGCGATTAGGGGAGTCATTAATAATTTCCATGGTAGTGTAGTATTGTCTAAAGTTGGATATACCTGCTCACCGGCAGGCCGCCCCCAGCGTGATGCTGCTGTCATACAGGCTGTCCACCTGTGCCCGGAGCGGGGCGAGCAGGCAAAGCAGGACCAGGGGGGCAGCAGGCGACGCATGGGATGAAGATACACAAAAGGGGGCTGAGACGCAAGAAGTGTGGGCGGGCGTAGCCCGCTGGATAGCTGGTATGAGGCGCACCTTGTGCCAGCGGGGATGCATAGGACAGGATAAGGGCATAGCCTCGCGCCAGCGAGATACATTACAAACTATCGAGTTTTATTCGGATTGTCTTTCCGTCTTTATAAAATATGATATAAGAAACCTTAACCTTATTCCTGCTACAAGAGTCAGGCTCAAGCCCTATTGAAACCAAATGCGTTTCTTCAACATATCGCATATCCAGGCCCATTTCATTCCTATCCGGAAAGGCTTTATTTGAGTTAAATAAACTAATGCTAGAAATAGGTTCCGATGTAGAGACTGTATCCAAGTAATTTCGTATAAGTTTTATATAGTCAATCTTATCCATGCAATCTTCCTTGTAATCAAGTATCACTAAGTCATGCCCTATGCTCCTTGTACTGCCAGAACCAGCAGTCGGTATAGCTAATAACGCTAAAGCGACATCATTGCATGTCTTTGAGGAAAGGTGTTTTTTATCCTCAATACATCCTGTCAATACAAAAATCGCTGTAATCAATAAAGTGAATACAACAAAGCGCAAAAAATTAATTCGTTTCATAAGACATATTTACAGTGGTACTCTGAAATACCTCGGTTTCTTTAGACCACTTGGTAGTGTTTGTTAATGTGAGTTAAGCGGCTAATCGGTATCGTTCAGCGGGTTTGGTCATGTCTATCCCCTGATGGCACCGGGAGTGGTACACCTCTAACCAACGCTTAATGCCCCGAAAAAGTTACTGACCATCCTTGGCCGGGTTGAGGTATATGTGTTGGTACTTGATCGTGCGCCAGAACCGTTCGATGTAGATGTTGTCCAGTGCCCTGCCTTTTCCATCCATGCTGATCTGGATTTTCTGATCCTTGAGGTACTCCACGTA
>JANRLQ010000076.1:0-18062 GCA_033762375.1 Bacteroidia bacterium
ATATCAGAACCCGCAGAACCTGGACCCGTCCGGGTCCCCCCTGCCGATCTATCCGGTGTATATCCTGGCGGAGTCCTTCACGACCGAGAAAGTACCGGTGATCCGGGTGAGCCGTGGGTACAGGGATGCTGCGACCCAGGCCCCGCTGACAGAGCGTCATGCTTTTATAGAGGCCCTGACGCACGATGCGACCGTGATCCAGGCCGAGCACCTCAGGGGTCAGCGCCGGACGGTGCTGGAGCGTTTTCTGAGTATCTTTGACCAGTCATCACAGACAGATGTGAAGGGGCATATCCTGGCCCTGGTGGAGGAGGACTTTCCGGAGGTATATCGTCCGGTGATCCGTCGGCTGCACCGGGCTCTCCAGCATCCCACGATCGAGGAGGAGATGGACCTCGAAGACGAGGTGCTGAACGAGCTTCACAAAAAAGATGAACTCCTGGCCGCTGCCCTCCAACGGGAGGCGGAAGCTCTCCAGCGGGAGGAGGAGGCCCGGCAGCAGGCAGAAGCCGCTCAGCAGCGCACGGAATCAGAACGCAACACCAAAAACACCCTTATTCGGTACCTGCACACCGTCGGTCGTAGTATCCCGGAGATAGCCGAGGTTGCTGGGATAGATGAGGCGGAGGTGCGACAGGTGCTGGGTGAATAAAAAGGTCAGGTGTAGCCGTAAGCTACATGACAGGACCGATCTCAAAACGCCCAGCTCCCGCTGACAGACGGCAGCACCGGAAACAGCGTAAACTGGTACAAAGTCGGCGCAGCCTGGGGTGTTTCCCGCCGGTAAAAGTAAAAAAACGGATTCTGCTGGTTGTAGAGGTTGTAGGCGCCGAGGCTGATCGTGCGTTCGCTGCGTCGTTTAGATAACAAAAACACCCCCACATCTGCCTGATGCGGGGGTGTTGAAGGTCAGTTGGATCGTGCTCAGCTCCGGGTTGTCGCCAGCACAATTTTGATCTGGTGTTTGACGCCGAGTTGCATCACATCTACCAGGTCCTGAATCTGGAGGTCTTTGGCCAGGCGCAGGATCAGCGTAGGTTCGGTAGCCTGGGCTGCCTGATCTACAAGTGCCTGTTCCAGTTGCTCGAAGGGGATCTCGTCCTTTCCGAGGAAGTATTTTTTGTCCTGTGTGACGGTCAGCACCAGTTGTTGTTTGCTCAGGGAGTCTGAGGCCTGCGATTTAGGCAGGAGGACTTTGATGACATTGGGATTGGCGACTGTCGAGACAATCAGGAAAAACAACAGCAGGAAAAACATGATGTCGTTTAGCGAGGCGGTAGCCACTTCCGTCGCAAACCGGCGGTTACGTTTGATTTTCATGTCGGTTTACTTTTGGAGGGCACTCAGAAACAGCAGCAGACGCTCCTGGAGTTTGAGGGAGAAGTGGTCTATCCGCATCGTGAGGATATGGTAAAGGGAGTAGGCGAGTACCCCTACCGTCAGGCCCAGGCCGGAGGTGATCATCTTTTGGTAGAGACCACCGGCGATAATCCCGATGCTGATGTTGTCGCTCAGGGAGATGTCATAAAAGATCTGGATAATCCCCGCGATGGTTCCGATAAAGCCCAGCATGGGCGCAATACCAGCAATAATCCCCAGGTAGCCGAGGTTTTTTTCCATGCGGGAGATCTCAAGTCCGGTGGCAGACTCCAGGCTCCGCTCAATGTCAGCGAGGCTGTTGCCCATGCTGTTGAGGCCGTAGTTGATGACGCGGGAGAGGCCATCCCGGGAGCGGGCGGTTTTGTCCATGACAGACTTCAGCTCACCCTTGCGCAGCATCTCGATATAATCATCGAGCATGCGGTCGTCCATTTTGGCCGTAATATTAAAGTAGAACAGGCGCTCGCCGAAAAAATACAGGCTCACCACCAGCAGGAGCAGGATCGGGATTACGATCGGCCCACCTTTGGTAAAAAGCTGGAAGTAAGAAAGCGGCTGGGCGGTTTCTACCACCACGGGAGTTTGCAGCAGGATCATTACAGTCAACAGGTTAGGAATCTAAATTTTGCGCCTGATAAGGTACGGTAAATTTAGTACATAGTTTTTCATGTAAGCAAATATCGCGTAATAACAGACTGAAAGAAGTCCTGAAATATCGCCCCGGCGGAAAGTTTTCGCTGCAGGGGGCGCATCAGATACCTAAGGGACAGCCACAGCGGACATTCGTTGCACAGTTGTTTGTATATGTGGAGGGCACCTTGCACCTTTGGTTTTCACTCTTCAGCCCATCACCCATGTCATCTTCTCGCCGGGAGCGCAGCCTTTTCCTCCTGAACTTCCTCAAAAACCCCCTTCGGAATGCCTCCATCATTCCCAGCTCGGCTACTGCCAGCCGCACCATGATCCGGGGCGTGGACTTCGACAAGGTACACACGATCCTCGAACTAGGCCCCGGCCCCGGGACTTTTACGGAGGTGTTGCTGGCCCATTGCCGTCCGGGTACACGCCTGATCCTCATAGAGATAGAAGACTCGTATGTGACACTGCTCCGCCAGAAGTTTGGGGACCGGGTCACCGTCGTGCACACCAGTGCCCACCTGATGGGAGAGGTATTGGCTGAGCAGGGCATCCACCATGCGGACCTGATCATCTCCGGATTGCCTTTTCTGCCGGGTGAAATCAAAACCATCACCTTCGACGCCATCCGCCGCCAGACAGACATGGGGGCTATTTTCCGGTATTTTACCTATATGCCAGCCATCATGCGACGGGTATATCGGGGCCTGCCCGTGGAGGAGAAGTTTTTTGTCTGGCAAAATATCCCGCCCATGTGGATATACGGGATCAACTGATCGCCTGAGACACATAAGGGGGACGGGCAGCCCGCCCCCCTTTACAAGGATGGGTTCTCAATAGATCAGGTGATCACAGGATCACCAGTTTGGTAGAGCCAGCCGGGCGCTTGCCCGCATGTGGCAGGGTCAGCAGGACCACATAGGTGCCTGGGCTGAGGCCTGTGATGTCCAGCTCAACAGTTTGTGTACCGGCATAGAGGCGTATCTCCTGGGTGCGCACCGCATGACCTGCTATGTCTGCAAGGAGCAGGGTCGCGGGCTGCATCCGGTCCCAGGTCAGGGAGAGGCTGGCAGTGTCACGGGCCGGATTGGGGAATACCTGCAACTCCGTGCGGCGGTTCAGGCCCGCGTCCACCTTCAGGGCTGGTAGATCAGGCGTCTGGTCGCAGGTGGGGTCTGCTGTATAGTCCACCGTAGTGCCACTGGTATCCACATATTGTGTATTGACGAGGGGGAGTTTCTGTCCGCTGAAGGGATAAAATCCGACCTCATCCAGGGTTCCGTTATTGGCCCCCAGCCAATCCTGCAGCAGGGTGGTGAATACCTGACGGTAATCGTGCTGGTACCCGGTGAGGTTGTTGTTGCTGAGCGAGCTCAGGTTGGGATTGGTACCGCTGACACCGGGGTTGACGCCTTTGCCGATGACCATCATCGGCGCACTGGTGCCGTGGTCGGTCCCAAATGTCCCGTTTTCTGCGACCTGCCGCCCAAACTCGGAGAAGGTCACGGTCATCACCCGGTCCTCGATGCCCAGGCCCTGAAGGTCGTCCTGGAATGCCTTGAGTGCCTGCGAGAGGTGGTACAGCAGGGCGCTGTGTCCTCCGAAAGAAGGTTTGTCCGGGATACCCTGGTTGGCGTGGGTATCAAAGCCCCCCATGCGCACCAGGAAAATTTTGGTCCGCGATCCGCCGCTGAGCAGCCGGGCTACCGTACGGAGCTGGGCCGAGAGCGGATTGCGGTAATGGCTGGCGGCATTGGTATGGTAGGTGTCCGGATAGGTGACGGTATTTCCTCCGAGGGCAAATACATCACTCAGGCGCTGGGCATATACATTGGTGCTGCGCTCGATCTCCACGATATACCGGAGTTCATCGCCGTAGTCAGATGCTGGGAAGTTGTCAGGCAAGGCGCCCCCCAGGCCGGACACGAGGTTGTAAAACCCTGACGGGTCATTGCTCAGGGTCAGGCCCATCGGGATACCCACCTCACGGTGAAATCCCAGGGACACAATATGGCTCCCAAACTCCAGGCCGGGCGGGTCCATCATATCGGTGTTGGGGTAGGCATCCGGGTAGTTGGGGTACCAGTGATTCAGGTAGCGGCCCCACCAGCCGGAGCTTGGGTGCTCAGGCATGGTATTGCCGTCATTGCCGGTGAGCCAGATGTCGGTCCCCCGGAAATGAGAGCCGTTGTTGCTGGGGTAGGATACCTGCTGGATCACGCGGGCCTTGCCCTGGTCGTAGAGCGCCTTAAAAGCACCGAGGTCGGGATTGAGGCCCACCTGGTCTCCGATGGGCAGGGTAGTGTCGAGGTTGATATAACTCCGGGGGCCCGTGTCAGGTATGCCGATGATCGGGCGGTAATTGCGGTAGAGGCTGTACTGGTCCACCGGCAGGAAGGTATTCAGGCCGTCATTGCCGCCGTGGAGCTGTACGATGACCAGGGCACGGTCCTGGATGTCAGCGCAGCTAAACCCTGCCGGCATCATGGTCTGGCTCAGGGCCCGGAGCGGGATCCCATTCAGCGCGAAGGGGGCCAGACCCATCGGCAGCATATTTCGCAGGAAATCTCTTCTTCTCATGATAAGTAAATCTTGAGCAGTTGGTCACGCAGGCGGTTACATCAGTTGGTACTCAGGGCTTTGGAGGATGGCGCGTATGAGCCGCTCCACCTGGGGGCGCACATTGGTATCATCGCCGGAGCTGAGGTACAGATCCCACTCCATCATCCAGTTGAGCGGGGTCAGTCCGTCGAGCAGGACATCGGCCAGGAAGTAGGTGTAGCGGTCATTGTCCGGAAACTCGGGCAGGAGGTAGGTCAGGAGTTCGGTGACGAGGTGGCTGGCGATCCGGGCACCGGGAAAAGTACCATTATTGCCCGCAGGATCAATACCGGTGAAGTCTGGTACATGGGCCGGGTCCGACACAAAAGCCATCAGGTCCACATAAAGATTGGCGGGGCCGTCTGTGAGCAGGTCGGCCATCGCATAACGGGCTGGAAGAGACTTGGCGCTGATCCAGAGGCGGTTGTACTCAGGTGCTTGATAGACAGGCTGATAGCCCGCTACTTCCGGCGGATCAAAGAGGTCAAAACAGGCATCTGACATCGGCTGCTGCATACTCCACTGAAAAAAACTCACGTAGGCTGCATACACATCTGTCGCCGGATCGGGAATCGGCACCTGAAAATACCGGATCATACCTGCCTGAAGCTCCAGGGGAGATTTAAACAGGGACCCTATCACCTCATCCTGGGGGGCGGCATCGTCCGTGTCGTAAAAGTGCTGGCTTTTGAGAAGCTGGCGCAGGACGGGCATCAGCTCAAAGTTTTGAGCGATGAAGGTATCTGCCAGCGGAAGGATAATGTCGTTTTCTACCTCAGCGCTGATGCGGTACCGCACAAAATACCGGTACAGGCGGCGGACAATCTGGCGGGCTGTTTCGGGCTGTGCAAAGATCATGTTCACAAAGTCGGCTACCTCCTCCAGCATGCCTGCGGCATCTGTCCGGCCTGGAATGACCTGATTTTGAAAACGATGTGAAAAGGTCTTGCTGGACAGGTCATGTCGGGCCGGGTCGGGAATGGCGCGGGGCAGGCCCGTCTCGGGATCCCAGCGGGTGATATCACCCCAGGTATCATTGCGGCGAAACCCTGTCATCAGGCGGGCGGCCTCGGTCACGTCCTGCTCCGTGAAGGTCGTGTAGTCACCGGGACCTGCCGTGATCCCCTTGCCGATCGTAAACAACTCCAGAAACTCCCGGACAAAGTTTTCATTGGGGCTGTTGACCTCACTGTCGCCGATGTCCAGAAAATCATTCATCCCGTTGTCGAGGCAGATTTTTTGTGCCAGGGTCTTATAGGACCCGTCGAGGTACAGCAAAAAAAGCCGCAGGGTGTAGTAGTAGTTTTCGCTGAAATCTACGACAGACTGGGCTGTAACAAAGCTGGTATGGAGAAAAAACAACAGCTTGTGTGCGATAGTCGGTCCCTGGTCCGGGCGCAGTGCGTGGTGGAGCCACCAGGAGTTGACCATCAGCTTGAGGTCCTCATTGGGAGAGTTGGCAGGCGTACGACCGGTCTCTACCCAGGTGAGTCCCGTGAGCGGATCCATAGGGAGTCCCGGTTGTGGCGGCAGGTTCATCAGCAGCTCGACAGCCTCATCGGCTGACTTGCCGGCATACAGTTCGATCTCAGCACGAGTGGGTCCCAGCGTGGTCCGGCGCAGCAGGTGTGCTGCCAGTCGTCGGCCCAGCGGACCTGTGTTTATCGCAAGTGATGCCATACGATATGGATAATTGTCACATGTTAACCTGAATGTAGCCCCAGCCGCTTGAGCCCCGGCTGGGTATAATACAGCCTGCAGCAGACCCCAACCTGCGCTTCCGGTATTATCAAGGTAAAAATAAGGCCAGAACTAGCCTCAATCAAAAAAAAAGAATTATACAGATGTAATATTTTTTCGAGAACTGTCGCCAAGATATAAAAAAATAATGAGTCTTATTGCGCAAATAGTTGAATTAACATAGATTAAATATGAACAAGGATGATTGGTTAAAAGGGTAAGATTTAAGTAATTGGTGCTATATTGTTCGGGATGAGTACCCCCAAGGACTGTATGCCGGTATTTTTTTCATGCAGGTCCCCCTTATGCGACAGGACACGGGTAGGGCCATGTTATAGAATCCTGTATAATAGAAGTGCCGCCAAACCGTTCAGACGGCATTTAGGACCAGAAATTGAAGGATGTAAGCTGTTCGCGCACATCGGGCATGACAGGTTGTGTCCTCTTGCCTGAGGGTACTGCGGTATTATATTGTTTATACAACCACTCAACGGGTAGTTATGCGTCATTGTGTATGTTTGTTCCTGATGGTATCCTGCCTGCCGCTGCTGAACCTCGCCCAGCAGCAGCTTCCGCCCAACCGGCCTGAGCAGGACTGTATCAATGCGTTGCCGGTGTGTCAGGATCAGTATTTTCAGCCCAATTCTTACACCGGGGCGGGGCAGAATCCCTATGAAATCAACGGCACCAACTCCTGCATGCTCATCGGAGAGCGGAACTCGGTCTGGTATGTATTTACGGTACAGACCAGCGGGCTTCTGTGTTTTACCATCACCCCGGTAGATACCACGGATGATTATGACTGGGCTGTCTATAATATCACGGCTACCGGGTGCAGCGCCATTCCCACCAATCCTTCTATTGAGGTCGCCTGCAACTGGACCTATAATATGGGGTGCGAAGGCCGTACCGGTGCCAATGGCAGTGCAGCCTGTCCGGGCCAGAATGAACCCTGTCTGGTCGTACAGGCAGGTGAAACGTACGTGCTGAATGTCTCTAATTTTACGGCCTCCAATGCAGGGTATCTCCTCGACCTCTCACCCTCTACCGCAACCCTGTATGATGATATACCGCCTACAGTTACCGGCATGCGCAGTACCTGCGACGGAGTGGCGGTGACGTTTTCGGAGGGTATCCTGTGTGGCACTGTAGATCCGGCAGATTTTACCTTCACCGGTCCGGGCGGGACCTACACAGTGGCAGATGTCCGCAGCACCAACTGTGCGGCCGGAGGCGGGTATGACACGGAGTTTGAACTGGTGCTTTCGCCACGTATCTCGCAGGCGGGCAACTACTCGGTAGCCCTGGTCGGGTATGTCACAGACAATTGCAGCAACAACGCCGTCCTCACGAGCCGCTCGGTCTATAAACCGCAGCCACCGGTCTCTGCCATTAATTCGCATCTGCCTCAATGTCAGGATGCCCACGCATTTGGATTTGCCTATACCGGTCCCTCGCTGGTGAGCGGATACCAGTGGTCCTTTGGAGACGGTAATGGCTCGTCTCTGGCAGCACCGGTACACCGGTATGCTACGTTTGGCAATCTCACCGTCAGCCTGGCGATTATTGATCAGTATGGGTGCCGGGATACCAGCAGCATCGGCGTAGAGGTATATCCCCGACCCGATGCCACATTTGAGGTACCTGACCGGATATGTGAGCAGGATACGATCACCCTCCGCAACCTCACGACACCCCTCGGCAATGCCAATGTCACCCGCTACCAATGGCGGCTCGGGGATGGTACTACTTCGGCTGTGGCCAGCCCGGTTCATACGTTTTCGGAGCCAGGCCGGTATTATGTCCTCCTGGAGGCCTGGAATACCTATAACTGCCGGGATACCTTCTCCCGGATGCTGACCATCCTGCCTGCACCGGATGTATCCTTTGTCACGGAGGACAATGTCTGTTATGGAGACACGGCCAACCTCTTGTACACTACGACCATCCGCACCGACATAGCAGGTGACAGCGTCGCCGACTGGTACTGGAACTGGGGGGATGGTCTGACAAGCGGCCCGGAGCTGACCCCCGCACATCTGTATGATACAGCGGGCGTCTATCCTGTCACCCTGATCGTCACCTCATCGCAGGGGTGTACCGACAGCCTGACCCAGGACCAGATCATCTGGCGGCCAGCTCAGCCTCAGGTGGTGGACTCAGCCGTTTGTTTCAGTGAAATAGCTTTTCTGGAGGCCATCCCCCGCGAAAAAGGCGGGCGTGTATTTTGGTATACGCAGCCCGGTGACACGGCGTGGTTTCATGAGGGCCCGGTCTATGATACCCCGCCGGTGGCATGGCCTGACACATTTTATACCCAGGTACTTTCCATCCAGGGATGCCTCAGCGAGTGGACCCCCGTGCGGATGCGGCACCATGAAATCGGGGAGGGCCGAATTGTCGCCCAGGACTCTGTCCTGGAGTTCCCGGACCCGCTGGTCAACTTTTCAGTAACGGGTACGATTCTGGCAGATCAATATCAATGGAACCTCGGCGACGGGTACCAGACAGCTGATCCTGCGCCTGCTCATACGTATGGATACGCAGGTATCTATGAAGTGATCGCTGAGATCACAGACATCTACGGATGTCCGTACCGGCTCAGCCGCACGGTTGAGATCAAAAATTATCCTAAGGTTTGGGTGCCGTCTGCTTTTTCGCCCAATGCTGACGGGATTAATGACGAGTGTAAGGTGTACCCCCGTCAGGTGCAGTCCTTCGAGCTGGTGATCTATGCCCGCACGGGCCAGGAGGTATTCAGGACTCAGACACCTGAGATTGTCTGGGGGGGCCTCTCTCCCAATGGAAAACCCATGCCGGAAGGGGTATATATGTATCAGCTCCGCGGTATGGACTACATTGGAAACCCCATCGTGCAGGCAGGCTCCATCACCCTGATCCGGTGAGCGGCTAAACGTTTTGTCCAGGACTATTTTTACCAGTTCAGGTCATACCTGCCGTTTTGCCTGAACCTTGTCCCGGTGCTGCCTGGCGCCGGGATTTTGTGCCTGTATCTTTGTCAGCCAACAGGAAAAAGGCTGAGTATCCAGATGACGCCCATGGAGACCAGGGCCATGATCACCGTCGCAGGCGTGTAGATCCGGTACAAGGTGCGGGAGTCAAGGGGCGAAAAATGAGCGATTACCCAGAAAAAAGCATCATTGGCATGGGAGACCATCATGGAGCCGGCCCCCATCGCCAGCGTGGCCAGGGTCAGCAACCAGGGAGTACCCAGCCCGAGGGTGCCTAAAACAGGCGTGATAAGGGAGGCTGTGGTGATAACCGCTACTGTAGAAGACCCCTGGGCTGTTTTGAGCAGGACGGCTACCAGGAAAGGGAGAAAAATACCCAGCGGCCCCTGCGTCAGGGCTGCTTCAATCAGGGTCTCAGGGTGGAGGAGTTTCAGCACGCCTCCAAAGGCTCCTCCGGCCCCTACAATGGCCAGTACAGGCCCTGCCTGCCGCAGCCCGTCCGAAAGCCAGTGCCGTACGGTATCGGGTTGATTACGGGGGGCTAATAACACCAGTGCGACTGCTATCGCCACCAGCAAAGCCATGACTGGCTCTCCCAGCAAGGTACTCACGTGATATAACAATGCAGGAGGGGCGTCCGGGGGAACGCGCAGGCTGAGCAGGGACTGCATACCGATGAGCAGGATGTGCAGCAGGACCGGTACAAAGGCCCGCCAGGGTGCTGGCAGTGATGGGGTAGGGTCGTTTGTGTGGCTTTCGGTTACAGCGGTATCAGTGGGAAACAGCCGGGTTTGCCGCATCGCCCAGTAATATCCTGCCAGGGTGCCAGGGATAGAAACCAGAATCCCGGCCAGCATGACCAGGCCCAGGTCGGCCCCTGTTTCTGCCACGGCAGCACTGATGCCCGGATGAGGCGGTATAAGACAGTGTACACTGTAGAGGCCTGTCGCCAGACATACGGCCATGACGGGCAGTGCCGCCCCGGTGCGGGTGACCAAAGACCGGCACAGGCCGCTGAGGATGATATAACCAGCGTCACAAAAAATGGGCAGCCCCACTAAAAATCCCATTGCTGAGAGGGCAGCAGGTGCCCTGCGGGTATGTATCCGGCGCAGGAGAGCCTGTGCCATGCTCAGGGTGGCACCGGTTTCGGCCAGGATCACGCCGAGTACGGTGCCCAATAAGATGATCAGTCCGATTTTTTTCATCGTTTCCCCAAACCCATTCTTCAGCGCTCCCGTCAGGCTGACAGGATCTATCCCTGAGGCCATGCCAAGCACCAGGGCAGCCAGCAGCAGCACAAAAAAAGCATCCAGTTTCCATCGGGCGGTCATCCAGACCATCAGGCCGATGCTGAGGAAGAGCCAGAGAAGGGGAAAATCAGGCATACGCGGAGGTTTGACGGGTAATATAAAAAAAACCGGCGGTCATACGACCGCCGGTTATCGCATATATGCGCGACAGGTTATTCGACGACCAGTTTGCGTACCTGGCGGCTGCCATCTTCGGTGACGACATACACAAAGTAGATACCGGCGCTGATCCCCTGGAGGTCCAGCTTGAACTGATGTTCGCCGCTGAACTCATGGCTTCCGGCGCTGCGTACGCCCTGCCCCTGAAGGTTGGAGATCAGGACACTCACCCGTGCAGTGCCGCTGGTGTAGAGGACCAGGGTTGCAGACTCGCTGGCAGGATTGGGGTACAGGGCCAGAATATCGGCTGTGGTGGCGAGGGCTGGTTGTACGCTGGGAGCGATCACACTGCCGGCGGCCACGATATTGACCGTATAGTCTTCCACTTCTCCAAAGCTGAATATCTCACAGGAGGTCGCATTGGCATTGTACTTCATGGACACACGCATGCGGGTAGCACCGAGGGTAGCGGTGGTGGGTACCGTGAAGGTGCCGGTGGACTGGGTTGCCGTGGTGCGGCTCCGGCTATAAACGGCTTCGCCCGCGTCCGTAAAGTCGCCGTCCTGGTTGTAGTCAATCCAGACGTTGTACGCCTCGCGGAAGGCGGTTCCGCTCCAGGCAGGGTTGAGGATGATGCTGGCACTTACGCCCCGGGTCAGGTTGGTGCTGAGGGAGGTGAAGTTGCCATACCCCCCGTTATTGCCGGAGGTATTGTCAATGGAGCCGATCCGGACGCGGTTCAGCCATTCGTCAGCGGTGCTATTGCCCTGAGAGGTACAATACGTGACGGAGGGTGGTGCAGCGGTGGTGAAGGTCGCACTGGCCGAAAAAGTACTGCTGCTGCCGGAGCAGTTGGTCCGCACCTGGAACTCATAGGTGGTGGAGGCGGTCAGGCCCGTCGCGTTGTAGGAGATGCCTGTAAGCCCAGTGACGCTGGTCCAGGTGGTCGTACCGTTGACCCGGTACTGAAGGTCATAGGAGACCGCGCCACTGACAGCACCCCAGCTCAGGGTGGCGGTGCTGCTCGTGATAGCACTGCTGCTCAGGCCGGCTGGCACCCCGCAGGCCGTTGGTGCGGAGGTGGTAAAGGTCGAGCTGGCTGAGAAAGCACTGCTGCCGCCGGCACAGTTGGTCCGCACCTGAAACTCATACGTAGTGGAAGCTGCCAGCCCGGCAGCGTTGTAGGAGGTGCCGGAGAGCCCGCTGACACTGGTCCAGGTGGTCGTACCATTGACCCGATACTGGAGGTCATACGTGACTGCGCCGCTGACGGCAGCCCAGCTCAGGGTGGCGGTGCTGCTCGTGACCGCACTGCTGCTCAACCCGGAAGACACGTCGCAGGGCGCCGGAGTGCCGGTGACAGTTCCGCTGAAGATACCATTGGCATGGGTACCAATGGCAACAAGGCCATCACTCTGGCGGGTGGCGATCTGGTGTACGACGACATTGCCGATGCTGGTAGTGCCCTCGGCAGTCCAGACGGTAGCGGTGCCATTCAGCACTTCTGTCACGTACAGGCCGGTGCTGGCACCCACAAAATAAAACGTGCCACCGGCAGTGGGTTTGTGGATGGATACCCAGCGAACAGAAGGCCCATTGCCCGTACCATCGGCGTTTTGCTCCAGGTTGCCACTGATGTCGGTCCAGGTCGAGCCAGAGTTGGTGGTATAAAAGAGGCTCTTGACGCCATAATTGGAGAAGGCAACGATGGCATTGGCAGCGTTGGTGGGGTCCACCGCAATGGCAGATACATAGGCACCGGCCGGAAACCCTTTGCCGGTATAGATGTTTACCTTGGTGCCCGTGCCGGAGTTGGCATTGTCCACCCGATATACCTGTCCGTCAGACGTGCCATAGTACAGTACATTGGCAGCCGTCGTGGATACGGCCAGGGCCGAAACTGTACCGGTAGTGACCGCTGTGCCGGTCATGTTGGTCCAGTTGGTGGTTGTCCCCGTAAACCCATAACCGGAGTTGATCCCGGCGAGGTTGCTGTTTCGCCATACGCGGGTACCCCCGGCGTAGTACATGATGTTGGCGTTGTTGGGGTCGAGGATATAAGGATTCACGAAGAGCTGCCCGGTCGCAGTCGAGGGGTGAATCTGGTCGTAGTCGGTAGGGCTTTGGGGGTTGGGTCCGTCAAAGCGCAGGATTTTTCCGTTTTGGGTGGAGGTGTACCGGCGGTTGGCAGTAGTCGCCGTCGGAACAATGGCTACATAACATCCGTCACCACCGCCCAGTTCTTCGATCCAGGGGGTTGTGCCGTTGCTGCTGGAGGAGTACCATTTACCATTGTCCTGAAAACCTGCCATGATCCGGGTATCACCCGAGGTAAGGGGGTCAATGGCTACCCCATAGACCTGGGTGGTAAGGTATCCATTGTTAAGCTCAGTCCAGACAACGGGTTGATTACCAGCAGTGTTGCCCAGGTTGTTGGTGGTTTTGCTGATACCGCCGTCGTGGCCGCTGAGGCAGGAAGCCGGATTAGAGGGGAAAAACACCATCGCGTGGTTGTCCGGGTGGTGGCTGGGGTACCGGCTCACGTCGTTGGCGGGTGAGTATCCCCCGATCCAGCGGGTATTGGTGGTCGTCGCAAACCCGTCTGTCGAGCGATAGACGTTGGTGCTGCCGATAAAGACCACGTTTTCATTGTCGGGTTTTACCTTGACATACTGGTTGTACGAACCCTGAGAGAGGTTGCCGACACTGCCGCCATAGGCGGGCAGGGTAGTGGAGCGGTTGACCCAGGTGCCACCTGTGCCGGAGCCATTGCCGGAGACGTAGGTATATTTGTAGAAGCTGTGATCACTGGTACCGACACCGGGCGTATTGGCAAAAAAGTACACCACATTTTGGTTGGAGGGTGCGATCCCGACCACGATACGGCTGTAGGTCGTCGCAAATCCGGTCGGTGTAATGGCCGTCCAGGTAGTCCCGTCCGTTGAGCGGAAAATGCCCTTGTTAGGGGTACCCGTGCTGGAGATGGTCGCATACAGCACACCTGTTGTGGTAACGGCAATGTCTGTGTACTTAAGGGAAGACGTACCGCCGTCCAGTACATTGGCCCAGGAGGTACCACCATTCTGTGAGCGGAAGATACCGGCCCCTGTAGCAGCATACACATCTCCGTTGACGGGGTTGACGACGATGTTCCAGTTGTACTGAAAATTGCCGCTGAATACCGTAGGATCCGCAGCCGTAGCGCTCAGGTTTACCCAGGTCAGGCCTCCGTCAGTGGATTTGTAGACCCCGTTGCCGCGGTAGGCAGCACCGGTCGCGCTGGCAGAGTTGCCATACCCTTCACCTGTCGCATAATACCAGGTGCTGGTGAAACCGGCACGCGGATCCTGCGCGAGGCAGGTGACACTGTGCAGTTCAGAGGAGCCGGTGGTTTTGGCCCAGGAGGAGCCGCCGTTGACCGAGCGCCACATCCCGCCGGAGACACCACCTGCCAGCAGAATGTTTTCATTGGTCACATCAATGGCCAGTGCGCGGGTACGGCCCCCTACGTTGTAGGGTCCCCGGTTCACCCAGGTAGCACCTGTCGCCCGGACAGCACCGGAAAGGTTAGGGTCAGCGTAGACAAATCCGAGTTCTTTTTCACGGATATCTGCCGGGATACGGCCTGTGGCCGGGTCTATGAGCATCTGGTACTCATACGCTGCCCGACCGGCAGGATCGTCTTTGACACGGGGAAAAGTAAGTGATTGGGCCTGCAGCACCTGGGGTAGGGCCATGGCCAGCAACAGCAGACTAAGTCCGACTCGACGTAAGTAGGTAAACATACGCTGTACACGTTGGATTAAGGTGGAAAAAGCTATTGAGAGTTTCCAAGTAAAATATTTCTCCTGAAAAATCCTATGCCGATGAAACAGTTTTGCATGAATGAAACAGGTATGTAAGATAAACAGCCTCAGTGTATGATTTCTGAATCCTGCTTGTATCTCCGGGGGGTATTTCCTGTATATTCTGCTCCAACCTGCGCCAAAAAAACGTACCTTCCCGTTGTTTCTGCTTCTGTATGTTTACAATGGCTAATCATCACTTGTATGAATACGATCAACCGAAGAGAGTGGCTTAAGTCTGCCGGCCTGGGCGGTGCTTTTACCCTGTTGGGGGGAGCCTCGGTACTTGCCCATCCGGCGACACCCGTCGTCAGCCCGCCAGCGGGCCCGATCCGGCTTCAATCCAATGAAAATCCTTATGGTCCCTCTGAGGCTGTCCGGAAGGCCCTTATGGATGGATTTGAGCAGATGTGCCGGTACCCATACGACATGATGCGGGAGACTGCCGCAATGATTGCAGCCCGGCATGGGGTCAGCCCGGAGCATATTGTCCTCACGGTCGGGTCAGGAGAGGGCCTGCACGCAGCAGGACTTGCCTATGGCCTGCACGGCGGTGAGATCATCGCTGCCCAGCCGACGTTTCTGGCCCTGATGGAGTATGCCCAGCGCTGGGGAGCCTATATTCATTATGTCCCGCTGGATGCCAACCTCGGCCATGACCTGGAGGCGATGGCGCAGCGGATTACCCACCGCACGAGCCTCGTATTTGTCTGCAACCCCAATAACCCCAGCGGCACCCTCCTGCCTGCTGACCGGATGCGGGACTTCTGCGCCAGTGTCTCCGGGCGCACGGTAGTCCTGGCAGACGAGGCCTACTTTGACTATATCACAGAGCCGGGGTACCCTTCTATGATTGAGCTGGTCAAACAAGGCATGAACGTCATCGTGTCCCGCACCCTCTCCAAGGTGTACGGTATGGCCGGTATGCGGATCGGGTACCTGGTGGCCCGTCCTGACATCGCACAGCGCCTGCGGGCACATACGATGGCGACCGTGAGCATCCCGGCGATGTGCGGGGCCCAGGCGGCGCTCCGGGATACGGAGTTTTATGCCTACAGCCTGAAACAAAATGCGGAGGCCCTCCGCCTCCTCTACGAGACCCTCGATGACCTCAAACTCCGGTACGTACGCTCGCACGCCAACTTTGTGTTTTTTGACACGAAACAACCCGTGACAGAATTTAATGACCGCATGGCCCAGAAAGGTATCCTGACCGGGCGGCCCTTCCCTCCTTTTATGACGTGGAGCAGGGTCAGTACCGGACGGCTGGAGGATGTCAAAACCTTCTGCAAGGTCTTGCGGGACGTGGTGTGAGGCAGACAGGCAAATTTATCCTGTTTTCAGGAGTTGTAGCTAACTTGAGCCATTGGTCACAAGCACGGTATTTTGGTTACATTTTAAAAATCTGATAATCAGCTGTTTATTTCTCTGGCCGGGCATCTCTGGCCAGAGATTTTTTTTGCGTCCGGGCCAGATGTTTTTGACCGTTTGCCTGTGATTTCCCAATTCTTTTCCGTAAATTGGGAGGTTGTTTGAATTAGACAGATCAGATCAATAAGGTATTCAGCATGAGCACATTAGAAACGCAGGTAACGGGATACTCCGCCAGCAATATCCAGGTGGTAGAGGGGTTGGAGCACGTCCGTAAGCGGCCTGCTATGTACATCGGAGACGTGGGCGAGCGGGGACTGCATCACCTGGTGTACGAGGTGGTGGACAACTCGATTGATGAAGC
Organism: Bacteroidia bacterium; assembly: GCA_033762375.1. Classification (GTDB taxonomy): domain Bacteria; phylum Bacteroidota; class Bacteroidia; order J057; family J057; genus RDXT01. The sequence goes on from JANRLQ010000076.1 coordinate 16,322, forward strand.
CATGGCAGGGTATTGTACCCACGTGTTTGTCACAATCCATGCCGACACGTCTATCACCGTGCGTGACAACGGGCGGGGGATCCCGGTGGATGTTCACGAAAAAGAAGGTATTTCAGCCCTGGAACTGGTGATGACCCGGCTGGGTGCCGGTGGCAAGTTTGACAAAAACTCCTACAAAGTCTCCGGCGGTCTGCATGGGGTAGGGGTTTCCTGCGTCAATGCCCTCTCATCCCGCTGTGAGGTCCACGTCTACCGGGACGGGAAAGAACACCGGCAGGTATATGAAAAAGGGGTACCCGTCACCGCCGTTGAGGTGGTGGGCGATTCGGATGACCGGGGCACGCTGACCCGTTTTTTGCCGGACAATACGATCTTCACCACAGACGAATATAAGTTTGATACCCTGGCCTCCCGCCTCCGCGAGCTGGCGTATCTCAACCGGGGCGTACATATCCAGCTCACCGATGAGCGGGAAGTGCCGTCTGATGAGGATAAAAAAATGACAGAATATGCTGACTGTCAGTTTCTTACACGTAAGTATTTCTCTGAGGGAGGGCTGCCTGAGTTTGTAAAATTTCTCGATGCCAACCGCCAGCCGCTCCACGATACCCCGATCTATATCAGCGGGGTGGACAAGGAGGCGGCGATCCCGGTTGAGGTGGCTATCCAGTACAATAGCTCGTACAACGAAAATATTCACTCCTACGTCAACAACATCAATACCCATGAAGGCGGTACCCACGTATCCGGCTTCAAAAAAGCCCTGACCCGTATCCTCAAAAACTACGCAGAGAAGGAAGGATATCTCAAAAAAGTCAAATTCCCGATCACGGGAGATGACTTCCGCGAGGGCTTGACTTGTGTCATTTCGGTGAAGGTACCTGAGCCCCAGTTTGAGGGACAGACCAAAACCAAACTCGGCAACAGCGATGTAATGGGGATCGTGGAGAGCATCGTCGCTGCTCAGCTGGCTGATTTTCTGGAGGAAAATCCGGATACAGCCCGCCGCGTCGTCTCCAAGGTCCTGATCTCTGCGGAGGCCCGGTACGCTGCCAAAAAAGCCCGGGATGCTGTCCAGAAGCGGGGCAGCACCATCGGGGGCGGCCTTCCAGGCAAACTCGCGAGCTGCTCCAGCCGCCAGGCGGAGGAGTGTGAGATATTTCTGGTCGAGGGTGACTCTGCCGGCGGGAGTGCCAAGCAGGGCCGTGACCGGCGGTTTCAGGCGATCCTTCCGCTGCGCGGCAAGATCCTCAATGTCGAAAAAGCAGTCCCTTCCCGCATCTATGACAATGAGGAAATCCGCAATATCGTGCTCGCCCTCGGTATCACCGGAGTAGGGCAGAATGAAGAGCTCAACCTCAACCGCCTCCGGTATCACAAGGTGATCCTGATGACGGATGCAGATGTGGACGGAAGCCATATCCGTACCCTGCTCCTGACGTTGTTTTATCGCCACTTGCAGCCCCTGATCACACAGGGATACCTGTATATCGCGCAGCCGCCCCTCTACCAGGTGCGGGTAGGCAAGCAGGCCCGCTACTGCTGGACAGAGGCCGACCGCAAGCAGGCGATCCTGGACTTTGCCGGAGGCGATGAGTCGCGGGCGACCGTGCAGCGGTATAAGGGTCTCGGCGAGATGAACCCTGAGCAGCTCAAGGAAACCACCATGGACATCAGCTCCCGCACCCTGCAACTGGTGAGCATAGACAGTGCTGCAGAGGCGGACCACCTGTTTTCAATC
>JANRLQ010000077.1:0-17677 GCA_033762375.1 Bacteroidia bacterium
TCTCAAACAAGGCTGCAAGAAAAAGAAAGGCGCTCGAAACGTCCCAATCCAGCAATGCCGGAAATGAACGGGATCTTGTCCGAGCACCCGTCCCGTAAACATATAAAATGTTTACCATTCTTTTGGAATCTAACGGTATAACTCCGGGGTTTTCGACGAAAAAAAATGATGTATCTGTGGGCTATCATCCTGCCACTCCTCCGGAGTTGGCGGGGCGGCCTGCCGGACCGCCCCTACTGGTCCCCGGTCTGATGCGCAGCATCTAGAAAAGCCCTTCGGCGACGCGCCCGCGCGGGTGCTGCTCAGGGCTGTCCCTTCGCGCGACGCGCAGCATCCTGCGTCTGCGGGATCCAACCACCCCGATTTACCTGTGGTAAATCACCCCTCCACAGGAGGGGAATATCGGTGCATCGCACCCCAAAAAAGGGCTGAGCAGGCGCATACCTGCGCCGTCGCCGAAGCCCGGTTATGGCCTGCGGCACTGGCAGTAGGGGCGGCCTGCCGGACCGCCCCTACAGATCCCCTGACCTCACATATTAATCACCTCAAACTCTACCCGGCGGTTTTTCTGGCGGCCGTCGGGGGTGGTGTTGGGGGCGATGGGGCGATACATGCCATATCCTTTAACTTTGAGGCGGGCATCGGCGATGCCGGCTTCTTTGAGGTAGGTGCGGACGGCATTGGCGCGGTTGAGGGAAAGAGCCACGGCCTCGGTTTTGTTGCCGGTATTGTCAGTGTGGCCGCTGATCTGGATTTGCACCCGTGGATTCAGGGTGAGGAAGGCTACCACCCGCTCCAACTCTGCGAAGGAGGCTGGGAGCAGTTCCCATTTGCCTACGTCAAAATAGATGTTTTTCAGGATAAGGGTACTGCCTATACGGATCGGCTCCAGCCGGATGTCCAGCGCAGCCTGGGTATCCGAGATCACGGAGTCCAGGCGGATGTCTTGCCCATAAAACAGGTATCCGGGCGCTAATACATTGATACTCACCAGTCCGTAGGTGGGCAGCAGCAAGACAAACTTGCCGGAGTCCGGCTCGGCCTGTGTCAGGGCCAGGGAGTCCAGGGTGGCATTGTCGGTGAGGGTGATCTGAGCTGTCACGACTGCGCCGGTGGTTTTGTCGGTGACATTGCCGGAGAGCAGCGGCGGTGTGATATACGGCCGCACGCCGAGGCGCTTGGGATCGCTGATATTGATCAGCCACATGTCTGCAAATCCGCCGACCCCGGGCTCAGGAATCCCTGCCGGGTCCTGTACTGAGGACCCGAAGGCCAAAAAACCACCCTTAGGGGCCTCCAGTACCGTGTACAGAACATCCCTGGCTTCGTACCCGATGGTCCGCGCCCATTGCCGCTCACCGTACGTATTTATTTTCATCAGCCAGGCATCAAAGTACCCGTTGTTTTTTTCGATATCGCCGTCGCCCGTAGGGCTTTCTGTCTGGCCGCAGACGATAAATCCCCCGTCAGCTGTTTCGGCCACCCCGCTAAATCCGTCCGGGCGGCGTCCCCCATAGGTGACACTCCATAGGACCACCCCGTCCGGGGCTATTTTCAGCAGCCAGGCATCTCCCAGCCCCCGCTGAAAAGGAATATGGCCATTAGCCGAAAAACTGGTTCCGGCCATCACAAAATTACCCTCCGAATCCCGGATGAGCTCGTGGAGTTCGTCATTTTCCTGCCCGCCATATACCTGCTGCCACCCCAGCTGTCCGCGTCCATTCACCGTAAAAAGCCAGGCATCTTTTTTTCCCAGGTGAGCCTGCACGTCCATCCCGATACCGTCTGTCGAGGCCAGTACCAGAAAACTGTCCGGGGCGACTTCCAGGATGCGATTAATTTTTTCATTCCGGGGACCTCCATAGTGTTTTTCCCAGATAAGGCGCCCCCCACTGTTGAGGCGCACCAACCAGGCATCCAGTCCGCCATGATGCGGGGAGTGCATATCCCCGTCCCGGGAGGTGGACTCCCCGCCGACCAGAAATCCCCCATCTGAGGTTTCGATCACCGTGATCCCCCGGTCATCTCCCCGCCCACCGAAGGACCTGCTCCAGAGCAGGTTACCGGCAGGGTCAATTTTCACGACCCAGACATCCTCTCCACCATGGCTCACCGCAATGTCTCCGCCCGCAAGTGAAGAAGTACCCACCATGATAACCCCGCCATCCTGCGTCAAATTGATGTCCGATACCCGGTCAGGGCCGGGACCGCCCAGGGTATGCTGCCAGAAAAAAACACCCTGGGTAGCGTACTTTCCCAGAAATACATCCTCCCCTGCCCCGTGATTGTTGCGCCCGAGCTTATCCGACGAAGCCAGCTCACCCGCGATCACCAAGCCGCCATCCGCCATCAGCAGCATGTCTCTGCCATTGTCATAGGCGGTACCGCCCAGGAGTTTTTGCCAGTATGCTACCTGGGAAAATGCCGGGTACAAGCTGATACAGAGCACTATCGTACTGAAAAGCCGAAACATAGGGAAAAAGATAATTGTCCTGCAAATTACAGACCTGAACCGGTTAAGCGAAATATTTGTACGGAATCCAACTGAAAAGGGCTGCCACCAGGGCAGCCCAATATTCATCCTTCAGCGATCCCCTACTCTACCCGCAGCGTGCCCCGCATGACGGTGCCGTGGCCCGGGAAGGTACAAACATAGGTGTAGGTGCCTGGCTTGGCAGGCGCAATCATGTAAATGGTCTCCGAAGCGCCCGGACCGACCAGCCGGGTATGAAACAGAATATCCGGTGAATCTGGCACCCACCCTTTTGACTCGCCCTTAAGCCCGAGTTCAATGGCTTTTTGGGCGACATTGTCAGCCGTTCCCGGCTTGACAATGACCAGGTTATGCGGCATGTCATCGTTGTTGCGGAAGGTCCAGCGGATTTTGCTGCCTGCTTTGACGGTGATGGTCGTTTTGTCGTACTTCAGGCCCGGCTGGGTACCCAACTGGATACTCTGATCCACCTTGCCCCAATCAGCAGGCATCTTGTTGGTGCGTTTGCCGAGGGCCACGGGTTTGGGCTTGGCCTCCGCAGGTGCAGCGGGAGCCGCCGGCGCCGCAGCGCCTGCCGTGTGTTGGCTATGGTCCATCACGGGTGTCTCAGGGATTGCCGCTTGTTTCACCGGCCGGGAGACGTTAAGCTTGGGGCCTGCCGGGATTTCATTGAGGGTATAGTACCCCGTCTGATGCAGCAGCGGAAAATTGCCTGAATACGACCTAACACCGATAGATTTTATTTCATGCACAAAAGACTTGCGAATATCGGGCACTACCAGCCGCACCCGCATGCCGTCTTCTGATACAATCGCGGCCCAGACCTCCAGCACACTGTCTTGTACCACCGGGCTTCCATACACCGGGTGATACTTGTAGATAAAACTGGTGATCTCATATGAAGCAAGATCCGAAGCCGTTTTTTTGTCCACGGGTTGGGTAAACTCAACTTCAAATCCATCCGGCATAGCCCGGATTGCCTTCATCTCAAAGGGTGTTTTGCCCGTCCATACCAGGCGCTGCAACCCAAAGGGATCATCACCGGTAGATCCCCAGCCACGGTTGGTCTGCCCCACAAACATGGAGCCGTCCCGGCCCCAGGACATACGGAGCACCCCGGACTGAAAACCCTCCCGAAACGCAAAAGCGGCTCCCTGATAGACGCCATTTACTTTTTCCAAAAATACCCGGTCAATTTTGCTCTGGCCCTGGTCCCCGACAAATAACTGTCCGGCAAAGGGACCAAATCCACCTGCTGTCTCGTCCGGCATGATCTGCGAGGTCGAAATCCCCAATACCCCGTGCGGAAGCCAGACCGAGGGTGTACGGATGGCAGGCAGTTTCTGCTCTACCTCAGCCAGTACGGTAGGTACTTCGTTTTCAATATTCTCAGGCTTAATGGCAGTGCCGGGCGGACTAAACCGCGGATCCACCTGTGCATACAGGGCTTCTGCCGTCAGCTTGACGGGGGATTCAGGCCGGGTGGCCCAGGTGAGGCCGGCAGGATGACCTGTAAAGTCTCCTTTTTCTACTACCGTAATAAATCCGGAGCCCATCCAGTCACCCTGATTGTCTCCGTAAAACAACTTTCCATCCACGATACCCAGTCCGCAGGGTGAGCGCATACCGGTAGCCCAGGGTTCCATCTTGCCGTCAGGGGTGATCCGCATGATCCAGCCCCGCCAGGGTACCCGGCTCTCACCCCGCCACCACTCAGCATCCCCAAAGGCGACATTGCCAGAGACAAACATACTCCCGTCCGGACCTACCACCGGCCCGAAGGAGTACTCGTGATAATGCCCGGAGACGGGCCATGCATATACGGTATGGTACTCATCGGCCCGGCCGTCGCCGTTGGTGTCACGCAGGCGGGTCAGCTCCCCCCGCTGGGCCACATACAGATCTCCCTCCACCCAGGCCAGCCCCAGACACTCGTGCATACCGGAGGCAAACTTGCGGAAGTTGGGCGATGAACGATCATTCATGTAGGGGTTCTCCACGATCCATACATCACCCCGCCGGGTCGAAATGGCGAGGTCACCCTCCGGGAGGGTCACTACGCCCCCGGCTTCCAGCACGATCCCTTCAGGAACGGGAATGGTGATAATTTTGTAAAAGTCGTCTTCCTTAGGCAAAAACTCTTGTGCCTGTACCGGAAGGGTCATCTGACAGGCAACGATAAGCCCGCAGATGAGGGTATAGTATTTTTTCATTGTTTTGATTATCAAGGAGTTAATTACCACATCACGGTATAACGAATGACACCGCTGGCAGGCAGCAGGAGTTCCTGTACCTGATCCTGGGTACCCGCCGCCAGGGCAGGCTGACCGTTTTTGAAGGCAAGGGTTGCCTCTGCTACCCGACGAATAACAGGGGTGGTTTTGGGCGGAAGTTGCAGGTACCAGCTACGTCCGTCCACTGCATATAACTGGTCTTTGGGTTTACCTACCGGCTGGATATCTGTCCCGCGGGCCAGACACAGGTACAGGCCCTGACCTCCGCTGATGGTGAGTTCGCGGGTGAGGGATTTTCCATCTTCTCCCGGGATGAACCGGTCCGAAACGGTAGCACCGTGTACCTGATACGTGAATATCGGATACCCCGCCTCATCAAGCCGATACCCCTGAAACCGCCAGGCGTCCTGCGAAAGCAAGGCCGGGAAAGGTGCATTCATATCTGTCAGCGGCTGGATCGCGGGTTTGTCGCTCATGCGGAGTACAGCTCCTACCGGGCGGGCACTGCCATCACCCCGGTCGTGCCACATAGGGGTAGCGTCCATAAATCCGCCCCGCCAGGCCTGTACCAGGGCACCGTTGTCTGCATTGAAAGTATAGTGTGCCTTGCCGGGTGTGCCTACGTTGATGGCATGCACCACCCGGTGCGCCTCCTCGCGGGGGGCATTCACGTCCACAAAACAGCGGAGGATATAAGGTTCATACCCTAGCGGCGCTGCTATGGCGCTGGCAGGATTGGGGAGGACAATAGAGCTGAGGGTATGCAGCGACTGGGCACGCAGGCCAGGGCCGGAAACAATCAGTCCCAATCCCGGGGCATACCAGGTATCGTATTTGGCATAGGCCAGCTCTATCTGGTGAGGGCCTGCACTCAACTCTGCGCTGACGGTATTGGAAAACCAGCTCCAGGCATCCAACTGTTTGCCATCCACCATGAGCCGGGAGCTGCCAAAACCGATGTGTTCGATCTGATACGTACCTGCCACCGGCACTTCCAGTACCCCCATGATCCGCAGGATAAACCGCTCCGGCAGGCCCGGCACTTCCCATGAAAGGGCAGAAAGGGTTCCCTGGCTTTCTGGCTTGAGGGACTCAAGGGCGGGAATATCCACCGTCTCGCGGGGATACAACGAATAGGTCAGGTTGGTGAGGGTGACGGGTGGGCGGTTATAGTGGGCGTATTTGATATGGCGAAAAGCCACTGCACCGTGATCTCCCTGTATCCGGAGGGGCCCCATGGCTTTTTCGTCTGCAGACATGGCACCACGGGTAGGGCCGGTAAGTTCGACGTTTTCATGCAGGACGACCCCGTTGAGCTCGATCCGCAGGATACGGGCATTGGCGGTTTTGTTGCCTTTGGCGTCAAACTTAGGTGCCTGAAACGAAATCAGCATTTTTTGCCAGAGACCTGGTGCTTTGCAGGCATTCTCGCGGGGGGCAACGCCCTGATACCCTTTTTGCCCGTCAGGTTTTTGGTCATTCCAGCGCTCATAGATCCCGCCACAGTCACCAAAGCCGGGATTTTTTTTGCCCCAGCTATCCAGCAATTGTATTTCATAGCGGCCCTGAAGATATACGCCCGAATTGGAGCCGGGCGCCATCATAAACTCAAACTCCAGGTCCAGGTCACCAAATTCTTCTGCCGAAAACAGGTCTTCATGCACATCTGCCGGAGTATTGACCAGTACCCCGGTACCCGTTACCGGCCGGAAATCGCCCTGGACCCTGGGGCTGACCTGTACATCAGATGCCAGGCGCCAGTTAGCAGCAGGAGATTTAAAAAAACTGAGATTGTCCAGAGAAACCAGCGTATAAGCTGGCTGACCCCGTCCCGGGAGACTGCCCAGGGACCAGGCCCCCAGCAGTACTGCCAGTTTGAGTAGTGTAGTTGCCTTATTCATGCTTCCGTAAGCTTTGGTAATTGATCAATTCAATAACCAATATCAGCATAAAACGGCGCTATCCAAACACAGGCAAACGAATGCAACCCGATCAGGCTTCACAAAAAAGGCCCCGAACCGGGGCCATGATCCACATGATGAACTGCCTGCCTCAATGACGCGGGCAGGTGCACCGTTTTTTCATCTTAACAGTGTGATAATTTATATATACCGAAAAATCAAATCCGGTATCGGGATTGGGCAATACCAGGGTCGGCACATCGGTGAGGTTGTACCGGCGCTGGGACCAGGGCATGATATGGGCTGATAACTCCATCCCAAGTGACAGATGGGTACCCACAAAAAAACTATACCCCGCAAAAGCAGCTCCTCCCAGACCGCCCGTCTTGTAAGAACGGTCATTAAAATTGCTGGAGCCGGCATATACGCCATACTGCTCCGTCTGACCCAGTGAGTAACGGCCTTCTACCCCTGCATGCAGCCTGACAGGTCCCTGGTACCGGTTGTACACATATCCCAGCCTGAAGTCCAGGTTTTCGGTCGTCGCCTGATAGGTTTCATACGGTCCTATGGGCTGCTGGTAGTCAAGCGAGAGCCTGCGCACCTGGGCACCTGCCCGGACCCCATGTGTGATCGAATAATGGTAGGTGTATAACAGTCCGCGTGGCGGAAGGAGGACCCCGGGTGCCTGAAGGCCTCCCTCATATCCTGGCAACAACTGAGCAGAACCAGCCTGCAGGCTGATCTCATGCACCTGTGGCTTGTACAAGGCGCGCTGGGCCAGCAGGGGGCCTCCACACATCGCCATGATTCCTATTAAAACCAACTGTTTCATACGCTTGATACGTGTAATTTAAAAATTACCCTACTACATCAGGCAAGATGTGAAATAGGCAGCCAATAAAAAAGGCCGGAATGGTGATTCCGGCCCGATAAGTCTCAGCATGTCTCAGCGTCCGCCACCGCCACCTGAGCCCGTAGAGCGGGGATCTCCGCCCTTGCGGGGAGCTGCGGGAGCTTGCTCGGTAGAGCGTACATCGCCCCCCTTGCTCGGTGCGCCGGTAGTAGGCGCCGTGCCTCCGCCTTTGGATGGGCCACCGGTAGTGGGAGTGGTCGTCGTGGTGGCAGATGAGCCGGTAGAAGGTTTGGTCGTCGGCTTGGTGGACGTGCGTTTGGTGCTGCCTGTTCCGGCCTTGGCAATGGAGTCCAGGCGCAGGGAGTCGAGGCGGGCCTGCTCAGCCAGTGCGATAGAGTCAGCGATGTGTTTGGCTTTCATCTCAGCCTCTACCCGTGCCAGTGAGTCCATACGGGCGATAGAGTCGAGGATACGCTGCTGACGCTCAGCTTCTTTGTCTTTGTCGCTGCATGCTACGACTGCCATCGCACAGATCAGGGAGGCAGCCAGTATGTGTTTTAGATTCATCATGAGGGGTCCGGCAAAAGGGTTATGAAAAAAAAAGTTGCCGGGCATGACACAGCACCCCGGCAACCAGATATTACTTGCGGGTCATCTTAACGGTGCAGGAAAAGTCAAACTCTTCCGTGGTTGACCCTTCTTTTTGGGTCCATTTTACCCGGTAGGTAAGGTTGATCTCGTCGTTGGCGGCATTGGTATCACCTTTGTCATCAAAGGTACCTGATCCGCTCACAAACTGATATCCGGAAAACTCCAGGCTGGCAGGCAGGTTGTCTTTGCAATAGGTAGCCACATCAATCGTAAAAGCATCCATGGCAACGGTCACCACAGGCTCAGCCTCACCAGCAGATCCGCAGGCAAGCGCAGCAAGACCCTCCATGAAAATTTTCGTGACATCAGCAGAAGACTCTGTCGTAGCTACATCATAGGTGTAGTCAAAAGTTGTGTTGAGGATATTGTCCGTGCAGGACTCATTTGCTGTCCAGTTACCGACAAACTTGCTGGTGGAACGGACTTCGCATTTGCCATCGGCGTTTTCTTCGTAGCCATTGTTGCAAAGACATACTGGCTCATCGGCAATCACGGTACAGCCGCCCTGGCTGCCGCAATCGGAGTTGGCACAGGGATCGGTCTCACAGCTGGCTGTAAAAAGCGCAACAGCTGCTACGGCAGCAACAGCGAATGTTTTTCTCAGGGACATCATTTTCATAATGGGTAACGTAATGTAAGTTTGGTTTTACACATTCAGAAGGTCATCATACGACCAGGTCACAAAAAAATTCTTTATCCGGCTGTAAAGTTAAAATATTCTTGCTAATTCGCCTAAACAGAAGATTACATCCGGATACACTTTTTGCCCTGGTCATACATATAACGAATATGCTGGCCTAAAGTATCTGCCAATCTGTATGTAACACCTACATTGTATCTACGGCCTGAACCACGTCCTCTATGTCCCATATTCAGCTTCCTGCGCCTGTGCTCCTGATGGCTTTCGCTAATGAGCGTAGTGAAAAAGGGTTTCTGCGTCAGCTCACCACGGAGATGAAACACCTGCTCCAGGTCACTGAAAAAGCGGTCCAGAAAAACCAATGCCATGTGCGGGTGATACCGGCAGCTTCGCAGGGGGAAATAGCAGCTTTTTTTCAGGATGCCTGGTACGAAGGGCGTATCTGGGCATTCCATTATGCGGGTCATGCAGACGAGGACGAACTCTGGCTGGAAAATGAACAAGGGGGCAACAAATCTTTCTTCTCCCTGGGATTAGCCCGGTTTCTGGGTGCCCAAAAAGGCCTGAAGCTGGTCTTCCTCAATGCCTGCGCCACGGGTGAACACGCCCGGCTCCTGCTGGATGCCAATATACCGGTCGTGATCGCGACCTCCCGCAAGATACCTGATGATCAGGCGACCCGGTTTTCGACGGTTTTTTATCAGGGTCTTGCCAATGGTGCCAGCATTGAGGATGCTTTTCAGGAGGCAGAGGGCATGCTGCTGGGCGAGTTTGGGCCGGAACACTTCCGGCAGGAGTCCCTCACCCGGGGGCTGTACTGGGAGGATGCCCCGGAGACGGCCCCGGAGAATCAGTTGCCGTGGAAGATGTTTCTCCGGCCCGACATCGTGATGCCGGCACGGGTCACCCTGTTTGAGAGCCAGGCCCAGCACGACGAACCTGCTGAAAACGAAGACTTTACGGGCCAAACCCTCGGCAACTACAAACTGCTGGAGCAGCTCGGCCAGGGCAGCATCGGTAATGTATACCGGGCGCTGCACATCAACCTCAACGAGGAGCGGGCCCTGAAAATCACCCACCCCGTGACAGATGGATACGAAATCCTGCGCAGTATCCTGATCGCAGGCAACAAGGGCCTGGGCAGCCTGCGCCACCCCAATATTGTCAACTTTTATGACGTGGGAGAGGCACTCGTAGGCGGAAGCCGGCGGATGTACATCGTCATGGAACTGGTCAAAGGCAGGCGGCTGGACGAGCTCAACCTGGCCGGGATGATGGAAAAAAAAGAAGACATTGAGTATCTGATAGATATCTGCCTGCAGATCGCCACCGGACTGGAGGCGGCCCACCACACCCGCTACGAAGATGAGGCAGGAAGCGCACGGGAAGGCATCATCCACGGCAATATCAAAACCCGGAAGATCATGTTCACACCGGACGGTGTGCCTAAGTTGATTGACTTTCTCTTCACGGACATGACCCGTGCCCACAACGTCCGGATGGAAGTCCCCGAGTCTATCCGGCAGCGGGCTCGTACAGAGCGGCTGGAGGCGTTTTTCCCGCCGGAGGTAATCCGGGGCGAAAGTCCCGTCAACAAACAGACCGATATATATGCTTTGGGGGCTGTGATGTTCGAAATGGCGACCGGACAATCTATCGCGAATCTTTCTTTTACGACAGAAAACAATTTGCATGATTTCCTGACACAGCACCACCGGCTGATACCCCGCCACCTGAGCAGATCTATTTTTCACGCCACCCACCCCGATCCCCGCCAGCGATACCAGTCTGTGTCGGAGCTCATCCAGGTATTGATGGCCGGCAACTCCCTCATGAAACAGGCCCAATACTGGCTCCGCAGGTCCCGGCAGCGACTCACAGCCCGGCTCAGACGGGTATAAGGCTGCTTTATACAAAAACACCTATCAAAATATGTAACCTTTAATCCGATTATGCGTATGTATGAATCCTTTGTATTTCCAGAAAGTTTATGCCTTGTGATACAGGTTTTTGAGTCCTGTTACTCAAAATATCCTACATTTTAATCCTTTTACTTTCAACCTGTTACGTCAAGAACAGCTTGTTACGAGCCCAAAAAAATTTCAAAAATCCAACAACCTTGCAGGGTCTGGATACGTTTATCTTAAAAAATTAACATCGCACAAATTAGGCTTTGGAAATATTACCGGTTTGGGGTTTATTACATCGCGTTTGATACTCTGAACATTGGAACAATAGTGCTTTGTGGGTGTTAATGAGGGTAAGTAACAGCTTGCTACAACCTAATTCAGCAAAAACGTATGACAAAACCGACCAAAATTGAAACCTCCTTGCCGCAAGAAACCATTAGCCTTGAGAAACAACTTTTGTTGATGAGAGACGTATTTCGGCATCATCAGAACGAAATACGTAAAAAGTACAAGATTTCGGCGACTGAGATGGAGATCATCCTCTACATCCATGATTTTGGAGCGCAGCGGATGAAGCAGGTGGGCGAGACCTTTAAGATCAAATTCAGCACCCTGACGAGCCTCGTAGACAAAATTGAGCGCCTCAACCTGGTCAAACGCACCAACTCCAAGGAGGACCGTCGTTCGATCCTGATCACCCTGACCAAAAAGGGAAAAAAGATGCTGGATGAGTACAACAGCCAGATCAAAAACCTGGCCGAGCGGATTCATGAAGTAGCTCAACTGGAGGTTCCCGTATTGGTAGAAACCCTCGAAAAAGCATCCCTGGAGCCTATGCCCCTGGTGCCGGACGAGGTCATTTCCTGAGGATACGCCTCTGCCTCCCACCGTCATCATTGCAGGTAGTCTGCGGTGATGACGGTTTTTGTTTATCTTAGCGGCATGAGTATCAAAACCCTCGTGGGCCTGGCCTGGGCCCGTCAGCGGGCGGCTGCCATCCGCCGGGAGGCTGCCCATGCCCTGCGGCTACAGTCGCAGACCTTCCAAACCCTGCTGCGCACGGCAGCTGGTACGGCCTTTGGCCGTGAACACGGGTTTGCAGCCATACGCACGCATGAAGACTTCTGCCGCCAGGTCCCTGTCCGGGACTACGAGGCTTCCCGCCCCTGGCTGGACCGTATCTATCACGGGGAAGCTGATGTGACCTGGCCCGGCACCCCTCTGTACCTGGCCAAAACCTCCGGCACCACCTCCGGCACCAAATATATCCCGATCACCCGCGACTCCATCGCCCGGCAGGTGCAGGGGGCACGGGATGCCCTGATGTGTTATATGGCAGAAACAGGGAACGCCCGGTTTCTGGATGGTCACATGATGTTTCTCTCCGGGAGTCCGGAGATCGAGTCTAATGCACATGGGATCAAAACCGGCCGCCTGTCCGGTATTGTCAACCATTTTGTGCCAGCCTATCTCCAGGCCAACCGGGTACCGTCCTGGGACGCCAATATCATCGAAGACTGGGAGCTGAAGGTCCGCACCATCGTACAGGAAACCAAAACCAAAGACCTCCGCCTGATCTCCGGCATCCCACCCTGGGTGCAGATGTTGTTTGAGGAGCTGGGCCGCCAGACCGGCAAAACACCCCTGGAGGTCTGGCCCAATCTGTCCCTTTTTGTGCAGGGCGGGGTGGACTTCAGTCCGTATCAGCCCATTTTTGAGCAGTACTTCCAGGGCAAAGTGGATGTCACGGAGGTTTTTCCGGCTTCTGAGGGTTTTTTTGCGTTTCAGGACAGCCAGACAGACGACGGGCTCCTGGTCATGCCTGACTATGGGATTTTTTATGAGTTCATTCCGATCAGTCAGTACGGCCAGCCTGATGCCCCCCGCCTGACCCTGGCCCAGGTCGAGACCGGCGTACAGTATGCCCTGATCGTATCTACCAATGCTGGTCTCTGGGCCTATGACATAGGGGATACGGTGCGGTTTACGTCTGTCCGTCCGTGGAAACTCCGGGTATCCGGCCGGGTCAAACACTTTATCAGTGCCTTTGGGGAGCACGTAATCTCGGAGGAGGTCAATCGTGCTATTCTGGAGGCCTGTGCGGCGACAGGTGCTGCTTTTCAGGAGTTTACGGTTGCACCCCGGATCGAAAGTGAAAAAGGCGCCTCCGCGCATGAGTGGTTTGTCGAGTTCACGCAGGCACCTGCTGACCTGGCGGCCTTCACCGCCCACCTGGACCATGCGCTCCGGGGTCTTAATACCTATTATAATGACCTGCGGGAAGGCAATATCCTCCGGATGGCGATTGTCAACCCGATCCGGCTGGAGGCTTCGCGTGCGTACATGAAATCCATCGGCAAACTCGGCGGCCAGAATAAATTTCCCCGCCTGAGTAACAATCGGACAATAGCTGACTGGCTTCAGGCCTATATAGAACCCTGACCCACCAGAAAAATTCGTCATGCGGATAAATACAGAGAAATCTGTATATTGGCTGAACACACACAAGACGGGCCAGTTAGTATCCTGTGTATCAACATGATGTTTATTGTTTATGGCTGGCAACCGCCCCTACGGCTTATTTGCGGCACTGATGTGTCTGCACCTATTAGTCTATTCCCAGGACACCGACCTTCCTCTGTTCAAGCCCGGGGTTCCTGATCCTGCCTGGTTTGAATGGCCGAGGACGGGCGTGTACCGCGACTTCCCGGCGCACATCCTCCACGCGGAGGCACACGCGACGGTAAATTTTGTCAATCGAACCCCCAGTGTCACCTACCAGGTCTTGTACCGGATCAAGGTATGGGACGCCGCAGAAGCCCGCCAGGGAGACATCACGCTCCTCCACCCGGAGGATGTCGAGATTGTCTCGCAGGTAAAAGCCTACACGTATAACCCCAATGAAGCTGGTGGTGTCACCGTGTTTCCGGTATCACGGCGCAACATCCACACAGAAAAACAGGAGGGGGACCAATTCCAGACCCAAATCAAGTTTCCGTTTGTGCGGGACGGATCTGTGATCGAGTATAGCTATGAACTCCGCTCGCGCAGGATCGAGAAGCTCCACACCTGGCAGTTCCAGCGGACCTGGCCGGTGGATGTCAGCGCGTATGTCCTTCGCGCTCCGTTTTTTATGCAGTATGAGCATATTTTCAGAGGAGAGGTGTCCCGGCTGAATATGGCCGAAGGTAACTATACCGCCTCAGGACCTGAGCAGCTCATACCGGCCTTCAGCCGCTCCCGTAGCGACCAGCCTGGTTTTCTGACACAACCCCAGGTGATCTATGGAAGTGAAAAAATCTTCAGCATGGAAAACATCCCTGCCCTGCCGCAGGAGGACCTGGCCCCTGCTGAGCAGATCTATGCTGCCTCCCTCTCCCCCTTGCTGATGGCCTATGGCGTGAATTTTTCGCAGAGCAATAACCTGATTTTCGAAAACTGGGCTCAGATGAACCGCTATCTCAGCCGCAAGCTGGCCCCCTCCCGGCGGGATATCCCCCAGCTGACCGAGTGGCTGCGGGCAAGCAAAACAGATGGTCTGAGCGCCTCTGCACAGATTGCAGGACTGGATCAGTATGTGAAGCGTACCTTCCGGTGGGACAGCACCTACCGGTACCTCCCGGACCGGCTCAGCAAGGTGTCAGCCAACCGTACCGGTGCCAGCGCCGACATCAACCATGTGCTGCTGCTCCTCCTGCAGCAGGCAGGCCTGGAAGCAAGACCCGTCTTTATCAGCACCCGCGACAATGGGCCTATCCAGGCGTATGCTCCTGTTATGTACCAGTTCAATCACATGATCGTAGCAGTACGGCATGAAAATACAGAGTGGCTGCTCGATGCGACAGACCCCCTGATTCCTACCGGCACCCTCCCGCCCAACGACATCAACCAGACAGGGTACCTGGCCGACGGGGCTGAGGGCCACTGGATCACGCTCAATAGCCAGAACCGGGTCATCCGGACAGCCTATGCCCGCCTCGTACTCAGCGACAATGGGGTATTAAGCGGTACTATCTCCGTGGAGCACGAGCGGTACGCAGCACAACTGGAGAAAGGCCGGATCGCCAGGGCTGACTCGCTGGCATCCTATCTGCAGCAATATATCCTCAAAGGTCAAAGCATCCGGGTGAGTGATCCTTTTGTGGTACAACCTTCTCAGGAGCATATTCCGCTGACGGTCGCCTGCTCCATCCTGAGCACAGATCAGACGCAGAAGATCGGTGAGTTGCTGATCGTAAGGCCCAGCGTGACGCGGGTATTGCTGGACCTGACGCTGGAGGACGAGTCAAGGCTCACGCCGGTGGACCTTGTGTATCCGGTCCGGGACTCTTACCTGATCGGCCTGCGCATCCCGGAGGGGTACGAGATCGCCCAGCTCCCGCAGGCTGTACGGGTCACCATGCCTGACCGGGGAGCTACGTTTGTGTTTCAGGCCGTACAGATCGACAAAATTATCTACCTGAGCAGCAGCGTGTTTATGGAGCGTACCCTGTATATGCCCGAAGAATACGTCAACCTGAAGGCCTTCCTGCAATATGTGACCACCAAACATCAGGAAGATATTGTGCTGAAAAAAATACCCTGATCGCTTGGAGGGTATGAAAATTCCCCTATATTTGTCGGCGTAATCAACCCAAAAACCTGATGAAAACAGGATTATCACATGTTCAGTATTGGTGGCGCATCCCCGATGAAGTCGTGGATGATACCCCAGGCATGGTGCTAATCTAACTAAAGAGCTTACCTACTCCGGGCTTATCGTTTACGACACGATAAGCCCGGTTTTTTTATGTCCCTATGTATATGAAAAAAATTCACCTTTTCACCCACCACCGCCGCCTCCTGGCAGATACGGTCACCCCGGTGAGCCTGTATCTGCGGCTGCGGGATCATTTTGCCGGTGCCATGCTGCTGGAAAGCTCTGATTATCACGGCAATGAAAACACGTACTCTTTCATTTGCCTCAGTCCCATGTCCCGGTTTTCGGTGCAGGACGGGGTCATCACGCGCCAGTACCCGGATGATACCCAGGAGCAGGAGTCCATTACCCAGCCGGGCTTGTTGCCTGACCGCCTGCAGGCCTACGTCAGGAGCTTCGAGACAGAAGCCCTTCCGCTTAGGTTTAGTTATAATGGACTTTTCGGGTACCAGACCTATGACACGGTACAATATTATGATACGGTACAGATCAGGCCCTGCGAGGACGAAAACCGGCGTATCCCAGACATGGTCTATCAGCTCTACCGGTACCTGATCGTGATCAACCACTTCAACAACGAGATGCACCTGCTGGAGCATACCCTCTCAGCAACAGCAGATTCCAGTGGCCTGGACCGGCTCGAAGCCCTGATCCGGCACCAGAGCCTGCCGCAGTACCGGTTTGCCTGTGAGGGTCCGGAGACCAGCAATATGGACGATGCCGCCTATCTGGCACAGGTACGCCAGGGCATCGCACACTGCGCACGGGGAGATGTGTTTCAGATCGTACTCTCCCGGCGGTTTAGCCAGGCATTCAGCGGGGACGAGTTTAATGTCTACCGGGCACTACGATCGGTCAACCCTTCGCCCTACCTGTTTTATTGTGATTACGGAGACTTCAAACTCATGGGATCCTCTCCGGAGGCACAACTGGTGATCCAGGGCGGGAAGGCCAGTATTTACCCGATCGCCGGGACCTTCAGGCGGACAGGCCATGATGATGAAGATGCCCGGCTGGCGCGTATGTTGTTTGAGGATCCCAAAGAAAACGCCGAACACGTCATGCTCGTGGACCTGGCCCGGAACGACCTGAGCCGGTCCGGGACCGAGGTTAAGGTAGAGACCTTTAAGGAGATCCAATATTACTCCCACGTCATCCACCTCGTATCACGCGTGACAGCTGCCGTGGACGCCCAAGTCTCCAGCCTCCAGCTGGCAGCCGATACCTTCCCGGCTGGTACCCTCTCCGGCGCCCCCAAACACATGGCCATGCAACTCATCAACCGCATCGAACCCGACAACCGGGGGTATTACGGGGGGTGTATCGGGTATCTGGGTTTTGACGGGAGTTTTAATCATGCCATCATGATCCGCTCGTTTCTCAGCAAGGGCAACCGGCTGTTTTTTCAGGCGGGTGCCGGGGTGGTGTTTAAGTCAGAACCCGAAAAAGAACTCCAGGAAGTCTCCAATAAACTCATGGCCCTGCGACGGGCGCTGGAGCTGGCTGCTACCTTATAATGTATGAATGATCAGACCACAATATTGATCCTATGAAACTGCTTGTGCTGGACAATTACGATTCATTTACCTACAACCTCGTTCATATCATCCGGGAACTGGGATATGGTGCTGAGCTGGAGGTACACCGCAATGATGCCCTCCCGCTGGAGGTTATATCCCGGTATGACAAGATTGTCCTCTCTCCCGGGCCGGGGATCCCCGCAGAGGCCGGGATCATGCCGGCCCTGATCCGCCAATATGCCCCCCAAATCCCCATGCTGGGGGTGTGTTTAGGCCACCAGGCCATTGCTGAGGCCCTGGGCGGCGAGCTGTACAACCTCTCCGAGGTCTATCACGGCGTAGGAACGCCGATCCGGATTCTGAAACCCGGCGACCCGCTGTTTCAGGAGATACCGGCAGAAGTTTATGTGGGCCGATACCACTCCTGGGCTGTACGACGTGACACCCTGCCTCCGGATATACACGTGCTGGCAGAGGACGAAGCAGGTGCCGTGATGGCACTCCGTCATGCCGTGTATCCGGTATGCGGGGTACAATTTCATCCGGAGTCGGTGATCACCCAGCATGGCAAAACCATGATTTCCAACTGGTTACAATCCTAACTTTTTCTTTGTCACATGAAAGAAATCCTCAATCACCTGCTGGCGCACAAAACGCTCAGCCGTGACGAAGCCTACAATATCCTGACACAGATCGCACAGGGGACCTATCAGCCTACCCAGGTGGCCGCTTTTATTACGGTATATCTCATGCGGAGCATCACGGTGGAGGA
>JANRLQ010000078.1:0-46267 GCA_033762375.1 Bacteroidia bacterium
GTTGATGGTAGCGCGTTTGATCCCCTGCTTAAAAAACTCAAAATCACCGGTCGTATTGGAGGTGTAGAGGTTCCAGTAGTGGGCATTGGATCCTTCATTCTGGATGCGGACGCCGTCATTGGAGCCCCCGAAGTTGGTGTGGTAGAGGTGAAGCTCGGCGCGCGGCGGGCTGCCTGCCGGGATATTGATGCCGATACGGGGTTCGCGCATCACCTCAAACTCGATGGCCCACTTGCCCATATGCTGGCTGTAGATACCGACGATGGAGTCTGGCTCTGACATCCCAAAAAAGGCACGGTCAAAGGTACCTGCATTGTTCTGGAACCAGATGCCGGGGGAGTTGCTCAGGTTACCGGTGGAGCGCAGGCGCATACGGCCCAATGCGTCGAGGGGGAAGTCGGGATTCTCTACACCGATGCCCATATAGCCGCTGCTCAGCTCAAAGGCAAATCGCCGCGCAGACCCATCGCGGAAGTACAGGACATCCGTGGTGTCCTTGTACTCGATGCCCCAGGCCGGAAACGATGGCGAGTGTGAGACGACCATACGGTCGGCATTCTGGGTGCCACTGGCAAACATCTGAATCATGGGGCTGTTGGGGATGGCTGTGGCCGGGAAACGAATGGTGGCGTTGTCGTCGGTGAAGATCACATCGCCATCAGTGCCGCTCACCTGGAATTTGTCACCGTTGCCTACTGTCAGCGAGGCAGCCGGCGTCGCATCTCCGATGCCTACATTTCCACCCAGCGGCGAAGTCGAAATCCAGTAAATATTGGATCCTGATTCGACCCAGGGACCGCTGCCGGTAGTTTCATTTGAGGGTATCCACTGGGTACCATCGTAGCGTAATATCTGATTGGTTACTGGCACTGTAGCAGATACAGGCCTGCCCTGGAGTCCGTCCACCGTGGGGTTAGGGTAGGTACCGGTAAGGTCACCGCCTGCTGTGGTGGTATTGGTGATGTCGTTGGCGGCATTGGTGTCGCCCGTGTTAGCGATGACTCCTGTAGCCGATACGGTGATGCCAGTGCCAGCAGTATAAGGCAGGACAACCGATCCGCCCCCATTGCTGAGGCTGATGGTGGTATTGGCAATAGAGAGCGTCTGGATCTCGTTGGTAGACGAGCCGTCTCCGTCAGCCGGGATGGCGGCAGGTGCCCATTGGGTACCGTTGTAGATCAGGGCCTGTCCGTTGGTTGGAGCTGTTGCTGAGACCGTTACGCCCCGGAGTCCGTCAACAGTCGGGTTAGGATAAGTGCCCGTCAGGTCGCCACCGGCGGCAGTGGTATTGGTGATGTCGTTGCTGGCGTCGGTGTCACCGGTATTGGCAAATACCGTTCCCGTCAGGCTCAGGCCAGTACCTGCGGTATAAGTCGTGTTGTTATCCCCGGCGGGTGCCCATGCGGTGCCGTTGTACTTGAGGACTTGTCCATTGGTAGGGGCCGTAGTGGCTACGTCTACTCCCTGGAGGCCGTCCACTGTAGGGTTAGGGTAGGTACCGGTAAGGTCACCGCCTGCAGTCGTGGTGTTGGTGATGTCGTTGGAGGCATCGGTGTCACCGGTATTGGCGAAGACCGTTCCCGTCAGGCTCAGGCCAGTGCCTGCGGTGTAGGTGGTACCGGTCGGCAGGGCGACGGTGCCCCCGCCATTGCTCAGGGTGAGGTTCTGACCTGCAATGGACAGCGTCTGGAGTTCGTTGGTCGCGGAGGCATCCACAGCCGAGATAGTAGTACCTGCGATCGTGATACCCGTACCTGCCGTATAGGTTGTATTGTTATCCCCGGCGGGTGCCCAGGAGGTACCGTTAAATTTCAGGACCTGGCCGTTGGATGGCACCGTGTTGGCTACTGCCGTACCCTGGAGGGCATCTACGGTTGGGTTGGGGTAAGTACCCGTCAGGTCGCCACCGGCGGCAGTAGTATTGGTGATGTCATTGGCGGCATCGGTGTCACCGGTATTGGCAAATACCGTTCCTGTCAGGCTCAGACCGGCACCGGCGGTGTAGGTGGTATTGTTGTCTCCGGCGGGTGCCCATGCGGTGCCGTTGTACTTGAGGACTTGTCCGTTGGAAGGTGTGGTGGCAGAGACAGCTACGCCTTGCAGCCCGTCCACGTTGGGGTTAGGGTAGATACCGGTGAGGTCACCCCCGGCTGTGGTGGTGTTGGTGATGTCATTACTGGCATCTGTGTCGCCAGTGTTGGCGAAGACCGTTCCCGTCAGGCTCAGACCGGTACCGGCGGTGTAGGTGGTACCGGTCGGCAGGGCGACGGTGCCCCCGCCATTGCTCAGGGTGAGGTTCTGACCTGCAATGGACAGCGTCTGGAGTTCGTTGGTGGTACTCAAGTCACCAGTGTTGGTGATGATGCCCGCAGCCGACACGGTGATGCCAGTGCCCGCCGTGTAAGGCAGGACTACCGAGCCACCGCTGGTCAGGCTGATCGTTGTGTTGGCGATAGACAGGGTCTGGAGCTCGTTGGTAGAGGATCCGTCTCCGTCAGCTGGGATCGCAGCTGGAGCCCATTGGGTGCCGTTGTAGATCAGGGCCTGCCCACTGGAAGGAGCTGTTGCTGAGACCGTTACGCCCCGGAGTCCGTCCACCGTTGGGTTGGGATAAGTGCCCGTCAGGTCGCCACCGGCGGCAGTGGTATTGGTGATGTCGTTGCTGGCGTCGGTGTCGCCGGTATTGGTGATGACGTTGCCTGCAATGCTGATGCCAGTACCGGCTGAATAAACAGTACCTGCTGGCAGGGTGGTGGGGGTCCATTGGATGCCATTATAGACCAGGGCTTGTCCGTTGGAAGGTGCGGTGGCAGAGACAGCTACGCCTTGCAGCCCGTCAACGTTGGGGTTGGGATAGGTGCCGGCGAGGTCCCCACCGGCAGTGGTGGTGTTGGTGATGTCATTGGCGGCATCGGTGTCACCGGTATTGGCAAATACTGTTCCCGTCAGGCTCAGACCGGTACCCGCGGTGTAGGTGGTATTGTTATCCCCGGCGGGTGCCCATGCGGTACCGTTGTACTTGAGAACCTGTCCGTTGGTAGGGGCCGTAGTGGCTACGCCTACTCCCTGGAGCCCGTCCACTGTGGGGTTAGGGTAAGTACCGGCGAGGTCCCCACCGGCAGTGGTGGTGTTGGTAATGTCGTTGGCGGCATCGGTGTCACCGGTATTGGCAAATACTGTTCCCGTCAGGCTCAGACCGGTACCTGCGGTGTAGGTGGTATTGTTGTCTCCGGCGGGTGCCCATGCGGTGCCGTTGTACTTGAGGACTTGCCCGTTGGTAGGTGTCGTAGTGGCTACGCCTACTCCCTGGAGCCCGTCCACAGTGGGGTTGGGGTAAGTACCTGCGAGGTCACCCCCGGCAGTTGTGGTATTGGTGATGTCGTTGGCGGCATCGGTATCGCCAGTATTGGTGATGATGTTGCTGGCAAGGCTGATGCCCGTACCTGCTGTGTAGGTGGTGCCGGTCGGCAGGGTGACCGTGCCGCCGCCATTGCTCAGGGTGAGGGAAGCACCACTCAGGGACAGGGTCTGGAGTTCGTTGGTGTTGCTGAGGTCACCGGTATTGGTGATGACGTTGCCAGCAATGCTGATACCGGTACCAGCTGAATAAACAGTACCTGCTGGCAGGGTGGTGGGGGTCCATTGGGTGCCGTTATAAACCAGGGCTTGTCCGTTGGAAGGTGCAGTGGCAGAGACAGCGATGCCTTGCAGCCCGTCCACGTTGGGGTTAGGGTAGGTGCCGGTGAGGTCACCTCCGGCAGTTGTGGTATTGGTGATGTCATTGGCGGCATCGGTGTCACCGGTATTGGTGATGACGTTACCAGCTATGTTGATACCCGTACCTGCTGTGTAGGTAGTGCCGGTCGGCAGGGTGACCGTGCCGCCGCCATTGCTCAGGGTGAGGGAAGCACCACTCAGGGACAGGGTCTGGAGTTCATTGGTCGCAGAAGCATCTGTCGCAGAGATAGTGGTACCTGCAATAACAATTCCGGAACCGGCTGTGTAGGTGGTAGTATTATCGGTAGCAGGAGCCCATGAACTGCCGTTGAACTTCAGCACCTGCCCGGAACTGGCACCCTGTGAAGCCAGGTCCAGGGGGGCACCAGCTGTGCCATCGCCTGTGAGACGTGCTGTGACATTTACCGCTCCACCTCCGCCACCTGATACGAGGTCTGTACCGGGTGCCCATGAGGTGCCGTTGTATTTTAAGACTTGTCCACTGACAGGTGCTGTTGCAGCTACACTGATCCCTTGCAATCCGCCTACGTTGGGGTTAGGATAGGTGCCAGTGAGGTCACCGCCTGCCGTAGTGGTGTTGGTGATGTCATTGGTGGCATCTGCGTCACCGGTATTGGAGATAATATTCCCTGCAATGCCGATGCCTGCCCCTGCTGAATAAATGATCCCCGCATCAGCCGCTGGTACCCACTGCGAGCCGCTCCATTTTAGTACTTGTCCCGATGCGGGGGCCGTATCGTCCACATCTGTAAGATGTTTCAGGAGCATATCAGTGGCTACTTTGGCGTAGGGCACCGCAACAAGTTCCTGGGTGCCGACGCTGGCGCTGTTGAGCAGGACCTCCAGGAAATGAAGGTCATCTGCCCAGGCGATCCCATCAAAACTCCCCGACACTACCGTACCATTGCCGATCACCACCGTAAACAATCCATAATCGTTCGTGATCGGTGAGTGGGTTTCTTCATAAACAAGGGTCCCGGCAGCACTCGTCTCTCTGATGCGAAGTGTCAGATTGATGGTTTGGTTGGACAACAGGGTGCCGCTGGCGTTGCGGGCTACTGCCTGGTAGGAAATGCCGCGAGTCTGGGCCGTCGCATGTAGCGCAGCCAACATGATCAGCCAGAAATAGATAAGTTTTCTCATACAAAAACAGGGTTTATCAAGCAGTTCGTCTGGTGGACAATAGCCATACACGTACACCATACTTCATAAGAGGGTGTAAGCTCCTGAAGACTGTGCAGTGTGCAGTAAAAGTTATTGTAGTGTGCGGGGTACAAACAAGGATCTCTTGGCCAGGGCAAGTGCAGGTCGCTACCAGCCATGCAACCTATAAGCCCTGGAAAAATACGCATGATGTATGGTATTTCCATTTGTCTGCACCAATCGTATGACCCTATGTGGTGAGAGACAGTCCGTTGGTGTTTGCAGAATACGTTGTATGTTCAGCGCGATATACTACCCCTGCCGAAAGATATGCAAAAATAGCATAGGTGCAAAATAGCCATTAAACCCTTAGAATCGCCCGGGCCGGAGTTTTTTAAGCCGTATTTTTCGAAACTCAATCGGCTGTCCCTCAGCTTGTAAGGCAATGTATCCGCTGCGCAGGACTGTACCTGGGGGCATCGGGTAGTCTGCCGGCAGGAGGTACCCGCCAAGCTGTGGTTTGGTAAAGGACAAAACCGTGTCACCGTTAATGATATGGTGCGTAGCGCCACTGCCCTGCACGACAATCTCCAGGTCTATCCATACGCTGTCAGGGAAATGCCCCGAATCTGAGGCGATACAATGTTCGTCCGTAAACTTCCCGTTCAGGTGAACCGTAGTCCCGGGGGTACACATGTTGGCGGTGGTCTGCTGCACGGAGTCGGTGCTGCTCAGGAGCTGGGTCTCCAGCGATACCGGCCAATATTGATCCAAGGCCATGTCATCAGGCCCCTCCGAGTGAAACATCACCCCGCTGTTGCGGTAGCAGTAGCCGGGCGCATCGGGGAGCATCTCTCCCACAAACCGGTATTGCATCCGGAGGATAAAATATGAAAAGGTATCCCGGTAGAAGATATGCCCAAACTGATTGGCAAACTGGTTTCCGTACTGATCATACGCAATTTTCAGTACCCCGTCCTCTGCCCTGAATACATTGCCAGCGTTTACGCCGGGCGCATATCCGGCCACCTTAGGGGTCCAGCCATCGAGGTTTTTGCCGTTAAACAAACTGATCCACCCGCCCTGATCGGTCTCGGGTGTCAGGGGTGCTGGTGCCATCGTGCTGAGAGCCAGCGCGATCAGCAGTACAGGAGATAAGTTTCGCATAGGTACACCTTACATGAAATAGTAGCATCCTTCCGAGTAAGATACTATATTTTCCGGATATGTGTCTGCTGGTTTGTTTTTATGTTTGTGCGCAAATCCTGGTGTGCCTGATATGCAGCGATTCATCTCATGGGCCTGTAACGCCACATCTGTATTTCTCGGGTTGATATTTTTCAGCTCGGGTATGGGCAAGTTATATGCGGGGCACGCCTTCCCGGGCATCATAGGCCCGGTATGGTTGGAGGAGGTACTGGTTCAGTATGGATTGGGGTTGCTGGGACAATTTATCGGCTGGTCACAGGTCGTGACAGGTTTTCTGCTTCTGACCCTGCGGTTCAGGCTGGCAGGAGCCGTGATGCTGGTGCCCATGCTGGCCAATATCCTTATTGTCACAATCTCCCTGCATTGGCAGGGGACCCCGTGGATCGTGGGATGTTTGCTGGGGTTTAATATCGCCCTGCTCTGGGCAGACCGGACCCTGCTGCTGCCCTTGTTGACCCGGGTTCCGGCTCCGGTAGCTGGTCTGGTCCCGCCTTATCGTGAGGCAGGCCACCTGGTATGGGTTACGGGCCTGATGCTGGTATTGAGCAGTGTTCTGGTCAGTGTATTCTCCCGGGAGCTGGCATGGGGCCTGTGCCTGGTCGGGTTGGGTATGGCGTGGTGTGCCCGTCTGGCCGATCGCCTGGCTGCCTGATCAGGAGCCGTCAGGGCGCAAATCCCCGCCAGGGTCCCTGGTCCGGCCAGGGTGCCTGGAGGGTGATGGGCTCCTTGCGGGTCGGATGGGTGAAGGTCAGCCGCCAGGCCAGGAGCGCGATAGACTTGTCCGGCAGAAAATCCGTCTTACCGTATTTGACATCGCCGACAATCGTACATCCAATGGCGGCCATTTGTACCCGGATCTGATGCCTGCGCCCGGTGTGGAGGTCCACCTCTACGAGGGCCCGCCCTCCTGCCGTCTGGATGACCTGATAGTGGAGCCGGGCATCCTGGCTGGCGTGAACAGGCTTCAGAAAGGCCTGCATGATATTTTTGCCGGCCATCTTTTTGACGTGATGGGTGAGGGTGGCGGCAGGTGGGTCCGGGATACGCTCGGTGATAATGCGATAGGTTTTCTGAATATTGCGCACCCGGAAGTCCTCGGACAACCTGGCAGCAGCCTTAGAGGTGCGTGCCATCAGGAGGATACCACTGGCCGGACGGTCGAGCCGGTGCAGGAGGCCCAGATAGGCCTCGCCCGGCTTCTGATATTTGACCCGCACGTATTCCCGTACCCAGTCATAGGCACTCAGGTCTCCCGTCTCGTCCTCCTGCGAAGGCATCCCGGCTGGCTTGAGGATGGCAATCACATGATTGTCCTCAAATAAAATCTGCGGTTCTGTCACCGGCATATATATATGGTATCAGACCAGGCGGGTCGTTAGTACGCTTCGTCTTCGGTGGGAAATTGCTGGGCTTTCACGTCCCGGACATACTGCTGCACGGCGTCGTGGATGACATCGTAGAGATTGGCGTATCGCCGCAGGAAGCGGGGGCTGAACTCATTGTTGATGCCCAGCATATCATGCGACACGAGTACCTGTCCATCACAGCCGGGTCCGGCACCGATCCCGATCGTAGGGATATCCAGCTCGGCACTGATGCTGGCAGCCAGTTCCTGAGGAATTTTTTCGAGCACAATCGCAAATGAACCTGCATCTTGGAGCCGCAGTGCATCCCGGCGGAGCTGATCTGCCTCCTCATTGTCGCGGGCGCGTACGGTGTAGGTGCCGTACTTGTAAATAGACTGGGGCATAAGGCCCAGATGTCCCATCACGGGGATCCCTGTACTCACGATACGGCGGACAGTATCCGCGATAAACTCGCCGCCTTCCATCTTGATCCCGTGAGCGCCGGACTCTTTCATGATGCGGATCGCGCTGCGAAGGGCATTTTTGGAGTCTCCCTGGTAGTTGCCAAATGGCAGGTCCACGATTACCAGCGATCGTTTGATCCCCCGCACGACAGCGCTGGCATGGTCTATCATCTGATTGAGGGTGATAGGCAAGGTCGTCTCATGTCCGTGAATAACGTTGGAGGCAGAGTCCCCGACGAGGATCACATCTATTCCCGCTGCGTCCAGGATACGGGCCATGGAGAAGTCATAGGCGGTCAGCATGGAGATCCGCTCACCTTTTTCCTTCATGGAGCGCAGCACATGGGTCGTGACCCGGCGAATTTCTTTTTTGGCAGTTGACATCAGGGGGCTTTTTTACGTTAGGAGATTACCCGGCATGAGAGACACCATGATGCAAAATAAGCAATTTAGTCCCATATTCGCGCTGTCATTGCTTTTCTGACTGAATTCCCTGCCCATGAAGTTGCTGAAGTCCGTTCTGATCTGTCTTTTTGTTTCATTGCTGGCCATGACTGGCTGCTCTACTGAAATAGACCTCAACGCACCTGCCCGGGATATATGGGTGGTGTATGGGGTCCTGAGCCAGCCTGATACGGTGCAGTATGTCAGGATTGCCAAGGCTTTTTTGCCGGAGAGTGATGCCCTGGTATTCGCCAAAGAAAATGATCTTAGTGCCAAAGGGCTCAAGGTGACCCTTACGGGTGGCGGGCGTACCTATGAAGCTGTGCAGATAGACAGCGTGATGAAAAACCCGCCGGATGGTGTGTTTAATCCTTATACGACCCTGTACAAGTTCCGGACGGCAGGTAACCTCGCCCTGCAGGAGGGGATCACCTATCAGCTCCGGGTCACCCAGCCCGGTACAGATACTTTTGCGCTGGAGGCCAGCACCACGATCCCTAAAAAAGTACGGTTCAACAACCCCATCGAGGTACCCGGCCCTGGCCAGAAACGTTGCCTGCGGATGGTCAATCTTGAACTGGATTACGCGGTAGAATTTACCCGGGAGGGGACAGGCGCCTATGAGATGCGGGTATTTCTGGACTATACCGCCGATGGGGTGGCCCGCCAGGCCGTCTATGGCCCTACCGCGCTGTTTACGGATGATATCCGGTGTAATACCGGCGGCAGCACGGCTTGTTATAATTTTAAGGCCTACGAGGTGATCCGGGGATTTTATAACCAGATCCAGCCCCAGCCAACCGTCAACTACCTGTACGGAGTAGATGAAAATAACCGGTGTAAGGAGGTCGTCGAAAACCTGCCTGTGGTCTTCCGGTTTGAGGTGACCAGCATGGACACCTACCTTACCAATTACCGCCAGGCAAACAATCCGGCATTTGCAGATTTTAATACGGTCCGCCCTGAATATACCAATATAACAGCCAGCGCAGGCAGTTATGCAATCGGATTGCTGGGCTCCACCAACCGCAACTTTGCACGGGCCCGCCTCAGTCCTTGTGCCGAGTATCTGCTTGACCTCAACAATACCCCCAAGCCGGAAGGAATCTGTGCCCTATGACAGATATTTCAGACTATTGTATTGAATATCCCGGATAATCCCCCTACATTATCTACCTGAATCTTAATGCCTTATACCCACATGGGACTGGCAGATGTTTTTTTTCAAATGAATTGATTTACAGTTGGTTAGAGCTTTGGCGGTGCATGACCTGTACACATACTAATCCGTGCAGGAGATCATATTTATGAGTAACGCGCAAGTACATATTCTGGTAGCAGAAGACGACGAGGTAAATCTGCTTATCGCAGAGCATATTTTGGGCAAGCGGGGGTATGCAGTTTTTACCGCTGAAAACGGCGAGACTGCGGCCCGTCTGGTGCAGGAGCATACGTTTGATCTGATCCTGATGGACATTGAGATGCCTGTCATGGACGGCCTGGAGGCGACTGCCCTCATACGGTCTACAGAGCGGGGCCAAGTCATCCCGATTGTGGCCCTGACGGCCCATACCCTTCCTGAGAAGCTCGAAAAATTTAAGGAGCTGGGCATGAACGACTACATCGTGAAGCCGTTTGATATAGCTAAGTTTGACGAGGTGGCATTGCCGCTGCTGCCGCCCGGCGTTTCGTCAGCCTAGCTCAGTCGCTGGGTCCCAAAAAAGAGTATTAAAAGCTACTACCCGGGCATCCTGCACAGCTACACCTTCTTGCATAAGCCGCTCATCCATAGGGTGGTCCTGGGGGAAATGGTGCTGGCCTGACAGCATACCGAGCCGGTTCACAACCCGGTGAGCAGGTATATCGTCGTGGGTGGCCGCCTCATGCAGCGCGTACCCGACCATGCGGGAGCTCCCGGCAGCCCCCAGGTACCGGGCGATAGCCCCATAGGTGGTCACCCGGCCATGGGGGACCAGGCGTACGACCTCCCACACATCCGCGTAGAAGTCACGCCGGTTGAATGCCTGTGGTTGTTTCATGCCATACTTCTGATTTGTGGATGATCAGGAGACTCAACCAAAATACGGGGCCGATTTTGTCCACTTCTATCAGCTCATTGAGCAGGCTGTGAAATAAAATGGAAAACAAACTCAGGTTGGCCAGCATCACGATACTGCGGTGGGTGGGATCGGAGATCCGGGTGTAGAGCCGGGCTCCCTTGACAGCCATGTAGAGGCATATCGTGATGAATATCAGCCCCCCCGGAAAGCCCTGCTCCGAAAAAGTCATCAGAAAATAGTTGTGCGTCGTGGACTGCTCGGGATTGTCGCTGACATACGTCCGGAAGGCATCGTCCGCATACTCTTTATAGACCTGGTTGAAGGTGCTGGGGCCTGCACCAAATACAGGCATCGCCTGGATCATGTTTTTGGCGGCTACCCAGCGATAAAATCGCTCCACACTGGAGATTTCGGTCCCGTCAAAGGTGGCCTCCAGGTGGCCGCTCAGGTCGTCACCATGCCAGATGGTGCTGGCATAGTTAGGCGCATAATAATAGTAGTTGTTATTGGTCACCATGTACCCCGCAAGCAAGGCCACCGCTACCGCCGCCGCGATCAGCAGTTTGTCGTAAACCCGCTGCCGGATGAGCCAATACACCCCCGGCAACATCAGAAAAGCCAGCCAGGCACCCCGCTTGTATGAAAAAATAACCCCCAGTATCAGGATCACGATACCGACGGTGACCAGGTACCACTCCAGGCTGCGCGGAGTGTACCAGGTACGGGCCATCACGGCCCAGGCCAGCATCATCACCAGGGTGGCTGAGTATACGACCCCATTGGCAAACAACGGGTAGGCAATCCCATTAGACGACTCAAATGAAAACTGCTCCCCGGCGTGCCGGATCGTGATGCCAATAACCAGCAGGCACAGTGGCACAAAAAACGACCAGAATATCCGCCGTATGTCTGCCGGTGACTGGATAATATGCCCGGCGATATATACAAAGGTGGCAATGTACCAGAGTTTGGCTACCCAAAACTTGAAGGAGCGGGCGATATCATGCGAGGTGATCGTCGTGATAAGCATCCAGGCCATCATCAGCAGGATCAGCACGTGAAACGTATAGACCCGGCTTCCTGCTCCGAGTTGTTTGCCCGAAACCAGGTTAAACAGAAAAATCAGGAGAAACAGCAACATAAACGGCTCAGAGGCCATGTCCATGCTGAATCCCGGGGTGAGCTCCACCTGGATAGAGCAGGGGATCGCCACCATCATCAGAAAAAATACCGGCTTGTAATGGTAGAATACCTGGAGCAGGACCACCAGGACGATGGGTATCGCCATGATCAGCGGGGTCCGCAGGCGCAGCGCCAGGCATACAGCCCCTACCGTCGTGACCAGCAGCAGTGCCAGGATCAGGCGCTGCCAGGCCACAGGTGAAATCCGGTCGAGAAGCCGGCCGATCATGCCGCGTTGCGTTGGAGGGATTCGCGGATACGCTCAGCCAGCACAGCCCCCATGATACTCACCAGGGTGGTGATGAGGAGCGTGGCAGCCAGGATGATCCACCGCACGGGGCGGGCTTTTTTGTCGGCAGGCTGAGCGATCTCCGGGATGAGCATGGTCGAGAAGGGTATCTCGTTCATGGAGGTGAGGTAGCTGATTTTCTCGCGGGTGTTTTCAATATCGGTTGCCATTTCCTCGCATATATCTTCGAGGGCCTTTACCTTATCCATCCCATCCCTGAAATCCCGCAGGTTGATGTCACTGCCTGGCGTACGCCCGGTGAGGACATTGGCACGGGCACGGGCGGCCTCCAGGCGGGCACGGGCCGCTACGGTCTCCTCGTGTGACTCACCCAGTCGCCGGGCGGTCTCCCGGTACGTTGCCTGGGCAGCAGCTGCCTCGCCCTCCGCGATCATGACCTGCTCGGTCACGATCTCAGACTGGTTGAGCGCCCGGAGGACATTGTATTTGCGGCGCAGGGCGCGGGCAGAGTCCGTATATACCGTGATCTTTTGCTCCAGTTGACGGGCCCCCTCCTCCATCACGGAGACGATACGGCGTTTGTTCTGGTTGAGCATTTCCTTGTTGATCTCGTCCACCTTGTACACGATCAGGTTGACGATGGCGGCTGCTCGTACCGGATCTGTATCATAGGCCTCGATGGTGAGTCCGTTTCCGGAGCCCCGGATGGTGCGCACGTTGCCTGCCCAGGTTTTGAAGGCTTTGTATTTGGGCGAAGGATCTGTTGTTTTATTCACCCCATATACTTCCCAGAGGTTGAGAGAGTCCAGGACAAATATTTTTACATCTTCCGAGTTGGCGATATTTTCCAGTTTCTCGACTTCCTTGGCACTGCCGTAGAGATAGAGATTGGGCTCCTCATAGAAGATATTGGTCAGGTCAAATCGCTCAGCACCTGTAGGATATACCGTGGCACTGGCCATATATTCCGGCGGATAGAAGTACGGAGTCGTCAGGATAATAGCCGCTATCAGTGAAAGTACGATCACGATCAGGATAAATCCCAGGTATTTCCGGAGAATGCCAAAAACATACAGCAGGCTAAAATACTGGGCGGTAGTGTCAACAGACATACAGAGCACCGTTAGGGTTACAGGGGGCAAAGGTAATAATTCTGCCCGTATATCAGCTACAGAAATAAGGCGGTAGCGAGGGCATCGGCGACCATCCATCCTGCCGGGGTGGCACGCAGCGTGTCTTCTGTCAGGGTGACAAGGTCCAAGGCCATCCAGTCCCTGACCGATGGCATAAATCGTTCGTCCCAGTCCGGGACCCAGCTCCGGGCCTGTGGCAGGGAGATACCGTGATGGGTACGCAGACGGGTAATAATATACTCGTGGTACTGATTTTCTGCCGAAAGCAGCTCCCGCGCCGCCTCCGGCCAGGTACCTGCTGTCAGGGCCTTCAGGTAGCGGGCATTATTTGCGTGATTCCACCAGCGATACCGTCCGTCATATGCATGGGCAGCCGGGCCTATGCCGAGGTAGGGCTCACCCGCCCAATAGGCGCTGTTGTGCCGGGCATGGCATCCCGGGAGGGCATAGTTGGAGATTTCGTAGTGAATATACCCTGCGGCAGTAAGGAGGTCGTGGGCCAGCATAAACTGCCGGGCATAAGCATCCTCCGGCGGGACCAGGGTTTGGCCTTGCCGCACCTGGTGAGCCAGTGCCGTTTTGTCCTCTACGGTGAGGGAGTACACGGAGAGGTGATCAGGCCGCAGGTCCAGGGCGTGCCGGATATTCTCTTCCCATGCAGTATCGGAGAGGCCAGGCAGGCCAAATATCAGATCCAGTGACAGATGCCTGAAACCAGCCTCCCGCGCCAGCCGCACACAGGCTGCCGCCTCTGCGCCGGTATGGCTGCGGTTCATCCAGCGCAGGTCAGTATCGCTGAAGGACTGTATCCCCACACTGAGGCGGTTGATCCCCAGCGATTGCCACCCCGCCAGCTGCTCCGGCCGCATGTCGTCGGGATTGGCCTCCAGGGTAATCTCGGCCCCGTGTCGGATCGCTCCGCCTGACCTGACTGCCGTCAGGAGGAGATCCAGCTCGCTCAGGTCCAGGACACTCGGGGTGCCGCCGCCCAGATATACAGTATCCCATACCGTATCAGCATATCCGGCTGCATACCGCCGGGTCAGCTCGTCCCGCATGGCAGCAGTCATGGCGGCCTTTCCCCGCAACTGCGTCACAAAGTGAAAGTCACAGTAGGTGCAGGCCTTCCGGCAAAAAGGAATATGAAAATACAATCCTGGCATAGGCCGAAACATACACATCCTTGCCCCGATCTGCAACAGAAGGTGAGCCGTTTCTGAATATTTAGGATGAAAGCGATATCACAAGTAATACTATACCGGATTGAGGTTTTTGTGTTGCAACATTATAAATTTTATTTGTATGAAATTTTATATGCATGGAGTAAAGGTTGCGGCACTCTTTTTTATACCGCACTGCCAGACGCCTGATCGTTTGGGGGACGCTGATGCTGGGCATCATGCACCGGGCAAGCGCCCAGGCGCTGCCAGATGAGGACATTGTGCCCGCCCGCACCCCTGCTACCCGTGAGAACCAGGAGCATGCGAAGCAGGACTCCGCTGCCCGGCCCGCGCCTATCCGGACTGCGGGGTATCCGGAGGGACTGGAGGTAGGTTTTGTCAAACCATCCGAGGCCTTGCCGCCGGGCGTAATGTTTTTTAATGTTTTTAAAATTCTCAATAATTCTGATTCTACCTACGCCTTCACGCCCCGGTATCAGATCCCTGAGATAGCAGGTCTGATGGTTCAGCCGCAGGACCAGCAGGAGATTATTCTGATGCCAGGCCAGAGCCGTTTTATCCCCGTCAGGCTTTCCTTTCCCGGTCAGACAGAGGGGGGCATTCCATTTACGGTGGCAGTATCCCTCCTCGGGGCGGACAGTGTGGCCCTGGGACCTCCGGTACAGGCGTCTATTTCGTTTCAGAAACTGACCCGGTGGCGGGCCGTGTCGCCCCTGACCCGGCTGTACACTTCGTATGGGGACCGGGCTTTTGTGAAGGTACCCCTGACCGTCAGCAACGCCGGAAACGTCCGGGAGGTCCTCAGCCTGGTGGCACTGCCGGGCGAGGCCCTGGAGGTAGAAGGGTGTATAGGCGACTCAATGGTGGTGCCATTTCGGGTCAGGCCGGGTACGGATACCACCCTGGAGGTGGGGCTTCGGGGCCGGAAGGGATTTGAGGACGCGGGTTCCAGTGCCTTTACCCTGACGCTGAAGGTGCGGAAGGAGGGTGGGCAGGAGGAGGTCATCCAGGTGGTACTGGAAGCGATCCGGGCCGAGTTTGTCAATGAGCGCAAGGAGTCCGAGTCTCCCCTGATCGTCTCTGTCCGGCAGAATGTCACAGATCCGGAAAACGCTGCCACCCAGCTCAACTTCTCCGGCAATCTGCTGCTCAGGCAGGGCCGCGATGTTTCGTATGTGTATGAGGTCATTAACCCGTATTTTACAGAAAAGGCCAAATCAGCCGGAGATGCCTACTGGCGGGATGCCCGTATCCAGGTGTCGTACAAAACCCGTGACCAACTGATCCGTGCAGGGGACATCGGCGGGGGGTATGGATACAGTGTCGGCGGTCGGGGGATAGCCTATCAGAAAAAAACAGACAAGTTTACGGCAGAACTCATCGGGGTCCGCAGCCTCAATGCGGGCACCTGGGGGTACGGAGGCGCCTATACGCGTAATGTGAGCAAGTACTTCCGCTGGAAGGCGGGCTATACCTATCAGCGCAAGCCCGATGCTCAGTTGCAGGTGCAGGCCGCTTCTGTAGGGACCTCCTGGGAGTTGGCGAGGGGGCACCGGCTGACGGCAGACGTGACGGCCACCCGGCTCAGTACGTATGGGCGTGGCGTGCGCCCCATAGACGAGCGGGGTCTGGGATACCAGGCGCAGTACGGCGGTAAACTGGGAGGCTGGAGCCTTGTCGCCAAAAATAACTATGCCAGCCAGTACTTCCAGGGCACCAACAAAGGCTTTTTTTACCTGGAAACAGAAGCCGACCGCCGAATGAACAATGAGGGCGGGATCAAACTCTCCTATACCTACAACCGCCGCCAGATCCATACGCGTGACCAGGAGGGGGAGACCCTCTCCACAGGCTATAACCAGCAGCAGCGCCTCAACCTCAATTACCAAACCCGGATCGGGAATATGCCCCTGGCCATCGGTACCTCCCTCCAGCGGCAATATGTGGAGCAGAACTATACCCGAACGGGCCTCACGGATATAGCAGGATCATCGCAGGTCCGGGCGGGGGTCTCGACAGCCTTCAAAAACAAAAAAAACTCAGATGTAGTCACGACACCTTTTGTACAGGCCGGGGTGGCCCGTGCCGATTTGGTCAGCTTCGGGCTGCCCATCGTCAACCCCAGTCAGTACTACCTCAAGGCCGGAATCAACCGTCAGTACAAATACGGAAGTGTGAATGCGGAGTACACCTATCAGGGCGCAGAGGGCTTGCAGGAGCATGCCATCAACCCCAATGCCAGTTATACCCAGCTGCTGCACCTTGATGGATCTTATGAGCGTGAGTTGTTTAATGAACGGATCAGCTCCAGCAGCACTGCCACCCTCGACTATCAGGTGCAGGGCCCTGTCAGGGCTGAGGTCCGGCAATCCCTCCGCTACAAAACCGAAAAAGGCTGGACTTTTAACGCGGATATGGCCTGGAAACCACCTTTCACGACCGGTGGCGGTACAGAACCCTCGCTCTCTGTCGGAGCCCGCAAAGTCATAGAGGCGCAGCAGCCCCGGATGAAGTATTATACCATTACGATTGAATTTTTTAAGGATGAAAACGGAAACCGCCTGCGGGAAGAGACCGATGCCGGCATAGCCAATGTCCTCGTGACCATGGAGCAGAGCAAAGACTCGGCGTATATCCTGCCGGAGGTCGCCGGGATCAAATTTAAGCCAGACGGGATCATGTCTGATCAGGAAGGCGTCGTAACATTCCTCAAAGTACCGATGGGGGGCTATGAAATCAAGCTGGAGGAGCTGTTTCCGGCTATGAGCTACAGCAATAGCCAGGGATCAGCCTTTCAACTCCTGCTGCGGCAGCACACCCGTATGCTGATTCCGTATGCCAAAAGTATCATTGTCACCGGCAAAATACAGATCACCCGCGACAAATACTCCCGGCTCACCGGGGTGACCCCGGCCAATATCCGGGTAGAGGTTACGGACGCCAACCAGCAGACCTACTACGCCCTGACAGACGACAGTGGCAACTATACGCTGTCTTTTCCCTTCACGGAAACTTTTACGGTCTCTATGAAAAACGTACTGGGTGATAAATTTGACCTGGTCAATGCTGAGCAACCCTTTGAGTCAAAGGGCGAACAGCGGTTTGAGGTCAATTTTCATTACAAAGAAAAAGGCCGCACCATCAATTTTGGAGGAGGATGATGCCTGCACGCGCCGCTGCGGCGCGTGCAGGCTTGCGCATCAGGGTATCAGAATCTGCTGGATATCAGCCTGGCGGCAGGCCCGGTTGAAAGCCGGTATATCTTGTTCCAGTATCCCCTGCATCTCCATCCGATAGGTATTCCAGATGGTGGACAGCTCCTGAAAACGCTCCCGCTGCCCACGGGTCACGCCGGGGATATTGGTGTCAAGTTCCCAGCGCAGGAAGATATACTCGGCGCTGAGTTTGTTTACGTAGTTGATGATGTCATCATTGGAGCGGGCCTTATTCTGCACCAGGTTGTTTTCCCAGCGGGTGATCTTGTCGAGGATGCCCTGGCCTTGCTGCCGGAGGCCTGACAGGGCAGGTTGCGCCTGGGTGAGGGTCATAAAACTGCTGATCTGGGCCGAGACCTTGCGCATGCGCAGGATCGCAAGGTGAATCTCTGTACAACCTTCATCTACCTGCCGCAGCAGGCTGTCCTGCGCTGCATATGCTGCCGCAGTTGCCTGGATGCGCGGGTGTGGCAATATTTGCGACCGGGTCTCCACGGACTGGCCGTTCAGGCTGAGTACGGCCCGGTAGGTTCCCGGCACCACACGTCGGCCCGCATACGACCCCTCAATAAACACCTCAGGTACTCCGGGCAGGGTCTCGTGCCGCAGGTCCCACACAAACCGGTTAAGTCCGGGTTTGGCGGGTAACACTGGCTCCGCCTCGGGGCCGCCCGGATACGCTGCAAAACTGCTATCCGCCTGCGCGTCATATGTCCGGATAAGCTGCCCCTGCAGGTCATAGATGGACAGCGTAAGCCGGTCCTGGGGCGTGAGGGTCTGGGGGAGTTGATAATAATACACCACTCCATTGGGTGGGTTGGCACCGGAGGTACTGCCGGCACGGCTGGCCGGGGTGAGCTCGTCCGGCCCCCATGAAGACAGCCGCCAGGTATCCTCCGGTGTATAGAGGTGGAGTTTGTCTGCCACAATCAGGGCCGGATCAAGCTGCCGGAGCATATGGAGGTCGTCCAGGATCCAGAAACCCCGGCCCATGGTCGCCGCGATCAGGTCACCCTGATGTACCCTGAGGTCCGTAACCGGGGTCACAGGCAGGCCCAGTTGGAGCTGCAAAAAGTCTTGCCCCCCATCAAACGACACATAAAGGCCTGTTTCGGTACCACAAAACAACAATCCCTTGCGTACCTGATCCTCGCGGATACAGCGGGTATAGGCACCGTCAGGTATATCACCGATCTTGCTCCAGGTTTTGCCATAGTCTGTGGTTTTGTACAGACCCGGGCGGAAGTCATTGACCTTGTACCGGGTGGTCGCGATATAGACCGTCCCTTTGTCATGGGGCGACACTTCAATACAATTGACGAGGGTTTCTCCCATGCCGGGTGGGGTGATATTGGTCCAGGTTTTCCCGCCATCACGGGTGAGGTGTACCAGCCCGTCATCACTGCCCGCATACAGGACACCAGCCTCATGCGGAGACTCAGCGAGGTAGGAAATGGTCCCGTAGTTTTCGCCGCCAGCCCCTTCGTTGGTATAGGGCACACCGCTGACGCCTTGTTTGGACTTATCATTCCGGGTGAGATCCGGTGAGATCGTCGTCCAGCTCATGCCTTTGTCGGTGGTTTTAAAAATGACATTGGCGGCGTGATAAAAAGCACCCGGCTCGTGGCGGCTGTAGATGATAGGCGCATTCCAGTTGAACCGATACTTCATGTCTTTAGGCTGGAGGGCCTGGTATTGAACCGGCGTGACCATCACATATTTTTCTTCGCCGGAGACCATGTCCAGGGCCCCGATCGTACCCTGGTAGCTGCCGCCCATGACGAGGGTCGGGTTGTCCGGATCAAAGGCCAGGAAAGCACTCTCTCCTCCGGCGCTGTAGGTCCACTCCCGTTCAGTGATGCTGCCGCCCATGAGGTTGCGGCTGGCGATCCGTACAGAGGTGTTGTCCTGCTGCCCTCCATAGATATGATACGGGAAAAGATTGTCCGTATTAACCCGGTAAAACTGTCCCGTCGGCTGATTGTCCTCAGAAGACCAGGTTTTTCCCCCATTAAAGGAAATGGTAGCCCCGCCGTCATGGGCCATGATCATGTTTTTGCTGTCACGGGGGTTGATCCAGAGCTGGTGATAGTCTCCATGGGGTGCGTCAAAATAGTCCCAGGTTTTGCCCCCGTCAATAGACTTGAGGGCAGGCGAATTCAGCACATAGAGGGTGTTTTCGTTCAGCGGGTCCACCGCCATCTCGATATAATACCACGCCCGCTGGGTGAGCCGGTGGTCTCCGCTGATCCGGTCAAATGAGGTCCCCCCATCATGGCTGACAAACAGACCGCCCAGTTCCTGCTCCGTATCACTCTCGATGAGGGCGTATACACGCTGCGGCAGGGACGGACAGACCGCTATACTCATTTTGCCCAGGGCATCGGGCAGGCCTCCGGTGAGCCGGGTCCAGGTTTCACCGGCATCGGTAGATTTGTAGAGGCCGGAGCCGGGCCCTCCGCTGCGTACCTGCCAGGGCAACCGCCGGTGATCCCACATGGCCGCATAGAGGATCCGGGGATTGGTGGGGTCCATGACCAGCTCGGAGCAGCCGGTGTTTTCGTCCACATAGAGGACTTTGCGCCAGGTTTTGCCCCCGTCAGCCGACTTATATACCCCCCGGTCGGCGCCCGGGCCATTGAGGGCACCCTGTGCAGCCACATATACGAGGTCGGGTTGTGTCGGATGAATACAGATCCCGGCGATCTGACGCGTCAGGGCCAGGCCCAGGTGTTGCCATGTAGCACCCGCATCGGTGCTTTTATACACACCGTCTCCATAAGAGGTCATCACACCCCGGGGCGCGTGTTCGCCCATGCCCACATATACCACTGCCGGATCGGCAGGGGCCACGGCTACGGCACCTACTGACCCGGTTTTCAGATAACCATCAGAGATATTGGTCCAGGTGATTCCGGCATCCGCTGTTTTCCAGACGCCTCCGCCGGTGGTACCCATGTAGTAGGTCATAGGCTGTCCCGGTACCCCGCAGGCAGCCACAGAGCGCCCGCCCCGGTATGGCCCGATGTCACGCCAGCGGACAGGCTTACAATACGTGAAAATGTCAGGCGCTGGTGCTGGTTTCACAACAGCCGGCGCTGCCGGTACAGGCGGCGCTGGTTTTTTCTGGGCCATCAGGTCGCCCGCCAGGATCAGGAGGCAGAAGATCAGGAAAAAGGGTCGCATACGGGTATGAGTTGGGACAAACATCAGGATGATGGACCCAACTTACATAAAAAAAACGGGAAGGAGCTATGCTGCGGTCAGGAGCGTGACACAGGTCCTGCCCGGTGCCAACTGTACCATATGAGTACAGCGATCCCGGACAGCGTCACCAGCACTCCGATATACAACATCATGCTGCCGGTGCCGTAGTCCGCGAGAAACACTACATCCGTCAGCCCGTGAAAGAGCGCGCAGGCCAGCAGGCTCCCCTGTGTGCCCTGATACAGCCACGTAAACAGGAATGCCCCGGCCAGCAGGCTGAAGTACCAGCCTGCGACTCCCCCCAGGTCCATCGCCATATATCCGGGCCGGTAGGCAAACAGCGGCAGGTGCCAGATCGCCCAAAAGCCTGACAGGATCAGGGTGGCCCGCAGGGGAGGATGCCGCTCCAGCAGGCGGGGCAGGAGAAATCCCCGCCAGCCGACTTCTTCACCGTATCCAAAAAATACCATATTGTAGATCAAAAATCCCATAACGCCCAGTTCCGGGAACTCTGCGCTCCGTCCCAGCGTGGAGAGGTCAGGCCAGTACCCTTCTGCTACCCGCACGATCACCGCACCCAGGCCTGCCCAGCCCGCAGGCAAGGTAATTGCCAGCGCGGTCCATCGCAGGGGTTTTGTCTGCCAAAGGCTTCGCCACAGACGCTGACCCACCGGGCGCGGGGCCAGCCACCAGGTCGTAAGGCCCGCAGCCACCATAGGACCCAAACCGCCCCATCCATGCTGATAGGGCAGCCATGGCACCGCATCCACCCCGACATACGGCAACCACAACGGAGACCAGATCAGCCAGGAAATAGCCAGCGCCAGCAGATAAAATACCAGCAGGGGACGGGATTGCAGGTAGGGAACCATACAAGGTTGCTTATGCGTGTGACAGGTCCCAAGATATGCCACCCGCTGCCAGCGGCTGTTGCGCTGGGTCAGCTGGATGGGTGATTGTGGTCAGGAGCGGTGAATGACGGCGAAGAGGTCTGACAAAACAAATATTGGCGTATATTGCTGTTTAACCACGAAACAAACCAATATGGTCCTGCCAAGCAGCCGGGGACTGGATTTCGGGCATCCTCTCCAGGTCGCTGTTACGCTCTGCTCATCACCAACATCAAAATATGAAACCCAACGCAATCCTGCTGGGATGGATATTATGGGTAGCCGCAGGGGGCTGCTCGACTGCTCAAACGACCGGAACCTCCGTAACCGTCATCGGTGCTATGCGGGATGTCATGTGGAAAGGCGAGCTGGGGGGCAACCTGCGCCTGGATACCCTCTTGCCCCAGGCGCATCTGTATGGTCTGGGTCCGGTGGCGTACCTGACAGGTGAAATACTGATCCTGGATGGGAAATCATACCGGTCAACCGTTGCGGCCGATGCTTCAATCAAAACAGAAGAGACATACGACCTGCAAGCGCCGTTTTTTGGGTATGCCCATGTCCCTGCCTGGCGGGAACATCCGCTGCCGGACAGCATATTGACCATCCGGCAGCTTGAGACGTATCTTGACCAGACCATACCGGCCGGTAACCGGCCGCTGATGTTCAGGCTGGTGGGAGATTTTGTGGAGATGACGATCCATATCGTCAACCTGCCGCCGGGTACTATGGTACAATCACCAGCAGCGGCACATCAGGGGCAGCAGACCTATCAGCTCCCGCATGAGGCGGGCGAGGTGCTGGGATTTTTTTCGACAAAACACAAAACCATCTTTACCCATCACGATACCTGGCTGCATATGCATTTCATCACACAGGACCGGCAAAAAATGGGGCATGTAGATCACTTCCTCCTGCCAAAAGGAGGTGTCACCCTGTACCTACCGGTGCAGTAAGAGGCTGTCAGCTTATTTCCACCCGATCCATTCCAGCCAGGCCATGCAGTCTTGTGGCCAGCGGGTGACAGGACCGGTTTTGTGACGGGCAAATGAAAACCCATGTCCTCCGTCGGGGTACAGGTACATCGTCGCCGGGACATGATGGCGCAGGAGTGCCTGGTAAAACCGGATACTGTTTTCGGCGGGGACGAGGTCATCGTCTGCCGCGTGAATGAGCAGGGTGGGGGGCGTGTCCGGAGTCACCTGACGGTCGTTGGAGAATCGGGTGAGCTGGGCGGGGGA
Organism: Bacteroidia bacterium; assembly: GCA_033762375.1. Classification (GTDB taxonomy): domain Bacteria; phylum Bacteroidota; class Bacteroidia; order J057; family J057; genus RDXT01. The sequence continues at coordinate 22,704 of JANRLQ010000078.1, forward strand.
GGGTGTTTTGCCCAGCAGGTTTTCAAAAGAACCCGCATGTGCTACCCCCGGCTCGCTGCTGATGACAGGATACATGAGGATCAGGGCATCCGGCCGACAACTCTGGCGCGCTACCGGGTCTGTAGCAGTGGGTTGGCCGCTGTCATACTGGGTACCGAGGGTCGAGGCCAGGTGTCCTCCTGCCGAAAATCCCATTACCGCGACCCGGTGTGGGTCTATCCGCCACTCGGTGGCACGGCTGCGCACGAGACGCAGGGCCTGCTGGGCATCGGCCAGGGCCACCCGGCTCCGGCAGGAGTCCTGCTCAAAGTGTGGGGTCCGATACCGCAACACAAAAGCTGTAATTCCCATTTCATTGTACCAGCGGGCCATTTCTACACCCTCCCAGTCCCAGGCAAGCAGGTAATACCCGCCTCCCGGACAGATCAGGACACTGGCAGCGTTTGGATTGGGGCGCGGAGCCAGATAGACCTCGATCAGGGGCTGGCGTACATCCCGGATGAGGGTGCCGAGGTTGTCGTCGTGATAGATGTCTGTCTCACCGGTACGGGGACACACGGGAGGCGGGCCCGGCCAGAGCGGCACTTGAAAGGGTGCCTGCTGGGCTTGCAGGCTGAGGGTGGTCATCAGGAGCGCAGAGAGTAGCAGTCGCATATCAAAAGGAGATAAAACAAGTCCGGAAGCGCCTGCCCGGCAGCAGCCGGACAGTTGTACAACAACGGTAATGTCGGTATTTTTTTGATCTGCCGGAGCAGTTCCGGCAACTTTTTCAGGCGAAATACAACCATATGGGTAATCCATCAGGGTTGACGGACAACCGTAGGGTGGAGCTATGTACAAACTGACTTATCTGGTGTATCTATGAAAAGAAAAGATTTTCTGCGTGGCCTTGGCATGACCGGGGGATCGCTGCTGCTGCCTGCCGGCATGATCGCTAAGCCTGACACGGTGCGTGAGGTGACGGATGACTGCGTCCTGATCCCCACGGAGACGGCAGGGCCCTTCCTGCTTGATCTGAGCGAAAACAGTACCTACTTCCGGCAGGACTTGCGGGAAGACCGCCAGGGGGTGCAGCTCAACGTCAGGATGCGTATCAAGGGTCTCAATAACTGTGGGGCCATGCCTAACCTCCGGGTTAATATCTGGCATTGTGACAAGGACGGGCTGTACTCCGGCTACAGCGCCAACAACAATCCCGGCCAGGCTGGCCTTACCTACCTGCGTGGGTACCAGTTTACAGATGCTAATGGCGAGGTGGAGTTTGTGACCATTTTTCCGGGGTGGTACACGGGCCGGATTTGTCATATCCACTTTCAGGTATATGTTAGTTCTACGTATGCGGCTATTTCGCAGATGACATTTGACATTCCTACCAAAAACGCCATTTATGCCGCCAATCCTACCCTGTACACCAAAGGCGCAGACCCGATGACCCTGGCCAGTGACAACATTTTTTCAGATGGGTATGCTTATCAGGTGGCGAGCCTCACCGCTAACACCACAACAGGTGGGTACGATGCCTTTTTGGAGGTAACTATCCAGGGCGAAGGCACGCTCGGGATCGGCAACCTGGAGAAAGAAACCGCCAAACAAATGTCGCTGGGTCAAAACTTTCCGAATCCGTTTACCGGGGAGACTACCATCCCCTTCAGCCTGACCCATGCATCAGCCGTGCGCGTAATACTCTGGGACCTGTCCGGCCGCCAGGTGCTGACCCTCGACCAGGGCACCCTGATGCCGGGTGACCATGCCGTGACCCTGGACCTGGCCGCCCGTGGGTTGGCAGGAAGCTCGTTCCTCTATCAGGTGCAGGTTCAAAACGCCCAGGGTACCTTCTCCGCCCATAAGATGATGACGGTCCTGCGATAACAGGACAGATACCTGATCCCGCCGTATGTACCTCAGGATGCGTACGGCGGGTACACGCCTGCATGAGATGTTTATGCAAAAGCTGATCGGTGCTGCTTTACATACGCCCACAGAAGGCTGGCAATATCGTCCGGATACGCATAAAACTGCTGGTCACACTGCTCCCACACGGCCTCAGCCTGTGGCCCGATGGTTTCCTGCAGGTGTCGCCGGGTGATGTTGTTGGTGGGAACTTCCTGAGAGGGCCAGACGGCATTGGCTTGTTGGAGAATAGCAGCCATGTGGAGGGCGCCTATTGTGATAAGGCCTGCCAGTGTTTCATGCGCATAATCCCCACTGGTGTTCCAGTAAAATTGATGGAATCCGCCATTATTTACCTCACGCTCAAGGTTTTCGACAAACAGAACTGTTTTCTGAGCATCTGACAGGCCGGAAAGGTCCTCACCATAAGCCGAGCGTTCGTTGAGATACGTGTCGAGTTTGACCAGTGCCGAAGTGGGATCATCCAGTTGCAGGAGCTTGTCAAGGTCAAAAGGGTTGCTTTTCCCTTTGAAAAAGTCAAATATTCCCATGGGGCGGTGAGTTGTCTGGAGGCAAGTAAACGCCTGGTGGCAGTTTTGTCAACGTTTTATGACTTTAAGATGGGTACTTAGGCCATCTTCCGCTCGGACAGTCAGTATGTAGATGCCACTTTTGAAACGCCTAAAATCAATCTCATGCTCAGATTGGCTTCCAGGTATCTTCTCCGAAAAAAGCACTCTTCCGTTCATGTCCGATATACGCACATGTAGATAACCTGCATATCTGTTTTGGAGTGCGATGTTCAGGAAATCATCAACAGGATTGGGAAAAACAGATAGGTTAATACGGTCTGCCTCATACACAATTCCTGTTGCAAACTCGACCTTTATAGAGTCAATTGTGCTATTATCCGGGGTATAACAGTCAAAGCTGGCTGATGAAGCATACACAGCATGTTGAAAAGTGCCTGGCTGCGTAACGTGTATCGTGATGTTGGCAGTATCACTTTGGTTTGATGCCAGTGTATCAATGGACCATAGTACCAGATTGGTTGCGACCTGAACAGTCCCTGCTGACGCACTAGCTGAGATGACCTCAAACGTAGGGTTCAGCGTATCTGTTATTAATACTGACTGAGCAAGAACATTGCCCAAATTTGAGACGACGATCTTAAGGTTAATGGTATCATTTTTAGATATCGGTGTGTTGCTCAGTTTGGCTGTAACCGACAGGTCTGCCCCATCCTTCACTAAGCAAGACTCGTAAAGGATAACAAGTCCGTTCTGGCTGCTAAAAAACCCATCCTTAACAATCATTGCCAGCCCCCTGTCACCATATCGGATGAGGTCGGTGGTTCGGGTAAAATTGGCAGGAACTACGTTTTCCCAATTTGTCTCGTCTATAAAGGTCATCGTTTGCAGGTTGTACCGCTTGATTTTTAATCCATTACTTAAGGTACAGAAAAAAGTTTTGTTATTAGCTACATCAGCCTCTACCACATGACGATATGAGAGATTTCCGTATGTCCCGACCAAACTGGGGGCTGATAACAGCGGATCAATTATATACCCTTCATCTCCATACAAGAGTCCGTCTTCAAATTCAAAGTTAGTTCCTATATACATATTGGGGGTTACATCTGTCAGCATAACCCCGGTAAGTGTATCAATGCTCATCCTGCGTATGCCGTATTCTGAGGTTTCACTGTTGTAGCCTACAATCAGGTTGCGATCGTCTGCGGACTCAATTACGTTACTGCCGGTATGATCAGGGGTTTCGTCTGGTAGCTTAGTACCGTTCAGATAGGCAGCAACGCCTGCGTGTCTTGGGCTGACATTTGTTTTTTTTCTTGAAACGATCAGTAAATCAGGTGTTAGCGTACTCGTCGCGACATCTTCTGCGTAATGAGGTCCGGATGGGCCATTGCCCAGTGAGATACTTCGATCTATCTGAAAGGTATTCAGGTTGACCCTTTTCACAAGCGATGCACCATCAAGCCCGATATATGCATAGTTGTTGTCCTTTGTAATGTCCATACAGGTAGGCTCGCTGCCCACCACTATGCTGTTTTCAATTACACCTGAATAGGGATTTATCTGAACCAGTGAGTTGCCATACTGCGTGTCGAGGCCACTAACAGTAGCATATATTTTATCCCTCTGAGCGTCATAAATCAGCTTATTGGCGTGCAGGTTGATGAGCCTTAAAGACTGGCCTTCTGCCGTTATGGCGAATAATAGGGCAATGATCAGTAAACTATTGATTTTGAAAGCGCTCATAGTGTTTTAAGGTTATCATTGTAAATGACATAATGCAAGCATGACATACAGCGTTAAAATTAGGACAAACTCTTCCTATCCGCAAAGAAAATATTAAAAATAGCGACAAAATCCGGCAGGGTTATGAGACAGGTCAATGTGTTTTTAATAACGGGAATATTCTTAGTCTGAAGCACCTGTGCCGTAAAACAGTTCTTGATAAAAGCAGTTCCTTGGGCTATAAACCACCACCTGCATACGCAGACCAGGGCAAACCACCGTCTTATTATTCCGAAAACCCGGATATGCATTTGCCCTGGACTGCGCCAGACGGTCCAGCCCCGCCTCATATTTTTATGTATATTACTCCGCCACAAATACCTGCCTATGTCATATCTCAAACCCATTTTCCGGATATTTGACTACGAAAAAGCCATCCATTTTTATGTGGACTGGCTCGGATTTCAGATAGACTGGGAGAGTTATCTGGAGCCCGGGTCGCCGGTATATATGCAGGTGTCGCTGCGGGACGTGGTCTTGCACCTCTCTGAGCATCATGGAGATGCCACGCCGGGAGCGCATGTTATCATTGATGATTTTGCGGGGCTGGCGGACTACCACCATACCCTGATCGAAAAAAAATACAAATACAACCGGCCCGGAATAGGGCCTTCCTACTGGCAGCCTGCTGTCCTGACGATGGATGTCATTGATCCGTTTCGGAATATCCTCACTTTCAACGGATCTGTCTCTGAAGGGGCATCATGAACCGCTGACAATCCTTCCCGTAAGCACCCAGCCGGTTGTATGTATCCGCTCCCGGATGAGTGAGCATCTCCGCTACCGGCTGATGATGACATTGGCGACCCAGCCATAAGCAATGATTCCGACCAGGTACAAGCTCAGCAGGTTGGTCATGCCCGGAACCAGTATGGCCAGCAGGACAATGGCTACCAGGGCACCGGCATATCCCGTGAGCAGGCGGCGGGCCCGTGTGCCGGGTTCAGCATGAAAGATACCCGCTACCGGGATCAGCATGGAAAACATAATCGCCACCAGCAGGCTGATGTCCATAGAGGGGGTCATCAGGCTCCACCCAAACACCAGCACCAGCAGGCCCAGCATCCCGGCGACTACGCTGGAGCCCAGGCGCTCATCTGCGCTCAGTGCGTGGCGTCCCAGTGGATGCAGGCGGAGGAACAGGTTGGAGACGGGCCGTGACAGCCAGGAGGAATAGGCAAATATGATATATACTGCGATCAGCGGCCCCGTGATGAATGCCAGCCCCGGATAGGCCTCTCCCACAAACCGCACCAGCCGGTAGAGGATGTATATGCCGATGATAAATCCCCAGCGGTTGTTCTGATTGAGCGTGCTCATCCAGAGGAAATACTTGAGCACCAGGCGGTAGGGCGGAAACTCACCTTTGATGGCTTCCTTGAGGCCCATCTGTGCAAAACTATTGTCCGGGTCAAGCCGCAGCGCCTCCAGATAGCTGGCCTGGGCCGCCTTCATATCACCCCGGTGCAGGTGAGCCCAGCCCGCAGCCGCATGTGCCTGCCCGTCCTCCGGGTCCTTGTGCAGGGCATACTCCACAGCGTCTCCCGCCTCAGCCTTGCGGCCCAGCTGGATGAGGCAGTGTGCCCGCAGGTTGAGGGCGCCGGTATCCTCCGGGTCCAGCGCGAGCCCCTGCTCTACAGCCTCCAGGGCTGCTGCCCACTCGGATTGCTGGGCGAGGATATTGCCCTTGACCGTCCAGTATACTGCTACGGCAGGCTCCCGCTGGATCGCCTCGCCGATGGCACTCAGGGCTTCTGTGTATTTTTTCTCGGCCAGGTCCACCAGCGCGTACAAAAAATACGCCCTGGTCTCATCCGGATTCAGGCCTGCCGCCTGCCGGGCATATTCCCTGGCAGCCGGGAGCTGCTCAGCCCGTAGCTCCGTGAGCGCCAGCAGGAACAGCACATCAAAGTTTTCAGGCTCCGCCTGCCGGGCCTGGAGCAGTTCCTTGCGGGCCTCTGGGTACCGGCGCTGCTCAAACAGGAGCTGTCCGCGCATAAGGTGTGGATTCATGGTTAGCGCTTGATGTTCAGGTACTTGAGGATATCGTCGTAGAGGCCGGCTTCATTGGCAAACAGGGCATAATTTTTGGCCGTGAGGAACCACTCCCGGGTGCTGGGACGGCATTTTTTGAGGGCAGCCTGGAGGTCACGGGTGGTGATGGGGGTCGGTATGCCCTGTTTCAGGGCCTCAGAGATTTTGGCCTCGATGGCCAGCTCCACCAGCGCCCGCAGGTCCGCGCCCGAGAAGTCTGCCGTCTGACGGGCGATCAGGGGCAGGTCCAGTCCCTCTTGGGGTTTGTCCCGGAGGAGTATCTCCAGGATCTCCCGGCGGGAAGCCTCATCAGGGGGCGGCACAAAAAGAATCCGGTCAAACCTGCCCGGACGGCGGAATGCCGGGTCCAGGTGCCAGGGTGCATTGGTGGCGGCCAGGATCAGCACACCTTCATTGTCACTGTCCACGCCGTCCATCTCCGCCAGAAACTGGTTGATCAGGTGGCGGCCGGCACTCTGCCGCATGTCACTGCGGTTGGCCCCCAGGGCGTCCACCTCGTCAAAAAAGAGAACACAGGGTTTGTGTTGCCGGGCCAGCTCAAAGATCGCGTGGAGGTTGCGCTCGCTCTGCCCCAGGTACATGTCCAGGATCTCATTGATCCCGACAGGGATAAATCCCGACTGGGTCTCCCCGGCCGTAGCCCGCGCCAGATAGGTTTTGCCACAGCCGGGCGGGCCGTAGAGGAGGATGCCACCGCCTATTTTTTTGCCGTAAGCCTTATACACCTCCGGGTGGCGCAGGGGGTGGATGATTTTGAGCCGGATTTCATCCTTGAGGGACTCCATGCCCCCGACCGCCTCAAAGGTGATGCCGGGACGCTCCACCGAGACGTAGGCCTCCTCGTCGTCATCACTCCCGGGCTGTGCGTGGAGGCGGACCTTGTCAGCCTCGCGGGGAGCCTGCCGGTTGAGTTCGGCTTCGAGGACTATATCAGCCAGGCCCGGATCGGCGATCAGGGCTTTTTCGTACGCTGTGCGGGCCTCTGCGCCCTGCTGCTGGGTGAGGAGGAGCCGGGCATACAAGAGCCAGGCACGGGGGTGCGGGCGGTCAGCTTCCAGCAGGGCCTCTACCAGCACCAGCCCTTCTGTATGTTTTCCCTGGTCATAAAAGACCTGTGCCAGTCCCAGGTTGAGGGCCATGTCACCCGGTGCCATCTGCAGGGCGATACGATACTCTTCTTCTGCCTCAGCCTTGCGGCCCAGCCTGACCAGCGTTTCTGCCAGGTACCGGCGGAGCGGGATATTGTCAGGGGATTGTCTGAGCGCCTCCCGCAAATCGCGTACTTCCTCTTGCTCCATATCGGGTACAGGTGTTTACTACAGCAAGATTACACAATATTTATCACAGGGGCATAACCGGACCCGCCTCCCACCCGAAAAATACAACCCTGGGACAGGTGTACCCCCCGGACAGGGTTGACACGCGGGCGGGGGAGGGTGGACAGAGACTTACTTTTTATGTGAGGGACAGGGGGAGTTGATCTAGTCATGCGATAACTGGTAAATGATGATACATTCATGCATTAAAAATCAACTTCTAAAAGCTGCCCGTTTTTTTTGAGCCAGTTTTTTGCCTTTTCATAATTTGGTATTTGAATAGAAAGAATATTCCAAAATTTTGGTGTATGATTATTTTCTATGAGATGAACCAACTCATGGGCAACCAGATATTCCAACACATACATTGGAGCTTTAATGATACGCCAATTGAAAATGATATTGTTAGCGGGTGTACAGGAGCCCCATCTGTATTTCATTTCAGAGGTTTTGAATTGATTGTACTGCACGCCCAAATTTTTTGCATATTTGGTGGCTAAGGGTTCGATCTTTATCAATGCTTGTTTCAAATACCACTGCTTGAAAAGTTCATTAGCTTTTGGTTGATTGACTTTTGAGATTTTGAAACGTTGGTCAAATTCGATTCCTTCAATTTCTTCCTCTACTATGAGCAATTGGTAGTTCTTACCCAAATACATCAACGTTTCACCGCTTACAAATTCTTTACTCTCCGAAACTAACGGATATTTCTGGGCATGGTTCAGTTTCTCTTTTATCCACTGTCGTTTGGACTGAACAATTTTATCAATCTTATCAGCCGTAAGGTGATGAGGGGCGCGGACAATAACACGCCTATCCCTTTCAACAGAGATGTTGAGGGTCTTCCTGTTGGAATATTTTATCTGATACTCAATTACCATTACCCGTTTACTATTTTAAAATGATTCGTTTTTGAAAGTTCCATTATTCTCGAAATGATTTCACTTCGCTTAATGATGATATTGGGTAAATCTTTGAACTCAGGAGATAAAAGCATTTTCTGCAATTCTGCTTTTAACTTCGACTGCGCAGGGGTACTATCCCAAAAGCCTGTCAGTTTTATTTCGGTGGCCACCAAGTTGAAAATGTGCTGCGTTAAGTTCACGTTTCGGGCAATTTCATCTTCGGTCAAATCCCGATTGTCGAACAACTCAGCTTTAAAAATGCGGAAAAAGGGCATTTGTTTTTTGCGGTCTAAGCCGTAGGTTTCTTCTTTCTCTCTGTTTTTGATTTTCTCCCGAAGCTTTTCCAACTCTTCATAAATCTGTTTCCAGTTACCTTTGAAGTTTTGCAAAATTTCTTCCAGCGCTTGGGCAAATGAAGCAAATAACTCAGGGTCTTCGTCAATGTTTAAATCTATGAAGTGGCGAATGGCGTGTTCTACTTCTGCCGCCTTGGTCTTTTCCCGCTTTTTAGTGGCGACAACCTTATTAAAAAAATCGTCTGCAATGATGGAAATGGGGGCCACTTGTTGCTCAATGCCTTTTGAGATTAAATACTCGTCTGCAATGGCTCGCAGTTTGGGCGGTATGCCTTTCATGCTGAACCTGCCATCACGGAAATGTTTGTTTGCCAAGGCGTTGATTTCTGTAAAGGCTTTCCAGTCATTGAAAAACTCCAGGGCTTCCTTGCGGGGCAAAACAGTATTAAAACAGCGTGTCAACGTGTTGTAGCGTTTAATGTATTCAAAGCGGATGTCTTCATCATAAAACAGGTCAAAGAAGGCGTCTGAATCGGAAAGGTCTTCCAGACCGTACACTTTCAAAAAGTTCCAAATATCTTGATGAGCTTTTATCAAATCGCTCAGTTCGGTATCATCGTCCGATATGCAATCCACAATCTCCTGCAATTCTTTTTCGGCATATACATCCAATGCCCGCTTTAGGTGATGACCTACCCCTACATAGTCCACCACAAAACCCTTGTCTTTGCCTTCGGGACCTACACGGTTTACCCTTGCTATAGTTTGCAACAAGTTGTGCGCTACAATCACCCGGTCCAGATACATTACCTGCTCAATGGGCGCATCAAAACCTGTGAGCAGCATATTGTTTACGATTACTATACCCACATTTCCATTCAGGCTGTTATCTTCTTCGTCATTTTTACCAAATGGCAATTTAAATCGCTTTATGCTTTTTTTGTGGTAGTCACCATTGATGAAGGGCTTTATATCTTTTTCGTCATTATGGCTGCCTGAAATCACTACTGCGGTTTCTAATAATCTTAGGGTGCCGATATCCACCCGCATAGGATTATCTACCTCCAAATCCGCAATTTTAGCTTTCAGGGCGGCATCAATGGCGGCTTTGTAAAGAACGGCTGCAATCCTTGAATTGGCTACAATCTGAGCCTTGAAGCCACCCGAAAAAATGTGTTCTACATAGTGATTCACCATACTTTTGGCTTTGTCCATGATGGTGCTCATGCTGTCCAAGTACGCATCACGGCTGCCAAAGCCCAATATCTGCAAGCGTTCGGTGAGTTGATAGTCGCTGAATACATCCGCAAACTTATCGTCCATCCCTTTCTTGTCTTCTACTTCGGCATTGTGGGTAAAGCCTTCGTATACAATTTCCAGCGTAACCCCATCATCTATGGCCTGACGCATGGTGTACTTGTCAATGTAGTCTTTGTATTTCTTCTCAGTTTTGGCAGTAGGTGTTCCTGTAAATCCTATTTGTGTAGCGTTCGGCATTGCTCGGTCAAGGTTGGCTGCCAGTAGCGAATACTGCGCCCTGTGGGCTTCATCAGTCATCACCAAAATGTTGGTGCTTCTGTTCAGTTCGGGGAAGATTTCCAAGCCTGTTAAATCTCCGTTTTCCTGAAACTTGTGAATCATGGCCATCACCAAATCGGAATTGTCGTTGCTCAACAATTCCTTTAGACTTTGCCCGTTGGGCGGATTTTTGGGATTGATAAAATTGGCTGACTTGATATTAAAACCAATACTTTGCCCGGTTTCAGAAAGCTGCTCTTCCAACTGGGTGCGGTCGGTTATGAAAACGATTTTCCACGACATCAGTTCGGGGCGGAGCTTCATTTCCCGCACCATAAACATCATGGTAAGCGACTTTCCCGAACCTTGCGTGTGCCAGATGATGCCACCACGTTCCAGAGGGTTTTTGCCTTCTATCAGGCGTTGAGTGGCAATTTTTACTGCACGGAACTGTTGGTATCTGCCCACAATTTTGATTTTCTGTCCTTTGTCGTTGGTGGCAAATACGGTGAACACGCGGATGATGTCGAGCAGATTCCTACGATCGAGCATACCTGCCACCAAACGCTGCTGGTCGTTGGGTGAGGACTGCCCGTGTGCCAAATCATTCAGCGTCTTGGGATAGGGGTCTGTCCAGCGGTAAAAGTGTTTTTCTATACGGGTGGTAATGGTGCCAAACTTCGCTTCGGTGCGGCAAGTGGTTACCAATATCTGATTGTAATAAAACAGTTCTTTATTGCCTTCGCCTGTGTCGCCCCGCTGCTCGGAGTAACGCATCAGTTGGTCTATGGCTTCCGGTATGGGTTCTTTTACTTTAGACGATTTGGCTTCTACCACCACCACGGGCAAGCCGTTGATGAACAGCACCATATCGGGGATGATGTGGTGGTCGGTACCAGTAACGCTTACTTTGAACTGCGATATGGCTACAAAACTGTTGTGCGCCAGATTGTCAAAATCTATGAAACGCACCGTAGGGCTGAGTTCGCCTGTGAGTTCGTTTTTCGATACGGTGGTGTTTTCGAGCAGGTAGTGCAGCACCTGTTGGTTGTTTTCCAACAGGCTGTTTTTCGGGAAAGTGATGATTTTGCGTTCCAGTTCGTCCACCTGCGCAGCGGTGAGGAAGGGATTGATTTTTATCAAGGCTTCCCGCAGCTTGGGCTTGAGCACCACTTCTGAAAACGAAGTGCGGAAACTCTGTGCCGGTTCTTGCTGCATTTGTAGCTCCAGCACCTCCCAACCCAAACCTGCCAGTTGCTCAAGGAAAGGCTTTTCTACGTGGTTGTACTCGTCCAGCTTGAGGCTCTCGCCCAGGCTGCCCCTGTATCTAGTGTCATTGCTGAGGTGCATACGGAACTGTCAGCGGTGAGTGATGAATGCCGGCTTGATGGGGCTTGAAAATGTGTTAAATAAATTCATTTTTTTTAACACGTTTTACCGACCCGTTAACAATTTACCCTTCTGTTAACTTATGTGTGTCGGGGGCATTGAACAAAAATTCATACAAAGCTCTGTTCACATAAAAATTCTCGCGGCCAATTTTATGCAGGCTCAAAATACCTGACGCAACCAGCATTTCCAAATATTTGGATGCCGTCTGGCGGGTTATGCCTAAGTCTGCTACCAAAAAATCTATCTTGGTGTAGGGATGCTTGAAGAGGTTGTTGATCAGGTCCTGCGAATAGACCTTCGGCAGCTCACCCCGTATTTTTTGCTTGGCTTCCTGCATCAGCTGCCGGATGCCGCGTATCATAGAGGACGTTTGCAGGGAGGTATGCTCCACCGCTTCCAGCATATAGAGCAGCCAGGCTTCCCAGTCGCCTGTTTCGCGTGTGTGCTGGAGCAGGCGGTAATAGCGGGCTTTGTTTTGATTGATGTAGCGGCTCAGGTACAGAATGGGTAACCTCAGCAGGCCTGCCTTCACCAGGTATAAGATATTGATGATACGCCCCGTGCGCCCGTTGCCATCATAAAAAGGATGGATACTCTCAAACTGATGGTGGATGACGGCCATTTTCACCAGGGGGTCCATGTCCGAGAGGCTGTCGTCATTGATAAAGGCTTCCAGATTGCGCATCAAGGCCACGATCTCATCATAGGACTGCGGGGGTGTATAGACGGTTTCGCCGGTTTGCTCGTTTCTGAGCGCTGTGCCGGGGAGCCTGCGAAAGCCCGCCTTGTTTTCTTCCAGCACTTCCTGAATGGCAATCATCAGGTTGCTGGTCAGCAGGCCGGTTTGGCTCACCGCCCGGTAGCCTTCGCGCAGGGCATGGGCGTAGCTGTGTACCTCCTTGGCGGCAGGACTGGCAAACTGCCGGGCGATGCTGTCGCTGCTGTACAGCTCATCGTGGGTCGTGATGATGTTCTCGATGGCGGAGCTGTCTTTGGCCTCCTGCAATGACAGGGTGTTGAGGATGATGACCTCGTTGGGGATGGTCTCGGCTACCCCCTTGAGCTCAGCCAGCGCCCGGTGCGCCAGCGCTGCTTTTTTGAGCACGGTCTTCGTCTCTATTTCCTGCGGCAGCGGCAGGCGGGGGATCGGATTGTTTTTCATGTGGGGATGCTTGCTTGAATGAGGTGGGTCACCCGCACCCGCCCGCTAAGCAGGTCTTGCATTAAGCCCGTTTTGAGGGATTGGAGTTTGGAGAGGCTCCTTGATTGTTCAGCTATAATATTTATTGGTTTCATTAAGGTTGAAATAATCTGATGTTGCTCCTTTGGGCAAGGTTTCAATATTGGAAAAGCTTTGAGTTGAGTTTTATTTATGGATGCCAGATTGGTTGATTGTTTAGATGACAATAGGAAAAATCTTTTTCCAAGATGTGAGGTGGAATATAACGCAAGGAAGTCCGGAAGCATCTCGTCTTGGTCTAATCTTACTTTAAATACATGGTTTTGATGAAGACAAGATTCTATTTCTCCTTTCCAAACTGAACCTCTTCCTAATTTATCATAGTCACCTCCTTCGTTCATCAATACATCACCTTCTTTTAAAACGTATTTTACCACCTGACCAACAGGAATTCTAATAGTCTTAATTTCTGAAAGATCCAGGTAACCGTCTTGGACATTAGCCACTCTCAAATATGGTAGTTCAACTGTCCCTATTCCCTCATACTTTTTCCCTAATGTTACTCCGGACGTGATTTCGGAAAGGGATGAAAGTGGAACACACTCCCACTCCACCGGTATCCTACCCAGCGGACTGTCTTTAAAGGTGTGGGTTTTTTCGCTTCGGATCTTGCCGTGTTCGTCTATGCCTTTGGTGAGCAAATCCTGCATCAGGCCCGTTTTGATGCGGGTGTATTTGGCGATCAGTTGCTCGGTTTGGGTGATGGCTTCATCTACTTTGGAGAGGATGCGGGCGATGGTGGTTTGTTCGGTGGGGTTTTCAGGAAATACAAATTCCAGCTCTTTTACAATTTTAGCATTGAGGTTGCTTTGAGTTGTGTGTGCTGAATGGGCTAAAATTGAACTCCTTTTTTCAAGCAATAAGTAGTACAAAAATTCAAGAGTGATTTTACTCTCATCAGGTATGATATTTAGTATTGCCTGATTTGTGGCTGCTTCAATCAGGTTTATTCTTGGTACGCCAAGTGTGGCATAAATAGAATACATAATTGTATTAACAGGAACGACCCAAGCAGCGGAATTATTCAAACCTTCCTTTGTTATGTGTTTTTGAGTTTTTTCTAAAAATTTATTCGTAGAAGTCAAATCATCAATGGCCACAAAAGGAATTTCACCATTGTAGTATCTTGGATTATCACTTTTAGGAGTTCCGCCAGAACGCATTTTTAAAGCAAATTCTTGCACTTGCTTTTTTTGCCACCCATCCGGAATATGCACTTGATTTTCTTCCATCAGCTCAAATAGTTTAGTTGGGTGAGAAAATCGTTGAGTTCTTTCATGGTGCTTTCCCGCTTTTGCTCTATGGCTTGGGCAGAGGTGTGGTATTTATCAAAGAGGTTTTCGTAGGCAGCTATCAGGGCCCGCTTTTCGGCATTAAGGTAACGTTGCAGTTGGTCGTTGATGTGGTCGAAGTGTTTTTTCAGGATGAGCTTTTGGCTTTCTGCGGGGGTGATCATGCCGCCGATTTCTTCCAGCAGGGCATCTATGCTGTCCAGCTTGGTTTGCAGTATGTCCCTGTCTTTTACCCGTGCATCGTAGGTTTTGGTGATTGCCTTAAACTGCTTTTGCGCTTCCAGCACCCTTTTGAGCTTGGTGGCATCATTATTTGCCTGTTTGAGTTCCTTTTCCAGTGCTGCGAGGGATTTTTTGATGCTGTCAACGTCGCCGGTCTCTTTCAGGTCTGGTTTGAAGGGCTGGATCAGGTGGTCAAGGGCTGCGTCCAGGGTGGTAATCTCCGCTTCGGTGGCCCTGAGCAGGCCATAGCTTTCGGCTTTTACCTCATCGCTCCCGTAGCGTTTGAGTTCTATTTTGAGCGCCAGCTCGGCTTGTTTTTCCTTGAGCCTGGCCTTGCAGTCTTTGATGGATTTTTCCAGGTCTTTGATTTTGGTTTCCTGCTCCTGCAAGGGTTTGGCATTTGCAGGTCGCTGCTCTGCGTTCGTGTAAAAGTCAATCATTTTGGCCAGTTCGCTCTTGGCAAGGGCAGGGGTTTGCTTCACCTCGCCTTCTTCTTCATCCGCCTCAAACTCCACCAGGGCCAAGGCTTCCTCCACTGCTTCTTCCAGTTGGTTCTCGAGGTCGGCCTGCTCAAGTTCTATCTGCTCGATCTCGGCTTGCTCGGTTTTAAAAAATGCTTCAATCAGGTATTCGTCCGGTATCAGCCCGACATCCCAGCCGTTTTGCATGATGGTTTTGAGGTCGTACTTGATATTGTCCCACCAGTTCACAAACACCCCCGCCACCTGAAACTTGTCCAGCACGCCTACGGGTACAAACTTTTCTTTGATAGAATCCAGTAGTTCCTTCCGCACCCTGGGGAACTTGTCTCCCCCCAGCCGGAGATAAATGCTCATAGGTTCAGCTGCTATCCCATCCGTTGACTCATGTTTGGGCGGGGCAAGCGTGGAGAAGTCTTCCTTTGCCAGTTGCCACCAATCGGCGAGGTGAAGACCTAATACCGTCAGGGTATCAATGACGTTTGGGTCGTCTTCGATGATGCGTTTGATTTCCGATTTTTCGCGGATCGCAAAATTTTTGTAGGGCTGATGTTTGTCTGTAAACAGTTGATATCCATCAAAATTAAACTTAGGAGCCAGGGTATTTTGTACCTGTTCAATTTCAGCGACAGGTACACCACCTATCAAATGGGCTTTTACGTCTTCGGGTTCAGGCGGAGGCGTATTGTCCACATACCTGCGAATGTTGAGGGTATAGTCGTTTTGGACAATGGTTTCCAAATCCACCAATCTGGAATAGTTTGCTTCTTCTATCTTATTGGTGAAGACAAAATCAATTTTTTCAATATCTTCAGGCCTCAGCGTGTTTTGCTTTTTTCCCTCTGCATAATCTTTGTCTGCATTGATGATGAAGATTTTGTTTTTCAGGGCATCAGGTTTGCTTTTGTCGAACACCATTACACAGGCTGGTATGCCCGTGCCGTAAAATAACTGAGGAGGTAGGCTGATGATGCCTTCAAGCACATCTGCTCTGAGCATTTTCTCACGGATTTCTTTTTCCTTGCCACCTCTGAACAGCACTCCGTGTGGCATGACTACTACTACCTTGCCCGTACGTTTGCAACTCGCCAGCATATGCTGCACAAACATCAAATCAGCTTTTTTACCCGTTTCGGGTGCAAATCCATAGCTAAAGCGAGATGCATATTGCATGTTTGACCGGTTGTAGTTCTGTGAAAAAGGGGGATTTGCAATCACCCGGTCAAATTGAATTAATTGTCCATCTTTTTCGTTCAAAGGTTCTTCCAGCGTATCGCCATACTCAATGGTGTATTTGGCTATGTTGTGGAGAATGATATTCATTTTACAAATAGCAACTACTGTAGGGTCGTTTTCTTGTCCGAAAAGTTCTAAGTCATTGGTATTTTGTCCTTGTTCTTCAATGTATTGATGTGATTGAATGAGCATACCACCTGAACCAGCAGTGGGGTCATAGACAGACATTCCCGATTCGGGTTTCATGAGTTGTACTAACAAACGGACCACTTGATTAGGCGTATAGAATTGACCTCCCTTTTTGCCGCTTTCGTCTGCAAAGTGTTTGAGCAGGTATTCGTAAGCTGCGCCCAATAAGTCGGGAAATTCAAAATTTTCATTCACCAACTTCGGAAAGTCATTGAAGTGGTCAATCATTTTTTTGAGGTCGGCGTTTTTCACAATCTGCTTGCCGTCCACTTCCTTATTGAAGTTGATACGTCCTTTAAAAATACCTGAAAGTGTGTCTGAGTTAGCTTCTTCGATAGCGTCCAATGCCTTATTGAGCATTTGACCAATGTTATTCTGAAGGTGTTTTATGGGTGGTTGTTGGCTTCCATTTTCATCTGTAAACCCTTCATTCCATCTTGCCCGTGGGGGTACAAAGAAGGTATCGCCATACGTTAGCTTATCTTCAAGGATTTCTTGTAAGGTATCTGGGTCTAAGTGTTTGTAATCGTACTTTTTGAAGGATTCACGTTTTTGATCAAAAACGTCGGACATCCTTTTAAGGAACAGCATCCCAAAAATAAACTCCTTGTACTCTGAGGCATCCATTTTGCCCCGTAATATGTCGGCCGCCTTCATTAGAAAACTTTCCAGTTGGGAAAGCTTTATTTTATTGTTTTTCATTTACCGTTGTTGCTTCTTCCGTTTTGGGGTTGGGGTCGTCCTTGTCTGAAAAAGAATAGTATTTTAGTGGCTGTGTGTTACTACAATCCCATGTGCTTGAGTATATGGTTGGTTCTTGGTGTTGACCATTTACCTTGGAGAACACGTCTTACGCCGTGAGCTTCGCAATATACACAACCACCTTGTTTCACACAAGGGCTTCTCAAAAGGTATTGCCGGGCCAGTGGAGCAGGTATCGGGTCGGAGCGGGTGGTTGCGGTGGAGACAAGGATAAGGTCTTTGAACAACATCAGCCCATATGGGCATAAATGTCCAAAAAATTCCAAATGGTAAGTTTACAACCCTCAGCCTCCAACTGCTATCGGGCGTGCAGCCGCTGCTTATTCTACAGAAAAGAAGTCTTTTTTCTTCTCCCGGGATACCTTAAATTTTCTGAAGTACAACTCATTGGTTCTTTTCGTTTCAATCGCTACAATTTCTTCCCGCTCTTGCCGGGGCATTCTTTCATAACAATGTAACGACGCAAATCCTCGTTGTTCATCCTCGTCGGTGTACGTTATGACTGTAGTAAAATATTGATCATCAGCATACCTGATCCAGCCATCATTACCTTGTTCGAGTGTTTTGGTCCAGCCGAAGTAATACAACGGATATGTATCAACCCACTTCTCTCTGAGCAACAATTCCGTTACAAGTCCGCTGACAATCATATGCTCAGGATGTCCGTACTCCCCGTCAGGTCCATAGGTAATGATGAGGTCCGGCTGTATGCTGAGGATCGTTTCTTTAAGCTTGTCTCTAAACGCAACACCGGACTCAACAGCGGCCCGGACGCCATCTCGTTGGCCGTGTTTCCTGTCAAGGCTGACCAAATCAAAAAAAATGGGTTGGTTGATGCCAAGTTGCTGGCAGGAGCAAGCCGCTTGACGTTTATTAACCATTGCCACTGAATCAGGATTGTTAGGTTCTGACCTGTTACCGTATCTTCCATCTACCCCAATGACGAGATAAACCGTATGTCCCAGCCGCGCGTACTTGGCTAATACGGGGGCAAATGCAGTTTCATCATCCGGATGGGCCGCTACCACTAACATAGTTTTGGGTCCGTGCGGTTTTTCTGCACAAGACACAATGGTTGTCGTCATCAATACCATCAAACCATACAGGCTAATACAGGGCTTCATATAAGGTTGGTGATGTTATATAAGATGACAGCACCTGGGTTTGTGCGCTGTAGCTCTGGCAATATACACAAAACCCTGTGCCACACAAGGGGCCCCTGGAGGGCATCGGCGGGTGGGAGGGTGCCTGCAAGTAACAGGTGTACGGACGCATACTGCCGCCTGTTGGTTTGCCTGCTTTATCCTGTTCACTTGCGTAACAGTTTTTCAAGCGTTTCTCGATACGTCTCACCAATAGAAAATTCTTTTTCTCCTAAAAAAAGGCTATTTTTTCGGACGGCTGTTATGCTGTCAATGGAAACAACGATAGATTTATGAATTCTCACAAATTTATCCGCCGGCAATTCTGTTTCTAAATTTTTAAGACTTGTTCTGACGACTAAGGCTTTGGGCGTGCTTTTCAGGTGTATTTTTACATAATCACTTAAGCCTTCTATCCAGATAATGTCGTCAAAAATAACTTTCACCTGGCTGTAGTCAGCGTTGAGAAAAAAATAGTCGGGTACCTTTTTGACATGCCGTAAGTCAAACTGCTCCTTTGCTCTGTAGCAGGCTTTTATAAAGCGGTCTAAGGCAACAGGCTTTACCAAATAGTCTATCACTGCCAAATCAAAACCATCAAGCGCAAATTGTTTATAAGCGGTTATAAAAATGACCATTGGAGGATTTTTAAGGCTGTTCACAAATTGTAAACCTGATAATCCGGGCATTTGAATATCAATAAAAATCAAGTCTATCTGTTCCGTATTCAAGACGGTGATAGCCTCAAAAGCATCATTACAAGCTGCTTTTAAAGTTAAAAAAGGCACTTTGCTGATGTTGTCCTGTAATAATTGCAAAGCCAACGGTTCATCATCAACAGCTATACAATGTATCATGATTTTAGCAGGATTTTTAGATGAACGATAAACCAGTCTTGCTGTTGCTCAATGGTTAAGCTATGCGTATTGGGATAAAGTAATTCGAGCCGACGTTTCACATTGCCCAACCCAATGCCCGATGCCTTATCTTTCTGCACATTATCAGCATTATATTTATTTTTTACTTCAAAAAAAAGTTGAGCCTCGCTCATCTTTAATCCAATTTTAATGACAGGGTCTTTGATCAATCCATAACCATGCTTAAACGCATTTTCAACAAAGGGGATTAACAGCATGGG
The DNA here is from genome assembly GCA_033762375.1 of Bacteroidia bacterium. Taxonomy (GTDB): domain Bacteria; phylum Bacteroidota; class Bacteroidia; order J057; family J057; genus RDXT01. The sequence goes on from JANRLQ010000078.1 coordinate 42,094, forward strand.
TTCAATGGTGTAGCTTTTTTCCACGCCCTCAAACTGCGTTATGACTTGAATTTTATTCCCAAAACGCTGGCTTTGCAAGTCAATATAACTTTTAAGGTAGGTTGTTTCCTCGTGCAGTAAAACCTTTTCAGTATTGGCTTCATAAAGCATATATTGCAACAAGTTTGATAATTTTACTACGGTATCTTCTACTGTGTCGCTTTTCAGACGCACCATTGCCACAATATTATTCAGCACATTAAATATAAAGTGTGGACTGATCTGAGAGCGCAAAAAAGCCAGCTCTGTTTTAAGGTTTTCCTTTTGGCGTTCATTGGCCCTGTAATCGGCTTGTTGTTTATCCCACAACACTTTAAAAGTGATACTTGCCAATGCCGTTAAGATAAAAAGACCCGCTTCGTAATAGATAGCTTTTAAAAAATGAAATTTATGATTAACCAGTAATAGATGAGATACGCAGTAGTCAACTCCTATAATAATTCCAAATAAACAGAACTGACTGCCAATAAACAATATATACTTTTTAGCATACAACAATTTAGGTATAGCGATACCCGTGTTGATGTAAAATACGCCTATCAGTAAGATCCTTGTTATCAGATTGAGATAAAAAAAAGTATCCTGGGCGTGAGAGTGCCTTTCTTCATTTCGAAAATCTGAAAAGGAGAGGATCTGGGGCAATAGTAAAATTACCGCCCAAACAGTGATATGTAAGAGCGGTATTTTATATTGAGCGATAGCGTTTTGAAGTTTAGTTGTGTAATCCATCAAATACAAAATTAAAGACAAACAAACCGCCGGAGGTGCAGACCCTTCCGTAGCTTCTGAACTGTCAGGCTTCCGTTTTATTTCCGACAGGCTTGCTTATACAAAAAGCATAATCAGCGTTAGAACGATACCGGCAAGCGTAAAGTAAAGCCCTTTTTTGAAGATACTGGTTGAAGGCAAAAACATCCAAAATGTAGAAATTACAAAAAATAGCAGCGATACCCCAAAAAATAAATTTAGGAAATAAAGCGGTTCATTGGTGGTTGCCTTGTGTAAATGCTCCATTTTTTCCAAGAGATAAGGCAATTCTTTTTTTACGTATCTGGCCTCACCAGTCAGGCTGTTGTAAGTCCCATCCTTGAAATGATAGATTCCATTTTCTTGTTTTTCTACTTTTAATCCCCTGATTCTGAGTTTATCGCCCAGCTCATTGGGTGGAATATTGGGAGCGATTTGCTGTTCAACAACTATTTTGTTTTTCAAAAAATCAGTGTTTCTAAACACCATTACAATACCGCTCAGGGCATAGACCGCCATAATACCTGCCAGGAAAAAGCCCAGATAGCGATGAATGATGCGCATGTAGTAGTTGGCTGAATGTTTCTGTGCCATGTTTGTTAGCGTTTTGTTGAGGTGAAAAAATGAACCTTACATAAATTTGTAGTGCAAAAATAAACCTGCGTTGGTTTTGGCAGCCTTCAGTGTGCCATAATAATCCTGATTGAAGCCTACCCCAACAGCAAAACCTTTGTAAAACAGCCCTAAACGTCCGACAATGAAACTTCTTTCGTGGGTGTCAGTCGCTAAGTTTTGGACATACATACCTTGCAGGCGGGTATATATAGTCACTTTGTCTTTTTTAGGGGCATATTCTATCAAGACAAATGTTTTAAAAGATATTTGTGTATTCAGGTCAAAAGTCGGATTGATAATAAACAGCACTTTTTTCGCATATTGATATTGTAAGCCCACTATGGGAGAAAAACCTTTTGAAGAATTAAAACTTGCACCACTGACTACTTTTAGCCCTTTAAAAACGTCGTAGTTCAATTGCACATTGGACACCACCTCATTATTGGTTTTGTCTTTATTGGTGTAGTCGCCCGCCAGGGTAGTGAGCGAAAAGAGGCCAAAACGACTCTGTGGAAACGTTTTGGTAACAATGGTTTGTCCCTGAATCCGTTTATTGCCAAACAGAAACTCAACGGGGGTTGGTTTGACCTGTGCTGTACAGGTAAGGGCAAAACCCATACAAAGGAGAATGTGCGATAGTGCAAGCACATGTTTCAAATTGTCCATATTTGTCAGTTCTAATTGATAGGACAAACATAGAAGATTGTAAATTAAATAATTTGTAAATGATGTGAACGCTGAAAATGTTGCGGTGAATCCTTGCATTGTTGAAGTGAACTTTTTTATTCCCTCCTGTTGTTTGTTCAGGACAGGGGCATTTGTTTTCATTTCGGCAAACGCCCAGGTGTTGGCGCTGTCGGCCAGCATTATACACAAAATCTCGTTTCACAGAGCGGATCCCTGGAGCGCATTGGCGGGTGGGAGGGTGCCTGCGGAGAGGGATTTCAGGTTTGACGATGCGGCGGATGGGTCTTCACCTTTCTGATGTTGGACCGTGTACAGGTGACGTTTGTCGTCTATGGGTGTATAATATGCCAGCCATCAAAGGGTTTAACCGTTGCACAATTGGGGCCTCCATCCCGGCCGGTTCCCGGGACCTTGGTTTGCAGCATGGAGCTGCTGCGCAATGAATCCATTGTTGCCCACGTGATGCCCGTTAGCGGGATTTTTAGCCGTCTGGACCAGCTTGTATCGGCTTGACCCGCGTATGTGCCGATGTCAATATAAACAAACTTATTGTCTCCGGAACCTTGAACAAAACTACCTGACAGTTTAGGAAGTGGATCCTTCGATCTATCCCCGTTTACCTTGATCGTACAGGTAAAAGTTAACTCCTCCGAGGTGGAGCGTTGCTTCTGAACGGTTTCGTAGCGGCTGCCAGCCCCTTTTTGTAACCCAAAAACGACTTCTTTGGTAGGGTTTACTAAAATGATTTGAAGGGATAGTTCCATTGCTATTTGTATCAACAGCTTAAATCGTGTACAACGCGGATATCCTGGATCTGAATGGCGACAACACCTGCGTCTCCGCACCATTGGGTCAGCAATATACATAACCACGTGGCGCCCTGCAAGGGTCATGGGAGGCATGGCAGGGCAAACGCATCTACATTTTTTGGAATATTTCTTGTCTGAAACTATCGTTTCGTGCGGCTTGCTTCCGCATCCGTTTCATACTCAGTTTAGGGTAGATTGATTTCATGGCTTTAAAGAGGTTGAGGGCAGCCTTTCGCATCAGGGCGATGTTGTGGGCGGCATTTTCACTCCGCTTTCGGTCCATATCTTCTCTGAAAATCACGTCCAGACACCAGTGGAGGCCATTTTCTATTCCCCAATGACCCCGAATCCAGACCTGTAACTCCCTGGCAGTACCCCCAACTGAACTGATGTAATAGCTGGTCTCACGCTCTGTTTTTTGCTCGGCCAGCAGTTCTCTCGTCCGCTCAACCCGTACCAGTTGCTGCAACCCCGGCCACCGCTCCCGCTCCAATATCCAGCTCAGGTCGTTGATCACACTGACTTTCCGCGTCTCAATCCGGCCCCTGCTTTTCTCAACTTCTTCGTGGGTGTCTACCGCTTCGATCCGCCTGAATGAGTCCTGAATCTCCTCGTGCAAGGTCCTTTGATTGTCTTTGACTGGCAAAATGTAATGTCCGCCACCTTCCGTAATTTGTTGAACAATAGCCACTTGTGTGCCCATTGCATCCATGGTAATGATCACACCCTGAAGACTCAGCAGCCGTAGCAAAAGCGGAATGGCCGTGATCTCGTTGGATTTCTCCTCCGTCGCCACCTGGCCCAGCACCATGCCCAGGCTGTGGACATAAGCACTCACGGAGTGCAGGGCCTTCGTACCGTTGTGCTTATCACGGCTTCCCCGTGAGGTTTTGCCATCAATGCTGATAAGCATCTGCTCCGGCAGCTTCAGCCAGGTAGACATCCATAGGCTGAAATTTTGACTAAATTCCTGAGGATCAAGCATCCCCATTACGCGATTGAGTGTGTCGTGTGCGGGGATGCCTTGGGCGTACGGATGATACCCCCGGAGCCAACCCAGTTGATCGTTACCAAAATCTTCGATTTCCTCCCAGTCCTCGCAGTCGCAGACCAAGGCAGAGAGAACCAAAAACAAAATTTCGGGGAGCGGATAGCGTACCTGAGGGGCCTTGCGCAGATCTGTCATCCCGCCAAAATAGTCCGAAAGAGACTCCAATGGGCTGTTCATCTTCTTTTTTTAGAAAAATATTCTATTTGTTGAAGATGCGCAAGCCCTG
>JANRLQ010000079.1:0-51720 GCA_033762375.1 Bacteroidia bacterium
CCCACAGGTAGCGGGGCCTCCACCAGTACAAAAAATCATGTCTGGCACTCCGGGAGGCCCCGGCCCAGGACGCTGCACATCTGGCCGGGGACCTGATGGGCCGGACCGCCCCGCAGGTAGCGGGGCCTCCACCAGTACAAAAAATCATGTCTGGCACTCAGGAAGGCCCCGGCCCAGGACGCTGCGCATCTGGCCGGGGACCTGATGGGAAGGCCGCCCCGCAGGTACCGGGGACTCCACCAGTACAAAAAATCATACCCGACTCACCGGGAGGCCCCGGCCCAGGACGCTGCGCATCTGGCCGGGGACCTGATGGGCCGGACCGCCTCTACAAAAAACGCCGGGGTGGCAGCCGCAGGGCAGGCCGGTCGGGTCGTCCCTACCTCCCTAACCAGCCCTGCTGCCGCCACCCCGCCCCACCTCCGGGCCTCCGGCCTCCTCCAGCTTGCGGGAAAGCCGGCATGGCATCCCCTACCTGGAAGGACAAGACAGCCGGAGGCCAACAATGTGGCTGCGGTTGTCCGGCGTGCCGCGGCCGCGGTAGGAGACGCGGCAGTACTGCGCGACGATGCCCCAGCCACCGCCGCGTATGACACGGGGCGAGCCCCGCTGGGGACTGTCTGTCCAGGCTGCACCATTTTCGGGGGCCCCCAGGTAGTTGTTATGCCAGTCGTCTTCACACCACTCCCTGACATTGCCGCTGAGGTCGTAGAGGCCGAGGGCATTGGGGTCTTTTTCGCCGACGGGGTGGGTTTGGCCATTGGCGTTTTGGGTGTACCAGGCGTATTTTTCCAGTTGGGACTCGGTGCTGGTCCCAGCCCAGGTGGTGCGATTGTCAGCCCCGCCTCCGGCGGCGTATTCCCACTCGGCCTCGGTGGGGAGGCGATAGGCCTGGCCGGAGATCCCGGAGAGCCAGCGGCAATAAGCCTGGGCCTCATCCCAACTGATATTAATCACCGGCCTTCGCCCCCTGCCCCAGCCTTGGTCTCCGGGTTTGTGTATGCCCTGTATTTCGCAGTAAAGGTCATACGCCTCAAAGGTCACCGGGTATTTCCCCATCATAAAATCCGGGACCTTGACCACGTGGACGGGTTTTTCATCGTCATCGCCCGTATCACTGCCCATCCGGAATATGCCGCCCCTGATCCTGACCATCTCGGGCAGGGGGATGAGGATACCCTTGACCCGTACCTGACCCGGGGGGATGGCCTGGGCACGCTGGGACTCGGCCTGGAGGCGGGTGAGTTGTTGTTGGAGGGTGGACAGGGTTTTTATGTCTTTTTCAGCCTTTTTTATTTGTTCCTGCAAGGTTTCGGCTTGTTTTTTCCAGGTAGCCACTTCCTGTATAAGGGTATTTTTTTCCCTGACCCAGGTTTTTTCTTTTTCTTTAAAACCATCCAGGGTTACTGTAGCTGTGCCAATCTGGTCTCTCAGCCGTTTGATGTCCGGATGGGGGGTAGTATCCGGGGTGCTGAGGTGTTTGATGGAATCCAGGGCTTCCAGCATCCGGGCACTCTCGGCCTCTGCGGCACATACGTACCGGAGATAGGTGAGCCAGGCCGCCAGGGTAGGATTTTGTCTGGCCGCCTGATATAATCTTTCGCTGCTATTGGTGCGATAAAAAACAAACTCGCCGCCTTTGTGCGCCGAAACATTGAGGTATCCGCCTACCGGTGTCTGCGGATACTGGTGTTCGGAAAATTTTTGGCGCAGGTAGTCGTAGAGATGGGAAATAAGCCATTCCTGCGCTGGATGCTGCTGCAAGTACTCCAGAATATGGCGGGCAAACGGGCTGTGTTCGCCCGGCGCTCCATCAGATACAGGCTCATCCCGTCCAGACGACAATACCCAGCGGGAAGCTTGCATACCATACCGATCCGCTACGGAGGTATTGCCTTTGTTCTGCTGCAACAACGTACCTGCAAAACAAGCATCTGACAATACCGCAATATGGTGGGCAGGAATTTCTGTCAATAACTGCCGGATCTGGGTATTGGAGACGTAATCGGCCGTGTCGTCCTGCGCAGCCTCAACAGGGATCCAATACCCCTGATTTTCAATTTTATCAAAATGCCCGTGCCCGGAGAAGTAAATCAGGAGGTTATCGCGGTGCTGGTATCCTTTGGTTTCATCTTTGAACAGTTTGGCCAGCTCCCGGAGGGTATGTTGAATTTTTTTCCGGGTAGCTTCCTTATTGTACAGCGGTGGTACAATCGGATCCGGCTCAAAATGATAGGTTTCCAGCAATACCTGCCGGATGGCATCTGCATCCCGGACAGCATTGTTTAGGGGTGTCCAGTATTCATACGCATCAATCCCGATCACTAGGAGGTGATTGCGGCGAAGGACAGGCTCGGTATCGGTGAGGGGCATGTACGGCGGGTCGGGTCTTGGGTGATGTGCAGGCAGCAAGATACGACCCGGTCAGGATGTTGTCAAGGGAAAATAGACCTGGTTTTTCCCAGAACCTCCTGCATCTGCCTATTGTCTTTCCCAAAAGGCATATGATTCAAAAAAACGTAGCAGGTATGTTATACAGGTGAGCCTGTGGTTGATTATTCCGGATGGATGTTGTATCTTGAAAAAAATTGAGTTGATAGTAAGTTGCTGGTACCTGTTCTGCATCCTCCTCTTCCTGCTATCCGGCGCCTGTGCAGGCGCTATAAGATGCAATGCGTTTGGGTATTTGGTTCAGCAACAGACCCTCAGGCCTTTGGTCCGGCGTCGGACGTAGATTCCCTCTACAAACCGTACCGGAAGCTGATGACAGACACAGCGTTTTTGGATTATCCAATCAAAATAAAACAAGAACTAACTCAGCTTTTGGGGCACAAGGTGGACTGGATCAGACAACTTCCGTTTGAGAATCCATACTTCCAGCAAGCTGTAGCGTCGTCTCAGCATCTTATCTTTGAATATGACAGATCGTACGAAGAAGTTTTTCTTTGATATATGCCTGTCATACTTGATGAGGCACGGGCGTTGCTGGGAGAACCCGGCCTATCGGTATAAAAAAGATAGATTTAGCCTAATTTTACTTACCTTAGGGGCAAGACAAGCGTGTTGAATATGCGGTACATAGACCGGGTCTTATCTCAGTTGGAAGATCATATACACTCAGGCTCGTTTGAAGCACTGGAGACAGATCGTATTGAACTTAAGGACTTATCTAATCCCAGGTTCTCTGAAGATTTTTACAAAACAGTATGCGCATTTCTGAACACAGAAGGGGGTATCATTATCGTCGGAATCCGGGAAAAAGACCGTCGGTATCTGCTCACAGGCTATGACCCGGGTACGGAGGACAACCTAAACCGCCTCGGTGAGCAGTTTTGTAATGCAGATGGTACACGGCTGGACCTCCGGGCGTATTTTCCTCCACCTGAGATCAGGCCTTGTATGGACAAGCGTATCTGCTTGGTATATGTAGAAAAACTACCGGAAGCCCTCAAATATGTCTATTGGAACTCTCACGCCTATGCGCGCAAACTGACAGGTGATGTGAAAATACCGCCTCATCAGATCGCTCGCCAGGAGGACCTGAAACGAGAACTGACGGATGCCCGTGAGCTATCCCTTGTCCCTGCCGCTACCGTTGAGGACCTGGACATAGATCCGCTTAATGACTATATCCTGCGCCTGAACCGGGAAATCAAGGTCACAAGCCCCAAAGCAGACCTGCAAGCGGCACTGCCTTTTATGCACACCCTGCAATTTGTCCGCGAGCAGACCCCCACCTTGCTGGGTATGCTCGTATGCGGGCGTCGCCCGTATGACTGGATCAAAGGCCGGTGTCAGGTGGACTGTTTTGTGGATGCTGCGCAGCAGGTGGCACAAAACAAATTGATCCTGAAAGACAATATTATCCCCCTCATGGAGGCAGCGGTGGGGTTTGTATATAAAAATATGGCTGTAGGCGTCAGCTATGCCCAAGGTGGGACCAGCCTCCCGGAGTATCCGGAGCGGCTCATACGTGAGGTTGTCAATAATGCACTCGCCCATCGTGACTATGAATCTGATGGATTTGTCAACCTCATCATCAAACCAGATACCTATATCGAGGTCCGCAACCCAGGAAACTTCCGGGCAGACCAACGCCTGCAAATGGAGACGCCTGTGCGCGTACGCCGCATTATCCCCCGCACCAAACCCCGTAACCCCCGGCTGGCGGATATCCTCAAGGTCTATGATCGCTGGGAAGGACGGGGACTCGGTATGGCCTCTCTCACCAATGCCTGCCTGAACAATGAAATAGATGTACCTTATTTTATTCTCAGGGGCGAAGACAACATAAGCCTTTACGTGCCCAAGGGCCAAGTGCTGGATGATGAAGCCCGGAGCTGGCTCAATAGTTTTTCAGGATGGATCAGCCGACAAACGTCTGGACGATCGCTTTCGCAAGAAGAAGAAACCGTGCTGACCTACTTTTATAAATCAGAACGTCACAACAAGCAGGAACGATATACCATTCTCCTGACCCAGGACAATAATCATTTTCAGGCTATTACCACATTGGAAAACTACGGCCTGATCCAGCGACTACCTATTGATAATCAACTAGATGTATATCCGTTGTATGTCATTAATCCTGTACTTACCCAAGTAGATTTTTATCCGGCGCTACGACAATTGTTTGGCCAGGCCTTTGATATACTTCAAGACGAATATAAAAATGTACTAGAAGTAATCTATCAACATAACACCTATAGCCGGGCAGGTGCTATCAGCGCCAAGTCAGCTGACCTCTTTCTCTATACCCGCCGACATAAAGTGATCAAAGACCTGCGGGCGTATGATACTTTTTCAAGGAAGGTCAGAACCATTGTCAATACACTTGAAAAACGGGGATTTATCAAAAAAGTAGATGCTAAACCCTCAGGATTTGTGATAAACCAAGACTTTAAGCTCTCTCCGACCCTGTTTACCGCATCTGACTGACCCTGTCTGACAAACTCCCCCTCACACATCTCCATACACATACGGCAGGACTCCGTCATCTGGCCAGCGGGGGATCACGACCCAGAATCCGGTGGGGTGCAGGGCCGGGATCATGACAAAAAAGAGCCAGTTGTCTTCGGTGGTTTCGCCGTCTATGGGGTTGTAGTCGGGCAGCTCTGCGGGCAGGAATTCCAGGGTGGCGCCGGCCTTGAGGTAGTCCCGGATCAGGTGGCGGATGGCCGCCCGGTACTCGTGGGGATCGTCAAAGTGGGTCGCAGAGACCTCGGCCTCGTGCTGGCGGGCGACGTACGAAAACACCGAGCGCGGGGTCAGGTAGTCATCCAGCACGGTATTGAGGGCCTGGCGCACCAGCCCGGGAAAATGCCGCCAGTCTGGCCCGAACTGCTGCTGCTGGCTGAGGATTTCTGTCTCGGAAAAAACCACATTCAGCCCGTCGAGCTTAAACTCCCCGCTGATCACCGCCCCGATCCGGTCTGCCAGGGGGAGGGAGTCCTCGATAAATCCATCATTCCAGCCGGTCTCTCCGTCGCTGTTCTGGCGGGGCGTGGTGATGATAACCTTCACATGGGTATTGGCGGGCATTTCGAGGCCAAATACCCAGTCGCCTTCGATCCAGGGTGACTGGTGCTCCGGGAGGGGAAAGCTGGCCGTGCCTGCTGCTGCCTGGGCCCGGTAGTCGAGCGGGATCAGGTGCAGGGTGCCCCGGTCTATGTACCGGCGCATGTAGGTGCGCAAGTCCAGGTCGGGGTCCTGCCATATCTCCTGCTGGATGAAGTCGCGGAAGGAGAAACTGCTTTCGCCATTAAAAATACCTCCGTGCAGGGCGGCAAACAGGGAGTTGCCGAAGTTCTGCTCCAGAAACAACGCCAACTGCCGGGCCACCTCGGCGGTGTCTATGACCCAGTTGAGCCGGGTGAATCCGGTGAACCGGTTGATGATGCTGTGGATCAGGGTCTCCGGGGCTGCCTTGCGCGAAAAGTATCCGTTGCTGTATTGGAAGGGCTGGGTTCTGGACACAGAAGCAAAAAACAATGCCGGAGCAAATACAGGCACGTGCAAGCCAAACAGCCAGCTTGACGCGAAGTCAAGTGTATCCGGGAAGTCATATCCCAGTTCTGCTCTGGCTTCCGGAGACGTGGGAATCAGAAACAGGGTACCCTGATCCAGGTAGGTCTTGAGGAAGTCCTGGGGCGAAGGGCTGCCTTCAAACGCCAGGTCATACCGGAATACAAAGGCTGAGAGGCTGAGCTGGCCCTGGTTCCAGCGGAGAAAAGCCTCCACGGCCCCCGCGAGGGCTGCCCCAAACAAACGTTTACCTCCCAACGCCTCCTGCTGGCGGACCTCCGCCGGGTCTATCTGCCAGGTGATCGTACGGAGGCCGTAGTCCCCCCGCAGCACCCGGGTGATGGTCTGCTCTATGTCATCACCGCCGCCTGTGGTCTGCATCTGCGCCTGTAGCCAGGACTTGGCGCGGGCCGTGAGTTTGTACCGTTGGGCAATATACAACAGGGTGCGGCGCTCGGTATCGGTAATCATGCGCCCGTCCATCGCCAGCTGATGGATCGCCTGAATTTCCTGGAGGGAAATCCGGCTTTCACCTTTTCCTTGTGTTGCCTGGTCGGCAGCTTCCAGCAGGTCTGCCGCGTAGCGGACACCCTCGATGATGCGGTAGTAGGCCATAACGGATGGTCAGAAGTTATGGCGTAAAAATAGCAGCCATTATATTATGTCAGTGCAACCGCTGTGTTAAGCTTAGGCCGGATCATGGGTCATGCCGAGGAGTTCGGCTACCTCATGGAGTTTGGCATAGAGTTCATCCATCCGGATCGGCTTGGTCAGGAAGTCATTCATGCCGATGTCGAGCACTTCCTGCCGGGTTTCCTGGAAGGCATCTGCCGTCAGGGCAATGATATACACGTCCGGACACAGCACCCCGGAGCCCGGCAGCCTGATCTGCCGGGTGGCCTCACGGCCATCCATCACAGGCATCTGCAAGTCCATGAGGACGAGGTCGTAGGCCTTCTGCCGGAGCAGGTCCAGGGCTTCCTGGCCATGATTGGCAATATCGGCCTGGATATGTTTGCGGCGAAATATCTGCTTCACCAAAAACTGATTCATCGGGATATCCTCCACCAGCAGGATTCGGAGGCGGGCCATGGCAGCTTCGTCCCAGGCCCTGGCCTGTGACAGGGCTTCCGGTACGGTGTTTTGCCCCACGCCAAAGGATAACTCAAACTGAAAACGCGAGCCTGTACCCGGTATGCTTTCGACCCAGATACGCCCTCCCTGCAATTCTATGATTCGGCGCGTGATCGTCAGCCCCAGCCCCGTCCCACCAAAATGTCGGGTGGTGCTGGTATTGGCCTGCTGAAAACTCTCAAAAATCAGGTCCAGCTTATCAGCCGGAATGCCGATCCCGGTGTCTTCCACACAAAAACACAGGTCGGCCTTGTCGGGCGTGTTTCCCCGCACGCGGATATGCAGGTGTATATGACCCTGGGCCGTAAACTTCAGGGCATTGCCGATGAGGTTGATCAACACCTGGCTTAGCTTGACCGGATCCCCGACCAGGGTACCCGGTGTTTCAGGGGCGACAAAGGCCCGCAGCTGGAGGTTTTTTTCGGCAGCTTTGGCAGAAAAAGTCTGAAGCATAGCCTCAATCACCTGGCCCAGGCTGAAGGGGATCGCCTCAAAGGTGAGCTTGCCTGCTTCGATCTTGGAAAAATCCAGGATTTCATTGATGATCACCAGCAGGTTTTCAGCCGAAAACTGAATAGAGCGGGCATACGTCTGGGCCTGGGTGTCTCCGCTGTCCCGCACGATCAGGTCTGTCAGGCCGATAATGGCATTGAGGGGGGTGCGGATTTCGTGGCTCATGTTGGAGAGGAACTCTGACTTGGAGCGGTCGGCAGCTTCTGCTTTTTCCTTGGCGAGCATCAGTTCCTGCCGGGAGGCTTCAATCTCTGCCGTACGCATTTCGATACGCGCTTCCAGCGACTCATTGAGCTGCCGCAGTTCCTGGTTGGCCATGAACAACTCCAGGGACTTAATCTCAATGATGCTTTCAGCCGCCTTGCGGGCGGCTCTTTCGCGCTGTATGATTCGCTTCAGGCTCTCAGTCTGATCCATCAGGCATGGGTACGGATGAGGGAAAACCGGACTTCGGTCTGATCAGGTTTAAGATTTTCACGCTCAATATGAATGTTTTCCTGAAAATGGGCAATACATCCCATCAGCAGGCCCTCGCCAAAATCAGCCAATCCCCGGCTGGACCGATACAGCATCTCCAGGCGATCTGCCTCAGGCTGACTAATGTCAAACCGGGGTAACTCAGCGTCCGGATAGAGTTTTCGCACCTCTACATGGATATAGTTGTCTATCCGGGACAAAAAAGCAAAGGTATCTGGCACCTGAGCAAAAAAATGACCATAGCCGATCACAAACCGCCCGAAAAGATGCTGCCCATAAGCTTTGAGCAAGTCCGGTACGGCGATCCCGGTGGCCTTGCTCAGGTTGACCACCAGGCTCACCATCTCGGTATATTCATACGTACCTACAGCTGTATATACACCGCCGGAGGGCAACTGCGCCTGCTGGATGATGTCATCTGCTACATCAAACCCGAAACGGTCCTCGACCATTTCCAAAAACTCGGTAAACACGATGCCTTTCATGCGGGAGACTTAAGTGTGTGAACAACATGATAGTATGCATGTGAAAAATAACCATCATCCCGTATCATTTCAAAACGGGTCAATGTCCCCCTGATGAAACATTTCCCCGGAAATGAGCATTATTTTTGCGGGTATGTCCGGCAGGCATTGGACCTGATAACACTATCTCCGGGGCAATTATACATACCTCCCGGCTTGTGCAGGCCGGGAGGTATGAGCAGGCAAGTCGGCCGGGATGGAGCTATTTGTCCCCCAAAATCCCATGACTTGTCAGGCTAGTGCGTTTTTTGTTTCAGAAAAACGACTCGTGGCGTGGTTTATCCGGCGGATTATTCAGGTTCATCTGATTCGGCCTCCAGCACATGCCGCAGTTTATTATACAAAAAGGAAGTGACAAGCAGGACAATCCCGACACAGACCAGAATGACCGTACGGGAAAGGGCGCTCAGATGCGCCAGGTCATATACCATGAGTTTGAGCAGCGAAAAGCCGATCAGGCAGATGGAGGCTATCCGCAGCGGTTTGTTATGATACCTCAGCCCCCAGGCAATGACACCGAGGCTGTAGAGGGTCCAGAACAACGTAAGTCCGAGTTTGCCTGGCTGTGTGCTGCCTGCATTGAGCATCCAGAATATCAGCTCGTTACTGGTCAGGATTAACCCTGCCAAAAATATAGCTACCTCAAGGACTATCTTCACATCGCGCTGCGATACACCTTCGCGGATCTGCCGGTACCATGTCTGGGCTCCCATGTACATCAGGGTTACCGCCAATGCCAGTGCGAGGTACCGGATGCCGATCAGGCCCGGATGCGGGGGAAATACCGTTGGCTGGGCAGGCTGAAAAAAGGCTTTCCGGAGGGTCTCCATCAGGTAGAGTCCTTCTGAAAAAAAAGTCAGCAGGGCGATAATGCCACACAGCCCGATCACGACGGAGAGGGTTTCCTGCCAGAACCGGGTCAGGACAAGCCAGGTCGCCATCGCCACAAAGGCCAGGCTGAAGCAGTGCCGCCACATCAGGATCATGGGCTCCAGCGCGGGGTCTTGGATGAGAGATTCTGTACCATCCGGCTGTAATACGACCTCACGGGTAGCCAGCAAAAGTTCATCTCCATAACGGGTGATTTCGAGCCATATCCCACTGTGCAAGACGAACAACACCAGCAGCGGGATGCCCCATGCATACCATCCTGCCCCCTTTTCCGGGGTGAGCGCTGCCGGGTACAGACGATTCAGCACCAGGATGGCGACCATACCCGCAGCGCAGAGCAGGGTTGTCATCATCACCGGATGCAAAAAGGGCCGTACCTCAGCAACTGATACCGCATAAAAGTCAAACCAATCCCAGAGCAGGGCACCCAGCGTCAGGACCATCAGGGTATTGGCAGCCCAGACAAGGTTGGGCACCTGCTGCCGTCGCCCGACAAAAAACAACAGCAGAGACTCTGCCATCCAGATCAGGGGGATCCAGCTCCCCTCAAGCTGGATGGGCACTGCCAGGGTCACAAACACCAACCCCAGGCCTGCGATGAGGTACATCAAGGTCTGTTCCTGCTGGAGGCGCTGCCGCAGCAAGGTGCTGATGCCCAGGTGGAGTGCTGCATGTATGAGGGTAAACCGCCCCAGCCAGTCGGTGCCCCCCGGCTGACCGCTGAGAATACCATATCCTAATCCGTATGCCAAAAATGCATTCACCAGCAGCAGAATCAGGTGAGGCTGACGCGCCAGAAAGGTCTGCCGGAGCCCGTGTATCACGAAGGTCGCATAAAACATCAGAAAAAACACCCATCCAAACACCATCACAGGCACAGCATGCACCGCGGGATCATAGCTGCCGCTCAACCAGCTGATGACGATCAGCCAGGTACACCCGAATGTCGTGTAATGCAGGGTCAGCCATCGGGTCACAAACGCCAGCACCAAGATACCGGCATTGATCAGGGCCATGTAGGAAAACAGAAATACCACATTGCCGTTGTCACCCGCGAGGAGTACGGGCACCACGTAGGCCCCTACCAGGCCGATCAGGGCAATTACTTCCTGGCCGTATCTGACAGCCGCCCATATGGTGATCAGGGTGATCAGCACCATCGTGCCGAAGGTTGTATTCCACGGCAAAAACTGGTACAGGGTATGGGTAAAATAGGTGGTCAGATACGCCGTCGCCATCCCTCCGCTGAACAATACCGCGCTAAAATCTGCAAACCGTGCCCGCAGCCGCACAGAAAGTCCGATCAGAACCGCTCCGGCTGTATAGGCCATGATGATCCGCACCAGCGGACTGATCAGGTTGTGGTCTATCGCATACCGCAAGCCCACCCCGATCCCGAGGAGGATGATCAGGATACCGGCTTTGTTGAGGAGATTGCCCCCGATATATTGTTCCAGGTTGATCCTGCGCGCGGGCACCGGGGCAATCTTCGGTTCGGGTTGCGGCAGTGGCTGCGCGGCAGGCGACTCCGGGTTCATCTCCGGCACCTGTGAGCGGATGGGCTCAGGTACGGGCTCCAGTACCGGTACGGGATGCAGGGACTCTAGGGACTGGCGGAGGTCCTCTATTTCATGGGTCAGATCAGCCTGTATCCGCTGCACCCGATCCAGTTGTTTGAGGATGCGATGATATTGATTTTCAGACTCTTCCATATGGTCTCGTCATGTGTGAGAAAACTGACCCTCCTGTAACATCGGCATGCCATACGTCACAAGCTTGCCTTTTCTCCTGCCGATGCTGATTTCACCTGAGCCAACGTACGATCAGTTTTTCTGAAAGTTAAATAATATCTGCTAAATCATATACCCGCCTGATCAATACCAGCATCTTATTTCCGAGTGAGGCCTGGACAGTCCGGCGGTTTTGTCAGGGTTTTTTCTGCGGACGGAGTCAGTTTCCCAAAAAAAATCCTACTTTGGACCATTCTACTACCCTACATCTGACTTTTACCTGCGTATGCGTACACCTGCCAAACCTAACTACCTGCCGATCATCATCCTGGGTGCCTTGTTTTTTATCTTTGGATTTGTGACCTGGCTTAATGGTACCCTGATTCCTTACCTCAAAATTGCCTGCGAGCTAAATACTTCCCAGGCGCTGCTGGTCGCATTTGCCTTTTACATATCGTACTTTGTGATGGCCCTGCCCTCCTCGTGGATTCTGGAGCGTACGGGTTATAAGCGGGGCATGATGCTGGGGCTGCTTGTCATGGCGGCAGGCGCACTGATATTTATCCCGGCCGCCCAGACCCGTACATATCCGTTGTTTCTTACCGGGCTGTTTATCATCGGGACAGGCCTCTCCGTGTTGCAGACTGCTTCCAATCCCTATGCAGTGGTGCTGGGGCCGATCGAGAGCGCTGCCCAGCGTATCAGCATCCTGGGTATCTGCAACAAAGTCGCCGGGGTACTGGCACCCCTGATCCTGGGAGCCGTCATCCTGGCGGATGCCGATACCTTTGTCGCGTCGCTGGAGCCACTGGACAGTGCTGCCAGAGCTGCCCGTCTTGATGAACTGGCCGCCCGTGTGATCGGTCCCTACACCGCAATGGCTGCTGCCCTGGTCGTATTGGCCCTGATGGTACGTTTTTCGCCCCTGCCTGAGATCAATGCTGAAGAAGAAGCTACCGATACGACAGCCTCTGCCCACAAAAAGAGTGTGTTTGAGTTTCCCAACCTGGTCCTGGGTGTAGTTGCCCTGTTCCTGTACGTGGGAGCCGAGGTGATCGCCGGTGATACCATCGGCACGTATGGCCAGTCACAAGGCATTCCCCTCTCTGAGGCCAAAAACTTTACGGCGCTGACCCTGACTGCGATGGTGATCGGGTATATCCTGGGTATCATCGCCATCCCGCGCTGGATCACGCAGGCACAAGCCCTGATAGGCTCCGCTGTGATCGGGGTGGTCATCAGCATCCTGATCCTGACGACAGATGGATATACCTCGGTGTTGATGGTGGCGTTGCTGGGCCTGGCCAATGCCCTGGTATGGCCGGCCGTATGGCCGCTGGCAGTAGCAGGACTGGGACGATTTACCAAAACCGGTGCGGCGCTTCTGATTATGGCCATTGCAGGTGGGGCCATCCTGCCGGTGGTATATGGCCGTCTGGCGGATATACCCGCCATTGGCCCTAAGCTGGCCTATGCGATCCTGCTCCCGTGTTACCTGTTTATCCTGTATTATAGCCAGCAGGGCCGCAAGCTGGCCGATCAGGCTGGATCATAAATACCTGTATATCAACAGCCCCGTATCTCTACGGGGCTGTTTTTGTATGTCAGGTGTCGGCGGCAGTGCCGAAGTCGCGGCGGTTGCGTTTTTTGGCGGCCTGGATTTTTTTGGTGCGGAGCCGGTCCTCGACTGCACCCGCAGGCGTGCGGGTAGGCTTGCGTACAGCCTGCTGGTGCAGGGCTTTTTTGAGCAGGGCCAGGAGCCGGTGCTCAGCCAGGTCACGGTTGGTGAGTTGGGTACGGCCCGTCTGGCTGGCGACGGAGAGATACCCCTCCTCTGAGATCCGGTTGGCCAGTTTGGTGGTGATGCGGGCCTTCTCGTCTTCGCTCAGACCGCCGGAGGAGGCTATATGCAGCCGGGCCTCCATTTTGGTTTCGACTTTGTTGACATTCTGCCCCCCGCTGCCGCCAGACCGGGAACTGCGGTAGGTGATTTCCTGACGTATGCGCTGGGTATCCATGGGGGCAACCTGTGACGGTGTTAAAATTGTTGTCTATTGTACGGCGTATCTTCGAAAATTGATCAGTCCCAGGGCGTAATTGAGCTGAATGCCGATAATTACCAGCAAACTGAGCCAGGTATTCACCAGTGACAACATGGCCCCCATCGCATACAAGGCCTGCGCCGTATAAATCCGCCTCATGATCAGCTTACCAGCCGATTGGACATTGGCATCGTCTGTCTGAACCAGGTGCCGCTTATTGGCATATACCCAATGCAACCATAACAAAAAACCCAGCGAGGCGATATTCACCCAATACAACCCGATCGAAATCCGGTTAGTGATATGGCTGCTGAGAATCCGTGTCGTAAAAGGCAGCAGGGTAATAAACATGAGGAAAAAGACCGAAATCCAGGTGAGGTTCCGATCTGTCCGCTGAATGAAGACAAACTGGGTCGAATGTCCAATCCAAAATATGCCCAGCGTCATAAAGCTGAGCAAAAACGCCAGCAGATCCGGCACTATTTGTCTCAATGCGTCCCACAACGCAACATCCGTCACCACAAGGCCCTCAGCCGGAACTTTCAGATTAAACACCAGCAAGGTCATCGCAATCGAAAAAACGCCGTCACTCAGCGCCTCAACGCGACCACTCCGCTGGCCGGCAATATGGTTGTAGGTTGACATACACCTGAGGATTACCCCTTCATAATCTCTCCCAGCGTGTCCTGGTGGATCATGCGGTAGGCCGTCACGGGTCCCAGTGCCTGACCATCCAGGACAATCTCACCTGGGGTCACAGTCCCGATCTCCCGCCAGGGACAACCGGCTGCCGTGGCAGCGGCTTCAAAAGCTGCTTGCTGAGCGGGTGTGACACTCACCACCACCCGTCCGCCGGCTTCTCCATAATAAAAAGCATCCGGACGTATCTCCACTGGTGCTGATACAGCACACCCGAGACCCCGCGGGAACCCTGACTCCAGCAGACATACTGCCAGGCCGCCGTCTGAAACGTCATGGGCCGAGCGGATCAGGCCTGCCTGAATCAGGGACAATATCGTCTGCTGGAGGGTTTGTTCTTCGGCCAGGTTTACGTACGGGGCCGGGCTCAGGGCGATCTGGTGGTACCCGTACAGGTACTCAGACGAACCCAGATCCTCCACTACCCTGCCCAGCAGGTAGATCAGATCTCCGGCGGCCTTAAAGTCCAGGCTCATATGGCCCTGGCTGGCATCCCCGATCAAGCCGATCATGCCGATGGTAGGCGTAGGGAATACAGGGCCTTCTTCAGACTGGTTATAAAAACTCACATTCCCACCGGTGATGGGGGTATCAAACTGGCGGCAGGCATCTCCCATGCCTTTGATGGCCTGGGCAAACTGGAAATATACCTCGGGGTTGTAGGGATTGCCAAAGTTGAGGTTATTGGTGACACCGATGGGCGTCCCTCCGGCGCAGACAATGTTGCGGGCAGCCTCAGCCACTGCCAGGGCAGCACCCTGCTCCGGGTTGGCGTGTACGTAGCGTCCGTTGCAGTCGGTCGTCAGGACCAGGGCCATACGCCCTCCGCGTACCCGCACGACCGCAGCATCTGCGGGCTGGTTGGTGGTCATATTGGCCGTGCCGACCATGGAGTCGTATTGCTCTGTGATCCAGCGCTTGGAGGCAATGGAAGGACGGCTGAGCAGGAACCGGAGTACCGCATCGTGATCTGTCACCACAGGGACTGAGGCGGGGTCAAACGCCCGTACCTGTGCCATGTAGGCAGGTTCGCGTTGTTCGCGGGTATAAACAGGGGCTCCTCCACCCAGGACCAGCGACTGGGCAGGCACCTCGGCGACCAGCTCGCCGCGCATGTGGTACCGGATATACCCCGTGTCTGTCACGACCCCGATCTGGGCACAGTAGAGGTCCCACTTCGCAAAGATCGCCTCAATCTCTGCCTCATGGCCCGTGCGTACAACCAGAAGCATCCGCTCCTGAGACTCGGAGAGAAGAATTTCAAAGGGCACCATATCTGCCTGACGCATCGGCACCCGGTCGAGCCATACCTCCATCCCGGCTTTGCCTTTGGCAGCCATCTCGCAGGTGGCGCAGGTGATCCCCGCCGCCCCCATGTCCTGTACACCTACCAATGCCCCGGTTTCGATGGCCTCCAGGGTAGCCTCCAGCAGGAGTTTTTCGATGAAGGGGTCCCCTACCTGTACAGAAGGCAATTTTTCGCTGGACTCTTCTGAGATGTCTTCTGAAGCAAATGTAGCCCCGTGAATTCCATCTTTGCCGGTGGCCGACCCTACGATATAGACCAGATTACCAGCCCCCTTGGCGACGGCACTCACGGCCTTGCCCCGCGCCACGATCCCTGCCGACATCGCATTGACGAGGGGATTGACAGTATAACAAGGATCAAAATACACCTCACCGCCGACGGTCGGCACCCCAAAGGCATTGCCGTAGTGGCCGATACCTTTGACGACCCCCTTGAGCAGGTGGCGGGTTTTGGCAAGTGCCAGGTCCCCAAACCGCAGCGAATTCAGGGCTGCGATGGGACGGGCTCCCAGGCTGAAAATATCCCGGTGAATCCCGCCTACCCCGGTGGCAGCCCCCTGATAGGGCTCGATCGCCGAGGGGTGGTTATGTGATTCAATTTTAAACGCAACGGCCAGGTTGTCCCCGATGTCCATCAGCCCGGCCCCTTCTTCTCCGGCCCCGGCCAGCACCCGGGCGCCTTTGGTAGGCAGGGTTTTGAGCTGGAGGATGGAGTTTTTGTATGAGCAATGTTCACTCCACATGACTGAGTACACACTCAGCTCGGTGAAGTTGGGGGTGCGGCCCAGATACACACATATCTGGTCAAACTCCTCCGGCAAAAGGCCCAACTGGCGGGCGGTCTCGACGGTGACGACGGGCTGGGTAAGCGATCCTGACATGGAACTATAAATAGAGGACTCGAATGAGGCCGTAAATATAGGCAGCCGGATCGGGTCTGTTCAACTAAATATCAGCCGGGCTGAAAAAGTTGTATCGGGAAGGAGTTAGGGGTGATGGGGGATGAGTTGGACGTGATGGGTTTGGGGGGAATGTGTCAGCCTTTGGCGGGACGCCAGAGGGGTCCTGCGGCGATCAGCAGGACCAGTATATTGATCACTGCATTAGAGGGGTTGCCGGAGGTAATGGAGCCGGTGCTGTCCAGGACAAACCAGGCCATGAGTCCGGTGAGTACCGTCCTGCGCACAGCTTCAGGAGCATGGTCATACACCCAGGCAGAGAGACACCAGATCATGACACCCCAGCCTAATAAAAATCCCCCTGTCAGCGCTGACAAAAAGTGTGTATCCGGTGAGTCCCAGCGGGTGGCTCCGTCCACGGGCCAGCTCAGCAGGTCCAGGGTGAGGCGGGCGGGTTCCTGGGTGGCGACCATTGTACCCAGAAAAAAAACCGGCCCAAAAGACCAGACCACAAAAGCGGTGATCTTGAGCCAGAACTTGTGAAAACGATGGGTCATATAACCCGGTGCGGTTGGTGAGGTGGTTTGCATCTGTTTTTGGCTATGAATGATACAGCCACAAACCTACCCTGCCCACCGGAAGGGTTTTAGACGGAAGCGTACAATGACACCTATTTTTCTGATTTTTTAGATACGCGTTCCTGCCCTGCCGATTATCCCCTGGCCCGCTCCATCACATATAACATCTCCGTAGCGATGAGGTGGCAGCAATCAGCATACGCTTTTGCCTCAGCAGGGGTATCGTCATGGGCCTTGGGGTCCACGTACATAATGGGAAAACGCGCTTCAGCCCCCAGTACAACCGGGCAGGCTTCATTGGCGGAGTCGCAGGTCATGATGGCCCCAAATCCTGTACGGGGATTGGCAGGGTCAGTATATACCTTGGACCAGACTTCAAACCCCGGATGATCGGCTCCGGGAGAGACCCGGTACCGGGGATTTGTTTCCTGATTACCAGATACTTCAATCTCAAATCCTGCCTCCTGCAATGCCCGCAGGGTGCGGGGGTTGCAGGCCGTGGCTTCTGTACCACCAGACCAGGTCCGGGCAGGTATCCGGTGCAGCGCTGACAGGGTGCCTGCCCATATCTGGCCCAGGTGGCTGCGGCGGGAGTTATGGGTGCAGATAAATACCAGGTCGGCTGTCCGGTTTTGGTCAGCACAGGATCGCAGATAAGCTGCAAGCGGATCCAGGACAGCCTGGCGGTCGGCGGGGATCCTGCTGGCGTCCAGGGTACTGAGATAACGACTCAGGGTGCGGGTAAGCATCAGAGACATAGGCAGAAGGTCAGGCGTTTTTTTTCATCGCAACATAACGATAAAACTGACGCCAGGCAAAAAATGAACCCTGAGCCTAAGAAATTGCCGGCAGGCATTGCGCCTGAGTTTGTCCTGCCGTAGGTTTGATGGGTTGCCCGGCAACCCTTTTTTTCACCCATAACCCGCAACGCACGATGAAATCGCTTCGCACTCCTTTCCTTGCATCCCTCCTCTGCCTCATGGCACTGTCTGTCACGGCTGATCCCTGGGAAGACCTGGACACCCGCCAGGCCGAGATTGTATCCAAGTACCTGAAACTCCATCCTTTTATCCTCGACTACTGCGACTGCTGCAGCGAAGGGGAGGTCTATCTGATGCGGGTCGTGGATACCCGCACGGTCCCATGCAGCTACAATACCGCTAAGTTTTCGATCATCGCCACTGTGGTGCGGATCGCCAAAATGGACCGGGAAGCCAGTGGGCTCCCTATCCCGACAAACGTGACACCGCTGGAAGGTGAACCAGAGGAGTTTATCGTTTCGCTCAACTACACCTATGTATATTCCAAGCCAGACAAAATGGCGGTACCCTTTTATAAATTGGTGCCGTACGAACTCGATCATGTATGCCAGCTCAGCGCCCGGTATCCCAAGCCCTCCGGCAGCAACGATATTCAGGACACAGCCTACCAGCGCTGGTTCAAAAAAAATAAGCTGAAATAAGCGTATGCGCACCGGCAGAAAGGCCTTCAACTGTCTTTCTGCCGGTATTTATATGTATCAGCCCTGACAATCCGGGCAGCGGCCCTGGATCAGCATGCTCATCTGATCTGCCACATACCCGGACGGGAGCAAAACCTCCGGGATACGTACCTGGGAGACACACCGGGTACGGCCGCACTGGGTGCATTTAAAATGGATATGATCATGCAGGGAAGGTGTCGCCACATGACAACCTGCTGCACAGAGGGCGTAGCGGGTAGTACCGGTATCGTCAGGTACTTTGTGGATGATCCCTTTTTCCAGAAAAGTCGTAAGGGTACGGTAGATGGTCACCCGATCACACCGGGTACCGATCGCCTGCTCGATCTCACGCTCACTCAGGGCCATGCCCCGGCCTGCAAATACCTGCAGAATGTCTGTACGCCCCGCCGTATGGCGCAGGCCATGGGATTTGAGGAGGGCGCTTACGTCTGACATGGCTCAAATATACTCAAAAAAATAAATCGGGTCTCAAAACAACAACGAAAGTCCCAGTTCCATAGGCGGAATCAGCGGATTGCGGTACACCGCCACCTGCCGGGGTTTAAACATGTCATTGGTCAGCTCGTCAAACACATCTGTCAGGCGTATGCCCACATAAGCCGCTGCCCACTTATACCCAAACCGCCCGTACAGCCCGTATTTCAGCCGCACAAATTCATCCTCGACCCGCTCCAGGTCCCGGATTTTTTCGTCCACCCGGAGGTTGGCGGAGTTCGTATAAGCCCTCCGGTAACTCGCACCTGTCAGATACCCCACATACCCGCCAGCCTCTACAAATAACCGGGTATCCCCGTCCTCGTCATGGCTTAGGTTCAGATATACACCCAGGGACAACTCTGGCGCGTACAGGTTATGAGACTCACGGGAGAGCTGGAAGTCAAGTGAATCCGGTACGGAAGGAAATGACTTAAGGGTGGTCTGGTCGTAGCTGATCCGGGTCAGGGTAAAAGCAGGGGTGATCCGCAGGCCGAGCCGATCTTTCAGGAGCGGGGCTTTGATACCCGCCCCGATGCTCCAGGACCCTGATCCGGCTCCATTGATGGGCACACTGTCCCGCTTACCCCCGGTCATCATCAGGCCCCGGGTAAATACGAGGTTAAAATTGCGGGCTGGATCCGTCTCCAGGTTGTCCGTCGGCGGGGGCGTATCCTGAGCTTTGGCAGAGAAAATTGTAAAAAGCATCAATACCCCACACAAAATATGCTTCATATCACTATTATTGCATACAAAGATAACCATTTTTCCGGCTAGGGTTGTTATGAACCAATTTAATATACGTGTGTACGGGGTGTATGTTGAGGACCGGCGCCTGCTGGTGACGGACGAAATCCGGTTCGGAATTCGTATGACCAAACTCCCCGGAGGCGGACTCCATTTTGGAGAGGGTCTGGAAAAATGCCTGCAACGCGAATGGAAGGAGGAACTTAATACCGAGATCCGGGTGGGAGAGATCTTGTATGTAAATCCTTTTTTACAGATTTCAGCCTTTGCCCCGGAGGATGAAGTGATCTGCCTGTACTTCTGGGTGTATCCTCTTCAGCCGTTGCAGGTGCCTGTTTCTACCCGTCCGATGGATTTTGAGGACAGCCGGGACGAGCAGCAGCGGTTTCGGTTTATCCCTGTTGATGCCTTACAGGAGCAGGATTTTACTTTCCCCATAGACCAGTCCCTTGTCCCCCGGCTGAAGCGTGCGCTTGAGACACAAGGGCCCCTATCAACCTGATCGCCTTGCGTATTGACAGGCTACGGCCCTCTGCATTCTGGCGACAGGTCATGACCCTCTCTCTGGGAGCCATACTGGCCCAGGGGGCTGGCCTGGCCTCCGTGGTAGTATTGCCCCGGCTTTTTTCTGACGAGTCCATCGGGAGCCTGGGGGTGCTGGTATCTACCCTTACGATCCTGGCTGTAGCCATCAATGGCGGGTTGGAACTGGCCGTGATGCTCCCGGATGAGGAGGAGGGTGCCCGCGCCCTGACGTGGACAAGCATCGGCATTGCCGGTGTCCTCACCGCCCTCACCGGCCTGATCGGCTGGTGGGTCAGTCCCCTCCTCTCCCAATGGCTGGGACCGTCTGCATATGTGAGCCTGGTATGGCTTCCGCTCAGCCTGCTGCTGGAGGGTCTTTCGCAGCCCCTGCGCACCTGGCTCAACCGGCACCAGGCCTACCGGCTGCTTTCTTTATCCCGCGGTGCCCGATCCGTCGTGACGCTGCTTGTGAGCCTCGGTACGGGCTGGGCGGGCTGGGGAACAGCGGGCCTGGTCCTGGGCTGGGTCACGGGGCAGGTAGCCGCCCTCCTGCCGCTGCTGGCCGGCACCACCGGCCTCGCACAGCCGCCCTCCCGGGCCGCAGCCTGGCAATGGGTAAAACGGTACGGTGATTTTCCCCGGTATGCTGTCGTGAGTTCGTGGCTCAATACCCTGGCCCGGTTCCTGCCGGTGTATGTGCTCCTGCCTGCTTTTGGGGCGGGGCTCACCGGACAGTTTGTCCAGGCAGACCGTATTCTGAGCCTGCCTGCGGCCCTCGTCGGGATGGCTGTGGGGGGTGTTTTTTATGAAAAGGCCCGTCACGCCTGGGCCCATGCCCCTGAGACACTGGAAACCCTCACCCGCCAGACCGCCCGGCAACTGACCTGGCTGGGCCTGGGGCCACTCGTTGCCCTGGTTGTAGCCGGACCCCAACTTTTTGCGTGGGTGCTGGGGCCCGGATGGACCGAGGCGGGTACCTTTGCACAGGTGCTGGCCCCATGGTTTTACCTGGTGTTTATTGCCTCACCGCTCTCCTACCTCATTGATGTGCGGCGGCAGCTTCCGGCTTTTTTATGGTTTAACCTTGTCCAACTCCTGCTCAGGGCTGCGGCCTTATGGGCTGGCACCGGATCTGGTGATGCCCTGGTCGCGGTAGCCTTGTTTTCGCTGGCGGGAGTAGGGGTATCCGGCGCCCAACTTGTGTGGACCCTGCGACTGGGCAAGGCCCCCTTGCCAGACGCTCAATAAAGACTGCAACATTCAACCCCAACCAGGATGCGCAGGCACCAAACCTGCCGCAGGCGTTTTTATATTTACTGCATATTCACAATATCCAACCGTTGTAATATTTTCACCTGAATACACCTGCAAAAACGGGCCTGAGTCCTGAATTTTCGGCAAAGAATCTCTCCCGATGGCTTCTCACAAGGATCTCAGGTTTTCGCTCCGCCATACTACTGCCCTGCAATGGGTAGGCTGGACTGCCAGCACCGCCGCCCTGGCCCTGGCTGTCTGCGTGACGGTGATCACGCCCCCTCCCCCTGAGGACATCCGAACCCAGGTACGGGTCTATAAAACCCCTGCGCCTGACGCAGGTACCCCCACACCTGAGGCTGTGGCACGCCAGGCCGTCGCTGCCGAACGGGAACAGTTGGAAAGTATCAAACACCTCAACGCCACACAGCAGGCACGGCTGGCCCAGCTCATCACCCGCGACTCGCTCCTCCACCTTACCGAGGACTATGCCCGCAGGGTCAGTACGCCGGGTATCACCCCTACCCCCCGTCAACTCCAGCGCCTGCATGAGCTCCGGGAAGCACTTGCCAGACCGGAAGCCGACCTCACCCATTAATGCCCCTGCGTATGTATAAAGTATCCTGGCCGCAGTACTGGTTATGGCTGGTTGCCTTTTTTTCCGGCGTGGGGATGCATACCTCAGCCCAATGCCCTGCCCTGTACGGGGATACGGTGCTGTGGGAAAATTTTGAGTCAGGGCTGCCCAGGGGATGGGAAGCGCCCCCCGCCACGTATGGTGAAAACTGGCAGATCTCCGCAGACAGCTTCGGGTGGTATGGCAACCCCGGCTCCGGTCAGTGGGCCTATATCAATGATGCCATACGGGACCGGGCAGGACAGGCAGAGCTCACCTCTGCCTGGCTCGACCTGCCGGAAGGTTCCGGCGGATGGCGCTTAGCCTGCCAACTCAATTTCCAGCCATTTGCAGACTCAGGTTTTGCCCGGATTGATATGTGGAACGGGGAGGTCTGGCAGATTCTCTACCAGGAGTCCGATGATTTTACAGGTTTATTGACCCTCGACCTCCCGGATATTGCTGGCAAAAAAGTCAGGTTCCGGTTTGTATATAATGACGAAGGCGCCTGGGGCTGGGGGCTGGGGATAGATGAAGTCCTGCTGACCCGTGCTGTATATACCTGCGGCGATGGCCGCTGTGAGCCGGGCGAAACCCGTATCGTTTGTCCGGGTGATTGTCCGGCGCTGACCGACCCGGCTCCCCTCTGGATCACACCCGGCACTGACCTCAGCGGGCAGGCAGTTTCGTACCGGTTTTTTAAGGGAAAAACCGCCTGTGATGACTGCTCGGAGCAGATACCGCTCGGGTTTTCGTTTCAGTTTTACGGGCAGTCACATACACAGGTATGGATCAACTCCAATGGAAACCTGACCTTCGGAGACGACTACACGACCTTCACCCCCAGGCCTTTCTGCCTGGACTCCGTGCAGATGATTGCGCCGTTTTATGGAGATGTGGACCTGTCACGGGGCGGTGAAATTGTATATTACCGGGATCCGGAGGGACATTATCTGATCGTGAGCTGGATCAAAACTGGGTATTTTGGGTGTAGGGGTGCCTGTACCCAAACCAATACCTTCCAGGTGATCCTCACCGACGGCAGCATCACCCGGATCAGGGAACAAATCCTGCCCGCAGGCACCAGTGTGATTTTTTCGTACGGGGACATGCAGTGGACTACCGGGTCGTCTTCCGGGGGAACCGGTGGATTTGGGGGACATGCGGCGACCATCGGGGTCAACCTGGGGGACGGGGTTGTATGTCAGGACTATGGCCGTTTTGACAGAGAGGGCGTAGCCTACTACGGCAATACGGCTGATCAGGGCTGCCCCCCCAATGAAGTTTCACACCTGGACTTCCGCTCCGTATGTTTCAACGGGCGGGACGGGGTGCTGGCTACCCCCATGGGTATTGTGACGTTCAGCGGGCAGCCAGCCGGCACAGACATTATCCTGACCTGGGAGACTGATGACCTCGCATATGCCAGTACATTCGAACTGAGTGTATCAGCTGACAGTCAATACTTTACCCCCATAGACACCATCCCGCTCCAGGCGGGTACCGTCCGGTACAGTTTTGCAGATACGGCCTTCCGGGGCGACCATACCCTGTACCGCCTGCGGCTGCTGCGGCAAAGTGGCACCCCTGCAGAGGCGTTCACCCGGGTACACAGGCCCGCTACAGGAGGCCCGGGGGGTGAAACCGACCCTGCCCCGCTACACGGCCTGCGCCTGCTCGCTGTAGGCCCCAATCCCTTTGACCAGACCCTGACCATACGGTACGAGGGCCTGCCGGGTGTGTCCCAGCAATGGCTGCTGACCGATATGGCCGGACGGGTGTATATGCAGGGTGAGATGATCCCAGCTGATGGCGAGCATGTCCTTACGCTGGATACTGACCGGCTCCCGGCAGCTATGTTTGTTTTCACCATGTGGAACCACCAGCGCCGGGTATATGCCACCCTCGTAAAACAATAATGCCACGAGTCCGTCGCCCTGACAGGGCTTCGGAGGTCCGGTGGAAAGGCACTGACGTTGTCCATCCAAACGGGATTTTTACCCGGTACGTGCAATAATTTGGATATTGTATATGACAAAGCATCATCCTGCGTTTATCTTGTGTAAATTTGGTCAAATCCTTACATCTGGCCTGGCTGACCGCCTCAGCCTGCCGGGTACTACAGATATTGACCTTACAGATGTTGCTGATGAAAAATGCCCTGGCTTACACCTTGCTGTCTGTTTGTATCTGTGCAGGCGCCCTGGCGCAGACCCCTATTTCAGGTACGATCAACCAATATACCGCCGTCCTGTCCATCAACCCCGTCAACCAAACCCTGGAGGTAGCAGATGCTTCTATTTTTGCGGCCAATGACCGGGTACTGCTGATCCAGATGCAGGGGGCGGTGATCAACGAAGGAAACGGAGCCGGTTTTGGCAACGTGACCGACCTCAACGGGGCAGGTACCTACGAGTTTGCGACGGTATGCGACCTGGACATCGGCAGCGGGCTTGTTTCCTTCCAAAACGGTATCTCCGGCACCTACAACCCGCAGGGCGTCGCCAACGCCAGCATACAACTGATCAAAGTCCCTCAATACGCCGATGCGGTCGTGACCGGCACCCTCACGGCACCCGCCTGGAACGGCACCACCGGCGGGGTACTGGCCCTGGAGGTCAGCGGCACCCTCACCCTCAATGCCACCATAGACCTCAACGGCAGAGGTTTCAGGGGAGGCGCATACGCCAACTCAGCCCTTGCCTGTTCGTTTCTAACCATCTATCCCGATTTTTTCTACCCGGCATCCGGGCTTCGGGGGGCTAAAAAAGGGGAAGGAATCGCCACCTATATCACCGGCAAAGACGGGGGCAAAGGCACCCAGGCCCAGGGCGGGGGCGGCGGCAATGACCACAATACCGGCGGCGGCGGCGGCGGCAACTATAGCGCTGGCGGTACCGGCGGCACAAGACAGACTACCGGATTTAACTGCGCCGGTGCTCACCCGGGGGTAGGCGGCCGTACCCTGGCAGCCCTGGGCTACAGCAACCTCAACCCGTATGTATTTGCCGGGGGCGGCGGAGGCGCCGGCCAGGGCAACAACAACGAAGGTACCGGCGGCGGCAACGGTGGCGGCATCATCATGATCAAAGCAGGTACCCTCACCGGCAACGGGCAGACGATCCGTGCCTCCGGCCAGTCTGCGACAGACGGCCTGTCTGATGGCGGCGGTGGTGGCGGCGGCGGCGGGGTGATTATGCTGGCCGTTAATACCTTCTCCGGAGCCCTGACCCTGGAAGCACGCGGCGGGGACGGAGCCGATACTGACATCAACTGCGAAGGCCCCGGCGGGGGGGGCGCAGGCGGGGTTATCTGGTCTTCTACCGCCCTGGGCGGGGTCACCCGCACGCTCACGGGCGGCGCTGCCGGTGTCCGCAAAAAAGCCACCTGCACCACGGCTGGCAATCCTGCTGCCGGTACCGCCGGCACCGAACTCACCGGCCTGAGTTTTGCAGAAGGCAGCACCCCTACTCCTTGTGTCCTGCCCGTCACCCTGCTGGGATTTGACGCGACACCCGATGGCGAGACCGTACGCCTCACCTGGGCCACAGCGCAGGAGCGCAACCATGCCCGTTTCACCATCGAGCGCAGTGCCTCGGGTCAGACTTTTCAGGACATCGGGCAAGTGGCAGGACAAGGGGACAGCGACTTGGTCCGCACCTACGCGTGGTCTGATGTTTTCCCGCTGGACGGCAAGGCCTATTACCGCCTGCGCATGACGGACTTCAGCGGCGGTACGACCTACTCCGACCTCGTGGAGATCACCCTCAACCGGATCACCCGGCTGGCGATCCAGCCCTTCCCCAATCCCATATCAACCGGCAATGAGCTGAATGTCAGGCTTTTTGCAGCAGAAGACGGCGAGACCCGGCTCACCTGGTATGACCTGACCGGGCGCAGAGTGGCCAGCATCAGTGCCCCCGTGACAGCAGGCGTCCAGACCCTGCGCCTCCTGCCGCCCGCTGCGGCAGGTGTATATACCCTGGTCGTGACCCAGCGGGGCGAGACGGTGCGGGAGACGGTGACGGTGCGGTAAGGCTGGACGTGCAAGTGTTGATTGTTTAGGTGGCGATGTTGTGTATGGCACCCCGCCTGACGCAACCGCAATGAAGAACCGGAGATAAGCCCGCATTAACAGCCGTTTTTCTCATTTTGTCGCTTTACTAATGAATTCTTTAACGTCCTTAGGTTGTCTAATTCTTGGAGCTAAAATTGTAATTGCATTACTAGCTGATAATTGAACAGAACATTTGTATTTTTTTTCACCTTTCTTTTTGTCAATATTAATTATGTCTAGTGATTTATTAATGCAGTTTATTAAGTATGCTAACTCGAATTTTCCCCTTATATATTTTTTGGGATTATTGATTGTACTTAAGGATACAATAATTTTCCTAATTTCCTTAAATGCCAATACTGTTGTTACACCTGCTTTTCTGTCAAGCGTAGAAAGTATCTTTGGCTTTTTAGTTACGATAAAAAAATTATCAACGCTTAAAACATCTCCAATTGTAATATCTTGAAGATTTAACGGGTTATTTTTTTCTCTGTGGTAAAGGATATATGCCGTTAATGTCAAAGATGCTTCATAAAAGGTCTTTAAACCGATTTGAAATTGTTTAGTAATAGCGTTATTCACCTTGTCGTTATCTAAACCTATTAAATCTCTTAACGAACGACTAAATAGATGTGTGTCGACCAGGTAGTTCTCAATAGAATAATAGTTTGTCACAAAAATGTTAGTATCAACTGGATAAGGAATTTTAAGTATGTCAGCAAAATCCTTATCGACAAAGAATAAAATACGTTTCTTTGAATAGGATGCCCAATTTATCTTTTTATAATTTTCATATACTTTGTCCTTATTCTTAGCTTGATAATAGAATATTTTCTGTGTCCTTTTGATTTTGTTTTGAATCATATTTCCATAAAATGAAGGATCATCTTTTCCTTCATGGAAAACATGAATTGAATTGTCGTTCTTGCTATACTGTTGAAGAAAGGTGGTGTAAACAGTCGTCTCCGATTTCGCTGCTTTTCTTAAATAATCTAATAAGTTCATTTTTCGAAGCTAAATTCAGTTAAACCATGAGCATATTTATCTAGTTCATTTTCGTCAAAAATGAATGGTGAATGCGTAACAGATAGCAAACCTTTACAGTAAGGATTCTTAATTACATCCACAATAAATTTCTTTTGCCATGGGACCGATAAGGATAATTCAGGTTCGTCAATTATTAGAAAAAAATTTTTTTGTTGCGATAAAAACAAGTGACTAAATAATGACACAATTTGTTTTTCTCCACTTGAGAGGTCTTTCAATTCAATAGTTTCTCTGTTTATTATTTTACTATTTTTAATTGGCTTAATAGTAATACTAAAGTTGATATTGTCGTATATAAATTTCTTGTTACCTGAGTATTCATTGCATATATCAATGAAATTTTCTACATCTTTTTCTTCTTCCTTCAATTCGTTATAAATTGTGGAGAGCCTATAGATAAAGTAGGCAATTATTTTTGTTTCATCTTTATCAATGGTTCCTTGTGTGTTAATTTCATTTACAAATTGAATAAGTCGTAATTTCTCATTTTTTGAGAGAACTGTTTCATCAATTCTATCCAAAATTGACGAAAGTGCTTTTTCATTGAATTCCTGAATCTGGTTATAACTGATGTCGAGATAAATCCTATTAATAACGTCTCTTAAATAACCACCTGTTAGGTTATTCTTAATTTTGTTTGATAAATTTTCTCTTAATTGATTTAGCTTAAATCTAATTTTATCTTCAACGTCTTCCATTCCGAATTCAACTAATTCAACATACCCTGAGTCTTCATTTGACCTAATGCCCCTTTTACGCCTTTTATACTTGTCAATGTCTGATTCAAGATCGGGAAATATTGCTTTTAAATCCTGTTCAATTCTTCTAAATGTCGGTAGATAAAGAATTTGGCAATCAATTAAATTTGAAAATTCTTTTTCTTTTTCAGGGATAATTTGCTCAAAAAGAGTGTGTTGTTCGCGATTTAATACGGTCATCACCTCATAAACAACTGATATTGGTAAATTGGCACGGTCTGCCAACATCTCCGTCTTCATTGGGTTTCTATAGAAATCTGTCATATCCCCGGATAAAATGAAATCATTTATGCGTTCTATAATAGAAGTTGGATAATGCTTAAAAACTTTTCTAAATTTACTACTAGAAAGAATGTCGATGTCCTTTCTATTTAGTGTATATGATTTTCCATTTATTTTGGCACTAATTTTTTCAAAACGATAACGTAATAATTTAGTCCATTGCCTTGATAAAAAATAGTATATAATATTTACGATAGTGGTTTTACCTGAACCATTTTCTGCAACTAGTATTAATCTATTGTCATCAATTTTGATGTCGTAGTTAAGCTCACCAAAGAGTCCTTCAATTTTAATTTGTTCAATTTTCATTTTTCGATTTCTGTCTAATTAAAATGGCTGCTAAAATCCGCATAAACGCTATGCGTAACGTTTATTTTTTCCCTGACCGAAACAAATATAGGCTCGTCTCCTTAGATGTACAAGTGTCCAGGGAAAAATTTTCAAGCTATCCAGCGGGAAGATGGGCTTTTGCTGCCGGGTTTCACCTGTACTGAGCGCAGCCAAAGTATGGGTTGATGCTGCTATGGCCCAGTATGTCAGCCCTGAGCGCTAGCCGAAGGGTCCTGGATATAGCGTATCGGTACAGTCTCCAGCAAGTGGGTGACGGAGCTATACGTATCTGCACATCCCCTCCGCTACACCTTCAGCACCAGTTTCCCGAAGTTATCTCCCGTAAACAGCATCAGCAGGGTCTCGGGGAAGGTTTCCAGGCCCTCGACGATGTGCTCGCGGGACTTGAGGCGGCCTTCCATCCGCCACTTGGCGAGTTGTTTGATGCCTTCGCCGTAGCGGGAGGCATTGTCAAAGACAACGATGCCTTCCATCCGGGCGCGGTTGACGAGCAGGGAGAGGTAGTTGGCGGGGCCTTTGACGGGGGTGGTACTGTTGTACTGGGAGATCGCGCCGCAGATGACGATCCGGGCCCGGAGGTTGATGCGGGTGAGGACGGTGTCGAGCATGTCCCCGCCTACGTTGTCAAAATAGACATCTACGCCCTGGGGGCAGGTGCGCTTGAGGCCGTCGCGGAGGTTTTCGTGTTTGTAGTCAATGACCTCATCAAAACCGAGTTCGTCCCGGACCCAGGCACATTTGTCAGGGCCTCCGGCGATGCCCACGACGCGGCAGCCGACGTTATGGGCGACCTGGCCTACGACGCTGCCTACGGCTCCGGCAGCAGCGGAGACCAGTACCGTCTCGCCGGGTTTGGGCTGGCCGGTCTCCAGCAGCCCAAAGTAGCCCGTCAGGCCCGGCATGCCCAGGGCCCCCAGATATACCGGCAGCGGTGCGAAGGCCGGCTCCACACGGGTGATATGTGCTGCCTGCGCCACGTGATAGTCCTGCACGCCGCCGTTGCCGACCGCAAACATCCCCGGGGCCCAGTCCGGATGCCGGGACTCGATGACCTCGCCCACGGTACCGGCCCGCATGACCTCGCCGATGTTGACGGGGCGGATATAGGATTTGCCTTCGTTCATCCAGCCGCGCATGGCGGGGTCGAGGGAGATATAGTGGGTCTTCAGCAGGACCTCTCCCTCCGCCGGGACGGGCACAGGGGTTTCGGTATAGGTCCAGCAGGTGCGGTCAGGAAGGCCGACGGGGCGGGCAGCGAGTAAAAACTGGCGGTTAAGCATAACAGGTAGCAGATAGTGTCCCTAAACTTAGCGGTAAAAGTGGGATAAACCAAGTGCGGAACCGTCTTCTACTCCGGTATATGGCTGCGCTTAGCCCCTAATCCTCCTGTAACGCCCGTCTCAACAGCCTAAGACAGGATAAACAGGATTGACAGGATCCGCTGGCAACCGAAATCCTGTACATCCTGGCCATCCTGTCTCAACAACTGCCCTGTATGCCTTGCCTATTTTTTTAAAATGTATATGCGGGTCGAGTCCAAAACCATCTGCCTTTTTACGCAGAAATCGCAGCAAAAAACGGGTCTATACCTTTGTGTGCTTTGCCAAAAACACTACCCGTCTCAACAGCCTAAGACAGGATAAACAGGATTGACAGGATCCGCTGGCACCCGAAATCCTGTACATCCTGGCCATCCTGTCTCAACAACTGCCCTGTATTCGCAGCAAAAAACGGGTCTGTCCTTTGTGTGCTTTGCTCACCCGAAAAACAAAAACAAGCTGACGACTAAGCCCCTCCGGTAGCAGATAGCATCTCTGCATTTATCGGTAAAAGGGGGATAATCCTGATATGGCGGCGTATAACCCCCGGTAGCTGCGTATCTTTTCATGCCTGATGGCATTATCCGGACAGGTGACCTGTTTGCAGGATCTGATCTTATACCTCAAAAGCTATTTTTTCTATTTCCTGCCACGCAGTAACGTTATGGACATGAATTTCAAATGCTGGTTTATAGCAGCCTGTTTATCCTGTTTTGGGCTCCGGTCGCTGGCGCAGGCCGATGCATCACCCCGGATTTTTATCAATTGTGCTAACTGGGAATGTTATGAAGCCTATATCAAGACTGAATTGTCTTTTTTTAACTACGTCCGGGACCGGTATGAGGCGGATATTCAGATCCTGATCAACAGCGTCGAAAACGGCAATGGCGGGGACAATTACAGCCTGATATTTATCGGGCAGAATCAGTTTGAGGGTATCGGTGACAGCCTGACGTTCTCCACCCGGCAGGCAGATACGGATGACATGATCCGCACCCGGCTGGTGGCGACCCTGCGGCTGGGGCTGGTGCGGTACGTGGCCCGGACATCGCTGGCAGATCAGGTGGCGGTGACCTTTCCGACCCGGGAGCAGGAGGCGACCCTGATCCCGCATGATCCCTGGAACTATGTCGTGACCACGGTCCGCACCAGTGCGTACCTGAATGGTGAGTCAAACCAGCGCTCACTTTCACTCAACAGCTCGGTCTGGATACGGCGGGTGACGGATGCCTCCCGGTTTGGGATCAATGTCTGGCATAATATTAACAGTCAGCAATTTACCATTGACAGTGTCTTGTACACGGCCCGCAATGTAGGATATGGTTTTTCAGGTAAATACGTCAAAAGCCTCGGCCCGCACTGGTCGGCAGGGGCTTATTACCTGGGCAACCACTCCGTGTATTCCAATATCCGCTTCACCCATCGCGTCGCACCTGCCATTGAGTACAACCTCTTTCCCTACGAGGAGAACCAGCAGCGGCAGTTTAGGATCAGCTATGCCGCTGGTTTTCAGCAATTTAATTTTATTGAAGAAACAATTTATGACCGCATACGCCAGGGGGTGCCGTATCACAAGGTGTCTGCTATCCTGGGCCTGACGCAGCCCTGGGGGACTGTCAGCTGTGAAGCTGCCGCCGCTACCTTTCTGAATGATTTTTCCCGCAACAATGTCAGCCTGTCCGCGGATCTTTCCCTGCGGCTGTTTGAAGGATTTACCATATACTTTTTTGGCAACGGCAGCCTGATCAATGACCAGATCTCTCTCGCCAAGTCACAGGCTGATATAGACGACTTCCTGCTCGGCGGGCGGCAGTTGCCTACTTCCTTCTCCTACTTCGGCAGCATGGGACTGAGTTATACCTTTGGCTCCATCAATAACTCTATTGTTAATATACGCCTGGACGATGTAAACTGATCCGCCGACGTCAGCCCCTGATGGGCTGCGCCCAACGGGTCTGGTACGTCTCCAGGGCCGGGTGCATGATCGCAAACCAAAGCGGGGGCACGAGGGCCAGCAGGATCATGGTCGGGTATCCGCCGGGAAGCTCCGGACTCTCGTCAAAGTGCCTCAGTACCTGATACTTGCGGCTGGCCAGGTAGTGGTGGTCGGAGTGGCGTGTGAGCTCATAGAGCAGGATACGCCCGATGGTGCGGTTGGAGTTCCAGGAGTGGCGGGGCAGTACACGCTCGTAGGTGCCTGGGCGCAGCTCGCGGCGCAGGAGGCCATAATGCTCCAGGTAGTTGACGGTCTCCAGGAGCAGGATGCCGACCAGGGCTACAGCCAGGAAGGCAACCATCGCCAGGGGACCCAGCACCAGCCCGATCAGGGCTACGACCAGGACCTGAAGGCTCATAAACTGCACCATTTGGTTGGCGGGTGACCAGACCGGGCGGCCTTCTTTCTGCATGCGGGTGGCCTCCAGGTGCCAGGCAGATCGCAGGCTGTCCCGGATGGATCTCCACCAGAAGGCATATACGTGCTCGCCATACCGGGCCGTGGCCGGATCGAGCGGGGTGGCGACGTACTTGTGGTGGCCCCGGTTATGCTCTATGAAAAAATGCAGGTAGAGCGAGGTTAATAACAATGCCTGGGCCATCCGCTGCTCGTATGGCTTAGAGCGGTGCCCCAGCTCATGGGCGACATTGATGCCGAGGGTCCCACAACTGATACCCATGCTCAGGATCAATCCAGGCCATTCGTAGGGGGCTATCACCTGGGTGGTCACGATCCATAGGAAATATGCCAGCAGTCCGTACTGGATGGGCACATTGAGGTAAAGCAACAGGTCAAATACCCGGTCACGGGCTACACGCTGCTCCTCCGGTTCGGTCAGGTTACGGTCAGAGCCGCGCAGGACTTGCTCCAGTACAGGCACCAGCCCAAATAAGACCATCAGGGTGGTATAAGACCAGATGCCCCGGGTGAAAAGTGAAAACCCCACCAGGGCAGGTACGAGATAAGCGATCAGGTATTTGGCACTGCGAAACATATCAGCGCATATCAAGGTAAGTAGTATCCCAGGTTGAATATACCACTAATAATCTACCCACACAAACGCAGGTCAGCGTTTGTGTGGGTATTGGGTGTATCATCGGCCGCTGAAAAGGGGTCTCAGACCTGCTTAGCGGTGGCAACCTGATGAATAGTTGTTGTTGTTATTGTTGTTGTCATCGTACGAGCTGCACCCGGAGCGGCCTCCGGAGCTACCACACGAGCTGCCTTCGGATATCCGGAAGGTTAGTCCTGCCCCCAACAGCCACCCGCTGGTCTGAGCAGGCCGCCGGATCTCGTAGGTGAGGTTCTCGCCATTGCCTTTGTCCAGGTCAACTGTGCGCATATCCACAATCCGGGTACCGGTACCTGCGAGATATTGCCCCATGAGATCCAGGCGGGTATAGGTCCCAAGGTTAATCCCCAGCCCTGCCCCTACCCCATAGCTGAAAACTGCCCCTGCACTGAGCAGGTCCGGCTCCGGACACGGCAGGTCTTCATCGTGTTCCCGCTCCGGCGTGAAAGTCTGGCTATGTGCCAATACGCGTGACCCAGCCAGTCCTTGTACAAATAGCTGTACCGGAAAACGGTCTGTGGTCCGTACCTCGGCCACGCCATGAAGCCCATACTGCACCGCAGCGACACGCAGATGCCCGTCCATCACGTATGGATAGGTGACCTGGGCGGCAAATTTGTCCGAAGCTGAAAAATCCATTGAAAATTGTCCCCCCAACCGAATATCTACCCATCGGTTGACGGCTGCCGGCCGCCCAAAACCTCCGATCCCAAATCCCCAGTTATTGCGAAAACCAGTACCCACCAGGGTCATGCCCGGCCTGAAGTGCCGGACGCTCCAGTTCATCTCTGTCATACGCTCCTGCGCCCAGCCGCCTAGCGGGAGCAGACACAATAGCCCTACGTAACAATACTTTTTCATACACATTACATGGTGATAACCTGCCATATCCTGATGCCAGTACAGTCAGTTCATCAGACAGGGTCGGCGAGCCCGTCTGAGCCTGCGGGCGAACTGTGCTAAAATATACCTTTTTCCCGGGCCGGATGGTTGTCCGACACCCTACCATTTATCAAACGTGTCGCTCAGCCGGATAAACGTGTCGGCGTTTCTCACACCCCCACGACCCAGAGTGACTTGTCCTGATGCATGAGTAGCTGCGGCTGAAATGCTGCCCCCTCCGGGTGGTTGAATATCAGCAGGTACCCGCTGTCGAGGTGCTGGCGGCCCAGGTAGTCCGCGAGCTGGTCCAGCCCTGTCTGGTGGGCAGCGGGTCCGCGCCAGACCTTGAGCTCTACCACAAATTTCTCCCCCCCAAAGGTCACCGTCACGTCTATCCGGCGCTCCTCGGAGATTTGAGCTTCCTTAAACGAAAATCCCCCGCCGTTGATGATCGGAGCGATAAAAGCCAGAAAAACCAGCCTGCCGTCCCGCTCCAGAAACTTCTGATCCCGGAGGCTGTGCTGCTCCTGCATAAAAAGCCTGAACTTCTCCAGCACCCGCCGGAAGTCCAGACGACCGTCGGGAAGATAAAACGTAGCCGGCGCAAAAAAACTACCACTGCCGCCGTCTGTTTCTGCCTTAGAGGCCAGATAGTTATAAATCCGCTGCTCGTGGATGCGGTTGTGAAGGCGGAGTTGGTCGGCATCCTTACGATAGAGCCCAAACAGCATCCCCAGGTGGATGGTCGGGTTGTCGCGGTTGAAGCTGACCGTCTGGCCGTCGAGCAACATCTTATGCGTGAGCTGGGCCAGGGCAGGGTTGTTCTCCAGTTTTTCGATCAGAGAGTCAAACAAGGTACTGCTTTCGCCCAGGATGTATTTTATGGCCTCCTCCAGCATCTCCGGGGTCCAGACCCTGCCCGTGCCCAGGAGCTTCTCGGCGATCACCTGACAGATCCGGCTGACCAGGTACGGATACCCGCCGCTGTAGTAGTGGATCTGCTGGCTGTACCACGGGATGTCTATCGTGATATCCTCTGTCTGTGCATAGTCGGCGAGCATCGGGGCGATCTCGGCAGGCGAAAA
The DNA here is from genome assembly GCA_033762375.1 of Bacteroidia bacterium. Classification (GTDB taxonomy): domain Bacteria; phylum Bacteroidota; class Bacteroidia; order J057; family J057; genus RDXT01. The sequence continues at coordinate 34,789 of JANRLQ010000079.1, forward strand.
CGTAAGGTCCACCTCGTACTCAGCGGCGATGTTCCACGGTGAATTGTACTGCGTGTCGCTATCAGCGCGCATCCGCAGCTTGAGGCTCTTGATATCGTGCAGCCCCGCCAGGATCACTGCGTGGAAGGTCGGGAGGCGGGTACGCCCCAGGTAACGGGTGCGCAGCATCCCCAGAAACTCTATAAACAACGTATGATTGCTGCTTTTGTCCACCTCGTCTATCAGCAGGACAATATTAGCCTGAGAGGTCTGAACCCATTGTCCGATAAAAGCCGAAAGCTGATGTATCTGGTGAATGCCGGGCAAATGTTCTTGTATATACCCTGAGACTGCCGGATGGTCTTGCTCAATCACCTGTGCGATTTGGCGTAAAAAACCGCTGCAAAATGCTGATTCATCCTCAAATACGTCCGTACCCATCCCCTCAAAACTGATGGAGACACTCAGGTACCCCAGACGGCTCAGTGACGCCTCCAGCAAATGCAGCAGGGTCGTCTTGCCGTACTGCCGGGGCCGGTGGATCACAAAGTACTTGCCCTGCTCAGCCATGCGCTGCGTGATGGCCAGCTTGGCGCTCACGTCGCACATATAGTGCTGATCTGGCAGGCAGAGACCGGTGGTATTGAAAGACTTGGGCATGGACAAAGATAGTGAAAAGGACCGGCGGGTGTTACATTTTTTCGAACCGCACCCACTGCTCGCCCTGAAGCCAGACCACCTCGCCGAGTGCCTGGAGTAATGGCATATCTTCCTCCCAGACACGGGCAAAAATATTACACGCATCTAATCCCCGGCCTGCTCCATAATACACGCCCATACAATTGGCGGTAGGGTTGCGGAGGGGCTGTGCAGGGCCGTATACCACCTCGCCGGGCTCCGTCAAAACAGAGGCATTTTCCTGAATGATGTCCAGCGGAGGCGCTTCGTTTGTCCAGATTTCCTGACCAGACACACGTGCGTGCCGCAGCTTCAGGACAACTGGCAATAACGCCTCAAAAGCCTCGCTGGTAATGGGGGCTTCTGCTGTATAATAACGAAACCGGATACCGGTCCCGCCAGAAGGAATCATGAGAAAACCCTGCATATTATGTCACTGTTTAGAATCTGTAAATGAACAACAAGATACGGCCAGGCTGACAGACCCGATAAAGATACTGCCAAAAAATATGCTTCCGTTTGATATGCCCGGTTGAAATTGTATTTTGCCTCACATCCTTTTCTGCCATTCCTGAACATGAAAAACCTCCTGCTTTGTCTGCTCATCTCCGTATCCCTGTCAGCAGCGGGTCAGCCGCTGCCACAAGGCAAATGGAAGCCTATTTTTAACGGCAAAAATCTCAAAGGCTGGGATATCAAAATACGGGGATATGCCCTGAATGACAATTTTGGCAATACGTTCCGGGTTTCAGACGGTAAACTCCAGGTAGGCTATGAAGGGTACACCCGGTTTAATGAAACTTTTGGGCATATTTTTTACCGAAAGCCCTACTCCCATTATATAGTGGCAGCTGAGTATCGGTTTATCGGCGCACAGGCGCCCGAAGGCCCGGACTGGGCCTACCGCAACAGCGGCATCATGGTCCATAGCCAGGCGGCTGCCACAATGGGCAAGGACCAGGACTTCCCGATCTCGATCGAAGTACAGCTCCTCGGAGGGTATGATGATGACCGCGAGCGCACCACCGCCAATCTTTGTACACCGGGTACCCACGTGGTCATGAACGGACAATTGCTGGAGGACCACTGTGTTTCCTCCAGTTCTGAAACCTATCGTGGTGACCAATGGGTCCGGGTAGAAGTCCTGGTCCTGGGGGACTCGCTGATCCGGCACATAGTAAACGGTGATACCGTACTCACCTACTCCAAACCGCAAATCGGGGGCGGGGTAGTGAGTGGCTTTGATGAAACCGTCAAACAGGATGGTACACTGCTGACATCAGGGTATATCTCCCTCCAAAGCGAAAGCCACCCGGTAGAGTTCCGGAAGGTAGAGATTATGGACCTGTCAAAATACTACCGTAAGCCCCGCAAAAAATAATCGGACTACCCTCAAAGTGACGCCAAAAACCGGATCAGCCTGTCCCGGTCTTGCTGGTCGGGTTCCCGGTAAAACGTTACAGCCGCTTCAGCTTCACCCCCATGCCAGAGGATGGCCTCCTCCAACGTGGTGGCAGGATGCCGGACAAGTTCCTGATTCCTCTCAAAAAAACCTCCCCGCTTTCGCGGGGAGGCCAAGAGGTTGTGTATCAATTGTTTACTTACCGCCCAAGCTCAGGTTCAGGCGGGCGAAATAAAACGCGCCGTTCATCCCCATCTGCACCGGCGCATACTTAAACACCCCAAAATAGCTGTTTTCGTAGGCCTGCACATCGGGATAGACATTCAGGAGGTTGTTGGCGCCGAGGATCACCTGGAGGCCGGGGACCAGCTCGTATCCCAGGGAGAGGTCGGTGACGACCTTGCCCGCAAAGGTCTGCTCTACCCCAAACGGGAACCCGTTGCGATATACTTTCCCAAAATAGACATTGCTCAGGACGGCCGTAAACTTACCGGTGGTATAGTTCAGGGTCAGGGTCACCTTCTGGCGGGGGTTGACGCCCTCGATCAGGCCGCGCTCAGCGGGGCTGAAGTAGATGTCTTCCTGGCCTTCCAGCACGGCCGGGATATTAAACTGATCGTCCACCGTGGTCTGGTTCAGGTTGCCAAGCAGGGTGATCTCCAGCCGGCTCTCGCCGAAGTACAGCCGGTAAGCAGCGACCAGGTCCAGCCCCAGGGTCGTGGTATTGATGGCATTGGTGAAAAAACGGCCTCCGTCTGCCCCAAATGGCAAAAACAGGGCTTGCAGCTCCGGGACCGGCCCGCCAAAAGGATCGTACCCAAACAACCCCGTCAGCACGATACGGTCATTCACCCGGATCCGGTAGGCATCCAGGGACAGGTTAAATACATCGGAAGGCTTAAACGTAAATCCGGCACTGGCATTAACGGAGGTCTCCTGCTTCAGCTCAGGAATACCGAGTGACTGCGCCAGGGCAGAACCATTGCGGAAAAAACCAGACTGGCCCAGGCGGCCATCGCTCAGGATCGTGGTGGAAACGTAGCTGAAATACTGCTGGTGCAGCGAAGGTGCCCGGAAACCGCTGCTGACACCCGCCCGCAGGACCAGTTTTTCGTTGAAGCTGTACTTGGACACCACTTTGTAATTAAACGTACTGCCAAAGTCGCTGTAGTTTTCAAACCGGCCGGCTGCGCCTATGCTCCAGGCAGGTGTCAGGTCCAGCTCCGTATCAGCGTAGAGCGACACGCTGGTGCGCCCGGTATCTATGGCATTGGCAGGTGAAAAACCCGGAAACGACTGTGCGCCGCCTGCCAGCCCGAGCTGGTCCTCGACGGTGCCGTCAGGGAGGGTCACGAGGCCATAATTTCGCCAGCTGGCTTCTTCTCCTGCGGTGATCACATAGTTTTCATACCGGAATTCTCCTCCCAGGGCCAGGCTCAGGCCACTCAGCACGTTTTTTTCGTAGCGGGACAGGTCCAGGTTGACGGTATTTTGGGTGAAGCTATGCCCTCCCGCCTCAAAGGTCGTCGGGCTTTGGCCCTGAAGGGATGCATTGACGGTATTGTTGACGGAATAGTCAAAGCTGTTGCGTCCCAGGGTATTGCTCAGGTCAAGCAGCCAGCCGCCTGCCTGATACCGTACCCCGGCTGCGGTGGAGATGTCCTGGATGTCTGAGCCGGTATTGGGCTGAAATCCATTGGGGAAAATGCTGAAGACCATCTTGGCATAATCGCTCGGCAGGCGGCGGAATCCGTACCCCTCGCCCCGGCGGACGTTGTACCCGCCGAAGGCATACACCTCTCCTTTGCCCTGGCTAAACGGCAGGGACAGGTTGTAGAATGCATTGAGGTTCTGGATCTTAGCATCTCCTACCTGAAAATCAAAATCGTCACGGGTCAGGCCGAGGGCCGTCAGGACGCTGTCATCATAGGCGCGGGAGATGGCCTCGTCATTGGCAAAGGCATATGCAAAATAATTGCCGAGGGCTGACTGGTCAAAGATGATGAGGTCATGGTGCTGGGTACGGGTCGTGCGCCCGCGCAGGTAGGCATCCAGGGAGAGGTTGAGGCTGCCGCCCTGCTTGCCGAGTGCCAGGCCATAGTTGCCCTGGAGGCGGGTGAGCTCGCCATCACCTGCCTGGGTGATGCCGCCGGTAGCGGACAGGCTGAGGCCGTCAGGGGCTTTTTTGAGGATCACATTGATCACCCCTGCGATCGCATCAGAGCCATACTGCGCCGAGGCACCATCCCGCAGGACTTCGATCCGCTCGATAGCCGACACCGGGATCGTATTCAGGTCCGTGCCGACAGTACCGTTGCCAAAGGTGCCCTGGTTGTTGAGGAGCGAGGTCGTGTGGCGGCGTTTGCCATTGATGAGGACCAGGGTCTGGTCAGGGCCCAGGCCGCGGAGGGAGGCCGGGTCTATGTGTTCGGTCCCGTCTGAAGATGATTGGCGGTTAGATTGAAATGACGGGGCCAGGTAGGTAAGCATCTGGTTGAGGTCATTCTGCGGGAGGGTGCGCTGCTGCGTGCGCAGGGGGATGATGTCCACCGGGACGGGAGTATTGAGGGCCGAGCGGTTGGGATTGCGGGAGCCCACGATCACGACGGCATCCAGCAGGGCATCACCGGGTGTAAGGCGTATCTCCAGGGAGGCGGCGGCCTCCACGACTGCGGTCACATATCCAAACCGGCGTACGGTCAGGGCCTCGCCGGTCGCAGCCCGCAAGGTAAACTTGCCGTCTGCATCCGAAAAAGTACCTGCGCCACCTGCAGCCGTAACCGTAGCCCCTGCTACCGGCTGACCATCAGCCGCATCCAGTACGGTGCCGCTCACTTGAAGGGTCTGCCCCTGCATCTGGCTCCATATCAGAAGCAGTCCAGCAGTTAGTACAAATAATCTCCTCATAACACACTGATAATTAAGGTAATGGAAAAGGAAAAAGTACAAGCGGCAGTAGCAGAAAAAACAAAAGCCTCCCCGGACAGCGGGAAGGCCTGATATTGGGTATACAAACGCTATTGTCAGGTACCGTCCCGCTTAGTGCAGGCAGCAACAACAACGGCTTAGGGTGGTAATTGGTTTCACGGCACAATATTACAGGATGGGGGCGTACCAGTCAAGGGGGTGTCCAAGCAGCACCACACAATACTTGTGCTGCCCTGTACCCGGATCTGGATCGTACCTTTGTTATTTATTGGCATCAATAAATGCTATGAAAGCATCTACATATGCTTCCTGCTCTTCCAGGTTATGACCTGAGTGCAGAAAAAGCTTGCGCTCCTTTACAGCAGAACTGACGCTGTCTATGAGCTCGATGGCATTTCCCTCAGGCACCACAAAATCGTAGTTGCCAGAAAGGGCCAGTACCGGCTTGGTGATACGGAAAAGCCGGGAGGAAAACTCCACTTCGATCACACTGTTGCTCAGGTTGCTATTGGCCGGGTTTAGGAGGTTCAGGAACGCCTGCGTGTAGGGGATCCTTTCTGAAATCAGGTTTTCGCGCAGGACTTCGTCCTCGTCGAAGGGGGTAAATCCTTCGATGAGCTCCAGGGCCTCCCAGGCATAAAAATTGAGCTGTGTCGAAATCTCCGCGGTCAGCTCCCCCGCATTTGCCTGGCAATAGTCCACGATTTCCTGCCATTTTTCCACATTTTTTCCTGATCCAATCTGTTCTGTGCCAAATTCGATGAGCTTGACACGGGTCAGGCTGTCGTTAAGGGCCCAGTTGTGAGTCGCATTGGCCGAAATCCAGCCGCTCACCAGTTCCTGGTTGTCACCTTCTGTCATGAACTGAGCACAAACCATTCCGCCCCAGCTTTGCCCCATCAGAAAAACCTGTAAATCTGCCCCGTACTTGTGCCGGAGTGTCAGGATCACCTTGCGGAGGTCTTCACCATACTGCGCCATGACCACAGTGTTATTGTTGCTGCCTCCCTGCGAGGCACCCGCCACCCGCTGATCCCAATAGGCCACTGCATACTTGGCTTCCAGCCGGCCGACGGCTGGGGTTCGGTAAAAATAGGAGGCACCTCCCGGTCCGCCATGTACGACCAGCATCACCACCTTGCTGGCGAGGTTGCCCCGGAGGTTGACACGCATGGAAGCACCTTCGCTTTGCACATAAATCGTTTCATTGACATTGGCAACCAGCTCATTTCGCTCTGCCTGGCAGGCGGAAATGGCATACATTGCCAGCAGGATACACCACGTGTTTTTCATTTTTTCTTTTCCATTACAGTTGGGGAGGACGGAAACAAACGGGAAATTTTCCAGATCAGTCCCAACTCTATGGTGGGCCGGAGGTAAATAAAACTGTTGCTCGGAAACAAACACAGCATACGGACACTCCCGTACACACTGACCGGTGTACCTTGCCTCATGGCAAAATTATACCCGCCGCCAACCGCCACGGACACCATGCCATACGTGTGGCCCGCCCATCTGCGAAGGGTTACCTTCCCATCGTCAGCTACTGCATAGGTAGTCCCGCCCAAAAAAGTCCGGCTAAACCCTATACCCGGCGCTGTCTCCGTAAACCAGCCTGTGGCTGTCTGGCGCCGCCGGAGCCGCTCCACCCTCACAAACACATTGTCATGAAAGGTCGGGTGATGGTAAAACCCGATGTTGGCAGCCAGATAATATTCTTTCCGGCGGTGCAGGGTATCCCGTGCAGTAAACAGCTTGGATTTATAAGGCCACTCTACCCCTGCCGTCAGGCCGGGATAGATCACAGACCCCAGCCATGCCACCTTGATGCCGGGATACAACACCGGCATACCCGCCTGTGGCTGTGCATTTGCCAGGATCGGCATCAGCAGGAGGAGGCTTCCCCAGATACGTGATTTCATTGTTTTAGCAGATGTATTGTTATGACATCAGGGGCAAAAGAGAAGCTAAAAATGGTCTTGTGTGTTCCGATTTATAATTCCGAACAGGGTCTCTGATTTTTTTTGCTTCGCCAGGCATTACATCCGTCTATTGGCAATCCTGGCATACATCGGCTTACGCTTGCATATACGAGCCAGGCCGCGCTCCGGGATTAGGTTCTTCCGGCCGCACTTCTTTTTGAGCAGCATTTTTCCCCAAAACCTCCGTATCTTCCCTCCGTATTACTTCAGATACTGCCAGCCTGCTTATGCGCCTGCTCCTCAACATCAATCAATCCCTGGAAGCCATCCGCGCCAACGGTTTCCGGGCGGGGGTCACCATTTTTATCATCGCGCTGGGGATTACGGCCCTGGTCGTGGTGATGACCTCTATTGCCGGGATCAGCAAGGGGATGGGCGAAACTTTCAGTTCGCTCGGTGCCAATACTTTCCGCATCCAAAACCAGGCCTCGCAGGTGACATTCGGAGGGCGCGGGCGCACCCGCCAGAAACGAAACCCCGACATTACCTACCGGGAAGCCGTCGAGTTTCAGACGGCCTTTGATACGCTCTCTGCCGGGGTGGTGAGCATTACCGGTTCCGGCCCCTTCAACAGCCGGGTCAAGTACCGCAGTACCGAGACCAACCCCAATATCCAACTGGTCGGAACCGACCAGCATATCGGCGAGACAGCCCGTTATATCATTGAGGAGGGTCGTAGCCTGACCTCAGAAGACGTGGCCCTGGCACGTGCCGTAGTGGTTCTGGGATATGATGTGAAAGAAAAACTATTTCCCTACGAAACAGCAGTAGGCAAATATGTAAATGTCAACTCCCAGATATATCTCTGTATCGGCTCCTATGCCAAAATGGGTACCTCCGGCCTCTCCGGGGCTGACCGTACGGCTGTCATTCCGATCAGCACCCTCCGCAACCATTATCCCAGCACCGGTTCCCTCACCCTGAATGTTTATGTCCCGGATGCGGCTGAGATGGAATATGTCATGGCTGAGGCCCAGGGCCTGATGCGGCTGGTGCGCAAGCTCCGCCTGAATGATGAGGATGACTTTGCCGTGTCCAAAAGTGATGCCTTTGTCGAGCAGTTTCTCCAGCAGATCGGGGTCATCACGATGGCAGCTACGGTGATCGCCCTTATCACCCTGCTCGGTGCCTCCGTGGCCCTGCTGAATGTCATGCTGGTGTCTGTGACAGAGCGCACGATGGAGATCGGCCTCCGCAAGGCCCTGGGCGCAACCAAATCCCATATCAGGGGCCAATTCCTGATTGAGGCGATAGTCATTTGCCAGATCGGCGGGCTCCTGGGGATCCTCATGGGGGTGATCGGGGGCAATATCGTCAGCAACCTGGCTTTCCAGGGTGGATTTGTAGTTCCCTGGAACTGGATCATCATCGGCCTGATAGCCTGTTTTATGGTAGGCATCGGAGCAGGGTATTATCCGGCCTGGAAAGCGTCCAATGTGGACCCGATCGAGTCTCTCCGTGCTGCCTGAGTATTTTCCTTTTTGCCTGTTGTATGCTGATCAAAACCTATCCTGATTATCAGGCCCTGTCGGAGGCGGCGGGCCTGCTCCTGTACGAAACCCTCCGCCAGTACCCGAAGGCGGTCATCTGCATAGCTTCCGGCGACACCCCCACAGGTGCCTGCCAGGTAGCCGCCCGTCTGGTGCAGGAAAACAACCTCGACTGCACACAGGCGCACTTTATCGGCCTGGACGAATGGGTGGGTATCCCGCCTTCAAACCCCGGCAGTTGTCAGTATCCCGTCCGGGCCCACCTGCTGACGCCCCTGGGCATACCGGAAACGCAGATTCATTTTTTTGATTCCCTGGCCCCAGACCTCCAGTTGGAATGTGACCGGATGAATGATACCCTCGCCCGGCTTGGAGGGCTGGACCTGATGCTGGTGGGTGTGGGGGTGAATGGCCATATTGGACTGAACGAACCCGGCACGCCTGCGGATATCCGGTGTCATATCAGCGAACTGGCTGAATCTACCCGTACCATGGGGCAAAAATACTTCCGTTCGGCTACGCCGCTCACACAGGGCATCACCCTGGGCCTGGGCGACTGTATGGCAGCCCGGCAGCTGGTGGTCCTCGCCAATGGCCCCCGCAAAACAGACATTGTCCGGGAGATCGTACACGCACCCGTCACACCGGCGATACCCGCCACCCTGCTCCGCACCCACCCCAATGGATGGCTGATGCTGGATGAGGTGGCAGCAGCCCGCCTGACGGAGGCCTGACAATCAGGTACTTATCAGCCCCTTGTACAAGGCATAGCCGATCACCAGGCTGAGCACAAGCCGCACCCAACGGGGACGGCCCAGCAGCACTTGTTTGATCAGGGTCGCCCCGATCACGGCTGTCAGGCAATACACCATAAACCCTCCCACCACAAGTCCCTTAACCTGGTCTTCGAGCTGGCTCCCGATAAAGTTGCCAATCTGAAAGGTGGTGACTGCCTGCCAGAGTTGTCCGCTGAATACCTTGTGCATATTGGCCCCGGCAGCAAAGACACCTGAAATGGCCAGGTACAATTTGACTTCGGTCCGGGCTTTTTGGCTGAATAAGGCCGTGAACAAGCCATACGTGATCCGCCAGAACAATGCAAAGGGATGACCGGGTTTGTGGTGGTAATAAAACAGCCGCAGGCGAAACTCCCACTGAAGTAACTCATGGACAACCGGGAGATGGTACCAGGGTACCAGTTCGCGGGAAAAATTGACCACCACCAGCAGGGCCACAATGGCATACACCGGAGCCAGAAACTTGACGTCCACGGCCATATCACCCGCGATCCGCGCCATCAGCGCCCCGACCAGGCCTGCCCAGATCAGCTCAGGCAACATACGGCGGAGGCGGGTGCCGAGGTCAGCCGGGTCAGGCTGCGCCCACGGCGGCAGGGTATCGAGTACATCAGGGTGGACCTTGGGCAAAAACTCCATGCCCAGGGGTGGCAATCCCTCAGCCTCCCGCTCCGCCTGGCGTGTATTGATTTTTTCAGTCAGGGCGTTGAGCTTGAACCCATCAGCGATCCACCAGAACAGGCACCCGCCCAGCGTGAAGGCCATGGCCGCCCCTGAGGCCGGATACCCCAGGTAAAACCGATGCCCCCCGACATACCCCGTCGTGAGCCAGATCAGCCGCGCGATCCAGAGCTCCTTGCGCGGGTACGTGTGCAGCGTATCCGCCAGGGCCTGCCGCACCTGCTCCTCCTCCGATCGGGTACGAACGAGGGTGGGTGCCTCGCGGACGAGGTGAAGGGCCTCTGATGTACGCCCCTGAAGCTGGGTTTTGGCGTATTGAAATAATTGACGAAGCATGGGTAGCAGGTTTCTCCGGGCTGTCTGTAGTTGATTACGAAAGATACCATATTACCCGAAAAGTTGAAACACCCCCTCCCCCACCCGTCCATATTTCCCATGAGAATCCCATTGCTTTTTTGCAACTTTGTGCCGGTCTGCTCCGGCTCCACGGGCGGCCTAACTGTACTCCGTTGTGATGACGACCATACCTGACCTGATCCAGCAAGCGGCCGCAGAGGCGGTACGGACGATTTGGGGTGTGACGGTGGCCCCGGCTGACCTAACCATCAATGAAACCAAAAAAGAATTTACGGGTGATTTTACCCTTGTTACCTTTCCGCTGACCAAACACAAGCTGGGCAGCCCGGAGCAGATCGGAGAAAAACTCGGGGCGCACCTGGTCGCTTCGCTGGAGCTCCTCAGCGGGTATAATGTCATCAAGGGGTTTCTCAACCTCAGCCTGAGCGACACGGCCTGGCTGGGTTTTGTAGCATCGGCAGCACAGACACCTGATTTTTTTCGCAATACCTGGGGCGCAGGCCAGACCGTCGTCGTCGAGTACTGCTCTCCCAATACCAATAAACCCCTCCACCTGGGCCACCTCCGCAACATTGTGCTGGGATACGCCCTGCGGGAGATTATGGCCGCCAATGGGTTTCATGCGGTGCCGGTCTGCCTGTTTAATGACCGGGGCACCAATATCTCCAAGTCTATGCTGGCCTGGCAGCGGGCGGGGCTCAACGAAACCCCGGAGCAGGCTGGTGTCAAAGGTGACAAACTCGTCGGCAACTATTATGTGAAGTTTGCGCAGCAACTCAAGGCAGAGGTCGCAGCCCTTCAGGCCGAAGGTCTCTCCCCGGAGGCTGCTGAAGCCCAGGCACCCAGCAACCTCGCCATACGTGACATGACCGTACGCTGGGAGGCTGGTGACCCGGATACCCGTGCCCTCTGGAAGACCATGAACGGATGGGTATATACCGCGATGGAGGACACCTTCCGCCGACTGGGGGTGAACTTCGAACGGTATTATTATGAGTCCGATATTTACCTCAAGGGCAAAGAAACCGTACAGGAGGGCCTCGAAAACGGGATTTTTTTCCAAAAACCCGATGGGTCTATCTGGGTGGACCTCCAGCCGGACGGCCTGGACCAGAAACTCCTCCTCCGCAGCTACGGCACCTCGGTATATATCACCCAGGACCTCGCCCTGGCAGATGAAAAGTATCAGGCCTACCGCATGGACCGCTCCATCCACGTCGTGGGCAATGAGCAGGACTACCACTTTAAGGTGTTGTTTCTGATCATGCAGAAACTTCACAAACCCTTTGCCAGCGGACTGTATCACCTCTCCTACGGGATGGTGGAGCTCCCCACAGGCAAAATGAAGTCCCGCGAAGGTACTGTCGTGGATGCAGACGACCTCCTGGACGAAATGATCACGCAGGCCGCCGCCGAAACCCAACAGCTCGGCAAAACAGAAGGCATGGACGAACATGCCCTCCAGGCTTTGTACGAGACCCTCGGGATCGGTGCACTCAAGTACTTCCTGCTCAAGGTGGACCCCCGCAAGCGGATGGTATTTGACCCCAACGAATCTATAGACATGCATGGCCATACGGGTCCCTTTATCCAGTCGTCTTATACCCGGACGGCCAGTATCCGCCGGAAGGCTGATACACAGGCCCTGACAGCCTTCAGCCCGGACCTGCCGCTGGAGGAGCCCCTGCTGGATGCAGAGCGCCAGGTGATGCGGACCGTGATGCGGTACCCTCAGACCCTGCGGGAGGCAGCTGAGACGTATAATCCGGCCCTGATCGCCAACTACGCCTACGAACTGGCGAAGGACTACAACCGCTTTTATCACGAAGCCCCGGTCCTGCGCACGGCCTTTCCCCATACCAGTACTTTCCGGCTGGCCCTCTCCTCTCTTGTGGGAGACACCCTCCGCGAGTCACTCCGGCTGATCGGGATTAATGTACCAGAGCGTATGTAGGCAGTTTGCCGGGTTTTATTATCTTTGTCGGGATACCATTTCTGCTGCACATGTTACGATATTTTTTCAGCCGGGAATTTTTTCTCACCCTTGTAGGTCTCATCGGCGGCGCTGTGCTGCTGTATCTGATGATCTTTTTCTGGTTTTTGCCGGCCTACACCCGTCACGGGGAGGGTGTGCTCGTCCCGGACGTCAGCCAGATGCGTACCGAGGAGGCCATCAAAGCCCTGGAGACTGCTCACCTGAATCCGGTCCTGCTGGACTCCCAGTACATCGAGACCCTCCCGCCCGGTGCAGTCATCAAACAATACCCGGCACCCTATAGCCGTGTCAAACCGAACCGCTCTATCTCACTGACCATCAACAAACGGCAGCCGCCCGTCGTGGCCCTGCCTGACATCAAAAATATTTCCCTCTACCAGGCCAAAGCCCGGCTCGAAAGCTGGCGCCTCGGGGTAGGAAAGGTCACCCGCATCCCGGACAATGCCGAAAACCAGGTCCTGAGCGTACTGTTCGAAAACCGGGAGCTCAAAACCGGCGACCTCGTTCCCCAGGGTTCCCGCATAGACCTCAATGTAGGCGGTGGCCTCAACACCAACCGCGTGGCGGCACCAGACCTCTCCGGTCTGAGTTATGACGAGGCGCTTTCTACCCTCCGAGGCCTCGGACTCAACCTCGGCGGCATCGCCTATAACCCCAACGGCCCCAATGGCCAGGTATTCGGACAGCGGCCACGGGCTGGAGACTCACTCCGGGTAGGTGAAGCTGTGGACCTGTTTATTTACGGCCAGATCCCCCAGGAAAATGAAGCCCCGATCATGGAAAATGTCGGAGGCGGCAATACCCCATAACCTCCGGCCCAGGCGAGCCGTATATGACCCGGTCCGTTCCAACCACTAGGTTCTATTTATGCTCTTTTCTTGTAGTATCCGGGGCGGAGTGCCTGCGCATCAGCCACTGAGTCAGGTAGTCGCCGCAGTACCCGCATCTTACAAACGGTGGTGATTGATATGCCAGAACTCGTTAGCAGACAAGACTTTGCCAGAGCTATCCAGCTGCAACGTTACCACATGGGAGCAGCCGCAGGGCCGCTCATGCGGCTGACCGGGCTGACAGAGATAAACGAAATTTACGCCAAACTCCAGCCTTATCAGGGGCTTGACTTTATAGACAAGCTGTTTGAGTTGCTGGAGGTCGAGCTGATCGTGGAGGGCAGGGACTTGTCCCAGCTCCCCTCAGGTGGTTTTGTTGTCATCTCCAACCATCCTTTTGGGACGCTTGACGGACTGGCGCTCGTGAAAGTATTCGGGGCACAGCGGCCAGACTTCAAGATCATGGCCAATTTTCTGCTGCAAAATATCCTCACCATCAAGGATTTTTTTGTGGCGGTCAATCCCCTGGAGAGCCACCCCGGCGCGTACTCCAACCTCCTGGGGATGAAGCAGGCCCTGAAACACGTGACCAGCGGGCATTGCCTGGGAATATTTCCGGCAGGGGAGGTCTCGACATTCCAGCCCAAACATCGGGCGATCCTGGATCGTCCCTGGCAAAAATCCGCTATCAAACTCATCCAGCGGGCGGGTGTTCCCGTCGTGCCTGTCTATTTTGAGGGGGCCAACTCCGCCCTGTTTCATCTCATGGGCCTGATTCACCCGGCCCTGCGCACGGCAGCGATCCCGTCAGAGATGCTCAAAAAAAAACATACCCGTATCCGGATGCGGATCGGGTCGCCGATTTCATCCCGGGAGATCCAGGCAATCTCCGGCGCAGACCGCCTGGGGCGGTACCTGCGGGCACGGGCCTACTCGCTGGATGCCGACCTGGGTCGGGCTCCTTTTTTCCGGCAGCGATTTCAAATTCAGTGGCCCCAGCGGGCCATCGCCCAGCCCGGGGACCCAGCCCTGATCCGAAATGAAGTGGCCCAGCTGGCACCTGACCGCCTGATTTGCCGTCAGGCAGAGTTTGACGTGTACTGCGCCTCCGCGCAGGAGATCCCGTCCGTCCTGCAGGAGATCGGGCGGCTGCGCGAGATCACCTTCCGGGGGGTGGGTGAAGGCACCGGCCTCACCCGCGACCTCGACGAGTACGACCTGATCTACCTCCATCTGTTCATCTGGGACCGCGAGCAGCAGACCCTTGTGGGGGCTTACCGCATGGGCAAAGGCGACGAAATCATGGCCACCCACGGTGTACGGGGGTTTTATACCCATACCGTTTTCAAAATCCACGAAGGATTTAACCCCATCCTCAGCCAATCCATCGAGCTGGGCCGCTCATTTGTGCTGGCTTCCTATCAGAAAAAACGTCTGCCCCTGTTTCTTCTCTGGAAAGGCATCCACACCTACCTCCAGCATCACCCCCAGTACCGGTACCTGATCGGCCCCGTCAGCATCAGCAATGACTACGCGACCCTCTCCAAGGAAGTCATCGTGGCCCTGATCCGGCGATATTATTTTGACGAAAACCTCGCCAAACTTGTACAACCCCGCAAGCGGTTTCGGCCCCAGATCAAAAAAGTGGATGTCGAAGACCTCCTCGAAGGTGTCACCAATGACCTCAAACAGATGGACCGCCTCATCGAGGAGATAGAACCCGCCCATTTCCGGCTGCCCATCCTCCTCAAAAAATACATCAAACAAAACGCCCGCATCATCTGCTTTAATGTAGACCCTAAATTTAACAACTGCCTGGATGGGTTTATGGTCCTGGACCTCAAAGACTTACCCCCGGAGACGGTAGAGAGTATGGGGGAGTGAGCGGGGTAGCTGGTGCGAGACCATTCAATCAACTGTGGCAGAAAAGAAGTTCGTATCTTTTGATCTTGACGCTGTACCATGCCCCCCTTGATTGAACCCTACAATCCCCAGTGGAAAACTGAATTTGACAGCCTGCGTGGGGTTTTGCGCCACGTACTGGATGGGATTGACCTGGACATTCAGCATGTCGGGAGTACGGCCGTACCCGGCCTCTGCGCAAAACCTATTTTGGATATTGACATCATTATCCAAGACAAGACCCTGCTTGATCCCATATCCGCCCGGCTTGAAAAAACCGGTTATCTCAGCAAAGGGGATCAGGGGATTCCGGGGCGATTTGCCTTCAGACAAATATCTGCCCGGACACCCCAAACGGACGACCGCCAACAGTGGCAGGAACATCACCTGTATCTTTGTTTTTCGGACAGCCTGGCCTTACACAATCACCTGCTGTTTCGGGACGCCTTGCTTGGTAATCCCCAGCTTGTCATGGCATATGCTCAGCTGAAAATGAAACTGATCCATGACCCCCATATTACCCGTGCCACCTATACAAAGCACAAAACTGATTTTATTGTATCTGTTTTAGCTGATATGGGGCTTAGTGCGCAAGACCTGCGGGCGATCACGGATGCCAATACCTGAAGGCAAGTGGGGATATCACCCCGCAGATGCGACCCAAGAGGTCTGGCCGGGTGCTTTAGCGAGACACATATCTCCCGCCTCACAGCTGCTTCGCCCGAAACGTATCAGACTGCCGGATATCGCCGGTTTTGTAGCCGAGGGAAAACCAGCGCATCCGCTGCTCGGAGGTACCGTGGGTGAAGGATTCGGGTACGACATATCCCTGGGCTTGCATCTGGAGGCGGTCATCCCCGATGGCGTTGGCGGCCTGGAGGGCCTCCTGGAGGTCGCCTTGCTCCAGGATATTTTTGGTCTGCTGGGCATGGTGGGCCCACATCCCGGCCAGGTAGTCGGCCTGGAGTTCCAGCCGCACGGAGAGTTGGTTATAGGCAGCCTCGGAGATACGTCCCCGCTGTGCGTCCACCTGGTCTGTGATGCCGAGCAGGTGCTGAACGTGGTGGCCGACCTCATGGGCGATAACATACGCCATCGCGAAGTCGCCAGGCGCCCCAAACCGGGTCTTGAGATCGCGGTAAAAACTGAGGTCTATATAGAGTTTTTCGTCAGCAGGACAATAAAACGGTCCTGTCGCCGAGCTGGCATATCCGCAGCCTGACTGCGTCTCCCCATCAAAAATCACCAGCACCGGCTCGCGGTAGGCCTGGTTGAGTTGTTCGGGGAAAATTTTGTTCCAGACATCTTCATTGTCCTTCAGGACAACTGACACAAACTGCGTAAGCGCCTGATCTTCAGCCGATAGCACAGGGGCCTCCTGACTGGCAGATACCCCGGAGCCCTGGAGTTGCTGGAGGACCTGCATGGGATCCTGCCCAAAGAGCATGGCGATCAGGGCGATCACAATGGCTCCAATGCCGATGCCGGCACCGGCACGTCCGCCACCGCCACCCCGGCGGTCTTCTACGTTTGAACTGCCTTCACGTCCTTGCCAGCGCATAAGGAGAACATTTGAGGGTTTGAGAGCTATTGCAGGACAATAATACAACGGGCGGGCGTGTGATCAAACCGCCGGATTGATTTTTTAGTGATAAACGCCCGGGAGGCTCCGTACCAAATACCTCTGCCAGGTCTATCGACCGGAGACTTCCAGTCCCCACGACGGCCCCCCCTCAAAAAAGCCATCAATCAACTATCAAATCTACAACGCCTCCACCTCCTCCATCACCCGCAGCTCCGTCCCCACAAAAACCACCAGCCAGGCCCGCAGGGCCGGCTCTGCCCGCAACTCCTCCAGCTCATAGTAACGACGCAACTGCTCACGCCCCGCCACCACCGCCTGCTCCAGC
>JANRLQ010000080.1:0-3888 GCA_033762375.1 Bacteroidia bacterium
CGAAAAGCCGCCCTGAACCTCCTGAAGGCCATGAAAACTTTCTACCCGAAAATGAGCATGAAACGCATGCGAAAACAAGCTGCGCGGAATGCAAGTTTCAGAAAGGAAATATTACAGCACTTGGAGATGCGTTAGCCCTTCCTGTGCCACAGGTTCCTTTGTATTTATCCGCCGGAAGATTTATATTTCACAGTCAGAATAATCAACATTCTCCGGGTATAGCCCGTTAAGAGAGTGAAAAGAGCTGTGAGATAAGTTTTATTACACATATGACCGAAATTAAAACAAAATACTGGTTTGCAGCGGGCGTAGGGGTCGTGCTGATGCTGATGAGCGCTGCGGGCGGAGCTGCCATGTACGCTACCTGGTGGGCTCCTGTGCCAGTATCACCTCCGGATGCCGGGTTGTATGCACAGCCAGCCAATATGCCTCCGCTTGAGGGAAATCTCGGTGCCATGCCGGGAACCTCCGCTGATTTTGTCCATGCGGCGGCCAGTGCACGGCCTTCGGTCGTATATATCCGCTCCCGGTTTGCACCCGCCCATACGAGCGAGAAGGGTGATTTTTTTAGCAACCCCTTTCGTGACTATTTTGAAGACGATCTTTCACAGGCACCTCCGGGTGTGGCTTCCGGCTCCGGGGTGCTGATCTCGCCTGACGGCTACATTGCCACCAACAATCATGTCATCGAAGACGCCAACCAGATTGAGGTGACACTCTTCGACAACCGCACGTACGAGGCTCGGGTCATCGGTACGGATCTCTCCACCGATCTGGCCCTGCTGAAAATCGAAGGAGCGGACCTGCCTTTTATGACATTTGGCAACTCTGACGCGGCCCAGGTAGGCCAATGGGTGCTGGCCGTCGGCAACCCGATGGACCTCAACTCTACCGTGACTGCCGGGATCATCTCTGCCAAAGGCCGCAACATCAACCTGCTCCGGGGAGACTCTGAGTTTGCCATTGAGTCCTTTATCCAGACAGATGCTGCTGTTAACAAAGGTAACAGTGGAGGTGCCCTTGTGGGCCTGGATGGAAAACTGATCGGGATTAATACTGCCATTGCTTCCCGCACCGGGTTTTATGCAGGATACTCGTTTGCGATACCTGCTACGATCGTCCACAAAGTCATGGAAGACCTCCGTGCCTTTGGAGAGGTGCGCCGGGGATTTCTGGGGGTGAGTATCCAGCCGGTAAATGCTGAGCTGGCCGCCGAAAAAAAGCTCTCCGTCACCAAAGGTGCCTATGTCAGCGAAGTAAACGCCGACCTGGGTGCTGCTGATGCCGGTATCCGGGAGGGCGATGTGATCATCTCGGTAAATGGGATTGCGGTAGCCAGTTCCTCCGAACTTCAGGAGCAGGTGAGCCGGTTCCGGCCCGGGGACCAGATACAGATCGCGCTGTACCGGGGGCGTGAGCTACGGCAGTTTTCCGTCAACCTCAAAACCCTCAGCGGCCACAACCGCGGGGCTGCCTACCGGACGAAACTGTTGTTCCGGGGAGCGGAGTTCCGGCGACCCGAGGCTGCCGAGCTTCAGCGAATGGGGATCACGGCAGGGATCATGGTCGAGCGCCCCAATGAAACCATGACCGAGGCGGGCATACAGGTCGGATATGTCATCACGCAGGTCAATGGTAAACCTATTGCCACCATCGAGGACCTGGAAAAACGCCTTATGCAGGCAGGAGAACATCTCGTCCTCGAAGGCAGATACAGTGCCGAAAAAAACACGTCCTACAGCTTCGATTGGTAAGAAGCCGACCTCCATGATTTTTTCAGCATTACTGGCAATTTCTCCTGACATTTGAGGCCATAAGCACCTCACTTCCCTGCCGATGGTACACCTGAGTGTTAATATCAACAAGATCGCCCTGATCCGCAACTCGCGCGGCCACAACCTCCCTGACGTGCTACAGGTCGCGCAGGACTGCATCAGGTTTGGGGCGGACGGGATCACCGTACACCCACGCCCGGACGAGCGCCACGTACGCCGCCAGGATGTGTATGACCTGAAGGCCATCCTCTCGGTTGAACTCAACGTAGAAGGTTACCCCTCAGAATCATTCCTGCGCATGATCGAGGAGGTACAGCCCGCCCAGGCGACGCTGGTACCTGACCCACCACAAGCGCTGACCTCTAATGCCGGCTGGGATACGGTCCGCTACAAGGGGATGCTCGCTGAGATCACAGCCCGCATCCAGGCTGCCGGGGTACGCACCTCTCTGTTTGTAGCGCCCGATCTGGAGATGATCGAGGCCGCCCGAGAGATTGGGGCAGACCGCATCGAGTTATATACAGAGGCGTTTGCCGCTGCGTATGACCAGGGTGACCCGGCTGCCGCTGTCGAGCCGTATGCCCGATCTGCGGCTTACGCCCACGCCCTCGGCCTCGGGGTCAATGCCGGTCACGACCTCAACCTCCGTAACCTCGCCTGGCTGGCCCAGCACCTGCCCATGCTTGATGAGGTCTCCATCGGGCATGCTCTTGTCTGCGATGCCCTGTACCTGGGCCTGGAGGAGACGATCCGGCGGTATCAGGGGTGTCTGGGGAAATGAGCGGGTCATTACGTTAGCCGCTATTCCCCACCTAGGCTTGATGTTTATCTATTTTCAAAGATTTTTCGAGTTCCCTTTTCGGGAGGAAGGGGGCCATAAGGCACTGTACCTCCGCGTCTTCCATCCCGGCGAGACAGCATGTTGGTAAAACCCAACCCTGTATTGCGCACCTTTTTTCCTGACAGATGTTTCAGTTTTCGTTTGTGTTTCGATACGCCCTCGGACTCATCCCGGTCTTGGTTTTGAAGAGGTTGCTGAAGTGCTGGGGGTACTCGAAGCCGAGGGCATAGCCGATCTCGCTGATGGACAGGCTGGAGTGGAGCAGGTTGCTTTTGGCTTGCCCGATTAGGTAGCGGCGGAGGTACGCCTGGCGGTCTTACCGGTTTCTGTTGCCTCCAACTGGATTTTCGCAGGCGGCGGGCGAACAGGGTGGAAACAGGGTCTCATCGTGTACGCATGCCTGCGCTTCCCCCACCCATGACCTGACCGGACTGCCGGCTTCTCCTTCCTTAGATTTTCAATTGCCATTTTCGTCCTTATTCATATGGGTTACAACTCCTTGTGAATATTGCAGGGCCGGAACGCCGGGCTATAGTGTTCAGTACAATGGATCGAAATTTATTGGTCAAAAACAGGTATATTTCACCATCGGCTCTTTCAACCTGGCGGGCCGGGCGAATGTTGCCCTCACCCATTTGGGCAGGACCCGAAGCGCAGACCTTGTCAGCATCCTCAATCCTCCACCTATGAAATCTCAGCTGAAAGACTTCATTCAGGCTCAACTGAAGCACCCTTCGGAAGAAGAGATAGCTGAGATCCTGAGCATCTTTGAGGAAAGGACGTATTCCAAGGGCGAATTTTTCAAGGAGGTCCATACCATTGCCAAAGAAGTTGGATTCATTACTTCGGGAAGCGCCAAGTCTGTCATTATCAAAGACAACGGAGAGGAACGCCTGGGACGCCTGCTGCCCGAAGGGTCTTTCCTGTTCGACCTGATCAGCGTGCGAAAAGAAGAGAAAACCCCTATTGCCATTACCTTCCGGGAACCCTCCAGCGTGCTGGTGGCTCCTTACCCCGCGATCAAGACCCTGCTGGAAACCAACCTGACGCTGAATATTGTGGTGAGGGAGTATATCGCGGACCGAACCGTGGAGATGGCGAAGTGGCTGATGATGTTTGCCACGGGCACCGCCAAGGATCGCTACCAGTTCATCCTCGAAAACAATCCCAAGCTGCTGAACAAGCTCCCCCTGCGGATGATCGCCTCTATGATTGGCATTACCCCTACCCAGCTGAGCCGGATTAGAAGCAAAAAAAATAACGCTTTTTAAA
>JANRLQ010000081.1:0-14014 GCA_033762375.1 Bacteroidia bacterium
CCATTGTATTGGTTCGTTTGAAAAAAGGCTCTCAGTCTCTTACCTGTGTGCTTTCACACTCAGTCTCAGGCCGGATTCACATCCTGCGCCCAAAACTGCATCCTCAGTATGTCAAAGATCTTCTCCTCCCCGCTTCCACCCAGAGCCTCGCTCCAGCCCCACTCATATCTTCATAAGGCGCTCGCCTTATCTCGATCTCTTTTTGGCCCGGCAAAACTAGTTGCCCTCAACCACTTCTCCAACTTAATCCCTCAGAAAAGTTATCAACATCGCCCCCTTAAATCCGCTCCTCATTTCCTTCACCGCAAGGGAGCGCAAAGTTAGTAACTAATCCTAAATCCGCAAAAAAATTAGAAGAAATTTTTGAACTTTTTTTCGAGTCATTGGCTTGTGGCCTTTTTGTCTCGAATGGGCTGCAAATATCTGCGAGATTTCTGAGCCGTCCAAATTTTTCTAAAGATTTTTTCAGAATTTTTCTCAAAGAAACGTTGATCTTGACTTGTTCTTTGGTTTCGCAAAGCGTCTGTCTCAATCGGGCTACAAAGGTGCAGGCCCGATGCGAGGTTTCCAAATGTTTTTGAAAAAAAATGCTGATTTTATGTTTGGGGGCGTTTTTGAAGCATTTTCAGCATCGCAAAGGCATCTGCCCTGTGCAGGTACAATACGATGGCGCAGCTTACGAATACGGCCAGGGCCAGGTAAAACAGCAGCCCGCCATCACCTTGTATCTCGATGCCCAGCACAGTCAGGTGTGACAAGATGGCTACTGCCATGACCCCCAGTGCGCCCAACGCACCTAACCAGGCTGTGCGGGGGATCAGCAGGAGTATCGCGGAAATGAGCTCACCAATGCCGCTGCCAATCCGGCCAACGGGCTCAATGCCAAGGGTACTAAAGATATAGACGCTCTCAGCGGCACCTGTAAACTTAAAAAACAAGGTTTGCAGCAGGATAGCTGCGGCAATGATGCGGAGGATCCAGGACAACATGTTCATATACACATGGAATTAAGGATGGGTTACGAAAAGTGAGGCAAAGGTCGGTATCCCTCCCAGGCAGTAATGTCTCCTGTCAGACATACCCTCAAAGTATCATGGGTGCATGAATACTTCTACTATCTGTCTGATTCCCAGCAATATACAGACCAGGGCCATCAGCCGGTGGGTGACTTTTGAAATGCTGCTGGCGCGGGTGGCGACCATCTGCGCCAACTGGGCGTAGAGCGCGAGTGCTGCAAACGTGCCGATACCCGTCCCGGCGACAAACAGGCTGAGGCTCACCGGATCCGGAAGGAGCCACCCGTTCATGCGCAGGTAACTGCTGTAAAAAATCCAGTATGGATATGCCAGGAGATTCAGGAGCGTGATCAGGGCACCAAGTGCTACGCCTTGTATGTTGATCTTGCGGGAGGATCCGGGCGGGGTGGCAGGTGCCAGGAGGAAATAAATACCCAGCCCCCAGAAGACGGGTATGGCTACCACGGCCAGGGTCTGGTTGATGGCGGGGTCTCGGGTGAAATTTTCGGCAAAAACTACGGAGGCCAGTACCTGCAGGGTCTCCACCAGTGAAGCACCCAGGGCTACCAGCAGGGCTGTACGGATACCTTTGTGTATGCTGGTATTGGCTACGGTAAGGTTGATCATGCCCAGGGGTAAAGTACCCACAATACTTAATCCCAGGCCCCAGAGCGCGGCCAGTGAGAGTTGTGCGGGAGAGGGCAGGCTCAGAAGCACTTTCAGCTAAATTGTTTTTTGTATTGAAAGTATGCTTGCAGGCGGGTCCAGGCTTCCTTCCAGCTCATGTAGGGCACTCCTGCCGCATGCTGGGCCCGGCTGATCTGGTACATGATCTTCCAGTGGTGGTAGCTGTCTTTGTAGGCGGCTGCCATCGAATAATCGGGATCATATATATGAGCGGGTTCGCCCGCGACTCCGTTGATCTCGAGGATTTTGAAGTGCTGTCCGGCCTTGAGATCGGCCAGGCTCCGGCACTTGAGGTCGTGGCGGCAGAAATAGATGCCGGGCAACCGGTGGCTGAGGTCATCAAATACCTGCAGGAGGTTTTCGTCTATCTCATGGTTGAGATCCAGAAACATAGCCCCCCGCGCATGGTTGCCGATGGGGAGTAGCAGGACTTTTTCGCCGGCTGGGGGTACGTCGTTCATGCGGGCTGCCAGTCTTTGCTCCAGGACTGGAAGCTGGAGGTGGGCACGCGGATAATCGCGGATCAGGTCCCGCAGGGTAGAGACGCCATCCCCGGTCACGGAGAGATGTATTTTGTGGCAAAGCGAGCTGACCACACCCTTTGGCTGGCCGGGAAAGCGATAGTGAAAAACGCTGTACTCTTCAGGGTAGTCTATATACTCCTGTATCAGCAGGGCTACGGGTGTCTGGGCCAGGTAGGTGGCGAGCTCAGCCGGGGTATGTATTTTTTCTACCCGCAGGCCTCTTTCACCAATATCGGGCTTGGCGATGAGGGGAAACGTGATGCCCGCAGCCTCAATACGCGGGAGCAGTATCTCCAGCGGGGTACCGGCCTCGCTGTAGAGGGTGAGGGGTTTATATGCCGCTGGTATCTGGTCGAGTATCCGGATTTTGGATTCGCCATACATGCCCCCTGTCTCGATGGCCGGATTGACGGCACTAAAATAGGTCAGGCTCCGGGCCCTGGCTGCAAAATACAACCAGTAACAAATAATGGGAATATTTGCCAACTGAGACGGCCAGAATTCCCAGTGAAAAATCCGGACAAACCAGAGGTTTTTGGAAAGGGCATGGGTCATACACAATATGCCGGTAACGGAACCAAAAGATCAGGAAGCCCGCTGCCCCTGGCGGTATCGGAGGGTAGATGGGGCTACCCCAAACCCCTCCGGCAGGATGACCTCAGGCGCGATGAGGGCAAATCCGACTTTGATCATGGCGAGGTGATGGATGGTATGTTCTATATTATAGACAAGCTCGCGCTCAAAGGTAGTGGCGAGCCGGTGTTTGTCATCATGGTGCAGGGCATAGTTGACGACAAGATACAAATTCTGGCTGGATTTTTCTGCAGAGAGCTCCGCCATAATGGCCTGGACTACGCTGGCCGCATACGCGGGGTCTTCTTCGATGCGGATATTTCGCTGGCGGGCATCATAATCAATCACGCCATCCGACGATTGCTGGAGCAGGCACTGAAAAAACTCCATCAGGTGACGGGTATGCTGGCCTATGCTTGATCCGGATAACAGCGGCAATGGATGCCTATACTGGGTGGTGGAGAGGTGCTCCAGGTAATATACAACGTCGGCGAGTAAGTTACGCGCAATATCATTGAGGCGCATGGGCAATAGGGGCTGATGTTGAAACGAAAAGAGAACAAGCCTGCATGTTGCAAATATATATGAAGATAATTGCATAAAGTGTTACGCAACAGGCACACAGACGCCTAAATAAAATAAAATAATCCATGCCGCTAATCGTCTATGCCTTATCTTTCTCCCTCAAACTTCTGCTCCGATGGCAATCTTTTTCAAGTGGCTGCTCTGGATATTGATGGGCCTGCTGGTGGTATTTATCACTGTGTGGGTCTATTTCCGTTTTTTTATGTCATTTGGGGCATCTGCCGAGGAGATCGCCCGGCGGATGGCACTGGCCCCCTACCCGGTGACGAGCCATACCTATCTTGCTGACGCCCGCACCATGCATTATATGGCAGGGGGTCAGGCAGACAAACCTGTGGTGGTGTTTGTACATGGCTCCCCAGGCAACTGGGAGGCATGGAGTTCTTACCTGACAGATAGCACCCTGTGTGAGCATGCCCGCATCATCGCCATTGACCGGCTCGGGTACGGCGGCTCGACACCCGGCGAGCCTGTGGCCAGCCTCCAGGTCCATGCTGCCTCGCTGCGCCCGCTGGTGGACAGCCTCCACCGGCAAGGAAAAGTGATCCTCGTCGGCCACTCGATGGGCGGTCCTATCGTAGCCCGGGCTGCGATGGATTTTCCGGAGCTGCTGGACGGGGTCGTGATCCTGGCGGGCAGCGCCGACTCCAAGCAGGAAAAGGTGATGGGCATCCAATACTTTATCCAGCACAAAGCCGCGCGCTGGCTGATCCCGCCAGACCTCGACATGAGCAACCGCGAGCTGATGCCCCACGGCGAAGAGCTCTCTTATATGAAAGACCGCTGGAAAGACATCCAGGTGCCCTTCACGATTCTTCATGGTAAAAAAGACCAGTTGGTTCCCTGGGAGAATGCGGAGTTTATGGAGCAGCAGATGACCCTTCGCCCGCCGAAAATGATCTACTTTCCGGAAGAGAACCACTTTATCCCCTGGACGCAGCAGGAGGTGGTGCGGAGAGAGATTATGGGGTATTTGTAACTGTGGCCTTTAGGTCAGATAACAGCCCCACCCCATACAAAGCCTGTAAACGCACTATGCGGTGGGTAACGACCAATCAGCCAGGTTTCTTCAAGACCCAGCGTCGCCGCGCGAGCCTGCAACGTATCCGCATCAGAGCGTGTGGGGGTCTCTTTTACCTCTGCGGCAATCCGACGGTCAAGAATAAAATCTATTTCCTGGCCCGTTTTGAGCTGGAAATAATTAAGAGGCCCCAGACGCATGAGCTGGAGCGCAATTGCATTTTCAAACAAGGCCCCGCTGCTTACCTGCGCTAACTGATTGACCAGCCCTGTATCTGCGAGGTACATCTTGGGCTGCACTGCGATAGCGCGGTCCGTATTCGCAGCGTATGGGCTAATCAGATGCAAAAAATAGGTTCGCTCCAGCAAATGCATATAGTCTTTGACCTTATGGCGGCTGATTCCGATCAGAGAGGCCAGTTTGGTGTAATCCAGCCGGCTCCCGATTCTGGAGGCCAGCAAACTCACCAGCCGATACAGGTCATCTATCGCTGAGTAATCAGATAACAGCTTGACATCCAGCTCGATATACGAATTTAGTACATCTTTCAGCAGCCGCACTTTCTTTTCAGGTGTGCCTGCCAGCACCACATCCGGAAAGCCTCCATATTGAATAAACTCTTCGTAATATTCGGTAAACTGTGCATACAGCACCTGGCGGTAGGGCACCAGCCGGAATGCCTGCAAAGCCCCGCTGTCTATCCCCTTAAACGTCAAAAACTCCTGAAAATCAAGCGGATAAATTTCAAAAATTTGTTTCCTTCCAGCCAGACTTTCTGTAATCCGGTTACGCAGGTAGTAGGAGCTTGATCCTGAAATGATAAATTTTACCGGAAAATGGTCATGGTAATATTTGATAAATGAGACCGCATCAGGCACCAGTTGCACTTCGTCTAATGCCACTACGGCAGGCTGGCTGAAGTCAATCCCTTTGATTTCAAGGTCTGTCTGTATTTCGCTGAAATTCGATTGGGTAAAGATGGCCCTGCCCTCGATGCGTTCGAGATCGAGATACAGTTTATTATGGTGCGGCGTCTGGTCAAGCAGGTAGCGGAGGGCTGTAGTTTTCCCCACGCGCCGCATACCCGTAATCACACTCACTTCCTTCTCAGCCAGATGCCGGAGCAGTTCAGAGAAAATCTTGCGCTCATACATAAAGTCATACTTTACGTCAGAAAATTTAACATAAAGTTATACTTAATGAAAATAAAAACAACACAAACCCCACCTCTGGCGGAAGTTGTGAAAGTAATTCAGACATAGCCTCTCATTCTCAAAGCCCGCATACGATTATCCCAGCGAAAAGTGCGGATTGTCAATGATCCCGAAGATATTGCCCCAGGGATCGTACACGGTGGCTACGGTGATCCCCCCTCCGACATCGGTCGGCGCCTCATGCATCGTAGCTCCCATCTCCAGTAACTGTGCGTAGCTGTCTGCCACATCCGCCATGCCCCAGTAGGTCAGCACCGTTTCAGGCTTGGCGGCAGGCGCTTCTTCTTCAGGCTGCAAGCCCAGCTCGTAGCCAGCTACATTAAACCCGATATAAAATGCCTCATCAAAATACGGCGCAGTGCCGAGTACCCGGCTGTACCAGTCTCGTGCAGCTGCGAGATCGCTGACTTTGTAAATAACGGTGCGAAGACCCTGAAAATCCATTTGGTATCATGTTTGCCGGAAAAGGTAATTTTTTTCCTGCTAAACAGAAAGTATTTTACCGGCGTTTATGGTTTTTGCCGGAATTTCATCTGATCCGTTTTTTCTCCTACCTATCTGGTTATGATGCTGGAATACCCGTCTGCCACGCTGCCTGCGCCCGGACATTGGGCACGGGTCCTTGCCGGGATGCTGGCCATCTCCCCCCTGTACCTGCCCGCGCAACTCGACCTGAACGATAAGGACAGCCTCTTGCAACGCCTTCCACAGGTGACGGCTCCGCTGGAGGCTGCCCGGACCTGGGAGCAGCTCGGCCGTATCTACCGCTACCAGCACGCCGACAGTGCTACCTTGTGTTATGACCAGGCACTGGCCTTGTACCGCAGCGCGCAGTATCAGCCGGGTATCGAGTCAGCCCTCCGGCGGCAGAGTTACCACCAGTCAAAACTCGGGCAGTACACCCGCTCCAATGCGCTCGCACGCGAGGGGATCAGGATCGCGCAGGCACTGGACAGCAGCAACAACGTGATCAACCACCTGGTGCAGATGGGTATCAACTTTACGATGCTGGGCCAGACAGACTCTGCCCGTGAGGCTTATTTTGCGGCCCTGCGGGAGGCGGAGGCTACCGGTAATACCGAGCAGCAATATTATGCCCTGGTGAATATCGGCAATATCTACTATCAGGCCACCCAGTTGGGCCCTGCCATAGACTAGTACCGGCGGGCTGAGGCCATCAGCCTTCAGCGCGGAGACGAGCGCAACCGGGGCATGCTCCTGATCAACCTCAGCAAGGCATACTATGAGCAAGACAGCACCCGCCTCGATACGGCATTGGCCATGTCAAAAGAGGCACTCCGTCTCCTGAGCGCCTATGAAAACCTTGAGGCCTATACCTTCCACGCCTATCTCAACCTCATGGAGTATGAGGCGCAAACAGGGAACCGGGCCGCCAGTGAAGCCGCGTATATGAAGGCCACGGACATTGCCGAAAAACAGCAGAGTGATGCCAAACGCAGCCTGGTGGCTTTTACCCGTGCGGTGGCGCTGGAAGCCCTGGGGGATAAAACCGCAGCCGCACGCGGATATGCCGGTGCCTATGCTGCCAGCCAGGCCATCGGCGATGTCGTGACCATGCAGATGTGCGCAGGCGCCGCTTCGGACCTGTTCGAAGGGCTGCAAAACTGGGAGGAAGCCTTCCGCTGGTCAGAAAGGTATTACCACCTCAAAGACTCCACCGGCAATGCAGACCTGCTCGGCCAGATCGAGGCCCTGAACATCCAATACGAAACTGAAAAAAAGGACAAAGACCTGGCCCGCCAGTCCCTGGAACTAAGCCGCCAGCAGGGAAGTCTGCGCCTGATGGGGGGACTGGTGCTGCTGCTGCTCACCGGCCTCGGTGGCGGATGGGTCATCTACCAACAACGGCAAGAACTCGCGACCCGGCAGATCCGGACCCTGGAGCAGGAAAAAGAAATCAGCCGCATACGGGCCATGGTCATGGGCGAAGAAAAAGAACGTACCCGCATCGCCAAGGACCTCCATGATGGCCTGGGCGGCCTGCTCTCAGCGGCCAAACTCCAGTTCAGTGCGCTGCCGGACCGGGTAGGGGGGCTGAATGACCAGCCGGCCTTTGGACAGGGGATGGAACTGCTGGATACCGTCAGCCAGGAGGCCCGCAGGATCGCCCATAACCTGATGCCCGACATTCTCCTGCGCCTGGGACTGGCGGGGGCACTGGAGGCCTTTTGCCAGCAGATCAGCGAAAGCCGCACGCTGCGGGTGGATTTTGAGTATGCCGGGCCGGATACCCGGCTGCCCGCCTCCCTGGAGTTGTCGGTGTACCGCATCGTGCAGGAGCTGATCAACAACATCCTCAAACACGCCGGGGCCACAGAGGCCCTGGTGCAGGTGCTGCGCGATGAGCAGGTGCTGTCTATTACGGTCGAAGACAATGGACAGGGATTTGCCGCCTCACAGGAGGCACCCGGCATCGGGCTGGACTCGATCCGGTCACGACTGGCTTTTTTAGGCGGGAAAATGGATGTACAATCTGACCCCGGCAGAGGCGCATCGGTATTTGTCGAAATCATCCTGAACAAATGAACCTCATCCGTGTCGCCATTGCCGATGACCATCCGGTCGTCCTGAGCGGAATTGTAGCCATGCTCGGGCAGCAGCCCGGCCTTGAGGTAATCAGTTATGTTACCAGCGGCAAGGCCCTGACGGACTGGCTGGCCGTTCATACCCCGCCGGAGGTGCTGCTCCTGGACCTGAACCTGGGGCAGGAAGACGGCCTGGTCCTGTGCAGGCAACTGGTTCCGGCCTATCCCGGCATGGCGGTGGTGATCCTGACGAGTTTTGACCAGCCTGCGATGGTGCGGAGTGCCCTGCAGGCAGGTGCCAAAGGCTACCTGCTCAAAAATGCCAGGATAGATGAGTTGACGGAGGGAATCCGGGCCGTAGCAGCAGGAGAGGAATACCTGCACGCGCCCATACGCGAGCGCCTCCTCGCAGAGGCGCTGCACCGTCCGCCTGCCCATTTTTTGCCGAAGATCAGCCGCCGCGAAAAAGACGTCCTCCGCCTCATCGTCGCAGAGCATACCACCCAGGAGATTGCCGACCTGCTCCATGTTTCCGTCAATACCGTCGAGACCCACCGCACCAACCTCATCCAGAAACTCGGCGTGCGCAATGTAGCGGGCCTGGTCAAAATGGCGCTGGAACGCGGCCTGCTGGATGCATAAAGCAGCAGCACCTTATGACTTATCTCTCACAGAATGAATGCCTCCATATTGTCCGGATGTATCAGCATCGTTTCACTGCCGGGATAAGCCTGCAAAAACACCTTCGGAAATGTTGTGCGGGTGCCGGGTTTCCATTTAAATTCCCAGGCATACAACTTACCGCCATACTCCTCCACATAATCTATCTCCTGCTGAGCTGTGGTCCGCCAAAAAAACATATTGGGCGTATATCCCTGGTATAAATTGCGCTTCAGCCGTTCCACTACCAGAAAATTTTCCCATAGCGCTCCCGTGTCTGCCCGTAATGACAACGGGTTAAAGTTTTTGATCAGGGCATTGCGGATGCCCGTATCGTAAAAGTACACCTTACATCCCTTTTTCAGCTCATTCCGCACATTACGGCTCAGCGACCTCAGCCGGAATACCACAAACGTCTGCTCCAGCAGGTCAATATACCGCTCTACCGTGACAGGGTCGGCGCCGACCAACTGGGCTATTTCATGATACCTTACTTCCCGGCTGATCTGCAAAGCCAATGCCTGTAATATTTTTACCAGCAAGGCAGGTTTTCTGACCTGCTCCAGGGAAAGCAAGTCCTTGTACATCAGCCCATCGCTCAGGTCGTGCAGGATACGGGCAGCGTGCGGAGTCCCCTGCATTACCACCTCAGGATAATACCCATAGATCAATCGCTGCTCCAGCAGGCTCATTTCCTGCAACAGTCCATGATGGGCACACATCTCAGCAAAAGAAAGTGGCAGGAGGGTATAATCCCATTTTCTGCCGACAAGACTCTCCTTGGTTTGGGCGGCCAGGTCCAGCGAGGAGGAGCCTGTCACGAGCAGTTGTACGCCTGGCAGATGGTCCGTCATCAGTTTCAGCGTGAGGCCGGCATTGGTCAGCCGCTGTGCCTCATCTATCACCACGATCTGGTGATCCCCGACGACCGCTTTCAGCCGGGCCAGCGAAATATTTTCCAGCAGGGTCCGCACCGCAGGATCATCGCCTGTCATCCAAAACACAGCCGTGTCCAGCTTACCGGCAACAATCTGCATAAGGGTTGTTTTTCCCACCTGCCGGGGACCGGTCAGGATGATCGCTTTGCCCTGGCGGAGCGCAGCTTGTACCTGTGGCAACTGAAAACGATCAATCATGGCTAAGCCGCTTACGGTTTCTAATCCGAAAATTAATGCTTTTTTTTAGATTTAAATCAATAAAATTATACCTAAAACTCGATTAACCCTCAAAAACAAACCATATCGCCTAAACCTGTCTCTCCCGGCCCGGCACCACACTCCCGGAAAACCCTGAATTTTCCTTTTCACGGAATCCCCTCAGGTTTACCGGTTGCGGCAGCCTGAATTTTGACGCATGATCTTTTAACTCTTTTTATCATGCGTACGCTCAATTTGAACCTCACCCTGTGTATGATCGGCGCTGCTGCGCTGCTGTTTACGGCCTGTAAAGAAGACGGTCCCATCCTCCCCGATACAACCACCGTCATCTCCTGCGACGGCACCCTCCCCCTCGTCTGGAAAAACAACCCCGACCTCGCGGTAGACTATCTTGTGACCTGCTTCGTCGAACTGGATGCTGGCCAGGACCTGGTGATTGAACCAGGGGTTACCGTCCAGTTTGAAGATGCTGAATCAGGGATTCTGGTCGCTGGTGGTTCCCTGAAGATGCTGGGCAACTCCGCTGCACCCATTACCCTGGAAGGGAAAACAGCCATCAAAGGCAGCTGGAAGGGGATTTTTTACGCCTCCAACAGCGTAAACAACCGCATGGAGTATGTAACGGTGCGCCATGCCGGCAGTGAAGAGCAGTTTTTGTTCAACGGCCGCTGTGGGGTAGGCCTGTACTCGCCCTTTAATTCTTCCCGCCTCTCCATCAAAAACTGCACCCTCACCGACAACGATGGGTATGGGTTCCTGGCACAGGGCGTAGATGCCAACCTGGCCGATTTTGACGGCAACACCTTCACCCGCAACTCCGAAGCCCCGGTATTTATCAGCATCAACCTGCTGGATAAAATTGATGCCAGTTCTGTTTATACTGTCGCGGGTAAAGAAAACGGCAAGTCCTACATCGCCATTGATGCAAGCTGGCCCGACATGCCGGATGTCACCCTGGCGAAACTGACCGTGCCGTATCGTTTTCTGGCAGGCGAAGCCGTTGATGCCAAAAAAATGACCATTTCTCCAGGCGTAATCCTGGAGTTTGAGCAAGGCAGCTACCTCAACATCAACGACGATGGCGATGCCCTGATCGCAGTAGGCACCCCTGCGGAGCCTATTATCTTCCGGGGAAGCGAAGGCGTCGCCGGTTCCTGGGGCGGTATTTACATCGGCAACTCCAATGTCCTCAACCGCCTGGAGTACTGCACCATCACACACGGAGGAGAATTTACCCTCTTTTCTGCCAAAGCCAATATTGAACTGGGCGGATTTACCTTTGACCCGGCCTGCGTGGTCAAAAACTGCCAGATCCAAAACAGCCTGGGCTACGGCATCGCCTACCGGGACGGCGCTGCGGGCGTAGTCCTGGAAAACAATACCTACGCCGGCAACGCCCTCGGCGACCTCCTGCCCTACTGATCCGGCAACTCCCGCCTGGAGGGGAACCGAAACCCTTCCCCTTCAAGTTGAGCGCAGGCGACCCGCAGGGGTCGCCTGTTTGGCATGGGGGTGCGGGCAGATTTTTTTGGCGAATATTCCGGCAGCCCGTATCTTACCACCTCCATCCCAACAACCTGATTATGGCAACCCAATACTTGGAATTTGAAGACGAAAACGGCGAAACGCTGCTGGTAGAAGTTGAATCTGCCTCTGCCCAAAGCGGACGGGTGCCGGTACGCGGCGGCGGTGATGAAAACCCCGCCACCATCAAAACCGGCAAAAAGCTGGAAGCCGCCCTGGCCCCCCTCCGGACCATCGCCAGCTCCGTCATCAACAAACTCAAAGGCCTGGAGCTCCAGCCCGATGAGGTCTCGCTGGAGCTGGGCATGAAAATCAACGCCGAAAGCACCATCGTCATCGCCAAAGCAGGCGGCGAAGCCCATCTCAAGGTGACCCTCACCTGGAAAAAATCAGAAGCCCCTCAACCACCCGCAGCTTCTGGCACTGAAACACCTGCGGTAGCCTGAACCGATGGCCCTGACTGATTCCATCGTCCGCATCCTGACGCCCGGCGGCCAAACCGCCGGGACGGGCTTTTATATCGGCAACAATCGCATCCTCACCTGCTCCCACGTGATCCTGTCGGAGCAGGAGCAGGCGCAGCGCAGCCCCGAAGACGGCAGGATCGTCCGGGTCTTTCCGGTCGGGGGCGACGAAGAACTCGAAACCCGGCTCCTCCTGCGCTACTGGCGGCCTTTTGCAGAGGGGGATATCGCCGTGCTGGAGTTGGTGGGCGAGGCACCTGCCTCTCTGCGCACGCTGAAGCTGGCCGGGCTGCCCAACGGACATGGCCAATCCCCGATTCAGACCTACGGCTTCCCAAAAGTGCGCTCCTTCAAAGGTGCCAATGGCGGCGGCCAGGTATTCCATCAGCGAATCCGGGCCGAAGAAGGCAACTACGACCTGCTCCAGCTCCGGGGCTGCACCGAGATCACCCGCGGCTTCAGCGGCGGGCCGGTACTCGATGCCCAGGGCCAAGTCATAGGCATGGTTTCGTGGATTACGGTCCCGGATGAATTTGAGCGCTTGCAGGAAACAGCCTTTGCGATTCCG
The DNA here is from genome assembly GCA_033762375.1 of Bacteroidia bacterium. Taxonomy (GTDB): domain Bacteria; phylum Bacteroidota; class Bacteroidia; order J057; family J057; genus RDXT01. The sequence goes on from JANRLQ010000081.1 coordinate 12,540, forward strand.
GCGGAATGGATCGCCGGGGTGCTGGGCCTGCGCCTCAAGGCTCCGGAAACCGAAAGTTTGGCTGGCCGCCTGCGCGCAGGCGCCCGCGCCTACCACACCCGCGAGACCGCGCCCGGCCGCCGCCTGCACATCGCGCAGTTTGAGGAGATGCTGCTCACGGCGGCAGCGCCTGCAGTCCGGCCCTTTGAATGGCTGCCCGAAAACCTCGTGGGCTTCGAGGGGCAGAAGCTGGGCCGCCGCAACACCGTGGAGCAGCTCTGGGGCCGCGAAATCCGCCACTGCCTCATCATCGGCGAGGGCGGGCAGGGCAAAACCGTCTCGATGGTGAAACTCTGGGAGGCCTACCTCGATGCCGCGCCCCTGCCGCTGTTCATCGCGCTGAACGACTACAACGAGCGCGGCAAAACACACCCTAAAGACTTCCTGCTCGCCTACCTCGCAGACCGCTATCTGGGCGAAGAAAGCCTGCGCGACGAGACCCGTGCTGCCCTCTGGCAATGGCTCTGCAGCCCCTGGCCGCATGAATACCCCAAAGCCATCCTGCTGCTCGATGGCTTTAACGAAGTAACCCTCGACCCGGCGGGCCTGCTGGGCGAGCTTCAGCACTGGCGCGATGAGGCCAAAGGCATCCAGTTTGTGATCACCTCCCGCCACGAGGCCAACCTCACCTGGACCCACGGCTTCCACGAATTGCGCCTCCTGCCCCTGGACCCCGCCGACCGCGACCGCTACCTGGCAGGCAAACACCTGCCCCCGCCCGGCGACCCCGGCTTTGCCAGCCTCCTGCTCAACCCCATGATGCTCACGCTCCACGGGGCCACCGCCGACTGGGTGAAGCGCTACCGCAGCGACCCGCGTTTTCCCTTCAAAGCCAACGCCAGCAGCATGGGCGAGCTGCTCTGGAACTTCCTCATGGCCCAGACCGCCAAGTGGTGTGCCGCCACCCCGGGCGCGCAGCCCGAAGCCCTGCGCTGGCTCCTCTGGCAGCTTCTGCCCTGGATCGGCTATGAGATGGAGCAGCGCGGCCTCTTCACCCTCACCGAAGCGGGTCTGCTGGACCTCATCCGGGCCTACCCGGCCTGCATCACGCCGGAGGGCCGCCGCGCCTGCGAGCGGCTCTTCCCCGGCATGGGCAGCCAGTGGCGCAGCCTGGGCAAGGAAATCTCCGAAGCGCAGGCCCAGGCATATTACGAAACCCTGACCCAGACCCTGCGCCTCTTCCGCCCGGAGGGCGAGGACCTGGCCTTCCTGCACCAGAACTTCCGCGACTTCTTCGCGGCCCTGCATATCCGCAACAGCCTGATGCTGGATGTGGAACGGAAGCGCCCGCCCGGCCTGCTGATCCCCCGCGCCCTCTCGATCTATCTGCGGCGCATGCTGGGTGAGATCGAGGGCGAACACCACAACGCCGCCCGGCTCCAGGGTCGCCGCTGGGCCATCGCTCACCAGCAGCCCACCCTGCTCACCCTCGCCCT
>JANRLQ010000082.1:0-72077 GCA_033762375.1 Bacteroidia bacterium
CGTGACTTCCCTTGCCTCTGCCTCAGGCAGTGCGCCCATGAGGTAGAGTTCAAGTGTCCCGTCGGATATGATATGTTCTGGATGTAAGGCCATGTGGCTATAATCGCTTACGCAGTTCAACAATCGCAAGGCGAACCCGCGTTTTTAAGGTGCCGAGGGGAATACCCAGAGCCTCAGCGGCCTCCTGGTGGGTATATTCGCCCAGATACACTTTGTCAATCACGTCCCGGAACTTGGGTTCCAGCTCGCTGACCCATTCCCGGACACCAATCGCATCGGGATTAAAAACCGTCAGCGGGTCGCTTTCTTCGGTAGATACGAAAGTAGTGGTGTTGCGGATGTTTTTCAGGGCCCGGGAGCGTGTTTTATCTATTGCCAGATTGCGGCAGATATTCAGCAGCCAGGTGAAAAGGCGGCCTTTGGCAGGATCATAGGAGGCGGCATTCTGCCAGATTTTCACCAGCGACTCCTGGAGCACATCTTCAGCAAGATCAGGATCTGGTATAATGCGGTGAATCACCCCCAGCAGCGCCCGGCCGTACTGCCGATAGATCAGCGTCAGGGCTTGCTCGTCCTGGCGGTGGAGCAGTTGGATGATGGCTTGTTCAGGCTGCATGTAACATGTCGTCAGACAAGGTCAAATATAGGGGTTTGTGCGAATGGGGATAACGATATGCACCTAAAAAGAAAAAAAAATCTGCTGCCGAAATCCAGACGGCTGGTGTCTACCGTAGATAGGGGGTATTCAGGTTAATAACACCCACAGGCCAACCTTGTCCTCCAACCATGAAAACATAATTTTGGTTTTACGGCAGCTGTCTTACCCATAGCACTTCGCTCTTTTTGTAAGGTCCATCCTCAAACACACCCTGAAAAGGGCTGGAGCCGGTATCCTGTACTCCCCGCCAGTCCTTTGTTCTGGCCCGGACAGCACCCGACCTGCCACCGTGCCACAACCATGACACAATAATACGCTGTCCCGGGCCAGAACTTTTTTATGTCTCATGTCGCGTACCCCCTGTACGACAGCCCGGCGGGCCTGTCGTGTGCTGTTCTTGTGCTTTTTTTTCCCCGAATCCCCATCCTCAATCTGGTATCATATGAAAACGTTTTTTGCCACCCTGCTTTCTCTCTGTATTGCCCTGCTGTACACCGCCTGTACCACAACGTCCACCCAGCCAACCGCTCAGGCCATACCCGCCCTGCTCAAACGAAGCGCCCAACTCGGCAGCCCTGAGGAGCAGGCATTTGTAGTCAATGAGTACACCCGCCTGAAAGAAGCCCTGAAACGCGATCCCATGGACCACAAGGCCCGCCTGCGGCTCGCAGAGTTGTTTATTGTCGAGGCCCGCGTCAGCGGCGAGCACGGCCACTATTACCCGGCAGCCCTAACCCAGCTTGACTACGTACTGGCTCAACAGATCGGAGCTGACCTCCAGTTTCAGGCCCTCACCGACAAAACCTCTGTGCTTCTCTCCCAGCACCAGTTTACTGAGGCCCTGGAGACCGGCCGCCAGGCCCTGGCCCTCAACAGCTATAATGCCCTCATCTACGGGGCGCTGGTAGATGCAAATGTCGAACTGGGTGACTATCCGGCAGCGATCAGCATGGCTGACAAGATGACCAGCATCCGCCCGGATATCCGCTCATACGCACGGGTATCTTACCTGCGGGAGATTCACGGCGACCTGCCCGGTGCGATCGAGGCTATGCAGATGGCTGCCGCAGCGGGATTTCCCGGATACGAAGATGCAGCCTGGTGCAAACTCCAGTTGGGTGGGCTCTATGAAAAACAAGGGGACCTCTCACGTGCCGAGGCTACCTATCAGGCCATCCTGACCGAGCGCCCTGCTTACCCTTTTGCCCTGGGTGCATTAGCTGGCATCCGGATCAAACAGACACAATATCGGGAGGCTGAACAACTCCTCCGCCAGGCAGGCAATATCATCCCGGAGGTAGGATTTTACCAGCAGCTGGCTGCGCTTTACCTGGAGACAGACCGGGCTGAGGCTGCTGCAGCCCTTACAGACTCCGTACTCCAGATGCTCCGCGATGATGAGGCCAGCGGCCACCGCATGAACCTTGAGTTTGCAGAGGTGTATCTTGACCTGAAAGGAGATGCCGAAACAGCCCTCACCTATGCCATGCAAGAGTATGCCCTGCGACCCAACAACGTGGATGTCAACCGTATGATGGCTATGATCCACCTCAAACGCGGAGATGCCGCCGCAGCTGCCCCTTACCTGGCTGTTGCTGCCAGGACAGGCTCCCGTATGCCAGAGTTGCTCTGCCTCCAGGGTATCTATCAGGCCCAAACCGGCAACCTGGCTGAGGGCAAAAAGCTGATCCGGGCAGCATTCTCTGCGGATCCTTTTCTGGCACATAGCCTGGCTGAGGATGCCCGTGCCCTGGCAGGTGTATAAAGTCATCTGATTATTTCCCAATCTGCTTTTTTTTTGCAGCCGCCGAATGATCTTTCCAATGTTGTCGTCCAATAGACTACCCTTCATCCTCAACTTCAAAGACCCCATGAACGCTTTTTTCCGCATCCTGATCATGGCCGGGTGTTTGGTACAAGTCCTCGTACTCCAAGCACACGAAGGTGCTATCCAGGGATATGTACGCGATGCAGCCACCCGCCTGCCTATGCCACAAGCCACTGTGACCCTCGGGGAGGGTACCCAAAAAACCTACACGCTGGAGAATGGTGAATTCCGGTTTCGGAACCTGCCCGCAGGCACCTATGTCCTGGAAGTAGCCCGGCTGGGCTACCGCAAGGTACAGCAGGAAGTCACCGTCCGTGAGGATGAAAGCACCGTCGTGACGATCCTCCTGGAGGAGACCTCCATTGATCTGCCTGCAATAGACATCCAGGGGCAAGCCGACCGCAACCTGGCCGTATTGAGCGGGCTGGACATCCGGCTGCGGCCGGTCCGGTCCTCGCAGGATGTGCTGCGGATGGTACCGGGTCTGTTTATCGCCCAGCATGCGGGCGGGGGCAAGGCCGAGCAGATTTTCCTTCGGGGGTTTGACATTGACCACGGCACCGATATACGGCTCTCCGTGGACGGGATGCCCGTCAACATGGTCTCCCATGCGCACGGGCAGGGATATGCTGACCTGCATTTCGTGATTCCGGAGGTAATAGACCGGGTAGAATTTGAAAAAGGCCCCTACGCTGCCCGTCAGGGCAATATGGCCACGGCAGGTTTTGTGGACTTTCAGACCAAAAACGGGCTGGAATCCAACCTCGTCAAACTCGAAGCCGGTCAATACAACAGTTTCCGGACCCTGGCGATGTTCAACCTGCTCGACGGTACCCAGGGTCAGTATGCCTATGTGGCAGCTGAGCATCGGTTTACGGATGGGTACTTTGAGAGCCCTCAGGGATTCAACCGGACCAATGTATTTGCGAAGTACCACGGCCAGCTCCATGAAAACACCCTGCTCTCGGCCTCGCTTTCGACTTTCACGAGCAAGTGGACCGCCTCCGGCCAGATTCCTGAGCGGGCGGTACAGGAGGGGCTTATCACCCGTTTTGGCGCATTGGACAGCACCGAGGGCGGAGAGACCAGCCGCCAGAACCTCAACCTACAGCTTTTCACCACCCTGGCGAATGGTGCTACGGTCCGAAATCAATTGTTCCTGGGATTGTATGCCTTTGAGCTGTATTCCAATTTTACGTTTTTTCTTGAAGACAGTGTCAATGGCGACCAGATCCGCCAGAAGGAATCCCGCCAACTCCTGACCTACCAGGGCGCTTATACACAGGAAGATCAGATCGGCCATATTCGCTTCCGCACAGAGGCTGGTATCTATCTGCGCCAGGATGCCGTCCGGGACAATGAACTTTCACATACCGTCAACCGCCGTACGACCCTGGAACATCTTGCGCTGGGTACGATACATGAGACCAATGCAGCCCTGTATGTGGACGAAATTATCACCCTTTCGCCCCGTGTGACGGTAAACGCAGGGCTCCGCTATGATCAGTTTCACTTCGAATACACAGATGACCTGGCAGCGACCTTCCAGCGGCAGGCTGTGACACAAGGTGTATTCAGCCCTAAACTTAACCTGCACCTGACGGCTAACTCCCGCCTGCGGTTTTTTGTCAACAGCGGGATCGGTTTTCACTCCAATGATACCCGCACCATCCTGGCCGCCCGTACCCGTGAGATATTGCCCCGGGCCCTGGGAGTGGATGTCGGACTGGTCGCCAAACCTGTCCGCAGCATCCTGATGCAGGCCGCTCTCTGGGGGCTGGACATGGAGCAGGAGTTTGTATATGTAGGAGATGCCGGAATCGTGGAGCCTGGTGGCGAAACCCGCCGTGCAGGTGCTGACCTTTCGGTGCGGGCACAGCTCACCCCCTGGTTATATGCAGATGCGGATGTAAATTACACCCTGCCCCGCACCAAAGGTGTACCGGCAGAAGAAGCATATATCCCCCTGGCTCCGCTCTTCAGCAGTGTAGGTGGATTGACGCTCCAGCTCGGAAACGGGCTCCAGGGCAGCCTGCGCTACCGCTACCTGGGTGACCGCCCCGCCAATGAGGACTACAGCCTCACTGCTGCGGGGTACTTCCTGGCAGACCTCGTCCTGGGCTACAGCATGGGTCCTGTTACTGTACAGTTTTCCGTCGAAAACCTGCTGGACGCGGAGTGGAAGGAGGCTCAGTTTGATACCGAGTCCCGCCTCCGCAACGAGACATCTCCGATCTCGGAGATACATTATACCCCAGGTACACCGCGCTTTGCGCAGGTGCAGGTGGGCTGGCAGTTTTGATGCTGATGGGGCTTCAATCAGAGGCTGCCGTCAGTGAGCGGCAGCCTTTTTATGCCCATAACCAAAAGGCCGTCCCGGATCGGGACGGCCTCATGCGTTTGATGTGAGCGAAAATGCGGCAGCACAATCCGCCGCAGATACAGTAGGATCAGCGCTTGATCAGCTGAGTCCTGAAGGTACCGGCAGCCTGACGCAGCTCCACCAGGTAAATCCCGGCAGGGAGTGATGATATGTCGAATGTAAATTCTGTCCCGGCAACAGCGGTCTCCGCATACAGTACCTGACCGGTCAGGCTCATAAGCCGGAAGTCAGCCGCACGGAAAGGCGCCTCTGAGCTGAGGGTGATGAGGTCCTGGCCTGGGTTAGGATACAGACGTACCCCTTCCAGCACAGGCGTACCCAGACCCGTACCGATCAGCGCGACGCAGTCGGTCGTATCCTGACAGCCGTTCAGGGTGATGGCAGCAGCATAGGAGCCACTGGCTGAAGCCGTGAAGGTACGGCCGCTGCCATCAGGCGCAGCTGCGCCAGTGGCACAATTGAACCACTGGTAGGTAGCATCAGCCTGATCGGCTGTCACGCTGGAGCCATTCTGGGTGACCGTGGTGATAATCTCCGGGATAGTCAGGAAAATCGTCAGGACACTGTCACAGCCGGAGGTATTAACGAGGATCTCTGTATAGACGCCGCTGGTGGTCAGGACATCTCCCAGGGGCGTGACATACGCATCACAGGCCGTGATGTCCACGGTGTCAGCCGAGCTGTTGCTGACACTCAGGTTGAGCGAGATAGTACTGTCACAACCCGCGACATTGGTAATCATGGCTGTATAAGCACCCGATGCCGTATAGACTGCACCGTCAGGCGCCGTATAGCTGTCACAGGCCTCTACATCAAGGGTAGAAGTGGTGCTGACATTGATTGTCAGGTTGACAGCAACCAGGCTGTCACATCCGAGGGAGTTCACGAGGGTGTCTGTAAAGGTACCACTGGTCGTCAGGATGGTTCCACCGGGTGAAGTATAGCTGTCGCAGACTGAAACCGTGAGGGCATTGGCGGAGCTGTTCAAAATCGTCAGGTTCACCGTGACGACGCTGTCACAGCCGGATAGGCTGGCTACCGTATCTGTATAGGTGCCGGAGGTAGTCCAGAGCTGGGTACCATCTGGCGACAGATACTCATCACACGTGACCACGCTCAGCGTATCATAGCGGGTCAGGTCCACCAAATCCAGTATCTCAGCCTCTGACAAAGCCCGGTTATATATCCGGAACTCATCCATGAGACCTCCGGCAGACAAGCCGGTGCTGGTGGCGTAACCGCCTACCTTAAATGGCCCCGTACCATTGATGGTAAGCGGGTTTTGAGCCACGGTATTAACCAGCACCCCGTTCAGATACGCCTTGATGTCAGATGTAGCCGTGTCGTATACAAAAGTGGTCATGGTAGGGCCGGCTACAGCCCCCCCTGGTACTGATACATCCGCTACAGGCCCACGCAGAATCCAGTTGTTGGGGCCCGCTACCCCATTGGTAAAACATCGCAGCGAACCGGCTGTATTGTCACCAAAAATATAGTACAGCGTAGAGCTGGGCTGTATATTGGATGCCCAAAACGAAATCGTCCAGGACGTACCTGTGAGCGATGTGGCCCAGCCGGTATTGACATAATCAGTACCACTGGTCAGTCCAGAACCTACCAGTGCCCCTCCACACTGGCCGGTATTACCCTGGGTAGGGTTACCGACAATAAAAGCTGTATCCGTCCCGGCAGGCGGGTTGCTGGCCAGGTTAGGAATGGCGGTCCCGGTGCCATTAAAATTGTAGTACAAAATCTCGGGGAGCGCCTGTGTCCAGCCCGTCATACTGGTTCCCGTCAGCACCAGGAGAGCAATCATCCGAAGCATACGTTTGTTCATAGCGGTCTGCGTTGTGGTATAAGGTACATCTGTCAAAATCAGAACGAGACCAAGTTACGCCCTGTTGTATGGAGCGGAAAACGGTAAATGTATCAGATATTACACAATTGTAAAGATGCGAATCAAAATTATATTCCGATCTTTTTTATCTCAAGTAACTGATAATCAAAAATTAACATTACTTCTGATTTACGAATAAAGCTGTTTACTTTTTAAAAAACCATCACAATTGAATATTTCTTTCTTCCAAATGTTATGTGCTGGTTGTAAAAAGTATTTCACCTGAAAAAAAAGGGCTGCCCGGCCTCAGGCAACCCTTTTTTACTGGAGCAATATGAAGGAGACTACTTCAGCAGGAGATTGCCGGTGTACGTAAATCCGTGTATATCCCAGCCGCGCATGAAGTAGGCACCGGCCGGCAAGGCTCCGCGCGGGAAAATCAGCTCCGACTTACCGCCGCCATCAAGTATGGCTACGCGGAGGCCCGTGTTGTTGTATATCTCCACCTGTGTGAGCGGTACAGGAATGATACCCTCCTGAAGGTTAAATACCGTGATCCGGCCATCCCCGCTGACAAGGGGGGTAGGATACATCGCCAGTATGAGGAGATAGTCATCCTCATACGTGAGCCGATCCGTGACGGTGTGAAATACCGTATTGGTAATCACTGGTTCGTTGAAGTCAAAGTAAATCGCGGCGCTGTTTTCGATCAGGGACTCATTGGGCAGGCTGCTGTACGGCACGATCTTAAACTGTACAAATCCATGACTGCCCGGCTCATCTGACCCGCTGTCAGGCAGGTTGATGTTGTTGAAGGTCCAGACCAGCTCACCGCCCTCACCGATCACCACAAACCCCTCATGGCTCATGGGTCCCTGTACAAAACTGGCCGGATTGAGGAAGGGTGAAAGGGTATCCCGGATGACCACCCGCAGCGCCTCTGCTGTACCTACGTTTTGAAACCGTATTTTGTAGTACAGGGTATCAGAGGACAGAATGTAGTGATTGGCACCGGCCCCGATGGGATATACCTGCTTGTCATTCGGGTCAAAAGAGCCTACCACCTCGTCTTCTGCCACTGCGCTGTTGTCCTCCGGATCACACTCTGTCTCGCTCCCGCCGATGCGGGCTGCCGCCCGTACAAATACACCCTGGGGCGTGATGGCCTCGACTGAGTCGGTCAGGGTGAGGATCAGGCGCTCCATCCCCCCCACTACGGGAATCGTCCACGTGATCCGGGACCCCGTACCGACCTGTACGGAGTCTGTCCAGGCTGGAACGGCCTTGAGAGGTACCGCATACCGGGGCAGGTCCAGGCTCACCTCCACCTGGGTCGCGGTAATGGCGCTATTGTTTGATACCTGGAGTACATAGTCATTCTGAAAACCACGCCGCAACCCTGTCGTACCCACTGATATCGCCAGGTTAGGCTCCTGGCACACGGGAATATTGCCAAAGTCATAGTCCTGATACCCGCTGCCGACACTGCCGCTGTAACAAGGCTCGGTACTGATCCGGCCGGAGCAGTCGTCCGTCGCATTGGAGCCGAGGGTACCATTAAAGGTCTCTATGCCGGTGTCATCACAGAGGTCCACGTATCCGGAGATGACGGCACCTCCATTCACCCGGGTCGTACCGGAGACCGTGATGCTGCTGCCCGGCTGGTCTGGCCCCTCTATGTCACCATTGACGGTGAGGTTAGCAGCACTGAGGCGGCTGCCTTTCCGGAAGAGGTTGTCTGAGCCACCATTGCTGGAGAAGGTAGCATTGCTGCGGATATACCCCTGGTTGATCAGCTCTCCGTTTTGGTTGATGTCACCCGTAGCGGTGAGTTTACAGTAATTCAGCCAGTGGGCATTGCCATTGTTATTAAAGGAGCCTGTGATGGCGATGGTCCCGTAGTTGATGAGAGAATCGTTGTTGTTCAGGCTGCTGGAGAGGTTGATCGTGCCGCTGTTGAGCACCCCGCCTCCATTGTTGATGTTCATGCTGCCCGCCGTGATCGTCCCGAAGTTTTCCAGACGACCGTTGACGTTCACCTGCCCGGTGAGGGTGATCGCACCGTAGTTGATGATTGTGAGGATATTACTCAGGTTCACGACGGGGATATTGACCGTACCCGTACCGCTGACGATGATCCGGCAGGGGGTGTTTCCACCCTGAATATTGATATTGCTGGAGCGGGCGTCTCCGCAGATGACCAGCTCACCACCAGGCCGCAGGGTGACATCTCCGGTGATCGTCGCACCGGCTTCCAGGCAGACCCTTTCGCCGCTGTTGATGGTCACAGCCGTGCTGACCGTGCCTGTGAGGCGGCGGGTACAGCCGGTGGTACAGTCTTTGGTCCCGGCAGATGCTTTATAGGCATAGGTAGTGGCGCCTCCATTAGCCCCGATGACAACAGTATGATTGGGCTGTCCGGGGGGCGGGCAAGCCTGATCATAGAGATCGCCGGTCTGCTGGCTGATGACATAAGTACCATTGCTCAGGCGTACGGCGTACTTGCCGGCACTGTCTGTCAGGGCGTAGAGATCTCCGGGATTGATCCGCACCAGCTGGTTGGGGACTCCGATTTCGCCTTCCGTATAGGTGCAGGAGCTGTCTGCATCCAGATACACACGTCCGGTGAGGAGGGTACCCTCTTCTTCCTGGAAGACCAATATCTGCCGCACACTCTGCTGGGTCTCGATCTGGATCGTGCCAGACGGCCAGCGGATGATCAGCGAGTCAATGCGGGAAGCCGTACCTAAGCCTACGTGTACCGTAAGGGCTGATTGGGCACCGGGACCGCCGCCAGTCTGACCTGCAATATGCCGGGTCTGCCATACTGCCCGCCCGCCGATGGTGGCCTTGACCTCGACCACGGCTCCGATCGCACTGCGGTTTGAGAGAGAGCCGATGAGTTTTATTTCGCTCCAGGCATTGCTGTTGCCGTTGTTGACCCAGACGTAGTTATCGTTTTGGAGGTGGTTGGCCGCGACAATGTCCAGGTCGCCGTCGTTTTCCAGGTCGGCCATGGCGACACCTGCCAGGAATCCCCGCATGCGCGTGAGTTCTTCGTCGGTGTTCATGGTGAAGGATCCATCCCCGTTGTTGAAGTACAAAAAGTGGGTGGACTCATCTCCACAGGTCACGACGAGGTCGAGGTCGCCGTCATTGTCGAGGTCGCCCCAGGCACTGCCTTGTGCGCGGGCTTTGGTATTGGCGATGGCACCAGCCGTGACCCGGTTGAAAGTGCCGTCTCCGTTGTTTTGGTAGAGGAAATGCGGCTCCCGGTTGGTATTGGTCACAAACAGGTCAAAGTCCCGGTCATTGTCATAGTCTCCCCAGGAAGATCCTACCGAGCTGCCACCATCGGAGACAATGGCACCCGTCGCGATCCGTTCAAACCGGGTGCCGAGGATATTGCGGAAGAGATAATTGTCTGTACCGTTGTCATTCGGCACAAACAAGTCCTGCCACCCGTCTCCGTCATAGTCGCACCAGGTAGCCCCGATGCTGTTGGCATTGCCCACGAGGGTAGAGTCTGGGAGCCGCCTGAACTCCCCGTTGCCGAGATTGCGGTAGAGCAGATTGGGCCGGTTGGCGATGTACTCCGACACAAACAGGTCCAGCAGGCCATCCCGGTTATAATCTACCCAGGATGCATTAAAACACGAGCCGGTGTACCGGGAGGGTTCGACCTTGTCTTTGCGCTCAAAGGTACCGTTGCCTTTGTTCTCAAAAAGATTGGAGGACGAGCCGGTATAGGAGATAAAAATATCCACGTCCCCGTCATTGTCATAGTCCCCCCAGGTGCCGGTCGCAGCTGCTCCCCAGGCAGCAGCCAGGTCGCCGGAGGTCACCAGGTCAAAGTTGCGGCTAGTTTTATTGATATACAGCAGGTTAGGGCTGCCAGACTGATAACCGGGGATGATCAGGTCCTGCCGTCCGTCATTGGTATAGTCTCCAAAAGAGACTGAAAGATTAGAGGCATTGTCGTCCACGATAGCTGTCCCGTCCTGTTTTCTGAAAAACATGGGCGGTGGGCGGTTGGCAGTGGTATTAATAACACCCGTCGCGGTACTGGCCTGCTGATATACCCCCTCTATCTCACCCGAGACCACTGTCTCCACCGCAATGACCGTATTGTTGGGGATCAGGTCGCCATTGTTGAAGTTATTGTTGAGGACGATGTTTGTCTCAGTGGTATATTCATGGGAGCCATTCAGCGAGTCCTGCGGGGCGAAGGTGACGACCGTCGTTCCGGTATTGGGATTGGGGGCGATATTGCCCGGCGTCTGCGTGTCAGTCGTCTGATTGGTCAGGGTAGAGGAGGTGACTGTAGCCCCGTTGCCAACGACAATCTCTACGACAGGCTGGGTGACGGTGCCGCTGAGCACGAGCTCACTTGTGATCGTCAGGGTATCTCCTGGTGTGGCGACAGGATCATTGATCTCGATATTCACCCCAAAGTCCTGGGTCTGAGACGTACCGAAGTAGGCCATCCAGTTGTCATTAAAGTTGGTGACAAAAACAGATATGGCTACATCAGACTCGATGGTAAGATAAGGGCGCTGTGAGCCGCCCGCAGTAGTGCCCGTACCATTGTAGATGGATCGCCACTCGTCGAGTGTCAGAAAACAATCCACATAATACCCTGCCGGGACATTGTAGGTGCGGTTGATGGTGCCCCCGTTGGTGTTGGCATCTTTGACCGTGACAGTGGCGTTTTTGCGGGAGAATATAAATGCGTGGGTAGCCTGGGTAAACTTGAGGCCAGTGAAGGGGTTGGTGACCCGGTCTTCATTGCCGGGTGGTGACATGTAGACCAGAAACCGCTTGCCGGCAGAGGTGCCACTCTCCGCCGATGCCATGGTGCCGATGTCTGAGGTACCGGGAGAGCCTGTCTCCAGCCAGTTGGCCTCAAAGACAGAGACTTTTTTGCCCGGGGTACAGGTGACCCGGAATACCGCACTTTTGTTGCTGGAAGATTTGGATATCCACTCACCGGGCTTGAGTGCATTCAGGTTCCAGGTCTGGAGCGGGATCCAGTTTCCCCCCTGATAATAGTCGAGCTGGACTGTATTGTTATCATCCCAGGAGACGACCCGTATTTCCTGCTCACCTACCGCCTGGACCGGCACGGCAAAATAAAACAGCTCACCAGCCGAGCTGCCATTGCCGCTGGGGACGTAGGCACCCCCATCGCGTTCATTGCCAAACAGCGCCCCGCACTGGACGCTCACAGGTTTGTTGGACTCCAGGATATAGGTAGCTCCTGTCTCCAGGAGGTTGCGCCCCTCGGTGTGGTAGTGGATAATATCCTGACCTACCTGGAGGGTGCGCTGTACGACGATATTGTTTAGGGCTGTATTGACCTGTGTGTACCCCGTAGTGGACTTGGGGGTAGTGGAAATCTTGCGGATGGTGACCTGGGTAGCATCCTCGTAGGCAAATACATTGATGTCCCGTGGCGAGCTGGTCGGCGGCGGGGCATATATAATGTATCGGGTCCCGAGCGAAGACTTATTGGTGGCGGGGACAAAGTCATGCTGCCAGTCTGAGTTGCAGGCCTGAAAGGCGACGACCAGGTTGCTGGTAGAGATCACAAAAAAATCTCCGTCCTGCTTGGCACCCGAACCTCCGGGAGCATTGGCATCGTCATTGACGGCATTATCCCGGATATAAAGGATATACGACTGACCTGCCATGAGGAGTCCAGACACTGAATCGTCCGTATCACCGTCCCGGCCATCATCTGTGATCTGAAACTGGGTACTGTCATAGATCGCCGTGACGATCAGGGCCACGTGGCGGTTGACGGGGTCATTGTTTGGGGGGACAAAAATTTCAAAATACGTGGCAGCCTCCCCGGTGGCCCGGACAGGCTGCGCCAAGAGCATATGCAACGTCAATAGCAAGCAGACAAGCAGACAACGCATAGTACCAGATATGAGAAGATAGGAAGGGGAGTCAGGCAGGATCAGGGCATCGCCGAGGCGGTCAGGGTCACGACACTGGTGTAGGTACTGGGCGCAATCCGCTGCTCCAGCATAGAGGTCAGCCCGCTGATGGCACGGGTATCAGGTGTACCGAGCTCAAAATGAAGACGGTAAGCATTCGCCGTCCTGTTTCCGGCATTGCCGCTGCCTGTGGCCGAAACCAGGGTGACCGGAGTACCCATGACCGCCAGTGCGGAGGGGCTGACCGGCTGCCCCAGCAGCAGGTGATTGACCCCGGCCTGGTAGGTGCCATTGTCCTGGATGCGGAATCCAACATTGCGGGAGTCAAGCTCCCGGCCCTCCTCATCCAGAAAAGGCGTATTGCTCAGCATCACCTGAAAATTGACACTGGAGCTGACATCAAAATCAGAAAAATAGTCAAACGGACTGGACACGCCCCCTTCATACTCTCCCAGGGTAGCTACCAGAAAATTGATACTGGCTCCGCCTGTGACCCGCAGGTCTATCACCGGCTTAAACACTGCATTGACCTGGATATCATCCGTATCCGTCGTCTGGGCCGCCAGCACGCCTGAGAGCATCAGGCAGATCCATAGCCCCATTACATACCGCATAGGCATATTCACTTAAAGAATGATATAGAAAGGCCAGATACAAAGATCTGGCCTTTAGACATGAGAGTACGACAACTTTATGGCATCGCGCTGGCCGTCAGCGTCACTACAGAGGTGTAGGTAGAGGGCGCGATGTTTTGGGCCAGCAGCGTGGGCAGGCCGCTCAGGGCACGTACATTAGCGGTACCCAGCTCAAAGTCAATGTCATAGGCATTGGCAGAGGCAGGACCGGCATTGCCAGAGCCCGTAGCTGCTACGATGGTAGAGGTGGTACCCAGCAGGGCCATCGGAGAGGGAGACGCAGAGCCCCCGAGGAGAAGATGGTTGGTCCCGGCGGTGTAGGTACCCGCATCCGTCAGCGTATAACCGAAGTTATTGGCATTGAGCGTGTTGCCGTTGGCATCCGTAAAGTTGGTAGCAGAGAGCGATACCTGGAAGTTTACGCTGGAGCTCACATCAAAGGTTGACTGGTATGCCGTAGGGTCGGACAGGCCGTTGGTGTATTGGTCCAGGGTCTGTACCGTAAAGGTAATGTTAGCACCACTGGTCACATTCAGGTCAATGACCGTCTTGAATACGGCAGTGACATTGATGTTGTCTGAGTCAGTGGTCTGGCCGATCGCAGGCAGGGCACCAGCAAGCGCAATCAATGAGCAGGCGAACAACTTGTTAAGCTTCATAATGGATAAAATAAACGTTTGCGTGATTATGGTGCCAAATTAATTGACCGTCTGATCAAAATATAATCACGTTTTTAATAAAATTAACCTGGTATTTTTTATCTTATAATACTATCATTTCATGTAATAAATATAAAAAAAATTGAATATCCTATACTGATTCATACTCCAGGCCGACAAGAATCATCAATTAAACTCTAATTTACCCCTTATTGAAGTATGTAATGATTGGGGCTGAGCGGTTATTTATTAATTGTTTATTTAATTTTATTATTAAAAATATCCAATGATTAAACATTCATTTGCAAAATAGGCCTGAGCATCCCTAGCTTTGAACCGATTTCTAAGTCACACCTAAGCAAGTATTTCATTTAACCGATTGATCTATGAAGTTTCTCCGTCTGTCATTTCTGATGCTCTTGACAACTCTTGTATCCAGCACTGTAATGGGGCAGGGCCTGGAGGTATCTCCGATCCGGCTGGATTTTTCACTGGAGCCTGGCTCTAACCAGACCCAAACCCTGACGGTACGCAATACCTCTAATAAGCGGGCGATCTATACGCTCACAGCTTCAGACTGGGACATGACAGAAAGTGGCGAAGTCGTAAGCCAGCCAGCTGGCACCAACAAACACTCCTGCGCCGGATGGCTCACCTTCACCCCCGCCCTCGTGGAGCTGAACGCCAACGAATCCCGCGACGTCACCGTCACCATCAACGTACCTGCAGGCGCAAAGGATACCCGCTGGGCCCTGAGCTACATCGCCCTGCGGCAGGAGCAGGAGGCCCCACAGGCCGACAAGGACCTCGCTATGGGTATTCAGGTCAACCAGACCATCGGGGTATTTGTCACCCAGTCTCCACGATCTCTCAAGGCGGCCTCCGCTAAAGTGTCTGACTTCCAGCAGATTCCTGGCCAGCAGGCCTTTTCTATCAAGGCAAAAAACACCGGCAGCAAGATCCTGGACTGCAATGTCTATCTGGTGATCTCTGATCTCCAGAATGCTACTGAGCAGAAACTCGACCCCGTGTCCTTCCGCATCCTGCCAGAGGGTACCATCAAGAAAGAACTCGCCCTGCCTGCTGACCTCAAAAAAGGCCAGTACATGGTAGCAGCTATCCTTGACTACGGCCCTAACTACCCACTGGAAGGCGCTCAGACACAGATTACCATCAAGTAACGCACACAGCTTTTCCCGTACGCGCATCCTCCCGCCCGCTGGTCGGGAGGATGTTATGTATCTGCCTGTTCTGGTTTGATGACACTGCCTTACCTCTCTATCTTACGGCTATATTATTTCAAATCATGTGTCGCCTACTTATACATGTCTGCTGCTTGCTCTGGCTGATGGGATGCTGGCCTGAATGGCTTCTTGCACAGCAGTATTCGCCCCTGACAGGTATACCTCAGGACACGATGGCTGTATACGTGCTGGACAAGACCATGGCGACCACGGAGGTGGTCAGGACCTGGTATGATGAGGCCCAACAGGAGCTCAAAGAGGAATACGAAGTAAAAAAAACACCTGAGGGCAAAATACGCCACGGCGCCTACCGCATCCACTATGTGGCCGGACGACTCTGGCAGCAAGGCCAGTATGAAAACGGTGACCTCAGCGGTGACTGGAAAATATATCACCCCAATGGCGTCCTCAAGCAGGAACTGACCTTTGTCAAAGGCAAAAAAGTAGGGCCTTTCTCCTCTTATTATGCCGAAAACCAGCAACTCAAGGAGTCCGGGGCCTTCCTTTTTGACCAGATACACGGTGAGGTCAAAATATACTACCCCAATGGCCAGCTCCAGGAGTTAGCCTACTATGAGCGGGGGGTACTCCAGGGAGAAGTGATAGATTTTTATGAAGACGGGACCCTCCTCCAGAAATTGTCTTATACAGACGGCAAAGTAGAAGGCCCCTGGGAACGTTATTATCCCAATGGCCATATCAAAGAGCGCTCTTTCAAAAAAGGAGACGTTTACCATGGTAAGTTTATCGGTTACTACAAGGACTATGAAGACGGAGCCAAACACAAGGTCTGTACCTATGTCAATGGGGTGCTGGAAGGTGAGTATATGGGCTACCACCCCAACGGCCAGGTGAGCCTGCGGTGTACCTATCGCAGCGGCCTCATAGAGGGCCACTATGAAGAGTACTACGAGGACGGCAATCTGTATATCCGGGGCCAATATACCCACAATGAAAAATCAGGTGTCTGGGAGACCTTTCACCCCAACGCTCAGCTGTACCTGATCGGCGAGTTCAAGGACCGGGTATTTGAGGGGGAATGGAAAGCCTATCACCCCAATGGTGAACTCAAACAGGTCGGCAGCTATAGCAAGGGACTGGCCCAGGGACCCTGGAAATTTTATTATGACAATGGCACCCCCTCTAAAGTGGGCTCGTATGTGGACGACCTGCCCACGGGCGAGTGGCTCCAGTACTACCGCACCGGGGAGATGATGGCCCAGGGCTCGTATCAGAACGGGCAACTTCAGGGGCCCAAAATATACTACGCCAAATCCGGGCAGCGCATTCGTACGGAGTATTACGAGGCGGGCCAGCTCACCTGTAGTGAGGGAGCACCATTTGACCTGGAGGCGGAGGAGCAGAAATGACTCAGCGCTTTCGCAGCTTAAACGTAGCGATCATTTCCTGAAAGGCGGGCTCTTTCAGATAGGGCCCGAAGGCAGGATTGCTCAGGACCTCCACCACATCTTCATAATACAGCCCCAGGGCTTTTTCGAGGTTTTCGTAAAACCGCAGCCGATCCTCCTGGCGGGCATATATCTCCGCCAGCGTCGCATAGGCGACAGCACTACTCCCCCCCGCCTGGAGTGCCGCCCGCGCATCTGCGATGGCAGCAGGATAGTTGCCCTGCGAAAGGTAATAATAGGCCCGGTTATTATAGGCCAATGCATCCGGCTGGATAGCAAGTGCTTTGTTATAGTCGCTGAGAGCGCCGTGTGGATCTCGGTTGCTGCGCAGTGCCCCCCGGTCCACATAATACGCAGGCCGGTTAGGAAATCGCTGGATCAGCCGATCGTACTCCGCGATAGCAGCATCCAGCTCACCCTGCTCCAGAAAACACTGTGCCCGCCACACATATAACTCCTCCAGGTGTGGAGCCAGGGTCAGGGCCTGCCCAAAATCAGCCGCAGCCGCCTCAAAATCAGGCATCTCCCGCCTGAAATAACACACCCCCCGCATCAGCCATCCCTCTATGTCCGGCTGAATCTTCAGCATACGGTCCAGGTAAAAAATAGCTTTTTCAAAGTTACCTTCCCGGGACAATATCTCTCCCAGGTGTTTGAGGGTGTCCGTATCTTCCGGCTGGAGCTCCAGTGCGTGCAGGAAGTCTTCCCGTGCCTCCAGCAGGTAGTCCTCAAACCGGCACTGCATATACATACGCCCGCGTACCTTACGATACAGGGCCTGCCGGGGCTGAAGGTCTATCGCCTCCTCAAAGTCCGTAATCGCCTGGTGAAATATGTCCGGATCGCGAAAGGCCTCGTCAGGATCTTCATACAGCAGGGCAGATCCCCGCAGCAGGTATAACTCTGCCTGCTCCTCAGGGGTCAGCAGCAACTCTCCCACTCCCCGCTCCACCAAATCTATCGCCCGGCTGAAACGCTCGTGTGCCTCCTCATATTCACGTGCCTCATACATCGCCCTCCCCTGATTCATAAATTGAATGAGTTGAGCGTTGGAGTTTTCCATATCAGTATCTTCGAGTAATTTTGCGAATATAGATGTCTTTTACGGAAACTTTTCCACAAGTTTGGGCCAGACATGCCGAATACCGAGCGCCTCAGCATTTTCTACGCCAGCCTGGACGCCCCCGGCCCGCCGGCGGGTTCTCCGGTACCGGTCATGGCCCTCTGGTGGGACTACCGGGGTGACTGGGACCAGGCCCACGACCTGATCAATGACCTCCCCGGCCCTGATGCGGCCTGGGTACATGCGTATCTGCACCGCAAAGAAGGCGATCCCGGCAATGCGGCCTGGTGGTACCGCCAGGCCGGTCGGCCCGTGTGCCGCACCTCACTCCGGGAAGAATGGGAGCACCTCGTCGCTGCGCTGGCAGGGTGATGCAGCCTCCAGCACCTGCATCCTGTCATATATCACCGGCATACATGCCGGAAGTCCGGCACAGGCCGTATCTTGCCTGCGATATTAGGCCTCATTTCATGATATATACTTGCCAACGCTTATGAAAAACTGTATTCTGACAAGCCTCCTGGCTGTTTTGCTCCTGGTTCCCGCCCTGACCAGGGCCCAGTCACCCGTCTGGCACCTGCGACTCGTCGCGGCCCCGTCTTTTGATGACAACCTTGGCATAGGGATCAGCTACCGCCCTGAAGGACATATCTTTCATCAGGCAGAGGTTTACCCCCTGTACACCACCCTGACCACGACTGTGCCGGACATCACGGACCGCCGGGCCTTCGGACTGGCCTACCGGCTGGGATACTGCTTTTTGCCGGCAGAAAAAAATCTTCAAGTGTTCCTGGCAGGCGAACCTTCGTTTTTTTACTACAGCCGCATATTCAACACACCCACCCCGGGGGAGCAGGTCCGCACCCAGACCTACCGGATCCTGACGCAGGCAGGGGTGGACTATCGGTTTGCCAGGCGGTTTCATGTAAATGCCGCACTGCCTGTGACGGGCCTGGAGTTTGTGCGGGATGTCAGTGATGCCCAGACCTCTTTTAATGCCACGTTTTTTGCCAACGGTATCCTGGGCCTCCTCCTGCCACGTTTTGGGGTGGAGATCGGATGGTAGGTGAATAAGGGCCGCTGATCAGGGGACTCCCGTTTTTTTTCTGAAAAACTGGGCAGGATCATACCGATCTGGTATATTGACCTGTAAATCCACGTATCTGTATGTCTCACCTCCGCCCCCTGTGCCTGCTGCTGGCAGGCTGGCTTCTGCCGTTGGGTATGTATGCCCAGGCTGACGAAAAACCGTTTGGCACTGTACAGTATGCCCTACCGGACAGTTTTATGACCTGTCTCCGCACCGGACAGATGGGGGACTCACTCCTGACGTGGTTTAATTCCCTCACGGGTTATTCCCTTGACGGAGCCTACCGGGTACTGGTCGCAGACCTCGATGATGATCCTGACCTGGAGGCAGCAGCCCTGCTGGGCGGGGATCCTATGTTTGCCTATACCCACCTCGGCATCATAGACCAGCAGGACGGACAGTGGGTACTGGTATATCTGGTGCCGGTATCACATCATTATGACGGAGTAGTCGTCCATCTGATAGACTGCCCTGCCCAGCGCCTGATCTGCCTCCGACTGGTGGATGAGCGCGGCAGTGGGGTTTTTATGGATGCGTGGTATGGATTTCGGCTGATAGACGGCACGGTGCATCCGTGCATGCGAGTACTGCACAAGTCCCAGATATATGGCTGGGGCCTGAGCCTGAACCAACAAATACTCGGTGACTTTGAGTGCTCGGGTGACTGGCTCCAGGTAACTTATACGTATCATTTTTTCCCGGGATCCGTGCTGGAGGGTGATGTATCCTGGGAAAGTCATGATGAACTTGCCTTCGCACGGGGCGAAGCCTATTATTACCTCGTGTGGGACAGTGCTGCGTATGAATATCGTCCCGAATTTGACAAAGCGGCCATGACCGCAGCGCAGTGGATGGCCATGGAGACATTCGGGGCGGACTCAGCATTTGTGGCGGGATTTGGGGAGGAGCTGGCGGAGATTCAGCAAAAGGGTACCCCCCAGATGCGGAAAATAGTCACCCAATACCTCAGGCAAGTACAGGCAACAGGGAAAGCTGTCCCGCCCAGCGGCGAGGTGATCCAACAGGGAGCAGCCGGCGACCTTCGTTTTTACGGCCCCGCTCAGGAGCCCCGGCGCCGCAAACGGCGCAGCCGCTCATGAATCCTGACCAGCCTTATCGGTCAGATACTGTAGCAGGTACGTAGCCGTAGCCAGCGCAGGACCTGCCAGCGCATCCTGAAAAAAAACATCCATCGGTGCCTCGCCGATATAGACACCGTCAGTGACCAGCATGGTGAGCCGGACATATCCTGTCACTGGAAATGGCCCCCTTCCGCCCTCCCAGGGGCCGATCTGGTTGACGATATTGGCGCAGTGAAAAAACAACTCGTCTATCAGCTCATTTGACTGCACATCCGGAGTTTCCCAGATGAGTACCTTCCCGCTGTGATTGAGGTAACGGGCGGCACCATCTGCGTACGCAGCCAGTACATCCAGTCCCTCCGGGAGTGAGACCTCAACGATCACCCCCAGCAACTCCCGGTGTGTGAGCGGGTGCCCTCCTACCCGCAGGCGGTGGCAGGCAAGCAGGCGCACGCGGGCCTCGGCCTCCGGATCCTGCGCCAGCCGGGCCAGTGCGACAGGATCATATGCCCCCAGCAACTCCGCCCACGGACTGCCCTCAGGCGCACCGGCCTGAAACAACGCCGGAGCATCGGCAAACAACATCTCGTACAGATAGTTGATGGCTGGGTCGGTATAGGGCTGGGGGGTGGTCATGGGGAAAAGATAAGCTGAAAAAACAGGTCAACTGCCACCAAGATACCGCTATTTTTTATCCGATCAAGGCCTCCTGCGCTTTCGCAGCGAGGGATTCAAGCCAGGTTTTGGTAGCCTCGGAGGTGAGGTGGTCAAATGCTGCCTGATCTTCTTTCATCGCATTACCAGGCTCACGTTTGCCCTTAAGACCACGCGGATATGAGTTTTGGGTGGCCTCCAGATCACCTTTGATACGCGGATTATCCTTAATCGGTACCATCCGGTCCAGGTCTATATTTATCTGAGTAGCGGCATTGCGCAGGGTAATATGGGGCTCGGGCTCTCCGGTCTCGGCTCCTGTTTTCCACTCCAGGATGGCGTGGATCATGTACCGGACCTTGTTTTCTGATCTCCAGTATACGTTTTCCGATATCCAGCCCCGTCCATTAAACACGACATATTCCGGGCGTTTTCTGAACCGTATTTTGTCTGCACCAAAGTAAAACGGAAGGTCTAAGTCAAAATCGTTGCGTATGTTCATCCACTCCGGAAACTTGGTGTCATCAGGCGCATCCAGCTCACCGGGTACCCGTTTCTGCATGGCGTCCTTAAGTTTTTTGAGGGATAAGTCATTGTCAAAAAAACCCTGACTATTCCAATAGATAATCCTCCGCATCTGGGTGCCGCCCACATGCGCCAAGGCCATATCTTTATCTTTGTTTTGATCAATGACATTCAGCACATCCTCGACCTTGCGCTCAAGCTGGATCATCGGCACCGGTGTGGGCTGTATGCCATTGGCCATGTCCTGCAGCTGCTTGAGTTGCAGGACGATCGGGCTGCGGTTGATCTGCGCCTGCTGCTGGCGTTGGGCGATGGAGCTGGCGCGGTTGTCCGTAATTTTCCACACCGGAGTACGGATACCTGATGACTGCCCGACTCCATGCGCGACGGTTCTGAGGATTGTATCCGGGGACTTATCGGTATGGGTATTCATTCGGAGCGATCAGGGTAGCATCCTTGCGTCAGGGGCCAAATACGCTGATAAGGATAGGAAAAAAAGGGATTTTCTCCAAAAAATCAGGGAAACCAGCCCCCAGAAACAGGATAAAAATCAATTGGTGCTTTCGGATGCTCATGAAAAGGACGCAAGGTTCTTTTCGCCCTGGGCGTAAAGGCATAGGACAGAGGCTTTCTCTGCGCGCGCTGCGATATACGCGCTGCGGACTTTGCGTGAAAAGACAGGTGATTTTGTACTTGACCCCTATTCTTCCTGCACGTGTCTAATATGCCAAATGTGAAAAATCATCCCGCCCGTATTTAGTCGCTTGCGGGAGTCCTATCCAGGCCTTGGCGAGGGCGCTCCGCTCGTCAGGTGTGCGGTCTTGCATCGCAGAAATAGATCCTCCGGTATTGACGGGAATATTTCCCATTATAGCCTGGGGTTGAGCAGCAGCATTCAGGTACAGGGAATAGGACCCTCCCAGTCCCGGAATCAGCAAGAGATTCCCCGTATAACCAAGCGTATTCTGCAGGAAATCTGTAATGGGGTTCACATCGGAGGGCTGGCCAAAGGGGTCCCATGCACTGGGGGCCCTGAACCGGCTATTGAGCCAGATATGGGTAGGCTGTACATCATTATACATCTGCTGCATGCGCCGCCGGGTGTCTGCGATATCCTGCTGGTTATTGCTGCTCAGGCCTCCGCCCGGAAAATGAAATAATCCTCCGTCAAAGGTGTTTTCATTAAACATCGCCACAGGTGAGCACGAACTGAAGTTGTCGCTGTAAAAACTGAGTTGCCGCAGATCGGCGACCACCGCCTGATTCATCGTAAGTTTTACGACCCGGCGGGTGGCCAGCGGCACAGAGCCATTTACCCCCGTGCCGAGTAGCTGAGGGGTATCTGGTGTTGTGCGGCCCAGCTCACCGATGATCCATTCATATTCTTCTCTGGCTGATGTCCATAACCGTTCAAAAAAACGGCCCTTTACCTCACCCTCCTGCCAGACCTCGGCCTGCTCAAGTTGTTCGATTTCGTCCGCTATTTTCTCCAGTGTATTGTGGGCATCCTCCCATTTGTGGGCAGCAATATGCTCCTGATAGGTACGGAAGTGCCCCTCAATGATGTCCAGGGGTATGTCCATATCTGGCTGTAGCGCATCCTGCTTGGCAGCCTGAAGTTGTTCCAGGGTCATCAGCCGGCGTTGTATCATCGGTGCCGGTGCACGCTGGATGCCATTGGCCATGTCCTGCAGTTGCTTGAGTTGCAGGACGATCGGGCTGCGGTTGATCTGGGCCTGCTGCTGGCGCTGGGCGATGGAGCTGGCGCGGTTGTCCGTAAGCTGAAAAGCTGGGGCGTACAAGCCTGATCCACTGCCGGTCTTGTGGGTCGCTGTCGTTGTGGCAGCAGAAGCTTTGTCCGTATGGGTATGCATGTGTGCCAGCGTAGCAGTGTAGGGATCGGTAAATTATGATTTCTTCACAATGAAAGGCTCCATCCAGGACATAATTTTCAGGAAAAAAGAACCACCCCTTTCCAGTCGCCTGGTATCACAGTGGATCAGAGGACTTATTTTTCATCAACTCCCGCAGGGGCATCCGGCTCAACATCATACCGGATTATAAAATAATTTTTGCCATAGACAATCTCCCTGATCCCCGTCATCCCCAGCGCGACCCCATGCTGAATGATCAGCCAGACAGCGGAGTTACCATTTTCTGTCCCGAGGAGTGCCCAGAAGTCGTCATTTGCTTCCGTTACGGTTGTCTCATTCTGATTTTCAGCCACCCAACCATCACACCAAAAAAGGGTATCCCTGGTAGATACGTTGGTGATGTCATGCCGCCTGAGTTCCCGGAGATTGCCTTTTTCAGTAAGATCGGCACCCAGGTTAAGATCATTACCCTTAATCTTACGAGCATTATTAAATACCCTGAGGGCCCTTTTGTACTGGCTGTAGATGACTTCTGAGTTGCTTGCCTTGTCTTGAAGGTTATCCTTGTTTCTGACATTGTAGCCAGCCCTGAACTGTTTTTGGTCAAGCAAATACTTATTTTTATAATTGGCTTTGGGGTGATCAGATGCCTTATCTTTAGACTCAGGCGCGTTGACACCGATGCCTGTGGCGAGATCTACCGTAGTGCCTGTCCGGTCAATGGTCGTTTTATAGTCTACTGAAAGGGCATCTATAACTGGATCGGTCCGCTTCCCATCCTGCGCTTTCCATTTTTCATATTTTGATTTGAGTGCTTGTCCTTTATCCAGGCTCGTGTTGTAATGTCCTTCAGCGTCTGTAAACTTCCCCCCCATCTTCTTGATGCCGGTTGCTGCGTACTCTGCTTCGGTGGCATTTTGTCGTTTGCGCTGGATAGTCAGTGGTATATCAGCCTGTAGTGATAACGCAGGTGGGGTTGTTCTGGACTGAGGGTGTTTTGGGGACCATGTTATTCCCTGCCCATTGGCCATGTCCTGCAGCTGCTTGAGTTGCAGGACGATCGGGCTGCGGTTGATCTGCGCCTGCTGCTGGCGCTGGGCGATGGAGCTGGCGCGGTTGTCCGTAAGCTGAAAGGCGGGCACCCGGATACCACTACCCGGCGGCTCACGCAGGGCGGTCGGCTGGGGACTCATGGGCGACTTGTCGGCTGGCGTGTGCATACCGTGTGTGTGCATAAGGATACCAATAAATATTGATTGTGCCAAATCTGCCCGAAAAGTTCTGGCCCCTGCTGCCCCGCCGCCAACAATCGCCCCCCATATCCGTTTAATCTCTTGTCGCTGCCTTGCAATTGCCGGGATCGGGCGGTACCTTTATTTATATAGACATTCTCCCATGTTAGGCTTCCGGTTTCACGACTATATCCCCCAGGACCAGAACGGTGACCCCTTTGAGCGGCTGCTGAAGATTTTCCTGGAAATCCTCACCCATACCTCCGGCGATGTGGCTGAGGCGCTGAACTGGATGAACCAGCTCGACCGCCAATACAAACTCACGGACGAGTCGTATAGCATGGGTGACTTTATCGAGGACCTCAAGCGGAACGGATACATCCAGGATGACCAGGAGGGAGCTGGCGGGATTGCGATCACGGGCAAAACCGAGCAGACAATCCGCCAGCGGGCACTGGAGGAGATTTTTGGCAAGCTCAAACGGGCCGGACGAGGTGACCACCGCGCGCCCCAGACGGGTGCCGGGGATGAGTCTGTCAGCGAACTGAAACACTTTGAGTTCGGAGACCCCATTGAAAACATCGCCTTCACGGAGTCCTTTCGCAATGCCCAGGTCAACCACGGCATTGAGGATTTTATGCTTACCGAAAGTGACCTCACCGTCAGCGAAAAAGAACACAAAACCAGTGTCGCTACGGTCCTGATGATAGACATCTCACACTCCATGATCCTCTACGGAGAGGACCGGATCACCCCCGCCAAAAAAGTCGCGATGGCGCTCTCTGAGCTTGTCATGCGCAAGTACCCCAAGGACACGCTCGACATCATCGTCTTTGGCAACGATGCCTGGCAAATCCAGGTCAAGGACCTGCCCTACCTCCAGGTCGGCCCGTACCATACCAATACCGTGGCCGGACTAGAACTGGCCATGGACCTCCTGCGCCGCCGCAAGACGAGCAACAAGCAGATTTTTATGATCACCGACGGCAAACCTACCTGTATCCGGGAAGGGGCACGGTATTATAAAAACAGCTTTGGGCTGGACCGCAAGATCCTCAACCAGACCCTCAACCTGGCTGCCCAGTGCCGCCGCCTGAAAATCCCCATCACGACCTTTATGATCGCCAAGGACAGCTGGCTGGTGGAGTTTGTGCGGGAGTTTACGGAGGTCAACCAGGGCCGCGCCTTTTATACCAGTCTTCAGGGCCTGGGAGAGTATATTTTTGAGGACTTTGTGCGGAACAGGCGGCGGACGGTGCGGTGAGCTACCCTTAACCCGCAGATAAGCATATATCTCCACCCTGGCCCGGCGAGCATAAGGGTTGTATTTACCCAGGCTGATATTCCGATAGGTATTAATTCCTTCATTCATATGCCCGGCAAAATCTCCTCTCTGCAGGGAATTATTGCCGCCTGATGCTGTATGCATAGCCTGAAACATACCCAATGCAGGCTGCAAGCCGGGCCAGGTTCAGTTTCCCTGCTTTAAATCCGTCCCTTTTTTTTCTCAGCACTTGTTTTCTTCCCAAAAACTCCCCTATTTTGGTATGCATGCATAACAATTTGTGCTGCTCCTCTGTATGGCTGCTAAACCGCTCCAAATCCCCCTGATGGCCGATGCTGCGGCCGCCGGTCACACACCTGAGTACCTTTTCTGGGTCGGGTGCGCCGGATCCTTTGACAGCCGCTACCAGCGGGTCACGAGGGCTTTTGTCACCATCCTCCACCAGCTCGGGATTGACTTTGCGGTCCTGGGGCCTGAGGAGACCTGTACCGGCGACCCTGCCAAGCGGGCCGGCAATGAGTTCCTGTTTCAGATGCAGGCCGCTCAAAACATCGCCACGATGAACCTCTACGCGGTCAAAAAAATCATCACGGCCTGTCCGCATTGTTTTAATATCCTCAAAAACGAGTACCCCGGCCTGGGCGGATCGTATGAGGTCATTCACCACTCGGCTTTTCTGCAGGAGCTCATCAACCAGGGGCGCATCAAGCTCAAAGAAGGGGGAAGTTTTAAAGGCAAAAAAATCACCTACCACGACTCCTGCTACCTGGGCCGTGCCAACGGTATCTATGAAGCGCCCCGGGCCGTACTGGCTGCCCTCGACGCCGATCTCACCGAGATGAAACGCTGCCGCACGACGGGCCTCTGCTGTGGAGCCGGTGGAGCGCAGATGTTTAAGGAGGCTGAGCCCGGCCGCAAGGAGATCAATATTGAGCGCACGGAGGAGGCCCTCGCCACGGGTGCTACCACCATTGCGGTAGCTTGCCCCTTCTGCATGACCATGATGAGCGACGGGCTCAAGCACTTTCAGCAGGAGGCAACCGTGCAGGTACAAGACCTGGCCGAACTGATCGCCGACAACCTGGCTTAGTTATTCACTTGATTATAAACACACTACGAAAAACTCACAGAAATGTGGGTTTTTTTTAATTGAAAATTGCTAATAAAATTTGCATAAAAGCCATTTATTTTAGTATTTACATTCACTTTCAGTTTTATCCATTTTTCATTCAGAAAACCTATGAAAAGGCACGCGCCACAAGTACCTGCTCCGGGTGACAAACGTTACCTGGTGCTGGCCTTCCCGCGGGGGCTGCCCCGCACGGTACGCAATGTGAGTGTGGTCATGATGCTTGTCGCTGGCTCTAACCTGCTCACACACCGCGTTTTTAATCCCTCGCTGCGGCTGGACTGGGCCTTGCCTGCCCCGGAGTTATATCTCCAGGCAGAGGCCTCGGCCTATGTGGGAGATGTGCACACTTTCACACGAGAGGTGCGGGCAGTCGCCGCCCAGTTGGATATCCCGCCGGAGTGGCTGATGGCAGTGATGTATGCAGAGTCCCGGTTTGATCCGCATGTGCTCAACCACAAGGGCAGTGGCGCTGCCGGCCTGATCCAGTTTATGCCTGCCGTCGCCCAGGAGCTCGGCACCTCAGCGGAGCAGCTGCGCGCCATGTCTGCCGTGGATCAACTGGAGTACGTATTCCTGTATCTGAACAATGTCCGCCTCCGGAATGGTCCGTTTCAGAGCCTGACAGACCTTTACCTTGGTATTTTGTTTCCCCGGGCCCGCACACAGGACTTTTGTTATACCCTGTATGCCAAGCCTTCCCTACAGTACACCCAAAACGCAGGACTCGATGAGGACAAGGATGGCAGCGTCACCATCAGCGATGTGGATCGCCACCTCAAACGGCTTTTTCCGACCGCCTACCTGGTCCAGAAGCCCGGGGTCGCCACGCACTGAATGATGCCCATCCCTGACAGGACTGACCCGCAGCCTATGCGAGGGCAGCCACCACCTCACCGCCGGACGGCTCTCCGATCGGGACAAATCCCAATGACCGGAAGAACTGCCCGGCGGCTATGTTTTCTACGCTGTAGCTGGTTCTGATCTCGCGGCAAGCCACCTTCATCTTCAGCAGCCGGATGAGTTGGCGACAGGCCTCACTCCCGACCCCCATCTCCTGCCAGGCAGCATCCACCATAATCCGGGTGATCCAGCATATCCCCCCAAACTCCCCATACATCACAAATCCCGCCATCTGATCATCACAGAGAATGCCCATCGGTGTCAGGTTTTCAAACCGCGCCTGGGCCAGGGAGTACAAAATCGGCGGAATAAACGCTTCCTGCCCAGGCTTGAGCTGGAGCGACAGGCACAACTCCCAGTTGTACCGGTCCAGCGGAATCAGATATACAGCCTCCATCAAAATTTGATCTGGTATTGTAAAATAAAGGTACGCTGAGGACCCAAAAATCCCGGAACTATCAGGTATTCGCGGTTAAACACATTGTCCACCGTCAGCGAGACCCGGTGCCGCTTGAGAAAATCTACAGAAGCTGTCATATCCAGGACGGGATCGCCCTTGGGGTATTTGCTGCGAAAGTACGCCAGATCGCTCACCACCAGGTAGAGATATTGGTCTATGGTCTCAATAAAACTTTTGTACCGGAAGTTGCCTGCCAGCGTCACCGGCCCATACCCGATCGTAGGGGTAGCCCGCACCGTCCAGGTGCTGCGGTACTTCAGGATACGCGGGATATCCTGCTTGCTGGCATTCAGAATATCAGACGGATACGTAACCAGATCAAGCTGCAGCGAGTCCGGCACGGCATTCAGGTTGATGGGGTCCAGCCAGGTGACACCCCCGTTAAAGGAGGCAAACCACTTGCCCCAGTCGGCCAGTACGTAGCCGGTCAGCTCCACGCCGGTGAGACGCGCATTGGAGATGTTGGTAGAGGCAAAGCGAATGTCCAGGGGGAAAAGCTGCCGCTTGGAAATACCAAATTCGACCATGTCCTCAAACCGCATCATAAATCCCGCCAGGTCCAGATACGCCTTAACCTTCAGGCCCGGACTGACACGGGCATATCCCTGCCGGATCGCCACCTCCAGGCTGTAGCCCCTTTCAGAGCGAATATTGGGATTAGGCTCCACGACCACACCTCCGCCGGAGGTATTGGCAAATCGCTCTGCCACAGACGGTACCCGAAATGCCTGGCCAAAAGAAGCCCTGACATTCAGCCCCTCTGCGAGCTTATAGTTCAGACCCGCCCGCAGGATCGGCTGATCCTCCCGGCTGGCTCCGTCAAACTGTACGGTCTCGTACCGCAGCCCCAGGCTGGTATTAAGGCGTCCAAATTTGCCATCCAGCTGCGTATACACCCCTACTGAGTTACCTGTATGGCCGCCGGTGCTCTGGATCGTATCTCCATTAAACACATAACTCCCCCCAAACAGGCTATCGCCCTGTATCCCGGAGAAGGTAGCGCTGATCCCGCTCACCCAGTTGACTTTTTTGAACAAGGTAGTCTGATACAGGAAGTCGTTGTAGAAAATAAAATTTTGTGACTCCTGATTGGTGTTGTTGCGGTTATCGCTGCGCAGGTAGCGTCCCCGGTACCAAAACAAATGCCCGGACTTGGTGAGGTATTTGACGGAAGGATCGATCGCAAGCTCGGTATTAAGCTGGCGTCTGAACCCTCCTGCGGCCAGGGTGGGCGTAAGTGCCCCGCCTGATACGACCGGCACGCCCTGCACGAGTACCGTGTCTGGGAAGTATCCGCGCCAGTAGAGGATAGACCCGCTGGAGTCCACGCTGAGGCTGGCATTGAGGCCGAGGGTCAGGCCCGGCAGGGGTTTGGGGCGATACTTGAGTATCACCAGGTTGCGGAGTTCTGTGGACGAAGCACCCTGGCGGTATCCGGTTTCGCGGAGGGTATTGGACTGGAGGGTGAAGTCCACGGGGCCGATTTTGCGGCTATGAAAAATATGGATAGATCCCAACTGTGCGTTGGCATCACCGTCCCAATCCAGGGCGGGGTTGTAGGGCCTACCGTACTGCCCGGCCCGTAGCCGGATCGAGGTACGGGGTTTTTCCTGTGGGTCTGCCATGATCACGCTGATGACGCCCCCCAGTGCTGACGAGCCGTACAGCACAGAGCTGGCGCCTTTGAGCACCTCAATCTGAGAGATATTGTCCACCGGGATCAGGTCCAGGCTGGCAGAGCTGGAAGACGCTGAGAGCAGCGGAAGCCCGTCCAGGGTGAGCATAACCCGGCTCCCGACACCGTATGCGTACCCTGAGCTCCCCCGGATGCTGATCTGTCCATCCTGGTTGTCCACCCCTGGCACCTGGTTGATCACCTTGTCAGCAGAGGCCACGGCCTGCAAGTCTATGGACTGTGACTTGATCACATCTATCGAGCCTGTCAGGTCAGCCTGTGACTGCTGGATACCCCGGCTCTGGGAGATGACGACCTCGTCCTGCTGAAACCCCATCGCCGTGAGCTGGATATCAAGTGGGCGCTCAGCCGGTCCGTCAGCGACTACGAGTGTCCTGAAGACCGGATATCCCGTGTAGGAAGCGATCAGCTCGACCTGTGCAGCCCTGCCCATGTCCAGGGTGAGTTGATAGGCTCCGGCCTGGTCCGTATACGTACCTACCCGCAAGCTGACCACACTTACCGAGACACCTGCCAACGGCTGACCCAGGTCATCCGTTACCTTACCCGTCAATAAAACAGATTGTGCTGTGAGCAGCAGCGGAGAGACCAGCAGGCTCAACAGGTATGCCCGCCGGAGGAGTGTTTGAGACCAGATGCTAAATAGGGTTGCGTACATATGCATGGGGTGTAGTTGGGTAGCAGCAGCCAGTGGGTAAATATAGCAGAGATTTTTCTACAAAATAGCCCTCACCGCAAGGCGAGGGCTGTAGATGATGCACCGGGATGACGGATCAGGGCTGAACCAGGAATTTGCCGGATACTACGGCCGCACCACCGTCCACAGAGAGGCGGGCGAGGTACATCCCGGCAGGCAGGTCAGCCATGTTGAAGGAAAGGGCATGCTCGCCGGCAGCCAGATAACCAGCCCGGATAGGCGCTACCACCTGACGGCCTGTGATGTCGAGTATTTCAGCCTGAATATCAGCCCCCTGAGGCAATGAGAAGCGGAGTTCGCCCGCTGCCTGTACCGGGTTAGGGGCTACCTGCAGGGCTACAGCGCGGCTGCTGAATACATCAGCAAGGCTGTTGCTGCCACCTGTGATCTTAAACGCTACCGTATAGGGAATATTCAGGGGCGCAGATACATTACATACCCCGCCGATTACCGTGCCGATATTGGCCTCAACCGTCACGACCAGGCTGTCCACCGTCGTAGTGGGTGTACCGCTCAGGGTCACACAACCAAACTTCAGGGGTTTGCCCAGGGTATGATCTACTGTATAGTTGCAGTTGGGCTGGTCGCAGCTGTAGCTCAGGCCCAGTGTGCTGGGATCAGGGGTGATGCTCACGATCCGGTAGCTGCAAAAAGCAAATGTCACACCCAGCAGGGTCGTGTCCGTAGGCAGGGTCGCAAAGATCACTTCATTATAAGGCTGGCCCACAACTCCATCGGGCAGCGAATCAGGATACAAGCCGATTGCAGTCAGGCTGGTATCAGGCGTACACTGTGCAAAGGTTGAAGTGCTGACAAAAAACATCGCCACAGCCAGCAGTAACAGGGTAAAGAATTGCTTCATCATAGCCAGATTCGGATTGAGATTTCGGTGAAAAAAGAATATTTCAAATCTACGTAAGATTCAAAAATATTATGTAGATTTACCTCCTAGTAACGCTCTTGATCCTTAAATATTATGTGGTATGGCAAGACTTCACCCGGGTGAGCAGGCGCCGGAGTTTGAACTCTTTAACCAGGACAAAAAGCCGGTAAGCCTGCAAGCATATGCGGGCGTCAAATCGGTCATCCTGTTTTTTTACCCCAAAGACGAATCACCCGAAAGCAAACGTCTAGCCTGTGGCTTTCGGGACGCGTATGAAGCCTTTCAGGAAGCCCAGGCAGAGGTCATCGGCATTAGCCCCGACTCGGACGCCTCTCACAAGCTTTTTTCGATCAGCCGCCACCTGCACTTTCAGCTGCTCAGCGATCCCAAAAACAAAATAGCCAAACAATATGGCCTCCGCGAGTCCTGGCTCATCCAGTGGGCGGGGTACGAAACCTTTATTATTGACACCCAGGGAATCATCCGGCACATCATCCCCTGGTACGGCCAACCCGATACCCATGCTGCCGAAGTGCTGCATCTCCTCCGTAAAATGAATGCGGAGCCCCCCGCACATAAGTAAGTGCGATAGCCTGCTATCCGGCACCCTGCACGTTACTTCCTGTATTTTTCCTTATCTATGTACTCGCAAGTCGCTGGCTTTGACGGAAGCCAGGCGAATGCCATATCATCAGGATCAGTCAGCGTATGATAGGGAAATCCCTTGCTGGGCTGTACCTGATATGTTTATGTGCTGCACCACCCAAGATCATACCTGCCTATGAACCGGAACCTATACCTGACTGCTTATGTCGTACGCCAGATCAGCACCCCGCTGCTGACGGTTTTGTTACTTTCCGGAATGGTACTCCGGCTCCCGGCCCAGTATATCCTCAACGGATCTGCCACGACCTTCACGGGGGTAAACTGCTTCCAACTGACACCGGCCGCCCTGACCCAGTCTGGTTCTATCTGGTTTCAGAATACCGTCAGCCTCGCGAACTCCTTTGAGCTGGAGTTTGATATTTTTCTGGGGTGTAATGACGGGGGCGCGGACGGAATGGCCTTTGTCCTGCAACCGATCAGCACCTCTCTCGGCACGGGCGGGGGCGGGCTGGGATACCTCGGGATCTCTCCTTCTTTTGTCCTGGAGTTTGATACCTGGCAAAATACGTCTGAAGGAGACCCGGTCTGGGATCATATGGCCCTGCAGTCCAATGGCAGTACCAGCCACCTGGGCGTAAACAACCTCGTACCCCCCGTGAATATCCTGGCATCCGGTGCCAATGCCGAAGACTGCAACTACCACTCCCTGCGCATTGTGTGGCGGGCTGACTCGCTCAGGTTCAGGGCTTATGTGGACTGCAACCAGCGACTTACCTGGACAGGGAATATTGCAGCCTTATTTTTTAATAATAACCCCAACGTCTTCTGGGGATTTACGGCTGCGACAGGTGGTGCCAGCAATATACACCGGGTCTGCGTCAACAATGTGCAGTTTTTCCAGCCGATGACCGACACCCTGATCTGTCAGGGGCAGCCTACCCAGTTGACGGCCAGCCCCGGCCAGTCCTACAGTTGGACCCCTGCCGCCGGCCTGAGCAGTACCACCATCGGCAACCCCTTTGCCAACCCTGCGACCACCACCACCTATATTGTCTCCATCACAGATGCATGCGGCATTGTCAAGTATGATACCGTAGAGGTGGGGGTCATCCCGGACACCCTCAGCCTGGACCTTCCTGCTCAGCTCCAGTTGTGTAATGGCGGATCGCTGACGCTGGGACCACCGGCAGCACCCGGGATCAGTTATGCCTGGTCCAACGGTGCCACTACCAGCCAGATCGCCGTCAATCAACCCGGTACCTACAGCCTCACCCTGTCCAACAGTTGTTTTTCGGTCACAGACTCGGTCGTTGTCCTTCCCCCCTATACCGCCTCGGTCGCCGTCACCCCACCGATCTGCAGCAGCTCTCCGACCGGTACCGCGATCCTGACATTTAATGGGGCGCCCCCCTACTCCGTAGGCTGGGCCACACTCACCGGGACCATTCTGCAGGCGGGCGTGGTGCCGACCAGCACAGATACCCTGACCGGCTTGCCGCCGGGTACCTATGTGGCAGGTGTACAGGATGGGATAGGATGTTCGGATACCGTATTTTTTACTGTGTTGCCGGGGCCTGACATGAGCCTGGGGGCTGTCAACCTGCTGGAGCCGGATTGTTTTGGAGGGACCAATGGAGCCATCACCCTCAGCGCCAGCGGCGGCACGGGACCTTATCTATACGGCCTCAATGTCCCTCCTGCCACCCCCAATCCTGTTTTCGGGGGACTGGGAGCAGGTACCTATACCTTTCTGGCGCAGGACGCCAACCTCTGTACGGCAGCGGTCACTGTGACCCTGGGAGGTCCGCAGGTGCTGGTACCCCAGCTTTCCGGCCAGCTCAATCTCGGGTGTGCCGGGGACAATACCGCCCTGATCACCCTGGGTGCGACAGGCGGACGTCCGCCGTATCAGTTTGCATTTGACGGAGGCACATTTGCCCCCGTGACACAATACGACAGTGTGCCATCCGGCCTCTATACCATCATCGTGCGGGACGACAGCGGGTGTACGGCACAGGGGACCATTACCGTCACCGAGCCCGCCCCTACTGCACTCGCAGTGATCAGCGTCACGGACATACGCTGTGCAGGAGAGGCGGCAGGTGCTTTTTCGCTGACAGCATCCGGCGGGACGATGCCCTACCAGTTTTCGCTGGACAGCCTGAATTTCCAACCCAACAACACCTTTAGCGGCCTTACAGCAGGCATATACCAGGCCTGGATGTGGGATGCCAACCGATGCCCGGCCCGGGTGGATGTCACCGTACGGGAACCAGCCCCCCTGGTACTTTCCGCCAGCCTTCTCAGCAGCCCGGCTTGTTTTGGTGACCAGACTGGTCAGATACAGCTTGTGGCGGCCGGGGGGACGCCTGGTTATAACTTTGCCCTGGGGGCACTCCCCCCCCAATTGTCGGGTCTGTTTGGCCAGTTGGGGGCCGGAAGTTACCAGCCGGTGGTGACCGATGCAGCAGGATGCCGGGATACGATACCGGCTGTGCTGATCACCCAGCCGGCCTTGCTCACAGCCAGTGCCACGGCGGTGGATGTCAGTTGTTTTGGGCGCCAGGATGGATCTGTCACCGTAGCAGCGGCTGGCGGAGCAGCACCTTACCGGTATAGCTGGGACGGTATTCCGGGACAAACCGGTAATTTCACGGGTGAGCTGGGTGCTGGCGGATACCGGATCTTTGTGGCAGATGCCAACGGGTGTCAGACCACCGCCACGACCCTGGTCCGTGAGCCAGAGCGGCTCATCCTGCTGCCGGTCAGTGTTACGGATGCCTTCTGTGAGCTGCCCAACGGCGCCATATCCGTCTCTGCACAGGGTGGTACCCCCGCCTATCAGTATCTTTGGCGCCAGCTCCCGGGCTTTAATCAGCCCAGCTCCAACCAGCTCACCAGTGGTACCTATCAGATCGTGCTGACAGATGCACGCGGATGTCAGGACAGCCTGCGGCTGGTCGTAGAGGATATCCCGGCGCCGATAGCCCAGTTTGCCGCTGATCCAGACCTGGGAGTCCCTGTCGTACGCGCACGGGCCATCTTCCAGATGATCAACCAGTCCCGGAATGCCATTGCCTATGAATGGGATTTTGGAGACGGGAGCCCGGTTTCCTTTGAGGCCAATCCCCAGCACAAGTTTCACACCCCCGGAGAATATACCATTCGCCTCAGAGCCTGGAACGAAACCCTGGCCTGCCCGGATGATACGACCCTCACGGTCATTGTCCTTGCTGATGGTGACCTCTGGGCACCCACAGGGTTTTCTCCCAACGGTGACCAGGTCAATGACCTGTTCGGCCTCCAGGGCAGCGGTATTGAATCCCTGGAACTGATCTTGTTCAATCGCTGGGGGGAAGAAATCATTCGGTTTACGCAGGTGACAGACACCTGGGACGGGCGCCTGCCCGGTGGCGCTGAAGCACCGGAGGGCGTGTACACATACGTACTCAAAGCGCGGCTGAATACCGGGCGGGTCATTGAGCGGGGACAGACCCTGACGCTGTTTCGCTAAATCCGATTTATCAATAACTGCATCCGGCTTGTCCGGCAAACGCACACATGGATATACACCAGATATGGATCAGCCTATTAAGTGGTATCACCTACCTCACACTACCCTGGATACTCCAGCGGGCAGCCCGCCGGTACCGGCTAGTGGCCACGCTGAGCCCTGCGTTTTTTTGTTATGTGCTGGGCATCGTCCTGGGTAATCTTATGCCTCCGCCCGGACAGGTGCGGGAGATATTCCAGATGATTACGGTACCACCGGCGATTCCGCTGCTGTTGTTTTCAGCAGACCTGCGCCGGTGGCTGCGGCTGGCACGTCCGGCCCTGATCTCACAGGGGGTATATATTACCGCCGTACTGCTTATGGCCTGGGTAGCAGGATGGATATTCCAGGGTGTTTTGCCCTATGCGGCACAGGCAGCCGCCATGTCGCTCGGCGTGTATGTAGGCGCTACTGCCAATATGGCTGCAATACAACTGGCCATAGGTGCGACAGAGGACTTGTTCATCCGGATGAACATCAATGACATGGTGGTGAGTGCTCTATACCTGGCGGCGATTTTTGGCGGGGCACAGCGGTGGCTGCTCCGGTTTTTGCCGGGTTTTCAGGCTGATCCGGAGGCAAGTCAGCGCCAAACCGCTTCGACCTGGGATCACGCTGCACCCGGCACCCGGGTACGCTATGTGGCAGTTGCCCTGGCGATGGCCCTGGCCCTGCTGGGCGTAGTGGCGGGCATCGTCTATGGCCTGACCGGACACCTCCACCAGTCGCTGGTCATCGTCCTGCTGACGGCAGGCGGGCTCGCCCTCTCACTGGTAAAACGCATACGGACCTGGCCCGGAACCTATGAGACGGGGGAATATTTGTTCCTGATGTTTTGTATTGTCATCGGATCAGCTGTAAGCCCGCAGACCCTGACCATGGACAACCTTCCCCTGATCGGCCTGATGGCTTTTGTGGCGTATGGAGCCATTCTCTTACATACCCTGATCGCGGTCCGCCTGCGCCTGGATGCAGACACGGTGATTATCACCCAGATAGCTGCGATTTTCAGTCCGCCCTTTATCGGGCCGGCAGCCCACGCCCTGCACAACCGGGAGATTGTCGTCACAGGGCTGACGATGGCAGTCGTGAACATGGCGCTGGGCAACCTGGCGGGCCTGCTGATGTACTATTGGCTTAGCTGATATAAAAAAAACAGCCAACTTTTCAGTTGGCTGTTTAGTGCGGATGAAGGGACTCGAACCCCCACGGCCTTTACGGCCACTAGAACCTGAATCTAGCGCGTCTACCAATTCCGCCACATCCGCAGGTGGCTGCTTTCAATTTTGGTTGGCAAATATAGAATGCTCTCTACTTCAGAACAAATTTTTTTCGGATTTTTATAAAAAAATCAGGTATGCGGGGTGTTTTTGGCCGATGCGCAGCAGTGGGACTGCTGATAATCATGGGGATAGGATGTACGGGCACCGTATATGCCCAGGCACAGCTCTGGCTCGAAAATCCGCACAAGTTCAAACGATATGTATTTCAGCCTGGCGATTTTATCCGGATACAGGGCCTGAACAAACTAGATCGCCTCAGCGGTACCATAGAGTCGCTCTCAGACTCACAGATTGTCCTCGTGCGGCGGGTAGCGACGGGTGACTATCACGAGTTCTACCGGGAGTATGTGCCGCTGTCTTCGGTTACGGCGATCTACAACGACCAGCCTACCTACTGGCGGTATGTCAAAAACGGCTGGTCAAGTGCGGCCACCATCGGCGGGGGCGCTATTATCATAGGCGCTATCGTCAACAATACATTGTACCAGCAAGCACCCGATCCGGAGAGTATCCTGATTGCCGCCGGGATTATGACGACGGGGTTTATCATCCGGCATATCGGGCGGGACCGGTACCGGCTGGGGTCGCGCTGGCGGCTCCGGGTCGTGTCCTTCTCTGGCGCCTGAGCGTTAGGCGGGAGCAAACTACAAACGTTTGCAGCAAAATCTAACATTGCCTATATTTGTATTTGCACGAAACAAACCAAGTAGTATCTTCGAGATTAGAATCAATTAACCCAAGTATCTTTCTGTGAAAAAAACAATTTATTAACCTTATTGCTTTTGTACCTACCTGCAAAAGAGTCTGTTACCGGCGACTTGTATGCAGATTGATCTTACCTGTTGTGCCAGGTAATTTTTTGTGCCAAATTTTCAATATTTTTTTATTTAAATTTTATTAAAAATAAATTTTACAGTTTTCCCAACACTTTTATCCTTTACCTGTATGGACTACTCAGTATTTCTGACGAAAACTGTGCGCCGGACAGTAGCCGGATGTGCCCTGATAGGGATTTGTGCCGGCATGCAGGCCCAGATTACCTTTGATGGCAATATCACAGAGCCGGAATGGCAATCAGCTCTGGCTACCTCCGCCGGAGGGCCTGGCCCTGGCTTCGGCGCCAGTCATGAGATCAATGCCGTATATGCAGTACAAGATGCTGCTAATATCTACCTGGCTGTCGCAGGCAATGTCATTAACGGAAACCGCATCCTGGTTTTTTTTGATACACAGAGCGGAGGATTTACGAATGGCAGCTTCAGCCGGACCAATGCACCACAAGGCATTGATGACTTTAATGGAGGCAACGACTTTGACGACGGATTTCTGCCGGACTACTGTCTGGTGATCGGGACAAATGCCGGGCAAACCAACTACTTTTTTGACCTGTTCACCCTTGCAGCGACAGGCTCCAACAACTATCTCGGTGATGCCAATACGGCTGGAGACGGA
Source organism: Bacteroidia bacterium (assembly GCA_033762375.1). Classification (GTDB taxonomy): domain Bacteria; phylum Bacteroidota; class Bacteroidia; order J057; family J057; genus RDXT01. The sequence continues at coordinate 38,066 of JANRLQ010000082.1, forward strand.
CTGGCGGCCAACCCCGCCAACAGTACCACCACGCAGGGATTTGAGCTTACCATCCCCAAAACAGCCCTGGGCAACCCTGGTGCTAACTGGCAAATGATGCTCATGTACACCTCTGACGGGGGATTTCTGAGCAACCAGTTTCTGACCCGCGCCAATCCAGGCGAAGGAAACTATGGAAATGGTGTGGTGATTTTTGATGCTGCTGCTCCCAACCCGCTATCTGTGACACCTGTGACCCTGCCGGCTACCCTCCTGGGATTTGCCGGGCGGTATGTCCCCGGCGAGGTATCGCTGGCCTGGACGGTCGCCTCTGAGCTGCATGTAGACCGCTACGAAATCCTGCGGCGCACCGCAGACGAACCCTTCCAACTGGTCGGGGCTGTTCCTGCCAGCCAGGCCCCGGCGTACAGTTTTTCCGACCTGACTGTCTCATCGGACATAAACCGGTATGTTTATCAGCTCCGGATCGTAGACATAGACGGGCAGACAGGCTACTCTGACCAGGTAGAGCTGACCCTGACAGACCGGGCTGTGACGTCTCTGGTACTCTATCCCAACCCCGCGACCGATCAGGTATGGGTCACCCGCTATGGCCCTGCCTCCCGGGTACGGTATGCGCTGCTCGACCTGCAAGGCCGCGAAATACGCCAATGGGTACAAGAAGACAATATCTCCGCCCTATCCCTGGCATCTGTGGCGCCTGGCATGTACGTATTGCGGGCGTGGGTAGACGGTCGGGTGATCACCCAGCCTTTGACCGTACGATGAGTATACCAGATGGGTTATATGTCAGCGGCCCGCCGGGTTTTCCGGCGGGCCGCTGTTTAGGCAGGCAGCACGTTAATGACAGACCACCTGCTCAGCCTGCGTACCTGCCGGGAGCAGCGGACTTATAAACGGGATCCCGAGCTGTAGCCCTCTGAGAATGAGCCATGACGCAAATACCAGGGTCACCCCTGCCATTACAGGCCGTGCTACCCGCATCCAGTCTCCCGTGATCCTCCCGCCTGCCAGTGAGACGGGTAGCATCGTGGCAAATGTTCCCAGGCCAAATACAGCCATGTATCCCATCCCCTCCAGCGCCTGGCTGGTCGCGGCGGCACCTGCCAGCGCCAGATACACGGTCCCGCAGGGCAAAAAACCATTGAGCACGCCTACCTGAAACAATCCCTTGCTGCCGGGGCGCAGCAGGTGTCCCATGGCCTTGCGGATCCGGACCAGGACCTTGTCTATCAGGGGGATCCGGACCAGATGGGTTTCAGCCTGAAATTGGCCCAAGGCCAGGATCAGCATCAGCCCGCCCAGCACCAGTGACAACGCCTGCTGCCAGCCTGCCAGGGAGATGACCTGCCCAAATAATCCCAGCACGGCCCCCATCATCACGTAGGCGGCTACCCGGCCTGCATTGTAAGCCAGCCGTCCCGGCAGGATCGTCCACAGATTCGGGCTTTTGCCGGGCAGGGCAAGGGCTATGGCACCACACATCCCGACACAGTGCAGGCTGCCACTCAGACCCAATATAAGGGCTGTAAGGTATAACATGACGCTGGTAATAATGAGCTGACGCTCAGAGATTCAGGACTGTTTCGGCATAATACCCGACCCCATCATGGTCCCAGGTCACCTGCACCCGCCAGAGGCCAGGCAGGAGACCTGCCGTTGATATCTCCTGATGTCCGTCCACAGGTGCGATCGTATGTACCTGATCTGAACCGGCGTCAGAAGGGCGATACAGGTGTATGGTCCCGGTAGCGGGGCCAGGATATGCCACGACGATTACCTGATCAGCCCGACGGTAGGATACCTTGAGCGGTGAAGGCAATGCCTGGGCTTGCCGCATACGCTCGATACGCTCCTCATACTTCAGCTCCTCACTGTAGTACTCATCTGTGACCAACTGCCACCGCTCACGGGTCGAGGCAAATACCATGCTCACTATCAGCACCACAAAGGTGCCATATACAAGTGCAATACGGGTTCCCCAATTCATATGGTATTGATTAGAAGGAAGTTTATTTGATCGGGCCAAAAAAGTTGGTGTGGGTATGGTCCAGGCGGATCCCGTCTGCCCAAACCTCAATGTCGAGCTGCGTTTTGTCACCCAGCACCTGATCCTCAGGCACATCTACAAACATAACCCCTTTGGTAAGGCTCTGGGCAGCAAGAGGCAGCGAGTCTCCTACGATCCGCACCCGGCACCCGGCAGGCGAGAGTATCCGGATCTCGGGGGTATAGGCCGACTGGGTTTTATTGATCAGCTGGATATTGTACAGGTTGCTGATATATCCCGCTTGTGTTTTCTGGTACATCAGACCCGGCGTGCGGAGGATGGTGGTCTCGACAGGGGAGCGGCTGGCGAGAGAAAAACCCAAGACACTGACCAATACTACCAGTACTGCGGAGTAGGCAAGTACCCGGGGAGTAAATCGCACCTTAATTCCATCTATAATCCCCTGCTGCGAGGCGATCCGCACGAGTCCGCGTGGGCGCTCGATTTTGGTCATAACCTCATCACAGGCATCCATACAGGCGGTGCAGTTGATACACTCCAGTTGGGTACCATTCCGGATATCAATCCCGGTAGGACATACTGCCACGCAGAGCTTACAGTCAATGCAGTCCCCTTTGGGTGCGGCACTGCTTTCTTGTTTGCTCAGGTGACCGCGGGGCTCACCCCGTACATGGTCGTACGACACAGCGAGGGTATCTTTGTTGACCAATACCCCTTGCAGGCGTCCGTAGGGGCAGATGGCGATACATGCCTGCTCTCGGAGATAGGCAAATACGAAAAAAAACAACCCTGAGAATATCAGTACGAAAGTGAAAAGGCCCCAGTGTTTGAGCGGGGACTCGGTGACGATCTTGGCGAGTTCATCCGTACCTACGATATAGGCCATCACCGTATTGCCGATCAGGAAGGACAGGATGGCAAAAACCGTAACCTTGGCCGTGCGCTTCAGGATTTTTTCCGTATTCCAGGGCATATCCTTGAGCTTGCGCTGCTGAGCGGCATCTCCCTCGATCAGGTACTCAATCGGGCGAAAGACCATCTCCATAAATACCGTCTGCGGGCAGGTCCACCCACACCATATCCGTCCAAATATGGCTGTGAAAAGCACAATAAATACAAAAAAGGTGACCATAGCCAGCATCAGGAGGTTAAAGTCCTGAGGCCAGAAGGTGAGCCCGAATATGATAAACTTGCGCTCCAGCAGATTGAACAAAAAAAGGGGCTGGCCCTGAAACCGCAGCAGCGGGCCGGAAAACATAAGGGCAAGGCATATATAGGCTACGACTTTGCGCCACTGATAATACGTGCCATGCGGTTTTTTGGGAAATATCCATCGGCGGTGGCCGGTGGCATCTACGGTGGCTATGCTGTCCCGGAAAGCATCCGGATCAAAAACAGGCGCAGCCGGTTTGGTTTTCATACAGATCAGATTGAGGGCCTGTGCCCGGTAAACAAAAGGAATCTCAAAATAGCATGGGGGAGACAGACCAGCCGGCATATCTCCCCCTGCCAGGATCAGGGACGTACTGCGACTGAGAGTTGGGTAGAGTCAGCCGGGGTAAACAGTTCCCCTTGCGGTGCTTTGGCATTCGGAGGGTTAGTGCCCTGCAGGCTGGTCAGGATATAACTCGTGACCTGCTGCATTTCGAGCGGACTCAGGCGGTCTTGCCAGGCCAGCATCCCTTTTTCTACTACTCCATATTTCACTACCTTAAATACATCCTGTACGGTGCCGCCGTGGAGCCAGTAGGCATCCGTGAGGTTGGGGCCTACCATGCCCTCACCCGCCTGTCCGTGACAGCTGGCACAGTTGGCCGTATAGACAGACTTACCGGCGGTAAGTTGGCTGGCATCAGCCAGGACTACCACGGAGGCTTCATCTACTTTGTTGCCGACTTTTTTGAGGTATTCAGCTTTATCTACCTCTGCTGCGGCCACTTCATCCCGCCACTGCTGATCAGAGGACCAGTCTGTCTGGATATGAAAAAACCAGAGATACACTGCAGACCATGCTATGGTGAAATAAAACCCATACTTCCACCACGGTGGGAGGTTATTGTCCAGCTCGCGGATGCCATCGTAGTCATGGCCCATGTCAATGTCCTGCTCCTGGGCTACCGGCACCGCGTCCGTGATAAAGCGGCGCTTAAATGCGGCCCAGTCTATGAGGGGTTTGGGCTGCGCCACAGCCAGTCCTGCTGCCACAGCTGCCTCAGCGGCACGTGCCCGTATGAGCACAAAAACCATATAAGCGAGGATCAGGGAGATGATGGCTATCATAATGGTAGCAAACATCAGGAGCATCGTCAGGTCGCGGATGGTGACAGCATCTGTCCCGGTGTCCGGGGCCTGGGCGGCAAGCGGGAGACCAGCCAGCAGGAGGGCCGCCAGTGCCGGCCATTTGGGGAGTCTATGGTTCATCGTATCTGGGTATTAGGCGTGGAGGGGTGGCCGGTGACGACAGGCTCATCAAGTACCGGAATAGAAGCCATGTCACGCACCTGGGTTTTGTCCATTCGCAGGACATACACGATCAGCGCAACAAAAAAGGCAAAGAAAATCAGGATGGCCACTACCGGGTACAAGCTGACGTCGGAAATGGACCGGAGCACATCTTTATACATAATCAGATAGATTAGCGGTCAATAGTTGCCGTGACTACTTGGTGGGTTCTGCTTTGATGTCTGTGCCGAGGCGCTGCAGATACGCGATGAGGGCGATGATCTCCCGGTCTGCGACGGCATTCTCGACACCGGTCTCCCGCAGGCCGGCTGCGATTTTTTCGGCCTGCTTCTGCAGGTCTTCATTGGCCAGCTCATCATACCCGGCCGGATACGGAACACCCAGGGCCTGCATGGTGCGGATCTTAGCAGGGGTCGTAGAGATATCCAGCTTGTCTTTGAGGAGCCAGGGATAAGATGGCATCAGCGACTGCTCAAACATAGACCGGGGATCCCGCATGTGGTTGTAGTGCCAGCTGTCAGGGTATTTGCCCCCGAGGCGATGAAGGTCCGGCCCGGTGCGTTTTGATCCCCACTGGAATGGGTGATCATAGACAAACTCACCTGCTTTGGAGTACTCACCATACCGCTCCGTTTCTGAGCGGAAGGGGCGTACCATCTGGGAGTGACAGGTATAACATCCCTCGCGGGTATAGATGTCACGGCCCTGGAGTTCCAGCGGGGTGTAGGGTTTTACAGAGGCAATGGTCGGGATATTGGACTGCACCATAAAGGTCGGCACCATCTCTACAATACCCCCGATGAGGATCAGGATCAGTGACCAGAACAACATCTGGAGCGGGCGGCGCTCGATCCAGCGGTGCCAGTACTCACGACGTCCGTTGGCATTGTGTGCAGGCTCTTCTTTGGCGAGTGCTGGTGCCTCTGCCTCTTCATATGCCTGAAACTTACCAGCATATGCTGTCTTGACCAGGTTGTACACCATCACAAACACACCGGCCAGGTAGAGCGTGCCCCCGAGCGCACGGGTCCAGTACATAGGAATCAACTGGGTCACCGTATCCAGGAAGTTGCCATACACCAGGCGTCCGTCTTCCCCAAACTCATTCCACATAGCTGCCTGGGTCCAGCCTGCCCAGTACATCGGCAGCGCATAGAAGATGATGCCCAGGGTACCCAGCCAGAAGTGTACATTGGCCAGTTTGGCAGAAAAAATCTCTGTACGCCACATGCGGGGCACCAGCCAGTACAGGATACCGAAGGTCAAAAAGCCGTTCCAGCCCAGCGCGCCTACGTGTACGTGAGCGATGGTCCAGTCCGTAAAGTGGGTAATGGCATTAAAACTCTTGATGGACAACATCGGCCCCTCAAAGGTTGCCATACCATAGGCTGTCACAGCCACCACCATAAATTTCAGCACGTGGTCTGACTGTACCTTGTCCCAGGCACCCCGCAGGGTCAGCAACCCGTTCAGCATCCCACCCCAGGAGGGAGCGATCAGCATGACCGAAAAAACCGTACCCAGTGACTGTGCCCAGTCAGGCAGGGCTGAGTACAGCAGGTGGTGCGGACCGGCCCAGATATAGATAAATATCAGCGCCCAAAAGTGAATGATGGACAACCGGTAAGAAAATACCGGGCGGTTGGCAGCCTTGGGCATGAAATAATACATCAGGCCCAGGTACGGAGTCGTAAGGAAAAAAGCCACTGCATTGTGCCCATACCACCACTGTACCAGGGCATCCTGTACCCCCGCAAACACTGAATAACTCTTAAACAACCCTGCTGGCAGCGCCATGCTGTTGACAATGTGCAGGACTGCCACTGTCACCCAGGTCGCGATATAAAACCAGATAGCGACATACAGGTGGCGTTCCCGGCGGTTCATGATCGTCAGGATCATATTCAGCCCAAATACCACCCAGACCACTGCAATCGCCAGGTCTATCGGCCACTCCAGCTCTGCGTACTCCTTACTGGTCGTGATACCGAGCGGGAGTGTGATCAGTGCCGACAGAATGATCAGTTGCCAGCCCCAGAAGTGGATATTGCTCAGGGCCTTGCTGTACATCGGCGCTTTTACCAGCCGCTGGAGGGAGTAATACACCCCCATAAAAATGCCGTTGCCGACAAAAGCAAAAATGACCGCATTGGTGTGGAGCGGACGGATGCGGCCAAACGACAAGAAAGGAATCCCATCCCATAAAAATAAAGACGGCATCACCATCTCAAGGGCAGCAATCAGGCCGACAAGCATGCCGGCAAGCCCCCAGGCGACAGAGGCAATCGCAAAATTTCGCACGATCGCATTGTCATACCGAAACCGGTCCACCTGAGGGGCGGCTGTGCCGGGACTGTTAAGGGTTAGAGGTTCGAGAGTCATGTGGAGACAACATTAAGGGAACAGGAGGAAAATCATTTAGAGACATCAGTGTCGGCGGGGCGCGGTGCTTCTGGTGTCTGGCGGGGGGCTGCCGGTGCGGACTCCCAAAGCATGCGGACTGCCGGACTATAGTCGTCTTCATACTGGCCGTTGCCGACTGCCCAGAAAAACGCCGTCAGAAAACCGGCCGCAACAATCAGGCTTATAATGATCAGCACGAAGATGGCACTCATATTTTGTCAGGATTATGGGCGAAAATTGGTACATATAGCCGCGCTGGCATATGATATCCAGCCGGGGTACATATGATTTTTGTCATAGGGACGATTCCGGTGTCTCCTGACGGAGATACCTGGCTGCGATCCAGGTGCCTGCCAGCCCCCATATCAGGACGGTCGCAGAGCTCAGCGGCATCAGGATCGCTGCGATAACCGGTGAGAGTAACCCACGCACCGCAAAACTCAGCCCCACCAGGTTATAAGAAAGCGAGATCAGCAGCCCGCCGCGCACCAGCCACATGCCCTGCTGTGCCAGCCGGATCAACTGATCCAGGCGGGGGAGCTGGCTCGCATCGAGGATCGCATCACAAGCGGGCGAAAATGTATCTACCTGCTCTGATACTGCAACCCCTACCTGAGCCGCCCGGAGGGCGCCCGCATCATTGAGCCCATCGCCCACCATCAGCACCCGGGCGCCGGATGCCTGAAGGGATGCGATATAGGCCAGCTTGTCATCTGGCTGCTGATTGAAGAGCATCGGGGTATCAGCGGGAAAAAAAGCCTCCAGGGCTGCTCGCTCACGGTCATGGTCACCCGAGAGGAGGGATAAACTGAAGGCCGTCTGCAGCCGTGCCAGCAGCCCCCGCAACCCAGGACGGTACCGCGCTGGCAGCGCAAAACCTGCCACTGTCTCTCCTTCTATGACCAGCCAGGTATATCCACGGCCCGGCCCCTCCTCCTGCATCAGACTGGCCCCTGCAAAGTCCGCCCGGCCCAGGCTGATCTCATGTCCGTCTGCCCAGGCACGTACTCCCTGTCCGGCTACCTCCTCAAAGTGCTCGATCACAGCCGCCGGTCCGGCCCAGCCCAGCCGGGATGCGACGGCCCGGCTCACCGGATGCGAAGACTGACGCGCCAGTGAGGCCCCCAGCCGTCGGGCATCCTCTGTTGGCTGCCCGACCATGATCACTTCCTGGCTGCTGTCTTTATAGGTAAGGGTGCCTGTCTTGTCAAAAACGATATGCGTAATCTCCGCCAGTTGCTCAATAACCCCTGTGTTTTTCAAAAACAGCCGGTGATGCCCCAAATGTCGCAGGATACTGCCCAGCGTGATCGGCACAATCAGGGCCAGCGCACAGGGACACGCCACGATCAGTACCGATGTACTCACATGTGCGGCCAGGGACACGCTCCCCTGCATGAGCCAATACAAACCCGAGACCAGTGCCACTCCCAGGATCACCACCGTAAATCGCTGACTGAGACGATCCGTAAGCTCTATCCAGTGCTGGCGGTGATCTTTCTGAAATGCATCATGGTTCCAGAGCTGGGTGAGATAACTCTGTGACACCTCCCGCGTCAGGGTCATCTCAATGGAGGCCCCTGTCTGACGACCACCAGCGTACAGCAGATCACCTGAAAACTTGGCGACGGGCACTGCTTCACCTGTCACAAAACTATAATCAATCGCAGCCTGCCCTGACAAGAGTATCCCATCAGCCGGGATCAACTCCTGGTGCCGTATCCGGATCGTATCACCTGCCTGGAGGGAGGTGACCGGTACACTTTTCTCCTCAGAATCCTGGATCAGGGTGGCAGCGATGGGAAAATAGGCCGTGTAGTCACGGTCAAATGACAGGCTGTCAAAGGTCTTGTGCTGGAACCACCGGCCGGCCAGCAGAAAAAACACCAGCGCCGCCAGCGAATCCATAAACCCCGGACCAGTACCCGCCAGTATCTCCCAGGTGCTCCGGCCAAATAATACCAGGATCCCCAGCGAAATCGGCACATCTATATTTAACATCCGGTGGGTAAGCCCACTCCAGGCCGACCTGAAAAACTCAGAAGCGCTGTATAAAAAAACCGGAAGTGCCAGCAGAATATTCAGATACCCAAAAAACTGCTGAAATCCACCCTCGGAGCCTTTTTCAAGCCCCAGATACTCCGGAAAACTCAGCAGCATGATATTGCCAAAGCAGAAACCCGCCACCCCGAGTTTGTAGTAAAAACTTCGGTCCTGCCGTTTGCCTGCGGCGTGGTGGAGGTCCCGGAGGTGGATTTCAGGCTCGTATCCAAGTGTGGCGAGCAGGTTTACGAGGCCCCTCAAGCTGAGCGCCTGGTGGCGAAACGTGAGGGAAATTTCCTTTTTCAAAAAATCCACCCGGCTCTGCGTGACAGCAGGATGCAGGCGGTAGAGGTTCTCCAGCAGCCAGATGCAGGAGGCACAGTGCATGGCCGGCAGAAAAAACGTCACCCGTGTCAAGGTCTCATCCTGAAAAGAGATGAGCTGGGCAGCGATCTCCGGATTGTCAAGATAAGCAAAGGCACTGTCATCCTTACGCGCCCGCAGCGTGATGCCCGGGTGTGCCGACAGATCATAATAGGTACACAGGTCGTGCTCATGCAGGATCTGATACACCGTTTTGCACCCTTCACAGCAAAAGGGTTTGTCTGCCAGCAGGATAGGCTCCTGCTCACAACTGTTGCCACAGTGGTAGCAGGTAGCGGCGGGAGCCTGTACAGGGAGCGGGATGGTTTTTACTTCCACAGCAGTAACAAATAGCGTGTCTGCAAAGGAGCCTCCCGGGGCGTTCTGGCCGGATGATCTTATGAGGTTGGCCGGTTGATTTTAGTCATAGCACCCATATTCCGGCTACATACAGATCATCTGTTTTTCTAAAAAAATTAGTATTATTACCCAATTATTGCTATAGATATGGGGAGCCCCAGGACATACGCTATTATTGACATCGAGACCACTGGCGGAGATCCCCGGGTGGACAGGATCACCGAAATCGCAGTGTACCTGTTTGATGGAGAAAAAGTACTGGATCAGTTTGTGTCCCTGGTCAATCCGCAGATGCCGATTCCGGAGTTTATCACCGCCATGACCGGGATAGACAATGAAATGGTGCGCCATGCGCCGAAATTTTTTGAGATCGCCCGCCGGATCGTGGAGATCACCCGTGATGCAGTATTTGTCGCGCACAACGTCCGGTTTGACTATAGTTTTGTCCAAAAAGAGTTTCGTCAGCTGGGGTATACCTTTGTCCGCCGCCAGCTCTGCACCGTCAAACTCAGCCGCCGGGTCATGCCGGGCCTGAGCTCCTACAGCCTGCGCAACCTCTGTGACTACCTCGACATCGCCAATGAAGCCCGCCACCGGGCCTGGGGTGATGCGACAGCGACTGTTACCCTGTTTGGCCACCTGCTGCGGGTGGGTGCGGAGCGTGACATCAACGGAATGCTGGCCCAGGAGATCAGCCAGGTACGCCTTCCGCCCCATCTGAATCCTGCCCTGGTGGATGATCTGCCGGAGGAGCCGGGGGTATATTATTTTCACAATCAACTGGGACAGGTCATTTATGTAGGCAAAAGCACCCAGATCCGTAAGCGGGTGATGTCACACTTCCAGGGAGCACACAATGCCAGCAAAACCCTTCACATGCTCGACCAGATGTATGACATCACCTATGAGCTGACCGGGAGTGAGATCATGGCCTTGCTGCTGGAAAATGCCGAGATCAAACGTCTTCAGCCATCCTTTAACCAGGCTCAGCGCCGCACACGGTTTAACTGGGGGGTCTATGTACGCGAAGACCGCGCCGGATACCTCCGGTTCTGGGTCGGCAAGTATGACGAAAAACATCATCCTCTCGCCGGATATACCTCTCAGGCACACGCAGAGGCTGCGCTGGACCGCCGCGGCCGCACATATCAGCTTTGTCCCCAGCTTAATGGACTGGAAAAAAGCAAAGGACCTTGTTTTCACCGCCAACTGCATATCTGTCAGGGGGCCTGTACGGGGGAGGAAGTACCCGCTTCTTACAACCTGCGGGCAGAGGATGCGATCCGGGACTTCACCTACGGCGGGCGGACCCGGGGGGACTTTTTGGTGATCAGCACGGGCCGTACCTATGAGGAGCGGTCTGTGGTCTGGGTCGCGGGAGGTATCCTGCGGGGATATGGCTGGCTTGATCAGGATATTGTAGCACAAGGACCGGATGCGATCAAGGCAGCTCTCCCGGAGGTCAAAGAACTGCCGGATGTGCAGCGGATCATCCGGGGCTATATCAAGCGCCACCCTAAAGAGGTATTCCCCCTCACGCCTGTCTGAGCCTGCACGTAGCAGGATATTCCGTATATTGTCCCCATGAAGCGTATCCTATTCTTGGGGTTGTGCCTGGGCCTGCTGACCACAGGGCATACCCAGATCAAGCAGGTGTACACGATCACCCGGTACTCCACGGCTGATGGCCTGATCCAGTCACAGGTCATGGCCCTGCTGCAGGACCGCATGGGGTATCTATGGCTGGGCACGCACCGCGGAGCCGACCGGTATGACGGCTACCAGTTCTCCCATATAGGCCAGGAAGGCGATATCTCCGGGTACTTCCTGTCTGATCTGCTGGAAGACCGGCGGGGGCAGATATGGATGGCCTCCGACAATGGGATTACGGTGTACGATGGACAGACCTTCAGGACCATCTCCACCCGGGAAGGGCTGCCGGAGAGCAATATCCGATGCCTGATAGAGGCACCGGACGGCACGATATGGGTCGGGGGTCAATCCAAAGGAGTGGCCCGGTATCAGCACAATACCTGGACCCAGGTCCCCCTGCCCGAGCAGGACAAAGTCGTAAGTGTAGAGGCACTGGCCTACGGGTCAGACCAGGCCCTCTGGATAGGTACCCTCCAGGGATTGTTTCAGCACACACCGGACGGGCGTGTGCGGCGGGTCGAGCCCAGACCCGGCGGCGGCAAGGAAATTCACAGCCTGCTCTGTGACAAAACGGGAACCCTCTGGGTAGGTGCCCGTGAGGGCCTTTATTGCCTGCGCGGGGATGTGTGGCAGTTTTTTGACCCGAGAGAGGCCGGGATTTCTGATCCCACGGTATTTTGCCTCACCCAGGATACCCGGCAGATATGGGCTGGCACCGGAAGCGGGATCGTGCGGCTGCTGGATGACCATATGATCCCCCTCAGTGACCGCGGACATACCCGTGCATACTCCATGCGATCCGCTACTGTAGACCATGAGGGCAATGTCTGGTTTGGAACTGACGGTGGGGGCGTGCTCAAAATCACTGAGGGGGTGTTTGAGCGTTATACAATGGACGACGGGCTGACCAGCAACCTGGCCAAATCTTTTCTGGAGGACGACCAGGGCCGGATATGGATCAGCACCAAGGATCGGGGCATCAGTGTGTACCAGGGAGACAAACGGGTCGCTACCTATACAGAAGATCAGGGACTCGGTGGCAATGCCATTTGTTATAGCTACCGGGACCAGGCTGGCCACTTCTGGTTTGCGTCCTATAACGGGACCCTGACCCGGTGGGATGGCAGCCGGATGCGTGTATACAATAATAATGATGGACTCCGCTGCAACAGCGTGTTCTGTGTGGATCAGTCTCCGGAGGGGCTGATACGGGTAGGTACAGACAACGGCATTTACATTTTGCGGGGGGATCAGTTCAAGTATTGGACCCAGGCCGAAAAAACCATCTATGCTATCCGGGACCACCGGGACACTACCTGGGTGGGAACGGCACAGGGGCTGGTCCTGATCCCCAAAAAAGCAGATCCCACTCCCATTCCCTCCTACGATGTGGTGGGCAACAATGTCATTACCCTGCTGGAGGACATGGACGGGCGGATGTGGGTCGGGAGTTCGGCAGGGCTCACCTGCTTGGGGCAGGGACGACCGGTCCAGATACCTATCAGCGGAGCGCCGGGTGCCAATACCGTGGTAGGCCTGACCCTGGAAGCCCGCCGGTACCTCTGGGTGGCTACCGAAAATGGCGCCTACCGCCTCGACCTCCGCCAGTGGAACGGTTCTTCCCGGGCCCGGTTTGAGCACTTTGCCCAGCGGGACGGTTTTCCCAGCCTGGAGTGTAATGCCAATGCCGCCTTTGAAGACAGCCAGGGGCATATCTGGATCGGCACGGCTGAGGGGGCGGTACACCGTCCCAGCCAGCAGGCCGACATCCGCCCGGCCATCAAACCCCGGCTCATGATCACCCGCGTGCAGGCAGGCAGTGCCTCCTCCTGGACCAGTCTTGGCTACCAGGTGGATAGCCTCGGACTGCCCGTCAACCTACGGCTATCACACCGCGAAAACCGGCTGGTTTTTGACTTTATCGGGATTAGTTTCCGAAATGGTGCCCAGATTGAGTACCGGTATCAGCTTCAGGGCCTCGACAAAAACTGGTCAGACCCCCAGCGCCAACCGCAAGTCTCTATTCCCAACCTCAGACCGGGCAAGTTTACCTTCGTCGTACAGGCGCAGGTAGAAACCCAGGGATGGACGGATGTGCCACAGGCCTCCTTTTCCTTCGAAATTTTACCCCCATTCTGGCAGACCTGGTGGTTTGTCCTGCTCATGGCCGCCTTGGTGGGTATTATCGGGTGGTATGTTTATTTTACTATCACCGAGCGCCGCCGCCGGGCCCAGGAGGAAACCCGTATCCGCAATACCGCCGAAAAACTCCGGCTGGAACATCAGGCCCTGTATGCCATGATGAACCCGCACTTTACCTTTAATGCCCTGCAGTCTATCCAGTATTTCATCCATAGCCAGGACAAACTCGCTGCCAGCCGGTTTTTATCCAGTTTTGCCAAACTTGTCCGGCTCAACCTGGAAAGTACCAAACAAGATTTTATCAGCCTGGCCCAGGAGGTAGAACGACTCAAGATTTATCTTTCGCTGGAAAAAATGCGGTTTCCAGAAAAATTTGACTATGTCGTAGAGATGGACCCGGCCCTGGATAGCAGCGAGATCCAATTGCCCCCGATGATCCTCCAGCCGTTTGTCGAAAACTCCATCAAACACGGTGTTATGTCTCTGGAACAGGGCGGTATGATCCGGATTGCCATCCAGCCCGCAGGCGAGGAGCACCTCCGCATCCTGATTGAGGACAACGGGATCGGGATAGAAGCCAGCCGTGCCCGGCGCGAAAACCGACCCAATGACCACGTGTCACGGGGGATGCAGATCACCCTGGACCGTCTGGCCTTGTTTGCCCGCATGACCCAGCGGCAGTATGACCTCCAGATCGGGGAGATACGGGACGCGCAGGGACAGTCCACCGGTACCCGTGTGGAGATGCTCCTGCCCCGAATGGATGAGTCAGATGCGGTCTTCCAGTAACCTTACCGGCCCGGAACAGGATGTACATGCCCGCATTGGGCGCAGGTACGCAATGCCTCAGAGGCATAAAACGCCTCAAATACACCCTGCATCTGGGTCATGATGTTTTCCATGGGGAAATACGCCTCATACAGCTTGTGATTGCAGTTGGGGCAAAACCACATCAGTCCGTCGGTATGGGTGGTATCACGCTTGCGCTCAATCACCAGCCCGATGGAGCCCGCCGGGCGGCGGGGTGAGTGCGGCACCCGGGCAGGCAGGAGAAATATTTCCCCCTCCTGTAGCGGAATGTCCACCGGCTGACCTTCGTCCTGGATTTTCAGGACCATATTGCCCTCCAGCATATAAAAAAACTCCTCTGTCTCATTGTAGTGGTAATCGGTGCGCTGGTTAGGGCCGCCCACTACCATGATGATAAAGTCATCTGTCTGCTCATAGATGACCTTGTTGCCAACGGGGGGCTTGAGTAAGTGGCGGTTGTCCTCAATCCACTGACGAAAATTGAGTATCGGAAAACGGGTCATAACATACACAATTTGAGATGTGCCGGAAGTTACGGAGATTCACCTTACTGCATAAATTCTCTGCCGTTAATGATGTACTTTTCGATCCGGGAGTTTTCCGTATCTTCGTCCTTACACACAATGCGGTAGTCCGGCAAGTCAGACTGCCACCCTTATTTTCTGGTGCGTTGCCCTTCAGGCGCCCCATCTCGTTATAGGCGTTATACTATTACGTTTTGTCCTTTACCCCAAATAGTTTCCCCTGACATGTGTAAAAAAACCGTACTGATCCTGTGGGCGGTCTTCAGTGCCGCCCTGATGTCTGCACAGACCCCCTGGAAAATTTCACCTGAGTTGATGGCCGCCCTGGATGCCGACCCGCAGGGCATGACAGCAGTAGAAGTCATGCTGACTTCACAAGTAGACCTCGCGGCACTGGAGCATTCCTTCACGAAAAAAAAGGCAACCCTGGAAAACCGGGCCTATACAGTGATCACAGCCCTGCAAGACATGGCTGCCGCTACCCAGGGTCCGGTAATGGCGCATCTTGCTGCCGATCCCGGGGTGGACCACGCACATATCCGCTCCTACTGGATCACCAATGCCTTCATCCTGCCTGCCAACCGGGAAGCCGTCCTGCGGCTGGCTGACCGGGCAGACATCCTCTCCCTTGCCCTCCACGTGCGCCCGGGCGTAGATGATGCCCGGTTTGAGTCATATGCTCCTTTTCGCACGCCTAACGGACGCGAGATCGCACACTCGGTCATTCATGCCACTGATATGTGGGCAATGGGATACACCGGCGTGGGTCGCAAGGTCCTGATCATAGACAGCG
Source organism: Bacteroidia bacterium (assembly GCA_033762375.1). GTDB lineage: Bacteria > Bacteroidota > Bacteroidia > J057 > J057 > RDXT01. Next base: position 53,631 of record JANRLQ010000082.1, read on the forward strand.
GTATAGACGGTGAGCACCCTGCCCTGAAGGACAATTATTATGGTGCTATCGTCGGTGATAACCTGGCCTGGTATGGCCCGGGAGAGACAGACTATCCCTTTGATTGCAGCGACCACGGCACCCACGTGAGCGGGACGGTCTGCGGCCTCAACCGGACGACGCATGATACGATCGGGGTAGCTTTTAATGCCCGGTGGATGGGTTCACCGGCGATAGACGGCGGACCGGACGGAACCCCCATCCAGGCTTGTCTCGGAGGCCCCAACTCACTGGATGCTCTCCAGTGGGCCATCAACCCCGACAACAATGCCCTGACCATCAATGACATGCCAGATGTCATCAATAACTCCTGGGGTAGCAACCCCCAGGGTAATGCCGCAGCTTGTAATACGGTATCTACCTCTGCCATTACAGCCCTGGAAACGGCCGGTATTGCAGTTGTTTTTTCAGCCGGGAACCGGGGAACAGAGGGAGCCTCCTCCATCGGATCACCTGCTATCTCCAATGTCAGCGTCGTCAATGCGTTTTGTGTAGGGGCGATTAATGCCGCTAACCCCAGCTTCCCACGGGCTTCTTTTTCCAGCCAGGGTCCTACGATATGTGGTGGCACGGGTAGCCTCCTGATCAAACCGGAAGTTGTGGCCCCCGGCGAAAACGTACGCTCTTCTATCCCCGGCGGCGGGTATGCCCTCTTCAGCGGCACCTCAATGGCTACCCCTCAGGTGTCCGGAGCCCTGCTCCTGCTCAAGGAGGCTTTCCCCTCTCTCACCGGCACCCAGCTCAAGGAAGCCCTGTATTACAGCGCGACAGACCTCGGCACAGCTGGTGAGGACAACCAGTATGGGAATGGCCTCATACACGTCAAAAATGCCTACAACTACCTGGTCAACCAGGGTTTCACCCCGGTCACGGTCCCCCAGGACCGCGATGCTTCCGTCGTATCTGTCGCCAGCATGACCAGCTTCCGCTGTGATACGGCAGCCAGCCCTACCGTGACGGTCCAAAACCTCGGTAATGCCCCCATGACCTCTGCCCGCATCACCTATTCCTATAGCGACGGTACAACAGGAGATTTCACCTGGACCGGCAATCTTGCCCCGAATGCAACCACCCAGATCACCCTCCCGGAGCAAACCTTTGACATCGGCTACCATACGTTTGAGCTGAATATCACAGAGGTAAACGGACAGGCAGATTATTTTTCGCTGGACAATAGTGCTACGGGTTCATTTACCATCCTCGGGGTTGACAACATCACCACCAATCTCGTGAACGCCTGTACAGGCGCGTCTGCCCTTGTATTTGCCAACTCCGACAAGCCTGAGTCTGTCATCAAATGGTACACCGCCAATACAGGGGGAACCCTGGTAGGCGAAGGTAATCCCCTGGTTTCGCCGGCGATCACGGCCAACACCATCTACTGGGCCTCTGCGACCACCCGTGGCCATCTGGGCAAAGAAACCTACCAGACAGGCTCCGGCCTTTTCCTGCAAAGCACAGCTCCATACCTGGAGTTTGAGGTCAATTATCCGATCGTACTGCGCTCAGTGACAGTTTTTGCAGCGGTTGCCGGGGTACGGAGTTTCCAGCTTCGCAGTGAGCAGGGCAGTGTCCTCAATGCAAAATTTGATACCCTGGATCCGGGGCAGTCTGTTGTTGTCCTGGACTTCCCGATCAACCCTGGTCAGAAATACCAGCTCGGCCTCGGCAGCAATGCCAGTGGTGCCCTGTACCACAATACGACAGATGTCAGCTATCCGTACACCTTCAATGACCTGGTGACCATCACAGGTGCTTACCAGGACAACCTCCCTTCGAATAAGTACTTCTTCTTCTACGACTGGGTCGTGGATATCGCGAGTGCATGTCCCCGGACCGCCGCCTTTGTGACGACCTCTGCGGGCAATGTGGACGCCAATTTTGCAGCAAGCAACCTGCTGATTGACCTGAGTTTTAATCCTACGGTCAATTTTACGGATCAGAGCACCAACGCTACCAGCTGGCTTTGGGATTTTGGAGACGGCACCACCAGCACCCTCAAAAACCCGTCTCACACCTATTATTATCCCGGTATCTACCAGGTATCCCTTCTGGCGACCGGACCGGACTTTTGCTCGGATGCTACTTCCAAAACCCTGGAGGCTACGGGTACCTATCTATTTAATGTAGGTATCGGCGACGAACTGGGAGCACTGGGTAAAATTCTGGTGTATCCGAATCCAAGCAAGGGCGTATTCCAGGCTGAGTTTGAGCTGGCCCGGATGGCCTCAGCTGAGGTAGAAGTGACAGACGTGCTCGGCAAGCGGGTCCTGTACCTGCCGGCAGCAGATTATTACCGCGAGACCCTGCCGCTGGACTTGTCTCAGGCTGCCAAGGGGGTGTATTACCTGCGAATCAAGCTGGAAGACCGTACGCTCGTGCGTAAATTGGTAAAAGAATAAACTTTGCGCACCCCGCCATTCATACGGGGCCTTTTCTTAGCCGGGTGGTATCTGATGACAGGATACTGCCCGGCTCAGATTTTATATGACCCTGACAAGCTCTCGCCTATCCTGGCCGACCACCTGACACTCCGGGATACGGCCCTGACCATAGGAATCATCCTGGAAAGTCCCCAGCAACACCCAGCCTACCGGCATACGGGTACCCCCGGAGACCTGATTGAAGCCCTGCGCGACCAGGCATCTGCTCAACCCACAATACTCCGTTGGCTGGAAAGCCTGCCCGGGGTCGTGCCGGGGAGTATCCGCCCGCTCTGGATTGTTAATGCGATATTTCTCCGGGCTGATCCGGAGACGGTGGCTGGCCTGAGTCACCACCCTGCCATCCGCCGTGTGGTCTGGGATGCACCCGTATTTCCGGATGAAACCGATGATGCAGCCATGCTGCTACCGCCTGTCCCCAATGGCCGTGAACCCGGACATACCCTGATCCAGGCCCCGGCACTCTGGCGAAGAGGTTATACAGGGTATGGCCGCAAGGTCCTGGTGATCGACTCAGGCATAGATGCACAGCACCCTGCCCTGAGCAGGCAATACCTGGGCTCCCGGGGATGGTATGACGGGTTGCAGGGCACCACACAACCCTATGCTTGTGATGATCACGGCACCCATGTCCTGGGGATCATTCTGGGCCTTGACCCGGCCACCCGCGACACCATCGGGGTAGCGCCCCGTGCACAGTGGATGGCTGCACCCGCCATCTGTGATGCCCTGAGCAGCGACAACCTGGCTGCGTTTCAGTGGGCACTTGACCCGGACGGCGACCCCGCCACCGATGACATGCCCGATGTGATCAATAACTCCTGGCGGACCGGTGATATCCCGGATGAATGTACCGACCTGCTGTATGGCCCGGCACTTACAGCCCTGGAGGCTGCCGGTATCGCGGTTGTATTTTCGGCAGGAAATACGGGGCCGGACAGCTTCAGCATCAGCCCACCCAAAAACATCAACCTCGATCTCGTTAACACCTTCACCGTTGCTGCCATTAATGGCAATGATCCCTCCCTGAACCTGCTGGGTTTTTCATCCCGGGGGCCCTCCACCTGCGGAGGTACCGGCAGCCTGCTGATCAAGCCTGAGGTCTCGGCACCGGGCTTTCAGATCCGGTCCGCCCGTCTGAACGGCACCTATGGCCGTAAGTCAGGCACTTCTATGGCCGCTGCGTATGTCTCCGGAGCTTTGCTCCTGCTCAAAGAAGCTTTTCCTTACCTGCCGGGCCATACCCTCAAAATGGCCTTGTACATGACCTGCACCGATCTGGGCATACCCGGGGAGGACAATGAGTACGGACAGGGCCTCATCCAAATTGAGGCCGCCTATCAATACCTGATCGCACAGGGATATGTGCCCGCGCGGGTCCCTGTAGACCCTGACATAACCCTCACGAGCCTGGCGGGCCTGACAGACCTGACATGCGCCACATCTGTATTTCCGGCTGCCACTGTCCGCAACCAAGGTAACACGCCGGTAACTGACCTGACGTTTTATACCGACCTCCCGACAGGTGAAACCGACACCCTCCACTGGAATGGGCTCCTGCTGCCGGACGACTCAGCTACCGTCCCGCTGGGTGTGTACTTCTTACCCCCGGGTACCGCCACATTACGCACGAGGGTGAGCCTCCCGGAGACCGCAGGCGAATACCGCCTCCTGGACAATACAATCACATGGACAGGATTCCGATGGGCACCATCCGCCCTGCAGGTGCAGGGAGATACGGTATGCCCGGGTCAGGACGGCCTGCTGACTGCCTACGGGGCTCCGGGACCTTCCATCCGGTGGACGGCAGATGCTGCCGGGACAGAAACCCTGGGGTACGGACATGCATTGTTTATGCCAGCTGTTACATTGCCTGATACTTGCTGGGTGACGGCCGATGGATACCAGACGCTTCCTGCGCCTGCTCAGGCAGCATGGTCTGCTGACAGCGGAGCTGCATTTGTGGTGCAGGTATATATGGCTGCGACCCTTGTATCAGCGACGGTAAATGCGCAGGCAGGGGGAACCCTCCTGTTATCGCTCCGGCGGGCAAATGGGACCCTGGTATGGCGGGACACCTTTTATCTACCCGCTGGTCCCAGCCGGATTGTTATTGAGAAACCACTCCTGCCCGGACATGACTACCGGCTGGAGATGATCAGCACGACTCCGCTGCAGGAGTACCAGCAACCCTATCCCGTAATGGTTCCGGGGGTGCTCGCTGTGACAGGCACCAACCGGGGGCCTGCCCGCTGGTTTTATCTCGGTGACTGGGAAATCCGTACTGCCAACCCCTGCGAGCGTCAGCCAGTGTACCTGGAGGTCCGGCCCGGCCAAATGGAAACGCACCTGGATGCTGACCCCAGCTTGTTTGTCCCCGGTGAAATCAACTGCACAGATCTCAGCACCGGCGCCACCAGGTGGCGATGGGATTTTGGAGACGGGTCATCAGCCAGCGTACAACACCCAGCCCACCGTTACGTTACCCAGGGTGCCTATCGGCTGAGCCTTGCAGCGGTCGGACCGGATGGCTGCTCAGATGCAGATACCCTCCTTGTGAAAGTGACCGCCGACCTTACGACGGGACTTTCGCCTGAAGATCGCCCCTCATCCATACATATATATCCCAACCCCGCCTCGGACGGCGTATGGCTCAGCAGCACGTCTCCCCTCAAGCGGGTATATGTGACATGGGCTGACCTGAACGGACGCCTGCTGGGTACAACCCCCGTGCCGCTGCTGTCAGCTGAGCATTTTATACCTTTTCCTGGCCCGGGGTCAGGTATCTATGTCCTGATGGTACAGGCTGAGGGGCAATTATTAGCCCGTAGGTTGATTTTTCGCCCGTGACGCTGCCTTTTCCGGATAAAATGGTAAGTTGTTTCCGTCTTACCCCATTGCCTAAAATCTATTGTTTATGTACACAGAGCCAATGCTGCGGGATAATGCCTTGCAGGACAAAGTGATCGTCGTTACGGGCGGAGGTTCGGGGTTGGGTCGGTCTATGTCCCGGTATTTTCTCCAGCTTGGAGCCCGGGTCATCATTACCAGCCGCAGCCTGGAGCGCCTGGAGGATACGGCCCGTGAACTGGAGGCCGAGACAGGCGGCAAAGTACTCCCCGTCGCCTGTGATGTGCGCAACTACGAGATGGTCGAAAATATGCTCGCCAGGGCTGTGGAGGCATTTGGGCGGGTGGATGTCCTGGTCAACAATGCTGCCGGGAATTTTGTCGCACCAACAGAAAAACTCAGCCACCGGGCATTTGATACCGTAGTGGATATTGTGCTCAAGGGTTCTTACAATTGTGCCTTAGCCCTGGGGAAATACTGGATCGAGCAAGGCATCAAAGGCAACTGCCTGAGCATCGTCACGACCTATGCGTGGACAGGGTCGCCCTTTGTGGTGCCATCAGCCTGCGGCAAAGCAGGGGTATTGGCGATGACCCGCTCCCTGGCAGTAGAGTGGGGTACCAAATACGGTATCCGGTTTAATGCCATTGCCCCCGGCCCATTTCCAACAGCAGGTGCCTGGGAGCGGCTTTTCCCACAGCCCATGCGGGACCTGATCGGTGACCCGCTGAACCGCGTGCCACTCCACCGCACAGGAGACCATCAGGAACTCGCCAACCTGGCAGCCTATCTTGTCTCAGACTTTTCTGCCTATGTCAACGGCGAAGTCGTCACCATAGACGGAGGCGAGTGGCTGCACGGGGCCGGAGAGTTTTCTATGCTGGAGGCTGTACCCGACGAAATGTGGACCGAAATCATGCGCCAGGGCCGGGAGATCCGGACCTGACGCTATCCACTACCCGCTCACACAACGCCAGCCACCGGACTCCGTCGGTGTCCCATGCCCAGGCCTCAGCCGGAGGTTGTTGATATGCACGTACGACCGCATCCAGCGCCTCCCACCACTCGGAGGCTGAGGTTTCTGCCGGCATGGCCGGGAGGCCTATATGCCACTGATGGTTAAACGCCACCCAATCTGCATCGGGCGTAAAAATCAGGGGTTTGCCCAGGGCCATATATTCATAAAACCGGGTCGGAATTTTGCCCTGAATATTGGGCGAGACTTCGTAGAGTGCCAGCCCGGCCCTACACCCCCGGATCAGGGATTGAATCCGGGCATACGGCACATAGGTATCCCCGCCGATCAGGGTAAAATATGCCTCAAATCCTGAACGGGCTGCGGTCTCCTGTATGTCCCGGATAAAACCCGGATGTTGGCCATGGCCCGCCACCACCAGCCGGATGGGCGTATGGGTACAGAGTTTTTGCCACAACGCCAGGGCCTCCAGTACGCCCCAGCCTGGTGCCAGCGTTCCTGTTACGAGGAGATACGGAGCCTCGGGGACTGACGTGTCTTCAGGCGCCGGTTGTTCCGTTGCCTGGAAGGTATTGCGCACCAGCGTGTGCCGCGCTGGCGGGAGCTGAAGGAAATTTTCATAGACGGCCTCAGCATAACTGACACCATCGAGCCAGCTCACAGCCAGCCGTTCCCAGGCTCTCACGGCCCATGCCAGCGGACGGCGGAGCCAGCCCGGATAATGCCGGGCCGCCCGGATATTGGCCTGATAATCCTCGTGCACATCGTATAAGATCCTGGCACGGGTCGTAAGCTTCAGCAGCCCTGCCGTAAACAGAAGTTCAGGTGCATGGATGACATATAAACGCGCCCGGACACGCCAGGCCTGCCGAAACAGGAGGAGCGGTGCCAGCCAGCGCTCCCACGCCAGCCGGTGAAAGGGGCGCCGGGGTATCACCTGAACCCCTTCTGCTTCGTAGGGAGCAGGCGAGGGATCCTGCCCGATAACGTACACCTTCCACCCGGCCGCAGCCTGGGTACGAGCCAGTTTGTAAAAAATACGGGTATGCCGGGCGGGATTCAGCACGGTCAGGTGGCATACCGTTCGGGCAGCATCAGCCTTCATGGCGAAAAAAACGAAGATAAGCAGGCGAGAGCAACCCCAGGCTCCAGGCGGCAGCCCCCCCTCCGGCGGCTATCAGCCCGCCTGCGGCCCACCAGGGCCAGTTGAGCACCTGGCACCCCCAGGCTATCAGCCACACCCACACACCGATGAGACCGAGCCGGATCATCTGGCCCCAGGGCAGCTTCAGGCTCAGCGCATACCGGATGTATATGACATACGCTATGTCCATCGCGGCATAACTCGCGACAGTCGCCCAGGCTGACCCGACTGCCCCCCACCGGGGGATCAGCCAAAGATTCAGGCCGGTATTGAGCAGTATGCTTCCTACGATCAGCCGGCTGACATATCGCTCGTGTCCGGTGGAGGTAAGCAGGGTACTGAATATCGCAAATACACCGTTGAGTGCAAGGGCTGCCAGCAAGGCTTGCAGACAGGCTAACATGATGACCTTTTCTTCCGGAGTAGAGTGCCCAAAGATCAACAGAAGGGTGTCTCCATAAAACCAGCCCCAGGCACACAATATCAGGATGGGCAGTGCTGTAATGACCTGTCCAAACCGCAAAAGCCGGGCCTGCTCGTCTATCTGGTCGGGTATCCGCGCAAACCGGGCAAAAAACAGGGGCAGTACGGTCCAAAGGTACATACTCAGGGCGTCCAGCCAGCGATAAGCGGCGGCATAGAGCCCGTTTTCGACCTCTCCGGCGATCCGCTCCAGCATCACCTGATCCACTTTGTCGTGGAGAGAATACAACACCGTCATCCAGGCAAACGGCAGCCCTTGCCGGAGCAAGTCACGGCCCTCGGTGGGCCACCGCACTGGTAATGCTCCCCAGGTGCGGGTCAGCATCCGGTAGGCAATCAGGGCTGTCAGGACAGCCGCTGCAAGCCGAGCATACCCAAAGGCCATAATATCTATCCCCCCCATCAGCAGTACCCCTACAATCCCCATCAGCACAATCCGGTCGGACACGGAGAGCAGGCTGTCTGCCTTAAAAGCCTGCCGGGCCTGCAGGCCCGCCCTAAAAAACTGCAACATTTGCCCCCCGGCATGTACCAGACACAACATAGCCAGCAACCCCAGCGCCTCCCCCCGGTAACCCGTAACAAATCCGGCCAGGATGCCCACGCAGGGATATAAAACCAGAAGGAATAGTTTCAGGGTCAACAGTTGGGGGACGATCCGTCCGTATGCCTCCGGATGTGCGGCCAGGGTGCGGGTCAGGTAGGGACTCATCCCCAGGTCGGCCAGTGCCACCAGCAGAAAACCCAGCGACAGCAGGGCTGCATACAACCCCCAGTCGGCATGTCCCACCCGGTCCTGCACAACCATCTCTACCAGGAGCCAGGCAGGCTTGATCAGCAGGTTGAGCAGGACTGCAAGGCTGATATTGGCGGCAAAACTTCGGATAGGGGAATGATTGGGTCTGACACAAAGATAGGTATTATCCGTCTGAGGGAAGATTTTCTGCTGTTTTTCCTGTTATTCTCTCAAAGTGTGCCTTGTACTGCGGGTGATTTGTGCGCATGAGCTGGTCCCAGAGGTTAAAATACAGGCCATAGTTGTGCTTGCCAAACCGGTGATGCAGGTGATGGTGGGTGGTCGTATTGGTGAGGTGACCGAGCGGGGTACGGAGAAAACCTGCCGGAAATAATTCATACCCAAGGTGTCCCATGACATTAAACCCCATCATAATCCCCAGGAATACAAACAGGGCAACCGGATGAACCGGAATCAACCAGACAATTACGGGCAATACCCCAACCTCCAGCAGGGCCTCCACCGGATGAAACGCAAATGCTGCCCAGGGAGAGGGATTGTGCGAGAGGTGATGGATCAGGTGTACATGCCGGAACACCCACCTGAGGTGCATAAACCGATGTATCCAGTAAAACCAGGTATCGTGAATAAGCACCATTACCCCAATACTGGCTCCAAACCATCCCCACCCATACTGCCCTATATCGTGATAAATACGGGTATGCCCGGCCCGGTGCAGCATCACCACCAGTGCGCCCACCCCTGCAAATATCCCGATAGAAACCATCGAATACCCAATCTCGCGCTGAAGTTGTGCCTGTGCCGGATCCTGGTGTCCCAGCCGGCGGTGACGCCACTGCCTGCGTCGCCAGCCATATACCATCGCAAAAGCCAGCCCCGCAAATCCCAGATACCGGAGGGTCAACAACCCATAAGCGGCTATCCATATGTGCCACCAGCCGGTTTGTGCTGAAAAAACAGTCGTGAATATCATGTGAATATGCCTTAAACAGAACGACAAGAGCTCCTGCGCCTGGCAATCAGGTAGCCGAAAATATATACCCCGACAGCCAGCCCCAACAGGCTTACGCCACGGGCCATACCGCAGGAAAACCAAGCCACAATCGCTGTAACCATGACAAATGGGTAAGGTAACATGGATGTATCGTTAGGAAACGACCTGAATCTACTGAAGGCCCACCGGTGAAGCCCTATTTTTTCAACCATCTACCTGATTTCCTCCACCAAAAAACAGTATTGCCCTACTTATGCTGCCGTACGTCCGGATTTGATTGAAGGCATCCTGCCATTGGTTGAAAAAAATAATACAAACCCATTTCCCTTGTGTAGATTTCCCGCACATAGCTGATACCGATCATTTCACCGTTCGTATGCAGATCCCCTATAAACAGTTGAGCCTGCTGATCCAGGTAATATTTTGGGCGGGTTACCTCTTGCTGGCCACCCTGACCATGTCGGCTTTTTTGCCTTATCCGCTGGTGCTCGCCCGGGTACTGATACAGTTTTGTGGTTTGTACACCTTGGTGCATCTCCACCTGCACATCCTCATCCCCAGGTACTTTGTACGGCAGGAATATGTACGGTATGCCGGGTGGTTGCTGCTGTTGATGGCAGGGATATCCCTGCTCCGGATGGGCGGCGATCTGATGCTGGAGCAATGGTTTGGGAGAAGCAGGGTGGACGTCATCAGCCGGCCTGTACATGTGGCGGGTATTCTGGCTTCCGGCTTTATTTTTCTGATCATGACGGCCCCCCTCAAGCTGATCGAAGACTGGTACCAGCGCCGGGACCGGGAGCAGCAGTATCGTCAGGGGCAACTGGAGGCAGAGCTCCGGCTTCTGAAGGTGCAGGTTAATCCGCATTTCCTCTTTAATGCGCTCAACAATATCTACTCGCTTTCCTTCACCGGATCGCCGCATGCCCCCGCGATGATCCTCCGCCTCTCAGACATGATGCGGTATATGCTCTACGACTGCCGGGCAGACCGGGTCCCGCTGGCCCAGGAAATCCGCTACCTGGAGAATTTTATTGAACTTCAGCAGCTCAAAACCCCTGAACCTCAACAGATAACCTTTGAGGTCCGGGGAGACACAACAGGTATTCATGTGCCGCCTATGCTTTTTGCGCCGCTTTTTGAGAATGCCTGCAAACATGGCAATCCTGAAGAGCTGGGACAAGGCTGGATCAAGGCCCAACTGGACACGGGTGCCTCTCAGCTACAGTTCAGCATCATCAATACGATCAGCACCTCCCCCCGCCGCAAGGATGAAGCAGGTGGGATCGGCCTTGAAAACATCCGCAAGCGTCTCGAATTGTTGTATCCGGGCCGGCATACCCTCGACGTCCGCCAGGAGGCGTTTACTTTTTCGGTGCTGATGCAGTTTCCGGTGGAGGGATGATGCGCAGGTACACCGTCAGCCAGGTATGTTTTATTCGACCCGGAGGAGCGGGATGTCCCCAAAAAGGTTGATCGGCATAAAAGGATGCTGGCGTCCCTGTGTCAGCTCAGATACCCGCTCAGAGAGGTAGAGATTGAGCTCATTGAGGGAGACAATCTGGTTATGGCTATAGTCCGCCGCCCCCCGCAGGCCTTCCAGTGCTGCCCGCGCAAAGGCACTATGCCCCCAGAGCGGGTTCTCAAAGGACAATTCACGGCCGCTGGAGGAAGTAATGACCGTAATACCCTGTGCCTCAGGCGCAATTTCCTGTACGGCCTGGTTGAGGCCCTGGGCCTGTGCCACGAAGGAGAGTAGATTGAGCCCGCCCTGCCCGCTGTGACAGGCATCCAGGAGGATGAGCCGGTTACAACGTGTGCCTCCCTCCGTCAGGTCCCGCATACTCAGGGCTGTGGCGAAGAGGTTTCCGCTCTGAAAGTCAGCGGGCAACAGATACAGGGTGCCATCCGGCTCCAGTGCCCCGTGTGTAGAGATATAGATCAAGACCAGGTCGCCTGGCCGCGCGAGGCTGTCCACCCGATCCAGCGCTGACCGGATACCAGCCAGCGAGGCCAGGCTGTCCGTCACCACCTGTACATCCGTCCGGGCATACCGGTCACCCGGCACCTCCTGGAATATCCCGGCCACCGCACGGGCGTCCTCTGCCGCAAACCGAAGATTAAACACTGAGTCCTCAAACTGCGACACCCCTATTGCCAGTACCCACCGGGTCGCCTGCCCCGCAGCAGCCGGGCGTGGCTCAGGCCGGGTCAGCACCGCAGCCGTCACAGGCCCCGGCGCAAACCTGCCCTGGTTGTCTGTTTTTAGGACGACCATATCTGCCCCTTCCCGCGCAAAACTCCGGGTCCCTCCCACCACAATATATCCTCCGTCACGGGTGGCACTCACCCCGTGTCCCCAGTCACTCCGGGTGCCTAGGGTATGCTGCTGCCAGAGCAGGTCGCCGGTGTCCTGGATTTTCAGGAGCCAGATGTCGGGATTAAGGTCATACGAGGTAGTCTGCCCGGTGAGGACCAGGCCGCCGTCCCGCGCAGGTGCGATGTGATAGATCGCGTCCTTTCCCGTGCCGCCATAATACTTGTCCCAGAGGACTTTACCGCCCGGAGAGAGTCGCAGCACCGCCCCATCCAGCCGCTGGCTGTCAGACTGCCAGGCCCATCCCGCCGCCAGAATATCACCCGAGGGAAGTTCTGTCACGGCCTCCACGACCCCGTTGCCGGGTGCTGGCAGCGAGCGCCGCCAGACACCTTTTCCATTGCGGTCCACCTTCACGACCAGCAGATCAGCCAGATTGGGCTCCGGATAAGAAATATACCCCCCCAGGATAAAACCCTCATCCCGAGCCTCTACGAGGTCGTAGGCCTGCTCGATCCCGGCACCACCATAGTTTTTTTGCCAGAGTTGCTGGCCTACTGCGTCCAGCCGCAACAGCCATATATCACTCTCGCCCCGCGCAAAGGAATAGGAAAAACCTGCCACGGCAAATCCCCCGTCACGGGTCTGGATGATCGCACGGGCTTCGTCTGCCTGAGGGCCGCCGTAGGTACGGCTCCACATCAGCTCTCCGTGGCGGTTGAGCTGGGCCAGCCAGGCATCTGTCTGGCCTGAGTCCGTGCGTACGTATCCTGCCAGGACGATATTACCATCACGGGTCTCGGTTATATCATGGACCCACTCGTAGGCACTGGTACCGATGTATTGTCGCCATATCTCCTCCCCAAAAGCATCCAGACGCATAAGCCACCCATCTGCACTCCCCGCCCCGTATGACTGTGTATATCCCGCTACCAGATAGTCACCTGCCTGAGACGCTACTACGCAGGTAGCAGACTCGTCCTCCGATCCTCCGTAGGTACGGGTGAAGGTCTGCTGGGCTGCTATATCCAGCCAGGACAATACAGCGGCCATAGCCAGCAACAAGCGGTAACAAGTTGGATTCACGTCAGATGGTTTTAGCGAATTAACGAAACCTCCGGCAGGGATAAGATGTATTTAACCGAGAAATTTAAGAAATTCGTATCAGCATCCAACAGGCACCGGATGCCCTGCACGGCTGCTGCCGCAAGTCACACGCTTGCTCATCTGCCATACACTACCCGCCTCAACCTTTTAACCCGCTGAAACCCCGTATGTACAAAATCGTTGGATATGTAGGACTCGGCATGAGCATCTTTTTCATGTTTGCCGGAGGATTTGTGGCTTTTCGTCAGATTTTACCTCCTCCACCAGACTTGGGTGCCATCCGGTTTGATTATTTTCAGGATCACCCCGAGCTGTTCAACTACCTTGTGGGTGGACTCCTGATCGCATACGGCGCCTTCCGGCTCTACCGCTCATGGCGCCTCATCCAAGAAGAAAGTGAAAGCTGAAATCCACATGAAACGTATCTTATCAGGGCTGGCCATGCTCAGCCTGTGTATTCCCCTATTTGCCCAGCAGGTAATCTCCCGCGTGGACTTCGGACGGCGTCAGCCCAAGCCGGATTTTTACGAGTACTCACCCGCTGACAACGGTCTGGTGACCCTCGGCCCCTACAGCGTGGCCTCCAACCGGTTTCTGAGCCTGACCAAATACGACGCCAGCCTCAAAAAAGAATGGTCCGTACAACTCCTGGAGCAAAATGGCCGCAAGACGATTGATTTTCTCTCTGTCATCGGCAACCATATCTTTGTATTTGTGACGGAAACCTTGCCCCGCGAGGATGTCATCAAGGCGTATTATTATGCCTATGACCTCTCCGGAAAGGTCCTGGCAGAGGAAGAAATCCTGTCGGTTTATCCCAATGAAAAGGAGCAAAAAACCGGGCTTCAGTTTGTTCTTTCTCCCAACAAACGCCGGTTGCTCTGCTACAAAAGCCTTCAGACCAAACGGGAGTTTGAAACCCTGCTCTACTACGTGTTTGATGACGAGGGGGATTTTGTACAAAACGGTGAGGTCGAGGTCAAATACCCAGACAATAAATTCCGGATCCGGAATGTCCGCATCAGCAACAACGGAAACCTGTTCATCCTCGGCAAGTTTTATCGCACCCAGGTAGTGCGGGAGGCTACTGACTTCCAGCACATTATCTATCAGTACGACATTGCGGCCCAGCAGGGACTGGAGCACAAGATAGTCCTGGGCGACCTCTTTATCAATGACCTGGCCTTCCGCGTGGACCGGGATGAAAACATGTATGTGGCGGGTTTTTACTCCAACCGGAGCACCGACCAGATCGCCGGCACCATGCTGCAGAAGATCACCCCGGAGGGCAATATTGTCATGAATGCAATCGAGCCCTTTGATGCCAATTTTCTCAGCAACTACCTCTCCCGCTCCCAAATAGACCGGGGACGCGAGCTCCAGAATTTTTATATGGACCCGGAGAACGGGATTGTGCTGCGGTCTGACGGAGGGGTACTGCTTTTTGCCGAGAAGTTTTACATCACCTACCAGTCCTACCGGGACATATCCGGCTACTGGGTAGAGCGGGAGATTTTTCACTACGACGATGTCGTCCTGACTTCTGTATCTGCAGAGGGCCGGATTGAGTGGCATGCCATTATCGAAAAAACCCAGCAATCTGACAACCCCAACAGCCTGTCCTTTTTCAGTGCCGTCGGGGCCGGAGGTGCTTATGTATTTTATGAGTACAAACCCCGGCGCAACGGATTTAATGTCTATTCACACCAGATCGGGATTGATGGACAAGTGACCGGACGTAGCCCGATGTTCAAGGACTATAAGTACGGAAATGAGTTTTATCCCCGTTTTTGTGAGCAGGTGAGCAATGACGAAGCCCTGATGGTGTATATGCAGAACCGGGGCAAAATATTCACCGTGGCCCGGATACGGCTGGAGCCCTGACGTCAGGAGGTAACAGGCATTACCTGAAAAAGCCATAACCCGCTCCCGCAGCGACCCGCTATCAACCGCACATCGCCGCCCTCGGTAATCCCGAGCTGGCGGCGAATGTCTTGGGTACTGAAGGGAAAATCACGCTGGGCCACCTCTGCCCGCCGGATGCCCTGACTCCGAAGCCAGGTTTTGACTGCACTGGGTTTCCAGGGCATCACATGCAGCACCTGAAAGGTTCTGCCCGGAAATGCTGCCGTCGCGCCTGTGGCCCAGATATACCCCTGCGGATTGGACTGCCAGGCCCCGCAGGCAGGGTCCAGGGTGCGCATCAGGGCAGGTACAGCACGGGCCTTATAAAAAGCAGGGTCAGGCTCCAGGATAAACGGGATGTCCCCTGTCAACGGGTTATGTGCTTCCGGAGCCATGCCTGAAGCTGCCAGCGAAGGGAAACTATACCGCTGCACGTCTCCGCCCCGATGGATCCAGACCTGAACCGCAGGAGAGCCGGGTGAGGCATCCTGAAGCAAAGCCTGGACCAATACTTCCTTTACCTCCCCGTCCACCGAGACCACCGCCACCCACTCAGTATCAGGCACCAGACGGGCCGCCTCTGCAATATCAAACATGGGCGAAAGTTTGACCAGGAGCGTACGTCCGTGTCGCCGCAGGAGCGGGTATAGCGCCCGTATGTCCGGGCTGGTCGCTGCCGGGTCGTGCAGGCGCCCCCCTGCCGCATCCCGCCGGGCAGGGTCAGCATATATCAGGTCAAATACCGGTCCTTCATAGGCTGCCAGCCAGGCCCCCGCCTCGGCAGTTACTACCTGGGCGCTGACGCCCATCAACCCAAAATTATACTGCGTGATAGCCGCCAGCTCGGGGTCGCGCTCCAGCCCTGTCACCTCCCTGAAATGCCGGCTAAAATGGGCACTGTCCACCCCCAACCCCAGCGTCAGATCCAGACACCGCTCTCCGGACATCACCTTGAGCGCCGCCGCCGCCTCACTGCTGCACTGCTCCAGTGCCAGCGAGGGCAGGATACACCGTGCAGCAAAATAAGCCGGCAGCTTGCGGCGGCTTTTTTGTAAATTACGGAGTTGGGTGGACAACAATGCTGCCGGTATCACGTTACCTCTGTATCGCAATGCAAAATCAGCCGGGTCTGTCATCAGATGTGCCTCGATGATGGCCGCGGCTTCAGGACTTGTTAGAATCTGCCAAGCTTCACCTGTCATTATATCCAGATATGATGTAGATTTACATCAGTTTTCGCTAACTTGCATCACGACAATTATCAATTTTTTTTCCCATGAAGCGTTTGAAGCAGATTGCGCTGGCCGCCCTTCTCCTGAGCACCCTCGCTACCGTTGCCACTGGCTGCGCCTCCGCCCACGTATGCCAGGCTCAGAAAGTCGGTAACCACCGTTAAGGTATTATGGCTAACTGGTCATTTCTGAACCGCGAGGATCAACTCGCGGCGATCCTTCGTGCATCGCACGAGCGTCCCCAGCTTATCTTCAAGCATAGCACCCAATGTGGCACCTCTGCCATGGTATTTGATATGCTGGAAGGAGCTGTTCCTGAGCTGGTTGCCGTTGCGGACCTGTATTACCTGGACCTGCTGGCCTATCGGCCTGTATCCAACCAGGTAGCACAGGAGCTGAATATCCCGCACCAGTCACCTCAGGTGATCATGATCCAGGGCGGTGTACCTGTGTATCACGCCAGCCATATGGCGATCCATCCACGCAAGCTGATTGAATCCGTCCGGTCTTAATGTGACGGCTGATACTCAAACCGGAGGTTGATCGCAATATCAGGATGGAGGCTTCTGGCCACCGGGCAAGCTATGGCAGTGCGCTCCAGTATATCACGCTGCTTGTCTGATAGTGAGTGCCCCTGAAAGGTAAGTACTACGTGCAAGGCCGATATCCTCCGTGGGTTATCGGCCATTACTTTTTCTACTTCGCCACTAAGCTGCCCCATATCCATCCCGTCCCGATGGGCCACGATACCCATGACCGTCATCATGCAGCTCACAAACGCAGAAGCAACCAAGTCTGTCGGTGAAAAAGCCTCCCCTTTGCCGTGATTGTCCGGCGGAGCGTCAGTTATAATCGTCTTGCCTGAGCGAATGTGCTCAGCGGTGGTACGGAGGTCTCCGTTATAGATGATACGAGCCGTCTTCATAGACCGGCAAGTTAACCAATTATGCCTTAATTGAGCAAATAGGGAACGATCATCGTAAAGGCAGGGATTTGTACTTTCACCAGTTCCTCCCCATCGGGTCGGCGCATCTCGTAGTGGCCCTGCATCATCCCCACAGGTGTCTGAAAATGTGACCCGCTGACGTACCGGTAAGACTCTCCAGGTGCGATGCGGGGCTGATGGCCGACTACGCCATTGCCACGTACCATCCGTTTTTCGCCCACACCGTTGACAATATGCCACTCGCGGGATATGAGCTGCACGGCTGTAAGCGACTCATTGATGATCTCTATCTCGTAGGCAAATACATAATACTGGTGACGGGGAGAGGACTCATCCCGGACATAGGATGTGCGTACATTTACGCGTATTCCTTCGGTGACAGTAGAAGCAAGGTTAGACGCCATAGCAAGCTGATTAGAGGGGGTAATCACAAGCTACGAAAATCTGCTGAAATGCAACATATAGACATCCGGCATTTTGCGAAAATTTCGCATCAACCGTATATCTCACTTATTATCAATATGTTATAAATCATCGGTTTGGACTACAGGCGGTGCATATTGTCCTGTGCGGAGCATGACCAGGGTACAGGCCTCCACTACGTCCACCCCTGATCTGATCAATCGCTGTGCCAGTTCTGCGTGTTCGGTCCCGGGATTAAAAATAACCCGCCGGGGGTTGAGGGCCACCAGCCAGTCTGCCCAGGCGGCCTGGGCTGCGGGGTTCAGGTATAGGGTGACCGTATCAATGGCAGGGATGTCTGCCGGATCTGTCAGGATGGGAACATCCGATACCAGCCCCGGAGTACGGCCCAGGGCCCAGGTAGGATGACCATACGCCCGCAGCATATGGATAGCCTGATACGCGTAGCGTTCAGGGTTTTCAGAAGCACCGATGACCAATGTAGATACCATATCCACTCAACCGATATAAAACCCTGTAATGCCCGGACAACCCGCCACCTGCTCACGGCATTCATGTATCGCCCCCGCTCCCATGATGTCCTGGTAGTTCATACGCAGATGTTGCCCGTCTGTTTGGACTGAAATCAGGCTACCTCCGATTTTCATGCTGACCAACATGCTGCCAGCTGCAAATCCCGGCCTGTGCCACCAGGGCTAGCGCATCTCCAAAAAAATGAAATATCTTTCTGAAAAAAGAAGATGAACAGCCCATTGGAGTCGATTTCGATCTATTTTAGCCAGATGACAGATCCCCGCAACGCCTCTCAGGTGCGCTACCCTCTTCCTGAA
>JANRLQ010000083.1:0-54440 GCA_033762375.1 Bacteroidia bacterium
CGTGCGGTAATAACTTTCGATCAGGGGTTTTTTCTGCGAAACCAGTACGTACTCCTGCAGGCTGGGAATGCTGCGGTACCGCTCAAATTTTTCGCCCCGGTCGTAAGCCTCTGTGGTATCGGAGAGGACCTCCACGATCAGAAGCGGATTGGTAATCATATCTAAACCACTATCCGCAAATACAGGCTCATCTTGTGTGATGACAATATCAGGATACATATACGTATCAAGGGCGGGGTTGGTAACCCGCAGATCACTTTGCCATACTTCAAATCCCAACTCCCGGAGACGAGCTGCGATGAATACATGCAGGTTTCCGACAATGCGATTGTGTATAAGGCTTACACCTCCCATCTCGATCAAATTACCTTGTATATACTCATACATGCCCTCCTCCCGGCGGCGGCTGCGCTCGCGGGCCAGGTATTCCTGGGGGGTTAATGTCTTCACAGATACCATACTTCCAATATACGACTATCAGTTCAATGCACAACGCATGACTGGCCATTTTTGTACGAGAGGAATCCGCAGCGGGTTATTGCGGGATACAAAAGGGTATTGTAACTTGGGCAATTGTCTGTTAACCTTATCTCATCCCCATGTTTTCGTCCGCAACCTATCAGCAGCGCCGCCAAGTGCTCGCGCAGCGCATCGGCAACGGCCTGATCCTCCTGCCCGGCAATATCGAGTTACCCTTCAACTATACGGCCAATACCTATCCGTTCCGGCAGGACAGTACCTTTTTGTACTATGTGGGCCTGGACGAGCCGGAGCTGAATGTACTGATAGATGCCGCTACAGGTGAGACACATCTGTTTGGTGACGATACAAGCCTGGAGTCAGAAGTCTGGACTGGCCCCCGCCCTACCCTGGCTGAAAAAGCTGCCCTTGCAGGCATCGTCCATACCCATCCTGCCGCCGCCTGGGCTCCAGCCCTGGCAGCAGCCCGCGAGGCTGACCGCCCGCTGCATTTTTTATACCCATACCAGGCGGAGATTCAGCTTGCCCTGTGCGAATACCTGCACCTCTCCCCTGCCGACCTCAAAGCCGCCGCTTCTGAGGCCCTGGTTCAGGCGTGTTTTGCGCAGCGGGCCTACAAAACCGACGCCGAAATCGAGCAGATAGAAGCCGCGCTCGCCACCACCGCCCGGATGCACGTAGCCGCCATGCGCACCGCACGGCCGGGCATGCAGGAGGCCGAGGTTATGGCCGCTGTCGCCCGCGAGGCACATACGGATCATGTCGTACCCGCCTACGGGATTATCCTCTCGGTCCGGGGTGAGGTCCTGCACAACCACCACTATCACAATACCCTTACCTCCGGCCAGCTCCTCCTGATAGATGCCGGTGCCGAGTCACCGATGCATTATGCCGGTGACATCACCCGGACGATCCCGGTGGACAAAACCTTCACCCCCCGGCAACGTGACCTGTATGACGTGGTGCTGGCAGCCCACGAGGCGGCCGCCGCCCTGCTCCGACCCGGCATTTCGTACCGGGCTGTACACGATGCCGCCGCCCTCCAGATCGCTGAGGGCCTGACAAGACTGGGCCTGATGCAGGGAGATCCGGCAGCCGCAGTCGAGGCGGATGCCCATGCCTTGTTTTTTGTGCATGGCCTCGGCCATATGCTGGGCCTGGACGTCCACGATATGGAAAACTATGGCGAACAGCATATTGGTTATACCCCTGACATCTCCCGCAGCCCTGACTTTGGTACGAAGTACCTCCGGCTGGCACGCAAGCTGGAGGCCGGATTTGTGCTCACGGTCGAGCCGGGTATCTATTTTATCCCGGCCCTGATCCGGCTTTGGGAGCGCGAAGATAAGTTTCGGGCATATATCTGCTACGATCGCCTGGGTGCATACCTGGACTTTGGAGGTATCCGGATTGAAGACAACTACCTGATCACACCCGATGGATCCCGCCGCCTCGGCCCCCATATCCCCCGCACGACAGCAGAAATAGAAGCTGAGCGGGCACTCGCCTGGTAATCTGCTCCATCTCCGATTTTTATCTCCACCGCCTTCAACTTGTCCGTCCCCATGCGCCCTGCCCTCCATGCCCTCCGCCAGGCCCTATCCGACGCCGACCTGTTTGCTTATATCATTCCCCGCACAGACCCTCACCAAAGCGAATACCCGGCTGCCTACTGGGATATCCTGCCCTGGGCAACCGGATTTACCGGCTCGGCAGGAACGCTGGTCGTCACAGCGGACTATGCAGGGCTCTGGACGGACTCCCGGTATTTTCTTCAGGCCGAAACCCAACTCGCCGGTACCGGGGTCGAACTGGTACGTCTGCTTACCCCCCATACCCCGGAATTTATGGGCTGGATCCGGGAGCAGGCACCGGCCGGGGCCCGGATCGGGCTGGACGACCGCCTGATCAGCATGGCCCGCCTGCGTGAGATGGAAGAAGCCTGGCCGGGCCTCACGGTCGTACCCGTGGACCTGGTTACTGATACCTGGCAGGAACGCCCTGCCCTGCCCCTGAGTCCGGTTGTCCTGCATGACATCTCCCTCGCAGGGGTCTCCTGTACGGACAAACTCAGCCAACTACGCGCTGGTATGCAGTCGCGCCACCTCGACTACCACCTGATGGTCTCCCTGGAGGATATCGCCTGGACACTCAACCTCCGGGGTGATGATGTCGCCTATACCCCTGTATTTGTGGGATACCTGCTCGTGTCTGCCACAGACGCCTGTCTTTATGCGGACCCCGCCAAACTCCCGGCCCCTGTCTGTGACTATCTCAGCAGCCACGGCGTACACACAGCCCCCTACGAATCCCTGACCGAAACCCTGCGTACCCTGCCAGCCGATACGCGTCTGGGGCTGGATCCGGCCAAAACCAGCGGCTGGATCCGGCGCCAATTGCCTGAGCATGTGCAGGTCACCGCTGTGCCCCAACTGTCCACCGCGCTCAAAGCGCGAAAAAACCCAACCGAAATCCAGCACCTCCGCCAGGCCATGCGCCAGGATGGGGTAGCCTGGATCCGGCTCCTGCGGTGGCTGGAGGCCCGTGTCGGTCAGGAGCCTATCTCTGAGGTACAGGTAGCCGAACAACTGGAGGCGTATCGCCTGACGATGCCCGGCTACTGCGGGCCCAGTTTTCCCATGATCTGCGGGTATCTCGGCAATGGTGCGATTGTACACTACCGGGCGGAGCCGGAGACCGCCGCCCAACTCCAGCCGGAGGGCCTGCTCCTGATAGATGCCGGGGGCCAATATACCTACGGTACCACTGACATGACCCGGACCCTGGCCCTGGGTCCTGTCACCCGTGCCATGCAGGAGGACTTCACGCGGGTATTACAGGGGCATATCCGCCTGGCGTCTCTGGTATTTCCGCAGGGGACCCAGGGCCGCCAGATGGATGTCCTCGCGCGGCAGGCACTCTGGGCCGCAGGCCTGAACTACGGCCACGGTACCGGACACGGCGTGGGGGCTTACCTGAGCGTACACGAAGGGCCCCAAAGCATCAGTTCGGCATCGCAGGTAGCCCTGGAGCCCGGTATGCTTACCTCCAACGAACCCGGCCTGTACCGGACCGGCGCCTATGGGATCCGGATTGAAAACCTGATCCTCTGCGTCCCCCATCTGGAGACGGAGTTTGGGGTGTTTTATGCCTTTGAGACCGTCTCCTGGTGCCCGATAGACCGCAGGCTGATCCTGCCCGAACTGCTGGCCCCAGCCGAAATCGCCTGGCTGGATGCGTATCACGCGCAGGTACGGGAGTTGCTTACCCCCCACCTGGATGCTGAAGAGGCTGCCTGGCTGGCGGCACAGACAGTGCCGATCACGTAGTCGTGAGCCTTCATTCCCTGCCTGGCTTCATGCTTATCTGTTTTATAAGTAGTTATTAATCAATACGTTAGCCCTAAGCCTCACCCATGAGGCTAAGAGATCAGCCAAGCGCACCTGATTTTCAAAATGTCCTGTAGCCTGGTTTTGGATGGCTGACTAAGGATCAGGCCAGCTTCAACTTACCACGTATTCTACCGTATGCGCCTCGTTGAACGTGGGGACTTCCAGCTTCTGGATCAGCCGCTCCAGCGTGGAAACGGGAACCACGTGCTCCCGGTTCTGGTTTTGGGTAAGGAGTTGCTGGTAAGGCACTTCGAGGTAAACGATACGTACCCTTGCTTTGTAGTCCATAAACAGCGAGGTCCAGATCCTGCGTATTTCCGCAGTTACATTCGTAGCATTAAACACAAAAGACTGCCTTTTCCGGAGAAACTCCCTTGCCATTTCCTTTCCCAGCTGTACCACCTGGCCGTTTTTCCGCCGGTCGGTAGGGTCAATTTTCAGTTCGCGACGGATGTTGTCGAGGGAAAGCACGGGCAGATCGTTGTGCGTGCGCAAGTAGGTGTCTTTGCCCACCCCGGGTAATCCCGTAAGCATTGTCACTTCAAAGGGCAGGTCATTGAAGGGCTCGTAGTCGGGCGAATAGTTGGGCCGGGTAAGGTACAGGTAGCGGCCATAGTCCGACACAAAAGGGTAGGCATTCCCGAAACACCCGTGCTCTATGCACAGCTCTTCGAAAAGCGCTTCGTTCAGGAGCAGCACCTCGTTGTCGGGAGCGATTCTCCCTAACACATCGGCCTTGGCCAGCATGCCGAGCAGGGCAGTGTTGACCTGACAGCTTGCATCAATAACCGCCTGCCTGGGGTCTGGTTTTTCGATGGCGTGGAGCGGCAACGCGTGCAGGCGAACCAATTTTGCTACCTGTTCGCGCACCGCAAACGGGGTAGGAAAGTCGCGGTACAACAAAGCGCGCGTGGTCGCTTCGCCTTTGCGTGCGTGTCCCTTGGCGGTAATGCGTTCCTGGCCGTCAATGTATTCGGTGGCCGTGGTGGATCTTTTTTCCACGTCGTGGAGCATGGCGGCTGCAAACAAAACATGTTTTTGCTCCGTGGGAAGTACCTGAAATTCAGGCAGACCCACGAGGGCTTCTACCACCATTTGGGTATGTACCCGCACATCGCCCTCTCCGTGCCAGATGGGGTCCTGCGGCACCCCTTTCATGTCGCGTAGCCAGTCGAAAGCCGCCTCTAATTGTTCCCAGGGGATGGGTTTGCCGGGTTCGTATATAGGAAAAGTCCACATGGGATTATCGGATAAGGTATTCGTAGCCATACCATTTGTAGGTATCGCAGGAGAGAAGGGAGGCAGGCTGCCAGATTTTAGTCCAGTGTGTTTCGGTGGTGACGTGACCTTTGCGCACCAATTTAAACAATTGATTGAACTCGTTGTCCGCCACCGGGATTGGGCCTTCATTTTCCCGAAATCCATTTTTGTTGCGGACGACCAGTCCTTCGCAGGCCGCCTTTCCACTTTTGGGATCAAAGCCGCCGAGAGAGCCGGGGGTATGTACCCAATCCTCCCAGGGCATGCCGAGGTTTTGGGTGAGCCATTTTTCCAGCACCTGGTTTTCACCGAGGCCGGGGACAAAACAAGCATCCAGCCGGATGGGAAAGGTCAATTCGGGCACCACGGGGAAGTCCAACATGGCGGCGTAGAAGCAGACTTCCTCCCACGAAAGCCATTGGTCGCCCTGGCGGATGGCAAAAACATAAAAATACGACTCCAGTCGGCGGTATTCGATCGAATGGATGCCAAACATATTTTCGCCAAAAACCTCCAGGTTGCCGAGGTCATTTTTGATCAGCTCCCAGCGCTCCCGCATGGGTTTGTCCCAGGGATGAAGGGTGGGGCTGAGGTGAGAACGGGCGTAAACGCCCGATTGGTTGAAACAATTATTTTGCCCGTCAAGCTTTTCAGTAATCACCAGTTGGTCCAGGTCCGCAAAAGCCCGCACATACCCATCGGGCATGAACCGGTCATCGGAGGTGGTTCCGAGGCTGATTTGTGCGTGGAGCGTGCGGCCGTATTTTTTGGAGGGAGACATGGAGATCTCAACAATTGGAAAGATGGGCTTTCGAGCATTAAAACGTAAATACTGCGTAAAAAGGTTTCATCCAATTGGCGGGTGATGACAACTTTTGAAGAAACCTACCATCATAACACGCCCGCTGCTCCTGCAGGGAGCACCTATCGGTGCTCTGAAAATATCAGCGTTTATGAACCAATCCCCTCAGGTTCCTTCGGCAGGCTCAGGACATCGCGTTTCGACTACGCTCAACGACCGCGTCAAGCCCATTTTGAAAATGGGCTGCGACATTTTGACATGCACCCTTCAGCTACACCAGCAGACACGATTGATCGCATATCTAATATATAATTAACAAAAAACCCCGCCTCGGGGCGGGGTTTCTACCTGACAAGAGAGAGGATCACGGTGAGGATCAGTCTTTTACGACGACCAGGTACCGTGAGTTTTTCCAGAAAGTTTTGTCGGTGATGCTCACGCTGGCCACAGTTTTGCCTTCTTCTACGAGGGTGTAGGTACCGGCAGGGTGGCTGGTGATGATCTGTGCTTTTTTGGCTTCTACCGGGATGGAGCTGGTCTGGCGGATGTCAATCCGGGTAAACTTGCTCTCGTCCACGTTGGTGGGGAGGGTTTTGGTTTTGCCCAGGCCTACGAAGCCACCGGAGCCGGTCAGTACGCCGAGGGTTTTGAGTTCCTTCTGGGTACCCACGATGTAAAAAGCCGTGTTCATTTCATCTTCCTGGGCCTTGATGGTCGAGGCCTGGGTATTGATGGTGTTTTCCTGATCAGCGATCTTGCGGCCCTGCTCTTCGCCGCGGAGGGCCAGGGTCATGTTTTCTTTGGTGAGAGAGTCCACCCGGACATTCAGGGTCTGCACGTCAAAGTTGAGCTGGACGAGTTGCTGCTTGAGCTGCTCGACTTCTGCATTGCGGGCATTCAGCTGAGACTTGAGGTTGGTGACCAGGCGGCTGAGTTCGTTGTTTTTGGCAGAGGATGCATCGGCTTTGCTGTTCAGCTCGTCAATGATACGTTTGTTTTCGTCCAGCAGGTTGTTGATGAGCTGGATGTCCTGGATGATCATGTCCTTGCTGGAGGTAGCGGCCTCAGGATCAGCAGATGACTGAGAGACGATACCCTGCTTTTCCTTGATCATGTCGAGGTTTTCCTGAAATGCGTTGAAGGTAGAGACAAAATCATTGAGCAGGGAGTCCTGTACGCGGCGCTGGCTGGACAGGTCTGCGTTTTGCTGCTCCAGTTGTTTGATTTTGTCACCATTACATCCGACGGAAGCGATGACTGCGATTGCGAGGAAAAAGCCGAAGAGAATGCGGTTCATAAGGAAAGGCGATTAATGAAGTTCTTTTTGTGTCAACGATGTTACATGAGACTATTGGCAAGGGGCGTACCAATTGGTCCTAAAAAATGAAAGAACTCATTATCAGGCAAATACATTTTTCTCAATTTGAATTTTATTCCCAAAAAGAGAAAATACCTTTGAAAAAGGGAATCATCCTCCCTGA
This sequence comes from Bacteroidia bacterium, assembly GCA_033762375.1. Taxonomy (GTDB): domain Bacteria; phylum Bacteroidota; class Bacteroidia; order J057; family J057; genus RDXT01. Next base: position 7,416 of record JANRLQ010000083.1, read on the forward strand.
TCCGCATCCTCTCCCCGCCGCTCTTTGATCATCCGGTAGATGGTCGAGACACCGATATCGAGTTTTTCGGCTACCAGTTTGATGTTGTTGTCGTAGCGCTTGAGGTAGAGGTCAATAATACGGTCAGTATATTCGCGGAGGCTCATCTCCTGGGCCAATACCTGGGGCAGGGCATCATGGGTGCTGAAGGTCATGATTTCCTCACCGATAACGGGATCATTGGTCATGACGGCAGCCAGCTCCACGACCGACTTGAGCTCCCGGATATTGCCCGGGAAGTGGTACGCGAGGAGTTTGCGCTGGGCCTCCGGGGAGAACGTATAGGTACCGAGCTCGTTTTCGCGGCAGAAGGCATCAAGAAAGTGTTTGGCGAGGAGGATGATATCCTTGCCCCGCTCGCGGAGGGGCGGCAGCTCGATCGGCAACCCAAAGAGGCGGTAGTAGAGGTCCTCCCGAAACTTGCCCTGCCGCACTTCTTCCAGGAGGTTGCGGTTGGTGGCGACCAGAATCCGGCAGTCCACTTTGATGATTTTATTGCTCCCGATCCGGATGATTTCTTTTTCCTGGAGGGCCCGGAGGAGTTTGGCCTGGAAGGAGATGTCCAGCTCGCCGATCTCGTCCAGGAAGAGGGTACCGCCGTTGGCCTCCTCAAACTTGCCGATCCGGGCCATATTGGCCCCCGTAAAGGCCCCTTTTTCGTGCCCAAACAGCTCACTTTCAATGAGTTCACTGGGAATCGCGGCCATATTGACCGGAACAAAGGGGGCATCTTTCCGCCGGGAATTGTAATGAATGGCCTTGGCCACGACCTCCTTGCCAGTACCGGTCTCCCCGGTGATCAGGACCGTAATATTGGTTTTGATGGCTTTTTCGATCAGGTCAAATATCCGCTTGATGGCAGGGCTCTGGCCTACGATCATGTTTTCGAAGTCATACTTGCGCTCCACCTCCTGCTGGAGGGTGCGGATACGGGTATGGAGAGAGCGGTTTTTGCGGATATTGTTGACCACATTGAGGAGGCGGTCGCGGATGTCCCTGGCCTTGGCGATATAGTCATACGCCCCCAACTTCAGGAGCTGTACAGCCGTCTCGACATTGTCCTGCTCCGAGATGATAATCACCTCAATATCAGGGTCATACTCTTTGATCCGGCGCAGGACATCTGCCCCTTCCATATCAGGCAGGCGGTAATCGAGGGTGATAATATCCGGGCGGCGGGAAAGTGCTTTGAGGCAGGCCCCGCCAGTCTCAAACTTGGCCACATCGTAGTCCGGATTGAGCTCCAGGTTATACCCCAGAAGTTCACGGTACCACTCATCGTCCTCCACCACAAAAATACTGAGTCTGTCCGTATTATTCATAACTATGTAACATATCGGCTTGCGAAGGTAGAAAAAATATACGTCAACCCTGGCTTTTTGCTTCTTGTCCGTCCCACATATCTACGGCTCACCGGGCGCGCAGTGCTTCCATGTCCTGGGTCAGCAGGTCCAGGATGGCTTGCCCTTCTGCCACAATATCAGCCACCAGGGCAGGGAGTTCGTCGAGTTTTTCGCGGTGCTGGGCCTGGAGTTCGACGGTTTTGAGGCGTGCAACCCAGTCATGTAAACCCAGGTGACGGGCCTGTGGTATGAGGCGGTGTGCTGCCATGCTAAGATGGTCCCAGTCCTGGGCCTGCTGAGCCTGTACCATGGCACGCAGGTGCTCTGGCGTGCGGGTGGCAAACATCCCCAGGAGGTTGAGCATAAACGTGGTGTCATGGTTGGCGAGGCGGGCCAGCTCATCGAGGTTATAGGGACGGTCGGCCGGAAGCTCAGGAGCTGGCGGCTGCGGGAGGTCAGGATGGTCCTGGGCATCCGGCTCCTCAGCCCCCAGGAGGCGGGTGAGCAGGCTGTAGAGTGCCTGCTCCCGAAAGGGCTTGAGCAGGTGGCCATCCATCCCCGCCTCAAGCGCCTCGGCGATCTCCCGCTGGGTAGAGGTAGCAGTCAGGGCCACGATAGGCAGGGAGAGCCCCATCGCCCTGATCTGGCGGGTGGCCTCCATGCCGTCCATCTCCGGCATCTGGAGGTCCATCAGGACCGCCTGAAACTGGTCAGGGACAGCCTTGATACGGTCCAGCAACTGCCGTCCGTTTTCCACGGCTTCAAACGTGACGCCCCACTTCTGGAGGATCACCTGGATCAGTTGGCGGTTGTAGGGTTCGTCATCGGCCAGGATCATGTGGAGCCCGCGCAGGCTGCGGTAAGACCCCTGTGCGGCATCGGGTGGGGTGATCTCCAGGTCTTCTGCCCGCCCTATCCTGAAAGGTACGGTCAGGGTGGCAGTGGTGCCCTGGCCAGGCTGGCTCGTGAGCCTGACATCTCCGCCATGCATACGGGCCAGTTTTTGGGTAATGGACAGCCCCAGGCCGGATCCGCCATACTTACGCGTAATGCTGGAATCCGCCTGCATAAACTCCGAAAAAATCCGGTCTATCTTGTCGGGTGCGATCCCGATACCCGTGTCCTGGACCGTAAACAGGATGGTACCGGGTGCAGCCCCGGGTGCCTGGGTGGCGGTGATCCGGACTTCGCCCGCATGGGTAAACTTAAGGGCATTGCTTACCAGGTTAAATAACATTTGCCGGAGGCGGAGGGGGTCACCGATCAGTACTTCCGGGAGATGGCTCCCGGAGTCAGCGACCAAGCGTATCCCTTTCTCGCGGGCAGAGCGTCCGAAGGTCATCAGCAACTCATCCATCAGTTCCGGCAGCCGGAATCCGATGGCCTCCAGCCGCAAGTTGCCGGAGTCCAGCTTGGAGTAATCGAGGATGTCATTGATCAGGGCCAGGAGGTACTGTGCTGAGTAGCGGATCGGCTCCAGGAGTTGATTTTGCTGCCCGGACAGGGCCGTACCCGCCAGTTGCTCCGCAAACCCAATGACGGCATTCATCGGGGTACGTATCTCATGGCTCATATTGGCCAGAAATTCCTCCTTGGCCTTGGCGAGTTTTTCGGCGCGGGCTTTTTCTTCTTCCAGCCGTATTTGCAGCAGGCGGTTCCGGTCAAGATAGTCTACAATAAATATGAGCAAAAACAAACACAGGATCAGCATAAAGACCGTAAAAACGCCGATAAACTGGGTCGCCTCAAAGGCTTTGCTTTGGGCTTCATTTGAGCGGTCGAGCATCTGACGGTTGCGCTCATACTTCAGGCGACTCTCCAGCGAAAGAATACGGGCCATAATGGCCTGATCTTCAGCCGATATCTTGAGGATCTGCTGCCGCAGCTCCCGTTGCTGCTGGGCCTCCGCCTTGTTGATGGCGGCCAGGGTCTCTATCAGGCGGGAGCCTGAGAGGGTATCCTGTAGCCCCTCTTCCTTATAGGCCGGATTGAGGGAGTCGCCGCTAAAAAGTTGCTTAAAAAAAGCGGCCTCCGGCTGCCGGGCGATCACGGTATCATTGATCCGGTCTGCCAATTGTCCAAACAGGGTTTTGACGCCACTCCCCCCGACAGCTTCTACAAGCTTGGTCAGGGTGTTGTATTTACGCTCCAGGTGTACCCGCAGGCTGTCTGTGCGGATTGCCAGCAGGGTATCGTCTTCAATATACAGGTGGAGGTTTTTGACCTTTTTGCCAAAGGTTCGCGCCCCGAGATAATAATCCTCCAGGTCCTTGTTGCGCAGCGTAAACATATACACCCGCACACTGCTCTCCGCATTGCTGACGTCTGAGATGACCTCTGAGAGGTCTACGAGGTACTTGCTGGGTTCGTTGGCGCGTTTGAGCTCTGTCGTGAGCCGGGTCAGATTGCTGTAAGCCATAAACCCGATGGCACTCACGGCAATCAGAGCAAGCGAAAAACCCAGAATAATCGGCACCCGAACCGGAATCCGGGAACTGTTCATCATCTGGTTCCAGTAAATCTGGAGGGAATCAAGCCAGCGGCTGAAAAAAAAGGTACGGGGTCGCATGGTCAGAGGCTTCAGAAAAAATAAGAACCGGGCATAATATACATCCGCCTGTGGGATTTCCTGCAATCTCTGTTTATCCTTCAAATTCCTCCTCGTGCTCAGGCAAAAAAGCAGAGGGATAGATCAGGGTTTTGGGAATAATCCGAAACAGGATGGGCAGGGTAATAAAAGCTCCTGGCAACATAAATAAGGTAAATGCCGGCACAGACTTCAGGAGATCGAGGATCTGGATACGGACAAACTGTTTTTCGGTGGGCGTCAGGGCCCGGCGGGTGCTTTCATGCAGGAGGCGGCCTAACTCCCGGCTTCCGTCCAGGGCCTTGCGAAAGAGGGTTTTGTGCCTGCGGACCTGTACCCGCAGATATGTGAGGAGTTTGGCAGAAACAAATACGCCCTGGTGCCGCCGCTGGAAGTAATGCACCTGATGCCAGTATCGCCACACAAAAACACCGGCGGCGGATCGGCTCTCGCGCAGCGCTTCCGACCGGAGCCGGAGCTGATGGGCAAGGGTATTGAGAAATCGCTCCTCTCCGGCAGCGGCGGGACCTGCCGCCAGGGTGGTGAGCAGGCCCAGGGTCAGGTAGTAGCGGCTCACCAGCTCTCCTGCGCCCGTCTCATCCGAAACGAAATGCGGCTCTGGTCGTACCAGCAGGGCCCGTGCGCGCCGGTCTGCCTCAGGCGGCAGACCGGCAGAAATCCGGAAGTACTCAAACAAGGCCCGCTCCTGGGGCAATATCACCCCGTCAGCATGCGCAGCAGCGGCGATCACCCGGAGTGCTCCCAGTTGCAGGCGCTCACGGGCCGCCTGCAAAACTTCGGAAGGGGTATCAGGGGCATGCCCGTACTGTAGATAAAGCCATATCTCCAGCAGCAAAAAACTGTTGTGAAAATACCTTCCCCAGACATTGGTGCCGGTACGGCGGATATGTATGCTCCGGTCAAGTATGGCCTCAATCTGATCGGCTGCGCCCGACCGCCTGCTGCTCTCCCCATTCCTTACGGCATACCTGGCCAAAAAACCGCTGAGGTGGCTCACCACTGCCCGTACAGGCGGGCGCGTCTGCCCTTCAGGCAGGCGGAGCAGATACATCCCGGACAGCAGATACATCTCAGCCAGGATGACTTTCATTTTGTCTTTTTCAGTCCAGTGTGGGGTATCTGCAGGGGCTCCACAGACAAAATCCACCGGATGTCCATACCAAAGCCCGGTATAGGTGGCGGCCTGATATACAAACTGGTCAGGGCCGGACAGTGCCAGCATTTGACTCACAGGGGTGGCTGGTGAGGACTCCCGCAGCCTGCGATCAAAAAAGGCGATATACTTTTTGAGCCAGCCTTTTTCTCCCGGATTCATACCTGAGGATTTCCGGAGCTACAACGGGTAGGTGGGTTGTGACAGCATCATTCGGAAGTGTTCCCGGAAGCCTGCTGCTGATCCGGAAACAAGTTTTCGCCTACGGACCGGGCCAGGGCTGCTCCGGTAGTAGCCCCCCACATGCTCAGAACCATGCCCGCCATTGCACCGGCAGCAGTCCCCAGGCCCGGGATCACGGACCCGAGCATAGCTCCAGCCGCCGCTCCCCCGATGGCTCCGCTGGTCGAGCCTACGTTTTCGAAGGTGGTGATTTTGTATTTCCGCTCGTCCATTTTCCCGTCCAGGTACTGATGGGTGGCAGAGGTCTGGTCCACCACCCCAAAAATAACAGAGATCAGGGCATTGTGGCGGGTCATCCGGCCTACTGTTTTCCAGCCCAGGTGCCGGGCCACCAGCCTTTTTACGCCTTCATTGACCGTAAGGGCTACAGCGGTGCGGGTGCCGTTGCGGAAGGCATCACGGGTGCCCCGGTGCAGGATCCGGTAGGTGTATTGTTTTTCGTTGAGTTTGCCGGTGCGAAGGTTCTCAAACTGGTCCATCCCCTCAGACATCATGCCATTGAGCCCGGAAGAAACCGCCGAATAAAAGGCTCCCAGGGCAATATCAACCGAGACGGGAACCTGCGGGAGTTGTGGCGGTTCTGGCTCGTTTTGCCAGGTGATCGGAATCTGCATCTTCTGTGATGGCTTCATGTGCTCACGTTATTCGCTGATATACGAATATACAACGGTCAGGGTTGGGAAACAAGTCCTCAGATCACGGCATATAATACAGCCGAGAAGGCAATAGATACTACCATTTCCAGGAGACCGGCCCCGATATTCTGATCTTGTGAGATTTCTGTATTCAGGTCAGAGTGGCGCAGGACAAACCGGTCAAAAATAAACCGGACAAATACGAGGTACACCAGCACAATGGCCACATCCAGCCCCATCGCGATCAGGTCTTCCTGCCACCCGCTGAAATTGCCGGAGACGGCTTTCATAATAATGACGCCGATAGAGATCAGCCCCCCTGAAAATCCCAGGCCAGCGGCCACATTGTCCCGCTCAATCTCTTCATGGACATTGTAGGGACTCAGCCGCTCGTATATTCTGGCAAATAAAATCAGGCACAACTGGCCCAGCGCCCAAAATACCAGCGCCGTGAGCGGACCTCCTCCCTCGCCCTGGATAGACCCGCCGATGATCATCCCGGAAGCCACATATACAGCCCCTTCCACCACACCGGTGCCGGGGTTGCGGTCCTTGATGATTTCTTTTTCGACCGAAAACTTATTGAGGATCAGTCGCTCATTGAGCACCCGGCTCACTTGCAGCAGCAGGATACCTCCGACGGCGTATCCGGCACTGCTGAGCCACTCCATCAGACCATCCATCGGGCTTGCCACATGGCTGTCTGCCACTGCCCCGATAAAGATGCAGGTGACCCCGATAAAATATCCGGCAGCGCTGACCGCCACCGCCACATTGTCATAGACCGTCAGTTGCTCGTCCAGGTTGTATGAAGCCGTCAGGCCCTTGACCCATTTGGCCAGAAAAAAAACGATGACATACAAAACGAGGTACGACAGGGCAATCAGGATCGTTTCGGGATGTTCGAGCAGTGACATAGGCGGCTAGGTTAGCGATGGGATGGCTTGCGATTCCCCATAGTTACACAAGGTTTGGGAAAATGAAAAATCCTGCCCGCAGAACCTGCCGTCCGGACCTGTTTTTATCCTGTGCCGGGCGTTATGCCCGGCCTACGATCTGCCTGATCTGCTCAAGCTGGTTACTGGAAACCGTGTTTTCACCCTCCCGCGCAGCGGGCAGGAGGGAACGGGCCTGTGCCCAGGTTTTTTTCTCCAGGGTGAGCCGCAGGGCTTCTTCCATGTCAGATATATACTTGATTTCCAGGTCTTTGAGATACTCCTGTTTAATCTCGGATACATCTTTCTGGTTCCCCTTGGGGAGGAGGACGGTCTTGATGCCGGCACGTACCGCAGCGAGTACCTTCTCCTGGATCCCGCCGACCGGCATTACCTTGCCCCGCAGGGTGATCTCGCCGGTCATGGCCAGGGAGGGAGCCGTAAGCCGCTGGGTAAATACGGAGCTTAAGGCCGTCAGAATCGCCACCCCTGCCGATGGGCCATCCTTGGGGATGGCACCGGCCGGGATATGCAGGTGTACGTCCCAGTTTTTGAATACCTCAAACGGGATACCCAGGCTGTCGTGATGAGAGCGCAGATAGGTATAAGCCAGGGTGGCAGACTCCTTCATCACATCGCCGAGTTTGCCGGTCATGCTCAGGCGGCCCGTGCCCGGGGTGAGGACCGACTCGATAAAGAGAATTTCACCCCCGACGGAGGTCCAGGCCAGCCCGATCGCGACACCCGGTGACTCAGAGCGCTGATACGCCTCATTTTCATACACGGGAATCCCGAGGTAGTCCGGCAGGTTTTTTTCTGTGATCCGGGCACTCTGCCGGGTACCCATGACAATGTCGCGGGCGGTTTTGCGGCAGAGGGTCGCTACTTGTTTGTCCAGGCCCCGTACCCCGGACTCGCGGGTGTACCGCTGTACGAGGTGGCGCAGCGCAGGTGGCGTGATAGCAAGCTGGGCTGCCTTGAGGCCGTGGTCTTTGCGGGCTTTGGGGATCAGGTGACGCTTGGCGATCTCCATTTTTTCTTCCAGCGAGTACCCGTTGATCTCGATGATCTCCATCCGGTCCAGCAGCGCAGGATGTATAGCGCTCAGGTTGTTGGCGGTGCAGATAAACATGACCCGTGAAAGGTCATACTCCACCTCCAGGTAATTGTCCCGGAAGGTATTGTTTTGCTCAGGATCAAGCACCTCCAGCAGGGCCGAGGCGGGATCCCCCCGGAAGTCATTGCCGACCTTGTCTATCTCGTCCAGCATAAACACCGGATTGCTGGTTTTGGCCTTTCGGAGGCCCTGGATGATACGGCCCGGCATCGCCCCGATATAGGTACGCCGGTGGCCGCGTATCTCAGCCTCGTCCCGGGCCCCGCCGAGCGAAATCCGGAAAAACTCTTTGCCCATAGCCCTTGCGATAGACTTGCCGAGGGAGGTTTTACCTACGCCGGGCGGGCCGTAAAAACAGATAATGGGCGCTTTTTTGTTTTCTTTCAGACGCAGGACTGCCAGGTGCTCCAGGATGCGGTCTTTGACCTTCTCCAGTCCGTAGTGGTCATCGTCAAGCACCCGCTGTACCTGGCTAAACTCAAAACGATCCTCTGCATACGTTCCCCAGGGCAGATCCAGGAGCCACTCGATATAGTTCATCACAACCGCATAGTCAGGCATGGCGGGCGCCAGGCGGCTGAGGCGATTGAGCTCCTTGTCAAACACTTTCTGAACCTCGGCGGGCCATATTTTATCGCTGGCGCGGGCACGCAGGTCTTCCAGGTCGTTTTCGGGGCTATTTTCGCCCAGTTCATCCTGGATGGTGCGGATCTGCTGGCGCAGGATGTATTCGCGCTGCTGCTTGTCGAGGTCTACCTTGACCTTGGTCTGGATCTCCTCACTCAGCTCCAGCACCCGCAGTTCATTGTCGAGATATTGGAGGACCAGTTTGCCTTTTTCGAGCAGCGAAGGTGACTCCAGCACGGCCTGTTTTTCTTCGAGGGAAATATTCAGGTTGGCCGCAATAAAGTATGTCAGGAAATTGAGGCTGTCAATATTGTCCAGGGCAATCCGGGCTTCGCTGGGGATATTGGGCGAGAGCTCAATGATTTTGCCTGCTTCCTCCTTCAGGCCCATGATCAGGGCACGGGCTTCATCGGCAGAGGGGTATATATCGGGCTCCTTGCGGATCCGGGCACGGAAATACGGAACATCCGCCGTAAACTCCTTGATTATAAACCGATTACGTCCCTGAATGACAATCGTAATGCTGCCATCCGGCATCTTGAGCAGCTTGAGGATACGGGCTACCGTACCACAGGTATAAAGATCATCAGCTTCAGGGTCTTCGATGTCCATGTTGCGCTGGGCTACAACCCCGATCCGGCGGTCCGGCGTACGGTAGGCATCCCTGACAAGCTGGATAGATTTTTCCCTGCCGACTGTAATTGGGATCACAACGCCAGGGTACAGAACCGTGTTTTTGAGGGGCAAAATTCCGATCTCGTCGGGCAACTCCTCATCAGCCATTTTTTGCTCATCGGCTGGGGAGATAGCCGTAAATTCTTCTTCCAAAAAAGCGTCTGTATCAAAATGCATGAATGACATCATGTCAGTTAGGTTCGGGTAAAGAGGTCATCCTGTCTGTCAGACCTGACAGAAGGGGGTGGTTATGTGCCGCAGAGCAGGGTTATGACACAGCAAGTAGAGGCCAATATGCTAAAAAATCAAAGCATTTTGCGCTAAATCGCTGCGTTTACGCCTGAGATGACAGCCGGGTTGTACAAATTGCAAAGTGTATGCCGGTGGTATGACGGGTTGTTCCTACTAAAATTGTTTTTTTTCGCTGACATTCAGAAGCAGATCACGATATTTGCGCAGCGAAGATGTAACAAACTCTCCATGACGCTATCAATCAAAGACGTAGTAGCCCTGACCGGTGCCCCTGGTTTGTACCGGATTGTAAAAACAGACGACAAGTCCATCGTGGTCGAATCCCTGGATGATCGGAAAAAGCGGCAGTTAGTCAAGGGTAACATGATGGTATCCAAGCTGACAGACGTGAGCATTTATACGGACGGGGAGGCAGAACCGTTGGTGAATGTGCTGAAAAAGATCCAGGAAACCTTCGGATCAGCCTTGCCAGTAACCAAGGATAGCGACAAAGACGAGTTGCTGGATTTTCTGGCCTCGATGCTGCCTACGTTTGACCGGGAGCGTGTATATGCTTCTAACGTAAAAAAGCTGCTGAGCTGGTATCAGGTGTTGCTTGATTTTGAGGTAGACCTTACATGGGACCCTGAGGCCGAATCAGGAGAACAGACGGAGGCTCCTGAAAACGAGGCATCTGCCCCGGAAGAGGTAGCCTGAGGATCCGATGGAGGCCCATCCTTTTTCGGTACACTTTCCGGTCGCCCTGCTGCTGGTCGCGGGGGTGAGTTATGGGGTGTCCCTGTTTCGGGATACTGCTTTTTTCAGGCGGGCGGGATTATACCTTCACCTGCTCGGGGTCTCAGGGTTGGTATTGGCCATTCTGACCGGCCGGGCCGCCCAAGCCGCTGCCCGGTCCCAGCATCCTCCGGAGGACCTGATCCGGCAGCATGAACTCAGCGGGTATGTTGTACTCTGGCTGGCTGCTATGCTGCTCGTATGGGTATGGCTCCGCCCCAAAGCTACCCGGCGGGAGTTTATGGCCATCACCCTGATCCTGGCGGCTGTCCTGGGACTCCTGATCTGGGATGCCAGCCTGGGTGGTACGCTGGTATACCGTTATGGCATCGGTGTAGATGCCCCTCCGGCCCTGCCGGTGCCTTGATGATGATTTTTTTGATTACAGTCAACCCTTGCTGTTATGCGCATCCTGTTGCGGCTCCTGTTTGTATCGCTGATCGCCAGCCTGGCAGGGTGTGGCGCACCCTCCACAACGGTTTTTTTTGCAGAGGGCAACTGTGCTGAATGTCAACCCCTGATCGAAAAAGCGCTGAAAGAACTCAAAGGGGTACACGAAGCTGCCTGGGCATTTGAGACAAGCCTCGTCACGGTATCCTATGACTCAACGCGTATCAGCCTTGATGACATGGAAGCACACCTGGCCAGCAAGGGGTTTGCCACGGGCTACTTTGAGCCAGATACTGCTGCCCGCCGTACCCTGCCTGCCTGTTGTCAGGAAACCATCAACCGGGCTCTGAAATCAGCCCCTTCCCTCCCCTCCGGCCACTGATATTCTTCCCTATACCTATGCGACTGCTACTTATCTGCCTGCTCCTGGGCGGGGTCTGCACTTCAGGCAATGCCCAGACCCGCACCCTGTTTAATGGCCGGGACCTTACCGGCTGGAACATCCACGGTACCGAACGCTGGTACGTGGACCAGGGCGAACTCGTCTGCGAAAGCGGCCCTGACAAAGGATATGGATACCTCGCGACCCAGGATACCTTTCACAACATGGTCCTTTGGGTGCAGTTTAAACAGGAAGCCAATGGAAACAGCGGGGTGTTTTTCCGCTCCTCTATTACCGGTACCCGGATTGCCGGCTGGCAGGCTGAGGTAGCCCCACCCGGACAATATAGCGGTGGTATCTATGAGTCCTATGGCAGAGGGTGGCTGTTTCAGCCAGACACTACCCTCGATAACGTCCGGATGGGCGAGTGGAATACCCTCAAAATCCGGGTACAAGATGACCATGTCACCACCTGGCTCAATGGCCGCAAGATGACAGACCTGCACGACGAAGTCATCGGCAAGGCCAGCGGCGTTATTGCGCTCCAGATTCACGATGGCGGCGGGATCAGGGTCCGCTGGCGGCGTATCCGTGTACGCCCGATCTGACCCGGCTGCTACCCCATCTGTCTACCATATAAAAGAGGCTGCCTGAGTGACAGCCTCTTTTTTTGCGGGTAGGAAGGAGATCAATTGACCTTGATGATGCCTTCCGGCTGATACTGACCTATGTTTACCTGCTGGTTGCTCTGCTGATTGCCAAACTGATAGTTCAGGTGCAGCCCTTTTGCCGGAGGGGCCGTACGCAGGTATTGCTCCAGCGCGGTACCTGACTGGATGGGATAGGCCTGCATGAGGTCAAGCAGGTACCAGGCCAGGTCATACCCCTGGATGGCCTGCTCGCTGGGTGGCAGGTTGTACGTCTTCACAAAGGTATCGTACACAGCCATATAGTCGCTGCTCTGCTCATCTATCATATGAGAAGAGGTAAACAAGAGGCGATACCCGTCCTTGATGTCCCGGCCCAGGGTCGTATAACGACTGCGAAAGTGCGGGGATCCCATCAGCAGGACCTTGTGACCATTGGTGCGGAGAAGGTTGACAATCAACCCCGATGCTTCTTCATTGTTCATCAGGGGCACATACACCCCGATGGTGGAGTCCTGAGTGGGAATTTGTTTTACCAGCCGGGGGATCTGCTTGAGCGCCTCCTTATAGGTAGGCGAGATCACGAGCGTGTCAGCATTCCCCCCCAGCCGCTGTATGGCTTCCAGGAAACCGTCTGCGAGCTCCTGGCTGGCAGGTTGTTTGTCCGTAAACACATAGGCCTGCCGCATACCGTAGGTATTCCAGGCATACTCCGCGAGGCGTGCACCGTGGGTTTGGGCAGTAGGGTGAGCGAGAAACGTATAGGTTTTGTCCGAGACCAGCTCCATGGTCGCACTGATCGGGATAATCTGAGGTACCTTGCGGGTTTCAGCCCAATCAGAGATGATACGGGACTGGATATTGTAGATATCACCCACTACCAGGTTGACGCCCATTGAGTCCAGCTCGCGGAGACGCTGCCGGGTCAGGAGGGTATCCCGCCGGGTGTCCAGGGTTTTGATATATACTTTTGTTTGGGGATGTCGGCTGGACCAGGTATTGACGGCCAGCATAAATCCTTCATAAAACCCCAGCCCCATCATCATCTCCTGCGGGATGGTATTGATGTACTCCAGCCCGGGCTGCTCCAGAAACAGGGGCAACATCAGGCCAATTTTAATGACGCCCTTTTCGTAGGCCGGAATGACCGGGGCGGGCGGGAGAGGTTTTTTTTCTGGTAACAAAGCCCCGATGTACGCTGAAGCCGTACCTCCACCATTGAGGTAAGCGGTGTACTGCTGCCGGGCCCGCTCATCCTCACGCGCCTGTACCAGCTGATACACCAGACACTCCAGTACCGGGAGCCGCAGGCTGGCAGGTGTCTGGTCGTAGACAGCCTGGAGGGCATCTGTATCAGACATACCGAGGCATATCTGCCGGATACGGGTCGTGGCCGCAGTACGGAGTTCTGTATCGGTAGTAGCAGCCGCAAACTGTATGAGGTTTTGTAATCCCTCAGCCTGCACACTGGCCTGACGGCTCCGCAACTGTACCAGCGCCCGGTGATACATCGCATCCTGCGCATACGTGGATTTGGGATAGGTCCGCAGCAACTCTTCAAACCGCTGCATCGCAAAGTCATCATACTGCTTTTGATAGGCCGTGATCCCTGAGAAATACACGGCAGCCGTGGTCGCCCGGCTAAAAGGCCTCACCCGTGCCTGCTCAAACGCATCCAGGGCGGTAGTCAGGTCTCCTGCATTCAGGGCTTGCCGACCGGTATTGATGAGCTCTTCTGTCCGGGGATCAATCTCTGGCGGCATCTGGGCCGCTTTCTCGATTTTCCTGGCCGGATTACAGCCCCAGGCCAGAAATATCACGAGTAGTAAAGGTAATGCTTGTTTCATGCAGGTAATCTGAAGGTGAAAGATCGCTAATATTTAGATGGCAATACAGGTGAGGGGCCGGCAGGATATACCTGAGGCACCCGCACCATGGCCCCGTCTTTAAAAACGCCAATATGGACAGCCTGGTTAAGCTGACTATCCTCAAACCAGTAGTCAAGGTGCAAACCATGAAAAACGGGCTGACGACGCAGGCAGGTGATCAGCTCCTCGCGGCCCGTATCCCAGGTATCAAGTGCCCGCAGCAGAAACGTGCCTGTATCATATCCCTGCATATGGTATTCACCCGGTGGCATCTGGTACATGAGGGTAAAGGCAGTCTGATAGGTTTTATACGCAGGGTCAGCCGGATCTGGCATGAAGGCCGAAGTGATATGCAGGCGGGCTGATTCTTTCAGGCTCCGGTCTACGAGGGTATATCGCTGCCACCAGTGTGGTGACCCGAGATATACCAGGGGCATATTTTCTTTCAGGAGCTGGGTCAGTACGAGGTTGGCGGTCTCCTGGCTGTTCATAAAGGGCAGATACACAGCATTGATACCCTGCTGACGCATCCTGAGGATACCCTGGGTGATCTGGCGGGTCATCGCTGGCGAATATACAGAGTCCAGGACAACCCGGATCGAAGTACCACCGAGGGAATCAAGGGTCTCACTAAAGGCTGATGCCAGCGCTTCTGTCACAGATTTCCGGTCTGTCCATATAGCGACCCGCGTCGCATGCAGGTGCCGGTAGGCATATGCCGCCAGAACAGTCCCATGCTGCGTCGCAGGTGGATGCGCCAGCAGGACGGACGGGCGGCCGGCGCACAACTCCGCCAGGGGCGAAATCGGCACCATAAGCGGTATCCGCTGCTCGACAGACCAATCTGCCAGCATACGGGTCTCAGACGGATATATGTCTCCCAGGACAATGTCTGGCTTATATTCACTCATTTGGCGCATGATCCCCCGCAGGGCCAACGTGTCCCGCCGGGAGTCGTACACCTGCACATACCAGCGACGGCCTGTAGCAGTACCGTAGGTCTGAAGTGCCATCCGAAACCCCTCATAATACGCCAGCCCCAGCCGGCTCTGCGCCGGAATCGTGTCTGTCTGCATGGCCTGCTCCAGAAACAGTGGCAAAACCAGCGCAATGCGAACGGCTGCTGTGTCCTGATACACTTCCCGGACCCCGTTGTCAAAGATCCGGGCAAGATAGGGAGTCTCGTTACCTCCCTCCTGGATATAAGCAGCGTACAACTCTGCTGCCAGGTCACGGGCTCCCAGGTCCGTCAGGCGATAGGCCAGGGGTTCCAGGTATACGGCACGCTCACCCGGAGCGGCATCCAGGTATAACTGGCGCAAGGTCAGAATCGGAGCTGCCTCAAACAAAAACTGATACAGGGCATTGCGGATGTCCCGCTGCAATTCCGTATCGCTTACTTCCCGGTACAGCGCCAGCAGCTGATACACGCCTTCCATGCGGATATTGTCCCAGGGTGCCTCCAGGCTGAGCAGGGCCAGGTGGTACCTGGCCTCAGGACCATACCGTGAATCCGGATACTGCCCCAAAAACCGGGTCCAGGTTTCGCGTGCTTTCAGGGTGTCATCATCGTAGTACCATGCCAGCCCTTCAAGATACCACGCAGCCGTGGTATGGCGTGAATAGGGGCGCAGTACAGCCTGGTGGAAGGTTTGGGCTGCCGCCGACCAGACCTCACCCTGGAGGTATTGTTGTCCCTGCGACAGGAGCCGGGCCGCAACCTCATCTTCCGGCGCAGGTTGCTGCCCCATCAGACAAGCCATACTGGCCCAGGCAACCCAGATCAGGCTGCCCAAACGCCGTATGTCAGATAGAGATTGCCTGATCAAGATCGTAACTACCACCGTTTTTGGGTACTGCCCCAGTACGGGCCTAAGTTACGGAGGTTTAGACGGAGCTACCAAACATACCAGCGGGTTTGGGGTGGTTTTTTAGAGGATGTTATGGCCTGGCTCCCCTGGATTTATTCAGTTGATAAACGAAAAGGATTGGTAAGTGTTCTTTCACCAAACCGTTTGAGGAGGGCTACTGGATTCGCGGGATCAATTTTTTCTTGCTGAATAATCTGTTGAATCCTCGGTTGGCCCAAGCCAGGAATACGATGCATAAAAAAAGGCCATAACTCTTTTGAACGATACTCTTTCTGAAGAACAGGAAAATCAACCAAGGGTTTAATGACTGACTTGCCTTATCAGCCCAATCCGTTTTCTACTTAATAAACGATAAAATTTATAGTTCAGCAAGTCATTAATTGTTTCTGAATAGTTCAGAAATAACGCACGAGCGGAATTCTGAGTAGGCGAAAGACATCAGTGCACCACGTGCCAATGTTCAATCTTTTGAGAAAAATTTACTCATAAAAGGCGTATTATTTTAATTTATACCTCTCTACTGCCTCAATCCCTCCACCACCTTGATCCGGGCTGCTTGTGAGGCGGGATACAGGGAGGCCAGAACAGCCAGCACCATGACCGTACCGAATACCAGCGCAAAATCTGTCCAGATCAGCTCGATCGGGAAGGCTTTTACCCGAAAACTCTCCCCTCCCTGCAGCGTGACCAGCCCCCAGTGCTCCTGTGCCAGCCCGATCACGAGGGCCAATACAACCCCTGCCACCCCTCCTACGCCGCCTACCAGGATCCCTACCCCCAAAAACAACGACCGGATAAATCCAGAAGTAGCTCCCTGGGCTTTGAGGACGGCAATGTCGCGGGTTTTTTCGACGATGATCATGGAGAGGCTCCCTACGATGTTGACGGAGGCCAGGGTCAGCATCAGGACCAGGATCAGGTAGCTGATATACTTCTCATTTTTCATGACCCGATACAGGGTCTGGTGTTGCTCGTACCAGGTAAGGACCTCATAGTCAGGACCTAACATAGCTTGTAACTCCTCCTGGACGATCTCGGTATCCCGCATGTCTATCAGCCGGAGTTCGTAGGCTGATATCTGGTCTGTGGTCCCAAACAGGTTCCGGACATACTCCAGGTCTGCAAAAACATATTTTTCATCATACTCCTTCTGGACACTAAAAAAGCCGGAAGGGAGCAGAACGTCTGTGTTGACGGTGTTTTCGGGATTGGTGAAGGACGACGACTGCGGGATATAGGCTACCATGACAGGGCTGGTCTCGTCATCCAGGTTGGCACTGAGGCGGTCTGCGATGATGGCCCCCAATATACCCTGGCTGATCCCCAGGCGGGGCTTGAAGGTATATCGTCCCTGGTACACAAAGGTATCCAGCGGATTGACCTCCGTAAAGTCTGGCGCTACCCCTTTGATCGTGGCGATGGTCTGCTTGTCCACATACTCCAGCCATACCCGTCCCTCCAGGGTGCGGGTGGCAGCTGCGACACCAGGCCAGACCGCAAGGGTATCATACAACCGGGGATCATCTGTAAATGTCTGCCCCGCTGCCGCTACCACCTTGATGTCTGGGTCTATGGCCGCAAAAAGGTCTTCAATAAACCGGGTCAGGCCGTTGAAGACCGACAGGACCAGGATCAGAGCCGCAGTCTCCACCCCGATCCCGACAATGGCCACCCACGTGATGATGTTGATGGCATTGCTGGACTTGCGGGAAAACAGGTATCGCCGGGCGAGGGTAAAGGACAACATGTGGATCAGGGCTGAGGCGTTTCAGGGGAGGCTTCTTCGTCCGTGCCCAGTTGACCCCGATCCCGTAAGTCGCGCAGGATTTGATCCATCTCGTCGGCATAACGGTAGGACTCGTCGGGATAAAAACGCAGCTCCGGCATCTTGCGGAGTTTGTTGCGGATGCGCTGCGCGAGGTCGCGCCGCAGCTCCCAGGACTGCTCATTGAGCAGCAGGATCATCTCCTGCATCCTGGCATCCGGAAACACAGACATATTGATCCGGGCGATGCTGTAGTCAGCCGCCACCCAGACTTTGCTCACCGTCAGGAGGACCCCACGGTGTGTGTCTGTATGTTTTCGCAGGAGAGGGCCCAGTTCTTCCAGGATGAGTTGGGCAGATTTTTTTTGAACAATGGACTCCGTCATAGTACTTTTACAAGCCAGCCGCATGTTGACAGCAGGCAAAAGTACAAAATGCCCGCCTATTTCCGAATTCTTTCCTACGGTAAACCCTGGCTGGGCCAGGGTATCCTCGCTATTGTGGCCCTGGCCCTGTATTCTGTGCTGAATGCGGTGTCGCTGGTGTCGGTGATTCCTTTTCTGGAGATCTTATTTACAGGCCAGTCCTCGCTGGAGCAGGCAGCCCAGGCAGGGGGGCTGGGAGGAGATGGCACCGTACGCGCTTCCGGATATGCCTTGCTGGAATCGGCTATGGCCAGTTATGGCAGACAGGCCGTACTGGCGGGGTTTTGTCTGTTTTTGCTCGGAGTCATTCTCCTCAAAAACGTGGCCCGGTATCTCAGCAGCTACTGGATAGCCCCCCTGGAGCAGGGTATCCTCCGCAATATCCGGGACCAGGTCACCCGTCACACAGCAGGGATGGACCTGGCTTTTTTTAGCCGGAACAAAAAAGGCGACCTGATCAGCCTCCTCGTCAATGATGTCCAAACGGTGCAGGAAGCTGTCGTCGGCACGCTCCAAAGCCTTGTGCGCGAGCCGATTACAGCCTTAGCCTTTCTGGTGGCCCTGCTGCTGATCTCCTGGCAGCTTACGCTGTTTATGCTCATTATCCTGCCGCTTACCGTGCTGGCGATCAACCGCATCTCCCGTTCACTCCGCCGCAATGCCCGCAAGGGACAGGAACTCATCGGCGAGCTCACCGCCCGGCTGGACGAGTTTATCGGAGGGATCCGCATTGTGAAGGTCTTTCAGCAGGAAGCCTTTGAGATGGAGCGCTATCGCCAGACCAACGATGCCTATAACCGCCTTCAGGTCAAAATAGCCCGCCGTACAGAAATGGCCTCTCCCGTGACCGAAGTCATCAGCCTCCTGGTCGTATGCGGGATCATTTATTATGGCGGCAGCCTGATCATGCAGCAGGAGGCTGGGCTGAAGGCCTCCGAATTCATCGGGTACATCGCGGTTTTCAGCCAACTGCTGGCGCCGATCAAGGTATTGTCCAATTCGTTTGCCAAGATTCAGAAGGGTATGGCGGCCTTTGAGCGGATCAGCCAGGTGCTGGCCACAGAACCCGCCATTACAGATCCGCCGGTTCCGGTTCCATACGGTAGTTTTTCATCCGAACTGCGTTTTGAAGGAGTGTATTTCCGGTATCAGGACGAGGATGTGCTGCGGGATGTGAGCTTCACCCTGCCCCGGGGGCAGACGCTGGCCCTGGTGGGGCCGTCTGGCAGCGGTAAATCTACCATCTCCGACCTCATTCCCAGGCTGTACGAGCCCTACCAGGGTCAAATCCTGCTCGACGGGCACGACATCCGCACCCTGTCACTCCACGACCTGCGCCGCCAGATCAGTGTAGTCTCTCAGGAGGGAATCCTGTTTCACGATACGGTCCTGCGCAATATCGCCTACGGTCAGTCCGATCCTGACCGGGAAGCCGTCATCCAGGCGGCCATGGCGGCCAATGCCCATGATTTTATTATGGAGCTCCCCCTGCAATACGACACGATCATCGGCGACCGGGGGACCCGCCTCTCCGGCGGGCAGCGCCAGCGCATCGCGATCGCACGGGCTCTGCTGCGCAATGCCCCGATCCTGATCCTGGATGAGGCCACCTCCAACCTGGACGCCGCCTCCGAAAAACTCGTACAGGAAGCCCTGCTGCGGCTTATGGCCCACCGCACCTCTGTCGTCATCGCACACCGGCTCAGCACCATCTCCCATGCTGACCAGATCATGGTCATCGAGCAGGGACGTATCGCCGAACGTGGTACCCACGAGCAACTCCTCCAGCACTCCGGTCGCTACCGGCAATTATTTGAGCTCCAACATCCCGGCTGATCCACCCGGAAGACCGTTCACCCTGTCATTCCTCCCCCTGAGCCGGAGAGGTATAGCGTTTGTACGGATCCTGAGCGATTTTTGGCACGAAATTGCGTGAATTCTTACCTGTACCCTTACAGGTATTTACCCTCATTCCTGACTAACCCGCTATTCATGAAACACCTGTTTATCCTTCGTATCACCCTCGGATGGACCCTGCTTGTTGCCGGCATACAGCCTGTCCTGGCACAGGAGATCGTCCGGACTACCGGGTCTGGTACCTGGAACTCCACCACCCTTTGGTCCAATCTGGCTGTGCCAGATACCTTTGATACAGCCATCATCTCTGCCGGCGATACGGTCAACTTCCCGGCCAGCACCACACAGTATTATGGTTGTCTCAAACTCATACTGGAGCCGGGATCTGTTATGATCCTCAACAGCAGCAACTTCCTGGTCATGGACTCTACCATCGTAGGGGGCACCCTGACCGATATACAAGCCCTGGGCATCAATGTTTTCCGGGGACATATGCGGATTGTGAAGGAGGGGAAACTTGACTTTGCTGTCGTAAACAATGCCGCACGGGTGATTTTTTATGCCGGCATTACCAATGAGGGTGACTCCTCCATCATCAACCGGTGTAGTTTTCTGACCCAAAACCAGGCCATCAGCGGCACCAGCCCTATCCTGATCCTGGGCACCTGTGTGATCGGACCGGGACTTACCCTGGAAAATGTCAGCGAGGCCGGACTGGTACTGGTCACAGGGGCCCTGCAAGGGTCTGACTCCGCCTCTGTATTTGCCAACCGTACCCAACTGATTGTCCGCAGCACTGCTAACCTGATGCAGATCGGTCAGGTGGACTATCTGACAGAGGGTAACCAGGTGCGGTATCAGGGGCCCAGCGGCCTGACCGTCAGAGCCGGTGATTATTATGACCTGATCCTGATGCCGGATGATACCGCAGGCAGTATCCCCCAGCGCAGCCTGGGCGGGGTGATCAATGTGTATCACCAGTTTTATGCCATGCCTTCTATCCGGCTCCAGCCCAAAAAAGCCATCTTCACCTCCTATGGCGAGGCCCTGGTCAACTGTACGGTCTTTGACAATGACACCGCCGGGGTGATGATGTTTGACGATGTGAATATGTCCGGCACCCTCCTCGACGGCTCTGGGGTAGCTCTGGGGACTTATTTGGTAAAAGGTGACCTCATTGTCTCCGATGGCAACCTGGACATTGCAGAGGCCAACCTCCAGGTGGAGGGCACCCTGCGGATCCTCGGCAACCGGCGGGTGAATGTAACTGTGTTTAATGGTATCCGCATTTTTAACCGGGTAGAAATTGCCCCCGCAGCCCGGATGACGGTGACCGGCACGACTCAAAACCAATATCTGGAGTTTAAAGGTGCTGTTTATAACGCAGGCCTGCTGGCCCTCGATGGGGGCGGCACCTATATCTTCCGCGACAGCCTGAACCTGCTCCCACAGAGCAACTTCAGCGCCACCTCCAACAGAGGTAACTTTTACCTGCAAAAAGGCATCCGCCTCGACGGAAACTGGCAAGCCACTCCGGCCAGCTTTATCCTGCGTGACTCCCTCATCGGTGCCGGAGTTATGGCCCTGACGGGCCCTGCCCTCGTGGACTCCGGTGCTACGGTTGTTAATGCCCTGAAAGGCGGCCTCCTCCTCACCGGCACCCTCAATGGTCGTGATACCGGAAGCAAGTTTATCAACCAGGGTATCCTCTCCTATGGCCCGGCTGATATAACACCGCCGATGAGTATCGGGGCTTTTGATGCGTGTACCCACCCGGAGAATATCGTGCTGTTTGCCAGTACGGCCAGTAACCAGCAGGTGCCAGCCGGATGTTACCAAAATCTCAGCACCCTGGGCGGCACCAAACAAATGATCAACGGTGATGTCGAACTCAATGGAAACCTCGACCTCTCTACCAATCTTGTTAAGGCCTCTACTGCCCTCAGCCAAACCCGGCTCCTCCTCACAGGTGACCGCGAGCAGCACCTCGGTGGCAATGGCCTGGGGGCCGTGGACAACCTGATCGTTGAAAAAACAGGTGGCGAAGTTATTCTTGATGAGAGTATCGCCATCTTAGATGCCCTGTTTATGACCCGTGGCGTGATCAAAGCCGATCCGGGTGTACTCCTCCTCGGTGGCAGTGCTGTGATCCAGGAGACAGATCAGTCGTATGTACTGGGCCAGGTGGCTACCCAGCGTAAACTTAATGCGGGCTCCGGCAACAACTTCGGCGGGCTGGGCATCCGCATCCGCACCGGAGCAGAGAGCCTGCTGGGCCAGACAGTGGTCATCCGCACGACGGGTGAGGCCCGCGAGCCCGGCCAGATCAACCGCTCTTTTGAGATTATCCCCACCAATACCCAGGGTATTGATGTGAATATTGAGTTTTATTACGACCTCTTTGACCTGACCGGTGCCAACGAAGAAGAGCTTGTTCTGGAGCACAGCGTCAACGGAGCCCCTTACGTACCCCTGGAGACGATTATGCACATAGATACCAATATGATCGAGGTGCGGAACCTCACGGAGCTGGGTATCATCACAGCCCGGCCAGGTGATATGGCGGTCAGTGCTTACCCCTCTCCCATGTATGGGGATGAGCTGACCATCGAATATGTCATGGAACAAGGGGGCAGGGTGAATATCAATGTGTTTGACCTCTCAGGTCACTCCGTGGCACGGGAGATCACCGAGGGATTTCCGGGGCACAATATCCACCGGCTGACGGAGATGGACAACCTGGCCCCGGGCATTTATTTTGTCAGGATCAAAGCCAGGGACGAAAAACGAGTCGGTACCCAAAAGTTTATCCGGATCGTACCGCGATAAGCCTGACTCCATCCGAAAACATACGTTTTACCAGCCAATATAACCCGGAAATGCTTGTCATCTCCGGGTTATTGAGCTTATATGCATGCCTATTGGCCTGAAAAGAACCGGTATTGGCCGATTCTGACATTGGATTTATCAACCCCAGGCCTTCCCCTCCGTACAATCCCGCTATGCAATCTGCCAAGTCCCTCACTACCGGTCCTATCACCCCGATCCTGGTCAGCATGACCCTTCCGATGATCCTGGGGTTGTTCAGCATGAACGCTTTCAACCTGATTGATGCCTACTTTGTGGGCAAACTTGGCAGCACCGAGCTGGCCGCCCTCGGGTTTGCGATGCCTGTCACCCTCGTCCTGGGGGCGATCGGGATGGGCCTGAGTATCGGGGCATCCGCCGTTATCTCACGGGCCCTCGGCGAGCAGGACGACGAAAAAGTACGGCGGCTCACGACCGACAGCCTGACCCTGGCCCTGGCCTTTGCGGGTGGTTTTGTGGTGCTGGGGCTGCTCACGATGGATGGGTTGTTTCGGGCGATGGGGGCCCAGGGCGAGGTGCTGGAGCTGGTCAAGTCTTATATGATTATCTGGTATGTGGGGGTATTGTTTCTGATTGTGCCTTTTGTGGGCAATAGTGCGACCCGTGCCAGCGGGGATACCAAAACTCCGGCCCTGATCATGACGGGCATGGTCATCCTCAATATCCTGCTGGAGCCGGTCCTGATCTTCGGGTGGGCGATGGTGCCAGCCCTGGGGCTGCGGGGAGCTGCCTATGCCGGTTATTGCGCGGGGGTTTTCGCTGGTGGTATCCCTCTGGGTGCTCCACCGGGCCGGGATGCTCACTGCCCGTCGGCCGAGTTTTGAGGAGCTCCGGCAGTCCTGGAGCGGAATCCTGGCGGTGGGACTACCCGCCTCCCTCACCAACCTGATCGTCCCCCTGACTTCAGCCCTGATAACAGGTATTGTAGCCAGGTTTGGCAAGGAAGCTGTAGCTGCCCTGAGCGTATGTGCCCGGATAGACCTGTTTGCCATCATGGCCGTTGTGGCCCTCTCCACGGTGATAGGCCCTTTTGTCGGCCAAAATATCGGGGCCCGGGAGATCGGACGCGTGCGTACCGGTGTTGTCCTCGGCCAGCGGTTTTCGCTGCTGTATGGCCTCGGCATCAGCCTGTTGCTGGCCATTGCTGCCCGGTGGATTGCTCCGCTTTTCAGCGACAATACCCTGGTCATCCAGCATATCATCCTCTACCTCTCGGTCGCGCCCATCGGCTACGCTGCACGGGGTATCTATGCGCTCGGCAATACGGTCCTTAATGTTATGAATGAACCCCTCACAGCCTCCCTGGTCACCCTGATCCAGATGTTTGGGGTATATCTCCCGATGGCCTTCCTGGGTGCCAACTGGTTTGGACTGATCGGGGCCTTCGGGGCCATACCGCTGGCCTATACGGTGGGGGGTACCGTCTCCTACCTCCTCGTCCGCCGCAAACTCGCCCGGCTGGAATCACCGGCTGATACACCTGATCTGGTCTCTGAAGTGGTGCGATAAGCCAACTGAATTGCTATTTTTTTCTGTGCCCAGGCTACGCAGGGTTACGGCTCGGCGTTTTTTGATACTAAATATCTTTTTGAGCAGACCTGAGAGAAAAGCCTTGCGGCCCTCATCCCCCTCAGGCGATCACCCCAGACCCTAATAACTCCTCGCCATCGTACCAGGCCGCAAACTGTCCGGGGGTGATACCCCGCTGCGCCTGCTCAAATACCAGGTACAGTCCATCAGACTCCTGGTAAAGGGTCACAGCCTCCAGGGGCTGACGGTAACGGATACGGGCCCTGAGGGTAAGGTGCTCTCCCGGCACCAGTGCCAGGTCCTCGCGTACCCAATGCACATCTGCCTGGGGAATAAACAAAGCCTGCCGGTTCAGGCCCGGATGGTTCTCGCCCATGCCCACATATATCGTGTTGGTGCCGGTGTCTGTAGCAATCACAAATACCGGCTCTGCTTTACCCCCGACATGGAGGCCTTTTCGCTGCCCGATGGTGAAAAAATGTGCGCCGGTATGCTCACCGGTGACAAATCCATCACCGGCCTGATATACATGAGGCCGGCTGATCTCCCGTAGCCATGCAAGACGGTCCTGCCCTGCTTCACCCGCCAGGACGGGGGGATGATAGACAGAGGCAGCAGCGGGAATCTCGACGATAGATCCGGGTTTAGGCTGGAGTTGTTGCTGGAGAAATACGGGGAGTTTTACTTTTCCGACAAAACACAATCCCTGCGAATCTTTTTTGCCTGCGGTCACCAGCCCGGCCGAGGCAGCTATCTCGCGTACCTGCGCTTTTTGCAGGTGTCCGATGGGAAACAGGGCACGGGAAAGCTGGGCCTGGGTCAACTGGCAGAGGAAGTAACTCTGGTCCTTGCCGGGGTCCCGCCCAGCCAGGAGCCGGTGTACGGGTTGTCCGTCCCGGGTTACGGTTTCCTTGCGTACATAGTGCCCTGTAGCGATATAATCCGCCCGCAGGAGCAGGGCTTTTTCCAGAAAAATATCAAATTTAATCTCCCGGTTGCAGAGCACATCGGGATTAGGGGTACGCCCCCGCTCGTACTCCGCAAACATATACTCCACGATCCGGGCCCGGTACTCCGCACTCAGGTCTATCGCCTGAAATGGAATGCCCAGATGCTCGGCCACAGCCAGGGCATCATGGCTGTCCTCCAGCCAGGGACACTCCTGGCTGATGGTCACAGCGTCATCGTGCCAGTTTTTCATAAACAGCCCGATCACTTCATGTCCTTCCTGCTGCAGCAGATATGCCGCCACACTGGAATCTACGCCCCCTGAAAGGCCAACTACAACACGTGCCATGCCACCACCATCAATATCTGGTTTCCTGTACGTTCAGGATACCGACAAAATTACGGGTTTTCCGGGAGAAATGTTCTCCGGAAAACCCGTGTTGTTTTGTGCCCGACAGATAGCGGTATTATTTTCCTGCCTGGATCCAGTCCAGGCGCAGGACCTCTCCGGGTGCATCAGCGGCTTCTACGGTCAGAAACACCTGCCGGCGGCCGGTGACAGGCACCAGGTTGATCCGGGCTGCCTGCCAGGCTGTCTGGGGGGTGAAGTCAAGGGTTCCGATCACCTCACCCGCCGGGCTGTCAAGGCGGACCAGGAGCTTGCCAGTCTGAGAGGGCCACCCACTGGCATCTACATGTGTCAGCCCTGTCAGGTCCAGGGTGCCGAGGCCCAGCACCGACCCGTTTCGCAGGCCTTTGACCACCATCAGGTCCCAGCCGTCTTCTGATTTACCCCGGACACCTCCGAGGATAGGCTTGCAGGTTTCAGCCTCCATCCGGGGATGCCGGAGCAGGAGCTGAGCGCGGGTTGTGATGTCGGGCATCCCATTGGCACCGCCGTCCTGATAGGTGGCAGCCAGGAGGTACCCGCCGCTCAGGCTGCTGCGGGCTGGCAGGCTCAGCTCACCCTGAAGGGGCAGTGAGCCGGGGGTACGATCTGAGAGCGAAAGGATGTACAGCACCATCTCGCGGGTTTCTTCCAGGGTATGCTGCGGGTGTCCCGCCATGATTTTTTCGCCCCAGTTGCCATTACCTCCGGTAATGATTTTGCTGGCGAGGGACTGTACGACGGCTGACTGGCCCTGATACCGTGCGGCGATCTCCAGATAAGACGGTCCCACAGAGTGGACATCCATGGCGTGGCAGGACTTACAGTCGCTGTTGTTGACGAGCTGGTACCCGCGCAGATACTGACCATCCACCTCCGGGAGTTTTCCGTCTCCGCCGAGCATCACCTCCAGGTCCTGGCCGTCATCTGCCCAGATAAACCGCACCTGGGTACGGGCCGGATCAAAAACACCGGCAGCCTGGTCTTCAGGATCCGAGACGGTGACGGTATAGGGGTGTTTTTCGTTTCCAAACCAAAAACTTGTATTGCCACCCCAGCTTATCTGGACGGCTGGCGGGGTATTGCCGACCCGGATCAGGGTCGAGACCGTATCCCAGGCACCAGCCTTGTCTATGGCCCGCAGCACAGGGCGGTAGGTGCCGTTGCGGGCAAACGCCACCTGAATGTTTTCACCTGTACCGATCAGCGAGTCCCCGATCCGCCATTCATACTGCAATGTATCACGGGGATCTACGTCAGAAGAAGCACTTGCCGACAAGGTGACGCTCAGCGGAGCCGTTCCTGCTCTGACGCTGCTGGAGATGGCTGGATCAGGCTTGCGGTTGCCTGCGGCGTACTCAATCCTGACAAGCCGGGCCTCCGGGTTTTTCATGAAGTAGTTTTGCCCGTACTCCAGGTAATACAATGCCCCATCCGGTCCAAACTCCATGTCTATGGGCTTGACCAACTCCAGGTCCGGAAGGAAGGGTTCTATTTTGGTCATATTGCCTGCTTCGTCCATGCTGATGACCCGTATCCAGCTTCTGGCCCACTCATAGACAAACAACTTGCCTTCATAATACGCGGGAAACGCAACCTGTGAGGTATCGGCCACCTGGCTACGGCGGTACACGGGACCTGCCATGGCACTCCGGGAACCAATCCCGAGATAGGGAAAATCTTCAGAAGGGCCGTAGGGATACCATATCCATGCCTGGTTGGCGGGTGGGAGCATACGGCTGCCGGTGTTGTTGGGGGAGGAATTGACGGGTTGAGCCGGGTTAAAGTAAGGGCCTACCTGGTCATTGGTAAAATCCCGGTCTGGATAAGCCTGGTTATTGGCCACAAAATAAGGCCAGCCAAAATTACCCGGTCCTTTTGCCTGGTTAAACTCATCATAACTCTGGGGACCAAACACGCCGGGTTGTCCCACATCAGGCCCTACGTCTCCCCAATAGACGTATCCGGTGCGGGCGTCCACCGAGATCCGGAAAGGATTACGGCACCCCATGGTATAAATCTCCGGGCGTCCCAGCTCAGGATGCCCCTCAAACAGGTTGCCTGGCGGGATGGAATACCCCCCGTACAATGTGGGTTTGATCCGCAGGATTTTGCCCCGGAGGTCCTGGGTATTACCGGAGGACTTCTGCGCATCAAAAGGAGCCCGGCCCGGGCGTTCGTCTATCGGAGTATATCCGCTGGACTCTTTGGAGCTGGTATTGTCTCCGGTAGAAAGGTAGAGATTCCCATCCGGGCCAAATGTAACGGAACCACCTGAATGACAGCAGGTTTCGCGCTGTACCGGTACCTCCAGGATGACTTTTTCGGACCCGAGGATGATTGAGTCTCCGAGCATGGTGAACCGGGAGAGGTACTGGCTTTTGATGCTGCAATCAGCACCCGGAGCGTAGTAGAGGTAGAGATAATGGTTTTGCGCAAAATCCGGATCCACGGTCAGGCCCAGCAGGCCGTCCTCATAGTTGCCCTCAATACAGACATCAAACTGGGCGATCACGCGGGTCTCGCGGGTGCGGGGGTGGTACAGTTTCATCTTGCCCCGGCGCTCAATGTAGATCACGCGGCCATCCGGGAGGATCGCCAGCTCCATGGGTTCGTTGACATCATACTCATCGAGTACGACCCGCGTGAACCGGCTGGGGTGCGGCGCACGGGGGGCGGAGATACGCGACGGGTCATAGGTATTGTCACCAATAAGCCAGGGGAGCACCCGCACCAGCTCGGCAGCGATCGCCGCACTGCTTTGCCGAAGGCTGGCTACCCCTACCCTGCCGCCATCGTACGCCCGCAGCGTCAGGAGGTCTTCCGGCAATGCGACAGGCGTGGCAACGGCGGGTATCGGAAGGTCGGCATCGAGGAGGCTGTCCATCCAGGGCCAGACATAGGCCTGCCGGGTCGTCACCCCAAGGCATACCAGTGCCCCGTCGGCCTGTACATACCGCTCCACATCCCGCTGGTGCCAGGGCTGGAGCGCATACCCATCAGCACCAGCCAGGATCACCACGCTGTACTGACGCAGGCTGTCCTCCTCAAGCCGGTGTGCCGAGAGTGCCGTGTCTACCTGTACGGTGCCGACGGTCTGAAGCGCCTGAAGGGCATCCCTGAATACCCCTCCACTATCGGCAGCAAGCTGCACAAATAGGATCCGCTGGTCCTGGCGGACCTGTTTGGCTGGACTTGTATCAGACATACACCCGGCCACAAGCCCTAACCAGAGACATCCGGCGGCTGCGGCAAGGTTTTCCCATCTGAAAAGTTTTGTGATAACCCTGCTGAAGTTCATTGTTCTAACAATAAATCAATTTGAAAGCGGCAGTAATAGAAGAATCTTAAAAATGTACCATGAAATTTTGCAATTATTCTGTATCTTGCCGTATGAATTCAGGTCAAAGTTGAAAAAAAAGTAGCTAAATCGTTTTCAGCCCCTGATTGACCGGTTCATGCACACGTAACTTGAGACCAGGTTTGAAAGCGAGTCAGACCTATACCCCACCCCGACCTACTGATTCCGACCCATTCGGAGCAGTTATTCAGTTTTTTGTTGGCTTTACTTATTATGTCATGTTGTGCGACCGGCCTGTGCCGGTGTTTTTGTTTAGCAAACCTGACATGGCAATTTTAAACACCTGACCCCGGATTGATGTTTAAACAAATAAGCTGGCATTATTTTTCAGGATATTCTACCGTCCCAGATTATGAATACGTACGCCTCTCCTACAGAACTTATGCTTCCTGTTCATGAAGTTTTTCAGCAGCGCTACCATACGGCACACGTACTGGCGTATGCGCCCGGGCGGATCAACCTGATCGGCGAACACACTGACTACAACGATGGCTACGTACTGCCAGCTGCTGTGGACAAAGGTATCACCTTTGCTGTCGCACGGACAGATACGCCTGTGATCTCCCTCTACGCACGCGACCTGGATCAGACCGTCACAGCTGATATCCGGGACCTCAAACCCGTCGAGACCACCTGGGCCAACTATCTCCTGGGGGTCGTGGACCAGCTCCTGAAAAAAGGATACACCCTCGGAGGGTTTAATTGTGTATTTGGTGGCAATCTGCCCTCCGGTGCGGGCATGTCTTCTTCGGCTGCCCTCGAGAGTGGCATGATCGTGGCCCTGGACAACCTCTTCGGCCTGCAACTGGACCGGATGGAAATGGCACGCCTGGGTCAGATGGCCGAGCATACCTTTGTGGGAATGAAGTGTGGGATCATGGATCAGTTTTCCAGCCTTATGGGCAAGGCAGGTCATGTCGTGCTCCTGGACTGCCGTTCCCTCGCTTACCAATATGTGCCGTTTAATGCAGCCAAATATTCACTCCTGCTTGTGGATACCAAAGTACACCATGAGCTGGCCTCAAGCGAATACAACAACCGCCGCAAGGAATGTGAAGCCGGCGTCAAGCGGCTCCAGCTCCACTACCCCGAGGTACTCAGCCTGCGGGATGTCACCGTGGAGATGCTGCAGGAGCACCGGGAGTCCTTTCATCCGCTGATCTACAAACGCTGCCTCTACGTGGTAGAAGAAAATGCACGTGTACTCCAGGCTGTAGAAGGGTTGAAAGCCAGTGACTACGCTGCCGCAGGCAAGCTGATGTATGCCTCACACGAAGGCCTGTCGTATGACTACGAGGTGAGCTGCCGGGAACTTGATTTTCTGGTCAACCAGGCCAGCAAGGATAGCCGCATCCTGGGAGCCCGTATGATGGGCGGAGGATTTGGCGGGTGTACCATCAACCTGGTACCGACCCAGCACGCCCAGGAGAGCAGTGAGCGGCTCCAGGAACTGTTTGCTGAAAAATACGGATACCAGCCTGACGCCTATACGGTACAGATCCACAACGGAGCCTATATCGCAGACAACTGATCGCATTACCTCTGGTACATGATACCGGGAACCTGCTCCCCTGCAGGTTCCCTTTTTTTATGAAGCAGGGGGACGCCCCAGGCTGATATTGGCCTGCAACTTGATGAATGGGCGAAACTTGATCAGCACCTCCTGTAACTGGTCCTCCCGGTAGTTGGCGGACAGGGTCGTGAAAGCATCCACTACCTGATACTTAAAGTCATTGTACTGCCATTGCCACCAGACAGAACCCTCCAGGGTATGTCCGCTCCGGTGCCGCAGGATCAGACCTGATACCGGCCCCGTCTGGTGTACCCGTATGTGCAGGTTGACGGGGGTGAGAATGAGCTGGAGGCTGGTCATAGACGTATTCAGCCGCCGGATCTGGCTGAAGTGCCGGTAGCCTGCCTCGACCTGGAGGCGGAGCGCCGGATTTTTGAGCTTGAGGGTCATGCGGCTCAGGTGGGAGCCGAGCCAGGTATAGGTAGTGTCCAGGGTGGTCTCGGCAAAGGCATCCCAGTTGAGGTAGGAGACGTGGACTTCCTTGCGATATGCCGACCATTCCGTATCCCAGCGGGGGGAGATACGCCAGTTGGCTGTAAACCGGCTGTCCAGGGTCCGGTTGGAGCGGTCGGTCCGGTTGCGGTCTTCAAAATCCTTGACATTATAGACCACATACAGATACTGCTCACCCTTGAGCCGCAGGCGGGGGGTAGGATCCCAGCGATACTCAAAGTCCAGCCGCAGGGTCCGCTGGGTGTAGTTGTCCTGGCTTCTTTCGCCAAACAAAAACGCATACCGCCGCACATTCCCATAGAGCCGGTACCGGGTATAAAAAGCAGCTGTCCACTGGGCCCGCCAGTCAGCCCCGAGGCTGTAGGTAAGCTCATCGTGGTCGTCATAGTTGGTGGCGGTGGGGGTGTCGTATTGCAGGTAACGGTTGGAGCCTGTCAGGCCCAGGACGTGGCGGGGTTTTGCCTGCCAGGCGGCTATCAGATCAAAAGAGGTCTGACGGCGGTAGTAGTCCTTCTGCATCTCCCGCTCAGCCAGTCGCTGAAACTCCCGCTCAGGCAGTGAGATGTTGTTTTCGAGGAGGTAACGGCGACCCAGGTAGAGGTACTCGTAGGTGAAGGCCATGTTAAACTTTCGGGCGCTGAAAGACAGTTTCTGGCGGGTCCGGAAATCAGCCTGGTCAAATTTCAGGTTATTGTATTCCGCAGCGGTTCCCTGCGCAAGATAGTCCAGCCTGCGGCGGCTAAAGCTGCCTTCGTTATAGGACTCCCAGTTCAACCCCGGCAAAAGTGCGTACGAAAGCGAAAGTTGAGCCGCTGCCGTATCAGACTTGATAGACTCTACCGACTGGCTTTTGTAGTCATCCATCTGGTTGCTTCCGCCCCGGAGGACCAGGGCAATACCGGCATTTTCACTGAAGGTTTTGCTGACCGTAGCTGCCAGGAGGGCATTGCGCTGGTGGCGGGGCTCAATGTATTTTACCCTGAAGAATCCCTCTGTTTCCAGTTCCAGGCCCTCCCCCAGGTCCTGATATGCTTTGACCCGCAGCGCAGGCGAGATACCCTGGTCCAGAGACCGGCTGCGGTAGTCCCAGCTATACCCGATCAGCGGCGTCAGGACAATCCCGGGATGTGGCTGCCAGGCCAGCCCGGCATAGAGGCTGTGGCGCTGGTTGCGGGTATTCCAGAACTGCTGGGTCTCCAGCCAGCCAGCTACTTCGAGGCCGGGCCGCAGGGTGCGGTAGAGCCAGAGGTCCCCATAGACATTGAGCTGGACAAACCCCGATCCGGTGACAGCCGTGCTGTACAGGTTGTCCTGCAGCAGCCGGGCCTCCAACCGGAGTTTGTCCAGTTTTTTTTCGTATCCCAGGGTGAGCCGGGAGACGTAGGTAAAATTATTCTGCCGGTCAAAATCCAGCCGCAGCCCCTGAACCAGGGGCGCTTCCTGCGCCAGCAGCCCGGTACCGGGCCACCACAGCACACACAATAGCAGCGGGATCGTCCTTTTCACCTGGGAAAAATAGCCAAATTCTCCCAGGAATCAGCACGTCTGCCGGGTCATCTTTTCATCAGGGGCAAGGTGAGCTGCCCGGCATCTCCCCGGAGGCTCACCCAATATACCCCTGCGGGCCAGGTGCTTATGTCCCAGCGAATAGGCTCCTGATTCAATACCCGCGAGCTGGCCATAAGCTGGCCGGTGAGGGTGCGTATCTCTGCCGTCCAGATACCGGTGATCCCCGGTCCCGGGGTCAGGTGAACTTCACCTGAGGCGGGGTTGGGGCTCAGGACAAAATATTCGCCCCGTGCCGGATCAAGTGCCAGCGGCACGGTCACCTGTACTGCCTGTGTCAGGGTATCGAGGTTGCCACAGGCACCTGTCACCACCTGGGTGACGGTATAAAGCCCTGAACTGATATAGGTATGCACCGGCGCAGGCAGCGCAGATACGGCTCCGTCACCAAATGACCAGCTCCACTGTACGGCCTGCTGGGCAGCATCCTGAAAGGTCACGGTGGCACCGGCTGCCTGATACGTAAAGCCGGCGGTAGCTGCCGGAAGGACTGTCACCACGGCGGCATCTGAGGTCGCCTGGCATCCGTTGGCATCGGTTACGGTCAGGGCATAGGTCCCGCCCTGAGAAACCGTAAGGCTGAGGCCCGTCGCACCAGGGATGGGCTGCTGATCGCGAAACCACGTTACCTGGGTCGCACCGGTAGTGGCATCCAGTTGCAGCGTACTGCCCTGGCACAAGGTCTGCGGCCCGGTGAGAGACAGGGTTACGGTCGGTGCTGCGGCCTGCTGCAATACAAACGCAGGGGATACTGATACACATCCGGCGGCATCCGTTACGCTGACCTGATAGGTACCGGCCTGGGTCGCAGTCAGAGACATACTGGTCGCAGCGGGTATAGGTTGATTGTCGAGGGTCCAGGCATACTGGACACCTCCGGCAGGGGTAGCCTGCAACTGCCGTACCCCGCCCGGACATATCAGGGCCGGGCCTGCTGCGGCAATACTGGCTGGTGGAGGCGTCTGAGCCGAAACTTGTATCGCTGCACTCCAGGCATACGCACAACCAGGTCCATTAACGCGACAGGTATAGGTGCCATAGGTAGGCGCACCGGCTGTAAATGTATGGGTGGCACTGTCCGCACCCGGGATCAGGCTGCCGTTCAGATACCATTGGTATGAAAGCCCCTGCCCGATGGCTGTCACCCCTACAGCTGCCTGGGCACCGGGACATGCCTGCACCTGTGCTGCTGCGACCGACACGACCGGGGTAGCGCAGATGATGTCTGCAAAAAGGTGGGCGGTCCGGCTCAGGAAGGAGTCTGCTTCGACAGGTGATGCCTCATGTCCGCCTCCCTGCATCAAATACAACTCCATGCACAGGCCTGTGGTCTGGGCCTGGGCATAGAGGGTCTGTGAACCCTGGATATCCACACAGTTGGTCAGGAGGCCGGCGTTGATCACGTCCTGATATACACAACCGGTACCAGGTGGCACGACAAGATCAGCAGTCCCGTGAAACAATACAGCTGGAGGTGCCGCCGAGGTGTCTATTGCCTGGGCATCCAGCAGGCCGCCGGCATAGGAACTCAACCCCTGAATCCGGGAAGAGTATCCGGGATTGCCGCCACTGCCCTCCAGGGACCCCAGGTCCGGATAGAGGAGATTGCCCAGCCAGTACCCGAGCGAAGGGATGGCATTGGCCTCTGCATATTTTTCACTGATCTGGTCAACATAAGCTGCCTCCAGTGCCGTGATGGCACCTGCACTGCCGCCGGAGAGAAATACCTGTGTGGTATCTATGCCCCACAGGGCTGCATTGGCTTTAAAATACCGGATGGCTGCACGGGCATCCTGCATGGCGCGGTACCCGGCACGGCGCAGCTCGTAATCACCCAGGTTCATCTGGTTGAGAAATACCAGCAGGTTGTCTCCGCACATAGACATGCGGTAATTGATGGAGGCGACTACGTATCCGCGCTTGGCCATATCGTCTGAAAAACCTACTGCCTCGCCGCCGGTTTTGTCGCCGCTCCCAAATCCACCCCCGTGAATAAAAATCACCAGGGGCCGTCCGGTCACGGTGTCATTGCAGGGGGTGTAGACATCAGCCATAAGTGGCAACTGGGTCGTGTAGGGCGGAAAAGCGCCCTGGGTAATGCCGCTGCAAAGGGCATTGTAAGGCCAGTCATGCAGCCCGGTGCCGTATTGTATGTTGGAGGAAATATTTACACAGGAAAATACCTGCTCCCGGTACCGCAAGCCCTGACAGCCTGACTGCGCCGCCAGGTGCCCGGTAAACAGGCCGGTTATCAGGCAAAAAATACATGTTAAGTACTTGATAGATAGGTTCATAAAGTTAGTCAGTGAGGTAGTGGAGAATGCCCAAATGTACTTGTTTTTTAACAACATTAGCCATGTCATCCCTTTACCGGATCACATTACCTACCCCTTTTTCAACAAAATCTGCTTATTTGTCAGCGGAAAAGCTTATTTCACCTCATATGGGCGGGCGTTGTCAGGATCTACTAGCCCGGAGCGGCCTGTTATGATGATTTTGATAGGTTTGAGACGGGATTAACGGGATTAACAGGAACTATTGGTGACGGTCAACTAGTCCGGGGCGGCCTGTTATGGTGCTTCTGATAGGTTTGAGACGGGATTAACGGGAACTATTATTAAGCTCAACTGCCTTGCTTCCTGTCTCAAAAACCACCGGAGAGGCGTTTATTTCGATGCTCATGTTCACCTCCCGTTGACATTCTGCTGCCTGCGTTGTTGATTTGGCCTAAACCCTTTTTCCCTATGACAATGTCCCACACCGTCACAGCGCGTTTTTTGCGGTATGTGACCCTTGATACCCAGTCTGATCCTCAGTCTTCCAGCCAGCCCTCCACCGAAAAACAAAAGGATCTGGGGCGGCTTCTGGTGGACGAACTTCAGGCGATCGGTGTGTCTGATGCACACCTGGATGAATTTGGGTATGTATATGCCACGCTCCCCGCGACGGTTGCTCATGCAGTGCCTGTCATTTGTTTTTGTTCGCACATGGATACCTCACCAGACTGTAGCGGGGCCGGGGTGAAGCCAATCCTGCACCAGGCATACGATGGTCGCCCGCTCATCCTGCCGGATGACCCGTCTGTAGTGATCCGCCTGGAAGATCACCCGCACCTGGCCCATCAGATGGGACACGACATCATCACCGCCAGTGGCACGACCCTGCTGGGGGCAGACAACAAAGCAGGCGTGGCGGCGATTATGGATGCAGCAGCCTGGCTCATGCAGCACCCGGAGATTCCGCACGGCACGATCCGGATTCTGTTTACGCCTGACGAAGAGATCGGACGGGGCACGGCCAAAGTAGATCTGGCCAAACTGGGCGCTGTCTATGGCTACACCGTGGACGGGGAAGCAGTCGGCTCGCTGGAGGATGAGACCTTCTCGGCAGACGGTGCCACGCTGGTGATAGACGGCGTGAGCGCCCACCCTGGATTTGCCAAGGGGGCGATGGTAAGTGCCCTCAAGGCAGCGGCAGCCGTGGTAGCAGCGCTGCCTGCGGGCGAACTTTCGCCGGAGACAACAGAAGGCCGGGCCGGGTTTATCCATCCTGTGGGGATCAGCGGGACGGTGGAGCAGGCGCAGGTGGATTTTATTCTCCGGGACTTTGATGACAACCTGCTGCAGCAGCACGGCGACACCCTGCGTGCGCTGGTGGACGGGGTCATGGCTGATTTTCCGGGGGCTAAGGCCACGATGACGATCCGGGAGCAGTACCGCAACATGAAAAACATCCTGGACCAGCACCCGCAGGTCATCACCCATGCCGAGGAAGCCATCCGGCGGGCGGGCCTCACGCCCGTGCGCAGCAGCATCCGCGGGGGGACAGACGGGTCACGGTTGTCATTTATGGGATTGCCCTGTGCCAATATTTTTGCGGGGGAGCATGCCTTCCACTCCCGGCAGGAATGGGTATCGGTCCAGGACATGGAAAAAGCGGCTGAGACACTGGTACACCTGGCGATGGTGTGGGGGGAGGCATAACCTGTCCCGCTATCTCGTCAGACTCTGTAAAAAACAAAAAAGGAGAGAATTACTTCTCTCCTTTTGCGGTCCGGACGGGACTCGAACCCGCGACCCCGTGCGTGACAGGCACGTATTCTAACCGGCTGAACTACCGGACCTTTTTGCTTGTTGATAAACTGCGGTGCCTTTCATCATTTAAGCGGATGCAAATATACGGCTGAAAATCTGTTTTGCAAGTCTTTGCCCTAAAAAAAGTTCCTGAGTTTTCCACAAAAATCTAAATCAATTGAAAATCAGGCGTTTTTATTTGCTCCCACCAGCCTTTTATCCCTGCCCGATGACGCCCTGCTCAAACTTGCAGACCTCTTTGAGGACCTCCTCGTTGTTGATCATGGACGTTTGGGTTTTGATGAGGCCCGTCCCGATGTCATAGACCCAGCCGTGAAGGTAGGGGGCCTGCCGTTCGCGCCAGGCATTCTGGACGATGCTGGTTTTGCCGAGGTTATAGACCTGCTCGATCACACTCAGCTCGACGAGGCGATCCTCACGGGCACGTCCTTCCAGCAGGCGGAGCTGGGGCCAGTAGTAGTTTTGGGTGTCTTTGATCTGGCGCAGCCAATTGTCTATCAGGCCGTACTGGTGGTCAGTCATGGCCGTGCGCACGCCCCCGCATCCATAATGTCCACACACAATCACATGTTCGACCTTAAGCACCTCCACGGCGTACTGGAGCACGCTGAGCATGTTCATGTCGGTCTGGATGACCAGGTTGGCGATGTTGCGGTGGACAAATATCTGGCCCGGATGGGTCTTGGTGATCTCATCAGGCGGCACCCGGCTGTCGGCACAGCCGATCCAGAGGTACCGCGGCTGCTGGCCTTTGGCCATTTCTTCAAAATACTGCGGATCACGGGCCAGTTGTTCAGCGACCCAGGCTTTGTTGTTGTCGAGGAGTTCCAGGATATGGGAGGTCATAGGGGTCATAGATTGGATGTCTCAAGATACACGTATGAGCGGTAATGCCCAAGTGGTGCGATGAGATTTTTGCTGGGCACGGCCTGACCTGCTGGCAACAACCGGGTCTGGGCCCTTGCGGTCACCTGACAAACACGCTTTCAAAATGCCTGGTACAACATCCGGTAAATAGCATAAGAATGAAATCGGGCAGTATCTACGGGATACTTTCAATCAGGCTCCAGGTACTGCATTCCTTATCCTGCTTTATCATTCACCAGAGGTTGTACTAGTAATATACTTACCCTCCTGTTATAAAAAATCCAAAAAGGCTGCCCGGAGGCAGCCTTTTATATATCAACTGTATATCTGCGGAGCAGAATTACTTGATCACAATCTGCTTGGCAGACTGCTTGTCACCTTGCTGTACTTTTACCATGTACACACCTGCGCTCAGGTTCAGGGTAAGAGACTGGCTCAGCTCACCAGCTACCGTGTTGGCAGCAGCAGCATATACTTCCTGACCCATGGCGTTGAGGACGGTGATCTGTACCGGCTCAGCGCTCAACTCAGCAGCTGTAACGGTGAAAGAACCGTTGCTGGGGTTTGGATATACATTCAGGGTGGCGGTCAGTTGACGGTTGTCAATGCTGGTCACAGCAGATACGGTAGCGGGCAGGTAACCACGCTCGTCGAGGTGCGTCCAGCCTTTCATCCACAGGGCATCCAGGGCAAAAGCACCTTTGTAGGTAACCGGGGTGAACCAGGGATCATTGTAAGGATACAGATCGCTCTGAGCAGCAAATCCAGGTGCACGTGGGTCAAGCGCCTTGGAGTCTTCAGCACGGCTGATAGAAACAAACTTCGGATCAGCATATACGTTGTTGGCAGCCATTACGGAGTCAACATACTTATTGGCAGCAGATACGATAGCAGCAGAGTCAACCCCGGCCCAAGTACGAGCAATCGGAGATACGCCTACATTGGCCTGTACAGTGGCAGTAGTACCGATTTCCCAGAAGATATTTTTGCGGACATCAATATCCCCCACCTGATAGCGGGTATATGAGTCGTCAGAGTCTCCTTTGATCTCAATGTCAATGCCGCGTCCCTGCTGGGCAAGGATTGAGTTATAGAGTTTTCCACCGGCATTAGCACGGAAGGTAATCATACGGTTAGAACCCACTGCCGGGCCGAGGCCGAGGAAGGTAGCATTGTAGATGGTCGGGATGGCAAAAGGTGTACCCAATTCTGGATCGTCAGCACCGTCCCACTCATTTACACGGTCAGCACCTACGGTCTGCTTCTGGAGAGCAAACCAGAACTGACCTTTGCCGCTGAAACCCTGGTCATAGTCATAACAGTCGTCGTCAACAAAAGCGACGATTGCATGTTTTACGCCTACTTTTCCACCGAAAAACTCAATACCATCATCAGTAGAATAGATGATTTCAACATAGTCAATAACCGTTTTGCTGCCAACACCAGCCAGTGTCAGACCCTGAATCTCGTTATTCGCACCCAGAGCTGAACCTGAATACCGGATAGATACATACCGCAGGACACCTGAGCTGTCAGCATCATTGGTAGCACCAGCGATAGCACCATATTTGTTGCGGGGGTCACCGGTAGGCAGACCTTCTACTTCTTTTTCGGCAGGAGCCGTGTTAATAGTGGCATTGCCAAGGATAATCATCCCTCCCCAAAGGCCGCCTTTTTCATCAAGGGCAAAGGGGTCAGAGAAATCTTCCAGTACAGAAGTGAAAATAATCGGCTCCTGAGCGGTAC
Organism: Bacteroidia bacterium; assembly: GCA_033762375.1. GTDB lineage: Bacteria > Bacteroidota > Bacteroidia > J057 > J057 > RDXT01. The sequence goes on from JANRLQ010000083.1 coordinate 46,416, forward strand.
CATTGGCAATCAGTTTACCGCCACGGGCTACGATAAAAGCTGTAGCATTGGTGCTTGAACCCGTATCAGCCTTAATAACCGTACCAGGCTGAATGGTCAGAACCTGTCCTGGGTTAACGAATACAAAACCTTTGATTTTGTAAACGGTATCTTTGCTCCAGGTTGTGGTACCTACACCAGCGGCGCTGCTGGTAATCAGTTTTTCAGGCTGGGCAAACATACTGAGCACAGATGCAACCAAGCACAATGTCAGGGTAAGTTTCTTCATCATAAAGATTAGGATTAAATTAATCAGCAGCAAAAGACCAAATTTCAGGTTAAGAGAATGTAATCTCTATATAAAAATTACTGCGTACTTCTCATATTGAGGGAGTTAGAGCTGAATTCATAAACAAATAAGCCCGCAGATAGTCTGCGGGCTTATTATCAGGAAGTACCCTATAACGTCAGAGGCTCAGCGAAATACCTGCTGAGTAAGACCGTCCGAGGGTATAGTTCTGAAACAGATACTCACGCCCTTTATACTCGTAGGTCATTTTGAAAGCAGGGTCAAGCAGGTTATTGGCGCGGAGGCGTACGGTCAGGTGTTTGCCGACCTTCTTGCTCACAGAAAGATTGAGCAGCCCGCGGGGTTGCTCATATACATCCGGGCTGACTCCTCCGACATAGGTAATGCGGGGCCCGAATACATTGTAGCTAAGGCTTACCTGTAAGCCGAGCTCATCCGTGTCAATGTACGAGAGTTCGGCATTGGCGGCATAGGGCGACTGACCAAACATCGGGCGCTGATCAGGACGGTCTGGGTCGATAGCTACAATCTGAGCATATTGTGCAGAGTCAATATTGATCAGGGAGCGTATCCAGGAAGCATTACCACCGAACTCCAGGCGGCTGAGTTTGTCATTGATAAACCCGAAGTTTTTCTTAACCTCCAGTTCAATCCCGTAGGTATTGGCAGAAGAGATATTTTCAAAGCTAAACTGTGGGTTGATAGAGCGAACATTGTACACACGCTCGATGGGGTTGGCGAAATATTTGTAGAATGCACTGACCGAGATCAGCTCACCCGGGGTGAAAAACCACTCCCACCGTACATCTGCATTGTCTATCAAGGTGCGCTTAAGGTTAGGATTACCTACCAGGGTAAAGTCACCGGCAAAGTCAAAAGATTCAAAAGGTGCAAACTCACGGAAGGTAGGCCGCGCCAATGTACGGGCGTACCCTATCCGGAAATTCATGTTGTCACGCGCCGCAAAAATAAAACTCAGGGCTGGTAAAAAGTCATTTTCATCAAGCTCACCGATTTCCACCGTAGAGTCCTGCGAAACAATCGTTGCGCGGGTAGTCTCAAAACGAACACCGAAAACGGTCTTCAGACGTGCCGTAATAGGCAGCTCGGACATGACGTAGGCTGCAGCGACCGCCTGATCTGCATCGTACTGGTTACGCTTAAGGTCAAACTGCTGATACACATTGCCGAGACGATACCGTTTGGTGCCACCTGCTTCGTCTATCCGCACAATACCCAAGTTGCTCTCTGAGAAAAAGTCTTCCAGGTCTCCGTTAAAAGGCCGGGCATTTGTCTGCGTAAACAGCTGGTACTGAGACTCTCTGAATTCCCGGCGTTTGAGGGTGTATACGCCCCCAAACCGGATCTTACCCGCCAGCCCGGCCCATTGTTTGAAATCCCGCTCAACGTTAAGACGACCATCGTAGTTGAACTCATTCAGGTCGCGGTAGAAGTGTGTCGGGCGGGGGTAGGCACTCTGCCGGATAGCATATACACTGTCTGTAATCGTACCGTCTGGATCCCGAAGCTCCACATAGTCATCCGAAAAAATACGCAGATCCGGCTCAGACTGAGAAGAAAAGCTCAAGGAATGAATCCAGTTGATCCGGGTTTTGTCTCCGATAGCATGATCTCCCTGAAGCTGGTTTATGTTCAGGGTTCGTTCTGTAAAACTGATTGAGCGGGCTTCCAGATACGTATCTGCTCCCTGGCTGGGGAAGTTACCTGTAGCAAAACGAGAAGCATTAGAGCCGCTCTGGTTGTACATGGTATTGAAGCTGAACTTGTGATTTTTGAGCTTATATGAGACTTTTGCCAGGGTGCCAAGCAGCACCTCCTGCTGGCCAAATTGTGCATCCAAGGTAAGGTAGGGACTCAGATTGGGATTGATCTGTCCCGTGGCAGCGTTGCTACCGTTAAAATAACGACCGATAAAACCGTCCTGATAGGCAGTGAACTCACTGCGATAGGAAAGGCTGGCTACATACCCGAATACCCCCTTACCTACCGGATGTTGATTGCCGAGAGACAGTTGATAATTCTGGTCGAGGCCGGAAGTACCATTAACCGGTACCAGAGAGGTCGTAAATGATTTGGTGGCTTGATCTATGGTAACATTTCGCAGTGAGTCGGTATTCGATCCTATGACAGGTATGCCACCAAGCTGCTGCACATACTCAGGTACTGCGCGGGATCCGTCATCTACCCCTAACCAGTCAGTTTTTCCTTTTTCAGGCGAGGTAAGAAGATCATCCCGGAGGTTGGCCTGGGGATTAAAGCTGGTGGCAGCAGAGAAGTTGAGGGTAAACCGGTCCGGAAAGTCCTTGGTACGTACGTCCACAAGACCACCCGTAAAGGAACCTGGCAGGTCCGGGGTGAAGTTTTTATAGACGATGATGTTGTCAATGAGGTTGGCCGGGAAAATGTCCATCTGCACCGCATTCTGGTTAGGGTCCAGGCTGGGCAGCTCGGCACCATTGACAGTTGTCTTGGAGTAACGGTCACCGAGGCCCCGTACATAGACATATTTGCCCTCAGAGACAGTCACACCCACAATACGGGTGACAGCAGCGGCGGCATTGGCATCACCGGTGCGCTGCACAAGGTCAAAGGAAACCCCGTCTATGGCGTTGATAGAGTTGCGTTTTTTGTTGTACAAAGTGTAGGTCGAGGCATTGTTGCGGGTGGTGGAGATCTCCACGGCGATGTCCTCACGCGCAGCCATTTCTTCAAATAAAAGTGACTCATTAAACACTACACCCCCGTCCGTTACCGTTACATTCTCAAGTGTGTCATTGACAAAAGAGATGTAGGCAATGATCAGGTTGTAGGTACCTGGTGCGGCCTTGATGGAGTAGTTGCCTTCAAGATCCGTGTAGGCACCTCCTTTCATGACAGTGCCTTCCAGCAGGCGTACTGTCGCGCCGAGAAGCACTTCGCCCGTGGTACCGCTGGTGACTTTGCCACGGATTGTACCGGACTGGGCTATGCCTGCCAGGCTCGTGACTGTCAAACATACGCACAACAAAAAGTGTTGAATGTGTCGCATAAGGAGTTTTTTTGCAGAAAAAAGGTGGAGAATTTTTTGTTGTATTTCTCCGCGTCAAATCACGAAAGTGATCATTAAGTCAAGCAGCTTTCCATGTTACCAAAATGTTAAGAATGTTACCGGAATATAAAAATCATCGCTCAGATACCCCTTTAGAAAGTCTCAGTGCTTACAGGTTTGCTTTTCCTGGTTCGTTCTCACATAAGTATGCCATTTGTCCCGCTGCCTGCGGAAGCCCCTGGTTCATGTAATAGATCCCACCAATGCCGCTATTTATTCGCTACTGTCTATCCGCTGTGTTGTCCCTGACAGCCCTCGCCCTGAGCGCTCAGGCCCAGCCACGGCATGCGCCGGCCACCACCCAGCGGGTAGCTCCCAGCGCCCTCAAGCACCAGCACGAGGCAGAACTCAACCGCCTCGTGGCCCTGTACCGGGCTGCTCCCGCAGAGTCGCTGCGGACCCAGATCAGGACGGAGCTGAATGTACTGTTTGAGATCAACCTGGGCGAAAAGGAGGCAGAAATAGCGGCCCTGCGTGAAGAACTGGCCAGCCTGCAGCAACAAAACCAGCAACAAGCCTACCAGGCCCAGATACGGGAGATGCAGACCCTGCTCTCTCAGGCCGAAAAAACCCTGCAATTCCGGCGCAGCAACCGTGAGTCTATCGTCAACCAGCGGCTGGCTGAGCTGCTGGGCAGCTGAGTGACTTGTTATTTGCCGCGCCCCTCTACGATGACGATGACGGTATAGAGCAGGATTTTAAAATCCAGGGCCAGGGACATGTTTTCGACATAGAGGATGTCAAACTTCAGCCGCTCGACCATCTGCTCGACGGTGGAGGCATATCCATACTTGACCTGCCCCCAGGAGGTGATGCCAGGTTTGATCTTGTGCAGGTGCCGGTAATGAGGTGCCACCTGTACGATTTTGTCAATATAATACTGCCGCTCCGGGCGGGGGCCTACGATGCTCATATCCCCCTTGAGGACATTCCAGAACTGGGGCAACTCGTCCAGTCGAAGCTTGCGCAGCCACCGCCCGATCCGGGTCACCCGCGGATCCTCGTCGCTGGAAAGTGCCGGTCCGGCCTGCTCTGCATTGACATACATAGACCGGAACTTATAGATATAGAAGGGTTTGCCGTGTTTGCCGATCCGCTCCTGCTGAAAAAAAATAGGTCCGTCGGAGTCTGTTCTGATCAGGGCCGCCAGGACCAGATACAGCGGCGAGAGGACCAGCAAGGCCACTGCTGACACACCGATATCAAAACTCCGCTTGAGAATCCACTCCCAGGGTTTCATGATCTGGGGAAAAATCTCTGTCAGGGGGGCCCCCAGGATATGGGTCACCTTGGCACTGCCGGTGATAAAATCATACACCCCCGGCACCACCTTGATATTTACATTGGTGCGCTCACACTGCTCGATGACCTTGCCGACCCAGGGGGCCTCAGCCTGCTCCAGGGCGATGATTACGTCCTCGATCTTGCGGCTGCGGATGATCTCCTCCAGCCGGTCCACCTGCCCGAGGTGTTTGAGTTTGCCCCGCAGCAGGTTTTCCTCGTGGTCCTCCACGGATACATATCCCTTGAAGGCATACCCCAGCGAGCGTCGCATCTGGGTCAGCTCGCTGTAGATCGCCAAAGCCCGGTCCTGGCACCCGATCAGGAGGGTCGGAAACCCGAGTTTACGCCGCCGGATACGGATATTGGTGCGGGTGGTGATGATCAGCCGCGCCAGCCCCACCAGCCCAAACTGAAGCCCCATGTACACCGTCAGCAATACCCGCTGCAGGGACGGGTCCCGGGGCGGAATGGGATCATCCAGGAAAATAAGAAAAAAGATGATCAGCACCCCTGTCAGCGAAACCCGGAATACTGTGATCAGTTCCTGAAGACGGGACCGGCGAAAAGGATTGGCATAAAGCCCCGCCAACGCGTAGAGGATGATCCAGTAGGCTGAGATCACGCTGGCATTCACAAACTGCTGTACGTCCAGGTATCCGTATCCCTCCAGGGTCTCCCGCCTGAAAAACGCAAATCCCAGCCAGACGGCGTAGGTCGTCAGGAAGTCAGTCAAGACATATATCAGGCTCTGGATACGACGTCGGTTCATTCGGCAAAATGCACTATCCTCACATTGTCCACCTGGAGAAATCCATTTTTGATGGTTCCGGTGTCAGGGTCCTTGGCATTGGCCCGGAGATATGGTTTAAACAAAGCATCGTTGAGCCCCCGTACAGCGTCATTGACATGGACATAAACCGTATTCCAGGAGTCGGCGGACTCAAAGTAAATATTGGCAGGCAGCTCACCGACATCTGATCCGGCAGTAGCCCGGTAGTACAGCCCGGCTGTGAAGGGGATATTACTTTTGTAGGTGATTTCGAGGTAAATATCGTTGTTGCCGCGCTGGGGCAGGTCCAGAAACCGCCGCCCGATCACCTCAAACTCATACCGGTCCTGACTAAACACTGCCCGGCCGCAATAGCGCCCCTCAAACCAGTCGTCAGCCGTGGGTTCCAGCTCTGTCACCGTAGCCCCTGTACGGACCGACTCAAAAGCGATGGAGGCTTCCTCAAAAGTTTCATTAAACGGAAAATGCAACACACTGTCCGGATAATAAAAATACGTAAGGTCAACGTCCACGGTATCCAGGGCCTCAGCGCTTACATTAAAACTGACAGGCTGCCAGAATGGGTACCGCGCCCGGAAGGAAGACAATCCTGTCTCAAACACGCCCCCGGAGAATGTCATGCGGTTGACCTCCGACGGGAGCAGGGGGATCACAGAGGGCACCCGGAATACCCCCAGCTGGGTACCGTTGTGGTCTATCCATAAGTCTTTGATCCCCAGCGTAGTCGTACGGGTGCCGGTCGAGTCCAGCGCGATGCGGGGTTGTCGCAGCCGCAGATATACGGGATGAGGCAGGTCCCGGTCGCACCCGCCAGCCAGCAGGATGACCAGCGATGTGAGACCCGCCAGCCACCCGGGCAGGATGTGTTGTCGTGATTTCATCTGTCAAATATACAAGGATAATACGGGATGAATCAACCCAAATTTCTTGCACCCTGCTTCACAGGTGCCCTCGGACGGAGCCCGGGATTTTCTTGCACAGGTCAGAACATACCCAAGATGGCAATCACTGGTTAGTTGAAAAAATTGAATAATTGTCATGGCAAACAAACCAGTCACGGCTGGCAGAAATTGGAACATCATAAATGCCCGTTGGCGCTGTGTAGCGTCGTTTTTATCTGTATTTAGTCCATTATTGTACCCGTCAACGTACTTTATGACCTTCGTCACCACAATGTCTTTTTCGTCGCCCTCTGCACGCGTCATGCCCGGGCGCCTGCACATACAGCCCCGCCACTCGTCCCGTACTGCTTCCCGCCCTGAGCTGGAAGCTTTCAGATACCGCGACGCATTCCTGCGTCAGCTGATGCAGAAGGCTGCGCCCCTCTCCTATGCGCTGCTGCGCTGGGTGTATGAGGATATATCGGAGTTTCCGGAGCAGATCCCCTTCCGGGTGCTGATAGATACCTCAGAGGTACAAGACTGGCACCGTCTCCTCCACGACAAGGCCGAAAACAGCCTCTGTGTGTGGCAGCCCTGCGCCAACGGGTACCGGGCCTGGATGTACTTCCCGGACAATACGTGTCTGGAAATCCGGCTTGTAACCCGGCTTGACTGCCAGTATGAGGAGATGATGGACACCCGCAAGGTGCTGGCCCAGGCCGTCCTGCGCCACCAGGTGCGGGTGGCTGCTTATCCGGACATGTACGAAGAACTGCTCGCAGATGCAGCGCTTCAGGAACTCCGGGAGATACCCGCCCGGTACATCCATCACTTCCGGGAGATGGACAAGTTTGACCAGCGGGCTGTGATGAATCACCTGACGACCGTCTGGAACCTGCCTAACCTGCGCAAGGACCGGCTTTTTGACCTGGAAGCGATTCAGGCAGCTATCCACCAGGCCGTGGATATGCGCCCTGGCAACTCCGGGCCTCAGATTCTGCTCCGCAAGATCACCAACTGGTGGCGCAAGACCCAGATCAAACCCGTCACCATCGCGGTATGCGGGCGGGACCGGGATGCAGTACACGAGGCCCTGGATGCCTACCGGCAGTTGCTTGCCAGTGAGTACCGCCTCTCGTCCCGGAATATGACCCTTAATTTTGCCAACAAGTCCTCCCTCCAGGCATGGGGCATGCTTGCAGCTACCCGGCTCCGGATCGGACTCAACCGGCTCACGGGCAGTGGGATCCAGGCGTATGTGATCGAAGGCTGGTGGTATGATACCGAAGCCCTTCAGGATGGATTTCAGCCTGCGATCAGTGTATGGGCCTGCCGCGGGACCTGGCAGCCCGGAGACCGGTATGCCCACCTCTTTGAGCGGCTGGCCACCCAGCGCCCTACCCACGCCTACCTCGTCACAGACCCCGATGATCCAGACCATATGCAGCACCTGCTGGCCCAGGCCTGGATGCATTCACGTGCCGCCGCCTGATCCCGCAGCGAGATGTTGGGGCTGCTCCGGCTGATCCGGCCAGGGCTAGCGCATCTCCAAAAAAATGAAATATCTTTCTGAAAAAAGAAGATGAACAGCCCATTGGAGTCGATTTCGATCTATTTTAGCCAGATGACAGATCCCCGCAACGCCTCTCAGGTGCGCTACCCTCTTCCTGAA
>JANRLQ010000084.1:0-26895 GCA_033762375.1 Bacteroidia bacterium
CCGGAGATACGGTACATGTGATCCTCTACGCCGACCGCTCGCCGGTACAGATACCAGAGGACCTCCTGCTCTGCCTGCGCGACGAACCCGGTGCCTATGAGGCTTTTATGCAATATTCAGACGGAGAAAAAAAAGCCATCGTTGACTGGATAGGGTCAGCAACTACTGATGAAACCCGGGTGAGCCGGATCGCAGGGACGCTGGATAAGTTGAGCAGGCTCAAATAGTATATCCGAAGCGTACCGTTACGGGACTCCATATATAAGATGTTGCTTCGGGAATACACGGATTCCCGTCACACATTACCTCAATTTCCAGTCCACCTCTCCTGCAGTGCCTCAATAGCAGCCGCCAGATACACCATCGGAGCATTCCAGTTGATGGCGATCTCGTTGGATGCGTAGGAGCAGGCGTCGTCCGTAAAACACTCGTCCGGGAAGGTGGACGTGTAGGTAGTACACTTGTCCTGGCGGCCTGGATTGGGGCCCCCGGAGAGCAAACCCGGCACGGGCAGGGAGACCTCATCCCCCTCTGAGGGCCGATGATGCGGATGGAGCGGGGTTTTGTCCCCATATCCGGTCAGAAATGAATACCCGGTAGCGTTTCGTCCCAGCAGATAATCAAGGTTGCCCAGGGCTGCATCTAACCATACCCGCTCACCAGTATGCAGATAGGCCTGGATCAGGAAAATGCCCTGGTTGGCTGCCACCGCGCTGCTGCCCCAGACATAATCTTTGGCAGATGCGCCCATCACGGTGGCATATGCATGTTGGTTCAGGCCTGCGGTCATGCGTTGGGCCTGTCTGATCAGGCCACTTTTGAGGCTGGCCAAGTCCTGGCTGGCTACCGGGCCGAGCTGTGCCTGGTGCCGGAGCAGGGTATAATATCCGAGCAGCCGCACCTGATTCCAACTGGGAATCGGCATCTCGTCATCGGGTACCATCGGCTGGTGGTGATAATACTTCGTATCACCCGTGGTTACGTACAGCTCGGCTGCGGCCCAGATCCATTCATCCGTGAGGGTATGATCTCCGTACGTACCCGTCTCAATATCAGGGTTATACGCTTTGTTTAGGGCTTCCTGGTCATAGATCACGGCAGGATGGAGAAGGGCCCACTGCCATGCGGCGACGGCAGCCGTACGGCACGAGTCAGCCAGCCCCGGCAATTGCTCCGGATAGGCACCGAAAACCCGGGCTGCCTGGGCCATCACAGCCGCAAAATCCAGGGTAGCTGCCGTACTTTTCTGTACGACAAACCGCGATCCGGTGGCGAGGGCAGGGGCCTGGGCCAGCGGCCCGAAGGCAGGGTTGGTAAGTTTATGATAGACTCCTCCGTCAGCCGGGTCCTGCATGGTGAGCATCCAGCGCAGGTTCCAGCACACCTCGTCAAGCAGGTCTGGCAGAGCATTGTTGCGCTCCGGGATTTCGGTCTGGAAGGTTTTGACATAGGCGGGGAAGTCTTCATACAAAGACAGCAGCGTGCCCATCGTGATGCCACTGTTGACGATGTATTTGTTGTAATCGCCGGCATCGTACCAGCCTCGCGGGGAGGCAATGAGGGTACCCGCCGGGCGGGCAGGTGATGCAGCAGAGGCGTGTACCTGTACCTGGTCATCCGGGTGGCCTGCCTCGCGTGCCCAGATGCCTGCATCCGCAGGCAGGAGCGGGGTGGATGCCCGCTGGTAATAAAATCCTTTGAGCGCTGCCGCTGCTATATCGCGATGTACGGATGCCCGTATTTCAAATGGATATGAAACGCCCACTCCCGTCACCCCCAGTACGTAGGTTCCGGGTTCCTGCCAGGGGCTGAAATCTGCTATCCGGGTGATTTTGCCTGAAAAAGAGGCCGTACGGGGGGCACTCAGGGCCCCGCGATACAACGTATCCTTCCCGCCGGGCCGGGTGATCCAAAACCGGTCAGCGCCTCCCTCAACCACTACTGCCATTTTGGGCGCATGGGGATAATAACCGGTCTGGTTCAGGCGTATCGGGTCGGCTGGTTGAGCGGGAACCTTACAGGCACATACCCATACGAACAAGAGGTAACAAAAGGAATGTTTCATTGTGATGAGGGATGAAACTAAAGCTACAGATTTTCGAAGTACCAGGTTACATGATCTGCGTATTTGAAAGGAGAAAAGCTATTCGCAGGGCACGAGACCGATCCTCATTTGGGGGGATACGGGACAATGAGCACACGTCCGAAACGTTATGTCACAAATACCCTCTCCTCATGAAACGACAACTGGTCTCCTGGCTGATGCTGACAGTACTCGCCGTGACTACCCAGGCACAAAGCATCCAGCAACTCGGCCCCAACTATTTTGCAGCTGGGGTTCCCTCCAATGAATTTGAGTATTATGCTGCTGCCCAGACGGGTGGACGTCAGCGCTCCGAAAACTGGTGCTGGGCGGCCTGTATCCAGATGGTACTCAATTATCACGGGGTGCAGGTGTCTCAGGAGCAGATCGTAGCCCGGATTTATGGAGGGCTGACAGACCAGCCCGGCACCCTGGACCAGATGCAGCAGGCCCTGAGCGGGTGGGCCCCCAATGTTAATGGGCGTTACTCCATGATTTACTCTCAGGCAGGGTTTACCAGCGTCAATGAGATCACCCAAAACCTGGCTTATAAATGGCCCATCATCGTTGGCCTGCGCAGTCCCGGCAGCGGCATAGGCCATGCCTATGTCCTGACGGCGATTTATTATTCGCTGGATATGTATGGCAATACAGTCCCGGACAAGGTAGTACTCCGGGATCCCTGGCCCCAGAGTCCCTCCCGCCAGGAGATGTCCTGGTATGAGTTTAGCCAGCGATTGGATATTGGCCTGAAGGTCTGGATCACCCGCTGATCTCAGAACCGGTCTGCGAGGACAGCCACCAGCCGGTACACCTGCCGTACCCCCGTCTGCTGGTTCAGGGCTTCTACCAGGATGATGTATGGCCCGATATCCGCCTTGGAGGTCTGATCGTCCGCACCGTCCCAAAAAAACGACCCCGGCTCCGTGCCCGTCAGGATATTTTGGGAGAGGAGCCTGATCAGGCGTCCCCGGCTGTCCAGGACAGATACCCGGACATTGGCGGGGTAGTCAAACTGATAGTTGATCACCAGTACATCCGCATCTCCGTCTCCATTGGGCGAAAAAATATCCTCCGCAAGGGTAACAGCTGAGGCCGAGTCAGAGACAGGCTGCGCCTGTGAGTTGGGGTACCCCGGTGTGGCGTACCGCACCGTACTGGCCGCCGAGTGCCAGTTGGTGGGGTCCTGGGCCGGACGGCGCAGCGAAATCCGCTCCAGCGAAACCCCGTTTTTATCAGCCAGGGTCGGGAATTGATAATCGTCCAGGTAATCAAACCGGTCCAATACGGCCCCGGATTCACTCAGGATCACACATCCACCTTTGCTGTCATCATAACTCGGCAGGTCGTCCACCTCCAAAAACCGGGCATCTCCGGGTGGAAGGTATGTAACTTGCTGATAAACAGTATTTTCAGAGAGGCATATAAGCTGACCCGGGAGAAACAGCCGGATACTTTCAGACACTTCCCGGATATTATAGGCTGAGTCGGTATCCGGAAATATTTTGCCGGTGCGCACCTGGCGCAGGTCCAGGACTTTGTTGCTGGCATTATACAGCTCCACAAAATCATATCCTCCCGTGTAGGGATTGAACAAAATTTCATTGAGAAGAATATCGCCGGGACTTGCCGTGACCGGTATCCCGAACTCATACGTTTCCGTCAGGGTATTGCCGGAGCAGTCTGCAAGGCCTGTGACCGCCAGGAGATAAATCTGGTTGGTATCAGCCGGGAGGAAGGTCAGGCGAACGATACGGTTATCAGCACTGCCAGGGGAGGCGTCCAGGGGCTGTCCGAGGAGGGGAGTTACGGCGTATTTCCCCAGGTCCAGGATAGATGCCGGGTCCATGGGCTCAGAAAACCGTAGTTCCAGGGTAGCAGCATCCAGCAGGGCCAGCGATTCCAGGGTTGGTTTTTCCGTATCCGAAAAAGTCCCCCGGACACTGTTTACCCTCCCGGGCGTACCGCCGAGGGCATCAGCAGATGCCCGCCAGTTGCCGGCATTGTTGCAGTCCACAAAACCGGGATCCACCCGCTCCAGGGTATATCCACCGTCCTGCCGTTGCTCATTGGCGTACCAGGTATCCTGATAAAACACATAATCCATCAGGGTCCCCGCTTCGTCGAGCAGGTAGAGGCTGTCCCCGGTATTGTTGAGGGACGGCATGGCCGATACGCCCAGGACAGTACCCAATCCGGCAAAATCCGCGATATAATCATCTGCACAGACGATCAGGTGGGCCTCCGGCAGCAGTTGGCCTGAAAGTACGGCTTCTGTTGTGCCGTCCGTCAGGATCAGCTCCGTCAGGTCCAGCACCTGCCCGGAGCGGTTGTACAGCTCCACAAACTCTGCTTCCGGCAGACCCACAACAGGGCTGGGGTCCGGGAATATCTCATTGATAATCAGGTCAAAAGGCGCAGGTGGCTCTCCGATGGCCAGGGTCGCAGTGGTGGCCGGGTCCAGGGCATTGCCATTACAGTCCTCCAACCCGCTGAAGCTGAGGGTGTAGATCACTCCGCCTGCGAGCGGCCCCCCAAAAGTGAGGCGCACACAGGCCGCATCTGCATCCAGCAACATGGCCGTAAGCGGAGGGCTGCCGCCGGGGCTGAGCTGGTAGCGCAGGTTATCGGTAGCCAGGGCTGCATCCATACTGGTGCTGAAACATACTTCGATCTGGTCAGCTCCGGTGATGCTGGCAGAGACAAGCTCGGGAGGGGTCGTGGGTATCGCAGTCGAAAAAACACTGTTGACCGTGCCAGGGGTACCACCGGCCTCAGCCACTGAGGCCTTCCAGTTGCTGCGGGGGCCACAACCGGTGGGGTTGGGGTTGATACGCTCTAGGGCATATCCGCCATCGTCCCGGTCAGGATCACCATACCAGCTGATGGTGTAAATCACAGAATCCACAGGCGTACCCGTGGCAGACTTGAGGGAAAGGTTGTCCCCGCCATTGGTGAGGGCAGGCATCGGGCTGAGGCCCAGCACCGGCCCAAAAGGCTGGAATCCACCCGTCAGGGCGGTCGCACACAGGATCAGGTATCCGCCCGGAGGCAGGAGGTAAGCGGGCAGGGTAGCCGTAGTGGTGCCGTTGGTCAGGGTCCAGCCCGCCAGGTCAAAAGTTTCGCTGGTGCGGTTGTGGAGTTCCAGGTACTCAGCATCCGGCAGCCCTACCACCGGCGTGGGATCGGCCATAATTTCATTGATCACCACATCTCCCCAGGTCGCCGTAGCAGGTACCAGATAGGTAAACGTGCCGATGAGCAATTGAGTGGGGACATTGCCTGCCAGGTCCTTCACCTGAGAGACGGCGAGGGTATAGGTAGTTTGGTTGATCAGGGGGGTGCCCAGGGTGAGCAGCACCAGCCGGGGATTGGCCTGGTCAAGAACAGCCGCTTGGGGGAGACTGATAGAAGGGCTGACGGAATAATGGCTGGGGTTCTGGGCCGTGGCCGGATCCAGGGCTTCTGAAAACAGAACATGCAGTTGGGTCGCTGTCAGTGCCGTGACCGAAACCAATGCCGGAGGTTCTGTATCTACGATGGGAGGTCCTGCATATATATTGTCAAAGAAAAACGAAGTATTGCGGGTGGCAGAGTGTTTGAGCCAGATGCCCGCATGGGCGCTGACGGGATAGGTATTGTCCAGGACATTTCCCTGAAATACAAAACTACCTGTATTGCCCTGATCTACCGATAATTGCCAGTTGCCAGCACCGTCCCGCACGACCCGCAGGGTGGCATCTATCGTGGTGGCGGCCAGTCCGTCTGTACCGTCTATGAGGCGGGTATGGGTACTTCCGTCCTGGCGGTAGAGGTCATAACTGTCCAGGTTGCCGGTTTCGCCTGCCTGGAGATAGTACCCGTTCAGGGGGCCGGTCAGGTCAGGATTGTCAGCGGAGAGGTAGATACGGATAAAGTTGGAGGTGCTCGGCGCGAAGGCATACCGGGCGGTGATCTGCCACTCGGCGGCACCGGTCAGGATCACCGGTGTGCTCAGGTAGAGGGTGTCGTTGGCAGGGTTGCCATTGGATTGGAGTTCGCCGGACACCACCTGAAAACGGGCCACATCCCCGGTCCAGGTGGGATTATTGGTCAGGTCTCCATCAGCAAAATTGTCCTGGATCTGGGCCCGGAGTCCGGAGCCGCCCGCCAGCATCCAGATGCCTGTGCAGATAAGCAGCCAGCGAAAGGTCATGGTAAGGGTGATTTGGCGGAAATATACGCATTCCCATATTACCCCAACATTAGGAATTATAAGAAGCGCCCGGAGTTTCGGCTGCTTTTTGTTTTTTTTTGTTTTGCTGCTTTTGCTGGTAATAGGACTTGCTGGCAATGTAGAGCGTCTTTTCCAGCCGGGCATGCAGGGTCCCTGTCTGGTCTTCCCAATACACAGGCAGTACCAGTTCCATCTCCTGCCGGGCAGCCACCTCAGCCCGAATCGCTTCCAGCTGTTCAGGCTGAACCACAAACCGCGCCCGCAGGGTCTTGCGGGCAGGCCGTACAAACCGGATACTGGCGGCCTTGTCCCATACCACATAGTCAGGCCCCAGCAGGTTGATCAGCATCACCATATACACCGGGTCAGCCATGGCCATCATGGAGCCACCAAAAATGGTCCCGACATAATTGCGGGTGCGCAGGTTGAGCGGGAGCCGGGTATGCACCTCGTGCCAGTCATCCGAGATAAAGGCAAACCGCCCGCCGGTACCCCGGATCGCGGGATAAAGATTAAATAAAAAACGCCGCAGGCTGGCTTTCAGGGTTTCGGTTTTTTCAGTCGGAAAAAGTTTCATATAGCACGTTGGATGGCTGCATGAGGTCAGTAAGCTTCCTGCATCCGCTGCAGGGCCGCGGCAAAAAAGGATGGATCGTTATAGAGTTGCATGAGCATGATGCCCCCCTGGATATCCTGGATGGCAGTTTGGGCTTTGGTCCGGGCGAGTTCGGGGGCGTGCCGCTGCGCAAAAACATGGGCCAGACAGGCCAGCATATCATCAAAATAAGCCTTCACCCGGGCCACAAATACCGGAGCCGGGTCCAGATGGGCAACTTCCAGGGTGGTATTGCCCATGATACAGCCGCCCTGGTTTCTGACAAAAACTTTGTACAGCTGGGCCGAAAGCTGCGCGAGACGCTCCTCCGGCGAGCGCTCTTCGTCCCAGGCATACACCATGATCCGCTCTTTGAAGTAGGTGTGGACGGCTTCCAGTACATGATTCATCAGGTCCTCTTTGCCCCCCGGAAAATAATAATACAAATGAGCCTTCTGTACGCCGCAGGCCGCCGCCAGGTCAGCCATGCTGCTGGCATGGTAACCCTGGCTCCGGAATACCTGCATGGCCCGTACCAGCAGGGTGTCTTTGTCTGTTTTGTAAGCTGGCATATTTTTATTTAACGGTAGGTAAATTACAATATTTTGCCGGAAACTTCCAATAGCTGTGGAAAATGCCTGCCAGAAAAAATTAATTTTATTTAACGGTAGGTAAAATAAAGGATACTTTCTATAACTTCAGCGCCCCTGGCACGCATGTACCGGCAGGTGTTGTCCCCTCAGGCTCAGGGTGTCAGGTAGGCATGGGTAAAATTCAGCGGATCACAGTGTGTATATACCAGCCGCAGGAATTCATCTGGTGTCATAAACGGCATAGAAGAGAGGCCCCATGTCCGTTCTTGTACGAGTCCGTCGGGCTGCACAGCTGCTTTGATCTCAGCCAGGGTCTGAAAAGGGGCTGCATGGCGGTGGCGCATGACTTTGCCAGCCTTATGGTGCAGGTTTTCGAGATACCGGCGGGTCTTGGTGTGCAGGGCATTGGCGGATCGGGCCAGGGTAGGGGAGATGTCTTGGTTGATATAAGCTTCCAGCCGGGCCACCTGGTCGAGGATATCGGCCTCCAGCGTGTGAAGGGTCGTATCGTCCCATACCTTGGGCAGGTATTCCTGGTAGAGTTGGGGCAGGGTACGCTGGATATCCCCCACCTGCAATCCGAGAGACTCCCAGGTACTGCGTTCATGTGAGGGAAATACCGTCGCCGAAAACCGGGGCAATACAAGCGGAAACGGCACACCTGCCGCCTCAAATACCCCCCGGAGCTGAAACCAGTACGATATCTCACCCCAGCCACCGATATAGGCCAGATTGGGCAGGATCATCTCCTGGTAGAGGGGGCGCAGGCATACATTGGGGCTGAAGTGCTCCGGATGATCAAGCAGCAAGTCCATGAGGGTCTCCCGGGTAATGACCTCTCCGGTATCCACCCGCGAATAGTTGACCCCAAAACGCTCCAGGCGGCTGCGCCCGGCATGGTCCATCAGAAACAGGTTGATGGGCCGGGGATGAATCTGGAGCGGGTATCCTGCTGCGCTCATCCGGGCAGAAGTCTCCTGTACCGCCTCATTCGAAAATCCCGTCGTCAGTTCCTGCTCCATCACGCCCCGGAACTGGTGTTTGAGCAGAGGGTGGTCTGCGTCCAGGATGACGAGTCCATATTCCCCAAAGAGGGTATGAAAAAACCGCCGGGTGGCATCTGCCAGGCTCCGGCCCGGTGTGTAGGCATCCAGCAGGGCAGGTCCCAGATGGGCTGGTGCGATGCTCCGGATCGCCTCCGTGAGCCGGTGCCACCCCACAGCTGAGTTAAACTGGCCGGGATAAGTCACCTTGCGGTGGCGTGCATCGTAGTAGTGATTGATCTCCTCGTAGTCATGGTCCTCCGTATGTATCCAGAAGACCGGTACGACCGGCGTGTCCGGGTGGCGGGCCGTGAGCTGCTCTGCCAGCCGGATCACACTCATGACCTTGTATATGGTGAAAAGAGGTCCGCCGAAGATCACCAGCTGGTGCCCGGTCGTGACCGTATAGGTATCCGGCTCTCCGAGGAGCTGGATGTTGCGGGTGACAGCCTCGTGGGGCGGCAGATCCCGGTATTGGTAGCGGATGACCTCCCGCAGGATGTTGCGGTCGGGCTGGCGGGCCTGGCGGGCGGCAATAATGGCTTGAAAATCAGGCTCCGTGATTGAATGCTGATAAAAAGGCCGGAGAGGGTCGGCGCCCTGAAGGTAGTCCTGACGAATCTGGCGGGTAGCGTGGCTCATATCATAACGCTTGAGAACTGCCTGAGTAGCGGCAGATTCCCGGTAAAAGTAGGGTTAAAACTCTCAACGACGAAACCCTTAAAAGAGTTTTGGGTAAACCTATGCCTGCCAGCCAGGCAGCAGGGACACCTCTGGGCATTTTTTCCCAAAAATACTCTACCTAAAGCAAAAATACTTATTATCACGCTTGGTGGTACAGATAAAAGCCGTATCTTTGCAGGCTCAAAATGTCAATTATGTTCGCAGTTGTAAACATTCAGGGATTCCAGTTTAAAGTGCAGGAGGGCATGAAAGTGTACGTGTACCGCCTTCCGCAAGCTGTCGGAGACACGGTGGAATTCAATGAGGTGCTGCTGGTGGACCGCGAAGGTGCGGTATCTGTAGGCAAACCCTTTGTTGAAGGCGCTACCGTGACGGCCCGGGTGCTCGATCACCGTCAGGATGATAAGGTGATCGTGTTCAAGAAAAAACGCCGCAAAGGGTATCAGGTGAAAAATGGCCATCGCCAGGCCCTTTCCCAGATCGAAATTCAGGCGATTACTGCTTAACCTCATACCATCCTCTTCCTCAGATTCTAACTTTTGTAGTCATGGCACACAAAAAAGGTGCGGGTAGCTCCAAAAACGGTCGCGAGTCGGCCAGCAAACGCCTCGGCGTGAAAGTATTTGGCGGTCAGGACGTGGTAGCCGGTAACATCATCGTGCGCCAGCGGGGTACCCTGTACCGTGCCGGCAAAAACGTGATGGTCGGAAAAGATCATACCCTCTTTGCCGTAGCTGATGGTACGGTGACCTTTACGGAGCGTACCTTCAACGAAAAAACCCGCAAGGTGGTCAGCGTGACCCCGGCGGAGACCGCAGAGGCCTGAGCCCTGGCACTGCCTTCGGTCCGAGTATGACCTGTCCGGTAGGACAGGTCTTTTTTTTATCGTTGTCTCATGTATTGTGAAAGGTACAAAATTATATGTCTAACTTGTTTAATTATTTGATAATCAAATTTATACGAAATATAAAGCATATCGTTTTATAGTACAATATTAAAATTTTTCCCCTTTTTCGCCCTTCAGGGCCAGGTTATGTTTGTCATGTGCTTCAAACAAAATCTGGCTATGTCTGCATCCAATTTTGCTCAGTCTGTGGCGACCGTCCGGCAGGTAGTCGAGACCGCCAAATCCAATAACCTGATCCACCTGGCTACGGAGGATGAGTCGCTCTCTGGTCGTTATGTCCAGCTCAAGGGTCGCCGTCTCCTCAATGTTACTTCTTGCAGTTACCTGGGGCTGGAGTTGCACCCGGGTATGAAGGCTGCTGTCAAGGATGCCGTGGAGCAGTACGGAACCCAGTTTTCTTCCTCACGCGCCTATGTGTCCCTGGGACTGTATGAGGAACTGGAGCACCAGCTCGGAGAAATATTCGGGGCACCGGTGATCGCCAGCGCCAGCACGACCCTCGGGCACCTCTCGGCCCTGCCGCTCCTCGTCGGAGAGGAGGACGTGGTCATCCTGGACCATCAGGTTCATGCCTCTGTCAGCATGGCCGCTCAGCTCCTCAAGGCCCGCGGGATCAAGCTGGAGATGCTCCGCCACAACCGCATGGACCTCCTCGAAGACCGGATCAAATACCTCCGCACCCGTCACCGCCATATCTGGTACCTAGGCGACGGTATCTACTCCATGTACGGCGACAAAGCCCCCCTGGCTGACCTGGAGCGCCTGCTGGATACCTACGAGCAACTTCACCTCTACCTGGACGATGCCCACGGCACGAGCTGGTACGGGACCCACGGGCGCGGGTACGTGCGGGAGCACCTGCCGGTACACCCACGGGTGATCGTGACGGCCTCCCTCAACAAAAGTTTTGCCGCTGCGGGCGGGGCCCTGATCTTGCCTGACACGGACACCCGTGACCTGATACGCGCCTGCGGGGGCACGATGATCTTCTGCGGGCCAATCCAGCCCCCGATGCTGGGCGCTGCTGTTGCCGCTGCCCGGCTCCACCTGGCGCCTGAGCATAGCCGCCGTCAGCAGCGCCTCCATGACAAGATTCGTTTCTTTAATGAAACAGCTGCCCGCCTGGAAGTCCCCCTGATGGACACGGGCCTCTCACCGGTACGGTTTGTACACGTGGGTACGCCTGATGTGGGGGCCCGCCTGGCATCCCGCCTCATGGACCTCGGCGTGTATGTCAACCTGGCTGCGTATCCCAGTGTGCCCTACAAACAAGCCGGCCTGCGCATGACCCTGCACCAGCACCTGACGATGGACGATATTCAGTACCTCCTGACCCTGATCTCCGATCACCTGCCCCTCGTGCAGCAGGAACTCCGCGCCGTACCCGTACCTGAGCCCTTGCTCCATGCCTGATACGATTTTGTGTGTATTGTAAGTACTGATGGGAGGTGCGGGCCGATTGCCTGCACCTTTTGGGTTTGGGGGGGCGGGTGCTGGGAAATGTGAAGGCCGATTTATACCTTTACGGGTATGGTTAACATACTCCACAAAGCTACGGCTGTACGCATTGATTGTATCGTACGAAAGGATACCGTCTATCGTAAAACTGAGTTAGCGCGCAGGATACGTAAGCCCATGGGTAGCTTTGATGCATATGTCACTACGCTGGAAGATCTGATCCTGTCAAAATTGATCTGGATTCAGGCGTTACAAAGTGAGAAGCAAATGGGAGATGTTCGTCAGTTGCTTGAAGTTCAACATCCTGATTATGAATATCTTACGTATTGGATTGATCAACTCAACCTTAATACCTTCGATCTCCTGTGATACCTCCCCGTGACGTGGACCCCGCTGTCTATCAGCAACAACTGGATATGATCCGTGCCATGACCCCGGCAGCTCGGTTTGAGATAGGGATGCGCTGGATCGAGATGGGTCGTCAGCTCCTGGAGGCCCGTCTGCGGGCTGAGCATCCGGGCATCACGCCCGGGGGGCTGGTCGTCGCCGTATTTGAAGCATGTCACGGACATCTGTATACAGAGGACATGAAAATCCGTATCAGGGCCAGTATCCTGGCCGCGCATGGGGAGTGATCACCTGTATCCAGGCTTGTATATTCGTAGTATTGCATTGATTTTTGATGTGTCCCATTGCATAGTATCCCTGACTGAGCGCAAACCAAATTATCGCTTCTGGCCGTTTCGGTTCGGCTCAACGACTGTGTTTGCCCTGTTTTCACAATTGCTCTGCGACCATTTGGTTTGCGCCCCCATATCATTAAGATGAATCAGTTTGTATGCTCGATGATGATGGAGAATGCTCATGCCTTATCTTTATACAAAGTCACCTTGATTCATTTATAGCCTGATCATCCCCCACAATATTTTTTTCCCCCATGCGTCCCCCCAATATCCTATCTTACCGGGGAAAAGACCTGTCTTATGAAAACGGCTGTATTCAGTGCCCATCCGTATGACCGCACGAGCCTGGACGCAGCCAATGCTGCCGGGCTGCACGAGTTGCACTACATTGAGGCGACCCTGACAGCGGAGACCCGTCGTGTCGCGTATGGGTACCCGGGCCTGTGTGTATTTGTCAATGACAAACTCGACCGGGAGACCCTGATGGACCTGGCCGCCCACGGCCTGCGGGTCATTGCCCTGCGCTGCGCAGGCTTCAATAACGTGGACCTGACTACGGCCCGCGAGCTGGGCATCCCGGTGCTGCGGGTCCCTGCCTACTCACCCCATGCTGTGGCGGAGCACGCCGTCGCCCTGATCCTCACCCTCAACCGCAAGACCCACAAGGCCTATAACCGGGTCCGGGAAGGTAACTTTTCGCTGGAGCGGCTGGAGGGGTTTGATTTATATGGCAAAACGGTAGGGGTAATCGGCGCCGGGCGCATCGGGCAGGTATTCCGGCAGATCATGCTGGGGTTTGGGTGCCAGGTCCTGGTGTATGACCGGTACCCGTCAGCAGAACTGGCCGGGGCCGGGGTGGTTTTTTCAGACCTCAATACCGTACTGGCGGCCTCAGACATTCTTTCGCTGCATTGTCCGCTCACCCCGGAGACCCGCCACCTGATAGATGCTTCGGCCATCACCCGCATGAAAGACGGGGTCATGCTTATCAACACCAGCCGGGGTGCCCTGGTAGATACCCAGGCTGTCATTGAGGGGCTCAAAAATGGCAAAATAGCCTATCTCGGCATAGATGTTTATGAGCAGGAAGAGTCTCTGTTTTTCCGGGACCTCTCCGAGACGGTGATCCAGGACGACGAGCTGCTGCGGCTGATGACCTTTCCCAATGTCCTGGTCACGGCCCATCAGGCATTTTTTACCCACAATGCCCTGAACCAGATTGCCCAGACGACCCTCGGCAACCTCACAGCCTTTGAGCAGGGGGCACCCCTGCCTCATGCAGTCGGCTGACCTTTTTATAACTTTTTGTAACCCTCACATTCCATTTATATATGCAGACGATATTAGGTTCTGGCGGCGCGATTGGTGTCGGTGTGGCGCAGGCCCTGACGGCCTGGACCCGTGACATCCGGCTCGTGAGCCGCAACCCCCGCAAGGTCAATGAGACGGATACCCTGTTTCCGGCGGACCTCAGTGATCCGCAGGAGATAGACCGGGCCGTGGCCGGCTCGGAGATCGTGTATGTCACCATCGGATTTGACTATACCGCTGCGATCTGGCGGGCCAAGTGGCCGCCTTTTATGCGGGCGGTCGTCGCAGCCTGTGAAAAACACCAGGCCAAACTGGTCTTTTTTGACAACGTATATATGTATGACCCGGCCGAAATCCCCCACATGACGGAGACCTCCCGGATCGCACCCATCAGCCAGAAGGGCGCTGTGCGGGCTGAGATTGCCACCATGATCACCGATGCCGTAGCTGCTGGCCGCCTGACAGCCCTGATCGCCCGCTCAGCTGACTTTTATGGCCCAGGCAATGACAAAAGTGTCCTGATCAGCACGGTGTATGACAACCTCCGCACTGGCAAACCCGCCAACTGGTTTATCAGCGGTGACCATCTACATACCTTCACCTATACCCCCGACGCAGCCAAAGCCACAGCCCTGCTCGGCAATACCCCCGATGCATACAACCAGGTTTGGCACGTGCCGACGGACAGCACGCGCCTCACAGGCCGGGACTGGGTGGCGTTGTTTGCGCGGGAGCTGGGCGTAGCCCCCCGCCTTCAGACCATGCCCCAGTGGATACTGTCACTGGTCGGGATATTTGTGCCGATCCTCCGGGAGTTTCGGGAGATGACCTATCAGTATGACCGGGATTATGTTTTTGACAGCAGCAAATTTGAAAAACGGTTTGGGATCAAAGCGACTCCTCCGGAGCAGGCGGTACGGGAGATTGTAGCCGCACAGCCTCGCGGATAGATGGGCACTTAGCGGGTAGGTGGTTTTCGCAATATTTGGCCTTCCCGGTTGCATTGTGTAGTTTGCTGCCCCCGGAGACAGATATTTTCGGGGCTAATACTACTAGGTATGCGGATCAGACACCTGATGGGTTGGCTCGGGATGAGCCTGGTGATGCTGTCGCAGGGTGCAGCACAGTCATTTACAAGTGCCCACACCCTGCAAGGGTATGCCGTATTTGGCGACAAACTCACCTTTATTTTTGATGAATCACACTACGGGGTGCAACCGCAGCGCGTATGGGTGACGGGCGAGTTTCGTAACTGGGATGCCAGTACGGACCATCCTGCCTGGATGCTCCAAAAAACCGGGACCCAGTGGCTGCTCACCCTCACCAATACGGACTACGCTGTGATCCGCCCCGGCACAGCCTTTAAGTTCAGGACAGATGACGGGGCCTGGATGGAGCCCCCCGCTGCCGCGCCCAATATCAAGGGCGGCAACCTGATCTGCATGCAGGAAGTGGTCTTGCCATCATTGGCTGCCGAGCTCAGGCATGAGCGCCTGATCTGGGTCCGGGTCACCCCTGAGCGCCCGCTCAGCACGGGTGCATACCGGCTCACAGATGCCCGGGGCCGGGTGATTCCGATCGCACAGGTACTGCCCCATGAGGCGGCTACGGCGCTGGTGGTCCCGGCAGAACCGCTCGACAAACGCCGGGTGTATTTTCTGGAGATTCCTGCGCTCAACCAAAAAACCCTCTGCGCCTTTGATGGATGGTTTCGGGAGCTGGTCTCTGCCAAAGAGCTGGGGGCCAATGTGGACCAGGGCCAGACGACCGTCCGGCTATTTGCTCCACGGGCTGAGCGGGTGATGATCTACCTGTACCGCCAGCGCCTGGATGCGCATGCGTACCGCACGGAGGCCCTGACCTGTGACGCCCAGGGAGTATGGGAAATTACCTTTCCCGAGGACCTGCACGGGGTTTATTATGACTTTACGGTACATGGGTCAGATGACCCCGGCAATCATTTTTTTGAGACCCATCCCGTCCATATCAATGATCCCTATGCCCGCGTAAGCGATGATACCTGGGGCCGGGCACGTATATGGCACCGCACCACACCCGCCGCTCCGCTGCGGAACGGTATCCCCCGCATGGAAGATGTCATTGCGTATGAGGTTCACGTTCAGGATTTTACAGACAATCTCCCCCTGCCGGACAGCCTGCGGGGTACCTTTCGGGGGATGGTCACACCGGGCTTACAAAACGCCCGCAAAAACCGGATCGGTTTTGACTACCTGACCGATCTCGGGATCAATACGGTGCACCTGCTTCCGGTGCAGGAGTTTGTACATTACCCCACCGATGACTGGAAAGCCTCCTTTGCGAATGACCCCTACATGATCAGCCAGGGCATCAGCGAGGAAAACTACCAGTGGGGTTACCGGACGACCTTTGCGATGGCCGTGGAGTCACGTTACCGTACCCGGGGCAGTGAGCCGGGGCGTGAGCGGGAGGAGTTCAGAGACCTGGTCCAGGCTTTTCACGACAAGGACATTGCTGTGATTATAGACCTGGTGCCCAATCATACCGGGGAAAATATAGATGGCAATTTCTGGTTTTTTAATTTTAATGCGATAGACAAACAGTACTACTACCGCACCCGGAACCTGGAGCATATCGGTGCCTACGGCAATGAAATCAAGACCGAAAACCGCCCCATGACCCAGCGTTGGCTGATTGATCAGTGCCTGTATTTTATCCGGGAGTTTGGAATAGACGGATTCAGGATAGACCTGGCCGGTCAGATAGACCAGCAGACCCTCCTGGCACTGCGGGAGGCCATTGGTCCTGACAAAATTGTCTATGGTGAGCCCTGGATCGGCTCTAATGACCCTGCATACGAGGCCAATCCTGACTGGGACTGGTACAAGGAGGATGCGCCGATCACATTTTTTCAGGATGACGCCCGCAATGCCTTCAAGGGGCCGGTATTTGAGCTCAAATCTCCTGAAAAAGACCGGGGCTGGCCCGGTGGCAACTTTGCAGAGCGCTCCCGGGTGATGCATGGCCTCGCCAATACCTTTCCGGAGGACAAAACTCCGCTCAGCGGAATCAATTACCTGGACATACACGACAATTTTGCCCTGGCGGATCAGT
The DNA here is from genome assembly GCA_033762375.1 of Bacteroidia bacterium. Classification (GTDB taxonomy): domain Bacteria; phylum Bacteroidota; class Bacteroidia; order J057; family J057; genus RDXT01. Next base: position 16,667 of record JANRLQ010000084.1, read on the forward strand.
TTGGGCAGCAGTTTGACGGACGTCATCACGTGGCCCAGGACGAGTTCAAGCTCGCCGTCACCCTGCTGTACACCTCACTGGGCCCCATCGTCACCCACGGTGGCTCAGAAATCATGCGCAGCAAGGCCCATGCGCCGCTGCAGGAGATTGTCAAGGAGACCCGGGCAGGCTACAAAGTATATCTCCACGGCTACCGCGATACCTACAACCTCCGCCGCGCCAACCAGTTCCGGTGGGAAACCGTCGGGCAGAAACCCACCCGCGACAATACCAACGACTACGCCAATATGTATGCCTTCTGGCGCGGGCTGAATGCCTTTAGGGCCGGCCCGTACGGATCCGTCTTCCGGGTAGGGGAGACCCCGCCGGCAGGTTATTACCGGTGGATCACCCCGGCTGACCCCAGCCTCCTCGGATATTGTATAGACGAGCGGGTGATGGTCCTGCTGAATGCCGGTATCCGGGAGAATGCTTTTACCCAGGTCAGTTTTCCTGCCGGCACCTGGAAACTCATCGCTACGACCCGTGAAGTCAACCCTGACGCCGGCGTCAAAGACAAACGGTATGCTGCCCGGATAGACGGCGGCCAACTCCTGGACATCACCCTGGAGCCGACCTCGCTCCTGATCTGGGTGAAGGAGTAGGTATCTGTGTTGGGCGGTATGTATTGGCGTAATCCAATTGATAAGACCCATGTCAGACAGGTCCGATTGACCCTGCATAACATGTTGTTACCCCATCCTGCATGACGTCACCTCCGGATGCCTTTTTGTTTGCCCTGCGCCAGTTGATCAGTCTTTCGGACTCCGAGGCTGAGGCCCTGCTGGCCCGCTGTGAGGTGCGGACCTACCAGCGCAAAACCCTGCTTTCCATACCGGGGCAGGTGCCGGACGAGGTTTTTTTTATCGCACGGGGCATCATCCGGGTCATGATTACGGACCTGGACGGGGTCGAACACACCACCCACTTTGCGCTGGAGGGGCAGTTTATTGCGGATTATGCCAGTTTCATCCGGCAGGCACCAGCCGCGTACGCCTTGCAGGCACTGGAGGATACGGAAGTGGTGGTCATGCCCCGCACGGCAGTTGTGTATGGGTACCAGCACGTACAGGACGGCGAAAAACTCGGTCGTCTCATCGCCGAGTATTATTTTATCTACCTCGACAACCGCATCATCAACCTCTACGCCAAGACTCCCCGCGAGCGTTATGACCTCATGGGGCAGATTTTTCCGGACATTCACAACCGGGTCCCCCAGCACATGATTGCCTCATATCTGGGGATCACCCCGGTACACCTGAGCCGGCTGAAAAAAGCCTGAGTGTGTCAGACTTCTTTGTTGACCCCTAACCCAAACAGGCTGAAGTCATACCGTACCGGGTCTTCGGGACAATACAGCCGGAGTGCCTCTGTCAGGGCCAGGGCCGCCTGCCAGTCGTCCTGGGTACGGGTGAGGAGGCCCAGCTTGCGGGCGACGTTGCCGGTGTGGACATCCAGGGGGCAGATAAGCTGGGCGGGCTGGATTGCCGTCCAGAGCCCAAAATCCACACCGCAGGTATCCCGGCGGACCATCCAGCGCAGGTACATGTTCAGGCGTTTGGCGGAGGAGCCCCGTGAGGGGTCCGCAATATGTTTATGTGTCCGGGGGGCAAAATCCGGGGTGCTGGTGAGGATCGTCCGGGCACGCAGGAGGCCCGGCATCACGTCAGAAGCCGTCGGGGGGACGGCAAAAATAGCCTCCAGGCTCCCATACGCGAGATAGACGGCCCGCAGGGCCAGGACCAGGGACCGGGCATCCACTCCGTTGAAGGTGCGATGCACAAAATCATCCAGCCGGGCCAGCTCCTCCGGACCGGCACCCTGCACAAAGGCATAAGGCGCCATATCCATGCGGGCCATCAGCGCACGGGCATTGCGGATGATCGTGAGGCGCTGCCCCCAGGCGATCAAGGCCGAAAAAAAACCGGCAATCTCAATGTCTTCCCGTGTCTCAAACAGGTGCGGGATAGAGACCGGGTCAGCCCCGATAAATGCAGGCGTATTGTACTGGACATATTTCTGGTCCAGGAGGTGATGCAGCTCGTCTCCGGGGTTACTGTCAGGCACAGGATTATTCGGGTGAATCGTCATAAAAAATCGGAATGTCCCGCTTGACGATATGGGGTGAGCGGTGGGTGTGGAGGTACATCGCATGCCGGGCGAGCATCAATCCGATCAGGAGGCATACAATGGCAAATCCGGCCAGCCAGGCGTCACCCAGAAAAAGGAAATAATCGTACAGGCCGTGTAAGGTCACGGCGGCCGCCAGCCCCTTGAGCCGCTCTCCGAGAGCAGATGCCTGATTTTCGAGAAATTTGGCTTTCCCCACAAAATATCCCATCAGCACTCCAAAGGTAGCATGGGCTGGCAATGCAGTAAACATCCGCACAATGGCCGTAGAGACAGCCTCACCGCCGGCACTGGTGAATACATACAAGACGTTTTCTATTGCCGCAAATCCCAGCGACACGGCCACCCCGTACATGATCCCGTCATACGGCTCATCGAACTCCTCGTGGGGATAGTTGTACCAGCGCAGCACCAGGTATTTCATGCCCTCCTCTGTCAGGGCTACTACCGTAAAAGCATAAATTCCCAGCTCAATCCAGGACTGCGAAGTGTCTGACGCGCCCGTGAGCCGCTCCAGGACATAACTGATCACCAACACGGGTACGGCTGTCGCGATACCCAGGATAAAGGTGATAATCAGGTACTTAAGGGGTTCCCGCTCGTGTTTGTCACGCAGATAGACGTAGGTGAACAATACCGATACCGGTGCCAGGGCGAGAAACAACAACAGCAGAATCATACCGCAAGGTAATAAAACTCCTGAAAAAGCACAGGGAGCAGTACCTTATCGTTTGCGGTTGCGGCGGGCCAACTGGGAGGTGTACCACGGATCCGTCAGCTCCAGGGCACGGGTGACCCACTCGACCATCTCCTCCGGGGGGCCGTCTGAATCAATCCCATAAGTAAAAGCAAACCCGGTTTCGGCCTCTTCGCCCTCCAGGGTGATGGTGAGGACATGAATATCTCCCTGAGGATCAGGCATCTCGTACCGGCCTGCCATTTCCAGCAGCTCCGGGGTCACGCCGGATACGAGGGGGGCAAAAAGATTTTCCTCCGTACGCCCGATACACGGGACGAGGGTTTCCGGCACCCCGGTTCCATCTCCCATCCGGGTGATCGCCCCGCTGCGGGCGACCATGACAGACAAAAGGGTGATCCCTCCGCTCTCCAGCTGGAAGTGAATGCGCTCAATCTGCTCAGGTTTCAACATATTGAAGCCAAAGATACACAAATCCAACCAGCACGCCAGCTCCTCCGATCAGAAAGAACAAGGCCGGCAGGTAATGCACTTGAGGCCGGATATTGGGTTTTCGCCAGGTGTATTCAGTGATGACCCGGAGACAACGCAGCTCTCCCCGGAGCAATCCTTCCAGGCCCAGGTACAGGCCCAGCCCGCCGCACATCACGATCCAAATCCAGGTAGTATAAGATGCCATAGGTCACATACAGGTTGTGTATCATCAGGACGTACAACCTGGCTGTATTCCATGTGCACCTCCTATGTACTGATGGCATCTACGCAAAAAGGTTTAACCCCAGATGTTGGCAGCCGGTATTATTCCTTCTGGATCATCCGGCTCAGGCTTTGGCCCCCGGTGCTGCTGACCCGGATCAGGTACAGGCCCCGGGCCCAGTGGGCGGTGGGGAGGCTGTGGATACCGGAGGGCAGGAGCCCCCGATACAGCAGGGCGCCATTGAGGGTATATACCGCTACCGTCCAGGGAGCAGACATGGACGGTGCCGGGCTCAGGTCCAGGGTCAGGTACGCCCCAAAGGGTTGGTTGGGGAGCCGCAGGGTAGCCTCAGGCAGGGATTCGAGGGCATTGGCGGTAGAAACTTCCAGTTCCAGCACGACCGGCAAGTGATCAGACATTTGCCGGAGCAGGCCACAGACATTGGACGGGACCGTGGGATTGTTGTTGCAGTTGAGCTGGGTATTGTAGCTGCTGCCATCATTGCCCAGGGCGGCATAGGTATCCGGCACCAGCGAAAGCCTGTCCAGGGCGCGGTCAAGGGTACGGCTGAGGAGGATCATATCAAACCGGTCATCCATCCCGCCGGAAGACCCGCAGTCAGTAGCGCTCAGGCGGGTGGACTGGGTATGGTGGCGGGCATGTACATTGCCGCTCCAGCCGTTTTGCAGGCCGGTAGGGTCATACAGCCGCACGAGGGTGTCCGGGTCCGAGACAAATGCCTGATAGGCAGGCTCATAGGCGCCGTAGATATTCATGTCGCCCATGACCAGGACGTTTTGGCCCTTGCCCTGGGTCCGGAGCCAGGCCATGATATCATCTGCCGCCAGGTCGCGGGCGTTTTCGTCACTGCCGGTATTGCCGGCTTTGAGGTGGGCCACGATACAGTAGAGGAAGGTCGTGTCTCCCGGTGTCAGGCCGGACTTGAGGTAGAGTTTATAGACATTGATGTCGCGGATATTGCCCGTAATGGCTGTGTTGGAGACAAATCCCAGGACTGCTTTGTTGTAAAACAGGTTGTTGACCCGGTCAGCGTTGGCGACATTGGTAAATCCGGCCACGGCCATCTGGGACGTATAGGAAAAAGAAACCGACAGAATCCCGGCCCCGTAAGCCAACTCTGGCCCGATCTCGTTCACGGTCAGGATGTCCGGGCGATAGTGGTTGAGGATGGTTCCCAGCCAGCCGTATTTGTTCACGACACTGACCCCCGTACAGGGCGGGCCAAAACTGAGCAGGTTGTAGTGCATGACCTTGAGCCGGGTCGTCTGGGCTGTGAGCAGGGTACCGGTCGTCAGCAGCAGGGCCAGGAGAAAATTTCGCATGGGATTGTTTTTGATGGGGTAAAGTTGCCATTTTACGCAGAGCTTCCCAACTCAAATCCAATCCCGATGTACCGAAACCTGATAGGGCTGATCCTGATCGCTGGTCTGATGATGCGCCTGCCTGCCCAGCCGGGTGCCGGTCTTGTGCCCGTGCGCGCAGGAGACCTGTACGGATATGCAGATACCACCGGCAACCTCCTCATTTCGCCCCGGTACGAGCGGGCCTATCCCTTTAGCGGAGGGCTGGCCTGTGTGCGCCAGCAGGGACGGTGGGGGTATATCCGCCCGGACGGCACAGGGGCTGTCCCCTGTATGTATGACGATGCCTGGTCTTTTTCGGGGGAGTTGGCCCTGGTGCAGCTTGGCGGCAGGTTTGGGTATATCAATACCGCCGGTGTGCAGGTGATTCGTCCCCAGTACGAGATGGCCCTGCAAGCCAGTGAAGGCATGGCCTGTGTCCGCCAGGGAGGCCGCTGGGGATTTTTGGATGCTACCGGCCAACCCCGTACAGCCTATATCTACGAAGAAGCATGGCCTTTTTTTGGCGGAAAAGCACAAGTCAGGCTTGACGGACGCTGGTTTTATATTGACAAATCCGGGCAGTGTGTCCAGGATTGTCAGGGCGAATAATGCATATTTCTTACCTAATTTTTTTCCTGTATGTTTCCGATCCGCGACAGCATTCCCACCCGGCAGTTTCCCCTCGTCAATTGTACCCTGATGGGGCTGAATGTACTCGTGTTTTTGGTGCAGATCAGCCTGGACGAATCCCAGACAGACGTATGGCTCCGTACCTGGGCGCTGGTACCTGCGTTTTTTACGGACTACGGGGGGGCATTGCCCTGGACTGTGTACGCTCCTTTCCTGACCAATATGTTTTTGCACGGGGGCTGGCTCCACCTCATCGGCAATGTCTGGACCCTGTACATATTTGGGGACAATGTGGAGGACCGGATGGGCCGGGGGCCCTACCTGATATTTTACCTGCTCTGCGGCCTGCTGGCGAGTATGACCCACTATATCACCAACCAGCACTCACCGCTACCCGCCCTGGGCGCGTCCGGAGCCATTGCAGGCGTGATGGGTGCCTACATGTTTATGTTTCCCAAGAGCCGGGTGGACATGCTGATCCCGATCTTTTACATTCCGTTTTTCTTTCAGATGGCCGCCTTTTGGTACCTGGGATACTGGTTTGTACTCCAGCTCATCAACGGTGCCCTGGATGCCGGAGCTACCGCCACGGGCGGCGGGGTGGCCTTCTGGGCCCATATTGGCGGATTTGTCGCCGGCGTACTGTTGTACCGGGTGTTCAGGCGGAAGGCCTATGCCGAACCCGATCAGTGGAAAACCTACAAACTTGATCCCCGGTATATGCGCCGGGGCCGATGGGAACCCCGCCGGTGGGACAACTTCTAACGAAGTTTTTCGTTATACTTGCAGTTGTTCAAGGCTTTTCAGCCTGAGGGTTTTGTTTTACCGCGTAGAATGGAGTAATTTACCGTATCAAAACTTGTTTCCCATAATCCGAATCAATATGAACCGTTTCCACCTGTCAGTAGCGGGCCTGATCCTGGTAGCAGGTCTCCAGAGCCTCTCCGTACAAGCCCAGGAAGCCCCTGTGAACGTCAAGAAGGAACTCAGCAAAGTTATCGCTGAGCTTCCCGCCGAGGAGCAGCTCAAAGTCCTGGAGTACGCCCAGCGCAAGCGCGAGGCGATCCGGGTTGCGGCTGAAAAAACAGCTCCCGCACCGGCTGCTGCCGTCGCCGCTGCTCCTGCGCCTGCACCCCAGCAAGCCCAGGTCAAACCCGCCCCTGCCCCTGCTCAGCCTGCCACCGTACAGCCAGCCCAGCCAGTAGCTGCCAAGTCAGCCCAGCCTGCCATCGCGCAGCCCGCTGCTCCGGCTCAGCAGGCTCTCCAACTGAGCCAGCCCGCCAATCCTACCGTGGCTGCTGCTACCCCGGCTCCTGCTCCTGAGCAACCCGCCAAACCTGCCTACCTGACCGAGGCTGAGACCCTGCCTGCCACCACCGTACAGTGGTATGACACGGATCATAACTTCAACAATATCATTGAAGGAACCACTGCCACCCATGCCTTTAAATTCAAAAACACCGGCACCCAGCCCCTCAAGCTGACCCGTGTCAAGGCATCCTGCGGCTGTACCACCCCTAACTGGTCCAAAGAAGCCATTATGCCCGGCGAAGAAGGCTTTGTTGAAATCGCCTTCAACAGCGCTGGTAAACTCGGCCCCCAGACCAAAACCGTTACGGTCACCGGCAACTTCCCCAACTATAACATGGTCCTGAAGTTCCGCGGTGAAGTCATCAAGGCTGAAACCCCTGCCGCCACCCCAGGCGATCAGGCTGCCCAGCCCCGCCAGTAATACTGGCCGACCTATCGTATAGCCAGACAGGCTGCCCGGTAGGGCAGCCTGTCTGTTTTTATTCATACAACTGACCCAATACCAGCAGCCTACCTCCATAAGCGGGAAACCAACCGATAAGTGCCTGCGGTGTGGTGGCTGCATCCGATGATCTGAGCGATCAGGATATGGGCAAGACCGTAAAATGTCATCACCAGGCACAACATCCTGTGCTGGACAAGGGGGGCTACGTGTGAAAATATTCTGTACCTTGCTTACAACATATCTGCATCGCTTATGTGCATCCTGGAGAGAGACGTGGCGTTTTGGGTTTGGTCACAAAAGCTAACCTGTCTCTCTATTTTGCTCATTGCCATGCACAAATTCTAACGGAAACGGGTATATCTCACCGCTTTCAACTCTTTGACCATGCACAAAACCTGGCGATGTGAAGTATAAAACGTGGAGAGAGCTTTTTAATGAGAGACGCTTCGATCGCAGAAACGTTGAGGCAGGGGGAGCAGTTCCTCCAGCCGGACTGAGTGCGAAACCTAAAAAACTGTACAACTAATATTCCGATGGAGTCCCCAAAACAAGTATCTAAGTTAGCGCTGAATCTAATTGAACGAGGAGAATGGCCTGCGATTAATAGCATAACCCTGCAAAATGGAAAATTTTGGCATGTCCGCCTCATACGTGAAACAACTTTAGTGTCCGCCGCATACTGTTATGATGAGGATACACTTGAAAATATTTACCATAATTCAAAAACATATTTTTCCTCCTTTGGAAAAAACGGATCATTTTATTTTAAAAATTTTGAAGCTTTTTGTGGTGAAGGCTCTTACGGAGGAGATGGACTTGTTGGTCTGATATATGAAGGCGAATTTTTATGGATGGCTTTTTTTGATGAAAGTAACCCATTTGAACACGTTTCTATGGATGAGTCATTTGTTTATGCAGAAAATAATCATAAGCAAATCTGGAGGTTTAACATACATGATCCGACACAGATAACCATTTCAAAGAGTAGTCTCTTTTCGCTAAAGTAGCCCCCGCTGGCGCGAGGCTGTGCCTCGTGTCAGCTATCCTGCCCGCCCACACACATTTCTTGCGTCTCAGCCCCTTTTGGTGTATCTTCACCTCATGCATCACCTCCTCCGCCCCTTCATCCTGATCTGCTGGCTGCTGGCCAGCCTGGGCAGCGCATGGGCAGGCGGCAGGAGCGTTTCAACCCTGATGAGGGTTCCGAACCCTCATCAGGGTTTTTATACCAGCTACAACGGCAGCACCAACCCCAACCACCGCTACGGCTTCCAGGGCGAGGAGAGCGACGACGAGATGTACGGGGACGGCAATGCCATCGCCTTTACGTACCGGGTGCATGATCCGCGCATAGGCCGCTTCCTGAGCGTGGACCCGCTGAGTCCGGAGTATCCGTGGAACTCGCCGTATGCGTTTTCGGAGAATCGGGTGATAGATGCGGTGGAGCTGGAGGGGTTGGAGAAAGCATTGGTATCTTCTGTTGGAATAGACGGCACGCAGAAAGAAGGTGGGCACACTTCGGTAGATTACTCGACCCCCACGGGAAGGGGGCAGGTGCCTGTAATATACCATTCAGGTGGAGCCTATGGAGCCATAGTTAATGGGCAAGTAAGGGTTTCGGAGAGCGGTTATTATACAGCACAGGATTACGGCACCCTGATGTACAATATAGGCTGCGCGCATAGTGCTTTTATTCATACTACTGGCTATGATGATCCAGAGGGGGCGAAGCAATGCCTGCTGGCAGATTGTATAGATGAGTTTAATGCAGCAGAATTTGACGAGTCATTTATCTATTCTGGCTTAGGTAGCCTGGCCGCAGGTATCGAAGCAGGAATTGATGCGGTAGAGCGAAGCCGACGGGGTTCAATGGTGCCTATTGACCCCATTGAGTTTATAATGGTAGGGCAAGGCGTAAGTTCACTGATGCGATATGGAGCCGGCTATGTGATGAACCGCCTGACGGTAGGAGGGGCCGCTAGGGGGGGATATGTAAATTTGGCAAGCTCTGGACGAACAGCTCATATCATAGCAGGGGATGCTACTGGAGGAGGACACGCATGGTTTGGAAGTTTCAAAAGTTTTGCAAACGGATTGACGGGTTCCAAAAGTATGTTCCCTGCAACATGGAATAATTCCAAAATTATGCATGCTGTATCTGATGTTGCTGTTAATAATCAATGGATTCAGCAGACGGGTAAGGCTGGTGCAATGTTTACCAAAAGTGGGCAGCCAGTAAGGTTTGTCGTAGAAGGCACCTATGAAGGAACAAAAATAAGAGTAATTACAACTCATACAGATATAATCATAGCTTTTCCAATTAAATAAAATTATGAAAAAACTAGTAAATGTCTTATTGAGACTAATTAAAATTGCAAGAATTCTTGGATTAGATAATCGTGATTTAAAAAATGCTGAAGATTTTTTAAATCATAATGAGTTTGGTTTGTGCTTTGATACAGTAATAACACAGATGTATGAATACGATATTGAAATTGATAATGAGTTTTATGAATCAATTTCTAAAATTGGCGAGAGGATGAATTTGAAACAAGAAAGTTATTCTTTTATGAAAGAACTAATAAGAGATGAGAGTAATATTCCTAAACCAGTGAAAGATGAATTGGCAAAGATTATTGCAGGCTTAATAGAGTGAAACTGCTGATGCCGCTAAGGGGGGAAAGAATATAATACATCATATTGCTTCTAATAACCCCCCCGCTGGCGGCGATGCTACGCGCCTCCTACGAGACCGTTCACTAAACTGTGTCAGGAAAAAAGTTCATATCTTTTAACCTTGACACAAGTATATGGAAAAGACGGAGAAATTTGACTTTGAAACATTCGAGTCAGAAGCGCTGGAAAAGCTTCGTATGGGCAAGCCGCTTGAAGGCAGTGACGGAGTTCTGGGCCCTC
>JANRLQ010000085.1:0-37560 GCA_033762375.1 Bacteroidia bacterium
CCATTGTATTGGTTCGTTTGAAAAAAGGCTCTCAGTCTCTTACCTGTGTGCTTTCACACTCAGTCTCAGGCCGGATTCACATCCTGCGCCCAAAACTGCATCCTCAGTATGTCAAAGATCTTCTCCTCCCCGCTTCCACCCGGAGTCTCGCTCCAGCCCCACTCATATCTTCATAAGGCGCTCGCCTTATCTCGATCTCTTTTTGGCCCGGCAAAACTAGTTGCTCTCAACCACTTCTCCAACTTAATCCCTCAGAAAAGTTATCAACATCGCCCCCTCAAACCCGCTCCTCATTTCCTTCACCGCAAGGGAGCGCAAAGTTAGTAACTAATCCCAAATCCGCAAAAAAATTAGAAGAAAAAATCAGTTTTTTTTATTTGCCTGTTTTTTGTCTTCCTGAAGAACTTCCTTTCTTTTCAGATCGGGTGACAAAGGTAGGAGCCTTTATCGAGTTCTCCAAAAAAATCTTATAATTTTTTTGAGAAGAAGCCTTTTTTTCAAACAACTTTTGACCTTTTCTGCTTGGCTTCAGGCAGAAGGTGAAGGCAAAGATAACGGGGCCGGGAGATGAATTCCAAATATTATGCGCGAAAAATTATTCACATTTCCACACATATCTGGTTATCAATTGCTTAGGATAAAAATAGTTTGGGAGCCGCCTGCTCAGTAATACGTGACCTGACAAGCTGGGTGGGCAAGCCTGAAAGCCTGGATTCGGGCGGGGGATATCCGGGTATTAAAACAGGTGAGAGAAACCAGGGGCAGCGCAGCCACAGGGGCCAATGAACTCACGGAGGTACCGGCGCAATCCAGGTGGGAAAGCCGGGCGAATCCCATGAGGGGACTCAGGCTGCGTACCGGTGTGCCCCGGATATCAAGCCGCTCTATCTGGGTGAGGGTTGTAATGGCATCTAGCCGCTGCAGGGGGATTCCTGCCAGCGACAGTTCCCGCAAGGCTACCAGGCTGGCCAGCGGACTCAGATCCGGTATGGCATTATTAGAGAGATCAAGTGTACGCAGCCTGGTGAGTGAGCTCAGGGGGACCAGCGAGCGTATGCCTGTGCTGCTGAGGATGAGTTTGCGGAGCTGCAGGAAGGTCATCAAGGGCCGTAGGTCCTGGATGTCTGGGTTGTGGGTGATGACCAGCTCTTGCATGGAGACCAGGCCGTGATAGGCCTCCCGCGTGTCGGGGGGGGCAGTCATGCCACTCTGCCGGAGGAGCGCCTCCTGCCAGGAGGGGGATAGGTTTTGCCACCATGACTCCAGGGCTACAGACTGAAAACAGATCAATACGCCAGGCAGGCTGTCAAGCAGAAGGCTGGCACGTGCCGGGGTGACGCCGGTCTGGTCGGCATATACTCGCTGAAGTCCATGTGCCTGTCGCAGCGGAGTCAGGTCGCTGATGGCGGTATTATCTGCCCAGAGTGTCCGCAGCGATCGGGTATGGCGGAGGGGGGAGAGATCGCTCACGCGGGACTGTGATACCCGCAACGTGTGTAACCTGGGCAAAAACTGTAATGCACTGAGATCTGCAACGGGGGTGGCCGTCAGATCCAGGATTTCGAGGGTCTCGATATCCTGCAGGGGGGTTATATCTGTGAAGAGGGTATTGCTGGCTGTCAGTTGCTCCAGACGGGTAAACAGCCGCAGGGGTTCCAGGCTGGTCAGGGCAGTATTTCCTGTAATGTCCAGGTGATTGACCGAGATCAGGGTGTGCAATTCCTCGCGGGTGGGAGGGCTGCTGAGGGGTACAATCTGCTTAAATACCCGCGTCCAGGCCTCAGGCAGATGCTGCCACCAGCTCCGGAGGAGGTCGGACTCAAATACGACCAGACAGGCGGGTTTTTGGCTCATAAACCAGGTAGCATGTGCCTGGGTGATCGTGGTGCCGTCACAATAGATACGGCGGAGACGGGGAGCCGCCAGCAGGGGGGTAAGATCTGCGACTGCGGTATGGTCGAGGTGCAGGGTCTGAAGTGCGGGCAAGGCAGATAAAGCGGAGAGATCCCGGCTGGTCAGGGGGGTATGGGCCAGGTCGAGGGTCTGAATACCTTCAAAAAGTCGAATATGGGAGGCCGGCACCACCGGTGTATGGCTGAGGCTGAGGGTGCGCAGGGACGGCATCCGGGTCAGGCTGTCAAAGGTAGTCTGATACGTATGATCGAGATAAAGGGCCGTCAGGGCCGGGTGTGCCTCCAGCGGGGCGAGACTTTGTACGGGTGTGTGGCGGAGGTACAACTGCTCGAGCCGGGTACAATACCGGAGCACCTCAAGCTGTTGTACCTGGGTGCTGTCTGCCCGCAGGGTGCGCAACATAGTGGCATACCGCAGCGGTGTGAGGTCATCCACCCGGGTAGCCGTAAGGTTGAGCTGCTCCAGGCGGGTGAGGTTGCGGAGGGGGGTAATGTCCTGAAGGGGGATACCTGCGAGGGAGAGCTCCCGCAATTGACTAAACCGGGCCAACGGACTCATGTCCACCAGGTCTTGATGCCCGCTCAGGTCGAGTACCTGCAGCCTGAAACATTCCCGAATCTGTCGCAGGGCCTGCTCACGCCGCCATATATAGGTGTCCTCATACCCGATCTCCAGTGTATCGCCAAGGGTTGCGCGGGGATGGTTCATCAGCGCGGCGAGCCGGAGGGTGATAGAGTCATCAATGATCAGGTATTCTTTGTATTGGCGCACGAGGGTATCACCGGGCATGACCTGGGGATAGGTATCCAGAAGACTGGCCAGGGTCACCGTGTCTGCGAGTACAATACGGGAGGCCATCCAGCGCCGCCAGGGCTGATCCAGAGAAGCCCACCACGCCAGCAACGACTCATCCTGGTCAATCCCCTGGGTGTAGATGCTGGCAATGTACAGGCGGTTTTGGGCGGGGAATACATTAATTTCAAAGGTGCGGGGTTGTGTATTGGAGATCGTGCCGCCTGTGGAGAACTCACCTGTGAGGGTACGCAGGGCCTGGACTTTGAGGTATAAACTGCCCGAGTCACTCACTTCGTGGGTGATCTCCTGTATATCAAAGGCAAAATTTACTTCCTTAAAAAAATAACTTATGTCCTTGAGATAGGCCTGTACATCCTTGAGGGTGGCAGTAGAACGGCCTTCGACCAGGTCATCTTCAATTTGCACCTGATCATCTTCGAATATTTTGCGGTAGCTCTCAAAAATAATGGTTTCCTTCTGCCGGGGGGTCGTGTAAGGGCTGCCGAGGGTATTGAGGGTGAAGGCCAGATAATCTACCATCTGGCGGGCCTCTTCTTTGTAGCGGGTGACGGGATCGGGTGTACCCTGAGCCAGCAGGCTAAGCGGCAGCATCAGGCAGAGGATAGCTCCGGTGACTCCTGTAAGCTGCTTCATTGGCGATAGAATATATAGGTGAGCAACTGATTTTTTTCTTCCAGGCTGACCGGTACCAGGTTTGACATAAGCCATCCCCGGTTGGTGCCGGGTCTGTTAAAGGCAGCCAGCTCAAAATACCAGCCGGGAACCTGAAAAAAGTGAAACTTCACTTCATCAACGGAAATGAAGGTCAGGTTCTTGCGTTTCATTTCAAAAAACAACAAGGTCAGGTAGTCGGGGGTATACCCACGTGTAGCATAGGTCTCCGGCGAATTGGCAGGTCGCAGGGCACGGGCCAGGTTCATGAAGTCCAGCTCATGGCTGAGCGGATGCAGAAATGGCGGGGAGGCCACCGGTGCATCCTGAAACAAGCTATGAAAACACTCCGCATAGGCCTGCCGGATGACCCAGGAGGATCCGACCTCAGCAGCTTCCAATTGCATAAACAACACTACTTCTACCCGTTTTCCCATCCAGTTGAAGGTAGTCCTGACCTCTGCAAACCAATCAGGCCCATGAAAGTCCAGGTAAAAGGGGGCTTCCGGTGCCATGACCGCTGACTTAAAGGTCCGGACGGCGTCCCGGGACAGACCTGTGGCGCTGTGGTCATACAGCATATCCAGGTACTGTGCGCGCAGGTCCGGGCTCCGGTACAGCGGGTCTCCGGGATACAGACGCTCGCCCTGGCCGTTTTCTTCTGCATTAAACCGCCTGAAAAACTGATTGACTTGTTTGGTCTCTGCCAGCAGGATATGCTCCTGCCCCAGCAGCTGATGGGCTGGCTGTGCAGGCAACCAACCATATCCGGCTCCCAATACCAACAAGGCTGCCTGAAGGAGCTTATATACCATCTGAGGATTGATCACCCGTTGCAGTCTGTAATATGTGTCCAACAAAAACCGGGATCTGTCCTGCGAAACAGATCCCGTATCCGTGAGATTATACGGCAAAAAGATGCGGGGAGATACCTCCGGCGTTCATCTTGCGGTTATGGCAAGGTTTCTTTGACCCGGATATCCCCCAGGAGCACATCCCAGAAGTCGAGCTGACGGCCACCAATCTGGGTTTGTTTTTTCTCCACATATACGGTGATGTCTTTTTTGGTCACGTCGGTATAGCGGATACCTTCATCCGTTGTCCCTTCAAACCGCTGAAAGATCGTGATCACCCCCACATACTTCCCATCAGGCTGGAGTTCCAGGTCGCTGATGTACTCGATATTGTACCACTGGATCGTGACGCGGTCATAGTTGAGGGCCATCAGGCGTTCAAAATACCGCCGGGTGGAGAAGTATTGGATTTCGTTTCGGTAGAGAGACGATACGCCGATTTCAGCCCCTTCTGCAAAAAGCTCAACAGCCCGGTCAATCACCCGGTTACCTTCTGAGAAGGGGGTATCCTTGCTGCCAATAATGGCAATGTACCGGCCGAGATCACGTACTTTTTCGAGCGCGAGGGAGTCAATGGCCCGTTTCCGGTCAGGGGTAATTTCATTTTGGGCCTTGACCGTCAGGACACTGAGCCATAGCAGGCAGACCGTGAGGAGTGCTGCACGTAATGTGTAGGCATTCATAGGGCAGTTTTATTTTTTGATCAGTTCGATTTCTGTGATTTTGCCGGTAGCGTCCGTTTTGATTGCCTCCACCTTATTGGGGTTGCGTTTTTGATCCTTGAGGTAATTGAGATACTTCAGGATCGTCGTGGGGCGGTCATAGTCTGTGGCTGAGGCCGTGCGGGAGATGATGATCAGCACAGGGGTCTCTGGCGAAGCAAACAGCGCGAGGGCCTCGGAGATGCGGGTATTGGCCTCGGCAATAGAAGGGGCACTGGCAATGGCCTGCATCTGGTCCTGGAGGTGACCCTTAAGTGCGGCCCGTGGGTCCGTATTGGAGACGGGGGGCTGCTGCTGTTGCTGGCTGAGGGCGAGGAGGCGCTCTCTTTCCTGCTTCAGAAAAGCTTCAGCCCTGGCGATGAGACCGAGGATTTCGCTGTCGTCCGGCTGCTGGGATTTGATTTGCGCCAGCAGGGCTTCGCGGGCCTCCAGATCAGCCATATCCCGGACCGGAGGTCGCAGGATGGACTCCAGATCGGCTTTCATCTGGGCGATTTTCTGCGCCTTCTGTGCCGCTGCGGCGGCAGCCTCCTGGCGGGCTTTTTCTTCAGCCAGTTTCTTTTTGCTGTTACACCCTGGTGCCGTAAGCCCCAGGACTGTCGCCAGGCACATCAGCAGGGTCATGCGGCCCGCGTGGTGTAGCCAGCGTTGGGGGGAGTGATGCAGGCTTTTCATACGATTCATGTCTGTGGTAATATTAAAACATGGCCAAAAGCAGTGGGTAGTACCCTGAAATCCGGTTAAAAAGATTTGTTTTCAAAGGTAGAGAATAATATGCTTCTAAAAATTGATCCGTTGCGGTCATGTCGTTGGTTGTTTTTGATGTAGCTTTGAAATATGTCAGGGACCGGCGGAAGATAGTCCTGAAAAACAGGATTTTTTTGACTGTACCGGCCCCAATATTTCACAATGACCATCATCAACTACTCTCTTACTATGAAGAAATCGTTTGCCTGGGTAGCAGCTATGTGTTGGCTGATTGGTGCGAGCGCGCAAGATGTCCAGCTCCGGCGGGTAGATCCACCTTTTTGGTGGAGCGGGATGCAAGATCCTGCCCTTCAACTGACGGTATACGGTCCCGGGATCGGGGATGCAAAGGCTACCGTCTCGTATCCGGGTATCACCCTGGACGCCTCCAGCCGGGTACCCAACCCCAACTACCTGTTTCTGGACCTCAGGCTGGCCCCCGATGTCAAGCCGGGGCTGGTCCCGATCGTATTTGAACACAACGGACGCAAAATCGAGATACGCTACGAAATCAAATCCTCCCCCAAAACACCCGAAACCCGGGGGCTGGATGGCTCAGACCTGGTGTACCTGATCATGCCTGACCGGTTTGCCAACGGCGACCCCACCAATGATGAACTGAAAGGCAGCCGGGATACCATCACCACCCGCAAGAGCCCCTACCTCCGGCACGGAGGTGATTTTAAGGGGATCACCGACCACCTGAGCTACCTGGAAGAGCTGGGGGTATCTGCCATATGGCTGACCCCTGTGATCATCAATGACGGGGCTCCTGTCAAAGAAGGTCACGGCAATATGCAATCGGCCTATCACGGTTATCATTTCACGGACCACTACCGGGTAGATCCCCGCCTGGGCGGCAATGAAGGCTACCTCCGGCTGATAGATACCCTCCACGACCGGGGGATCAAGGTCGTGCAGGATGCTGTTTACAACCATGTGGGCAAGTTTCACTGGCTCTACCTCGATCCGCCTGCTGATGACTGGTTTGTGCGCTGGCCTGCATACACCGAGGCCAGCCACCGCGAAGGCACCCTCTCTGACCCGCACGGGGCTGAAGCTGACCGCCAGGTACAACTCGGCGGCTGGTTTACCCCGTTCCTGCCAGACATCAACCACCACAATCCTTTTTTTGCGAAGTATCTGATTCAGAACGCCATATGGCATACAGCCTACTTTGGACTGGATGCCTGGCGGATTGATACATATAAGTACAATGACCTGGCATTTATGAATGCGTGTAATGCTGCACTGGTCCGGGAGTTTCCGGGGATTACACTCTTTGGGGAGAGCTGGGTCAATCATCCGGCAGGACTTGCGTATTTTGTAGAAAACAACCTCAAAACGGATTTTGCCTGCAACCTGGAGAGCACGGTAGATTTTCCTACCCAGCATGTCCTGGCCCGTGCCCTGACCGAAAAACCCGGATGGGATGAGGGACTGATGCGGTTGTACCAAGTCCTGGCCCAGGATTTCCTCTACGCACATCCCGAAAAACTGGTGACCTTCCTGGATAATCACGATACGGATCGTTTTTACTCCACGATCGGCGAGAGCCTGCCCCGGTTTAAGATGGCGATGGGCTGGCTCCTGACCACCCGCGGTATCCCTCAATTATACTACGGGACCGAGATCCTGATGAAAAACTTCAAAAATCCCACCGACGCAGAGGTGCGGCAGGATTTTCCGGGGGGATTTGCCGGCGACAAGGTCAATAAGTTCACGGCTGCCGGGCGTACCCCTCAGGAACAGGAAGCATTTGCCTTTACCCAGGCCCTGATCAAATACCGGCGGCAAAGCAGCGCCCTCAGTTCCGGTGCCCTGACGCAGTTTGTGCCCAAAAACGGGGTATATGTGTTTTTCCGGCATGATGATTCTCAGACGGTTATGGTCATCATGAACCAGCTGGAAACCAGCCAGACCCTCAGTACGGAGCGGTTTCAGGAGCGGATGAAAGGATTCACCCAGGCACGCAATGTCCTGACAGGTGCCACCGTTTCATCGTTGGGCAGTCTGAGCCTGCCTGCTCAATCTATCACCATCCTGGAACTTAACCCCTGAAAATCATGAGATTTTTGCTGATTTTTTGGTTGGCTGCCCTGTGGCTGCTGCCATGCCAATCGCTGCTGGCGCAGTCAAGCGGCAATGCTAATTTTAAACAACGGTATGATATAAGCGGCGACCCCAATGACTTTATGGGCAACGTGCAGCAGGTCCAGACCCGGTATCGGCCCCAGGACCAGGGTGCTACGGGTATGACCTTCACAGATGATGCCGTGATCCTCTCCAGCCGTATCCTCATGAATGTCAAGGCAGATCAGCAACTGGCTGTTTTTAACCTGATCCAGCTCGGAGAGTCTGCCGCTCAGGCCAATGACATTATGAACCAGCGGATCCAGACCTTCATCACGTCGCTGGAAAAGGCGGGTATCCCCAAACAGCAGGTTTTTATAGATGTGGTATCCCAGATGCCCATTTTTGAGACCGAGGTGTCCCGGAAGTTGTTCAGCAAAAACTTTCTGGAGGTACCCAAGGGGTTTGAATTGCAAAAAAACATTCATATCCTCTTCAACCGGAGCGAACAACTGGATGAGATCATGCGCCTGGCAGCCGAGCAGGAAATTTATGACCTGATCAAGGTGGATTATTTTGTCCACAACAGCCACCAGCACCTGGACAGCCTGCGGGCTATGGCCGTCGCGCATATTCTGTCACAGCTGGAGGTCCTGGCAGAACTGGGGATCACCCTCGACACCGTACATCATGTGATGACAGACCTGCCTGCCGTCATCGTGCCGGCAGAACAATATCGCTCCTACGAGACATTTGCCTCGTCGTCTATTGAAGCTGTGAGCAAACGCACCGGTGTGACCCAGGTACAAAAGTCCAACTCGCTGTATTATCAGCCGTTGTCATACAGCCGGTTTGACCGGGTCGTCAATCCGGTGGTGCTGGAGCCTGTCGTGCAGCACACCTATACGCTTCAGGTCCGGTACAAAATCCTGCCACGGGGCAAGGAGGCAGCACCTGCCACACAGTACCTCTGGATGACGCCGCAGGGCAACCTGATGCCGGTAAAAGTCGGCGGTCAATAATGGCTACGGATGAGCGGAGGTTGTACCATTCAGCCTCCGCTCATAATTGTTAGCGCCCACTCCCACAAACCCAGTACTTTGGAGGCAGACACCACCACGATCAGGATCAGAAGCCTGTACACCCAGACATTGGCACTGGGAATATGAATCATAAACCGCAACGCCAGCCAGGCCCCTAATGACTGGAAACCCGCCATCAGGAGGCCGATCATCCAGTTTACCTGGCCATTGGCTGCAAAAATAAAAAGGGCTGGCACATTAAAGAGGGTCAGGGTCAGGGCTTTCATACCATTGGCGGCGGTCAGGCTGTAATGGGCAAACACCACCAGTACGGCCAGCACAAATAATCCGGATCCGACCTGAATAAACCCGCCGTAAAACCCGATCAGGACAAAGGCAATGACAGTCAGCGGGTGGCGGTTGCGGGTGACAGAAGCCTGCGATTCCCTGAGCCAGCGCTCGGGTTTGACCAGCAGGACCACCAGCATAAATATCATCAGCCCGGCAATACAATACTGCATGATTTTTTCGTCCAGGCTGATCGCGGTATATGAGCCTATCACAGCCCCGATAGCCGACGGGATGACCAGCCAAAGGCTGCCGGTATAGACCATTTTTCCCGACCGGTGCAACCCCCAGAGTGTCAGCAGTCCCGGAATGATGGCCCCAAGGCGGTTGGTGCCATTCGCTACCGTAGGCGAAAGGCCACAGATATACATCAGCAGGGGCAGGGTGATCAGCGACCCGCTACCTGCCAGGGTATTGATGATGCCCGTCAGGATTCCCCCCGCCACCAGTAGCCCCATGTCCATCCAGGATAGGCTTTCCAGCCCGGGAAATTGCCACATACTATGCCATTAGTCAGATCAGCAGGCTTCCAGCCCCCGAATAATATCGGCCATCAGGTCGTCAATATGTTCCAGCCCGGCAGAAATCCGGATCAGCCCCGGCTTGATACCCACCGAGAGGCGCTCTGCCTCCGAAAGTTTGGAGTGGGTGGTATAGGCCGGATGGGTTGCGATGGAGCGGGTGTCTCCGAGGTTGGCGGTGCGGGAGAGCATCTGGAGGGCATTGAGAAATTTGATCCCGGCCTCCAGGCCCCCTTTCAGGGTAAACGACACCAGTCCCCCACCCTGCCGCATCTGGCGGCGGGCCAGCTCATACTGAGGATGTGACGGGAGAAAGGGGTACTGTACTTTTTCCACCTCCGGGCGCTGCTCCAGCATGTGGGCCAGGGCCAGGGCATTCTGACAATGGCGGTCCATGCGTACTGAGAGGGTCTCCAGGCTTTTGGAGAGAATCCACCCGTGAAACGGCGAAAGCGAAGGGCCCGTGTGCCGGGCCATGTACCGCACTTCTTTGATCAGCCTGGCCGGACCGAGGATCGCCCCGCCCAGGACACGGCCCTGGCCGTCAATAAATTTGGTGGCGGAGTGGGTCACCAGATGGGCGCCCAGCCGGGCCGGATTCTGGAGGTACGGCGTGGCAAAACAATTGTCCACGTTCAGGATAATGCCCCGCGCCTCCGCCAGCCCCGCCAGCCACGTGATGTCCACCAGGTCAATGGCAGGATTGGAAGGGGTCTCCACAAATATCATCCGGGTCTCCGGCCTGATCGCCTCCTCAAAAGACGCCGGGCGGCTCAGGTCAGCGTACGTATGCGTCACCCCCCAGCGCGGGAGTATCTGCGTGAGAATCTGATGCGTAGAACCAAAAACCGAACGGGAAGCCACAATATGATCCCCCGCCTTCACAAAAGACGCCATGCTCAGAAACATCGCTGCCATCCCGGAGGCAGTGGCGATTCCGTCTTCAGTGCCTTCGAGGAGGCAAAGTTTTTGGATAAACTCGTCATTGTTGGGGTTGGAGAACCGGCTGTAGATATTGCCCGGAATCTCATCCGCAAACATGGCACGGGCCTGCTCGGCATCCTCAAAAATAAAACTTGACGTGGCGTAGATCGGCACTGAGTGCTCACGGTTGTGGGACCGCTCTGTCTGGGTCCGGATCGCCAGGGTCTCAAAATGCTGAGATTCTTCCATATATAATATGTGTAGCTAAAACCGTCAGCTTACGCCTGCGGGGCGATTACCGCTGAGGAGTAGGTTACGGGAATAGATTTGTCGAGTGATTCCTTGACGGAGCAATATTTGTCCACTGCCAGTGCGACCGCACGGGCCACCTTGTCCGGGTCCACAGCCCCCGTCACGATAAAATGCAGGTGAATACCCACAAAAGGTGCTGGCGTCGCATCTGGTTTGCGCTCGCCTGTGGCACGTACCTGCATGTCCAGGAGCGGCTCCCGCTGCTTGCGCAGGATGTCCACAACATCCAGCACACTACATCCGGCGACTGCCGCCAGGAGCATCTGCATCGGCCTGAAGCCTTTGCCCTCGCCCCCGATCGCGGGTGTCCCGTCTATATGCACGACGACGTTTTCGTCATTAACTGCCTCAAAATGAACCGCTTCATTTACCCGGCGCAACCATACTTCCATAGGTTAGGTTTTGGGGGCAATATAGGGCAAGCGCGGGAGAAGAGAAAGGAGAAATCTGCGAAAAGGAAAAGCGCAGTTTATGGTATCACCGCACCCACACTGTCCGACCTTCGTTCCGGCCCAGGTTGAGCGGGGCATACATAAGCGCGGCTGTGGCGGGGTTGAGGGTGTAGCGACCGGTGTATCGGGGCAGCAGGGGTATGGTAAACGTGTAGGTACCCGGCCTCAGCGACAAACAGGCAATTGAAGTCTGATAGCGGAAGGTTTCACGCCAGGTCTCCTCTGGCACGCGGGGAGCCGGTCGGCGGGTATCATACGAGCAGCCCGCCGGAATCGGAATTTCCAGCAGGACGTACTCGCTGTGTTTGCGTACCTGTACCGTCACCCGAAGTTCTACAGGGGTGCCAGCCTTGAGCCAGTCAGTACTGTCTGAAAACCACGTTTTTACCGAAAAAGTAGAATCTACCCGGGCTGGGTGTGGCTCCTGCCAGGTCTGATAGAGGGTCAGGTAAACCGGATTTTCGCCGGTTTTGGTCAGGGTCAGGGTGTCGTGAGCCGGGAGGATCGCCGTATGTGGAAAGGAATCTACCTGAACCAGGCGGCCGTCTTCCTGCCAGGCGAGTTGTGCCTTAAACGCACCGGGGCGGGAGCTGATCAGCGCGACATCGGCCAGGCGCTCACAGATGCGGATGGTCTCATACGTATTGGCCCAGCCCCGGGGACTGTACTGTGCCAGCCAGTACCGCCGGATCAGGGGCAGCGCAGCGTCTGCCGGACGGAGGAGCTGTATCAGGTCATACGCATCGAGGGATGCCTGGAGGCTGTTTTGGCTGGGGATATAAGGCTGTTGTGTATAATCTGCCCAGTACATATACCCCATAGCCCCTGTACGGGCCAGGGCGATCACGGAATCGACACGGACAGGAAGCCCGGCCTCAGCCCGGAGACGCTGCAACTGAATATAGGCGTACAACGGCAGGCTGTCCTGTACCGCCAGCCGGTTGAGGGGCTGCGTAGCGGCCCCGACAGCCTTAAGCCGGATCAGCACCTCCATCCAGGGGAGATGTTGTGAGGCGATGACAGCTCCGCTGGTCTCCAGGATCGCCCGTTCGCGCAGGTCGTCACTGTCCCACTTGACAGTCCATCCCTGGTCGCGGGCGCGGAGCAGGGCCTGGGTGACGTGTGCGGTGATCCAGGGCGAAACGGTTTCATTGCCAGGCCACCATCCCCAGCCTCCCTTGGGCAACTCGTCACGCAGCAAACGACGGATAAGGCGCTCCACTGCCGCGCCGTCCTCAAACTGGCGGCATTCCTGCTGGCAGAGGCGCTGCTCCAGCAACAATCCCCGGAGTTTGGAGGCTGCCTGCTCATTGCAGAGGTAGGCATATTCGCGTAAGCGGTTCATTTCCAACCAGATAAAAGGCAGGGTGTTGGCATAGGCCTGCAAGTACACAGGCCCCCGCTGGCTGTCCGGGCGCCAGGTTATTTCTCCGGCCCCATACAAGTCCCGAAATATCCCGGCGCGTTCTATAGTTCCCTGCGGATACAGCGGAACGACCCTTGTTTCACCATCCCTGTCTCCCCTACCTGTCTCACGATAGGCATAGGTCAAATGCAGGGAGTCCCCTTGTGGTGCGATCACAGACAAGCTGTCCACGTGCTCCGCCTGGGAGGTAAGATCAGCTGCATATATCAGGCTGTCTTCCTGTGCAAAGGAAACAGAGACCGGAACGGGTGTTGCGGTATAGTCCCGGTATTGGCCGATCCAGCAGGCAGAGTCACCCTCTATCATAAACCTGGGGCCGTAGAGCTGAGCTACCCGCTGGCGTATGGCGCGGAGCGAGCCCTCCGTCTGGCCAGCGTACCGCCCAGGTGCCACGCCCTGCGCAAAGGTCCGCCACTGGGTGATGTCGTCTGGCAAGGTGGCCTGAAAGCTGACTGCTCCGGTATCATCTGTGATCAGCAGCGGCTGCCACCAGGCGCGGTCCCGAAAGCGGGAACGGATACGAAATTCTGGCTCCGACAGTACCGTCGTGTCAGGCGGCCCGGCTTCTGTGATGATGTCAGGTAACGTCAACGCTGCTGGCCGCAGCAAGGTGTCACTGGATGGCGTTGACAGGTCGCCCCTCACACGCACCCCGTCAATGAAATATTGGGTATGATTGGTCCGGGCTCCTCGTATTTGTAAACCGGCAACAGCTCCCGTTACCTCACGCTTCATTTGAGTGCTATATCCTACGATCACAACCTCGTCCAAAGCCATCTGCATGGGCTGCAGGCTAACAGGTAGAAACGGTTGACCCTGATACCATATCTCTACTTGTTCATAGCCAATATATTGTACCACGAGTACTGCCTGCGGGGGGATATTCAGGCTGAAATACCCCTGGGCATCTGTCAAGGCACCCGTGAGTGTGGGGCCGGATTCGGGTGATTTGACGATCACAGCAACCCCCTCCAGGGGGGTACCGAATGCATCCGTTACCTGTCCGGAGGTACGCTTCCAGTTGCCAGGTACCGGACGGGTATGCCAGGCCTGGTGATATATCTCACGGATAGCTGTTTTCTGGTCGTGGATATATCCAGGGCTATTGATGATATCGGTTCCCCGGCGAAACATTTCCCTGAAAAAACGATCTGCAACCTGCTCCGGTATCTGGCTGGCATCCACATACGTCGTATGGCCCTGGGACAATCTGACTCCAGGCAGCAGGCGATAGGTACTGTCTGAGCCAATCCACAGGAAATCGTAGATGCCCGGTTCAAAATCATGTAATTCATTTTTGCCGGGCTGATACACACGCAAAAACATAGGATCATCCTGCCGAAATATCCACAGCTGCTTACAGCGAACGCCTGTCTGCTGCACGACCCGCACATGTCCGGGCTGTGTCTTCTTTTGGTCATCGTACCATACTGCATGTGCTGACAAGGATTCCTGATACATACTCCAGCGGTTCTGGATATCTGCGGCGGTCAATACCCGGTCATATACAGACATCTGGGCGGGAAAAACCGACAGAAAATTAATAGCAGGATAAGCAGGTAAATATTTCATTTTGATGGCTGGTGGCTCATATTGCCATTGATACCCCGACTCAAACTGTGTAGTGACACTACTGAGTCCAGGCCGGACATACTCGACTTTATCCCGGTATAGGGGGCCCAGCAAATCCTCACCTGTTCTTGTCAGGGACCATACGCGCTGCCCCTGGCGGATATAGTCAAAACCCGGAGTGCCCATGTTATTTTGAACAGGCATGACCCGCATGAGGTATGTTTGTAAACTGCTCAATTCGTCATAAGACAACTTTTGCTGAGCTGACTTGACGATAACCTTGACCGGAGGATGGTTGAGATCCAGACAGAGGATGAGTTTATGCCCTGGCTGGTAATAGACGCTGTCAATATATATTTCGTGTTGTGCTGTACGTACCTTGACATTGTGATACCCTGGCTCAGCATGAAATACATACCGTTGTTCGGCACTGGTCTGGAGAAAAAATACCGGGCGCTCATCCTGCCAGACGATCGCTGCCGGGACTAACCTGCCACTGTCTGAAATAAATATAGCACCCTGTGTAATATCTTCCTGGTCTGGGATATACGTAGCATACAATCCTGTAGGAGGATACAAAAACTGATACCAGACTATGCTATCCAGGCCCATGAGAGATGCCCAGTAGGGATAATCTATCAAGCGCTGGGCCGTACCCTGCCAGGTATTATCTGGTTTATAGCTATTAAACGCATTCCGGTTCTGGTGACGAGGGGTCCAGCCCAATGGTTCTGGTGGGGTATATCTGTCAAATTTCCGGGTCAGGGCCCACGAGGTAATAGCTACGCCAGGCAGGGGTTTACCCTTAGGAGAGCGTGCCGTAAGGGATACACGGATTGTTTGTCCCGGATTTGCTATTGGGGGATGTGTCTGGCTCAGGATGAGGGCGTGCCGTACGGATGGCACCTGATAATCCTGCACAACTGCAGAGACGCCCGGTTGCTGGATTGTGACCGTATAAGAACCTTTGTATGAAGCTGGGATTATCTGCTGCACAGGACCGCTGGCCTGTCCCCTGACTATCTCGCGGTTGTGACGATACACATGGTACCAATACGGCTGGCCACCAGGGTGATCCACTTGCAGATACAGCGAGTCATGACTCCGCCAGGCAGCCACAAGGGGTTTAGCTTCTGACGAATATATTTCAGGCAGTATGCCTGCTGAACGGGCCGTGTACACCTGACCTAGCGGATGAATGGGTATATGTGCAGGCGTAGTCAGGGGTGTACTAAATAACGTCCTCTTATGGTAATCCTGTACATTAAGCTCAACCTCCCGAGGCATGGACACCCCCTCCTCCAGGTATTTCACTTCCAGTGAATCCCCGACAATGGCCATCACCAGCCGACCCTGCTCATGCAAATGGGTGATCTGGATAAGCTTTTCCTGACGCTCCTGGCTGGCTGTATGTAGTACCGCATATACCTGATACGCCACATCAGCAGGTAGAAATATACTGTCGGGAATAACTATCTGGGTAGGTTTATCGGTCAGAAGGCTCCCAGATACGCGCCAGAGGGTATCAGGCATCACAATTGCCTCTGTATGAAGTCTTTTTACCAATGCCGGAATAAGATATACCTCATATCGGGCTTGTCTGAGCATGAGGTTGTTATCGTCCCTGCCCTCAAGGGTCAGCGTGACAGGCTCCCGGAGGCTATGTACCGGAGAAGACGTTGTTAATTGCCACGTACTGGTCGTCAACTCATAGTCAGCGAGGACAAAGTCCGCTTTTCCCCGGCTGCGATTTTTATACAAGCTTAGCTCATATACATGATCCAGCACAACAGGCAGGCTATCATCCAGCACCCAGCTATACCTATAGTGACCAGGATAGTCAGGTACCAGCTCGGCTAATTGACGATCCAGGGCGGGTCCCACGCCTAAATGGCGCACCCGCAGGGTAAGCGGTTGCTTATACGGACGTCCTGAGGACCGGTAACAAAACGCCGATAACTGCACGGTGTCACCCAGCCTGTACATTGGCTGGGATAAAATAACCGATACCTGCGGAGCATCCGGCCAGCGGATTTTGCCACGCACCCATCTTACAGTGTACCAGTTCTGAGGGTTTATTGTATGCAATACCCCCCACCAATTGTTATTGATAGCGTTTTTGACTACATAAAAGGTATTAAACACAGGTACCCATACCCAGCGCAGGGGCGGACTGTACAGAAGTCGCCGCCCGAAAGTGATGGGGCGTGCCTGGCGGGTGTCTGACACCCGCCAGATCAGCGTATCACCAGCCACGGCCATTTCCAGTACCCCCTCTCGGGTGGGGCGTGTCTCCCGGTATGTCTGGGTGACAGGATCCCAGGCTACAGGCCGGCCGTCAAGGCGGATATGTGCATCTGAGACCGTACGCCCGAGGGTGTCATAAAGTGCCAGTTGAAAATCCCGTTTATTGTCCAGCAAAACGGGGCGCAAAGCGGATACCGGAAACCAGGCCACCTGTAGTTGCTCGGATACGGCTTTGACCTGAAGGTATTGCCCCGGCGGGAGATTTTTCCGATAGAGGCTGTCTGTCAGAAAAGAATCTACCCGGCTGTGCAGCATCTCCTCCCCTACCTGATGGAGCCCCTTACGTGCGAGCTTGTATGCCTCCTGTGTGGTGATCCGGTACAGATAGGTTACCGCACTGGTGTGGCGGCTGGTGTACAAAGACTGGCTGTACAGCCCGGTGCGGGCTACTATCCATACTACCAATACAATCAAGCCGTAACGCTTCCACATAGGCACAGGTCTTTTGAGCGGTCTTGCTGATAGGAGTGGGAGAAATAGCTGATTTCACACCCAATGGATCAGATACCCATAAAAAAACACACCCGTTGCCGGGTGTGTCAGCTCATCTAGTATGTCGCAGATCAGAGATTGTGCACCCCGATCGCGTTGAGGTCTTCAAAAGCTGCTGTCAGGCGCTTGATAAAGGTTTTTTCGCCTTCGCGGAGCCACTGACGGGGATCATAGTATTTTTTGTTGGGTTTGTCGGCCCCTTCGGGGTTGCCGAGCTGGCCCTGGAGGTACCCGTGGTATTTGGCCTCGTAGTCGCGAATGCCCTGCCAGAAGGCCCACTGCTGGTCGGTGTCAATGTTCATCTTAACAGCACCGTACTCGATGGCCTCGCGGATTTCTTCGCGGGATGAGCCTGATCCTCCGTGAAAAACGAAATTGATCGGATTGGGGCTGGCCAGGTTGTATTTCTGGCGGATATACTCCTGCGAGTTTTTGAGGATGACAGGCTGGAGTTTTACGTTGCCGGGGCTATAGACCCCGTGTACATTGCCAAAAGCAGCCGCTACCGTAAACCGGTTGCCGACCGCCGACAGATGTTCGTAGGCATACGCTACGTCAGCAGGCTGGGTATATAACTTGGAGTTGTCTACATCGGAGTTGTCCACGCCATCTTCTTCGCCACCTGTGACGCCCAGTTCGATTTCCAGAACCATCCCCATCGGGTGCATACGGCGGAAGTATTCAGCCGAGATATGGATGTTTTCTTCGATAGGCTCCTCTGACAGGTCCAGCATATGAGAGCTGAAAAGAGGTTTCCCATGCTGATCGAGGTATTTCTCCCCGGCATCGAGCAGACCATCAATCCAGGGCAGGAGGTTTTTGGCGGCATGGTCTGTATGCAGGATGACGGTGACCCCGTAGGCCTCCGCGAGGAGGTGTACATGGTGAGCACCTGCGATCCCTCCGGCAATAGCAGCTTGCTGGTTGGTATTGGAGAGGCCTTTGCCGGCATAAAAAATCGAGCCACCATTCGAAAACTGGATGATAACCGGCGAGTTGACGTCGCGGGCGGTCTCCAGGACTGCATTTACCGTATTGGTGCCCACCACATTGACGGCAGGCATGGCAAAATTTTTCTCGTTGGCGTAATCAAGCAGGTGTTGCAATTCTTCCCCGTGCAGTACACCCGGGCGAAACTTGCGGTTGGTAGAGATGTTCATACGACAGTGGGATGATTAAACATACCTCGGGGCTAAGGCGGGGCTAAGATAACAAAAACCCGGACGCAACCCGCAACCTTCTGTTTTTTATCCCGCCCGGCCGCTAGCGATGATAGATTCCGTCACAATTTGAGCCCATATACGCACCCCAGCGTACAGGTCGCCGGATTTTGATGGAGGTAGCATACCGGGTGACCGATATACCCAGGAAAGTCAGGATGCTCGTGGTATTGGCCTGGAGGCAATATACCAGGTCGAGATACCCATCCTGGTCGAGGTCACCGGCCCAGGGGGTGGAAGAGATATTTTTGACGGCCTCGCGCACGCTGAACTTCTCAAACTGCCGGGTACGCGGGTCATACATGGCAAAATAATGCTCAATGTCCAGCATGGAAGTCGTAAAACAATTATAGTCATTGACGCTGATCAGGGCTTCATCCAGTCCGTCTCCGTCTGAGTCAAACACAATCGGGGAATAAAAGCCCGTACACCCGATGGAATCCTGAAAAATAAGGGCTCCGGTTTGGCCGTCTATTGCGATCTGTCGTCCGCCCAGGTTCTCGGGCCAGGCCCCGACGGATAGGTTGATAAAAAAGTCCGGGATGCTGTCCCGCGTAAACATCCCAATGGCGGGGCTAATGGTAGCCTCCGTACCCGGCACCTCCACCCGCCAGTGCAGGGCACCGCTCCGCCCGTTGACGGCTGCCAGCCAGCCCTTGTGATTGGCAGCGATGACCTCGGGCACACCGTCTCCGGTCAGGTCGGCCAGGATAGGAGGTGCGACAAATCCCTGTACCGTATCAGCCAGCAGCACTTCGGCGTCCGAGAGATTGCCCGCCAGTACCTCCTCCAGGGTAGCCCGGTACAGATGTCCGCCGATCGTCTCCCCTCCCGTGCCCACATATACATACAAGCGGCCAGGCTCAGGACCGGGCCCTACCAGGGGTGACATATAGGTCTCAGCACTATCCGGCATGGCGGTCATCCGCAGCACCTGTCCGGTTTTGCTGTCCATCACCATCAGCAGCCCCGGATAACGATGGTCAGTAGAGCCGGGTTGGGCATATACATTGCCTCCATTGGTGACGAGGATATCCGCAAGTCCGTCACCGGTCTGGTCAGGGATGAGCTGCGGGGTATAAAAATTGAACCGGGCAAAACGAAACAACCCGGTGTCTGTGGGTTCCGGCTTGGTGTATCGCCAGATAGCCGCCCCGGTTTTGCCATCAAGCGCCATAAAATTAGCCCTTCGTCCACCGATCAGCACATCCGGCACCTGATCACCCGTGATATCCAGAAAACAAGGCATGCTCACGATCTGGTCCGTGCCACCTGCCGACCAGAGCAGGGCACCGGTTTTGCCATCCAGGGCTACCACTGCTGAATCCGACTTCTCAAATTCATTATGCCCTGCGCCCATCACAATGTCCATGACCCCATCTCCTGTCAGGTCCACCGCCCTGGGCGAAGCATGGGTACCCAACCTTGGCAGCAACACACTCCACGTATCCCCCGGTTTGTCGCACCGGATCAGGCATACAGCACAAGCCAACACCCACTTCCATTGGCCTTTTCCTGCCCAAAGGCCGGCACACCTCCCTGATATCTGCATACAAGTAGCTGGTAGTAAATTGTCCTCTCCGCCATCAACATACCTGTGACAGCCGGGATTTGTTCAAACATACCTGAATAAACGGCATAAAAACTGCCTGCCACCTGACTTCGAAATCCTTTTCGCCGATAATTTTCATCAAAACAGCCCAAAAAGTTCCGCGTCGATCCGCCGGATGATATGGCCCAGGTCTTCGGGATTGCGGAGGTAGTCCATGTCGTCCACGTCTATGACGATAAGCGGACCGACGGTATATCCTGCGATCCAGGTTTCGTAGAGGTGGTTGAGGTTTTCGAGATACCCGATGCTGATGGAACTTTCGTAGTCGCGGCCCCGGCGGGCAATCTGGCCGATCAGGGTCGGAATGCTGGCCTTGAGGTAGATCAGCAAGTCCGGCGGCTCGACCATCCGCATCATGGAGGAGAACAAGGCATAATAATTATCAAAATCCCGCTGGCTGAGGTATCCGGATTCCAGAAGGTTGCGGGCAAAAATATGGGCATCCTCAAAAATAGTCCGGTCCTGGATAATGGTATTGTCCCGCTGCCGGATTTCCAGCACCTGGTTGAAGCGGCTGTGCAGAAAAAAAATCTGGGTCGGGAAAGCCCAGGTTTTCATATCGGTATAAAAATCAGCCAGATACGGATTTTCGTCCACGGACTCAAACTGAGGTACCCAGCGATAATGCCGGGCCAGCAGATTCACGAGGGTGGTTTTGCCGGCACCAATATTGCCAGCGACGGCGATATGCCGCACAGTACGGTTGCTCAAGGTCTGATGAGGTTAGGAATATCCAATCAACAACAAAAGAATGAGTCATGCAATATTATGCGCAAAGCGATTGGTTATTCGAATAAAAACCTCCTACTTTCCGTTTTTAGTGCAAACATATATAAACGCCTATGAACCGGATATTGTCTTTTGGGCTGGTCATGCTGCTGGTGACCGCTGCACATGCTCAGCTACAGGTGGGTGCCAGGTTTGGTACAGGCCCCCGCAACCTGGCTACTTACAATCCTGTCCTGGACAAGTACGTAACTTCAGGCTCTCTTAATGGCATTCAGGCCGGGGTATTCGGTTCGCTGGGTATCGGTTCCCGGCTGGGGGTGCAGGCGGAGCTTCTGTATGCGACCAAGGGGTCACTTGACTCCCTTCTCAGTACTTCCAAAATTAACCTCAACTATATCACCGTGCCGATCATGGCCCGTATCCGCATCATCGGACCGGTAGCCGTAGAGGTAGGGCCGGAGTTTGGGTTTTTGTACCTGGCCCAGCAAGTACAAAATGGCAATGCCACCAATGTCAAAGCCATCTACTCCAATGCGGTGGACCTCAGCCTCAATGCCGGTTTGGTACTGCGTCCTTTCAAAAAACTGCGGGGGGGCCTCCGCTACTCTACCGGCCTCAGCAACGTCACCGACCTCTCGACCGTAGACGTCCGCAACCGCGTGACAACGGTCTATCTGGAGTATGCCTTCCTGGGCAAATAATCATCTAGCCTGCTTATTTACGCCTCTCCATGTCTTCTCTCCTGATCCGCCATGCCCGCCTCGTCAATGAAGGGCAGATCATATCAGCTGATGTGTATATCCGCGATGGCCTGATCTACCAGATTGGGCCATCGCTGTCCCTGATCGCAGATCACACGCTGGATGCAGAGGGGCAATGGCTCCTGCCAGGGGTGATAGATGACCAGGTTCACTTTCGGGAGCCGGGCCTGACCCACAAGGGTGACCTCACCACGGAGTCCCGTGCTGCCGTCGCCGGCGGGGTGACCTCGTACATGGAAATGCCCAATACCCAGCCCCAAACCCTGACCCAGGAATTATTGGCGGATAAATATGCCCGCGCAGCAGCAGTCTCTGCTGCCAATTATTCCTTTTATATGGGGGCCTCCAATGATAACCTCTCGGAGGTCCTGCGGACGGATTTTAAGACGGTATGCGGGGTCAAAATATTTATGGGTTCCTCCACCGGTAATATGCTCGTGGACCATCCGGAGACCCTGGAGAAATTATTTGCGGAGACACCGGGCCTGATAGCGGTACACTGCGAAAAGGAAGAAATCGTCCAGGCCAACCTGGCCCGCTACCGGGACACCTACGGAGATGCCCTCACAGCGAACCACCACCCGGGCATCCGGTCGGCAGAAGCCTGTTATGCCTCCTCATCCCTGGCGGTGGCCTTGGCACGCCGCCACGGTACCCGGCTCCATGTGCTGCATATCTCGACTGCGGATGAAATCGCCCTTTTTGAGGCTGATATTCCCCTCGCCGACAAAAAAATCACCGCTGAAGCCTGTGTCCATCACCTTTGGTTTTCGGACGAGGACTACGAGCGGCTCGGCAACTACATCAAGTGGAATCCGGCCATCAAAACAGCAGCAGACCGGGCTGCCATCCGGGCCGGCCTCCTGTCAGGTCACCTGGACGTGATCGCGACGGACCATGCCCCGCATACCCTGGCCGAAAAAAATCAACCCTATCTCCAGGCGCCCTCCGGCGGGCCCCTGATCCAGCACAGCCTGGTGATGATGCTGGAGCTGGTGCAGCAGGGCGTGTTTTCATTGCCCTGGGTCGTGGAAAAAATGTGTCATGCGCCCGCTGTTTGTTACCGGATAGACCGGCGGGGATATATCCGGGAAGGGTACCATGCGGACCTGGTGCTGGTAGATATGCCGGAAGTCCCCTGGACCGTCTCTTCAGACCAGTTTTTGTATAAATGTGGCTGGTCACCGCTGGAGGGTGCATCATTTCACCACCGGATACGGGCGACCATCGTCAGCGGACAGTTGGCGTGGTATGAGGGTCGGCTGGACGAGCGCGTACGCGGCCAGCGGCTGGCGTTTTATTAGGCCAATCGTATTGCCTCAGGGTTCCGGGACGGACTCAGCTGCTGGTGCGGCTGCAGGTCGGCGCAGGCGCACCAACCATTCATCCAGGGCATACAAGACACCCAGCAACAGCAGGATACCGATCCCCATCACTTCCGGACGCCATATCACCAGCCCCCCCATAACTCCTAGTACGGCACCGAGATACTGTATATAAATCAGTTGTTCATTGGTGGCTTCCCAGATCATCTGCTCCAGCCGGGCCTCATCAAAGTGTTCCATCTGCCGGGCCAGGAGGGTAGTGATGTCAATCCGGTTGAGCAGATCCGTAAATACCTCCATGATCCGGGCTTCGGTCCCGGCTTTTTGGGTCAGCAGCCATGCTGCCCCGGCATCCAGGTCACGCTCCAGGCGGTTGATGACCTCCACGGCCAGCTTGGGGATATCGGCTACGATCCGGTCTATGATTTCTTCGTAGTCTTCTTTTTGGTATCGTTTATAGGTCTGAAGGAGAAACTTTTTCAGGCCCCCGTCCAGGTTTTGCTCCAGGCGGGTATCAATGAGTTGCCGGATTTCCAGCCGCACATCCTCGCGTCCGGCATAGGCTTCCATGCTGGCGTAGAGCGAATCTTTGATCAGGGTACGGAGTTCCTGGTCCTGTATCAGCCCCGCAGCTCCATCAAGGGCCAGGTCACTGAGGCGGGAGGCCAACCCCGTTTCCTCAATCCGACGGCGTATCAGCTCCTGGCTGAGGATATGCTTGTGCATACCCTGCGCGAGGGCATGGATGATCCGTTCCCGCTGGGCAGGGATCAGGCCCTGGCCCCAGACCGGGCGGGGCTTGACAGGCCGGAAAAGCATCCGGATGGCGATCGCATTGGTACCGTATCCGATCAGGCCGCTGATGGAGAGCATGTCCATAAACTTGATCGTCTCCAGGTGAGCGGTGCGCCAGGCCGCGATGCCTCCCAGGGCCGGTATCCAGGCCGCAAGCTGGCTCAGCAGTCCCAGGATCAGGGTGGCCCCAAACATAATGGCACACAACCAGGGGCTAAATTTGAGTGCTGCCAGCGCTATGCGCTTGCGGCCATCCAGCCGGAACTGGTTGAAGGTATTCCGGGCTTCCGGTTTTTCGCCGGCTTCAAACAAGGTTTCGAGCGGGAAGTAGCGCTTCAGGTATCGCTGCAGGGTGTCTATCACAGCCAGGGTATCTCAGGTGAGTAGAAGGGGGATTACCGGACCAATATCCAATCGCCGTCTCGCGCCTCAAACAGGAAGGAAAGCGACCACCGGGCATAGGTCCATCGAAGGTACGATTTCCCGCCGGATGAGGTTTCATACACGCGGGGTTCGCCATACTGAATGTATATCCGGCCACGGTCCGTTTCCCATCCGGGCCGGCTCCCGCCGTACCGGCGATTGGCTTCAAATACCCGTGCATAATACGCCTCCAACTGCACGTCTGTATCCAGGGGGTAGAGCCGCGCCCAGGCCGCCAGAAACTTATCCTGCCGCCGTGCCCGGTCCGGATAAGACCGGATCGTATCTATCACTGCCTGCGGGACCACGTACCGCATCATGCTGATACCCTGATCGAGGTCATCCAGTACCTGCTGCCGGATGCTGCCCCCCAGCTGAAACCAGGTCTGCTCATCAGCGACCAGTTCGTCATTGGCGTAGACCAGGACATGGATCATGTACTCTCCCTCCCGGAGCTGGAGCAGGGACAGGGAGTCCATCACAATGGCCCGGTTCCCGGTGAGGGTCACCACCCGGTTGTTTTGCTGGAGCGACTCGTAGGCCGCAGCGCCGGACCGTTGTTCTGTTGTTTTTTCTTTGTACAAGACAGACCGCACCGTCAGCAGGGGATACCCCGGTGCGTACAGCTCCACACAATAATAGAGCGGGCGGGGATCTGCATACAGGTAGCGGGACAAAATCGGGTATGACAGGGAGCGGGCCGCTGCCGGATCAAAAGAAAAAAAGATGTCAGAGGTCAGTACCTCCCGCTGGGTATTGACCCGGTAGGGGTCAGGCCAGGTGAGGGTCGTACGGGTTCCGGCTGCCTTGTCCAGCACTTCTACATCCACCAGATACGTACCATCGGGCAGGTTTACCCCCCAGGACATCATTTCACCCGCCGCTGCCTCAAAGGTGTACTCCTTGCGCAGGTAGGCACGGTAGGTCTCTTTTTCACGAAAAGAAACTGTCGCCACACAAGCCCTGCGTCCGGGTGCCTGTGCCCCGGC
The DNA here is from genome assembly GCA_033762375.1 of Bacteroidia bacterium. Taxonomy (GTDB): domain Bacteria; phylum Bacteroidota; class Bacteroidia; order J057; family J057; genus RDXT01. The sequence continues at coordinate 25,008 of JANRLQ010000085.1, forward strand.
AGCCAGAAACACATACGTATTGGCTGTGAGGCCGGGGCGGTTTTTGACGCCCAGCACCCAGGCTTGTCCCCGGACTCCCCCGCCCAGGCAAATACAGGCCAGCAAGAGGGTCACGCGTATCAACAGGTATCGTATCATACCCTGCAAGTATAGGAGATTTTCGGGAAAAAGGGGAAAGTAAAAGCCAACCGGCAACAGAGATAGCCCAAGACGCATACATCCGCCTCCATGTACCGGATTCAGCACCACCTGCGCAGGCCCCCCTATCTGGCGTATCCCATACCTGTCTTAAGGCAGCGTATATGTTTATTTTCCCAAAAGACACGATAGTATCATTTTTACAAAATTTTGAATAATTTTTTATATTAAAAATTTATCCATTCATTTATGCATAAACTTAACCATCAGCTTGATATGCGAACTAACCAAATCTTGTACTGGTCTACAACGGGTCTTTTTTCGGCGATGATGCTCATGTCTGCAACCGCCTATCTGGTGGTCCCTCAGGCAGCAGAAGCATTTGTCAGGCTGGGTTTTCCGGCTTATTTCCGGATTGAACTGGCTGTTTTTAAAATCCTGGGAGCTGCCGCCCTGCTGCTCCTGATGGTGCCCGGACGCGTGAAAGAGTGGGCCTACAGCGGATTTGCGGTGGTAATCGTCTCAGCCCTGATCGCCCACGCAGCGATCGGTGACGGCCCCGAAACCTGGGCAGGGATAATTATTGCGATGGGCCTGCTGGCTACTTCATACATCACGTACCACAAACAGACTGCACCTGCCGTCGCCTGATAGCGGTATCAGCAACATCAAACGGGGGCCATGCATCATGCACAGCCCCCGTTTTGTATTCAACTGCCGACCCGCACTTAGCGCTTGCGCACCTTATACCAGCCGGTTTTGCCGCCCTGTGTCGCTTGCAGGAGATACAACCCTGCGGGGAATGTGCTCATCTCCAGGGTCATGTTACCACCCTGACCCGTTGTCGCTGAGAGCTGCCTGCCCGTGACATCATACCACGTGAGGCGACAGGCGCCCACGGGCAGCACCACCGTGAGCTGGTCTGAGGCGGGATTGGGATACACACGCATCTCCAGCACATCCTGATCCCCGATCGCAGTGGCCTGACAGGTGCCGATGATATAACTTCCTTTTTGAGCGGAGGTATTTTGCTCACCCAGACCCGGATAGGAATAGGTGTAATAAAAATAAATCCGGGTGCCCTTAGGCGCATTCAGCTGGTACGGGACGTTAGGGGTGACGTTGTAGCCCGGCAGGCTGTTGGGGTCCGTGCCGTAGTATAGGATACAGGTGGGGCTGCCGACACCTGCCTGGCTGGGCAGGAAGGTGAGGGTCGGGTTGGCATCATCCGCCGAAAACCGGTAGTCATAGTGGCCATTAAAGGCTGTGCCCTGGCAGGGAGGCGCAGGGTCCACCAGTACCTGTACCGGGGCGGAGGTGGTGGTGCTATTGCCATCGTCTGTGGCTACGGCTGTGAGGGTATAACTGCCGATGCCGGGATTCCAGACTGCCTCAAAAGGTGCCTGTGTGTCGGTCCCGATCAGGTCTGTCCCTGCATAAAACCTAACCTGGGTCACCGTCCCGATCAGATCCGAGGCACTCGCTGCCACGGTCACGGGATCACCTGCCAGGAACACATCTCCGCCCGACGGGCTGATAATCGAGACCTTGGGCGGGACACTGGCGGTGGTGCTGGCAATCACATATACCTCGTCTTCATCCGAATAACTGCCATTGCTCACCTGCAGGCGCAATACATACACCCCTGCTGCCATGCCGCTGATGACGGGCTGGGCCTGGCTGGCATCTGTCCATTGCAGCACACTGGGACCATAGACCTGGGTCCAGGCATAGGTTAAGGGGCCATTGCCGGGGTCGGCGCTGGCGGTCCCGTCGAGGGTGGCACTGGTCAGGGGCAACAACACCAGTTGGTTGGCGCCAGCCTCTGCCACCGGCTGGTCATAGGCAAGCGGCCCTGCATAACTGAAAGTCAGGCGGCCGAGGTTACATTCACCCTGTTCAAAAAACAACCGCAGCACCTGTTTTCCACTTTTGAGGGGAATATTGGGGACTGATTTATTGGCCCAGGTATTCCAGCCGTTGGTTCTGGCCACAGTAATGCCGGACTTGACTACCAGACCGTCAGACTCAATGCGGAGCGGGCCGCCGCCGCTGGTATTGTCGCTGGCATACCGGAAACTCAGGTTGTACAACCCGGCCTGCTGGACATTCACGGTATATTCCATCCATTCGCCTGCCGAAATCCACCCTACGACCATTCCCTCTGTCGGGTGTGCACTCACATCCACGTATTCGCTCAGGCGGGCATCTCCCTGGTTTTCGGGCGTAAGGTCAAGGTAAGAAATCCCCTGCCCGAGCCCCCCTTCAAAGATGTCAAACTGTCCGGCCTGCACCTGTCCCGGGATCACCGCAGGTGTACCGGACAGGGGAAGTTGTTCGCCGACTATTACCGGCACCAGGTTGCTGATCTCAAACCGGCTGCCCTGATATACCCGCACATAAAAACTATGCCTGCCCACGGCCAGACCGCTTGCATCCAGGTCATAGGGGGCCTGGGTCAGGGTGCCGATTACCGTAGTCCCATCTACAAACTCCACCATGTCTGCCACGCCCCCGCTGATATCCGCCCGGAGCAATACACTGCCACCGGGATAGGCCTGCGAAAAACTGGAAGTAAGCGTAGCTTTGATCGAGAGGTCGCGGCTTGTAGCCAGGGTCCGGGGGGGAACATTCAGCACAAACCCATCCGAAAAGGTCACCGCCAGGCTGCTGCTCCCATAGTTCTGGGCCACATAGGTGCGGTCGCCTCCTTTGCTGAAAACCACTGCCAGAGGGTGACTGGCCGTGACACTGACATCCACCCTGCCCAGCGCTTGCAGGGTGTGGAGCCAGTGATAGGTCTGGGCGTCTGAAACCCCAAATTTGAGGCTACGCTGCGGATATCCATTGTACAATGCCAGAGCTGCATCCGGGTCAATCAGCGAGAGGTACATCCAGTAAATGTCGTGCCAGAGGTTAGGGTTCTCCTGGTTGGTGAGGATGCCCGTATTCACTTTCATTTCATTCCACAACTTCCGTACATAACTGGTGTCATGCCCCATGTATAAAGCCCCGCCGTGCATGGGATACAACTCAATGCCATAAGAAGCGGCAATATCATTGGTCCAGAAGGTGCCGTTGTCATAACTATTGCCCCATACCCGCGACACCAGGCTGTACTGCTGCGTAGGGCCAAAAATCCGGTCGTGCTGGTCAAACCAATACTCCTCGACCGCACTTTGCTCAGTCGTGTACAGGTAAATACCCAGATCCCGGATAGAATCCTGTCCCGTGACCGATCCCCAGTGGATGAGGGAGGCGTGAAACTGCATGCTCTCAGAGGTGGATTCCTGGTCATTGCCCTGTGGGAAGGAGGCAAATCCATTGGCCCAGCAATGTCCGGCATAGGGGCTAAAACTGCGGAGAAAGGGAAACAGCGGATCCTCGCGGTCAGGGGATGAGGCATCCCGTACCAGCAGGTTGATCATCGGGCCAAACTGGCTGGCCCAGCCGGGCTGCATCTGCTCCATAAAAGCGGCCGCATGAATAAAATACCCCCAATGAAAATGGTGGTCGTTCAGGTTATTGTCCTGTCCGTGTCCGGCGGGGTAGCCGAGCATGGCACTCCAGGCTGTGTTGTAATAAAACAAAAAGGCTACCTCTCCGGCTTCTGCTTTGAGCCAGTCTTCCAGCCGTGCTTTGACGGTAGCGGTCATGGCATTCCGGGCAACGGTATCCCCCATCTGATCCGCAATGCGGGCCGTCTGGATCAGGCGGTTCATCAACTGGCCTTCGTTGTAGGAGTCTGTCCATTCTGCAAGGCCCTCATGTTGCAGCAATTGTACTTTTTCCTGTAAGGCCAGCGGCGAAAACCCCGGGCTGTACTGGGCGAGCTTGGGTAGCGTAGGTAACACCCCATAAAAACGCCTTGCCACCTGAAAACGATTACCGGCCAGGGTTTTCATCTGTCCCCGTACCGTGGCATAGGAGAGTCCGGCAGGCTGAGGAGAGCTCACCGACAGATGCGCCCACTGGTGCGGGAGCAGGCCCAGAAGCAGGGTGGTGTCGCTGCCTTCTTTGACATCGGTCTCCACCTCAAAGTCAGTCGTCAGGACGGCGGTAGCCTCGTCGTACTGCCAGGAGCAGCGGGTGTCTGTGGGAAACACATAGGCATACGCCTGATAGACCTGGGCGGTGGCCTGTACATTACCCGCCGTGAGCGGAATGAAGGCCAGCGACCAGTAATTTTTGCCGTTGAGGGTCGAGCGATATACATTACCCGCCTGGGTCCAGGTGCTGCCCATCGGCGCATATACCACAAAATCAGCCCCGTTGCGGAGGTCATTGATGATGAGTTTTTCGTTGCTCACCTGCACTGTGCCATTGTTGACAGTAATCTGGGCGACGTCTGTAGCGGCTTTGGTGAAGTACAAAAAGGGCATACCCAGCCCCGCCGTGGCCTGAAAATGATGTGTGCCACTCTGCCAGTCCATCGTAACGGTCCAGTCTGAAAAGTCAGAAACCTTGGCAGCCGAAGCCGACAGGCCTTCTACCCCCACGATCACCGGCTCTATGTTGTCAATGACCCCCCAGGGGATATAGGTGGTCACCAGTCCGGCGTTGACAGTTTTGAGGGTGAAAGGATAGGAAAACAGGTTGGAGGAATGGTTGTTTTTGACCTTATGTGACCACCAGTCATTGGTGGGGACAGGTCTCCCGGCAGCGGAGCCCGTCGTCAGGGGCGTTCCTGCGGGAAATCCATTACGCCCAGCAGCGTCTGTACCGGGAAACGTCTGGGTATAACTGCCGCTGCCTACAGATACCACCTGGGCAGCGAGGGGCTGCATCAGCAGGATCACCAGAACAAAGGAAACCCAGCAGCGGGGAGCGGACGGCCATACAGCAAGCAGGCGCAGCGCAGTCGTGACATGGTGCATAAGGGGAATTTGGGGGGTGAATGATTCTACAGCAAGCTACTGAATCTATTTCCCATCCCCTATTTCCCAGATACATCACCTCATGCTTCCGGGCGCCGGGCACTACATCATGGCTACACAAGCGCAGAAAGTAGCTGGATGTCCGGCCACCAGGAGAATACCCCGCAGCGCGTCCCGGTACTGCTGATCAGCAGGTATTTCATGTGATTCCCTCCGTGAATAACAGTTGGCTATGGCAGGCAGTCATCTGGTTGATAACCACACAACAAATAAGCACCCTATCCGTCAGGTATCCAATGCCTTACTGCCCCGGGTGTGCATCAGGGGCTACGATGACCGGGCGAATCAGCTCCAAAGGTGCCGCAACAGCATATAGACCATTTCATGGTTGCCATTAAGGCCCGCTACCACAAAGTGGGTTGTTTCATACACTGAATGATCAAAACGCAGCAAACGGCTGGGACTCAGGTGCATCCGCCAGAGACGCTCAACGGCTAATGCCCGCGCCTGGTCAACCCCTTCGTTTTGGAGGGTCGGAAACTCACGCCAAAACGCGGTGAGTGTACCCGGTTGTTCGTTTGCTGTGCCTAACAATTGGCTAGCCTGCTCCCACGCAGGGTCCCCGCTCTGCTCAAGGGCCATCACAAAGGTCGCTGCGGAGATCGCCGGATAATGCCCAAATGGCGCAAAACCCACCTGAATGCTCGTATCCTGTTGATGAAACGTATTAAAATACAAGTTATGCACCAGGGGACGCAGGTGGGTGACCAGCTCCGCAGCCGGACGGGCTTGCAGCCAGTGGGCGTACGATTTGAGGTTACGGGCCATGATGCTATAGTCAATGCCCAGCAGGTTCAGCGCAAACTCCGCCGGAGCCGATAAGCCCCCCGGCTCCAGCCGCAACTCCGGCAGAATTTGCTCCAGCGTAAGCTGCACCGCCCTGTCTATATCCTTGCGGGTGATGCGGCCGCCGGGTGACTCAGTGAGCTGGGCCATGTTGTATAAGGATGCTATCACATGTCCACGCTCCGTTTCCCGCGCACCATATACGGATAACAACAGTTTTTCGAGATCATCCTGGCTGATAAAAGCATCGTTGCCAGCGGCAGCCTGTAAGGCAACTGCCGTGTCGAGCAGCGCTGCCTGGAGTTGGGCGATTGAGATGTGGGAGCTGGTCATTGTTGTATATGTTTGCTGACAATAGGTAACACATATTGCAGCAGGTTGATTCCCTCAACCCGATAATTTAATAAAAACATAATGTCGCTGGCATGAGGGGAAGAGGACAGTAAGAGCGTGGACGTCTCCACGATGTTATGCACATTTCCATTTCAAAAATTCAAGTAGCAGTAGCCTCTGTAAATACGTCCCTCTTCTAATTTGTCAACCGTTCTTGTTACAGGGAGTTCCAAGACTTTTTTTTCTATGAACTGTTCAAACATTCCATAGAACTCATTTCCGTTTTTGTTATCAATCCCACTGTGATATTGCTCTATTATCTTCTTTTTTCGGCGTAATTCGTATGAATACAGAAAAATAGAGTTTATACCCCCCAAATCTGTAAATTCTACAAATACCTTGGCGTACCCATTGATTCTCGTCCCACCTAAACTATCTGGAAGTGATATTGCTATAGGGGATAAGGGAAGGGAATCTGTTGCATAGAATGAAAAAGTTGTATCAGGAAAGATACTCTCGCCAATAAGCTCGGCAAGTGGATTGATCCAAATATAAGCACAATCGGATCCTATCTGTGATTTACAGGGCATAATCCAAAAAACTAAAACAATTACCCCAAGCAATCTTTTCGATTTCATAAACATCTGATTATTGATTTGTCAATGGGAATAAACGAGAGATTGCCACTCCGTTCTTGCCTACTTTGGTCGGAATCCCTCGACTTTTGTAAAAAGCTCCTCTTGGACCAGCTTTAGGAAAAAGCTTTACTGTTTCACGATATAATTCTGGATCAAAATTCGGAGCAGAGAGCAGAGTCGCCATATTTTGATTAAGCTGCTGCCCCTTTTGGGTGGAAGGGTTTCCCCATTGAGATTGGGTTATCGACAAGTATTCGTCATATCCCAAATCTTGGAGCACAGCTCTAGAGAACAAATCACTCGCGAATTCTTTATTTAGGTCTGCTGCCCCCCCCTCGCCATGAATAGATTGGAATCCATGAAGCAGTTCGTTAGATAAAGCATCAATCCGGTTTGCTTCATTTAGTGATTCATCGGTAGCTAAGCCTGACTGCATTAAAAAACCTGCTGCAATATTACCGCCTGATTCAGTATCTCGGTACTCCATCCCTCCGTGCCTCGTTCCCACATTCAAGATATTGAATATGTCGTCACTGCCTGTCAACTCCGATAAAACCTGTTGTCCTGCTTTTGCTTCACCAATCCTATTCAGGTGGCTAAAAACCTGACCCACAAATGCGTCATCTCCGTCGTAGCTACTGCCATCTTCGTTGTAAAGGTTCCCATTATCATATCTAACCCTTTGATTATCGCCATATGCTATCCAAATCTCCCTTCCATCCGGGTCCATAAACACTACCGGATTCCCCAGCACATAATTATACCCGCTCCACCCAGCATACTTCTCCGCCAGCGCATCCACTCCACCCCATCTCCCCAGATCCGCCATATACATCCGCGCCCCATAATCAATCATATTCAGCCCCCAGTCATTATTCAGCTCCTTGCCGTTGTACTGATAGAGATTATCGAGAGACGTAGCCGAGTTCATCCAGACCCCATTCGTACCCAGTCCGAAGGGGTAGTAGTGGTTTTCCTGCAGGACCTCGTTGCTGGTCGTGGTGGTGATGTCCACTTTGTTGTTGTTGTTGAGGTCAGAGAAGGTCAGGCGTGTATTACCGAGGTGGTCGCGGATGCTGTACTCGTAGCGCGAGGTGGTAGCGGAGGTGTAAAACACCCGGCCCTCGGGGTGGTAGATCGCCTCAATCACCGGCGCGCCGGTGGCTCCCTGGCGGTACTCGATGCCAGCGCTGTAGTGCTGGGTGTATTGGATAGCTCCGCCGGATTTCACGAGTTTCTTGAGTTTGTTGCCGGTGGCATCATAGACCCACTCGATGGTTTTCAACGGACTGGTGCCATTAAAGGTTGCGAGGGTGGGTTTGTTGAGGTGATTGTAGGCCAGGGTGAGGTTTTTGTCGGGGTCAAAGGTCATATTCCCATTGGCATCATACCCCCGGTCGGTGGTGAGCGTACCCGGCTTGAAGCCTTCGGCTTTGCTGGCGGTGGGGGCGGTGTCGAGGACCCGCTTCAGGCGGTTGGTACCGGTGAGGTAGGAGTAGGCAAGGTTGTCTATCTGGGCCGGGACGTAGCTGCTGCCACTGAGGTAGGTACGCTGGCGCTGGAGGGCTGTGTCCTGCGGGTAGGGGCTATGTGAGGTAGGGTATAAAAACCCTCATCAGGGCTCAAACGCCCCGGCCTGCCATACGCTGCCCAAACTGCAGAGCAGCCAGCAGATCAGGGTGAGGGGACAGAGGAGGTGACGCATGGGGCGCAGATACACAAGAAGTGTGTGGGCGGGCGTAGCCCGGTGGATAGCTGACACGAGGCATAGCCTCGCGCCAGCGGGGGGGCCACTACCAGTCTCTGGCTTCTCTTGCCTCTTGTAAGCGGCGAAGGTCTTCTTTAAAATGCGGATTCTCTACGGCCCCGACTTCATGCGCCTCCACACAGTGCGGATAAAAATACAAGGTCGTATCTGACTTCCCGAGCCGATACTCCAAGGAGTTGGCGCGTTTTGTAAGAGTGTCTCCGGGTGATGCATGATCCCATATATGCTTAAAATGGATGTGCATAGATACCACCCCCCGTTCTGCATCATGTATTTCAATAGCGGGATAGTAATGCTGAGCAGTATCTTTATACACACGTGTGACCACACCGGAAAAACGAATAGGGAATATAGCGGAAACGTAAAAACTATGACACGAAAAGTGCATTTTACCGCATGACCCTGATACCAAGAAGAGGCATATCAAGTAGAAAGTGATCATATATCTGTATTTCATACGGTTAGGGTCTGATGAGTGGATAGGAATAGCCAACTTGAACTGTACCGCTGACCGGGATGGCTAACGAGGAAGGTGAAGCACCAATGCCAAATCCCCAGCCTTTCCAATTGGCACCGTAAGAAAATTTGTTACTTAGAGGATCTATCCCTAAATCACCAAATTCGTAAAACGAAAAAGGACCTGCATTTATGGCGTACATATAACCCAGTCCCATCAATCCACCATAGGAAGGCTGTCCTGCGGGGCCATGAAAATCTGCTCCCCAGATTGAAATACCGGCAGAGACATCAAGCCCAAGACCGCCAGAAGAATTTCCATAGGCCATCCCCCCCTCATGGATTACATTCATCGCCCCAAATGAAGCCGACTTTCCCCCGCCCCAAATGAATGAACCACTTACTTGTATTCCAAATGCATCAGGCCGCTGCCAGTGACCCGGACTGAACTTACCTGTAAGGTAGTTGTCGTAAGAATATGTCCAGTAAGTCAACGGCTTTGATTCTCCCGGATGACTCATCGCCAGTCCCATACGCCTCCGATAAGCTACCTGGGTCCATTTATCATATATAGTACTGGCACCGTAGGCTGTAATATCTATAGACGCATGATTTGCCATCCCATCTCCTTCATAAACAGGATATCGCTTTTGTAGTGGCGGATCTGTGGGAGTGGATGCCAGAAGCATCTGTATTTGCTCATAGAGTGCTTCTCTCTGCTTCTCCTGCTTTTTTTGATCATCAGCCTCATCCATCCTCCGCCGTACACTCGCATCGGCATCGGTGTATGAATGTGAACTACCCTCTGCATACATCCCCGTGGGGTCCAGAAGTGCCAATGGCGCATTATGGACATAGGCATAGGTAGAGACATAGCTGACAGGCATAGGATCCACTCCACCCCATCTCCCCAGATCCGCCATATACATCCGCGCGCCATAATCAATCATATTCAGCCCCCAGTCCGCATTCAGCTCCTTCCCGTTGTACTGGTACAGATTATCGAGCGACGTGGCCGAGTTCATCCAGGCGCCATTGGTGCTGAGGCCAAACGGGTAGTAGTGATTTTCCTGCAGGACCTCGTTGGTGGTCGTGGTGGTGAGGTCAACTTTGTTGGTGAGGTCAGAGAAGGCTTGCGCTGAGCAAAGCCGAAGCGTCAGGTTAGGCATCATGACCACTGATAATAGATCCAGTCCAACTGCTTCACCCGCTCAAAAATACCATCTGCTGACACCAGCGGCATACCTGTCACTAAGGCTGTCGCTGCGATGAGGGCATCGGGCACCTTCAACTGATAGGAGCGCCTGATGCTGATACATGTATCTCGCACCTCCGGCGTAATCGGCAGCTCCTGGCAATCCTCCAGAAAAGCACCGATCCGGATGAGTTCTGCCTCTGTCAAGCCAGGATAGCCCAGCAACTCGATTACTGAGATCACAGACAGATACAGGCTCCTGTCCGTCAAACAGATCGCTCAGGACCCTATCGCCACCCAGATAATATAAGATGACGTTGGTATCGAGCAGAAGCTTACCGCCACTCATCCCGGAGTTTGCGTTGGTAAGTCAACGGATTTTCGCGCAGTACAATACAGCCCCGATGCCGGGCTGCATCAAAACGCCGGGGCTTAGGAAGTCGCTCCAGAGCCTGCTGGATTTCTTCGCGGGACATCCCTTGGTGCAAAATGATAGACATGCTGTGATCTTTAGGCTAGTAATATACATCATCCGGCTGAAAATGCCAAATCCGGTTCGGCTCAGCTAGTCCATGGGCAGACTGAAGTACTACTGGTTGCCATTGAAGGTTGCCAGGATGGGTGTTAAGGTGATTGTAGGTCAGGTTCAGGTTTTTGTCGGGGTCGGTGCTGTAGGTAAGTAAGCAGGTACTATAAGTTAATATAGCCATTCTCCCTGCTCAATTGCTTCTACAAGGTCTTTTAGTTTGATGTCGTGAGCGCTAGGCGGGAGCCGATATCCAGGTGTAAACAATAGCCTGATCCATACTACTAATCCTATGGGGTCCAGTCCTTCAGGTCCAAAATGTTTACCGGGATCAAAATTAGCAGGATTAACTTGAAATTCGTTGAAAAATGCATCCATAAACTCTGAACCATCATCACCTGTAATACCCAAGTCTTTCTCCAAAGTAGTATCCAAAGTTAATGGCTTTCGATATCTCCAACGCTTCTGATAAATAAATTCAATAACTCTTCCGAGTGTTTCTTCCTGATTTTTCATAATCAATGCCTGTTTATAACCCGATCAAATTCTATCTGGGTTTCATAAAAAAGCGCACCTGCATCATATATTAGCATCCCCCAGCCAGCAATAGGTATAGCCCTGCCAACCCAGCGGCCCACCATTTTAGTGGAGCCGACGATAACTCCCTTACCTCCAACAAACTTAGGAATCCCGGTAACAGTTGGTAAAGGAACAGGTGAAGTCCAAGGAATTTTTGATATATACATTGAGGCTAATGACGTACCAGGAGTTGTACCTGCAAATTTCCCCCTAGTTGGAATCCACGGTTGACCAGCTAGAATCATGGTCCATTCTGCAATATCTTTTATACCGAACTGCTCCATAGCTTTATCGCCTAAAATACCAAAATACAGGTCTTCTTCCGTGTTGTAGATTACCCCATTGTATTCACATGGGCAGGAGCCGGCTATACTTACCCCATCTAAAGGGCTACCAGAAATTGATTCTCCGGCAATATCTCCGACGCTTTCCAAACGGTTGCTTCTACTTCTGGATCCCTTAGAGCTGCCCCTCAACATCTTCCCAGCACCCCAAACGTCTGAAATACTCGCACCCGCATCTAATGCAGCCCATTCAGCCTCCTTCTCTTTACGATACTTCTCCAATTTATCTTCGACCGTAGGTCTGGAAGAGGATGCAGCCCATCGCCCATCCGGATCAAGAAACCGGATGGGATTACTAAACGAATAAGTATAGCCATTCCATTCTGGTCCCTTCTCCGATAATTCATCCACCCCGCTCCATCTACCCAGATCCGCCATATACATCCGCGCCCCATAGTCGAGCATATTCAGCCCCCAGTCATTGTTCAGCTCCTTCCCGTTGTACTGATAGAGATTATCGAGAGACGCAGCCGAGTTCATCCAGGCGCCGTTGATGCTGAGGCCGAAGGGGTAATAGTGGTTTTCCTGCAAGACCTCGTTGCTGGCGGTGGTGGTGATGTCAACTTTGTTGTTGGCATTCAGATCAGAAAAAGTGATTCTTGTGTTACCCAAATGATCCCGGATGCTGTACTCGTAGCGCGAGGCGGTGGCGCTGGTGTAGAAGACCCGGCCCTCGGAGTGGTAGATCGCCTCAATCACGGGCGCGCCGGTAGCTCCCTGGCGGTACTCGATGCCAGAGCTGTAGTGCTGCGTGTATTGGATAGCTCCGCCGGATTTCACGAGTTTCTTGAGCTTGGTGCCGGTGGCATCATAGACCCACTCGATGGTTTTCAACGGACTGGTGCCATTGAAG
>JANRLQ010000086.1:0-7394 GCA_033762375.1 Bacteroidia bacterium
ACTGGGGCATGGCCCTGAGCCAGATGAGTATCCATTTTGGAGACCGGATTAATCGCTATCTTCACATTTGAGCTGAGCTTCCGGCCCCGCGGGGCCGGAAGCTCAGCTCAACCCCTGACACAGTTCGTTGAACACTCCCTCGCGGCAGGCTTGTCTCAATGTATCAAGCCAATCCTACCATCATGTATTCAGATGTATTCCATTAAATATCGTCAATATCTTCCCCTTTCTCTTGCTCACGCTTCAATTCCCTTTTGGTAACTTTTAAATTTTTGAAATAGCCAACTGTCCCTATATCTACATATAACCCGATATAACCTTTCTGGTTTTTACCCAACATTTTGTTTACGACTATAGATGAGTATTTCATATCGTTGACAAACATTTCGGCTGTTTCTCCATTCACTTCTATCCTCACTGTGATCCACTCATTCAGCGCAATGGGGGCAGCGGCTTCATATGAACCCGCAGGAAAACTATCCCGCAAGGTTTGAAATTTATAATTAGGGTATGAAAAATATTGTATGGCATGATTCCTGGCAAACTGATTATTGATTCTTCCCACTTTGGGACGTACATAAATAGATTCCCATGCAGAATCGTCCTCTGCAATTCTGAAATATACTCCAATAAAGCCTGCAATTCCCGCATACGGGGCAGGATTTTGTAGTTGACTATACATGTCAACCTCGATAGTGCCATTTTCAAAATCATGTACATCAACCAGACGAGCATAATGACGGTCGTCCACCGTGGCTTCTAAATTGTTTTCATCGAAAGGAAGTGCATTTAAGTCACGCTCGACCTTTAACACTTTTTTGCCTTCAAATTTGATGACTTCTCCGGTCACATTATGAAGTTCGAAAGTCTGTTTATTAAAGTCAAGTCGTTTAAAATCCTGGCCGTACCCGAAGCGGGCAATTACCATTGAAAGTAAAATGACAATAAGGCTCCTCATGTTTGAAAAAATTTGTTGTTTACGTAATGAACCCTACAAAGGTGAGATGCTATCCGTTTAATTATTCATAAGGTAGGTTAAGAAAAAACCTTAAAGTAGGTTAAGATTTTGTCATTTTTTTTCGGATAGAACTAAGAAATTCTGGCGTTACACCAATATAGGACGCAATTTGAACATTTGAAATCCGATTGAAAAGTTGGGGATAACGCTCTACAAAATCTACATATCTTTCTTCTGCGGTAGAACTAATATTTTGCAGCACTCTTCTTTGGCTGGCGATTAAGGCATTTTCACTCAAAACCCTAAAAATTCGATTAAATTTAGGGTAATCTACAAACAATCTGAATTGATCTTCCTTTTTGATTTGATATACGGTTGAATGTTCCATTGCTTCAATATTCAACTTACTTGAGTTTCCAAAATAAAAACTTTCCATATCAAGAATCCACCAATTTTCTATTGCAAATTGTAAATTATGTTCTTTGCCTTGTCCATCCACCATATACATTCTAAAGCAGCCTTCAACCACAAATGTATTACATTGGCAAACATCACCTTCTTGCAGAAGATACTGTCTTCTTCTGATTTTTTTTTCAGTAAAAACGGTCTTCAAAATTTCAATTTCTCTCGCATCTAATGAAAGATGGCTTGAAAAGTAGGAATTAAGTGGCTCCAGGTTCATTTTTTTAATTGCCGCTAATGCGTCCGAGCGTTTACGCCGTTGCGTCAGAAATATATGCAAACTCATTGTTTTACACAAGGTTTCCCCGGAGGCTATCGGTGGCCTGCGGGAGAGCGGGCAGAACCCGCAGGATGGAAGGCACAGGGCGGGAGCCTTGCGCCGGAGGGAAATGTTTATACCATCCGGGCATACAATGACTATCCAGTTCCCCCCTACCCCATCCGCACCCGGGTCCAGTACCCGCCTTCTGTCCCGGTCTCCAGCTTCCCGCCGAGCTGGGCGGTCAGCAGCCGCACGAGTTGTGAGCCAAAGGCGGTGCCGGTGAGGGTGTTGGCGGCTCCTACGCCGTCGTCTCCCACAAACAGCTCCAGGCCTGTGTCTGTTTTCCGCAGGCTGACGGTGATGACACCTTGTCGTCCGTCGGGGAAGGCATATTTTAAAGAGTTGGTAATCAACTCATTGACGATCAGACCCAGGGGCACAGCGGTGTCCACGTCCAGCTCCAGCTCGGGCATGTCGAGGTGAAACCGGATACGCTCCGGATCGGCATCGAAAGTCTGGATGAGGCTTGTGACAAGATTGGAGAGGTAGTCTTTCATCTCGATGGCGGCGAGGGTGTCACGCTGGTAGAGTTTCTGGTGAATGAGGGCCATGGACTCCACGCGGTGCTGGCCGGCAGCTACGGCCTCACGGACTTCGGGGTCTTTGATATGGGCTGACTGAAGGTAGAGCAGGCTGGAGATGGTCTGGAGGTTGTTTTTGACACGGTGGTGGATCTCCTTGAGGAGGAGTTCATTCTGGTTGCTTTTGGCCTGGATTTCGGCCTTTTGGGCGGTCAGGAGGATATTGGTCTGGCGGCGGCGGCGGCCGTTGTAGTAGAGGATTCCGGCCAGGATGGCGACCAGGAGCAGGGCTGCGAGGGAGGCGTTGCGCTGGGTTTTTTGGTGCTCGGTGGCGAGGTCTGAGGCTGCCTGCTGCTGCACGAAGGCAATGGAGTCCTGGAGGGCTTTTTCCTGAAACTCATACCGGATCAGGGCCTGTTGGGCTTCGTCTCCATTGATGCTGTCGCGGAGGCTGATGTATCGTACATGCATCCGGAGAGCTTGCTGGTATTGGCCCTGGGCATCGTAGATTTCGTAGAGCCGCATGGCGAGTTCTTTTTCGTTTTCCAGATACCCCAATTCCCGGGCGAGGGTATAGGCTTTTTCAGAGTAGGCAGCTGCCTCCCGGAGGTGGTTCCGTGCCTGGTGGTGGCTACCGATGCTCATCAGCAGGCGCTGCACGCCACTGGCATCTCCCTCTGCCTCAAACATAGCCAGGCTCTGCTCATAATACCGAAGGGCCTGTACACCGTCACCTTTTTTTTCGTATGCCGCACCGATGTTGCTCAGGACAGAGGCCGTCAGGCTGCCCTGCCTTTTTTCCATCTCCAGTGCCCTGAACCCGTATTCGAGGGATTGGTCATAGGCACCCTCCAGGTAATAGAGATAGGCGATATTTCCGATCGTGATGGCCACAGCAGCTTTTTTGCCATCTTTTTCAGCCCAAATGAGCGACTGCTCAAAGTAAGCCCGGGCTTTAGGATAATCCTCCATTTGGGCATATACGATGGCAACGTTGTTGTTACAGGAAGACAGCAGGCTAAGCCTGATGGGGTTTTCGGACGGGTTGTTTTCCAATAGCTGGATAGCCTGAAAAGAAAGGTCGAGACTCAGGGGGTAATCCCCTCTGCTGAGGGCCAGCTCCCCCCTGTATAGCTGTACCTGCGCGACATGCCAGGGAATGCCGGTGGCCCGGGCATCTTGCAGGGCGAGCTGGTAGAGCTGGTCTGCCTCGTCGAGTTTACCGGTCTCCTGGTACAGGTCTCCCAGGTACTGACGGGCAAGCATACGGGGCAGGGGCTGGGGTTGGTTGAGGGCAACAGCCACACATGCCTGGAGGACTTGGGCGGCCTGTGCCGGGTCTCCGTTTAGCTGAAGTACGTTAGCTTTTTGTTTTCCGGCTTTTACCCGGAGGAGGGGGTCTCCTGATGTATGGGCCAGGGTCTCCATCCAGGCTACCCACTGCCAGGCGCTGTCAGGCTGGGCCGTCAACAGATTTTCCAGCGCATCAAACCGCAGGCTGTCGCACACGGCCGTGTCAACATACACCCTCAGGAGAGAGTCGCTGGTCACGTCTGCCCGCGCGACCAGGGTGGTCACGACAGATATGAAACAAACCAAGCAGCGGTATTTCATGGCAAGGAGGAGGGTTAGATGATGATACGGGTTGCATAGCCGTTTGTCACTTCCTGGGTGATCCTGCCGCCGAGCTGTGCCGCAAGAAGTTTGACGAGCTGCGAGCCAAAAGCAGTACCTGTGGCAGTATTTGCGGAGCCCACGCCATCATCAGCGACAAGGAGGTCAAGGAGATTGTCTGTTTTCCGCAGACTGACGGTGATGGTGCCCGCGCGGCCGCCGGGAAATGCGTATTTTAAAGAATTGGTAATCAACTCATTAACAATCAAGCCCAGGGGTACGGCAGTGTCCACGTCCATCTCCAGCTTGGGCATGTCGAGGTGAAACCGGATACGCTCCGGATCGGCGTCGAAGGTCTCGATGAGGCTGGTAACTAGGTTGGACAAATAGTCTTTCATCTCGATGGCGGCGAGGTTGTCGCGCTGGTAGAGTTTCTGGTGGATGAGGGCCATGGACTCCACGCGGTGCTGTCCGGCAGCTACGGCTTGTTTTACGTCCTCGTCTTTAATGTGGGCGGACTGGAGGTGCAGAAGGCTGGAAATGGTCTGAAGGTTGTTTTTCACACGGTGGTGTATCTCCTTGAGCAGCACTTCGTTCTGGTTGCTTTTGGTCTCGATTTCGCTTTTCTGGGCGGAGAGGAGCTCATTGGTTTTGCGGCGGCGGCGGCCATTTACAAAGAGCACCCCGGCCAAAATGGCCACGAGGCCGAGGCCGCCGAGCGAGGCGTTTCGCTGGAGGTTGCGGAGGGTGAGTTCTTTCTGGGCGAGGGCGTCTTTTTTGTCCTGTTCGTATTCAAACTGCTGTTTGAGCAGGGTTTTGGTATTTTCTTCGTTGTAAATACTGTCCTTCACCTGCATGTACAGTTCGTGCATCTCCAGCGAAGCTTCATATTGACCGGATTCTTTGTAAGCGAGGTATAGGTTATAGGAAAACCCCCATATGCTGCTCAGGTTGTTCATTTCCTGCGCGACGCTGAGTGCCTGCTTAAAGTAAGAGATCGCCAGGGGGTAGTTTTTGCGCTTGGCGTACCAGCTTCCGATCAGGCTGAGGGTATAGGACATGCCCTGGCGTTCTCCGGTTTGCTGCCGAATCTCCAGTGCCCGAAGGTATTGCGGCAGTACCTGTTCGGGTTTATCCATTCTCTCATACAAAAAGCCGAGGTTATCGCAGGTCGCGGCCAGCATATTGAGGTCGTTCAGCGAGGTGCTTAGGTCGGCAGCACGCAGGGTGTAGGTGAGCGCTTGTTCGTACTGGCCCACATCCGCGAGAATGATACCCATATTCGCCAGGTCACCTGTCAGCCCTGGCTGGTCATTGATCTCCTCCCGCAGGAGAAGGCCCTGTTGGGCGTACTTCAAGGCGGTTTCGAGGTCGCCTTCGTCCAGATAAATCACTGAGAGGGCGTACAATGCGTTGGCCTGGCCTTTCTTATCGCCTGCTGCTTCGGATAGATTCAGCCCTTCAAGCACCCATTCCTGGGCTTTTACGAAGTCGCCCTGGGTGCGGTACACCATTCCAAGGCTGATTACCGCACTGGCTACTTCCTTTTTTTGGGCAGAGGGCCGCAGCCATTTCAGGGCCTGCTCAAATTTTTCGGCTGCACGGGCGTTGTCGCCGAGAGCAGCAGTGGCTTCGGCCTGGCGCTGCATCGAAAGGCCCATCCATACCGGGTTTTTGCGCGCTACTGCCCAATGGTGCTGTATTTCGGCATAGTACAAGGCGCTGTCCGGCTGGTTTTGGTACACCTTCCGCACAATGCTGTCCATGGCCCCAAAACGGGTGGTATCCGGCTGGCTGGCATCATTCCAGATGCTGAGCAGCCTT
The DNA here is from genome assembly GCA_033762375.1 of Bacteroidia bacterium. Lineage (GTDB taxonomy): Bacteria > Bacteroidota > Bacteroidia > J057 > J057 > RDXT01. The sequence continues at coordinate 5,702 of JANRLQ010000086.1, forward strand.
TGCAGCGATCCCTGTGCGGGGAGTGAGGGTGTAAGCAGCGTAAAGGCCAGCGCCAGGAGGAGGGAGGTTTTTGTAGTCATGACAGGCGCTGGTTATAGGGTTAAGCGGGTACAATATCCTTTTTCGGTCCCTTGTTCCAGGGTGCCACCCAACTGCGCGCTGAGCAGGCTGATCAGTTGTGAGCCGAAGGCCGTGCCGGTTTTTACGTTGGCTGCCCCTACCCCATCATCAGCGACGAGGAGGTCGAGGTGGTCGCCTGTTTTTTGCAGGCTAACGGTGATCGTTCCTGCCCGCCCGTCAGGGAAGGCGTATTTTAAAGAGTTGGTAATCAGTTCATTCACAATTAACCCCAGCGGAACAGCGGTATCCACGTCGAGTTCGAGTTCGGGCATGTCGAGGGTAAACTGAATGCGCTCCGGGTCGGCATCGAAGGTGTCTATGAGGCTTTGCACGAGGTTGGACAAATAGTCTTTCATCTCGATGGCGGCAAGGTTATCGCGCTGGTAAAGTTTCTGGTGGATCAGGGCCATGGACTCCACGCGGTGCTGGCCTGCGGCGACGGCTTGTTTTACGTCCTCGTCTTTAATATGTGCCGATTGGAGGTGGAGCAGGCTGGAAATGGTTTGAAGATTGTTTTTCACGCGGTGGTGTATCTCCTTGAGCAGCAGTTCGTTCTGGTTGCTTTTGGTCTCGATTTGCTCATTCTGAGCAGAAAGGAGAAGATTGGTCTGCTGCCGCCGCTTATTGTTGCGGTAGAGGATCAACGCCAGCACAGCCAGGAGCGCTCCGACTCCTCCAGCAAATGCCAGTTGCAGCCGCTGTTGCCGGAGTTGGCTATCGTAGGCCTGCTGTGAAAGGGCGTTCTCCTGTACATTGATGAGGCTGTCGGCCAATGCTTGCTGCTGGTATTCGAAGCGAATGGTGGCCCGCTGGTTTTCTTCGCTGTTGAGGCTGTCGCGCATCTGGTGGTACAGCTCCAGCATGGGCAGCGCTTTGCGATCTTCGCCCGTGGACTTGTATGTCTGATAGAGCAAGTGGGCTACATGCTGGATTTCCAGCACCGCTCCCGCTTCCCGGGCCAGGGGCAGGGCTTTTTCTCCATAGTAGCGGGCCTTTGCATAGTCCCGCGTTTCGTGGTAATACTCACCTATACTGGTCGCAACATCAGCGACCCCCTGCTGGTCTTTCAGCGACTCCTGGATTTTGAGGCTTTCCAGATAGATGACCAGTGCTTTTGGGCCCGCACCTTGTGCTCGGTACACATCGCCGATATTTTTCTGAAGCTGTGCGACTGCGCCCAGGTCATCAAGGGTCTGATGGATGTCCACGCTGCGCTGGTAATAGTTCAGAGCCTGGGCCAGGTCTTTCTGGTCGAAGTACACATCCCCGATGTTATTGAGGGTCGCAGCAATGCCTCTTTTATTTTCAAGGGTCTCATTGATCCCGAGACTTTGCTGGTGGTAGGTCAGGGCCCGGTCATACTCTTTTTGCGCATAGTAAATCATGGCGATGTTGCCCAGGTTGATGGCGATGCCCATTTGATTGTCCATCCCCTGGAAAAGCTCAATGCTGCGCTGATAGTGGTGCAGGGCCTGGCGGTAATCGCCCTGATAGTTGTAAATCGGCCCCATGTTGCCCAGGGTCTGGGCCATCCCGAGGGGATTGTCGGCACTGTCATGCAGCGCCAGGCTCC
>JANRLQ010000087.1:0-105404 GCA_033762375.1 Bacteroidia bacterium
AGACGTAGGGTACCTGGCCAAACCCTTTACTCCGGAAGAAATTATACAGTTGGCTTCCAAAGCCACCTATGACTGGCAGCGTCTCCAGAACCTCGAAAAACTGCTCTTTGCGATCAGTGGCCGGACATTTGACGTGGCGCCACTGACCCAGGTCCGTCAGAATGGGGACCATGACAATCCCGACACGCCCCCTCAGGGATCCGAAAACTTGTCCTGATGACCATGATGCCGGAGGTGACCCTATCACGCGCATCTGCCCGACGTCTGATTATCAGCCTGCTCCGCGAGATCAGTCCCCGCTTGTCAGGTGCCCCGCATCATATCACCTGGTCAGATGAGCTGGATCTGCGTACGGACGTCGGCCTGGACTCACTCGAAATACTGGACCTGGCAGGTCGCCTCCACGGGATGTTTGATATGCTGACAGGTGATCTGCCAGCATACCTCCCGGAGCATACCCGACTGGGCGACTGGATTTCACATATTGTATCAACAGCAGGACGGGACGGGCGCCCGGTGCGGTTCCTGACGTCTGGCAGTGAAGGCACGCCCCGTATCTGCCCCCATACCTGGACCGGACTGATGCAGGAAGCGATCTGGCTTGATGCCCTGCTGGGGAGCCGCGGGCATATTTTCTCGCTGGTACCGGCCCAGCATCTGTACGGTTTTTTATTCACCCAGCTCCTCCCTGATGCAGGGGAGCGCCCCTGTACAGACGTGCGCGATACGCCGCTTTTGACCTGGTGGCCCCGGCTGGGACCTGACGACTGGGTAGTAGCTACGCCCACGCTATGGCAACACCTCGATGAAAGCCTGAGCGGCCCCTGGCCACTCCGGCAAGGGGTATCCTCGTCAGCTCCGATGCCACCGGCGCTGGCGGAGCGCCTCCGGAGCCGGGGGATGCAACTGACAGAGGTCTATGGCAGCTCTGAAACTGCCGGTATGGCTGTCCGCACCCAGCCCGGCCCTTACGAACTTATGCCCTGGTGGACCTATGACCCCGCCTCCGGCCAGCTTGTACGGATCCTGGAAGGCCAGGTATGTACCTGTGAGCCACCTGACACCCTGGTATGGCATGGGGAGCGGTCCCTGGAGATCAGCGGTCGCCGGGATCATGCCGTGCAGATCGGAGGTGTCAATGTATATCCTGCCCGGATAGCCGCCCAACTGGCGGCACTGCCCTGGGTAGCGCAGTGCTGGGTACGCCCTATGCACCCTGCAGAAGGGCACCGGCTCAAGGCCTGGATCATCCCGGCTGATCCGGCTGCTGATATGTCGGAGATACTGGCCCAGGCCTATGCGTGGGTCGAGACCCATCTGCCACCCGCTGAGCGTCCGAGACATATCCGGATAGCGCCTGAGCCACCTTATACCGAAATGGGCAAAGTCAGCGACTGGCCCATCTAACGCGTAAAAGGGAGCTGAGGTGGCTCAGCTCCCTGGTATTGTCACCACATCCGGGTCAGGACTCGGCTGCGTTGCGGGATTCTTTGGCGGGCGATTCTGGTTTGACGGGGGCTGCCTTGCGCGGCGCGAGGATCATGATCATCCGCTTGCCCTCCATCTTTGGCTCCATTTCGATCTTGCCGACCTCATCAAGCTCCTGCGCAAACTTGGCCAGCATGTCAGATCCCCGGTTTTTGTACACGATGCTACGACCGCGAAACTGAACGTATGCCTTGAGTTTGTTGCCCTCTGCCAGGAACTTATGTGCGTGGCGCAGCTTAAACTGGAAATCGTGCTCATCGGTATTAGGTCCGAAACGGATTTCCTTCATGACAGTGGTATGCTGCTTGGCTTTAGCGGCTTTTTCTTTACGCTTAAGCTCATAGCGAAACTTGGAGTACTCGACAATACGACATACGGGCGGGACAGCCTGCGGGGCGATCTCTACCAAGTCCATAGCCATGATTTCAGCCATTTTCAGCGCATCGTGGGTAGCATACACGCCCCCTTTTGCTTCTTCGCCCAGTACTTCTGTGTACTGCTCCAGGCCTACTAGCCGCACTTCGGGGACCCGTATCTCGTGGTTGATCCGGTGTTCTCTCTCGGGTTTTCCCCGCATCATCATCCGACGCGGGTCTCTGGGATTGGTGGTAGCCAAATTGGGTAAGGTTAAAAAATCAAGTTTATGCGTGAATGAATGAGTAAACTACGTAAAAAAAACAACTTGTCAAAAAAACAGGCTGTTTTTCCAGGTGACACTCGCTGAATATCAGGCGATTTGCGTTTCAATCTCCCGCTGGATGAATAAAACAAACTCTGCGATGGTCATTTTGCCGACTTCGCCTTGTTTGTGCTTCCGTACAGATACCGTGCCATCTGCTGCCTCCTGCTCACCGGCGACCAGCATGAAGGGGAACTTACCGACCTCTGCATCGCGGATTTTTTTGCCAATTTTTTCATTGCGCTCATCCGCCTCTGCCCGGATACCCGCCTCCCGCAGGGCAGCCATTACCTGGTCAGTATACGCCTGAAACTTGTCGCTGATCGGCAATACGATCACCTGGGCAGGTGCCAGCCACAGCGGGAAGTCTCCACCCGTGTGCTCAATGAGGACCGCGACAAACCGCTCCAGGGAGCCAAAGGGGGCCCGGTGGATCATCACGGGACGGTGGCGCTCATTGTCGGTGCCCATATACTCCAGTTGGAACCGCTCCGGGAGCTGGTAGTCCACCTGGATGGTGCCGAGCTGCCACTCCCGCTGGAGGGCGTCCCGCACCATAAAGTCCAGCTTGGGGCCATAAAATGCTGCCTCTCCCAGCTCGGTCACGGTACGGAGGCCTTTTTCGGCGGCGGCCTCTGCGATACCCCGCTCTGCCAGGTCCCACTGCTCAGAGGAGCCGAGATACTTGCCTGGATTCTCCGGGTCGCGGAGGGATATCTGGGCCTTGTAGTCATGAAACTCCAGAATCCGGAAGATGTACAACACGATGTCTATCACCTTCTTGAACTCGTCCTTGACCTGGTCCGGGCGGCAGAAGATATGCGCATCATCCTGCGTGAATCCCCGCACACGGGTCAGGCCATGAAGCTCACCGCTCTGCTCGTAGCGATAGACTGTCCCGAACTCCGCCAGCCGCAGCGGCAGGTCACGATAAGACCGGGGCCGCGACTTGTATATCTCGCAGTGGTGGGGGCAGTTCATGGGTTTGAGCAGAAACTCCTCCCCTTCGTTTGGGGTGAGGATGGGCTGGAAGGAGTCCTTGCCGTATTTTTCGTAGTGACCGGAGGTCACGTAGAGCTCTTTTTTGCCGATGTGCGGGGTGACAACCGGGAGATAGCCTTCGCGCTCCTGCACCCGCTTCAGAAAATTGGAGAGGGTATCACGCAGACGGGCACCCTTGGGCAGCCACAGGGGCAGCCCCATCCCTACCTTTTCGGAGAAGGTAAACAACTCCAGCTCCCGGCCCAACTTGCGGTGGTCTCGTTTTTTGGCCTCTTCGAGCAAGGCCAGGTATTCGTCCAGTTCCTTTTGTTTGGGGAATGAAACAGCGTACACCCGTGTGAGCTGCGGATTTTTTTCATTGCCCCGCCAGTAGGCACCGGCAGTACTGAGGATTTTGACAGCCTTGATCACCCGTGAGTCCGTGATGTGCGGCCCCCGGCACAGGTCTGTGAAGTTGCCAGAGTGGTAGAAGGTGATCTCACCGTCTTCAAGGTTTTCGATCAGCTCGATCTTGTAGGGATTTTGTTTGGCCTGATAAAATGCCAGTGCTTCAGCCTTGGAGATGCTGCGCCGCTCAAACGTCTCCCCGGAGCGGGCCAGCTCCAGAAATTTCTGCTCGACCTTCTGGAAGTCATTGGCCCCAAACTCGTGGCTCCCAAAGTCAATATCGTAATAAAATCCCCGCTCTATCGCCGGGCCTATCGTCAGGTGTACACCCGGATACAGGGCCTCAATGGCTTCTGCGAGGATGTGGGCAGAGGAGTGCCAGAGGGTTTCTTTGCCAGCCTGGTCATTCCAGGTGAGGATTTGTACTTCAGCATCTGTTGTGATCGGGCGCGTGAGCTCGACTGTCTGATTGTTGACCCTGATGGCCAGGGCATTACGGGCCAGACCCTCGCTGATATCGGTCGCGATCCGGAGGCCGGTCACCCCAGCCTCATACACACGGGCACTCCCGTCCGGTAGCTGAATACGAATCTCTTGTGGCATACAAATCGCCTGTATATAATAGATAAAGGCAGGCAAATTTACACAGTTTTTTGGATGGATAAACACCCGGCCTAATTAATGCCTGCAGAAGCGACCCGTGATCAAAGCGCTTGCCCCACAACAGCCCGGCTCGTGCTGTCAGCCCGGTGTCCGCAGCGTTATTTACCCACAGATAAGTTGCTGAGGTGGCGGGCTTTTCGCCAAAATTCACTACCTTTGTCACGGCTATTCACAGGCCCATTTTTTCAACCAGATATGATTACGGTACAAAACATTTCCCTGCGCTACGGCAAGCGTACCTTGTTCGAAGACGTCAACCTGAAGTTTATCCCTGGCAACTGCTATGGGGTCATCGGAGCCAATGGCGCAGGCAAGTCCACCTTCCTCAAAATTCTCTCCGGTGAGATTGATCCCACCACCGGCAGTGTGTCCATCCTGCCTGGCCAGCGTATGTCTGTCCTGAAGCAGAACCACTACGAATACGATGAAATCCCTGTCCTCCAGACGGTCATCATGGGCAACCGCAAACTCTGGGAGGTCAAGCAGGAGCTGGATGAAATATACGGCAAGGCTGACTTTTCGGACGAGGACGGAATCCGGGCAGGCGAGCTCAGCGGACAGTTTGAAGACATGAACGGCTGGAATGCCGAGAGTGAGGCCGCCGAGCTCCTCAGCAACCTGGGCGTACCCGAGGACCTGCACCACAGCCTCATGAATACCCTCGACGGTAACAAAAAAGTACGCGTGCTCCTGGCACAGGCGCTTTTTGGCAACCCCGATGTCCTGCTCCTCGATGAGCCTACCAACGACCTTGACGTCGAAACGATCACCTGGTTGGAGGATTTTTTGGCTGACTTCAGAAACACGGTCATCGTCGTATCACACGACCGCCACTTTCTGGACACAGTCTGTACCCATGTTGCCGACATAGATTTTGCCAAAATTAACCTGCATACCGGCAACTACTCTTTCTGGTATGAGTCCAGCCAACTGGCGGCCCGGCAGCGCTCCGACAAAAACAAAAAGATGGAGGACAAGCGCCAGGAGCTGATGGACTTCATCGCCCGGTTCAGCGCCAACGCTGCCAAGTCCCGGCAGGCGACCTCCCGCAAAAAACTGCTCGAAAAACTCAATTTTGACGAAATACAGCCCTCCAACCGCAAGTACCCCGCCATCATCTTCAAGCAGGAGCGTGAGGCCGGTAAGCAGGTGCTGGAGGTCAAAAACCTCAGCGCTTCCTTTGATGGGAAGGTGCTGTTCAGCGGGGTGAATTTTGACATGCTCAAAGAACACAAAATCGCGGTCATCTCTAAAAACGGCCTGGCGGTATCCAAGTTTTTTGACATCCTCATGGGCGAGGCCACCCCTGATACGGGTGAGTTTCGCTGGGGTGTAACCATCACCCCTGCCTACCTGCCCCAGGACAACAGCCACTACTTCGAAAACGACTACAACCTTGTCGAGTGGCTCCAGCAGTACTCCGCCAACAAAGAAGAAGCGTATGTGCGGGGATTCCTGGGCAAAATGCTCTTCTCCGGTGAAGAAACCCTCAAGAAGTGCAGCGTCCTCTCCGGGGGTGAAAAAATGCGGTGTATGATCTCCCGCATGATGCTCCAGCAGCCTAACTTCCTCATCCTCGACGAACCGACCAACCACCTCGACCTGGAGTCTATCCAGGCCTTCAACGAAAGCCTGGCCGAATACGACGGGACCGTACTCCTGCGCTCCTCTGACCACCAGTTCATGCAGACCGTCGCCAACCGCATCATCGAGCTGACCCCCACCGGGATCATAGACAAACTCATGACCTACGACGAGTACATCGCCAGCGAAGACATCAGGGCCCTGCGTCAGACGATGTATATGCAGCCGGTGTAAAGGGATTGATTATCAAAAACATACTTCTAAAAGGCAGCCTGCGGGCTGCTTTTTTTTATGTGTGCGCACGGTATGTGCACCCGACACGCAGGCAGTGACAGCAGGTGATGTTCCCTGAGGGCAATTCCCTATATTGCCAGCCCCAATCTTTACCCCTTATGCGTCCCCTGATCGAGTGTGTACCCAACTTTAGCGAAGGCCGTAATCCGGCCGTAATTCAAGCCATAGCCGATGCCATCCGGGCGGTAGAGGGCGTGCGACTCCTGGACATAGATCCGGGTGCGACGACCCACCGGACCGTGATGACCTTTGTCGGGCCACCGGAGCCGGTCATAGAGGCCGCCTATCAGGCCATCAAAACCGCTGCCGCCCTTATAGACATGCGCACCCACCAGGGAGCCCACCCGCGCATGGGTGCGACGGATGTATGCCCGCTCATCCCCATTAGTGGGATCAGCCTGGCGGATACCGTAGAATATGCTCACGACCTGGCCCGGCGGGTAGGCGACACCCTCGGCATCCCGGTCTATCTTTATGAGCAGGCAGCAACCCAGCCCACCCGCAAAAACCTGGCTGATATCCGGGCCGGGGAGTATGAGGGATTTGCGGCCAAAATTTATCAGCCGGAGTGGAAACCCGACTACGGTCCTCAGGAGTTTCATGAGCAGTCCGGGGCTACCGTCATCGGCGTACGGGACTTCCTGGTAGCCTACAATATCAACCTCAATACCCGGTCGGTGCCCCGCGCCAATGCGGTGGCTTTTGACATCCGGGAGAGTGGCCGGGTCAAGCTGGCAGACGGCAAACCTGTCCTGGACCCACAGGGTCAGCCGGTGCGCATACCCGGTGCCTGCCGAGGGGTCAAGGCCATCGGGTGGTATATAGATGAGTTTGGGATCGCGCAGGTATCCGCCAACCTCACCGACCTCACGGCCTCTCCCCTGCACGAGGTATTTGACAAAACCTGTGAGGCTGCCGCCAAACGGGGCCTCCGGGTCACCGGCTCTGAGCTGGTGGGGCTGATCCCCCTGCGGTGCCTGACGGAGGCAGGACGGTTTTTCCTGCGAAAACAGGGTCTCTCCGAGGGCGTCTCGGAGGCAGACCTCGTGCATATCGCCATCCGGTCCCTGGGGTTAAATGAAGTCAAACCCTTTGATCCGCAGCAAAAAATACTTGAATACCTGGTCGCAGATCCGGGTCATACCCGGCTCACGGGCCTGTCGGTGCAGGGATTCTGTGACGAACTGGCATCGGATGCCCCGGCACCGGGCGGGGGGTCTGTGTCGGCACTGGCCGGGGCCCTGGGTGCCTCCCTGGGGACCATGGTCGCCAACCTCTCTGCCGGCAAAACCGGAGGTATGGGGATGCTCCCGACCTTCAGCACCCTGGCGGTGACCGGTCAGGCCCTCAAGGATGAACTCCTCTACTGCGTCAATGAAGACACAGCGGCCTTTAATCAGGTAATGGCGGCCTTCCGCCTGCCCAAAACCACCCCGACAGAGGCCGAAACCCGTACGGCAGCTATCCAGGCCGCGACCCGGTACGCGGCAGAGGTGCCCCTGCGCATCATGCGTACAGCCCTGCGGGTATTGCCTGTCCTCCAGGCAGTAGCCGAGACCGGCAATCCACAAGCGATCACAGATGCAGGCGTAGGCGCCTGGTGTGTCCTGACAGCGCTCCAGGGAGCTGCGCTCAACGTACGCATCAACCTGGCCAGCCTCCAGGACGCTGATTATGTCTCACATCTTACAGCCGAGGTCTCGTCCCTCCTCGATCAGGGTACGCAGGCGCATCAGGCCGTCATGGCGCAGGTCATGGCCCGTATGGGCTAAAAACAACAATTATGCCTGATTACTGGCCCCCTCACCTGGTGTGAGGGGTATTTTTTTAGCGCATCTGGTCCGTAGTGACCGGCATCATATTATAATATTCAGAAAAATTCTTACTTTTATTTCCACATTTTCCTTATTAACCAAGACTCGATCTTATGCGAAAAATTTCCGCTTTGCTGCTGTTGATGCTGGGCACAGCATCAGCCATGTGGGCCCAGTCCTACGTGGTGCAGTACTTCCCTAACGCTGGCAACCCCGGCGGGGTCAACACCGAAGGTGATGCCCCGGGACTGAATGCCTGGACCAACCTCATCACAGGCCCCAGGTCTGCCAACCAGTGGTCACCTGTCCTGGCGATCCCGTTTCCCTTCAGCTTCTACGGCCAGCCGGTGACCCACCTGCGCGCCAGCCAAAACTGTGTAATCAGCTTTGACACCACCGCCGCTGCCGTACTGCCTGGTGACAATGCCAACCTGCCCACCGCAGGCCTGCCGAACATGTCTATCGCGGGCTTCTGGGATGCATTTACCAGTGCTGCACCCACGGGTACTGGTGACGATGTCCGCTGGAAAGTCCTGGGCACTGCCCCCAACCGCCAGCTCTGGATCAAGTGGTATTCATTTGAGTATGGAAGTCCTTTTGTATCATTTGCCTACAACTCCATCGTACTTGAGGAAACCTCCAACAAAATTTATGTAGTAGATCAGTATAGCTCCACCACTCCCGCCCTGACGGCTACTGTAGGGGTACAGCTTGATGCTACTACTGCCACCCAGTTTGGAACAGGCTCTGTAGCACAGGGGGGTAATGGTACCGCTACGACAGATAATGATTATTATGAGTTTACGCTAGCTACGGTTGACCCTAATGTCTCTCTGGCAAGCATTCTCCCGTTCAGCCAGGTAGCCCTTAATGGTTGTGCCTCTGCCACTGAGCCGGTAGCTATCACGGTCACCAACCTGAGTGCGACCCCTGCTACCGGGGTGCAGGCTTATTTTTCTGTGGACGGAGGAGCTCCCCAAGGCCCCGAGACCATACCCGGCACACTGGCTACCGGTCAGACGGTAAGTTATACCTTCGGTGCTACGGCTAACCTGGCAGCTCCGGGTGCCCATACCGTAACCGCGTGGGTATCACAGCCAGGGGATATCAACCTCCTGAATGACACCCTGGATGCCTCACTGACTACCATCGCCTCGCAAACGGTACCGCTACCGACCCTGTCCTTTACCGGATTTTCAGGTGGAAACCTGAGCACCTTGTACCCCGGGTGGCGTGAGGGAGAAGGACTTACGGTTCCTACCGGGACGACTTCCGGCTGGACCAGCAAAACCTTCGCCAATAACGCAGCTTCTCCCAACGGTACAGCTATGAGTTTCAACCTGTACAACCTGGGAGATAATGACTGGTTTGTAGCGCCTAAGCTTACCGCTACTTCCAATACAGTGGTGATGTACGATCTGGCCCTGACCAACTACAACCTCACCACGAGCGGGTTCCTGGGCTCTGACGACGTCGTAGAAATCCGTGTTTCTGCTGACTGCGGCATTTCTTATACCACGGTCTTCACGTATAACAGCAGCTCTGTCATCAGCAATACAGGCGAGCGTGATACCGTCAGCCTGGCTGCCTATGCCGGACAAGAAATCATTGTAGGCTTTTTTGCCTCTGAAGGCCTGATTGACGACGCACCGGATGTGGACTTCTTTATAGACAACCTGGCGTTCGTCAACCTCTCTCCCCTGCCTAACGTAGCGATGAGCAGCATTACGCTGAGCCAGTCTGCCCTGAATGGGTGCGGTTCTGCCGCTGAGACGGTCAGCATTGGGTTTGCGAACCTGAGCATAACCCCTGCATCCGGGGTAGCTGCGTATTTTTCTGTGGACGGTGGTACACCCGTAGGACCAGAGGCGATCCCAGCTACGATTGGAGCAGGACAATCTTCTTCTTATACCTTCACGGGTACCGCTAACCTTTCTGGCGCGGGCTTGCACACGATTGAAGCATGGCTTGTACAGGCCGGAGATACCGAACCCCTGAACGATACCCTTGCGACAAACGTTACCACCGTCCAGGCTTTGACCCTGCCGTATCCTACGCTGGACTTTACCGGCTACAATGGTGCTAACCTCTCTGCCCTGTATCCAGGATGGTTTGAGGCACAAGGGGTAACAGCTCCCAGCGGTACAACCGGTGACTGGGCCAACAAGGTATTTGCCAATAACGCTGCCTCTCCGAATGGCACAGCGATTAACTTCAACCTCTACAATACCGGTGACTTTGACTGGTTTGTAGGCCCCCGGTTTGTCGCTACTGCTCAGTCATTTGTCAAGTACGATCTGGCCATGACTACCTGGAACGGAACAGCTTCTGGTTTCCTTGGCTCAGATGACGTAGTCCAACTGATGGTATCCACCGACTGCGGCGTTACCTATACCCCCCTGCTCACCTACAACAACACCTCTGTCATCAGCAATACAGGTCAGCAGGAGTCCATCAGCCTGAGTGCCTATGCAGGCCAGGAAATCGCTATTGCTTTTTATGCCTCTGAAGGCACGATAGACGATGCACCTGACATGGACGTCTTTATTGACAACATCAACCTGATCAATGTATTCGCCAATGATGCAGGTGCTGCCGGATTTGTAGGCATCACCAATGAAGCCTGTGGCGATAGCACCACGATGGGGCAGATAATTGTGACAGGTTTTGGTACCGCCGCCCAGACCAACGTACCCGTCCAGGTCATCGTGACAGGTCCTGCCAGCGCTGATACCTTCAACCTCGTAGCACCCGCTCTGGCAGCCGGTCAGTCTGATACGCTGATGTTCGGGCCGTTTAATACCTATGCAGGTGGCGTATTTACCGTTTCTGGTGCTACCCAACTGGCAGGTGACCAGCAGACCCCTAACGATACCAAGTCAGCTACCTACAACTTCCGTACAAGTCTGCCACCCGTGACTACCTCTCCCGTGCAGGCTTGTGTAGGTCTCCCGACCTTGCTGGCCGTGACGCCAGAGCCGCTGACCCTCTTTGACTGGTATGATGCTCCTACAGGGGGTACCCTGATCGGCACAGGTGCCAGCATATCCGTGACTCCTACAGCCAACACGACGTATTATGTCGAAGCTGTACCGTCAACCTTTAAAGTAGGCCCCACCACCAATACCTTCGGAACAGGTGCTCAATACACCTTCTTTGGCGACGGTATCACCTTCAACGTGCTGGACAACATCATCCTGGAAAGCGTAAAGGTATATCCTGTAGGTGCTGGCGTGATTACCATCAATGCTGTCGGTACGACCAATGCTACCCAAAGCTTCACCTTCGGGGGTACGGTCGCGGATACCGTCCTGACCCTGAACTTCTCCCTGGCACCTGGCTCCTACGAGCTGAATGCTACCGGCAGTACGGTAGCCTCCATGTACCGCAACAATGGCAGTGCCGTATTCCCCTATTCGGTACCTAACGTGGTCTCCCTCACAGGTACGATCAACGGTCTGGGTAGCAGCGGTTTCTACTATTTCTTCTATGACTGGTCTGTCAAAGGCCAGGGCTGTCCCCGTGACCGGGGTGCTGTGGATGTGATCGTAAATCCACTGCCTGTCGCGGCCTTCACAGCCAACACCAGCGAGCTGACCACAACCCTCAGCAGCAGCGCAGTCGCTGACTCTGTCCTGTACCTGTATGGTGATGGTACCTTCGGTACGGACTCTGTCCATACCTACGCCACTGCCGGGGTTTATACGGTGTGCCAGCTTGCCTACTCTGCTACCTGCGGGGTTGATACAGCCTGCACGGTAGTAGCTGCCATCTGTAATACCCCTGTGGCCGGATTTACCTCCAGCGGTACAGAGTTTACTTTCAGCTTCAACAGCACCGCTACCAATGCTGAGTCTGTGAGCTATGACTTTGGTGACGGTACGACCAGCACGGATCCTAACCCGACCCATGTGTATGCTGCCGCCGGTACCTACACGGTATGTCAGATTGCGTACCGCTTCTGCGGCAACGACACCTCCTGCGTGACGGTGGATGCGATCTGTAATACGCCGGTAGCAGGCTTCACGGCTGCTACCAATGAACTGGTGGTCACGCTGACCAGCACGGCTACCAATGCCGAGACGACCAGCTATACCTACGGCGACGGCACCTCCGGCACGGATGCTACACATACCTATGCCCTGCCCGGCACCTATGAGGTATGCCAGATCGTGACCCGATTCTGCGGTTCTGATACCTTCTGCCAGAACGTAACGGTAACCTGCGCCCCGGCTTCCGCTGAGTTTAGCTTTGTGGTGGATTCCTCCACTGTGGTGACCTTCACCAGCGGAGCCACCAATGCTGACTCTATCCGGTTTGTGTATGGCACGACGGCCTTCAGCACGTCTTCTCCCTGGACGTATGACTTTGGTGCCTCCGGAACGTATGACGTAAGCATGATCGCCTATAGCAAATGTGGTAACGATACCAATATCGTACGGGTTTCCGTTATCCGTACGGGTATCAATGACCTGCTCGACGAGTCCAGCCTCGTGCTGTTCCCGAACCCGACTGAGCGTGATGTGACCCTGGGCTTTACGCTGCGCAAGGCGGCTGATCTCCATGTGAGCATCGTGGACATGCGGGGCCGTGCCGTGTTCAGCCAGGATTATGACCGGGTAGCCGGTGCCTTCCAGACCGATATCTCCCTGCCTGGCCTGGCCAAAGGTGTTTCCCTCGTACAAATCCGCGTGGATGATGCCCTCGTAATCCGCAAGCTGCGGGTAGAATAAGGGCGAGCCAGCCGGTGGATGCCGGCTTTCCGTAAGCAAGGCGGGCCGGATGGCCCGCCTTTTTTTGTGGGACCGAATGATGGTTTTTTTGCCGGAAAAAGGCTGTATCTTGACCGTGGTTCCGTTATGGTCATCCTTATGAAGTGCCTGATCGCAGATGATGAATACCCCGCCCGGCAACTGCTGGAGGCGTATCTGGCCCGAATCCCGGGCATGGAAGTGGCAGGTACTTGTGCCAATGCCATGCAGGTGCTGGCGGCCCTGCAGGCTCAGCCGGTGGACCTGCTCCTGCTCGATATCCAGATGCCGGACCTGACTGGCCTGGAACTGCTCCGTACCCTGGCCACCCGCCCGCAGGTGATCCTGGTGACGGCCTATGCCGATCACGCGGTCACGGGATTTGAGCTGGAGGTAACGGACTATCTGGTCAAGCCGGTTTCATTTGAGCGGTTTGTGCAGGCGGTCAACCGGGCACAGGCGCGGATGCCTGCGGCAGCCCCGCTGCCAACCCCCCCCGTTCCGCCGCCGACTGCGGACCATTTTTTTGTAAAGGTGGATTACAAACTGGTCAAAATCCGGTTTGAAGACATCCTGTTTGTAGAAGGCATGCGGGAGTACGTTAATATCCAGACGGCAGCCCGGCGGCATATTGTCTATCAGTCCATGAAAAACATGGAAGAGTTATTGCCCGCAGACCGGTTTGCACGCACACACAAGTCTTTTATCGTAGCCCTGGACAAAATAGACAGTCTCTACGGAAATATCGTCGAGGTCCGGGGCCGGGAGGTCCCGATCGGCAAAAGTTATAAAGAAACCTTCATGCAGCGCATCCAAACCCTCTGACACGTATGCCCCTGATCACCGACCCCCACCATGACCCGCTGGGACAGGCCCTGCTCGACTACTGGCAAGGCAACCAGGCAGCCGCGGTAACCGTCCACGCTGACCTGGCCCTGCATGACGACCTCCCGGCGGCGTATTTTTTCCGGAGCTGGGAGGAGATGCCTGCCTGGGAGCAGGCAGCTCTCGACCATTGCCAGGGACAGGTACTGGATGTCGGGGCCGGGGCCGGATGCCATAGCCTTGTGTTGCAGGCGCGGGGCCATGCGGTGACAGCCCTTGATATTTCGCCGGGGGCCGTGACGGTCATGACCGCCCAGGGGATACAGGCGGTCCACGCTGACATTATGACTTGGGATGGCCCGCCCGCAGATACCATTTTGTTTATGATGAACGGTATCGGGCTGGCTGGCACCCTGCGCCAGCTCCAACACCTGCTCCAGCACCTGCGCACCCTGCTCATGCCCGGGGGGCAGATCTTGCTTGACTCGTCAGACGTAGCTTACCTCTACACCCATAGCGGGTTGCCCCTGCCGCCGGAGACGGAGGGATATTATGGAGAGGTGACCTACCATATGGCCTACGGAGAGATTATCGGTGCCCCCTTTGGCTGGGTGTATGTGGACATCGGCCAACTGGCACGCATCGCCCGCCTGGCAGGGTATGGATGTGAGGTCATCACCACCGGCCCCCATTTTGAGTACACCGCCCGGCTGGTACGGATGTGAGGTTGGCCTTCGGGATTGGCGCAAGGCTGATACATGCCATGCCGCAGGCTTCTTAGTCCCGAAGGGGTGAGACGCAGCAATGCCACCCCTTCGGGGTTTTTTCACAGGGATCATAGAACGCTTTTCTATAATCTTGCCATCCCTTCGGGATTGGTGCAAGGGTGATACAATACCCCCAAAGAGTGGTAAGACTATAGCTTCTGAAAAATCCATAATAATCTCGTACCTACCTACCGCAGGAGGTGAATGAGTTTATTCAATCCATTCGAACAGATATTTTTCATCATATTCAATTTCAAACTTCTGAAGGAACCCGAGGTATTCTTCCTGAAATGTCTTCCTGGCATGATGTATTTCCTGATCTGCTATGTATTGATACACTTGCTCAATCTGCGAATGAGCATACGAAAAAACACCATATCCTTCCTGCCAGGCAAATCTACCCTTCACAAGATGTTGTTCATTAATAAATTTAGATGAATTGTTCTTAATATCCCTTACCAGGTCTGATATGCTTAATGATGGCTTTAATCCTACAAACACATGGACATGGTCTGAGACGCCATTTACAATAATGGGTTTTTGGTTTTTACCTTTGATGATACCCGCCATATACTTGAATACATCATCCCGCCATGGCTTCTGGAGTAGATTCTCGCGGCCCTTGACGGCAAAAATGTATTGGATATAAATCTGTGAAAATGTTCCTGCCATGAGGTTTTGGTTTAATAGGTTACATCAAAGATGAAGATAGTAAAATCTGGCATAGAGAAAACACAATACCAATGCCACCCCTTCGGGGTTTTGCACGGGGATCATAGAATGCTTTTCTATAATCCTGCCATCCCTTCGGGATTGGTGCAAGGGTGGTACATGCCGCGCCGCAGGCCTTTTAATCCCGAAGGGATGGTAGGAGGATAGCACCAAAACGATCTTACATAAGTACCTAACCCCGAAGGGGTGACACACAACATTGCCACCCCTTCGGGGTTTTGCACAGGGATCATAGAATGCTTTTCTATAATCTTGCCATCCCTTCGGGATTGGTGCAAGGCCGATACATACCATGCCGCAGGCTTCTTAATCCCGAAGGGGTGACACACAACATTGCCACCCCTTCGGGGTTTTGCACGGGGATCATAGAATGCTTTTCTATAATCCTGCCATCCCTTCGGGATTGGTGCAAGGGTGGTACATGCCGCGCCGCAGGCTTTTTACTCCCGAAGGGATGGTAGGATTATAGCACCAAAACGATCTTATGTAAGTACCTAACCCTGAAGGGGTGACACACAACAATGCCATCCCTTCGGGGTTTTCCACGGGGATCGTAGAACGCTTTTCTATAATCTTGCCATCCCTTCGGGATTGGTATAAGGCCGATACATACCATGCCGCAGGCTTTTTAATCCCGAAGGGATGGTAGGATTATAGCACCAAAACGCTCTTATGTAAGTACCTAACCCCGAAGGGGTGACACACAACAATGCCATCCCTTCAGGATTGGCGCCATGCCATACCGCAGGCTTCTCAGTCCCGAAGGGGATGCTCAGCGGCGTCCCGTGATGCCAGGGTCGGGCATAACAACCCGCTTGGTGGCATCATCTACCACCAGGGCGATCCATGCACCGGGCTCTTTGATCCAGTTCTGCACGGGCTGGAGCAACAGCGCATCATGCGGATAGCGGGGTTTGGGCAAGGCAGTAACATGGACCAACACCAGCCAGGCCGGCGCACCATAGTTGGTCACCCGTGCCGTTTTGCTCATCAGGTCCTGAATCTCAAAGTTGCCGAGCCGGGTCTCGCGGACTGCCGCTGTGCGGGGCGATTTGACCCAGAGCAGCGAATCATCAATCCACTTGCCCAGGGAGGTCTGGGGGCCGAGCGTAGCCTGAAAGGCAGCCCGGTCGCCCTGCTGCAAGGCACCCAGGTGGCGCTTGACCACGGCCTGAACAGCAGGCGCAGTTTCAGCAAAGGCAGGTCCCTGCGCGAAGCCCGGAATGGCTGCCAGCAACAGGAGGAGGAAGGAGGTTAGTGAGCGGCGCATAGGCGGAGTTGGGTTTAGCAGGAGGTATTACAATCATACGAAATAATTGCGAAAAATCGTATCCCGTCCGCCCAGCAGCGATACATATTATCCCGGCAGCCACCGGCTCCCAAATCAACATTTCTCCCTATCTTCACCCCATGATTACCGGCGAGCATATAAAGCGAAAACACCTAAACTTACATGAAATCAAGCTGTTACGCACGTCTGACAATCAGATTGCCACTCCTGCTACCAGGCTCCATATTCCACCTACTCATTCTCCTATGCTCACCACCCAACCCTTTACCTATCAGCCGGACGAACTGATACCGCTGTTCCGGCGCAGGCAGTTCAGTTTTATGCGCGGCCGTTTGATCATACTGGGGCTGCTTATGTTGGTATTAGCGGCCATCGCCAGCCGGGATCAAAGCGGTATCATCTGGGGGGTATTTGGGATGACCCAGCTGTTTCTGGTTATCTGGATCACCTGGATACTTCCCCGTCAAATGCTGAACAACCTGAAAAAAGCATCCGTCTGGGGCAAACCGATCCAATACACCTTTGATGATAAAGGTTTTACCCAGCAGACGCCACTTGGAACCTCCCATGTCCAGTGGCAGGCCATCGTCCAGGCCAGCGAGACCTCGGACTGGTTTATCCTGAGTCCGGGACCGGCCATGGTCTTCTACGCCATCCCCAAACGGGCCCTGGCGGATACGCAACAACAGGATACCCTGCGAGGATTATTACAACAGCACAAGCTGCTGAAAGCCTGAGTTGGGGCTGACTTCCCTTGAGGATGATAAGAGACGCGTGCGGCGTGCCTCCCGCACACCGATATGCACTCACTTACCCTCTCCTGTATGAAAAACCTTTCCACTATTGCTACCTGCCTGCTTCTGTATGCGTGCCACACCCAGCTCAGCCAGATGGGAGAACATACAACTCCGTAAACCACAGGTGCGCCCGTGCATGACACCCTGGCATGTGGCCGCGAGCTGATGCAGGCTGCCCGGGACAACAACCTGGCACGGGCCCAACAACTGATAGACGCCGGATGTGGTGTAAATGCCCGGGTAGCTACCGGTACTGATCAATGGATTTCGCCCCTGAGCCATGCGATCGTTCATGCGGATCCGGCGATGGTCCGCCTGCTGCTTCAGCATGGGGCTGATCCATGCCAGGACCTGGGATATAACAGCCCGCCGCTATATAGTGCCGCAGGGACAAGTACGCGTGAAGTATTGTTGCTGTTGCTGGATAAGTGCCCAAACCTCAACCTCATGAACGACGGACGCTCGCTCCTGAGCCAGGCCATAGCCGGGAGACGGATGGACAATGTGGTCCTCCTGGTGGAGCGGGGCGCCAAGCTCGACCCCGACTCGTCCTATGATGCCCCGTTGGTAGTGGCGGCGCAGCACCGGCAGGTGGAGATTTTTTCCTACTTGCTGGCCCAGGGTGCTGACGTAAACGTCCGCTTTTCCATGTCTGGTGAAGATTGTATGCCCTGCTCAGACAGCATCACCCTCTTGCATCACCTCGTGGACATGCGTAAGTATGAGGACTCGGCCCTTGTCAGGGATCTGTTAGAGACCCTGATGGCCTATTCGCCTGAGATGAATATAGAAAGTGCGCATGGACTCACGGCACTGGAACATGCCTGCTTTGACACCGATACCGCTATGGCAGACTGGCTGATCTCACGGGGAGCCGCCCTGGAGACGGATGATTACACCGCCCTGCATGTTGCTGCCAGGTATTCAAATGACTCCATGGTTGCGTATTTACTCCGCAAAGGGGCTAACCCCAATGCCCGAACCCGCAAAGGTGATACCCCGCTACTGCTTAGTTATACCTGCTGCGGAGACGGTTTTGGCGAAGGTATTACTACCGACTCCCGAATCAAAACAACCCGGCTCCTGCTTGCATACGGTGCTGACCCGTCTATCACCAATCATGACAACAAATCCTGGAATGACCTCTGCAACACCGGACTGCGAAAAGAACTATGTGACACGATTCAAAAAGATCGTTGACCCCCCGTTAAAGCTGACAAACTCAAAATAGTAACTTGTATAAAACCTATTAGTGTTGAGGACACAAGTACAATTTGATTTTTTTTGACTATAATATGCCGCTTACTGCTTGTACATCGCACGCAGGTCCTCTATCTTGCTAACGTAATATCTCATCCTTGTATGCTGATAAAGACCATGATACGTTATCCCTACAACATGACATTCCTTTCTCATCACGGCTCCAGCCGCCGTTTAGTGGGTTTATGCTACTGGCTGTTGATCCTGCTGCACCCACTCGCAGGCCAACACCCGTACCAGATGACGATGGGCGAAAAGACGACAGGAGGTGACATCCAGTCTATGATCTTGACTACCCTCGGCGAAACGGCTCGTGGGTATCACTTCCTGACAGCAACCACCATTCAAGATTCGTATGATAAACTTACCATCGAGACTTTCAACCGGGAACTAAACCGAACGCGTAAGATCCTGCTCCCGGAGTATGTCCAAAGAATCGCGCATCAAAATCTATTAACTGCCTGGCAGTATCAGGGGCGTATGTACCTGATATATCTTCCCGAAAGATCGGATGGGATCCGGGCCATAAGCTGTAACCTGGAGGACAGCCTCCCGGTATTTACTAAAACAATACTGGAAAGTCGCGGGCTAGCCATGCGCAATCGCCTTTATACCCCTACAGAGCCAAGGAAAGAGGAATATCAACCGCTTGTCGCTACTTCGCCCGACACCAGCAAGATCATACTGCATTATTTTACTACCGAAAAAGCAGATGATACAAAAATAACCCTGGCGAATACCCTGGTGCTGGACGCACAATTGGAGGTAATCTGGCAACGTGCTGTCTCACATTATATCGCAGAAGACCAGAGCCGTCAGACGATATCTGATGTGACCGATATGAGCATCACGCCACTTGCGTCAGCATCATTTAACCGGCTTCAGTTCGTGGACATTGCGGTTGACAATGACGGCAATGGGCATATCGTCTCCGTACATACGGCTGAAGGCCTGGGCAACCGACAGCTCTGGTATGCTTATCTGCCGGCAGCTACCCATGAGGTTCGCCTTCAGCTACTCGACAACATCCAAGAATGGCATGAGCGTCCGCTTATAGGCATATCACCTCAGGGTATGGCCTGGATTGCGGCAGGGTATTGGGCTGATCATGAAGGAGGGCTGTACACTGTTTGCCTGAAGCGTGATGTCATAGTTTCTCAGTCAAAGCAGCCCTTCAAGTCCGATAAACCTGATACTAAATCATCGAATCCGCGTAAAGCGCCCTATTATGGTTACAAATATGCTGCCCGCAGGGTCATATTTCACGAAAATGGAGATGCCCTCTTGTTATGCATCAGCGTCCCTCCCCTAGGTGGATTATACGATTACAGTCAGATGTTCACAGATGCGTTTTATCTACAACCAGAAGGTACCCTACGTTGGCATATAAGCTCAGGAAACGCCCGGCTTATCAACGGTTTTAATCCGCTGGGCATAACTTTGATAGACGGCAACGAGATACACCTGATCCTGGAAATTTCGATTCCATATGTTAATGACCGAGAACCATTCCTGAATCCGAAGGCCATGGTTGCCCAGGCTCCTCATCATAGAACGCATGGGCTGTATAGTTGGGTATTGGATACGGAAGGTAACGAAAGAAAGTATATAATAGCACAAGACATGGTGCTGGACGGACTCCAACGGTCTCCCTGTTATATGCCCCAGAGCCTGTTCAGGACCCGGGATGGATCGTATATCGTGGCACAGGGCAACTTTGGGGTGGCCATTAAGACCTACTATCAGTTGGTTCGGATCTCCGTGAATTAAGCCCCCTCCGAAACGCAGGCGCTTTTTGGCGGCTGGCCAGGACACCTTCACCGGGATCGGGGGTAAGGTGAAGCTTGCGTTTGCCGTTAAAAAAAAGGGTGAATCCGATGACTGCCAAACCCTGCACCCGCTGGTCCTCAAACATCGGGGCGTGGGCCAGGCATAGTCTCCAGTGTGAGGTGATTAAAAGTTACGTTAATCACCCGCTCATCATCCAACAGCAGCCATCAGGCTTTCACCCACTTCCGGACCACGGCCTGTCCGTTTTGGAAAAACCACCCTGACTACATACGTTTTTGGGTTACCATGCCGACGAGATTGCCGGATTGAGACGGGACATACCTACAGCCAACCATCAGCTGGGCAGCACCTACAAAATTTTTCATGCCTTGTTATGTTGTTCGGTACGAGTTCTTTTCATCATACTCTTTAAGATGTGTCCCATTGACAAATCTAACCCCAAAGAGGCTTCAGATCAGACTTATTTTACTGCTCATGAATGAATCTCAGGCGGATCCGAGACAGAACTGTTGTACCTACCTACCCCCAAAACCATTTTAACCGTTGAACAAGGCGGAAGAATCGTCAGCCCAATCAGGGAGAACCAGCAGGCACTTCACTGAAGCTGAAATGGCCTGGGAGCAGGCAGAGGAGATGGGTTTTACGCAGAATCATATTCATAGGTATGCCTATTTTCAGTAGCTTTGTCCCGGTTTTACGGATGCCTCCGAGCACGTAAGAGGCTTGAGGACCCGTCGGACTAGCTGATGGTAAAGGTGTTGGGATTCATTCATGTATAGCAAAATTTGAAACTGCCCCTTTCATTAAAGAGTATAAACAACATATTATGTCTGCCAACCTATGAATGAGCCACATGTTGAGCTTCCGTTTTTTACTAATTTATTAATTCTGCTGGTCGCTGCCAGAATCTCCGGAGAACTATTCGAGCGCCTTCGGCAACCTGCCATGATTGGAGAAATCATAGCAGGTATCATCCTGGGGCCCAGCCTGCTGAACCTCATTCACCGGACAGAAGACATTAAGGTAATCTCAGAGTTAGGCATCTTTTTGCTGGTCATTATTGCCGGACTTGAAATCAATATAGACGATATTCTGAAATCGCTTCGGGGGCGGAATATTATCATCTCCCTCATGGCGTTTTTTCTGCCGATACTGAGTGGGATCGGGGTAGGTTATTTTTTTCATCAGGACATGATGACCACCGTTTTCATCGGATTATGTGTGGCGATTACGGCACTGCCCGTCAGCATACGGATCCTGATGGATCTGGGGAAAATCAACTCAGAAGTCGGACAAAAAATCATCTCGGTAGCTATCTTTGATGATGTCCTGGCCCTGACGATCCTGGGCATACTGCTGAATATAAAAGATACAGACATGTCTGTGACCTCTGTAACCCAGGCCGGTCTTGTCTCTTTGCTGAAGCTGGTTGTATTTATCGGCCTGCTGAGTTTAGCCTACCTGCTCATCAAGCGCATTTTGCGGAAAGGGGATTACCTGGAGGAGTCTCTCAACAAGCTGGTGTCTCTCTTAAAGGGGAAAGAACCTTTGTTTGCCTTATTTTTTGCTTTTGTTCTATCGTTTTCAACTTTTACAGAGTCGCTGGGGCTTCATTTTATAGTGGGTGCTTTTTTTGCCGCTATGCTGCTCAGCGAGTCTTTAATTGGCAAAGAAAACCTGAGGGCTATCGAGACTACTACCAGTAATATGGCGATGGGTTTTTTAGCCCCGATCTTTTTTGCGGGTATAGGGCTTGAGTTCAATTTTTTATCTATCGGGAATATTGGACTCTTGGTGGCGGTAGTGGCTGTTTCATATGGCTCTAAGATTGTTGGCGGTTATGCGGGCGGGATGTTAGCGGGGCTGGGCCAGCGTGTTTCGCTGACGCTGGGGATCGGGCTGAATGCCCGGGGGATTATGGAGCTTGTGATCGCCAATATTGCCTATAAAAATGAGTTGATCAGCACGGAGGTCTTTTCAATACTGGTAATCATGGGGATACTGACCACCCTTACCACCCCGCTGATGCTGAAACAAGCCTTCAAACGAGCTGAGTAGCCGCAAAAGGGTCCCGCCGTCGCCTCATCAACCCTATGATGCAACCATCCCCACCCCTCTCCTATGACAGCATCCGTGACCTGCGTCACAGCCTTAGCCCTACGGATGACCTGTACCTCAAGGCGGACCTGATCTGGATGTCCATGACTGACTGGGTCACTGCCGTGAAGGACTTTGACGACTTCCTGCGTATCCTGCATAAAGAAATCGGGGCTGAACTGACCCGCGAAAATATCAACAAACACCGCCGGGGGTATGGCGTGAAAAAAAGTATCCCCTTGTCCTCCTGGAAAGGTGAATCCCTGATCGAACTTGAGTTTCTGTTTGATCAGTATCCAGAGGTGCAGACCCTCGCCGAGATGTTTGGGGTATTGGCGGTAGAACTGACCCAAAAATATGCTGAAATGAAGGGGCTGTCCGGTGAATAAATATCGGCCCTCACCTCATCTGCCGTATCGCAAAGCTGGCTGAACCCCGCGTCTCCATCGTCACGTGGATCAGTTCCCAGCCTTCCTGCACACAAAACGCATGTACGGCTTCTATCACGCCGTATCGCACCAGGCCCACCCAACTCCCGGCGGTGTAGTCATGCCCGGCGATGATGCCACCGGGTTTTACCTTGCGGGCACAGAGGCGGAGCTCGTCAGCGGTGGTGCGGTAGCTATGGTCGGTATCTATATAAACCCAGTCAAAATAATGGTCCTGAAAAGTCGGCAACACCCCCGTGGATAACCCCCGGTTGATCTCGACCTGGCCTGCGGCGATTTCCTGCCCAAAACGTTCCTCCACGTGCAGGCGCTTGCCGTCGTGGTAGCGGGCGGAGCCCCAGATGTCTATGAGGTGGAGTTTTTGGGGACGGGTGCGCCGGAGGATTTCTGCGCTGAAGTCCCCCTGATCCACCCCGATCTCGGCAGCTACGCCTCCCTGGGGGAAGGTGTCCAGGAGTGCCGCCCGATCAACGAGCGGGCGCAGGTGGGCGATATGCCGGGCCTCCAGTGCTACTGCGGGCATCGCCCGCTCCTGCTCCCCAAACTTCTGCCGCATCAGGTTCAGCACGGGTTGGTAGAGGCTGTCCTGGAGTGGCGCGGGTACCAGGCGTTTGAGCAGGCGGTAGGCATTCATGCAGCGACAGGTTAAGTATGGGCGCAAGATAACCATATCTCCGCAGGAGGGCAAGGTGTACCCTGCATTTGCACAGCTATCCGACCTGCCCCGGGAGCCTACTCCCGGATATATCCCATGCTCAGGTCTGTATCACCTTTGAGGCGTATCTGAATAATACCCTGACGGGCCTCGCTGGTGTTTTTGAAGATCACCTGGGTATTTGCCGGGACGTCGTAGTGGCCCTTTCCGGCTTTTTGGAGCAGGCCCAGGGACACAACCTGGCTGTCTGGCTGCCGGACCAGAACCTCAATATCCTCCGGGCCGATGTTTTGGATATTGGCGACGTAGCTGCCGTGACGGCCTTCGCCCAGCGAAAAAGCCTGCGCCGGCTCGATATACGTCACGGACTGGAGGCTGCGGCAGGCACCCAGCGAGAGGGCGGCGATGAGGATCAGGATATATTTCATTGTCTGGGGGATGCCTGAAAAACAGACGTTTATGGATACAAATACCCATACATCAACGGCCTGCACGGCGGATTGTTTAGACCTGATGGATGAGAGACGGGTGGTTGAAAACGAGAGGCTTTTTTTATTCCCCGCTTCCCTTTGTAACTTACCCGGACTAACCCTCTCTCCCCATGGCCCGGAAAAAACTCTTCCTGCTTGATGCGATGGCGCTGCTCTACCGTGCGCATTTTGCTTTTATCAAAAACCCGCGCATCACCTCCAAAGGGCTTAATACCTCTGCTGTATTCGGATTTATAAATACCCTGCTGGAGATCATCGGCAAAGAAAATCCGACACACCTGGCCGTAGCTACGGATACATCGGCTCCTACCTTTCGCCATGTCCGGTTTGAGGCGTACAAAGCCAACCGCGAAGAGATGCCGGAGGCCTTGCGCACGGCGATCCCCTATACCTACCGCCTGCTGGAGGCCCTGCGGATTCCGCTCCTGCGCATAGACGGATATGAGGCCGACGACCTGATCGGCACCCTGAGTGTGATGGCTGATGCTGCCGACTTTGATGTGTATATGGTCACACCGGACAAGGACTATGCCCAGTTGGTACAGGACCATATTTTCCTGTACCGTCCCGCCTTTAGCGGAGGGTTTGAGATCATGGACGCAGCTGCCGTCGAGGAAAAATTTGGGGTGCCCCCGGCCCGTATTACTGATTTTCTCGGATTAAAGGGAGATGCCGTGGACAATATCCCCGGTATCCCGAAGGTAGGTGACAAAACCGCCCTGGAGCTGATCACCGCCTACGGTACCCTGGAGAACATCATTGCCCAGGCGGACACCATCGCCAAAAAAAGCATCCGCGAGACCGTCCAGACCCATGCCGAGCAGGGATTACTCTCCAAAGAACTGGCCATCATCAAGACCGATGTCCCGGTCGAGGTCAACATAGCCGGGCTGGAACTGGGATTTGCAGACCTGGAGGCCCTGATGCCCCTGCTGGAGGAACTGGAGTTTAAGACCCTGGGGCAGCGTATCCTGGGGAGCCGGCTGAACCCCGTCCGGCCAGAGCCCCAGCGGGACCTCTTCGGGCAGGAAGTAGGAAATCAGGTAGTAGAGATGCCGGGCTTCAGAAGCCTGGACGACATCACTACCCGCCCCCATACGTATCACCTGGTGACAACAGGCGAGGCGAGAGCCGCACTGCGCGAGACCTTACGGGCGGCAGGCGGATTTTGTTTTGATACGGAGACGACCGGCCTGGACCCGATGCAGGCGGAGATCGTAGGTATTTCGTTTGCGGTGACACCAGGCGAGGCCTGGTTTATTCATTTCCCGGGTGATATGCCACGGGAGACCGTGCAGGGGATCCTGGACGAGTTTGCCCCCCTCCTGACCGATACCACTCTCGCCAAGTATGGCCAAAACCTCAAGTATGACATGACCATCCTCCGCAACTACGGGATACGCGTGGATGGCCCCATGTTTGATACCATGCTGGCCCACTACGTCCTCACCCCGGAGGCCAAGCACAATATGGACGATATGTCCGCTGAGCTCCTGAAGTACAAACCTGTTTCCATCGAGACGCTCATCGGCAAAAAAGGCAAAAAACAACTCTCCATGCGCGATGTGCCCGTGGAGCCTCTGGTTGAGTATGCCTGCGAGGATTCTGATATTACGCTGGCACTGAAGGAGTCGCTGGCACCGCTGGTCCTGGGAAACCGTATCTTCGAGACCATCGAGCAGCCGCTGATGCCCGTCCTGGCCGATATGGAGTTTGAAGGGGTGCGGATAGACCCGCAGTTTCTGGCCGATTACTCCGTAGAGCTGGAGCAGCGGGCAGATACCCTGGAGCAGGAAATTTATGCCCTGGCCGGTGAAAAATTTAACATCAACTCGCCCAAACAACTCGGGGAGGTACTTTTTGATAAAATGGACCTCGGCAAGGGCAAAAAACAAACCAAAACAGCTACCGGTCAATACGTCACGGACGAACAGGTACTGTCAGACCTTGCCCTCTCCCACGAGCTGCCAGGGCGTATCCTGGCCTATCGCTCGGTCAAAAAACTGAAGTCCACCTATGTAGACACCCTCCCCAAAATGATCCACCCGCGCACAGGCCGGGTACATACCACCTATCGCCAGACAGTAGCTGTGACCGGTCGCCTGAGCTCCGAAAATCCTAACCTCCAGAACATTCCCATCCGCACTGACGATGGACGGGAGGTGCGCAAGGGATTTATTGCACGGGATGCAGACCATGTCCTGATGTCAGCCGACTACTCTCAGGTAGAGCTGCGGATCATGGCCGCGATGAGCGGGGATACCAATATGATCGCGGCCTTCCAGGCTGGCATGGACATCCACCGGGCATCTGCGGCACGGGTATTTGGGGTGCCGGTAGAGGCAGTCACCCCTGAGATGCGCTCTGCGGCCAAAACCGTCAACTTCGGTATTATCTATGGCATCTCTGCCTTCGGGCTGTCGCAGCGGATGGGCATCAGCCGGGCCGAGTCAAAAGACATCATTGATACCTACTTCCGGCAATACAGCGGGATCAAAACCTATATGGACCAGTGCGTGGAGCAGGCACGGGAGCGGGGATACGTGGAGACCTGGTTTGGGCGGCGGCGGTACCTGGCTGACATCAACTCCCGCAATGCCACGGTACGTGCTTTTGCTGAGCGAAATGCGATTAACTCCCCGATCCAGGGTACGGCAGCGGACATCATCAAACTGGCCATGATCCGCATCCAGCAAGCCCTGCAAACCGCCGGACTCCAGTCCCGGATGATCCTCCAGGTACATGACGAACTGGTATTTGACGTACACCGGCATGAAATTGAGGTCATGAAAGACCTGGTGCGCACCCACATGATCGGTGCGATAGACCTGGTCGTGCCCATGGAGGTAGAGATTGGGCTGGGTGACAACTGGCTGGAAGCCCACTAATCCCCCAGGCCCTCATGCACCAACGTCCGCCTGTGCAGGCGGACGTTGGCAGGTGTGAGGCCGTGATTACCTCAGCGTTTCCGGATTTTGATGTTTTTGTACCAGACAGGCTGGCCGTGATCCTGTAGCCCGATCAGGCCCGTACGCGCCTGACCATAGTCCGGGAAGTCCTTCCACTTGGCAGCCGTCCGGTGGGCATTCCAGTCCTCACTCCAGGGGACAAAGGATGCTGTCATTTTGCCATTGAGATAATACTCCGCCTTTTCCGGGGTAAATACGATCCGGCTCTGGTTCCACTCACCGGCAGGCTTGAGGACTTTTCCCGGGTCTGGCGGGTACATGTCGTAGTCCGCGCCGGCTTTTTGGTCCTCTTCGAGCGGGCCGGGATAGCCGGCATCGTCAATGACCTGATATTCAGGCCCGGTATAGTAGGCCGCCGGATATTTTTCGCCTTCTTTTACATGGTAAAAGATGCCGCTGTTGCCGCCGGGGCTGATTTTCCAGTCGAGTACCATCTCGAAGTTGGCAAAACTATCTGCTGCATACACGATGTCACCTCCGGTAGCATCAGCCGCAGTACCCAGGGCCTTGAGGGCCCCGCCTTCTATCACCCAGCCAGCCGGAAAAGCTACCTGGTTGAACCCACGCCAGCCAGCGGGGCTTTTGCCATCAAACAACAATGTCCAGCCCTCAGCTTGTTCGGCTGCCGTCAGGGTATTGTCTGCTGCGGCAGGAGTGGATACATCGGCAGTAGCCGGTGGCGTCTTGGGCGTAGAGCAGGCTGCCAGGCCTGTGACTAGCAGGACCAGCAGCAGGGCACGTGGGGAGTGGTTCATAAGGATACGATTAGTAGTGTATTGGGAAAATTCAACTGATGACTTTCATGGCGACAGGATCCCAGTTTTTGTAGGTATTCTGGATATAACTGTCATTGCAAAGCAGGGCAGGCGCACAAGCCCGGAAGGCAAAAACCGGGTCCTCGACTACACTTCCCCCTTCACGGATGGCCCGGAAAAAATTGCCAAAGTGGTCATAATGAGCCCCTTTATAGCCGTCCTCGGCCCGATATACCGTCTCGCGCGGGGGCAGAATCCGCTTACGGGCGGGCTCTGCAGCAGCGGCATTGGCCTGAGCCTGGGCCTGCAGATAGGGGTCACCGGCATCCGGATTTTCATTGAGCCGGACTACGACTTCTTCCCACTTCACATCCATGGAGCCCTTGCTCCCCACCAGCCGCAGGTAGGTAGTGCCGCTGGTACCGTCTACAAAGTTGCACCGGAGTGAAAGGTTGAAGCCGGGATGTACCTGGGTCTTGGGATAATCAAACATACCCAGCAGGACATCCGGTACGTCCCGCCCGTCGAGCCAGTAGCGGAGCCCACCCATCGCTGCGATTTTGGTCGGCCCCAGGGAGCTGGTGATAAAATGCAGGCTTGAAAACAGATGCACAAACAGGTCGCCGGACATGCCGGTGCCGTAGTCGAGATAATTGCGCCAGCGGAAAAACCGCACCGGATCAAAAGCATGTTTGGTACCGATCTCGTACCGGTCCCAGGCCACTGTCTGCGGCGAGGCATCAGCCGGTATTTTGTACTGCCAGGCCCCCTCAGGTGAGTGCCGGGCCCAGAATCCCTCAGCATAGTTGAGGTCTCCGATCGCCCCGGCGGCCAGGAGTTCACGGGCTTTTTCATTTCCCAGCGAACTCAGGCCCTGGCTACCGACCATGCATATTTTACCGGACTTCTGCCAGGCATCTATCACCTGCTGGCCCTGAGCCACAGACTGCACCATGGGTTTCTCGCAGTACACGTGTTTGCCAGCCTGAAGTGCCGCCACCGTTATCGGCATGTGCCAGTGATCAGGGGTAGCGATGATGACAGCATCCACATCCGGGCGGCGGAGGAGCTCCTGATAGTCACGGGTACTAAACAACTGGCTCCCCCAGCGGGTGCGGGCGGCCTCCAGACGGCCTGTGTAGAGGTCACAAACAGCCGTAATCTGGATCCCGGCGTGCAGGAGGGCTGTTTTCATATCTTCTGTCCCCATTCCCCCGGCACCGATCAGCCCCATACGGATGGGTTTGTCTGCCATGGGCTGTACAGGCCGGCGCAGGTCATGCCGGACAACATGTGACTCAGCGTTTGCCGTCTGCCCGGCGACCAGGGCGGCTCCAGCCAGGCCCAGTTTCTGAATAAAGGATCTTCTGCTGTTAGCTTTCATACGAGTAGATGTCAGGGCGCAGGACTGCACCGATCTGGCCGTACCTGCTCAGCCTCCAAGCTACTGAAAAATCACAGACGACACACAAAAGACCATACGTTTCAGCCCCTAAAAATAATAGCTTCGTCGGCGGCCAGTACACGCTCCCCGGCACTCATTCTATCCGGATGGGCAGCCGGGGGCCGTGTGTGCTGAGGGCGATGCCACCTGAGGAGAGAAACAGGGCCAGTTCATAGTCGCCGGGGGCTACATCAAGGGTGAGGGTGACCGGGATGGAAAGGCTGTCAGACAGGTACTGCCTCACCCATACCGGGCCACAGCCAGCTTCCCGCACCACTTGCCCATGATGAAGGAGGAAATACCCCAGCCGGGCAGGTAACTCAGGCGAAATACCCAGTTCCAGCGGTACCCCGTGATGTTGTAGCCGGATAACTGTCTGCAGGTCTCCCTGTGGAAATACACGGCGTGTATCTTCCAGTGATAGCTGGATACGGCCATAGTTCCGGAAACTGGCCATACGCTGGTAATACCAGCGCCCCTGAGTCGTCTCTACAGCAAGGTCCATGCCTGGATAGGGATAGCGTGAAAACAGCACCACTGAGCGTCCCTCCAGCGAGTCTGCCGCCCCCCACAGGTCAAACTGCGTAGGATGGTACAGGGCATTGCTGAGGGCATAAGACACCTTGCCACTGTAGAAGCGATACTTGGAGGGGTGCTGATAGCTATTGAGAAAGACCGCCACATCCGGACTAGCCACACGCGCCAGGGTATCGGCCCATGCATTCCAGCCACCCGTCTCGCTGCGGAATTTGAGCGGCAGAAAGGGGCTGGCCAGATGAATACGTACGCCCAGCAGCAGCACCACACTGACGGTGGCGAGCCACAGCCCCCAGCGTCGCCAGTGCTGGTGACGCGACATATACCGGTGGCCCAACAGGAGCACCGGAGCATAGGCGGCGGCGGCCCAGTTGGCCTCGATCCAGGTGCGGAAGCTCAGCAGCAATAAAAACAGGGGAATCCCCAGCGCCACAAACTTCAGGGCCCGCATAAAACGATCTTCAGGCCGGTACAGTACGGCAGCCGGCAACAACAGCAGACTGATCAGGGGGCCGACCAGCCCGACCTGCCCTCCAAGATAATTGAGCAAAAAATCAGGCCCCCAGGGACGGCGTACGCGGTCGGTGAGGTGAAAAGCAAAAGTCCCCAGACGCTGCTCATACAGCCAGTATATCAGCGGCAGGCACAGGGTCAGCCCCAGCGCGAGCGCCGGCCAGAGAGTACGGCGGCGCAGGACGGCAGGCCAGGACAACCACACAAAAAAAAGCAGCATCGCTCCGTGATACTTGCTGTAGAGCATCCCCGTGGCGGCAAGCCCCGCCAGACAGGCATTGAGGTAGGAGTCGTGCGCCAGGTACCGCTTCCAGCCCACCCAGAAGGTCGCCGCAAAAAAAGCCAAGGCTGCATCTGGTGACGCAAAAAAACCGCCGATATGCATCACTGCCATACTGGCTGCCAGCGCAAAAAACAGCAGGCTGTCTTCGCCACCGCTCAGCAACCACAGCAGCCCCCATACCCCCATACCCATCAGGACCGGCATGAGCCGTACCCCCCACTCACCCGGCAATACCTCAGTACCCACCCGGATCAGCCAGGCGATCATCGGCGGGTGCTCGAAGTAACCAATGGCAGGAAAATGCGAAAAAAGCCAGTAGTACGCCTCGTCGTGAAAAAGCTCTGTGGTGCCCGACTGAATCAGATTCAGACACCCCCAGCCCGCTATTGTCAGGAATACAAGCGTCTGTCTATCTACTCTCATGCTACAAATATAGACTATAGACGTATTTCCCGCTTATAACTCCCATAAACTGCCCTTCACAGATGACAGCCTCCCAAATAATCCAATCTGTATTACACGGATCCCTGCCCCTCAAAACCCCTTCACCTCCCACACGCTCCCCTTTACCTTCACTTCCCCGCCTTCACTAAACAATGCCACCTGCCCAAAATTCTCATTCGGGAAAAAAATATCGGTCATGGTCGTCAGTCCGCCATCGGCAAACAGCTCTGCGGAGGCGATATCAAGCCAGATACGCATGGTATAGCGATTGCTATTCACCTGGCGCGGTGCCATGTGGATGCCTGCAAAATTGTCAGAAAAAATAGTTTTGCCAGACTGGCGCCTATCTATAACGTATTGATTATCGGCGATTTTGTATCCAATTCGTATTTCTTCCCCCTTACTGTTGAACAGCCGGACACCAAACGTAGCAGGCGGAGTATCACCTGTTTCCCATTCGAGGTCGAGTTCAAGCAGGGGGCCTGAAACAGGAATCCCTTTTTCGCCGCTGACGGTCATGCCAGCAATAGAATGGGCCTCGCTGCGGCGTTTTTCCAGCTCGTGCACGGGCATGGACGAGAGCCGGAGGCCTTTTTCGGTCTGGCAAAGGCTCAACGAACGGGGCAGGGTCATCGCACTGCGCCAGCGGGTAGTGGGTACGACAGTAGCATAAGACCAGTTGCTCATCCATCCGATAAACAACCGCCGACCGTCTGCCGCAGGTACATCAGACCAGGTCACCCCGGCATAGTTGTCACGGCCGTAGTCGAGCCAGTGCGCCACTGTATCCGCAAATTCAGGGTCCGGCACAAATGTTTTTCCGTCAAAATTACCCACAAAATATTGGGTTCCTGATCCGCCATTGGGGGCACCGGGGTTAATGCTGGAGAGGATCACCCATTTGTGCATGTCGGTCCCCGCTACAGGCAGCTGAAACAAGTCCGGGCACTCCCATACCCCTCCATGTGCCCCTGTTTTTTCGCCAAACTCACTGGCCAGGGTCCAGGTTTTGAGGTCCGGCGCGGTATAAAACCGGATACGGTCTTTGGCGGCCAGGATCATCACCCACTGCCGGCTGGGCTCATGCCAGGACACCTTGGGGTCCCTGAAATCCCGGATACCGGGATTGGGGATGACCGGATTCTGGTCGTACATCGTCCAGGTACGGCCTTTGTCAAGGCTGTAGGCGATGCTCTGCACCTGAAAATCTATGTCCCCTGCCTTCTCACCGGCCATATTGTGCTGGGTAAAAATAGCCACCAGGGGCGGCTGGCCATTTACCCCAAATCCGCTGGTATTGTTCCAGTCCACCACCGCACTCCCGGAGAAAATCAGCCCCAGGCTGTCCGGGTAGATGGCAATCGGCAGGTGCTCCCAGCGCACCAGGTCGTTGCTTACGGCATGCCCCCAGTGCATGGGTCCCCAGACAGTACTATCCGGATAATATTGATAAAACAGATGATACTCACCTTCATAAAAGACCATGCCATTGGGGTCATTCATCCACATAGAGTCCGGTGTGAAATGAAAAGCCGGGCGATGTGGCTCGGCAGACCATGTCGTACCTGCTCCAGGCTGGGTGACACAGCCCGCTATCAGCCCCAGGGCGATACAGGACAAAACAGCCAGCGATACAGAATTCATACGGGTCAGGGAATTGGTTTGTCCAAAATAGCCGGAAGCGAAGTATTTTCCGAATCATGTCCGACATTTACAGCGCCGGAAGCATACTACTATACATTTTATTCAGGAGCCGTTTTTTGGGTTCTGATGATGGACTCAATATATGCGAGGAATCGTTGTAGGTGCTGAGATTTTTCGATCAGATAGGCGAGCCCTGCCCGGAAGATGGAGCAGGCCGGCCACCGGGTTCCGTTGGGGTAGTTTTTGAGGGGTATCTTGTTTTTTCTTTTCCAGCCTTCTCTGACGGCGATCAGGTAGGCGGTGGCTACGAGGGCGAGCATGAGGCGGGTTTTGCCTGGGGATTTTAGGTTGAGGTCTTCGAGGTGGTAGCCGTTGGTCTTGAGGTGCTTGAACATGCACTCGATCTTCCAGCGCAGCCGGTACGTGGCAGCGGCGTATCGGGCGCTGGGCAGGGTAGTGAGCGCCGGAAGTAGTTTTTTCGGAGAAATCAATTTGCTAAAATAAATTTCATTTTGCTATATTTACAAGCAAAATTACTCCACCTAACTTCCTCCTTTATGCCTCAACCCATCTTCATTGAAAACGAAATCCTGATTGCCGCCGAGCCTGCTGCTGTGTGGGAGGCGCTGATTCAGCCCAGCCAGACAGTACAGTATATGTATGGCTGTGAAATTGTCTGTGACTGGCAGCCGGGCAGCCCGCTCCTCTGGAAAGGTGCTGCCGATGGCGTTATCTATGTCAAAGGCCACCTGGTCGCCTTTGAGCCTGAAAAAACATTCTCTTTTACGGTATTTGACCCACAGGGCCCTTATGCTGACATCCCTGCCAATTATCTCACCGCAACCTATACCCTGACACCCGAAGGGGGAGCTACCCGGCTGCGGGTCACCCAGGGAGACTATGCGATCGTAGCAGAGGGTGCCCAGCGCTATGAGGACAGCCATAGCCAGGGCGGCTGGGGGGCCGTACTCGAGGGAATCCGGCAATTGGTGGAAGTCCCCGTGAGCTAATCTGTTTTTTAGCAAAAATCGGCGCATCTTAGGCCCTAAATGAAGGCCTGTGATCGCACAACGACTCAAAAAATCCTTTGACCGGTACTTCCAGGCACCACTGGAGGCCTGGATACATTTTGGCTCCCTGTGCCACCCGGTGGTTTTTCAGAAGCATGAGATCATCAAGCGGGCCGGGGTGGCCGAGACCCATGGCTATTTTATCCTCTCCGGGAGCGGAGGGGTATTTGTCTGGAAAGAAAACAGCCATGTATGCCTGGACCTGATGTATGAGGATACTTTTTTTGCAGACTATATGTCGCTCATCACAGGCCAGGCATCTCCACTGGAGACGATTGCGCTGGAGCGGTCTGAGATGCTGCGCATCAGCCGGGAGGACATTGATCAACTCAAATCCACCCCACTGGGGAGCCTTATCTTTCTTATCAGTGCAGAGTCTTCCTACGTAGAAAAACAACAACAGCAGATAGACCTCCTGCTCAAAACCGCTGAGCAGCGATACCTGGACCTGCTGGAGCGGCAGCCAGACCTCATCCGCCGTACCCAGCAGCAGCATATCGCCTCCTACCTCGGGATCACGACCCAAAGCCTGAGCCGTATCCGCCGGAAAATCGCCCCCCGATAACGCTCCTGCCGGAGTGTACGGTTGTGTATTTTTTACCCTGTGGTAATTTTTTGCCCGTCGGGTAGGCGCAATTTTGCCTCATACTTATAACACATTCAGTATGAAGCATATTCTCACATGCAGCCTCCTGCTATGGCTGGGTGCAGCCCATGCCCAGGACGAAATGCAGCGCCAGCGTTTTTTCTGGGGGGTGGCAGCAGGCCCCGCGTATATCCGGCTCCAACAACCAGATGAGGCCGTGGCTGCACAGGGTAGCCTGAGTTTTCCCAATATCAAAGCCGGGTATATGTTTACGCCCCGGCTGGCTGCCACCGTGGTACTGCCAGGCACTGTCTATCGGTTTACGGGTGCGGGACGTGCCCGCGACCGGGGGTTTGAGGGGATCGTACCAGGTATCCAGTACTGGCCGGCATCACGATGGTGGGTACAGGCGGGTGCCGGATTTGGGATGGATGCTCCAGCCTTTTATGATATCCGGGATGCCACAGAGCGCCGTTTTTATCCGGGAGGTGCGGCCCTGGCGGGAGTTGGGTATGAAATCTGGCAACATCGTACCTGGGCGCTGGACCTACAGGCGCGGGTGATGGGGGGCAGCATCCGCACGCCGGACCAGCCTACCCGTGGGGTTGCCCTGAGCCTGAAGGTAGGGATTACCTGGTATTGAGGGGGTAGCAGAAACAAAAACCCGCCGGGAAGTTTTTTGTCCGGCGGGGACATCTGTGTGTATATTTGCCTATCCATGCCTCAGCAGCAATATATCCACACCAGTTGTCCCATTTGTGGGACTGCCATGACCTACAGCGGCGGCAAAAAAGCCCTCGCCTGCGGGAAGTGTGGGTATAGCCGGCCCCTGGGCCGGGACACAGATCAGGTGGCGGAGCGGTCCATGGGAGCCGGAGTATCCTGGGAGGGATTTACGCGGGGGGTAGGACCCGGCATCAGCGGCCACCAATGCCAGACCTGCAAGGCCTCCCTGGCCACTCCGGGTGATGCAGCCCCGGCAGCTTGCCCTTTTTGTAAAGGAGGCGACTTTGCCAGCATTGATCAGCATAACAAGGTACTGGAACCCTTCGGCATCATCCCGTTCACCTTCCCGCGTGAGCAGGCCCGTGCCAAACTGCTGGGATGGTTCAGGCAGGGTTGGTTTCTCCCGCAGGACCTCCCGGAGGCGGCTCGGCCGGAGCGGATACATGGCGTGTACCTGCCTTTTTTTATGGTGGATGGGTTTACCCGCTCCACCTGGAAGGGCCTGACCGCTATCATGGTCTCAGAGCTCCAAAAAGGGGCGCTGGTACAAAAAGAAGTCTGGGACCCGACGGTAGGCTATTATGAGCACTTTTTTGACAATGTATTAATCCATCTTTCCGGTGCCATACCGGAAAAAGCCCTCCAGGGAGAGATGGGATTTAATTTTGGGCAGGCAGTAGCCTATGATCCACGCTACCTGCGTGGCTGGACGATGGAGCTCTATTCAAAAAAAGAGCAGGAGGGTTTGCAGGCCGCCACAGATGTGATCAATAAAAGCCTTACGGCCATTATCGAGAAAAAAATACCCGGTACGTCACATAAAGACCTGAAAATCACCTCTGAGCAACAAGCTGTTGCCTTCCGGCATGTCCTGGCTCCGGTGTGGATCGCGTCTTACACCTACCGGGGCAAGCGGTATCCCTTCTGGATCAATGGACAGACGGGCAAACTGATCGGCGAGAAACCCCTGTCAGCTGAGCGGGTGACCCTGGCCATCGGGATCGGGCTGATCGTCCTGACCCTGCTCGTGATCCTGGTACGGGGGGTACTCTGACGGTCAGACCTGGATCAGACCGAAAAACTCTCGCCGCAGGCACAGGTACGGGCGGCATTGGGATTGGCAAAGTGGAACCCCTTGCCATGCAGCCCCCCGGTATAGTCCAGCTCCGTCCCGATGAGGTAGAGCAGGCTTTTCATGCTCACAAAAATTTTGACCCCGTTGTCTTCAATCACCTGATCGCCGGGGCGCTCCTGGCTGTCAAAGTCGAGCTTGTACATAAGGCCTGAACAGCCGCCCCCCTCCACGCTCACGCGCAGGCCAAACGACTCATCATGCCCCTCCTGCTCGCGCAGGGTCCGGATATGGGCCAGGGCCGCATCCGATACCTTGATCATTGCCTCTGCTGTCATAACCATAGCTATTTTACCAGACAAATATACGAGGCTCCGGGGATATAGTTGAACTCGGCAGTGCCGCCAGCCCATATCAGCTTGCATAAAACTGAAAATCAGATTATTCCCTTGTAAAAATCGCCGGACGGCTTGACCTTTGTGCTGCGGGCGGGTACCTTATCCTGTTGTCCAACCGTTTTGTTGTCTATGCACCTGAATATTACCCTTCGACATACCTGGATTGTTTTCCTGGCAGCGGGCTTGCTCCTGGCCTGCTCCACGCCTAATTCGATCTCGGAGTCCTTTTTTCTCCCGGAGGCAGACGACAGTATACGGTCTTCTTCTTATGGCGTGACGTATTATTTTTCGGACTCGGCACGGGTGACTGCGCGGATGGTAGCCGGGCGGGTGCGTGAAAAAAGTGCTGGCGGCAGCACGTCTGATATTTCCTACCTGATGGACCAGGGCGTGGAGATTTATTTTTTGGACCGCCGGGGTCAGGCTCACAGCACCCTCAAGGCAGAAGAAGGATTTATGGGGCGGGGGCGCAGCACCGCTGAGATACGGGGCAATGTGCGAATGGTCAATGAAACGGGCGAAACCCTTGAAACGGAACTGCTCTACTGGGACCAACGCAAGGACTCGATCTACACCCCGGCCCCTGTCCGCATCAAGACCCGCACCAAAACCATCTATGCTGACCGGGGCCTGCGCTCAAACGCTGCCTTTACAGCCTATTTCCTTTTCGGCATCCGGGGTGACCTGGAGACAAACGGGGCATTCTGATTGCCCTTTTTCCCCAAAAAATCCTGTACCTTTGTGTTGAACCGGGCCTGCTGTACGGGCACGGTATTATACCTGCTCCATATGTTTTTCCGCACCGAGTATCTGTATCTGGGAGCCGCTGTACTGGCGCTGATCTACCTCGCAATGGAGTTTCCGAAGCTGGATGCCCGGCAGATCGGGATATTTCTGGTGATGATCGCCCTGCTTTCATTTTTATACGGATTTCGTCGTACCCAGCGCATCAAGCTGGAGCAGGAGGTCGCCGCCTACGAGGCAGAGCAACATCCAGAGGACAACCCTGACGCTCATACGCCGTGACACTACCTGTCTCTGCAATGCTGGTGGCAGCAGGCACCTGGCTGGGTCTGATGTTTTTTTCAGGCCTGGAGGCTGCTTTTTCGTATGCCCAGAAACTCAAACTCAGCATGCGGGCGGCCCAGGGTGACCGGGCTGCTGACAGGATCATGATCCTCAAACACCGCGCAGGAGAGGTCTATCTTACCCTGGTGATTGTCATGAGCCTGCTGATGGCGCTCAGCGTCCGATATACCTGGGAGGCCGTTCAGACCCTGCATGCGGACGGATTTCAGGCCTGGGCCTGGTCGGGCGGGGTATGTCTGCTCATGCTCCTGCTGAGTGAAGGGTTGATCCGGCCGCTGTTTCGGGTCAACGCCGACCGCCTGGTGCTCGCATTTGTGCCTGTGCTGTATGGGGTCTGGTGGCCTTTTTCTTATCCTATTTCCCTGATTTTCAAAGCTATTGACACGATACGACCTGCCCCTGAGTTTCCGGGAGACGCCTCAGCAGACCTCCGGGAGCTAGAGGATTATATCCGGGAGGTGATCGAGGACGGGGGACAACCTCCGCCGCCAGACCTTGATACGGAGATGCTCTCCAATGTCATGGCGCTCAAGGATACCCGTGCGCGGGAGTTTATGATTCCCCGGACCAATATTGTCTCTGCCCCGCATGACAGCACCCTGGACGAACTAAAGGCGATCTTTATTGAGACCCGCCTGTCCAAAGTTATCATCTACCAGGATACCCTGGACCAGGTACTGGGATTTGTACACTCGATCAGCTTGTTTCAGCAGCCAGGTGCGTTGGCGGGTCTGGTACAGCCGGTGCTGATGATCCCCGAGACCATGCCCGCCAACGTTCTGCTCAAGGAGTTTATCAGCCAGAAGCGCAGCGTAGCCATTGTCGTGGATGAGTTTGGCGGGACGGCAGGCCTGATCACATTTGAGGACCTGGTGGAGGAGGTGTTTGGGGAAATAGAAGACGAGCATGACCGCGAAGTCCCGGGTGAGGAAGAAGAAGACCTGATCATGGAAACCCTGGAGGACGGCAGCCTGCACCTGGGTGCCCGCCTGGAAATCTACCGGATCAATGAGACCTTTGAGCTGGAACTGCCGGAGGACACCTACTATACGACCCTGGGCGGGCTGATCACCTATATCACGGAGTCTATCCCCACCGCAGGCGAGACCCTCGTGGCTGGTGACTACAAAATTACCGTCCTAAAGTCCACCCATACCCGGGTTATTGCTGTACGGCTGGAGCCTTATGTCCCGGAAGAAACTGCTCCGGATTGAATAAGCAGAAAAACAGCCAGGAGACTTATGATCAATGTTTTGAAGTTAGTATAAAAAACACGTTATTTGCCGCCCTGTAATGGGATAATTCGCTTAACGCAAACCGCTTATGACTATTCTGGCCCGTATCCGGCAGAACATATCACTGATCGCCATTGTCATTTTTTTCGCACTGGCTGTCTTCATCCTGACTGACTTCCTCTCTGGTATGTCCAACATTGTTTCAGGCCCGCCTGAAGCAGGGTCGGTAGCAGGAGAGTCTGTCGCATATACTGAGTACAGCCAGCGGGTAGAGAATGCCCTCTCCCAATCCGGCGACGCTGACGAGCTCGCCCGGGGTCGTATCCAGGACCAGGTCTGGGATCAGTTTGTATCAGAGCTTGTATATGACCGCGAGCTGAAGAGTGCCGGCCTCCAGGTATCCGGAGCAGAGATTTACAACCTCTTCACGGATGAGGCGCTCACGCCCTTCATGAACTCGATCGTCACCACCTACCTGCTCCGCCAGGGGGATAGCTACTCACCGGAAAAAATCAAACTGTTGCTGGAGCAGATCAATGAAAACGAAGAGTCTGCAGCTCAGTTCAAACAATTGGAGGACCTCGTAGCCCGTGTGCGGGGCCAGGAGCGGTATGTCAACATGATCCGCGGTGCCTTCACAGCCTCACAGGCGTACGCTACCCAGCGTCATCAGGAGCAGAACCGCAAGGTGAACATCACCTACCTCGGTGTCAACTATTCACAGATCCCTGACTCTACCATTAAGGTAAGTGACAGCGAGATCAAAGCCTATATCAGCGATCATGCCCCTGCATATAAGCAGAAGGATGCTGAGACCTTTATCCGGTACGTACGGTTCAACCTGCGTCCGAGCCAGGCTGACTCTTCCAAGGCAACGATTAGTGCCAACCTACTCAAGGGCCAGTTTGCTGAATCCAAGGAAGATTCCCTGTTTGTGGCAGCCAACAGCCGCACCCCGTTCTCCCGCGCGTACAAGCCAGTGGGAGAGTTGCCCGAAGCCATCCGTGACAGCCTCTCAGGCGTATCTGCCGGCAAAGTGATCGGACCGATCGCCGACCGGAGTGGCTACTACAAACTCTACAAGGTAGTAGGCGTCCAGTCTGCTGCCAAGCCAGTGTCCAAAGTCAGCCACATCCTGTTCCCCTTCATGGGTGACAGTGCTGCCGTCCGGACAAAAGCTGCTGACATTGCGGCCCAGGCCCGCAGCGGAGCAGACTTTGCGCAACTGGCCCGCGAAAACTCAGATGACTTCCGCTCCCGCGACCTTGGAGGTGACCTTGGCTGGTACACACCGGGTACGTTTGGGGAGGAGTTTGACAATGCAGTCAGCGCAGCCAGCACGGGCAGCATCGTAGGTCCTGTCAAGGGCCCAGGTGGTCTTCATGTCGTGAAAGTCACCGAAAAAGCTACGCAGACCTATCAGATCGCAGAGATTGAGGTGCCTATCATCTTCTCTACCCAGACCCGCGACTCTGTATATGGACAGGCCAATGCATTTGCTGCCCAACTGATGCAGAAAAAAGACATCAACGATGTCGCTTCCGACCTCAACCAGGTAGCCCTTGAAAGTACAGGCCTCACGGATGCCAGCCGCGATATCCTCGGCCTGGGCGGCGGACGTGAGATTATCATCTGGGCGCTCAACGCTGATGTCAAAGCAATCTCCAAGGTATACCGCGTCAAGGACAGCTACGTAGTGGCCCAGGTCTACAAGCGCAAAGAAGAAGGTCTGAAGGATATCGAGGATGTACGGGACGAGGTCGAAGGAAAGATCCGGGCTGAGAAAAAAGCCAAGCTGATCAAGGATAAACTTGCAGGCCTCTCCGGTGATCTCAACGCCATGAAAGATGCCTACGGCGCAGGTGCCTTTGTGAATACTGCCAGTGATATCTCCTTTGAGAGTACCAATATCCCCGGTATGGGAACAGACCGGATGGTGATCGGTACGATCGCCGGTATGCAGCAGGGTACGACCAGCAAACCTATCACCGGCATGAACGGCGTGTATATCGTCCAGGTAACCTCTGTGACAGAGGCACCTGCCCCCGATGAGACCACCCTCAAGGCCCTCCGTGACAACCTTGCTGCACAGGGACAGACGACCCTCCAAAACAAAATTGAAGCTGCGCTGACTGAGCTTGCCAAGGTCGTGGACGCCCGCGCCAAAGCTGAAGCTCGCCAGAGTGGCCTCTGACAATCTCCCACATCAGGCAATACGTTCCGGGCTGCGCAGCAATGCGCGGCCCATTTTTTTTGTCGCAGAAGCTGATCTTTTGTTCTGGGTGTCCGTATCAGCATCTAACCTGATGATCATCTTCCACTATGAACCCTGATTACCTGAGCGCCAACCGCAACCTCTGGAATACCTATACCCACCTGCATACAGGTTCTGCTTTTTATGATGTAGCGGGATTCAGGGCGGGGGCGACTTCGCTGCAGGCACCTGAACTGGGGCTATTGGGATCCGTAGCAGGGGAGGAATTGTTGCACCTCCAGTGCCATTTTGGGCAGGATACCCTTTCGCTTGCCCGTATGGGTGCCCGCGTGACAGGGCTTGACCTGTCTCCGGATGCCATCCAGTATGCCCATACCCTGGCTGAGGAGCTGAATCTCTCCGCTTCGTTTGTCTGTGGCAATGTCCTGGAGATGGATACCCTCCTCGGCGACCGGACATTTGATACGATTTTCACCTCATATGGGGCATTGCCGTGGCTGCCTGAGCTTCAGACCTGGGGCAGCCTGATCGCAAGGTACCTGAAACCCGGAGGACGTTTTGTCCTCGTAGAGTTTCATCCGGTGATCTGGATGTATGACAATGTATTTTCACAGGTGGTGTACTCCTACTTTAACCGGGAAGTGATCGCAGAGGAAGAGCACGGCTCATATGCTGACCAGCGAGCTGACACGGTGCTGACATCCTATACCTGGAATCATAGCCTGGCGGAGGTGTTTCAGGCTTTATTGTCGCAGGGGCTGCGCATCAGCCGGTTTGAGGAGTACGATACCTCCCCGTACAACTGCTTTCAGCGTACCGTCGCGGTTCCGGGTGGATACCAGATCGAGGGGCTGGCTGGCCGTATCCCGATGGTATATGCGCTGGAGGCGCGCAAAGACCTGGTTTAGCCCTGCCCTTCCAGCACCTGCTGCATCATGTCCCGGTCCAGCTCCCGCTCATGTGCGGCCAAAAATACCGTCGCGACACCGTTGCCGATAAAATTGGTGATAGACCGGGCCTCTGACATAAACCGGTCCACCCCCAGGAGCAGGGCCAGCCCCTCCACCGGGATGAGCTGTACGGCTGTCAGCGTCGAGGCCAGAACCACAAACCCGCTTCCCGTCACCCCGGCAGCTCCTTTGGAGGTCACCATCAGCACCCCGATGATCGTCAGGACAGCCTCACCCGGCAGTACAACACCATACACCTGCGCCAGAAAAATCACAGCCATAGACAGGTACAGGGTAGTTCCATCAAGGTTAAATGAATAGCCGGCCGGTACCACCAGGCCTACTACTGGCTTGGAGCAACCCATACGTTCGAGCTTGTGCATCAGGGCCGGCAGTGCGGACTCACTGGAGGAAGTCCCCAGCACGATCAGTAATTCGTCGCGGATATATCCCAGAAACCTGAGAAGGCTCACCCCACACGACCGCATGATCAGGCCCAATACCCCAAAAATAAAAACTGCCATGGTGGCATACATGGTGATCATCAGCTTGGCGAGGGGGACGAGGGTCTGAAGTCCATATTTCCCGATGGTAAATGCCATCCCGCCGAAAGCTCCGAGCGGAGCGAGAAACATCACCAGCCGTAATGCCTGAAACACATATCCGGAGGCCCGGTGCAGCAGGTCCGTTATCCGTTGTTGGCGGGGGATTTGGTTCAGGACAATCCCGATGAGAATGGAAACCAGCAAAACCTGGAGGGTAATGTTGTGCTGGAAAAACGTCAGCAGGGAAAAATGGGCTCCCTGCTCCGCATACGTCTGCACCGATGCCTGGGTGCCGATAGCAGCCACCCCTGCTCCGGGCTGTATCAGCCATCCCACCACAATCCCGATGAGCAGGGCCAGGGTAGTGACGACTTCAAAATAAATCAGGGCCTTGGCTCCTACGCGCCCTACTTTTTTGAGATCGCCCATGCCTGAGATACCCAGCGTAATGGTGAGGAATATCAGTGGGTTAATAAACAGCTTGACAACCTCAATAAAATACTTGCCGAGTGGCTCCATCTGTATGGCCGTAGCTGGCGCCAGATGTCCCAGCAGGATCCCGCAAAGGATCGCGGTCAGTACCCAAAAGGTGAGATTGGTTATGATTTTTTTCATCGGGGATATAGCAGTTGGGGATATGCCCTATGCAGCGCATCCATAAAGGTAGGT
The DNA here is from genome assembly GCA_033762375.1 of Bacteroidia bacterium. Lineage (GTDB taxonomy): Bacteria > Bacteroidota > Bacteroidia > J057 > J057 > RDXT01. The sequence continues at coordinate 42,962 of JANRLQ010000087.1, forward strand.
CAATTTTTTATCCCGATATTGTGTCCGGGTTATCTTCCGGGTGCAACCCTCCCGGCGGGGGCCTGTCATTTTTCCTATACCTGTAGTCACCATGCGGAGCTTCACCCTGCTTATGTTCACCCTGGTCCTGCTGAGCGGTTGTACCGGAATGAAAGAACTCCAGTCTCACCGCCAGGCACTCAAAGAGCTGGCAACCTCCTCCCTGGCACCTGAGGCTAAGTTTGATGCGCTGGCCATCATCGTTGCGGATGTGCTGGACGAAGCCGCCGCCCGGCCCAAACCTTATCAGGCATTCCGGCACCTGGACAAATTCGGACGGCAGAATGAATCTTCCCTTCAGGCACTGTCGCAGGAGTTGCAGACATGGCTGAATGAGATGGGACCCGTAGAAAAACTCAGCCTGGCAGCCCGTACGCTGTCCAAGCCCTATTCCCGCAAGCTCATCCAGACCGTACCCAAAATCACCCGGATGGCACAAGAAGAGGGCTACACCCTCGGTCCGTTAGAGCAGGCCCTGGTCCTGTACCGGCTCCGGGGGATTCTGGATTGAGGCTCAGCGCCGGGTCTCGCGCAGGGTATTGACCTCCGCCTCCAGCGCCTGCAGGCGTGCTAACAACGAAGTCAGCAGCGCTTCCTGGGTTTCCAGTTGGGCCTGCTGTTCCTGGATCGCTTTGACGGCCAGTACCCCAAACCCATCGTAGGCGATGCCTTTCAGGTCGCCCTCAAGGTCTTCGACCAGTGCCGGAAACAGAGGCTCAACCTCCTGCGCGATCATCCCGATGGTCAGGGGATCTGTGGCTGCATTGTCCCGGTAGCGGTATGTCACGGGTCGCAACTGTAGCAGGCCCGGCAGCACGGCCCCCAACGAAGTTACGTCCGTCTTGAGCTTTTGGTCAGAAGCCACTACATAGTTGCCGCTGACATGGCTGATATCGGCCTTGTTATTGTCCTGATAATAAAACTTATAGTTAAAGGTTGAAGTGCCTACCCCCACCTCCCACTGTTGCAGGGGGTTACTCGCCAGTGAGATGCGGAATGCATCACTGACCAGGCTGTTTTGTACCAGGTGCAGGTCTGTGGCTGGGGTAATATTGCCGCCGAGCGTGATCCTGCCCGAGCGCCCCATCAGAAACCGGGTCGTGAATCCGCTGCCGGGGTTGAGGATATTAATCCGGAAGGTGCTGTCATCTCCATTATAATATGAGTAGGCCCGCAGGGCATTGGAGGTTGAGTATCCGTAATAAGGCTCTCCATAGGCATCACTGGTGCTGACATTGACCCCGGCCAGGCCCGCGGTAGTTCCCTCCACCCCCAGCATGTCAAGATAAGGTGTAGTGCTGATGGGAGCCGTACGGTTGATAAATACAGCTCCATTGGGAGACTTGACATAGTTGATGGAGTTGTTGGCTCCATTGACCCACTGGTTGGCACCTTCATCCGGGGCAGGAGTCCATTGATTGGTGGAAGCTATGTATTTCAGGATTTGCCCATTAAACGGAGTCGTGGTCGAGATGCCGGCTCCCCGCAGTCCGTCCACCGTGGGATTGGGAAAAAAACCCGTAAGGTCGCCGCCTGCTACCGTACTGAGGGTAATATCATCTCCGGAGTTGGTATCGCCAGTGTTGGAGACCGTCGTCCCGCTGATGCTGATGCCGGTCCCGGCGGTGTAGGTGGTATTGTTGTCCGTAGAGGAAATCGTATAGCTGGGATAGGTACCTGTCACACTGGTAGCACCGCTTCCGGTCAGGCTTACGACCTGGTCCGGCGCCACATTGGTGATGGTCGTCCCGCTGATGCTGATGCCGGCACCGGCCGTGTAGCTGAGTCCCGTCTGATCCGGCGCGGGGGTCCAGGCATTGCCATCCCATTTGAGTACATAACTGATCGGCGGGGCAGGCGCTGCGACATCCGTGAGATGCTCCAGCCGCATATCAGTGGCCACCTTGGCATAAGGCACAGAGACCAGCTCCTGAATCCCCAGGGTAGCACCGTTTAGCCGGACCTCCAGGTACATACGGCTCTCGGCCCAGGGTATCGTACTAAAAGTACCCGTGACGGCAGTCCCTTCACCAATCATAACCGTAAAAAGGCCATAAGAATTTGTCGTGACCGCGTGTGTCTCCTCGTACACGATCCCACCCGACGGGCTGGCCTGCCGGATGAGCAGCCCCAGTGAAATGGCTTGTCCTGCCATCAGGCTTCCGGTGCTGCTCCGGGCCACGGCCTGATAACTGATCCCGCGGGTCTGGCCCCAGGCATGTGTCATAAGCATCATCCCCAGTATGATGCCCCCCAATCGTACCCCAATACGCATAAGAGCTCGGTTAAATGAAAAGAAGAGTGATAAAATGGGTAAATACAGGTATTTGTTACACATCGGCGCGTCGCCTCTCCGGTACAAACCTGGCTGGCCTCCCGGCCTGAAAAGTATTTCCGCTTTCTAAATTACTACCCTTTTGCTGAATACCACATGGGCACCTTAATTATGTGGCCCACCACACAACCCGGTGATCCGGCTATGCAACGGATGAGGTTTTCCCTTATTCAGTACATTTTTATTAGTAGAAATAAAGGCAATTTTGTACCTTTCGCGCGAAACAGAACGGCAATTTATAGGTTAAATCTTTCGTTCTTGCAGGGTACGCCCCCAGTCATCCGATAGATTTCACTTTGATGAAATCATATTGTTGCTGATTTTGGGGTGTTTACGCCACGTTTCTGCCCCCATCAGAAACCCTCGGCATTCCCGCTATCTTTTATAAGGTAAATACACTTGTATGCACGGGTCAGTGACGCCGTGCAGGCAATCCATGTCATACGATACCTTCCGTATCCATTTACTACTTGCTTCTTCCCGCTACCACACTTATTGAGCCTCTGTATCATGGATTTTCTGCATTTGTACCATCGCCTACGGGGTATGTTTGTTCGCCATCGGTTGTGGATCGGCCTGGTGGCTGCTGGTCTGGTGGCTTTTGCCCCTGTCAGTATCCTGCAGCACGGTCTGGACGCACCAGCCCCTGTCGGCCCTTTTATCAATGGGGTATTTCCGGCTGAGACGCCCGGGCAGGGGAGTGGGGCCTGGTTACTCCAGGATGCTTTTCCCAGCCTGAATTTTGTCTCCCCTATCCACCTGGAGGAGGAGCCCGGCACCAGCCGCCTCCTGATCGCAGAGTACGACGGGCGTATCGTCGCCGTGGACAAAAATCCCGCTGCCACGGTCAAGACAACCTACCTGGACCTCGTCAACCAGACCTACTCCGTGACAGAGAGCGGGTTACTGGGTTTTGCCCTCCATCCACGATATGGGCTGGACAGTAATTATATCTACGTTTTCTACCAATACCGCACCTCCGGCATGCAGCGTACCTACACGCGGGTATCCCGGTTTACGGTTTCAGGCACCCCGGCTACTGCTGATCCAGCCTCTGAGGTCGTCCTGATCCACCAGTACGACCGCGCCAATAACCACAATGGGGGCAGTATATTTTTTGGGAATGATGACTACCTCTATATCACGATGGGGGATGAGGGCAATCAAAACAATGCCTATGACAACGGGCAGTCGCTTACCAAACGCCTCCTCGGCGGGGTGCTCCGCATAGATGTAGATCGAAATCCCCTCACAAGTCACCCCATCGCCCGGCAACCTCAGCTGATAGACGGTACGGATGACAGCTACACGGATTTTTATTTTATCCCCAACGATAACCCTTTCACGGGGTCTAATGGTGCCCGGCTGGAAGAATTTTATGCCCTGGGGATGCGAAACCCCTTCCGGGCCTCGATAGACAAACCCAGTGGCCATATATGGGTAGGAGATGTGGGCCAAAACCAACGGGAAGAAATCAACCTCCTGGTCTCCGGCGGCAATTATGGCTGGTCCTTCCGCGAAGGGAGCCTCACCGGACCCGATGCCACGCCTGCCACAATCCTGGGTACGCTCACCAACCCCGTCTATGAGTATCCCCACTCACAGGGCAACTGTGTCATCGGCGGGCAGGTGTACCGGGGTACGATCCATACAGATTTGTATGGCAAATATGTCTTCGCAGACAATGGCAGCAAGCGGCTCTGGGCCATGACCTATGTCCCCAACCAGGCCCCTCAGATTGAGGAGTTGATGACCATGCCCTTTGGAGCATCTTACTTCAGTGTTTCGGCATTCGGACTGGACCTGGACGGCGAGTTGTACATCATGCGGTTTAATGGATCCGGGAATCCCGGCGGTAAAATATACAAACTCACCCGCCAGAATGCCGGCCTCCCGGAGCCGCCGGCCCTCCTGTCGCAGACCCAGACTTTCCAGGACCTCACCACCCTGACCCCGTACGATTACCTGATCCCGTACGAGATGAATGTCCCCTTCTGGTCGGATGCTGCGATCAAGACCCGCTGGCTGATCCTCCCTAATGACGGGGTCATGGACTCACCTGCCGAGCAGATCACCTACTCAGAGGTCAACAACTGGGCATTCCCGGCCGGCACTGTAGCCGTCAAACACTTTGAGCTGGCCCTCAACGAGACCAATCCTGCTATCCGCCGCCGGATAGAGACCCGGTTTATGATCCGGGGCAATGACGGGATCTATTATGGCGTCTCCTACCGCTGGCGTGACGACCAGACCGATGCCGAACTGCTGGCTGGCAGCAGGCTGGACACCTTTACGGTACAGACCGCCACAGGCCCCACCGAGACGGTCTGGTATTATCCCAGCCGCTCCGACTGCAAGAGCTGCCACAATGAACCATCCGGGGGCTTACTGGGACTCAAAACCCGTCAGCTCAACGGTGACTGTTTTTATCCGCTTACAGGCCGCACTGCCAACCAGCTCACCACCCTCTCCCATATTCAGGCATTTGACAACCCGCCTGACACGACCAATCTCGGGGCCCTGCTCACCAGCACCAAAAATCCGGCGGCCCCGCTCCAGGACCGGGCTCTCTCCTATCTGGATGCCAATTGTGGCTCTTGTCACCGCCCCGGTACAGGGATTCTGGCGGAGTTTGACTCCCGGCTTCAGACCCCGATTAATGCCCGGCACCTGATATACGGCACACCTGTCTCTGACCTGGGCATCCATGACGGACGGCTGATCGTGCCGCAGGCCGCAGCTGCCTCCATCCTGTACAAACGGCTCTCAGCCGTACATGCGGATATTGCAATGCCCGCCCTCGCCAAAAACCTGATTGACTCAGCCGGAGTGCAGCTCATCGCCGACTGGATCAATACCATGCCGACCAATTTTGTCGCATCTGCCCCTCAGATCAGTTTTGATGACTATGCCGTAAGTTCCTACGATGCCACCCAGGACAATGGCACAGCTGCTATCCAGGCCAATGGTACTACCCTGCTGGTCACCGACAATGGATGGAAAAAAATATATTATACCTGCTCCATTACCCCTAATACCGTACTGGAGTTTGATTTCAGATCTACCCAGCAGGGTGAGGAGCACAGCATCGGATTTGACAGTGACGACACCAACGACGGCAACCGCTTTCAGCTCTACGGCACCCAGGCAACCCCGGCCATACAGACCTACAATACCTATGCGGGTGGCGGCTGGCAGCACTATACCATCCCGGTAGGTACACACTTCACAGGGACTTTCTCCCGCATGATTTTTAATGCTGACCATGATGGCGGGGCCAGCAATGGTAACTCATATTTCCGCAATGTCGTCCTGCACGAGGGAAGTCCTGTCTCGCTGACCTATCAGCGGATTGATTTTCCAGACCCCGGCATCCTGCAAGCGATACCCGGTACGGTCACCCTCCAGGCGAGTGCTACCTCAGGGCTGCCAGTATCCTATAATGTTGTCTCCGGACCGGGGAATGTCACCGGCAATACCCTTACGCTGACAGGCGCACCGGGCCTTATCACGATCCGGGCAGCCCAGCCCGGCAATGCCAGCTATGAGCCTGCGGCCGAGATTGAGCGTCTGTTATATGTAGTGCCAACAGGGGCTGCGACAGGCTCCGGCCTTCCGGCCACGTACTATCAGGACATCGCCATGACCCAGGCAGGTGCCTACCGGGTAGATACCACGATTGATTATTACTGGAGCAATCGTGCCCCGATGCCTGCGATAGACCATGGCACCTTTTCCGTGGTATGGGAGGGCGAACTGGAGCCTGTCATAACGGGCAATATCACCTTTCACACCACGACAGATGACGGGGTACGCCTCTGGGTTAATAATCAGTTGGTCGTGGATGCCTGGCAGGACCAGATTTCATCCACACACAGCGGTCAGACGGCCCTCACCGCATGGCAGCGGGTACCCATCCGGATGGAATACTACCAGCGGGCAGCCTATGGCCGTGCCAAACTCGAATGGTCGGCACAGGGCCTGTCCCGGCAGGTGATTCCCCGGATGTTTTTGTATCCCCCCACCAGCCTGAACGCAGACAATATTGTGTTTGAAGCAGTACCTCAGCAGACCCGGGTGAACCTGACCTGGCGCACCTCAGGATGGCGGGATGTGACACACTATACGGTAGAGCGGGCCGGAGACAGGACCACTTTTAGTGACCTGCTGACCCGGGAAGTAACAGTACCCGTGCCTGATGCCTATCAGGCAGCAGACCTCCGCCCCCTGAGCGGAACCAGCTACTACCGCTTGCGGATTCATCTCAAAGATGGTCAGTTTGTACACTCAGATATTCAGGAAGTGTACTGGGGGCAGGAAGACCAGCTTAGGGTACAGGTGTATCCGGTACCAGCCCTCCGGGACGAGCCCCTGCAGGTCTCTGTGATGGGTGCCAGCGGAGAGGTGGTCCTGAGCCTGCGCAACATAGCAGGGCAGGTGGTCCTGCGCCGATCTGTCCCGGTCAGTCCCGGAGTACCCGCTGAGTTACCCCTGTCAGATCTGGCACCCGGTATGTACCTGCTACAGATAAGTGTGGGGTGGCAGGTGGTCGAAGAAAAAATTCAGGTACGCTGATCCCCTGAAAACACAACACCCCGGCAGGTACCAACAGGTGCTGCCGGGGTGTTTGGGTATCGGGAAGGGAGTGATTATTGGCCAAAAAACGACTCGATACAAGTACACACGTACTCAATCTGCTCATCTGTCAGTTCTGGAAATACCGGCAGGCTGAGCATGGTCTCGGTATGGCGCTCCGTGACCGGGAAATCTCCTTTTTTATACCCCAGATAGGCTGCTGCCTCCTGGAGGTGAATGGGAATCGGGTAGTGGATTTTGGTGTCCACACCTTTGTCAGCCAGCCATTGTTTGAGGGCGTCCCGGCGGTCGGTTTGGATGATAAAGGTGTGATACACACCTTTTTCGCCTGGTTGATCCTTAGGGGTCCAGACGTACCCGCTGAGGCGGGACTTGTACATGGCGGCGATGTCCCGGCGGCGGCTTGTCCATCCGTTGAAGTACCGCAGCTTGACGAGAAGCATGGCCGCCTGTATCGTATCGAGGCGGGAATTGAGGCTCCAGAAGGCGCAGGTGTCACGGGTGACGTGGCCGTGCGTGCGGGCCTTGCGCAGGTAGGTGGCCAGGGTATCGTCCTGGGTGGTGATAAACCCTGCGTCGCCGGCAGCGCTGAGGTTTTTGAGCGGATGCAGGCTGAATCCCCCAAAGGTCCCAAAGGAACCTACCGGACGGCCCTGATAAGTAGCTCCGATAGCCTGAGCGGCATCTTCAATCACATGCAGCCCATGCCGGTAGGCGATGTCCAGGATACGGCTCATCTGTGCCGGACGCCCCGTCAGGTGTACGGCCATGATCGCCTTGGTACGCGGTGTAATGGCAGCCTCTATCTTGTCGGGGTCTATGTTATAATCATTGGCCACATCCACAAACACCGGTGTCGCACCTGCCAGCGCCACAGATGAAGCCGAAGCCAGGTACGAGTTGGGCGGGACAATCACCTCATCTCCGGCTCCAATCCCCAGCCCTCTCATAGGCAGCAGCAAGGCATCGGTGCCATTGCCTACTGCAATGACATGTTTTACCCCGCATATTTCTGCCAGCCTTGCCTCCAACTCTGCTACCTGATCTCCGAGGATAAACATCCCACTGTCCAGTACCTCGCCTACGGCTTCCAGGAGTTCATCCCGGATCACTTTGTTCTGTCCCCCCAGGTCAACATAGGGTACCTTGAGTTGTGTCGTTTGCATAGTGCTGTAGTAACTGATACTTATTTGAGCTCAATGTTTTGCATGAGCTTCACATTAAAATAGGCAGGATCCGTGAGTGAGTCTGGCAAGAGTCCCTTGTCAAAAGCCCGCTTGAGGTCAATAACTGCATCTTCAATACTGTGTTTGGGTTCAAAGCCCAGTTCACGCTTGATTTTTTCTGAAGACACGTGATAGGAGCGCATATCATCGGTAGGGGAGGTTTTGACGGACACCTGTGGACCTACTACCTGCCGCACGATTTCAGCCAGTTCGGCTACCGGGTGATTTTCATATCCGGCATTGAAAATTTTTCCGGCGATTTTTTCATCCGGGAGCTCCAGGATATAACAGTACAGGTCTGTCATATCTTCGATATGGAGGTTAGGACGCTTCTGACTTCCGCCAAACACCGTGATTTCGCCTTTATTGATCGCCAGGTTGGTGAGGATATTCACCACGAGGTCCAGGCGCTGACGGGGTGAGTAACCACATACCGTAGCCGGACGCAGGGTCACGGTGGTGAAGTCAGGTGTCTGATACCGGGCCAGGATTTCCTCGCACATGGCCTTGTACTTTGAGTAGTCCGTGAGTGGCTCCAGGATCATGTCTTCGGTGACATTTTCCTCCTCCTTGACCCCATATACGCTGGAAGAAGATGCATATACAAACCGTTTCACCCCATTGTCCCGGGCGATCTGCACCATCGGTTCGAATGCATCAAGGTTAATGGTTTTGCCCAGCTCCGGATTCAGGTCAAAGCTGGGATCATTGGAGATACAGGCCAGGTGGATCAGGGCATCATGTCCGGGAATAACCTGGGCCAGGAGCGCAGTATCCCGGATATCACCTTTCACCTTGGTCAGGGCCGGATGATCAGGCAGGACATGGTCGCCATAGATCATCAGGTCAATCACTGTCACCTGATACCCTCGCTGGAGAAGTTTGGGTACCAATACGGCACCTACATACCCGGCGCCACCAGTGACAAATATGCGGGAGAAACGGTTTGGAGTCATATCTAAGTAATAAACGGGAGCGAATGTACTGCAAATCCTCTGAATCTGAAACGGGTAATATATGAATATCGCTGCCAGGCTGTAAGATCATACCTGCATTCTGCACCTGCTACAGGCTATGCGTGATATGGCCATACACAGCATAGCGGAGGCCTGACCGGGAGATGAATTTTTTCCTTTGGCTCCTGACGTATTGGTGCGTAATTTGCCTGCGCAGTCAATGATAAAAGTGGTATGAACCTGATCGAAGAATTTCGCTGGCGGGGCCTGTTTCAGGATATGATGCCGGGCACAGATACGTTTCTCATGAGCGGCCCGACACGCGGATATGTGGGGGTGGACCCGTCAGGTGACTCGATGCATATCGGCAACCTGGTGGCAGTAACGATGCTGGTCCACCTGCAACGGGCCGGTCATAGCCCGGTGGCCCTGGTAGGCGGTGCTACCGGCATGGTGGGTGACCCTTCTGGCAAAGACAAGGAGCGGCCCCTTATGAGCGAGGAACTGCTGCGGCACAATGCCGAATGCATCCGCCGCCAGTTGGAGTCTTTTCTTGACTTTGATACCAAACTCAACCCCGCCGAAGTCGTCAATAACTACGACTGGCTGGGACAGATGGGGTTCCTGGATTTCCTCCGGGATGTCGGCAAGCATATCCCCATCAGTTATATGCTGGGCAAGGAGTCCGTCAAAAAACGGATGACCAGCGAGTCGGGCATTTCTTATACAGAGTTTGCGTATCAGTTGCTCCAGGGATACGACTATTATTGGCTCTACACCCACAAGGACGTCCGGCTCCAGATGGGGGGCTCTGACCAGTGGGGTAATATTACCACCGGTACCGAGCTGATCCGGCGCAAGGTCGGCCCGGACGCACAGGCATATGCCGTTGTATGCCCGCTCCTGACCCGCGAGGACGGTACTAAGTTTGGTAAGACAGCCGATGGCAGCAGCGTGTGGCTGGATCCTAACCGCACCTCGCCTTATGAGTTTTACCAATACTGGCGCAACGCAACTGACGCCGACGCTGAAAAATACATCCGGCTTTTCACCCTCAAAGGCCGGGAGGAGATTGAGGCCCTGATCGAGACACACCGGGCTGCCCCCCATCAATGGGCGCTTCAACTTCAACTCGCGGAGGAGGTTACCCGTCGGGTACATGGTGATACGGGCCTGGCATCCGCCCAAAAGCTGACCCAGTTTCTCTACGGTGGATACAGCACCCGCGAGGCCCTGGCAGGGCTCTCAGCAGAAGACTGGGCTGCCGCTGCGAGGGTGTCAGACACCAAGTCTTTTGCCCGCGAACGGCTGACCACCGGGGTGAATATCCTGGACCTGCTCACGGAGCTCGAAATCGCCAAATCCCGGAGTGATGCCCGCCGCGCCATTGAGGCTGATAAATCCGTGCGGATCAATACTGAACGATGTGAATCCCCGGAGGCTGTGATCGGGCTGGAAGATGTCTTTCATGGACAATACTTGCAGGTGCAGCGGGGTAAAAAAGAAAAGTACATTGTAGCCCTCGTATCCTAAGCCATGCCAGCACGCCGCCTCCGCCCGATCCTCCTGGGCCTGCTCCTGGCAGCGGGGCTGCCTGCCACTGCCCAGCTTTACCTGTCGCGTTATGTACCGGGTACACCCGGACAGACGGGGGATCCTATTCACCGTATTGAGGTGTTTAATGAGTCTCAGGATCCTGTGGATGTCTCTGGCTTTTGTCTGGTGACACGGGCCTATGCCTGCCGGCTGCCTGCTGGTACTGTGATTGGCGCCCGGACTGCCCTGCGCCTGGGATGGGTACCTGCTGCTGGTCAGCGCACCCTGATCTTTGGCAGCATGACAGATTTTATTACCCTGCAACCTGACCGGGAAGAAGGTGATGTGGTGGCGCTCTTTGATCGCAGCCTGGTACTGCGGGACGCTGTCTATATGAGCCGCAACATAAACGTAACCTTCCTGCCCATGGAGACCAGCCTCCGGGATGGTACTCAACTCTATGTGCCGGACGAGTCAGACCCCCGGATGACCTATATGCCTGTATCACCGGATCCAGCCCTGGCCCTGGTCCAGATATCCGGCCAATGGCGCATCACGGCACGTGCCACCAACCTGATCCCTGCCACCCGGTACCGTAATCTCCAGGCCAGGTACATAGACGGTATGGTGTACCTCTCCTGGAAAACCCTCTTTGAAAATGACTGTTATACCCAGGTCATAGAGCGTAGTACAGATGGCAAAGATTACGAACCGATGGACCGCATACAAGCCGGTGGGAGTTCTGTGGCCCCACGTGACTACACGTGGTATGACCCTGATACCGAAAAAGACCGGGTGTATTATTACCGGGTGATGAATCAGGACAAATTTGGGTATGTCGTGTACTCCCCCCCTGCCAAGGTGCGGACCGAGGATGCACCCGGCGGATTTACATTTGACATCATCCAGGGTGAAAACAAAGGCACCCTCAACGTTCGTTTCTCTGCTGAAATGACCCAGCAAGTCCGCGTTAAACTCCTGGACGAACAACTACGGGAACTTTCGGTTCTTTTTGCCGGGCAGGTAGACGGCGGACGGCAAAACCTCGTCACCTACAGCCGCCCCCTGCCCGTCGGCAAGTATTTTGTGATCGTCACCACCGAAACCCGGCGGTATTACGAACCTGTAATCGTAGAGTAAGGGGGCCAAATTTTCTTTGGTAGATTCAGCAGTTTATTCTAACTTTGCGTCCCTGAAATGTCCCCAAGGACTCAGAGAGAGATGCCGGAGCGGTCGATCGGGCTCGCCTGGAAAGCGAGTATACCCCCAAAGGGTATCGGGGGTTCGAATCCCCCTCTCTCTGCCACCTGGTAAAAGCGCTGATACTCAGCGCTTTTTTTGTTTATACCCGGCCTGATCAGCATTTTCACCTGCTCTGCTTGTGATGAAGTGTCGCGGTATATTGTTATCTTACTCCCAGACAATACCCTGCGCCTAATCCTTGCCGGATGAGACACCCCTCCCGCACCAACAGGTTATCTGCTGCGTTCCTGCGTGATCCGCTGCTCGGATGCCTGACAGCCTGCATGGCAGGGCTTATAGCCTGTGCAGAACAACAGCCTGCCTCCGGGTCAGCTATGACAGATACACTGCCAGGCGCATGGGTGAGTGTCCGGACCCAGGTGATGGCAGATTTGCCAGACTCATTGCTGCCGGTCCGGGTATGGACTGATCAGGTGGAGCCTCCTTTGTCTGTCCCGGTACTGACTGCCGGGCGCCTGATGAGGCCTGACGGGAAGCCGATATCACCCCCCCGGCAGACACCCTTGCCTGCCCTGACAGATGAGGACGGTCAGGTGATCCGGGATGGCGCAGGTCGTCCTTTTGTATTGGGCCAGGGCGGAGCTGGCCATTTCACGACTTATACCTCTGAAGATGGCCTGGTGATGGACGGGATCTCATGCAGCTTGCTCGACAGCCGGGGGGATATCTGGTTTGGTACAGGCGGCGGGGGCCTGAGCCGGTATGACGGGCAATCTTTTGTTACATTCACGGCTGAGCATGGGCTGGGCAATAATGCCGTATGGTCGCTGGCAGAAGATCGTGCCGGCCATATATGGATCGGCACAGGCGGCGGCGGCGTGACCCGGTACGACGGGCGCTCGTTTGTCCGGTTCTCGACCCGCCAACTGCTCACAGAGCAGGAGATACACACGTTGTATGCAGGCCGGGACGGCAGCATCTGGCTGGGAACAGATGGGGAGGGAGTTGTCCGGCTGATGCCGGATACCGGGGGGCGGTTTCAGGCTACCCGGTTTACCGTGCGGGACGGACTCCCGAATAATCATATCCAGAGTCTGGCTGAAGATGCGTCAGGCATGCTGCTGGGCAGCACCAATGGGATTGTCAGGTACGATGGTCAGCAATTTAAACCATTAGAATTTCCGGACCGAAACACCCTGCGCAATATTTCCGGCATCATACAGGATCAGCAGGGCCACCTTTGGTTCGGGACTGCCGGAGCGGGTGTGTACTGGTACGATGGCAGACAGCTTCGGTCATTCAGCCAGCGTGAGGGACTGGCATATGCGGCTGTGACCTGTCTGCTTTCAGACCATATGGGCCGGATCTGGGTAGGCACGGAGGGAGGCCTCAGCCGGATCACCCTTCCAGCCGGAGGAGGAAACCAGCCGGAAGTAGTCTCTTTTACAACCGGAGAAGGACTGCCCAGCAATCTGGTTACAGCACTTTCAGAAGACCCGGCGGGTAATATCTGGATAGGTACAGAAGGAAGTGGTATCGTGCGCTATGATGGCGATGCCTTTACCAACATAACGGCCGGTCAGGGGCTTGGTGATGCCAGCATCTGGAGTACAACAGAAGACCAGAATGGTCACTACTGGTTTAGCAGTGTGGGCGATGGCGTGTATCGTTATGACGGACAGACGCTGAGCAGCTTCACCACGGAGCAAGGCCTCCCCGGCGATGATGTGTGGACCGTAACCCGTACCCGTGCGGGCCATATCTGGCTGGGTACCAGTGGCGGTGCCTGCCGGTACGATGGCAAGACCCTGACCAGCTATACAACCCGGCATGGACTCCCCGGTAGCATCGTCCTGTGTATCACAGAGGACCGCAACGGGCACCTTTGGCTGGGTACCTATACCCACGGCGTATGTCGGTATGACGGGCAGTCTTTCAGGACCTATACCACCCGGCAGGGCCTGGCAGGTAATGATATACGGAGTATTGTTGAAGACCGGGACGGCAATATCTGGCTTGGGACCGGGCGGGGGGTAAGCCGGCTGGACCTGGACAGCACCGACACCCACGAGATACTGGCTGTGCATACCTTCAGGACCCAGCCATCGGCAGACGATAATTTTATCTTTAACATGGCCCAGGATCCCGGGGGGCATCTCTGGATGAGTACAGACGAAGGACTTAGTTGCCTGACTCCCGCACAACTTGACTCCATGTCCAGCCCTGCTTCCCGGCTGCGCATCCGGACCTTCACGCGTGCAGATGGGCTGCCTGACAATTTTGTCACCCAGGTAGCTGTGTTACCGTCTGTCAACAAAATTATCATCGGCAGCAATCAGGGTGTTAGCCTGTTTGATATACCGGATACAAACCGGGAGGCGCTCGGGCAGTTGCAGCGACTGGAAAATCTGTACCCGGCTACGGGATATCCTGTCCGGGATATCAACGTGGGCCAACGGGGTATATATGCAGATACCCGGGGTTTCCTCTGGCTGACGACCGGCAGCGACAAAACCGGGCTGGTGCGGTTTGCCTATCAGGCCCTGCGTCGCAGCCAGGCACCGCCCCGCGTGCGCCTGCGCGCGCTCAGGCTGGATGAGCAGGCGATACCCTGGCATACCCTGGCACCAGACACCCTCCTTACCCGCGGAGCAGACAGCCTGTCCACGCCGGCCTGGGTGACGGCAGAAGTAGCAGCCCTGGGGCAGGCACTCACCCCCTCTCAGCGTGATACGCTCCGGAGGCGGTTAGCCGGTGTTACCTTTGACAGCATCCCGGCCTTCAGCCCTGTGCCTGCCGGACTTGTCCTCCCCTATCGGTGGAACAGGGTCACCTTTGAGCTGGGTACCCAGGAGCTCGCCCGCCCCTGGCTGGTAGTGTATCAGTATTGGCTGGAAGGCCATAGCCATGACTGGAGCCCGGTCGTGACACAAACGGCTGTTACCTTTGACAATATCAGCGAGGGCACCTATACCCTCCTGGTCAGAGCCCGGTTCACAGGACTCAGCGAGGCCGATGCAGACACCTGGAGTGAACCCCTGCGTTATACCTTCACTGTGCGCCCGCCCTGGTGGCGAAGCTGGTGGACGTACTGCCTGTACGGCATGATCGTCCTCGGTATGCTGCTTATCATACAACGCATGCTGCGACAGCATATCCTGCGACGGGAGCGTGAACAAACGCAACGCCGGGAGTATGAGCAAGCCAAAACAATAGAACAGGCCTACGCAGCCTTAACCCAAACCCACCAGAGCCTCCAGGATACCCAGGCACAGCTTGTCCAGGCCGAAAAACTGGCCTCACTCGGAGAGCTGACCGCAGGTATCGCCCACGAAATCCAGAACCCGCTAAACCTGGTCAGCAACTTTTCTGAGATCAATATCGAGTTTCTCCAGGAGCTTCAGACACTCCTGGGTCAGACGCCCGTATCTGATCCCTTATCAACAGAGCTTGATACCTTGCTGAAAGACCTCCTTCAGAACCAGGAGCGGATACATTATCACAGCAAAAGAGCCAGCAATATTGTCAAATCTATGCTGGAGCACGCCCGGACCAGTACCGGTCACAAAGAATGGATAGACCTTGCCCCATTGGCTGACGAGTACCTCAGGCTGGCTTACCACGGGATGCGGGGCCGGGATGCCCGCTTTTATGCCCGCATGGAGACACAGTTTGCCCCTGATCTTCCGTACGTGTATGCGGTTCCTCAGGACATCAGCCGCGTATTGCTCAACCTGATCAGCAATGCCTTTTATGCCGTCCATGAAAAAAATCAACAAGGGATACCCGGCTACGAACCCCTGGTGATCATCCGTACGGCACATCTGGGAGACAAGGTTGAAATCCAAATTCAAGACAATGGTCCGGGTATCCCTGAGGCCATCCGGGACAAAATTTTTCAGCCTTTTTTTACGACCAAACCTGCCGGCCAGGGTACGGGACTGGGGCTGAGTTTGAGTTATGACATCCTGAAAGCCAACGGTGGTACCCTCAGGTTCGAAACCCAGACTGGTGAAGGGGCAACCTTTGTGATTACGTTTCCTGTGCCCGGCCCGCAGGTGCAGGCCCCGCATGATCTTCTATAAAGTCATGCTTACTGGAATTTACCGCATGAAAATGATAATTGTTGCTATATTTACCTGAGCACCTGTGAAACCGCAGATCTGGCTTCTGTATTAGGTTTTACCCACACAACAACATTGACCCACATCCTTGTATGATCCGTATCCTGGTAGTGGAAGACGAGCCAGATATGCAGGCGGTAATCCGGCAGCGGTTCCGCAGGCAGATACATGCGGGAGCATATGACATTATTTTTGCCACTGATGGCGTGGAGGCCCTGGAAATACTTGATCAGCGGGGAGAAATAGACCTCGTCCTGACGGACATCAACATGAACCGGATGGATGGGCTTACCTTGCTGAGCCATATCCGCGAACGGAGTAAAACCCTCCAGGTCGTGATCATCTCTGCTTACAGCGATATGGCACATATCCGCACGGCCATGAACCGGGGGGCTTTTGATTTTTTGGTAAAACCTATTGATTTTCAAGACCTCCAGGCTACCATTGACAGGACTGCCGACCATGTGCAGCAACTGCGGGTCGTACATGAGCAACTCAAACGGGTAGAGACCCTCAAGGACCAATTCCTGGCCAATACCTCCCATGAGCTGCGCACCCCTCTGCTGGGCATTATCGGGCTGGCAGAAGCCATGCAGGCCCGGCTTCAATACCCTGAAAATCAGGAAGACATCGCCATGATTATCTCCTCCGGGCAGCGGCTGGCGCGGCTGGTGGATGATATCCTGGATTTCTCACGCATCCGGCAGGCAGATCTCACGCTACAGCCTATGCCTGTCCACCTGCACAGCATGGCGGATGTGGTGCTGAAAAACTTCTATCCGATGGTCAAGGGCAAACCCCTCAACCTGGTCAATGCCATACCGGAGGATATCTCAGCTGCTTTTGCGGATGAAAACCGTCTCATGCAGGTTTTTTTTAACCTCGTGGGTAATGCTGTGAAGTTTACTGAGACGGGGCATATCACAGTCGCTGCACGAGAACTGGAGGGAGTGCTGGAGGTCACCGTCACAGATACGGGAATTGGGATTCCATTTGAAAAACAGGCGGCTATTTTTGAGGAGTTTGTCCAGGGAGAAGCATCGGTGACCCGCATATTTGTAGGGACGGGACTGGGTCTCTCGATCACCCGCAAGCTGATAGAGCTGCATGGCGGCAAAATATGGGTGCAATCTGCCCCTGGCCAGGGTGCCACTTTTACTTTTACCCTTCCGGTCTCTGCCGAGGTGGCCCGTATTACCCCGTACAAACACCTGGCACGCATCCAGCCCGCGCTTACAGAGACGATCCTGCCCAGTCCCGTGAGCGACCCTGGTACATCCGCCCGCGATGTCCATATCCTGATCGTGGATGATGAGGCGATCAATCAACGGGTTCTCAGCAACCATCTCGCCTCTCAGGGTTACCGCTTGTCCCAGGCGCTCAACGGAGAGGAGGCCCTGCGTATTCTGGACACAGATACCAGCATAGACCTGGTGCTCCTGGATGTGATGATGCCCCGGATGAGCGGATATGAAGTCTGCGAAAAAATCAGGCAGCGGTATCTCCCGGCAGAACTGCCGGTCATCATGGTCACCGCCAAAAACCAGGTGCAGGATCTCGTCCAGGGATTTGCGCTCGGAGCCAATGATTATATCGCCAAACCCTTCTCGCGGGAGGAGTTTTTGGCCCGGGTGAATACCCAGCTCGACCTGCACCGTATTTTTGAAGTGGCGGGACGGTTTGTGCCCAATGAATTTATCCGGGCCCTCGGGCGCGACAGCATTACTGAGGTGGGACTGGGCGACCAGGCTGAACGGGAGATTACGGTCCTTTTTTCTGACATCCGGGACTATACGACCTTGTCAGAATCTATGACCCCCGAGCAAAATTTTCGGTTTATCAATGCGTTTCACGGCCGGATGGGGCCTGTCATTCACAGCAACCAGGGATTTATCAACCAGTACCTCGGAGACGGAATCATGGCCTTGTTTCCCCGTACGGCAGAAGATGCCCTGAAGTCCGCGATCCAGATGCAGACCCACCTGCGTCACTACAACCAGCTCCGCCAAACCAGGGACAGGATCGGCATACGGATCGGTATAGGCCTGCATACCGGGCCCCTAATTATGGGCATCATCGGCGACGAGCGCCGACTGGATGCGGCTACGATCTCCGACACAGTCAATACAACCTCGCGCATAGAGTCTCTCACCAAGTTTTTTGGGGTAGATATCCTCCTGAGCGAAAACAGCTATCTCCTTCTCCCCGACCCTCATGCCTACCATATACGCTACATTGGTCCGATTCAGGTTAAGGGTCGGCAAAAAGCCGTAAAAATTTACGAATGTTTTGATAGCGCCCCCCCACACACCGCCGATCAGAAGCTGAAGACCCGCTCGTTATTTGAGCAAGCGGTTCATCTTTACTTTGGGCAGGATTTTAAAGGTGCGCAGGCTATGTTGACCGATGTCCTGCGGATCCACCCCGAAGACCTTACGGCTCAGGCATTTTTACGGCTGGCCGCTCAGTCCCAGAACCTGGGGATGGTCCTGTCAACCAGTTGACGCACCTGCCTGATCACCGCCCGATACACCACGGACTGACTAGCTCGCAGGCTGGTTGAGTTGTTTTTCGAAACACAAGCTATTGCTCACCTCAGCGTATTGGCCATAGTTGGGGATACGTGTATAGCCCGTACGCTCATAGAGCCGTATGGCCTCCGGCTGCCGGGTGCCCGTCTCCAGCACACAGGTTACAGCTCCCAGCTCAGCCGCCCAGGCCTCCAGCGCTGTCAGTACCTGCTCCGCGACCCGCTGACCCCGGTATGCCGGGTAGGTAAACATACGTTTGACTTCCATCTTGCCCTCCTCAAATGGTTTGATCGCACCACAGCCGGCAGGCTGCCCGTCCACATAGGCCACAATCGCGTATCGGATTGTAGAGATGGTATTAAACTGCGCGTAAAAAGCATTGTCAGCTCCGTCCCGGACCCGCAACTCGGCATCCAGTTCCTGAACCAGCGCGATGAAGTCAGGATGTGAGGCATCTGTGTACACTAAGGTGGCCATAACATGTTGGGTATATGGGTTCTGATACGGATACGGGTTCTGATAGTTGACACAGCAGTATTTTATATACTGATAGTCAACCACTTAATCTCTATCGTTTGCAGTAGATTCTTGAGGGACTGCCAGCCATCTGCTCAGGGCAAAATGGCAAATACCCGTGCCGGAAACCCCGATCCTCCCTGCGGTTTGGGAAACGATACCACGATGAGGGCACCCGCCTCCGGGACCTTGTCCAGGTTGGTGAGCAGCTCGATCTGATAGTGATTTTGCCGGAGGATATAGGTTTCCAGCGAATAATCATTCTGGCTCGTAGCCACTCCGGGGTCCGTATCAGTAGGCTCATGGCCGGAGGCTGTGATCTTGCGGGTTTCGTACAGGTACTGGAGCGCCTCCAGGCTCCAGCCGGGATAATGTGCCACCCCGCTGCTGTCTTTATTGGCCATTGCCTCGGCATCTGGCCAGCGATGGGACCAGTCAGTACGCATCGCCACAAAACTCCCGGCAGGCACCGGCCCATGTGCAGCCTCCCAGGCTTGTATATCGGCCAGGCTCAGGGTGTAGTCAGGATTTTGGGCTACTTGTTCATGCACATCTATCACGACCAGGGGCAATACCATTTCTTTGAGTTCGATCTGGTCAAGGGTACGGAGCCCCTTGATAAAATGGGCCGGCGGATCAACATGGGTACCCCACTGACCCACATGCGTATACGATTCTGCCAAAAAACCTGTGCCGAGGCTGCCTTCACCAGGTTCATACCCATAGAGGGTATCCCGTTTTTCGTCAGGAAATCCTTTCCAGTGTGGGATTCCGGGCCCAAAGGTATGGGTCAGGTCCACAAAAGTTTTGGTTTGGATCACCTGCCAGGCATCGGCCAGCGTGAGCTGGCGCGGAGGTGGGGTACATGCTGCCATCAGGCAGACCAGCAGGATATAGGCGATGTTCCGACTCATCGGCTGTAAGGGGTATGTGATGGGAATGATACGCGATATACACAGATGCTGCCTGATTTACAAGGGCGGGTTATGGCTGAAAACCGTCTGGGGTCTTTTTGTCCCGGGTATAGGGTGACCCTGAATATCTGTTTATCTTCACCGGCCCAAAACCTTGTGCTGCCTGATCCGTTCGGAGTAGGGATCATGTTTTACCATCTGTATGAAATCAGTCGAAAAACTCTCTCACCTCCTGCAGCTCTTACAGGTGGAAAAAGCGGAGGACCTCCGGCAATACCAGGAGATGTTCCTCAACCGCAGCCGGAAGGAGCGGGTGGACAAAGGAGTAACCTGGTTTCCCGTGACCCTTCGCCGTACCCAGATAGGCCTGGGCGAGCGACTGGTGCTGGAATTGGAGCGTGGCACTCCCACCACCAAAACAGATGTATTCCAGTCAGGCAGCATGGTGAGTGTGTTTGGCCTGCTGTCGGATCAGGAGGCGGGCAGGGTGTCCGGGGTGATCTCAGCCATCCGGCCAGACCGGATGAAGGTAGTCCTGGCGTCTGACTTTATCCCGGACTGGCTCACGGATACCCGGCTGGGTGTGGACCTGGATTTTGATGACAAGACCTATCAGGAGATGAACCGGGCCGTGCGGCAGGTCATCGAGCCGGGTGGTAATGAGCGTTTGAAGGAACTCCGGGAAGTCCTGCTGGGTGATGTGGAGCCAGACTTTTTTGTCTGGGACTATACCTATCACAATCCCTGGCTGAATGAGGTCCAAAACCAAGCCGTACAGCGCATCCTGGAGGCACGGGATGTTGCCATCATTCACGGTCCTCCGGGCACAGGCAAAACCACTACCCTGGTCCAGGCCATCAAAGAGGTACTCCAGCGGGAGCATCAGGTCCTCGTCTGCGCCCCCAGCAACACCGCTGTGGACCTGCTCACCCTGCGCTGCGCCGAGCAGGGACTCTCTGTGCTGCGCATGGGCAATCCTGCCCGGGTGGACGACACCCTCCTCTCCCATACCCTCGACGGAAGCATCACCCGCCACGCTGACTATCAGGCACTCCGCCAGCTCCGCAAGGAAGCCGAGGCCCTGCGCCGCCAGGCCCTGAAGTACAAACGCCGGTTTGGGTCGGAGGAGTCGCGCCGCCGGCAGGAACTCCTCAAAGAGGCCCGTGAAGCCAGCTCAATGGCACATAAGCTGGAAGACTACATTATCTACCAGACCATCAGCCAGGCACAAGTCATTACGGCTACGCTGGCCGGTGCCGCGCACTCACTGCTGGAACAGCGGCGGTTTCATACGGTATTTATTGATGAGGCGGGCCAGGCCCTGGCGCCAGCCTGCTGGATTCCCCTCCTCCGGGCACACCGGGTGATCATGGCGGGCGACCACTACCAGCTCCCCCCCACGGTCAAGTCTCCCGAAGCTGAGAAAAAAGGCCTGGGCAAAACACTCTTTGAGCAGGTGATCGAGTCTAAACCTGTATCCGTCATGCTGGAGCAGCAGTACCGGATGCATCACCAGATCATGGGATTCTCAGGTGCACAATTTTATAACCATCGCCTCCAGGCAGATCCATCTGTACATGACCATGTGCTGGCACCGGGATTTGATCCGCTGGAGTATGTGGACACCGCAGGCTGCGGGTACCAGGAGGAGCGAAATCCTGAGACCCAAAGCCTCTGTAATCCTGAAGAAGCCGGTATGCTCCTGCGCCACCTGGCGATCCTCCTCAACCAGATAGAAGCCCAGGCGCCGCAGATCCTGGAGACACCGGTTTCGATCGGCATTATTTCTCCATACAAGGATCAGGTCCGTGTCCTCAAAACCCTGGTCGCAGCCAGCCCGATGCTCTCAGGCTATAGCCACCTGATCACCATCAATACCGTGGACGGTTTTCAGGGACAGGAACGGGATATAATCTATATCAGCCTCGTGCGCAGCAACCGGAAAAATGGCATCGGATTTTTGGCAGATACCCGCCGGATGAATGTAGCCATGACCCGTGCCCGCAAAAAACTGGTGATCGTAGGAGACAGTGCGACGCTGGGAGAACACCCCTTTTATGAATCCCTACTGGCCTATGTGGACAAACAAGGGGCCTACCATACAGCATGGGAGTGGATAAGCGACCCGGAATAATCACGGTCAGCGTCGGTCAGAAAAAAGCAGATCACCCGCTGTCACCTCCTGGTTGTCTGAGATCAGGGCAGCACGCTCTGCGATGGCACGCAGCTCCCGCACATTGCCGGGCCAGGTATGCCGCATGAGGGCCTCAAGGGCTTCTTTGCTAAAGGTCTTGAGGGGCATACGGTTCTGCTCACAAAACTTCTTCAGGAAAAACTTAGCCAGGAGGATTACATCATTTTCCCGCTCGCGCAGCGGAGGGAGGTTGATCAGAAAACCCTGAAGCCGGTAGTAGAGGTCTTCCCGGAAGGTGCCCTCCTGGACCAGGTGAGCCAGGTTTTTATTGGTGGCTGCGACCACGCGCAGGTCCAGTTTGATCTCCTTGTTGCTGCCGAGGCGGGTCACCTTACTTTCCTGCAGGACCCGGAGCAGCTTGGTCTGAAGGCCCAGCTCCATTTCGCCGATTTCATCCAGGAAGATGGTGCCTCCGTTGGCCTCCTCAAACTTCCCGATCCGGCGGCCTGATGCCCCTGTAAAAGCGCCCCGCTCGTGCCCAAACAACTCACTCTCGATCAGATCGGGGGGTATTGCCGCTACATTGACCGCCACAAAGGGTTTCCGCGCCCGGGGAGAGTTGTAATGGATCGCATTCGCGATCACCTCCTTGCCGGTGCCGCTTTCGCCTGTGATCAGGACGAGGATATTGCTTTTTTCGACCTTCTGGATCATACGCAGGACCCGCAGGATACCCGAGCTCTCCCCGATGATCTGGTTGTAGCGGTGGCGGTCTATGATTTCAGAGCGCAGTTCCTCCACCTCCTTCCGAAGATTCACGCGGGAACTGAGGTTTTTTACGATGTTGGAGAGCTGGACGATGGCCTGCTCATTTTTGATGATGTAGCTGTTAGCCCCGTTTTCATATGCCTCCACGACCACATCCACTTTTTCCTGACCTGAAAGGATGATCGTGGAAATATCTTCGTTGTATTTCTTTACCTCTCGCAGGATGTCCAGCCCATTCATATCCGGGAGGTTATAGTCAATGCTCACAATATCCGGGTTGTGATGGAGGTTGCTGATAAACTCCTCCCCACTGCCAAATACCCGCACCTCCACGTTGTCATTTTCTTTTTCAAGGGCACGCTGTAGTACCTTTCCGAAGATCTGATCGTCCTCGATCACAAAAATCTTGTTGAGAAATTTCCGCTCCATACTTGCTCTCGGTTTTATCTCAAAGCTGGTGTGATCAGGCTAGATATACAATTTATAATATCTCTATTTATTACACGATACAAAAAATTCGGTCTGGCTATATTTTAAATTATCATTGGTGGTTCATGGTTGGTTTATACATTACGGAGACGTTGGTTTTACAAATTTTTTGATTTATTAATTTTAATATTTATCAATAACTTGGGTATTATAATCAGTAAAATACTATGACTGGTACCGTACATCTGGACTTCGAGCAGCTCCGCGTGCTGTCTGGTG
The DNA here is from genome assembly GCA_033762375.1 of Bacteroidia bacterium. Taxonomy (GTDB): domain Bacteria; phylum Bacteroidota; class Bacteroidia; order J057; family J057; genus RDXT01. The sequence goes on from JANRLQ010000087.1 coordinate 66,548, forward strand.
ACGACGACGACTTTGTGATCGAGATTCTGGAGATGATCATAGAGCAGTCACCGGCTGTACTCCAGGATATGACGGCCCAGCTCCAGCGGGCAGACTATCCCTCTCTGGGTGCTACTGCTCATAAATACAAGTCCTCCGTCAATATCCTGGGGAGTCCCGTAATCAACAGTCTGGTGAAAGACATAGAGCTGACAGCTTTTAATCAGGGCAATAAAGATCAACTACCAGACCTGATCAGTCAGTTTCATCAGGTATGTGATGAGATGCTGGCACTGGTCAGGTCTGAGTTGCAGGCCCTCAAAACAGCTTGAGCCTGTACTTATCGCCGCCGGTCAAAGTAATATACCCAGGTAAGGGAGGCTATATAGTAGCTGTCACCTACGAGCGGATTGCCTCGTTTTTCGCCGGTGGTATATACACTTGACCGGTTGGAGAGTGCGGCGGCGGCAGGCCCCAGCACTTGCTCGAGCTGTGCCTGCTCCGGATAGATCGTACTGACATCGTCGAGGTAGTCCGTGAATAAGCGCCGGTAGCCCAGCTCAATCCGGATACCTGACTGCCGCCGGAAGCGGATATCAAGCCCTGCCCCTACCGGTATGGCCGTTTGCACGCGGCTATAGGGCACCGGACGCCCGGTGCCGGGCAAAAACTGTCCCTCTGTGCCGAGTGGCTGGAGGCTGATCCACTGACCCTGGTATTGTGCCTGGGGATCAAATCCATATAATGCGACCCCTGCCAGTACATAGGGACTGAAATGGAACTGTTTCCGCCAGCGGATCCCAAATCTCCGGTCACGCAGCAACTCCCATATCACAACTGCGCTGGCCTCTCCCAACGGGCTGCGGAAGGATAAGTTTCGGCGCTGACGTCCAATGTCCTCCGAGAGAGAGTCTGCGGCCGTAATCATCCCCCCGGTAAGCCCTGCGCGCACACTGACCGTAGGCAGTACATAGGCAGAAAATGCTAGGCGGGCCCCCGGCCGTACATAAGCAAGTTTGAATCCATCTGTGAGGTCGCCATAATATGCGGCTGACGCAAGGCCTCCCTCCAAGGTGAAGGTACGCTGGCCATGCACCATCAGGCTCAGGCAAAAAAGACTGGTAATACACAAGACACGATGCAGCATAACAAGGATATAGTTAGAGCAAGTACACGTTCCGTTGAATCAATACACATTTTCGAGCAAAAGATACAGGGATAATACCTTGAAAAAAAGATTCTCTTGCACCCGATCTGTCAGCCTGCTGCGGATACGCACACAGCTTGCCTGCAAATGAAGGGGTGCCGGGTGGCTGGGTATCAGGTTTGTTTTCAGAAGATCGTGTACCTTTGTACCATGAAACCAACACATACCCTAAGCAGGGAGGCGCTGATCACCGGGATACTGGCGGGTATCCTGGTCGCAGGCATTCTTATATATGTATTGTTTATGATGGGCAGGGCCCATACCTCCCTGGATCCTGGCAGTACCGCTTTTGCGCTCGAAGATACGACTGCCGCACACCGTATCGTACTCTCCCGGGTCGTGGAGGGACAGGCAACCTCCCGTATCGAAATCATCCGTACACCTGACGGTGGATGGGTGATGCCAGATGGGCGGGCTGTGTTTCAGCCGCGTGTGAAACATTTGCTGCGGACCATGAGCCTGATTCATGTCAAGGAAGTACTGGTCGCAGAGGGTATTGTGACTGGGAAGGTACTCCTGGATGTCGTCCATACGGCCGTGACGGTATATGATGACCGTGGCCGCAAACTCAGGGATATCCAGGTAGGAACCGAAACCAAAGACAGCCGGGGGACCCTGATGATGATGGCCGGCGAGTCCCGTCCCTATATTGTAGAGATTCCGGGCCATCAGGGATATATCAATGCTTTTTTCCCGACCGACATCACCCTCTGGATCGAGAACCTGCTGTTTGACGGCACCCTGGACCGGTTGGCGTCCGTCCGGATTACCTATCCGGCCACACCGGACTCTAACCTGGTCATGACCCGTACGGCTTCCGGCTGGATGGTTGCCGGGGGGCAGGCAGACAGCACCAGGCTCCAGGCGTACCTGGGTCTTTTTCAGGGCAAAGTATATGCAGAAAGTTTTGCTGCAGGTGACTATCCCGGTAAGTTTAAGGCCCTCCAGGCGGTGACACCCGATGTACAGGTCGAACTACAATATCAGGACGGAAGCCAGCGGGGGTTTGTACTCTTCAGCCGGGATGATAATCCCAATAACTACTTTGGGTGGATCACAGGCGAAAACAACCTCCTGACCGTCCAACACTTTGTCGTGGACAAATACCTTAGATCAGGCCGCTCCCTGCTGCGGGAGATGACTACCGGAGCGATTTAAGGATATCCTCCTTCTGGTTTTTATTAAAACTACTCTGACTGAAGGCCTCCCGGGCTCCTGTGACATCCCCTTTTTTGTAGCGGGCCCAGCCGAGGTACCACAGCGCTTCTGGCTGTACAAATTTGTCGGCATCAGCCGCGAGGGGGCTCAAAACGTCTATTGCCTCAGCATAACGCCCGGTTTCGATGTAACAATTGGCCAGGTACAGGCTGAATTCATCTGCAAGACTCTCTTTTTCGCTGTCTGCCTGATAGGTTTGGATCAGTGCCTGAAGTGCTGGAATAGCCGCTTCGTATTGTTTGGTTTCAAAAAGTATCTCAGCCTCCGCTTTGGTCGGAACAGCACCTCGGACGACACCCCTTGTGGTCGGATTTAAGACAGTATAATAATCATTGATATTGGCCTGGGGTCCTTTTCGCATAAAAATCAGCGAACCCGGTATCGCGACCATCAGCACCACTGCCGCAGCCCGCACCCAGGGAGCCTGGTACCACCGGGCAGTGGGAGCCTGACTGGCGAGCGGTATGACAGGGGTATTCGCCTCATGCTGTTGCTGTAGTGCCGCCTGCCAGATCGCCTGATGGTCGAGAAATCGCTGCCTGGCGTCTGGGTCTTCATCCAATGCCTGGGCCAGCTCATCCATCGCCATTGCCTGCGATCTGTCCTGATGCATGATCTCCTCGACGCGTACAGCATCGTCTTCCGAAAGTTGCTCATCCAGGTAGGCGAGCATTACCTCCGGCGTAAGTGGGGCAGTGATTTCTGTTTTCATAGAATGGTACAGCCGTTTATGTGTTAGTGTATTTAGCTTCAATCCATCCGACCCATGAGATGCTTGAGTATCTCCCGTAATTTTTTGCGCACCCGGTCTCCCAGTCCGCGCACTTGATTGAAGGTAAGATTCTCCAGTGCTTTGATCTCACTGTAGGTTTTTTCTTCAAAATAAAACAACTGAACAAACCGCCGCTCGTGGTCCTCCAGGCTGTTGATGGCCTTATGGAGCAACTCGCGATCTATCGCCTGCTCAGGCTTGAGCTCATAGGACGGGTCCTGGTGGCGAAGCCACTCCAGATACGCCCGGATGATGTCCTCTCCTCTGTCGCGGTCCAGGAGTTTTCGTTTGACCATGATCATAAGCCACGCACCAAAGTTGGTGGTGATCTCATGCGTCAGCAGCTTTTGAGACAACGTGATGTATGTCTCCATGACAAAGTCATGCACATCCTCCTTGTCCTTGATGAAGCGAGCCGTCATAGCCGTGCAGCGCGCCTGGTAGCGGTCCATCAGGACAGATATGACGAGCATATCCTGCTCCTTCCGGTACAGTGCCACCAGGGTCAGGTCGTCCAGACTTTTGAGCCATTCCAAACGGGGGTTCTTACGACCTCCCAGAAACGAGATAAGTACCGCCAGGATCACAGGGGGAGATGGTTAAGGGTTAGGGGTCCTGCGGGCGGGTGTATCAGGTGTCAGGGAGCAGCATCCTTCAACAAACAATCCGCAGTATAGACGGAGAACTTCCGCCGAGTACATGTTTACATTTCAAAATAAGAACGCATGCCTTCCTGGAGCAGCCGGGCAGCCTGGGCTGCGCGTTCGTCAAAGTCCTCCTCGCTGCCTGCATAGATGATGCTCCGGCTTGCATTGATCAGCAGTCCCCCTTCAGAAGTGGGGCCTTTGCGGATGACAGTACCCAGGTCCCCCCCTTGCTCTCCTACTCCGGGCACCAGCAACCAGGCATTAGGGGCCACATACCGTATCTCCGTCAGGGTCTCGGCACGGGTAGCCCCGGCCACAAATCCCAGATGCCCCGGAAACTCCCGATCCCACTCGATACCAGCATACAGCACTCGCCTGAAGAGGGGATTGCTCTCGGACCCACCGTGGTACTGAAAATCAGCAGCACCCGGGTTGGAAGTCAGGGCGAGCAAAAATACCCACTTGTCCTCAAACTCCAGAAAAGGTGCGACAGAATCTTTGCCCATGTAGGGCGCTACGGTGATCGCATCAAACTGGTACGTTTCAAAAAACGTCCGGGCGTAGAGCCGGGAGGTATTGCCGATGTCTCCCCGCTTGGCATCAGCGATCGTCATCACCTCCGGCGGAATCAATTCCAGGGTTTTCTGGAGGCTACGCCAGCCCGCGGGTCCCAGTGACTCATAGAAGGCAATGTTGGGTTTATAAGCAATCGCGTATGGCAGGGTCGCCTCGATGATCCGCTTATTAAACTCAAATACCGGATCATCGGCTCCCTGCAGACAAGCTGGTATCCGGCGGATGTCTGTATCGAGGCCTACGCAGAGGAACGATTGTTTGTTCCTGATCTGCTCGGTTAGCTGTGCAGGTGTCAAGGTAAAAGCATCAAGATAAATCCTCTTGTCGGAAGAGGGAATTGTTTACTCGCACAAATATAAAAATATTACCTTTGTAAGCCGTGTAATATCAGGCTTTTCTCCATTGATCCGGTATCTCAGCAATATCCCCCCTTTGCTTCACCTCCTGCTGCTGGTTATGGTGCCTTTGCTGCGCCTGCCGGGATTTTTGGGAGGTATGTACATGCCGGAAGAGTCACTTCTCTTGGTTACGGGCACACAGGTAGCAGACGCAGATCATCTTTATACCGATGCCTGGTTTGCCGGCCCCCCGTTGGCGGTATGGATTTTTGCCATCTTCTCCTGGGTGTTTGGCAGTGGAGCCCTCATCGCGATCCGGATCGGAGCTTGTCTGTATGTGTATCTCACTGCAGTCTACTTTAATGGACTGATCAGCGAGTACAAGGTGCTCAAGCGATATACGGGCCTGCCGGCGCTCTTGCTGGTGGTCCTGCTCTGCATACCCTGGTATGGACAAGAAGTAAGTGTATCCCTGCTCAGCCTGCTACCGGTGATGATCGCCTTCCAGCACATGTTGCGGCTGGGAGAAGGAGGCAACTATGCCCCTATGTTTCTGGCAGGGCTTTGGATCATGATTGCCACGCTGCTGGACTACAAAAATATTTTGTTTGTGGGAGGGGTATTGCTCACGTACTTCTCCCTGCACCGGGCGCAGACGGATGAGCTGGTCTCATTTGCGGCGGGGCTGATTTTTGTAGCGGGCATGATGCTCACCGGGTTGTTTCTGGCGCGCTCAGTAGGAGACTGGTGGGAAACAGGGGTTCTGTATTATCTGGATCGCCTGAGCCTGACAGGTAATATCATGTACCAGCCTTCATCGTCGGTCTCCCTGCTGACCTGGATTTGGACATGGCTGCCCGTACTCGTGGTGGCCGTTATAGGGGTTGTGCACTTCCGGATGCGGTACTTCTCCTACATTGTCAAGATACGCGCTGTCGAAACCGTGATGTTCACATGGCTGCTGACAGCTCTTATCATGATGTCGCTGAAGTTTGCACGGCTGGGCCTCTCTGACTTCCTGCTCATGACGCCGCCGCTGGTTTTTTATGCCAGCAAAGTACCTGATTTTGCACTTGCCCACCGGCTGCGCTGGCTTCTGCTCGTCTCCTGGCTGACATTGCCGCTGGTCCAGTACGGTGCCTACATAGGGCTGCGTTTTCCGGATACCGGGTTGACGGCTGCGCCCCGGCAGGTACTCCTCCACGGAGGTATCAAGCTGTACAAAACTACTGGTACCCTCTATGACCGTATGCAGACGGTCTCGGATCAGACAGGTATCTGGATCATGGACGACCAACCCGCCTGGTATCACTGGCTCCAAAAAAAGTGTGCTAACAAATACGCAGACTATCGCATCGCCTACTATCGGCTCACTGCCCTGCCGGGGGCTTCGTATCAGACGATGCTGTCTGGACATGAGGCAGACCGGTATGTCTTTGAGGCTTTTTTTCGCCGACCACCGGATGTCATCATTGATCCGAAGGGCAACTTCCCGAGTCTTCAGCAGCGGTATCCCAGTCTTTTTCAGGCTTATCATGCAGAAAAAGCTGATACTGTCACCCTTTATATCCGAAAACCACCCGCAGGCTAACTTCCTGGGGGCATCGTATCCTAATCTGAGCAAACTGAGCTTTTCATCATGAAATTTGGGGTAATTACCTTTCCGGGCAGTAACTGCGACGACGACCTGATCTATGCCCTCCGCCAAAATCTGGGACAAGAGGTCGTTCCGCTCTGGCACAAAGACCACGACCTCCGGGGCGTGGATGTAGTCCTCCTTCCGGGAGGCTTCTCGTACGGTGACTATCTCCGGTCAGGGGCCATCGCCCGTTTTTCGCCGATTATGGAGGAGGTTGTACGTCATGCTGACCGGGGTGGGTATGTGATCGGTATCTGCAACGGATTTCAGATGCTGACAGAAGCCGGTCTGCTCGAAGGGGCACTCCTGCGAAACAGCGGTGTCAATTTTGTCTGCAAAAATGTGTGGCTGCGCCCCGTGAGCCGTACGTCTCCCCTGACTGCCGGTCTTGATGACCGACCTTACATGGTCCCTATCGCCCATGGCGAAGGCAACTATTACTGCCCGCCCGACGTATTAGAATCGCTCCAGGCACATGACCAGATCCTCTTTCAATACTGTGATGCGACGGGCAACCTCACCCCTGAGGCCAATCCCAATGGCAGCCTGAACTGGATCGCCGGTATCAGCAACCGCACCCACAATGTCATGGGCATGATGCCACACCCGGAGCGGGCCGCCGATCCTCAACTCGGCAATGTGGACGGGTACACCATCCTGTCCCAGCTTATTTCTTCTGTGCTGATACATGGCTGATCTTATGAAAAAAATTGCGCTGGTCAGTTATTTACTGATACTACTGGGGGTACCGAGCATAGCTCAGCTCATTGAGGGCGTCCAGTTTGCCACACCTTATATAAAACCTACCGGGGCACTTGCGGTCGGGGATGTGGTTACCCTGTATATGGAGGCGGTTATTGATCCTGGTTATCACCTATACAGTGCCCGTCAGGTGCCTGACATGAGTATGGTGGCTGCGACATTTGACCTGGAGGACAGCAAGGGGGTGGAACTCGTCGGGCCGCTGGATGATACAGGCAAACGCGAAACGGCCTTTGATGAAATTTTTGGCGGAGATATTTCACTCTACCACAACAAAGTAACATATGTACAACGGGTCAGGATCACAGCACCCCAGGCAGAACTGAAGGGGTTGCTCCGGTATCAGGTCTGCGATGACACCAAGTGTATTCCCAGCGTACTGGAGGTGGCACTCCCGGTGACGGCCTCCGAAAAAAAAAACGCTGATCCGGTCCCGTTAGTACCGCCTGCGCTGATCCCGGAAACCCCTACCCAGTATGCCGACAGCGCGCCCCGGCCTGATTCTCCGGCGAGCGCCCCCCTGGTACAGGCGGTGCCGCCACCAGTTGTGTCCGAGGCCACCTCTCCCCAAGCGCCAGCCTCCCGCAGCCTTTGGTCTTATATACTGGAAGGTTTTTTGTTTGGACTCCTCTCCGTCCTGACCCCCTGTATATTTCCCATGATCCCGCTCACGGTGACCTACTTCACCAAACAAAGCACCACCCGTGCGCAGGGGATCGCCAATGCCCTTTTGTATGGAGGGTCTATTGTGCTGATCTACACCGGATTAGCACTTGTACTAACCCTGATTTTCGGGCAAACTGTACTCCAGGAGGTAGCCAATAACCCCTGGTACAATGTGTTTTTTTTCCTGCTGCTGGTGATATTTGGGGTGTCATTCCTGGGGATGTTTGAGATTACCCTCCCCCATAGCTGGAGCACCGCTGTGCGAAATGCAGGGGACCGGGGTGGGGTGATCGGGATCTTTCTGATGGCGCTGACCCTGGCCATTGTTTCCTTCTCCTGCACAGGCCCGATTGTCAGCACTGCTTATGCCAATGCTGCCACCGGACAGTTTTGGATGCCGGTACTTACAATTTTGGCATTTTCAACAGCGCTGGCGCTGCCGTTTATGTTGTTTGCGATATTTCCGGGGTGGCTCCAATCCCTGCCAAAATCTGGTGGTTGGCTCAACAGTGTCAAGGTAAGCCTGGGATTCATTGAGCTGGCACTCGCCCTGATCTACCTGAGCCGGGCCGATCTTGTGGAGCATTGGGGTATCCTGGACAGAGAGATATTCCTGGCTGCCTGGATTGTACTTTTTACCTTGCTGGGGTTGTATTTGCTGGGCAAAATCCGGCTTCCCCATGATGATACCGTTGAAAAATTGTCTGTGCCCCGGCTGTTGCTGGCGGCAGGGGTTTTTTGGTTTGTGTTATACCTGATCCCGGGCCTCTGGGGAGCGCCCCTACGTATGCTCGGAGGGTATCTGCCCGGCTATTCCCGTGATATGGGGGTCATCCTGCAGCAGGGTCAGGCAAGCGCTGAAACAGCCCCAGATGACCGGCTCGCGCCAGTCTGCGCGTACCCTGATAAAATTTCGGGGTATTTGTCTGAACATACCCCACGCGGGTTTTGTGCTTTTTATGACCTGGAGCAGGGACTGGCCTACGCCCGCAAGGTCAACAAACCTGTGGTGCTGGACTATACGGGCCACTCCTGCGCCAACTGCCGGATTCTGGAGCAGAATCTCTGGCCGGATCCACTATTTGCACCATACCTGCAGGAACATTATATCCTGATCTCACTCTACACCGACGACCGGACACCACTTCCGGCCCCTCAGGTCTCTGCCAAAGGCAAAAAAATCCGTACGGTCGGGGATAAATGGCTCAATCATCAGGTAGAAACGTATCAGTCCAATGCTCAGCCGCTCTATGTGCTCCTGGATCATGACGGAAGTCTCCTGTCACCCCCTATGGGATTTACCCCCCTGGATCAGGTAAATGCCTATGTCCGTTTTTTCCAGCAGGGCCTTGATGCCTTCTACGCCAAACACCCCCGCTCATGACCCGCACAACGCTTCTTGTGATCCTGGTGACAGGATGTATCGCCTGTCGGCCTGTCTCTACCCGGGATCCGCTGGAGGGTATCCCCGTTTACACGGCAAAAGACTTGACAGACTCTGTGTTCACCGCGGGCATTGAAGGCCCTGCGGTAGATGCCGGCGGGCTGGTGTATGCCGTCAATTATTATGCAGAAGGGACCATTGGATTCATACAGCCAGACGGGCAGGCCGGGTTGTTTGTACAATTACCAGCCGGCAGTACCGGCAATGGGATTCGTTTTGACCAGCGGGGCGATATGCTCGTAGCAGACTACACCGGACATAATATCCTGCGGGTGAGCCTGGTATCCCACATGACTGAGCGCTGGGCACACAACGACAGCCTGCATCAGCCCAATGACCTCGCTATCATGGACAATGGGATTGTGTTTCTTTCGGACCCGGACTGGGCACAGGAGCGCGGCAGCCTCTGGCGGGTAAACAAGGAAAAAGTATTCACCTGCCTCGAAACGAACATGGGCACGACCAATGGCATTGAGGTCAGCCCGGACAACCGCACCCTCTATGTAAACGAAAGCATTCAGCGAAATGTATGGGCCTATGACCTGGATGAGCAGGGAAATATCAGCCAAAAACGGCTCCTGATCCGGTTTGAAGACCATGGCCTGGATGGCATGCGCTGCGATACCGCAGGCAACCTCTATATCACCCGCTGGGGCAAAGGCACTGTAGCCATTGTATCACCTGCCGGTAAGCTGCTGCATGAGGTGCGCCTCAAGGGACAAAAACCCTCTAACATTGCCTTTGGGGGGCAGGATGGCCGCACATGTTATGTCACCCTCCAGGACCGGGGCCGCATAGAGGCTTTTAAAAGTGAAACCCCGGGACGGGAATTTATGATGATGACACACTGACCCCCTTAACCCTCCATATCGGCCTCCCAGTCATGCGGGAGAGATAGGGTAGCACGGTGCAGGGGCAGGGTATCCAGGCGATAGATCATATCTGCGGGCGTCATTTGCTCTCCCAGGCGGGTCATCGCTATCCCGGCCCGCAGCGGCAAAGGAGGACGTACGATTTTTTGGCCCAGACGTGTCACGGTATTGTCCAGCGACATAATCTTGGCGGGTAGTTTTTCGGGCTTCAGCCTGGCGAGATTGATCGCATTTCGCCACGCAAGATTTCGCATGAGGCGTATGCCCTGACTGGCCATCAACTCATCAGCGCGGCCTGCCAGCCGATCCAGCACCCGGATCAGGGGTGATACCTGCCCCAGCTCGTCCTGTACCTGGTCCACCAGCGCCATTAATACCAGGTTGATCCGATAAAAATCACTCTTCAGGTGATGGACAGCCGCCCCCGGAGCGACCTCCGCTGCTGCTACGCTCAGGTCCAGGTTGATATGTGCATTCATCCCAAGCAGGAGGTGCTGAAGCGCGATCAGGGGCGCCTGATCAGCAGCCCGAAAGGCGACCTCCCAGGCATGAGAGCAGGGTCGGCCCTGGAGCCACGCATCTATGGCTATCAGGTATCGGTTGGCAAATACCACATCCAGTCGTTCCATACGGGCTCCGTCACTAAACGTACCCTCTGCGATTCCTTCTTTGACGGCAATCGTGACTTTTTTGTAGAGGCACGGAAAAAAACCTAACCGGCTGTTGTGCAGGCGGGCATAGGAGATCACCTGGTCCAGGCCTGCGATGACCTCGTCCAGGGTATTGGCGGCTGAGATTGATATGGGAGGCATACACGTGGATGATCCGAATGTGAGACGGCCTAAGCTACTCAATTCTACGAACCTGAAAAAAAACGACCGGTAAAAATACCGGTCGTGTCGCGTGAAGCATGTTCAAAAAAGTCATCAGACGGATGCGTAGGCCTCGACCGGAGGACAGGTACATACCACATGCCGGTCTCCATAGGTATTGTTGACCCGCTTGACCGCAGGCCAAAACTTACCCTGATAGAGTGATTTGACCGGAAATGCAGCTTTCTCCCGCCCATACGCGTGGTTCCAGCCATCAGAGGTGACTTCAGCCAGGGTATGGGGCGCATGCTTGAGTACATTATCCTCTGCATCGGCCAGGCCTTGCTCCAGCTCCTGTATCTCGCCCCGGATCGCAATCATGGCATCACAAAACCGGTCCAGCTCTTCCTTGGGTTCACTCTCTGTGGGTTCTATCATAATGGTACCCGGAACCGGCCAGGATACCGTCGGTGCATGAAACCCGTAGTCTATGAGGCGCTTGGTGATATCATCTACCTCAACACCCAGGGTAGATTTGAACTCCCGCAGGTCAAGGATAAACTCATGGGCTACCCGTCCCTGCTGGCCCTGGTAGAGCACCTTATAATAAGGTGCCAGACGGGCCTTCATGTAGTTGGCGTTGAGGATGGCATAACGGGTAGCTTCTGTCACCCCTTCACTCCCGAGCAGGAGACAGTATGCGTATGAAATCAGCAGAATACTGGCGCTGCCAAACGGAGTCGCCGAGACGGCTGAGATCGCTTGCCCACCGCCTGTTTTGACCAGCGGGTGACCCGGCAGGAAAGGTACCAGGTGACTGGCGACACAGATAGGGCCCATACCGGGACCACCTCCGCCGTGCGGAATCGCAAAGGTCTTGTGCAGGTTGAGGTGGCACACGTCTGCCCCGATATAGCCGGGACTGGTCAGGCCTACCTGCGCATTCATATTGGCGCCGTCCATGTACACCTGTCCGCCAAGGCTGTGAACCAACTGACAGGCCTCAATCACCGTCTCTTCAAATACCCCATGGGTAGAAGGGTAGGTAATCATCAGACAAGCGAGCTGATCGGCGTGCTGCTGGGCTTTGGCCCGCAGGTCGTCCATGTCTATGTTCCCCTGGTCGTCACATCCGACGACAACCACCCGCATACCAGCCATGACAGCGCTGGCGGGGTTAGTGCCGTGTGCAGAAGACGGGATCAGGGCAATGTCCCGATGGGTATTGCCCATGCTGTGATGCCAGGCCCGGATGACCATCAGACCTGCATATTCACCCTGGGCTCCCGAGTTGGGCTGGAATGATACGCCGGCAAATCCCGTAATTTCGGCCAGAATATCCCCCAACTCCTGGATCAGGTGGGCATATCCGGCGGCCTGATCTGCAGGTGCGAAGGGGTGCAGCCCGGCAAACTCCGGCCAGCTCACCGGAATAAGCTCCGTGGCAGCGTTAAGTTTCATGGTGCAGGAGCCGAGCGGAATCATAGCCGTATTGAGCGACAAGTCCTTACTTTCCAGGGACTTGATATACCGCATCATGGCCGTCTCCGAGTGATGGGAGTTAAACACCGGATGGGTGAGGTACGCAGAGGTGCGGGCCAGTGGGCCGGGGATGAGCGTGGGTCCTTCGCTGAGGGCGGGGGCAGCCTTACCGGCCACCTGTGCAAAGATATCCAGCAGTATTTGTATATCGTCAGCTTCTGCTGTTTCTCCTACCGAAACGCCGACCAGGGTATCACTGTCATACCGGAGGTTGATCCGGGCATTCAGGGCAGCCTGGCGCAGGGCCTCGGTACGGGCGGCATCAGGTAGGCGGATGGTCAACGTATCAAACGCATAAGCATTAACCACCTCATATCCCAGCTCGTGCAAGCCTGCGGCCAGTGCGGCAGTCAGGTTATGCACCCGTGTTGCGATAGCCCGCAGACCTTTCGGACCGTGATACACGGCATACATGCTGGCCATGATTGCCAGGAGTGCCTGTGCCGTACAGATATTGGAAGTAGCTTTGTCCCGGCGGATATGCTGCTCCCGGGTCTGAAGGGCCATCCGGAGGGCTTTGTTGCCCAGGGCATCTACCGATACCCCGATGATACGGCCTGGCATCTCCCGCAGAAAATCCTCCTGCGCTGCAAAAAAAGCAGCATGAGGCCCTCCAAATCCCATCGGTACCCCCAGACGCTGGGCAGATCCCAGGGCTACGTCTGCCCCGAAATGTCCCGGAGCCTCCAGCAGGGTCAGGCTCAGCAGATCCGCAGCCACAATCAGGTAACACCCCTGCGCATGCAGGGTATCTGCCAGGTTTTGATATGTGTGTATATCCCCGTGAGCATCAGGATACTGCACGAGTGCAGCAAATACGGCTTCCGTGATCTCCATTTCAGCCACAGGTACCACCTCAACCACGATTCCGGTACCGGCTGCGCGGGTGCGTAGTACATCCAGCGTCTGCGGGAAAACCGTATCGGCGACCAGGATCGTATTGGCTTGTGACTTACGGTCTTTTTTATGCTTCATGCCATACGTCATGGACATGGCTTCTGCTGCGGCTGTGGCTTCATCCAGCAGTGAGGCATTGGCCACGGGGAGGCCCGTCAGGTCTGAGACAAGGGTCTGAAAGTTCAGCAGGGCCTCCAGCCGTCCCTGTGCGATCTCTGCCTGATAGGGGGTGTACTGGGTGTACCATCCGGGATTTTCGAAAATATTCCGGAGAATAACAGAAGGTGTAACGCAGTCGTAGTATCCCTGGCCGATATACGAGCGAAAAACCTGGTTCTGAGCAGCAATGCCCTTCAAATGCCGCAGATAAGTATGCTCTCCCATCGGAGCGCGATACCGGAGCGGCTGTGGCAGGCGGATGGCTGCGGGTACGGTCTGGTCTATCAGGGCATCCAAAGAAGATACCCCAATCGTCGCCAGCATATCGGCGGCCTCCTCAGGAGACGGGCCCAAATGACGGCGTACAAATTGATCCGGATGTCTGTGCATGTGCGGTACGGAAAAGGAGTCGTTGGTACAGGTGAACAAAGGACAAAAGTAACCTGTTATCGTCAGAAATTGAAACTGAATATTAAGCTTGGAAATAACGCGCAGGCCGTGATTATGTTCTGGCGGCAGCAAGAAGTCATCTCCTGAAAAAGGCCATCATCCCGCTTGTGAGGCATCTTTTTTTGTTAGCTTTGTACGCCGTGATAGATACATTCAAACATAAGGGGCAACGGGAGCGCATGGTGGCCGATCTGGTCGCCCGCGGCATTACCGACGAGGCCGTTCTGACGGCCTTGCGCAGTGTCCCCCGTCATGGATTTATCGAAGGGGCCCTTGATGCGGAGGCGTATCTGGACAAGGCACTGCCGATTCAGAGCGGGCAGACCATTAGCCAGCCTTTCACCGTAGCGTATCAGACCCAGCTTCTGAAACTTCGGCCGGGTATGAAAGTACTGGAGATCGGCACAGGCTCCGGATACCAGGCGGCTGTACTGGCTGTGATGGGGATGCGGGTATTCACGGTAGAGATAGACCGGCGGTTGTACCTGGAGGCACGATCACGCCTGGAAGACCTGGGCTATGCTGTTAACTGCCAGCATAGTGACGGGTCTAGCGGATGGGCAGCACACCAGCCCTATGACTGCATCCTGGTCACAGCCGCGACACCGGCCGTACCCGATGCGCTGCGAAACCAGCTCGGAATAGGAGGACGGCTTGTCGTACCCGTAGGCGGCCTGACTTCACAGCGGATGATGGTGGTAACCCGCCTGGCAAAAGCAGAATTTCAGTCGGAAATCCTGCATGAGTTCAAGTTTGTTCCCCTCAGGGGCAAATATGGATTCCAGACAGGCTGATGGACGGATAGATTATAGTCAAACCCTATGCCCCCCCTCACTTCTCGCCGATGGCTGCAGATGCTGGCTTTGTTGTGCCTCTGTCTGCATATATTGCCTGTGTGGCTCAACCACTTCTTTGTCACCGGAGACGGGCCCAGCCATCTCTATAATGCGCGTGTCCTGCTGGACCTGATCAGACAGAAGGACTGGGATTTTTATCAGACCTTTTATGGCTGGAACCGAAACTTTGACCCCAACTGGATGTCTCATATCCTGCTGGCTGGCCTCCAGTCATTCCTGCCTGCCTGGCTGGCCGAGAAAGTTTATTTGACGGGGTATATCCTGGTGTTTGCGACAGGTTTCTGGCGGCTGGGCCGGCAGATAGGCCCATCCGGCGAGCTCATGGCCCTGCTGGCCCTGCCGCTGGTGTATCAGTATCCGCTGATGATGGGTTTTTACAATTTTACCCTGAGCCTGGGACTTTGGTTTTGGGTAGTCTCCTGCTGGATCTCGTGGCGTGCCCACCTGACCCCACTCAGGCGGCTGTTATTATCCGTCCTGGTATTGTTGTTGTTTTTTACCCACCCGGTCGGACTGGTTTTTGCCCTGATCAGCATCGCGCTCTATGAGATCACAGCCATATCGCTGGAACCGGGTCTGGCTCTTCGGGCCAGGTGGGAGCACCTTCTCAAGATGACCATTGAAGGCAGTGTCGTGGCCCTTCCCTCGCTGATGCTCCTGGCCGCCTATCTCTACCGGAGACCCGGGGCTTCCTCCCCCAATCCGGAAACATTTCACCGGCTGTTTCATGACATGATTGAGCTGACCACCCTCCGGAGTTATTTTACGGAAGAAGGGTACTGGGCCCTGGCCTATGCGGTCGCAGGCGGGCTGGTCCTGGTGGTTTTTGTAGGAAGCCGGCTTTGGAAACGCCACTGGGTAGCAGGAGACGCCTTTATGCTGGTGTTTGGGATCACCTTGCTGCTGTATTTCAAGCAACCGGGCGGATTTGCCGGAGCTGGTGTACTCCCCATACGGCTTCAGGCCCTGCCCTGGATAGGAGCCTTTCTCTGGATGGCTACCGCACAATGGTCCCCCCGCTGGCAACTGATCGCCGCCATACCTGCCGCAGTGCTGATGACAGCCCTCCTTGTCCTGCGGCTCCCCGTGCAGCAGCAGGCCAGCCAGGCCGCAGAGGAGTACCAGACGGCTGTATCTGCCATTCCGCCCCGGCAGGTAGTCCTGCCCCTGAGTTACTCCCACAATGGCAAAAACCTGGACGGATCCCAGATTGCCAAGCGTATCTGGCTCTTCATGCACGGGGGCGATTATATGGGTGTGTCCAAACCGCTGATCCTGCTGGGAAATTATGAAGCCAATACCGGCTACTTCCCGATCATGTGGCGGCACCAGATCAATCCTTTTGTCTATCTGAGCACACAGGAGGGTATTGAGTTCCAGCCTCCCAGCGTGGACATCCCCGGATATGCCGAAAAAGCCCGCTGGGGGCGGGTGGACTATGTCGTGACCTGGTGTATGGACAGCACCGTGATGGACCACCCCTATACACAACTCACCATGAAACAACTGACGGAGGATTTTGACGAGATCTTCACGACAAAACACGGACGGGCGCGCGTGTACCGGAAAAAAGGACTCGGGCCGGAGGGGTATGTCGGTATCCCGGAAAAAAGCCTGTAACCCTCATCAGGTGCGTGAGGCTCTCCGGGCACTGTCTACCAGGCTCTGCATATCCCGTACCCAGTCATAGGATACCGGCAGCGGACTGAATCCCTGGTAAAACACACTCTCGGATATAGCTTTTTCAAGCGAAAACGCATCCTGATCCACACAATATGCAACACCCTGTGCGTGAAGCCGGTATCCTAGGTATTCCTGCTCAGGCTGTCCGGGAGTAGGAATGAGGGCGACCCGAGACAGGCCCAGGGCGGTATAGTCCATCAGGCTGCTATAGCCGGAGCGGGAAATGACCAGGCCTGCGCCCAACATCAGCCCCCCCAACTCTGACGTGCTGAGGTGAGAAATCATCCTGACCCCGTCGCGGAGGGTGTCCTGATAGGGACCGGGTTTGCCCTGTATGATCCACATATCCCGGCCCGTATGATGGGCCTCGTCCAGGAGTTTGTCTTCCAGCAGGGTGCGCTGAGGCTCAGGGCCGGAAATGACAGCCAATATCTCCGGCGCACTGTGATCAGCATACCAGGACTCGCCCTCAAACCGTGACATCGGACCTGTCCACTTCAGGCGGGCATCTGCCGGGAAATCAGCAGTCAGAATCCCGGTCAGGGGATTGCCGGCCATATCAGGCACCCAGATACGGGCAAAATGCCGCAACATCCGCTGATGGAGCCGGATCAGACCGCCTCGCAGCGGACGATACATACCCGGGAGTACAGGCGCAAGCTGGTGACCGATGAATACCGACGGCACCCCGGATACCCATACCCCATAGCGGTTGTCAGAAATAATAATATCTATCCGCTCCTGTTTCACCAGCGCTGCGACCCTGGCATGTTCTTCCCGTATCACACCGGCCAGCCGGGGAAGTTGTCCCACTACAGCCGTCACCTGCGCCCGGCCACGTGCATAACGCACCGCATACGCCGGAAGCTCATGGCCTGGTAATTCGGGAAAAGTCTGTCGCAGGAGCTGAAGTGAGTCACCGGAGCCCGCCAGTACCACCTCCATACCTGCCCGTCGCAGGGTATGAATGAGTGGCACACACCGGGTTGCGTGACCCAACCCCCAGTCAAGCGGAGCAATCAAAACGCGCAAGGGAAGATATGCTGCAGATCGTTGGCCCATAAAGTTTAAAAAAAGCCTGCGCTTGATCGGGCGCAGGCTCTCAATTGACGAGTAAGCAGTAGTCCTTATGAGGGGTAACCTCGCTTTTTCATAGATCAGTGGGAAACCTCGGAGGTCTTGGACAAAGTAAAGATGTAGAAGTAGTAGCAGCTTTTTACGTGATCCCCAACTGTTCTATTGCCATTTTTACAATCACTAAATTAGATAACTTACATCAACTATCCTACTAAAAACAGCAAAATTCATCGCTTTTTTTTCATGTGAGCCTAAATCAGGCCTGTGCGGGCATTTTAAGATTGCAAATGTATCAATTTTTAAAAGGTCAATATTATCACTTTGGCAATAAAAATAAACTATCCGATTATAAAGACTCAATTCTATTTTAATTTTTTACAAAAATAAAAATGCCCTGTTTTAACAGGGCATTTTTTGGGTTTAATGCATTAATTATCAGCTGATTAGAGCTTTGCCAATAATTCTTTCTTTTTGGCATCAAACTCTTCATCCGTCAGGATACCGGCAGCCTTCAGATCCCCCAGGTCCTTGAGGGTTTTCATGATCTCGTCACGGGATGAAGGTGCTGCGGTTTGGGCTCCCTGCTGATTTTGCTGATTTTGCTGGTTCATCATGTTCATCATCATTTGCCCCATCGCAAATCCGGTACCCATGTCCACGCCCGTATTGCCACCGCCGGGGTTTTCAGCAGAGCGCTCCAGCGAGACAGCCGCTTGAAACTGCATAAACCGCTGCATGTCCCCGACCATGTTCATCTGGGTATTCTTATTAAGAAACTCTTGCAGCTCCGGAGGCAATGTGATGCTCTGGATGGAGAAGTCGGTCAGCTCCAGACCAAATCCATTGACATATTCCTTGATCCGGGGCATCAGGGCCTGCACAAATTCAGTTTTATTGGCCTGCATCTGAACAAAGGAAAAGTCAGAAGCAGCCATCTCGGCTACGATCTCCGTAAACCGGTCCACCAGTTTGTTGCGGAGGGTGCCCTCGATATGGGTCAGGTTCAGCACGGGTGCCGTACCAGCCAGTTCCTTAAAAAAGGTCTCGTACTGGGCGATACGGAAATTGTACGTACCAAATGCCCTGAACTCTACCTGCCCAAACTTGCTGTCCGGGATGGTCACCGGGCTGGGGGTTCCCCATTTGTTGTCGGTAAACTGCCGGGTATTGAAGTAGTATATATCAGCTTTGAAAGGACTCTCAAATCCGTATTTCCAGGATCGGAGGGTCGTCATGATCGGCATGTTGCGGGTGGTGAGTTCATACCGTCCCGGCTCGAATACGTCGGCCATCTTACCTTCATTGAGCAGGACAGCAACCTGAGACTCGCGCACGGTGAGCTGTGCCCCCATCTTGATTTCTTTGTCCTGGTCGGGAAATTTCCACATGAGTACGTCGCGGGAGAAGTCTACCCACTCAATGACGTCTATAAACTGACCTTTGATAAAATCAAAAATGCCCATATGAATTCGGTTGAGAAGTTGCGTTGGGTAAAAAAAGTAACAAACAAGAATGACCAAAGAAAACAAAAAAATCGCACCGGACAAGCGTCAACCTTTCGAACTATACACAGGTACGGTGGAGCAAGGCTCTCCGAAACTGAGTTTTTTGGCATGTGGCATCAGGCGGCGGGTGAGCTCCACATACACAGCCGCCGGAACCTGGATTTGGCTGCACCCTTTCACGACAACCGGCCGTCCGCTGAAGGCCGAAAAGTCTATCTGATCCAGCACCTCCCGGAAAAGATGTGTCTCCAGGGCATCTGCATCCCCATGGATCACGGTCCGGGCATATGGCTGCAGGTTTACCTCCAGCAACATCCAGGCCCAGATTTGAATGATCGCATCAGCGCTGCAGGTGATGGCTACGTGTTTGTCCTGGTACTGGGTCCAGTCGTGCTCGCGGATCCAGGCCCTGAAATCACGCTCGCGCAGGATCATCCCCTGAAACAAACAGTCCTTGATATCAAGGATCACCCTTTCTCCTGCCGGATAGTATTCCTCCAGCTTGAATGTAATGACAGGGCTGTTGGCTACGCGGTTGATAATTTCTCCACTCATAGGTTGTCTGAAAACTATGAAGGACACGATCCTGTTTCAGGCTGACGGCGGGTCAACTGATTCAGCGTACGGGTCCTGATAATAGACGTGTAAATTCAGCAAAGGATGGACCCCGCCAGGATATTTTTCCTGATATTTTTCGAGGATCATCTCGCGGAGCCGCTGCCGGAACTTGTCGAGATTCCATTTTTCTATGGCGGAGAGGCAGATCGCCGGGGTATGTGCACGGGCATACCAGCTGGCCTCCAACTTCTCCCGATCTTCCGGGTCAAGGCGGTCTGCCTTATTAAAGACCGTCAGGATCGTGCGGTCCTGTATGCCCAGCCCCCGCAGGGTCTCCTGGACATTTTCCATATGTGCCTCAAAAGCGGGATTGGACGCATCTACGACATGCAGCAGGATGTCTGACTCCCGCGCCTCCGCCAGGGTACTCTTGAAGGACTCGATGAGGTGGTGCGGCAGCTTGCGGATAAATCCGACTGTGTCAGAAAGCAGGAAGGGGATTCCCTCCACCGTAACTTTGCGCACAGTCGTATCCAGGGTCGCAAACAGCTTGTTTTCGGCCAGCACGTCTGCCTTGCTGAGCAGGTTCATGATCGTGGATTTACCGACGTTGGTATAGCCCACGAGCGCCACCCGCACAAAATCAGACCGGTTTTGCCGACGGTTGTTTTCCTGTACTTCGATCTGGGCGAGTTGTTTTTTCAGTACATCTATCCGGTGCCGGATGATACGACGGTCGGTCTCGATTTCTTTTTCGCCGGCACCCTTCAGGCCCACGCCCCCCCGCTGACGAGAGAGGTGCTCCCACATGCCCGTCAGCCGGGGCAGCAGGTACTGGTACTGCGCCAGGTCCACCTGGGCCCGTGCCTGGGCAGAGCGTGCCCGCTCTGAGAAGATATACAGGATCAGCGAAGACCGGTCCAGGACTTTCACCTGTAGTTCACGGTCCAGGTTCCGGATTTGGGTAGGGGTCAGGTCATCATCAAAAATCACCATCGTAGCCCCAGACTCTTCCAGGGCGCGCCGCACCTCCTCCAGTTTGCCCGGGCCTATATAGGTGGCGGCCAACGGATGGTCCAGCCGCTGGATAAAACTCCGTATGGCGCGGGCGCCGGCTGTTTCAGTCAGGAAAGCAAGCTCATCAAGGTACTCCTGAGACTGGGCAAAACTCATCCCCCGGCTGCATACTCCCACAAGTATGGCCCACTCTGTTTTATGGTTTTGTAAAAATTGTTTTTTTTCGATCATACACAGGGTCCCTTCGTGGGAACTAGCAGCTACGCAAATAACGAGAAGTAAGTTACAGTAAATCAAGCTAATTACCCATGAAAAATGTCTCAGGGCCGGAGCTTGTAAATTTGCACCCGGGTATTTCCCTGCGAAAATACACGAATCACGGCACTATCCGGAATTGAGTCGGGCGCCGTGGGTGGGGGTTCGATCACTGCCGCATACCGCAGGGTATCAGACCAGCGCACGGTAGCCTCCGGCCGGTGCCGGGCATACCCGTACCGGGGATCTTCAAAACTGTTGTACAAGGGAAAATTGACAAAAAACGCCTCACCTGCCGGTACCAGCGAGTCCAGAAACCGGGCTGCATCCTGCTGCACCTCCACATAGGACCGGTACGACAAAGCCTGATCATACCTGAATACGGGCTGCTGCTGAGGATACCAGCCTGCTATGACGATCACCATCCCCCCCAGGACTGCGACCCAGCGGCCAGCCGGACGCTGGGCGATCCAGTATTGGACGGAGAGTCCTGCCCATACACAATATACCGGCATCAGGATGAGCAGGTACCGGTCCATATAAAAATTGAGGACCGTAAATCCTGCTATCAGCACCGTGAATATTCCCCCCAGCTTCAGCCAGGGTGCCAGCATACGGCGAGGGCCCCGGATATATGCCACGATACCTGTCACCAGCATGGCACCTACCAGCGCCATACGCCCCTGATAGACCATCAGATAATCGGTCAGGCGCCCGAATTTGCGCTGGAGGGTGGCCGGCTTGAGCGAAATCGCACTGGTATGGTATGGATTGAGCCACCAGCCGAGCTGGAGTTTCTGCACGAGCAGAAATCCCCCAAAGACCAGGAGCGGAGTCAGTGCCAGTGCCAGCTTTGGCAGGCTGTCCCGCTGCCAGAGGCTCCAGCCCAGGGCAGCCAGCGGTACAACCAGGGCGGTCTCTTTGATCAGCAAAGCCGCAGCACAGGCGATCAGATATGAAACCATCCGGCTCTCTCCCCAAGCCCATAGTGCTACATAACAACACAACGCAAGGGGAATCTCGGGCAGAAGCAGGTTGGCGGCAATGAATACATTGGGCAGGCACAACCAGCACAGGGCGGCCGCTGCTGCGCCCCAGACGCCAGCCTGACGCCGCAGGGTCAAAAACAATATCCATGCCCCTGACAAGGTGATGCCCAGGGCCAATCCATGTAAGGATACCGGCCCAGCTCCCACCAGCCGGGCCCCGGCAGCCATCAGCGCATGATAGAGGAGCGGATGCCCCCGGGAGAGTTCCACGGGCATCGCCGCAGGCAGGAGGCTGATCTTGTGGTCCACCAGGTACAGAATAGCCGGCGCATATACCCCCAGCTCATCCCAAAAATAAGGCAGGCTGCAAGCCGGCGCCTGGATGATCAGGTACACCAGACTGGCCGCTGCCAATACAGCAGGCGGCATCCAGCGGGTGTGGGCAGCAGGCAGGGCACACATCAGGCGTCCGCCAGTCGTTGGAGGAGGGCGTAGAGTGCGGCAGGGGTATCAGCTACATGGGTCGGGCTTCCTCCGCGCAGGAGTTCTTCGGTATTAAACCCCCACGTGACAGCGACCGAGTCTATCCCGCTTTTGCGGGCGGCCTCTATATCCCGGAGCTCATCCCCGATCATCAGGGCGTCTCCGGGGCTGATACGGTATTGCCGTAGCAGACGGCGGATCACAGGGGCTTTCCCAAACAGGGAGCGGGGTGCGTGAATAAACTCAAACACCTCCAGTTCATGTTTTTGCAGGAATACCCGGACATTCTCACGGGTGTTAGAGGTCAGGATACCAATGGTGTATCCATCAGCTATGAGCTGGTGCAGAAACTCAGGAATCCCCGGGATCGGTACCACGTCCTGGATATAACGGGTAAATCCCTGCCGGGCCTTACGTACCAGCGAGGGCATCCGAAACCAGGAGAGGCCGGCCATGTCCAGTAGTTCGCTAACACTCTTCTGGCGGTAGATCCCAAAGTCTTTCCGGTCAATAATCGGCAGCCCATAATCACCGCTCAGATCATTATAGATTTGCAGGGCTACCTGCGGGGTGTCTGCGATTGTGCCGTCAAAATCAAATATGAGTAGCTTTTTTTTCATAGAGACCCCTGGATTCCTGTGAGTTCAGCCCAATACATCTATACAAATGTAACAAGGAATCCTGCACGGACAGAATAAAACCCCTGGCGCAGGATATTTTTTCACCCAAATTCACGACAATATCCCGTTTCGGTAGTTTATCTTGCATACCGATAGTGTTGATGGTACTACGCGACCCCCGAGTGTCATGAACCGTAATACATGTTTACTGGTGCTCCTGCTGGAGTGCCTCCTTCTGTATGCACCTAAGCAGGCAGAAGCACAGTCCCCCGATCCTTATGCGGCCCGGCTTACCTGGGGACCGCCGATTTTTCGCAGGGAGGGCAGTACCCGGCACCAGTTGCTGGGCCAGAGTTCCCACGGCTTGTATGCGCTTCGCAAGGCTGCTCCAGGCGTGTTTCAGCCTGGTGAGCAAAGCCGCTACTGGCTGGAGCGGTATGACCAGGCCAAAAACCTGGCCATCAGCCAGCCGCTCCTGTCAGGTCAGGCCGGGTGTACGTTTCAGACAGCCCTGGTCACACCGGAGCAGGTATGGGTGCTCTATACGGCACCGGGTACGATGCCCGGTGAGTGTCAGCTTATGGCTGAGGCGCTCGTACCCGAGACCCTCAAACCACAGGCGCCACCCATTATCCTGGGGCATATCCCGGATGGGTGCAGCCCTGCCCAAGCTGAGACGTTTCAGGTGGTACACACCCCTGACAGTTCAAAAATTCTCGTCCATGGGCTGATCCCCGGCCATTCATCGCAGGATGCTTCCCTGGTGCTGATGGTATTTGACAGCCAGTTCTCTGTGCTCCTGTGGGCCCAGGCAGTTGAGCAGCCTGCTGATTTTGAACCGGTTGCCTGCCGGGTGAGCCATGACGGCAGTGTATATGTGGCAGGCCGCTATTCCGGCACCCATACCGGATATGAAATTCAGGCATTCAGCGAGCTGGGGCGACAATACCAGCGGTATCCCCTGGACCTGGCAGACCGCCGCCTGACCGATCTGACCATTACCCTGATGCCGGGCGGGGATCTCATCTGTGCAGGTCTGTACACCTACCCGCACACGCGCACAGCGGGAGGTATCCTCCGGTATCAGCTCGGACCGTCCACAGGATGGGAACCCATGATGACACAGGCGGATTTTGGGCCGGCGCTGATCAGTACACTGCCCGTAGCTGCCAGGATCAGTCAGCCCCTGCACTTGTACCGGCTCCAGAAAGTAGCCATCCGGAGCGACGGCGGGCTACTGGTACTGGCCGAGCAGCACCAGACAGAAGAGGTGCCTGTGGTAGCCCGGACCGGCAAACCTGCCACCCATGCCACCTTTTATTATTATCACTACCACGACATCCTGGCGCTGAGCCTGGCCCCCGATGGTGCTATTGAGTGGGCGACTGTGATCCCCAAACGCCAGACTACCTCACATCAGCATGATCCGCACATCTCATTTGCCAGCTATATAGGTCCAGACCATATCGGATTTGTGTTTAACGACCACCCGGACAACCTCCCAGACCCTCACCGGCGAAATGTGCGCCCGTACAATGGTCACAAATCCGCAGCAGTCCTGATCAGGCTGGACATGCAGGGTGATTTTGTCCAGCATCAGTTATTCAACAACGAGGATCACCGGATTCTGATGCGTCCTGGCGGGTGTTTTCAGCTATCCGCACAGGAAATGATCCTCTATGGCGAAAGAGGGCGTAATGCCCGGCTGGGCTCTATGAAGCTGATAGATTGACGCCTTGATCAGGCAATCACTCAGACCCGCTGGCGGGCCCCAGCCGGATGGACTCGTCGCCGGGGCGATACGGCACACAGGTGAGAATAAACTGAAGCATCTCATCTGTCGTGCGCATACTCCCGCTCTTGTCAGAGACCAGCCGGGGGGGATCGTTCGGGTTATGGGGGTTGTCAGCTGTGTTGTCAAACACCCCCTCCACTTCAATGACCGTCCCCTTGCGCAGCGGGAGCATGTATTCCAGGGTATAAAAATACTGCCACCGGAAGTCCCACTCCGGTATCCGGATCAGGGGGATCGTGTCTCCGCCAGGCGGCAGGGCCCAGGCCTTGAATGACTTGCCGAGCAGGTGCATGTGCGGGTTGAGGGTCAGGACGGAGATGTCTTCGTCCACGGTCCAGCGGGTACGGCAGGTCATGACCGTATCCGGCGGGATGACCAGGGGCGGCGATACCGGCGATATCCCGATCGTGCCCAGCATGCGGTCACGGGTAGGACGGACGGGAGGCGCCGGTGCAAAAAAGATGTTCAGGTACGACTGATCAAATGTGTCCTGCGGCAAGGGGCCATAGTGAATATCATTGAGCAGAAAAGCCCCTTTCCGTTTCATCCGGAAGCCTCCGATCCCCTCCGGATACAAGGCCGGTGTCACACCGGGCAGATAGTTGCAGACCATCGGGGTGAGTTCCGGATAAGAACCATCATCATTGGGCAGGCCCATACGCGGATAGGCCACCTGGGGGAGTACCTGATCCCGGTTTACGTACCAGTCTCCGGCAAATACATCTTGCTTGGCCCCGGGCTCGTACCCGATCAGGTTGGCGTTCATGTGATGTACCGCTTTTGTATTGCCCGGCACAAACTCTATGGCCCTGATAAATGTATCCTGGGCAATCTCGTAGGGGATTTTCATGAAAAAAAACCGGTCGCGGTTGTCGCCTGGCAGGGGAAACTGTCCTGGCATACGGAGGACCAGGTCAGGCTTGCCGAGCTGAGACCCTTCCGGATATACAGGTGGTGGCGGGGCATGGGCCAGGTCGCCAGGTAGTGCGCCCTGAGCTGCCCAGGCCTGAAACAAGGCAATCTCCCGCTCCGTGAGGATACGCTCCCCCACAAAATGCCGGTAGCCGGGGTCCGCAGGCCAGGGGGGCATATACCGGTCCCGCGTGACCCGCGCGATGGTGCGGGCCCGGCGCGCAAGATCCTCATACGTAATCAGCGAAAAAGGGCCTGCACTGCCTGGCCGGTGGCAGGGGGTACAGTTGGCGTACACAACCGGTGCTATATCCGCGCTGAAGGTCACGGTATCCGGCAGCGGTGCATCGGGCACCGTGCCTGCCGTATCAGGAGCCGGGCGGCAGGCTATCAACCCCAGGAGGATGCCCCAGGCGAGTATCCGAACTATTTTTTTCATTCGATAAAACACCCGATAGCATCTACATGAGCGACTGGCACAGGCTTGCCCTGCAGGACCGCCGTCAGTGCATCCCGCAGGTAAAACTCGGTGATGATGGTGCGTTTTTTGCCCAGGGCCGGAATCCAGTTATCTATTTTTCCGCTGTAGAGTACCTGCCCCTGCCGGTTGACCAGATACACCTCCGGGGTCACCGTCGCGCCCAGGACATTGCGTACCTGGTAGGTGGGGTCGTACAAGGCCCGGACAGCGGGTTTATACTTGCTCATATAGGCCATGACCTCCTCCACGCTGTAAAATTTTCCCGAAAACACCCCTACAAACCCCACCTGATCCGCCGGGAATACTTTCCGCATTTCATTGATGGTGAGGCTATAGTTTTCGCAGAGCGGACAGCCCGGCGACAGAAAAAAAATCACCGAGTACGGCACCTTGCTGATCTCGGACATAACGACAGGACGGCCCGTCAGGTCCTGAAGTTTCAGGCCCAGGAGGGGGGACTGTCCGTGGACATTCAGACCGGCGAGACCTGTCAGTATGCCGGTCAGGCAGTATCGGAGGAGGGATCGCATCATGGCCCTAAGATACGACCTCGGCCCGGCTCCCCCAAAGATTTTCAACATATATACACCCCCAGCCTGCGTACACCGGACAGAACCCTACTCATAACAAAAGCGGGAGGCATCTTATACACCTCCCGCCTACGCGATACAATCTAAAAACAATCAGGCTCCCACTAAATCATGGATCTCCCACTAAGACATCAGAACTTGTACACTGCCGCAATCAGGGCCTGGGTGGCCTGCTTGCTTGCACTGCCGTCCCCGGCAGAGAAGAGCGAGGTGCTGGCCAGGTCCGTGCGGACTTCAGGGATAAACGTAATCGCACCCGCAGCAATATTGGCGGAGAGGGTGATGGAGTTCACGCTGGCATCCTCAGACCCCAGGATACCCTTGGCACCTGATGAATAAAAGTGCTCAAACCGTGCCCCGATCGAAAAAGCATCCGTGAGGCCATACTTGGCATACCCCGCTACTCCATTAAATACGGCAGCCGTATCAGCGCCGTCGGTGAAGTATGCCCCGTTCAGGCCCAGGAGCAGGTCTTCTGTCACCTGCCAGGCAGCTGTCAGGTCACCGATGGTACCAGACGCTCCACCAGAGAGGGCATTGAGGTAGATATTAAATCCTTCTTTAGGTGTCAGGCGGAGTTGTCCCCCGATCAGGCTTGGTCCCAGCTCCGGATCAGCCGTATAGACGTTCCAGGCATTGTTGAAGGCACCGGCCATCAGGCCTACCTTGTCGCTGAGGGCATACTCCAGCTTCACCCCGGCATTCTGAAACGGGCCATTGGTGAACAGGTAGGAAGTAGAGTAATTGTAGTTGCCGGTAGGCGAAATCAACTCATATCCTACAAATGTAGCCATGTATCCGGCGGTAACCTTGAGTTTTTCGGTCAGGTTATAGGACACATAGAGATTCTGGATATTGGGCAGGTACTTCACCAGAGCTGTTTCCGTCTCCCCATCCCGGACCGTCGTCAGAAACGGGCCAGGGCCTACAGAAGAAGCACTCCGGGGGCCGAAGGATACCTCCGCCTTAAAGTAAGACTTGCCGCTGGTCTTCTCCAGGATCAGGTCCAGCATCCCGATAGAAATCGAATTTTGCTCATCGGCAAAACTCGTGTAGATATTGCCGGTGCCGCTGAAGTCATACTTATAATAAGTATCCACTGAACCCGTGATGGACAGACTGCTTTCTGCCGCTTCCTGGGCCAGGCCTGCGACCGAGACCGCCAACAACCCTCCCAGAATAGTAAGTCGCAAATTTGACATGACAGTTTAGGTTTGTGGTTAACGAAAAAGAGAGGACTAAAAAAGATTGATTAAGGACTACTGAGCCAAACATATCGAATGGCGAATGCAATTTTATTAACAATAGATCAAAAAGTCAATCATTTTTTAAAAAAATGTGTATAAAATTTATCAATTACAAAATACAACCTAAACACCTCATAGCATTTGCACAAAATCTCTTCTCAAGAGGAAAGCATGGGCTTTTATTTCTCCCCAATGATCCACCCAAAGCATGTTTATGCCGGATAAATCAGCACCTAACCCAATGTTAAGATCCGTTTACAAGAAAATAAGTCGTTTTATGAGCTAAAATTTTTTTGAACCTCAGCCTAAACTTGCCTTTTTATAAAATTGAGCTTGCTTATACCTGATTTTAAACGGCTACCTCGGGTTTTATCTTGTCAAAGGTCCATACGAATACATATTTTTCAAAAAACACAGTCCAGGCTTGCCATTTTATCTCTAAAAACTCCCGTTAGCTACCAGTATGAAAAAAAATTCTACCTGACGCCCGCCTTTCCCGGCAGGCTCATCCGGCACCCGGATCGCCGTGCTGAGAAGAAAAACGATTTTCAACAGACTGATAATCAATCCATTAAAAATAAATATATCACCATTTCTCTATCACCCAAACCGACTAGATTGTCATTACATTTGGCTGTTTATTGAAAATTTTCTCGATAAAAGCCTGTCGGATTAAATTTATTGTAAAAAGTATGAAGAAATTTATTATTTTGCTGTGCTATTGATAGCCACCCTTTCGGGGCCATCGTGTTTCGGAGAAGATGCTATCTGTCTAGCTGAATGAAGTATGGTTTGAGTAATGTACTCCGCCCTGCCATGTCAGGGACGGATGGATGTTTTGCCCCTGTCCCAATCGCTAAAAGTCCATGAAAGAAGGTGAACAAAGCCCCTCATCCTGTCAGCCAGCGGCAGGCAATGTAGCTGGTCTACACCAGTACATCCCATCGCAGCCATCACACTATGGGATGTATGAGTCCCAATTAGAACATGATAGCTGCGGTATCGGCATGATTGCAGACTTAGGCGGCCGCAAGACGCACCAGACCGTAGCAGATGCCCTGACCATGCTGGCCAATATGGAACATCGCGGGGCATGCGGGGCCGACCCGGATACCGGCGATGGGGCAGGTATTCTGATCCAGGTTCCAGACCAGTTTTTGCGGGAAGTATGCCGGGAGCTCGGGATCTTGTTGCCGGCTGCGGGTACCTACGGCGTGGGGATGGTGTTTTTTCCGCCGGATGAGGCCCGCAGGCATCTCTGCAAACATTATCTGGGAGAGGCCTGCGCCCAGCGAGGATTCCGGATCCTGGGCTACCGGGCACTGCCTGTCGCAGCCGATGCCGCAGGTATCGGGGCCGGCGCTCGTTTTGCCGAGCCGCAGGTAGAGCAGGTATTTGTCGTGCCGGAAGTCCCGATGGACCCGGACACCCTGGAGCGGCAGTTGTTTCTCCTCCGCCGCCTGGCTTCTCATGCGATCAACAACCACATACCCGATATCAATGACGAATTTTACTTCACGTCTTTTTCATATAAAACCCTCGTATATAAAGGTCAGCTCCGGACCAACCAGCTCCGTCCCTACTTCCCGGACCTTCAGGATCCGCGGGTAGTCTCCGGTCTGGCACTCGTACACTCCCGGTTCTCGACCAATACCTTCCCCAAGTGGCGGCTGGCCCAACCCTTCCGCTATATCGCCCACAATGGCGAGATCAATACGATCCGGGGCAATGTAAACTGGATGCGGGCCAAAGAAGGCATGATGGAGTCCAGCCTCTTCACCCAGGAAGAACTCGATATGCTCTTCCCGATCTGCGATCCGCGCCACTCCGACTCGCGCAACCTGGACTCCGTCGTGGAGCTGCTGGTCATGGGCGGCCGCTCACTCCCGCATGTGATGATGATGCTGATCCCGGAGGCCTGGCAGGACAATCCGCAGATGGACAAGGATCGGGCGGCCTTTTATGAATACCACGCCACCCTCACCGAGCCCTGGGATGGTCCGGCCTCGATCTGCTTTACAGACGGTCGTATCGTAGGGGCTACCCTCGACCGCAACGGCCTGCGCCCATCCCGGTACATTGTCACGACTGACAACCGACTCATTCTGGCCTCCGAGGCAGGTGCGCTCCCCGTGGATCCGGCTACTGTCGTCCACAAAGGCCGCCTCCAGCCCGGACGCATCCTCATCGCGGACCTGGCACAGGGCCGCATCATCTCGGATGAAGAACTCAAGCAGGATATCGCCACCCGGCACCCTTACCGGGAGTGGCTCAATCAATACAAGATCAACCTCGAAGACCTGCCCGAGCCGCCTGCCTCAGAGATTGTACGTCCTGACGCAGACACCCTGCTGCGGCATCAGCACCTGTTTGGGGTGACGCAGGAAGAACTCCGGATGATCACCGGCCCCCTCGGCATGACGGGTGATGAGCCGATCGGCTCCATGGGCCTGGACATCCCGCTGGCTGTCCTCTCAGATCAGGCCCAGCACCTATCGCATTATTTCAAACAACTTTTTGCCCAGGTCAGCAACCCACCGATAGACCCGATCCGGGAGCGCCTGGTCATGTCGCTCCGTACCTGGATCGGAGGATCCAAAAACATCTTTGACGAATCTCCGGAGTCCTGCCGCCATATCGCCATCAAGGGTCCGGTCCTGACCAATGCGGAGCTGCACAAACTCCGCTCCCTGCACCAGGACGGGTACCAGGCTGCGACTTTGTATGCTACTTTTGATCCGGCGGGCTCACTCGCAGAGGCTGTAAGGCAGTTATGTGCTGCCGCCGAGGCTGCCATAGACGCCGGGGCGACGATCCTGATCATCAGCGACCGGAATACAGGTCCAGATACGGCCCCGATCCCGGCCCTGCTGGCTACCGGCGCCGTACATCACCACCTGATCCGCCAAAACCTGCGGTTTTCTGCTGCGCTGATTACTGAAACCGCAGACGCACGGGAGGTGCATCATTTTGCCACCCTGATCGGGTATGGTGCCATTGCCGTCAATCCATACCTGGCATTTGATACCCTGTCTCACCTCCAGGAAACACATCCGCTTTTCAGTGGGTACAAGGAGGCTCAGTTACACAAAAATTTTATCAAAGCCATCCACAAGGGTCTGCTGAAGGTGTTTTCCAAAATGGGTATCTCAACCCTGGAGTCCTACCACGGTTCGCAGATATTTGAGGTACTGGGACTCAACCGGGAGGTCGTGGACATGTGTTTTACGGGTTCCATCTCCCGGATCGGCGGATTGGGATTTGAGGAGATCGCACAGGAGGTGCGGGTCCGGCACCGGCTTGCCTGGCATCCCCAGCCGGCAGCCCTGGAAGCAGGGGGTGCCTACCAGTGGAAAGCCAGCAGCGAGGCACATCTGTTTAATCCGACGACGATACACCTCCTCCAGCAGGCTACCCGCAACAACGATCCGGAGCGCTACCGCCAGTTTGCCGAGGCGATCAACCAGCAAACAGACCGCCCCATCACCCTGCGCAGCCTCCTGGACTTCACTCCGGGTACACCCGTTCCGCTTGATGAAGTAGAGCCGATCGAAAACATTCTCAAGCGGTTCTCGACCGGGGCTATGTCCTTTGGTTCGATCTCCCATGAGGCCCATACGACCCTGGCCATTGCCATGAACCGGATCGGCGGCAAAAGCAACTGCGGTGAAGGTGGTGAAGACCCCGACCGCTACGAAAAACGCCCCAACGGCGACTGGGAGCGCTCTGCGATCAAGCAGGTAGCCTCCGGACGGTTTGGGGTGACAGCTCATTACCTCGCGGAGGCCGCCGAACTCCAGATCAAAGTCGCACAGGGTGCCAAACCCGGTGAGGGCGGGCAGTTGCCCGGCCACAAGGTGGATGCCTGGATCGGGCGGGTACGCCATGCGACCCCGGGGGTAGGCCTGATCTCTCCGCCACCGCACCACGACATCTACTCGATTGAGGACCTGGCACAATTGATATTTGACCTGAAAAATGCCAACCGGATGGCCCGGATCAGTGTCAAGCTGGTCTCTGAGGCCGGGGTAGGCACCATCGCGGCAGGGGTGGCCAAGGCCCATGCTGACCATATCCTGATCTCCGGACACGATGGCGGTACCGGCGCCTCTCCGCTCAGCTCTATCCGGCATGCGGGCCTGCCCTGGGAACTGGGCCTTGCCGAAGCCCACCAGACCCTTGTGCTGAACAATCTCCGGAGCCGGGTCACCCTCCAGGTGGACGGGCAGGTACGCACCGGACGCGACCTGGCCATCGCGACCCTCCTGGGAGCGGAGGAGTGGAGTGTCGCGACGGCTGCCCTGGTTACTGAGGGCTGTATCATGATGCGGAAGTGTCACCTCAATACCTGTCCGGTGGGCATCGCTACCCAAAATCCGGCCCTGCGCCAGCTTTTTACCGGAAAACCTGAACATGTAGTAAATCTGTTTTATTTTCTGGCCCAGGACCTCCGGGAGCATATGGCCCGCCTGGGCTTCCGCACCATCGAGGAGATGGTAGGCCAGGCCGACCGACTGCGGGTCAGAGACGGGATCACCCAGCCCAAACTTCAATCCCTGGACTTGTCTCGCGTCCTGTTTAAGGCCGACCCGGGACCCGGTGTAGGACGCTACAAGCAGATACCGCAGGATCATGGACTGGAGTCGGTCATGGACTGGAACATACTGGAACATTGCCACCGCAGCATCCACACCCAGGAGCCTACTTTCCAGTCCTTTGAAATCACCAATGTGGACCGGGCTGTGGGCACCCTGCTCTCACATGAGATCACCCGCGTACACAAGGGCGAGGGCCTGGCGCCGGGTACGATTCACCTGAAGTTTAAAGGATCTGCCGGCCAGAGTTTTGCCGCTTTTGGGGTAAAAGGCATCCGGTTTGAGCTGGAAGGCGAGGCCAATGACTATA
Organism: Bacteroidia bacterium; assembly: GCA_033762375.1. Lineage (GTDB taxonomy): Bacteria > Bacteroidota > Bacteroidia > J057 > J057 > RDXT01. The sequence goes on from JANRLQ010000087.1 coordinate 99,502, forward strand.
TCGGCAAAGGCCTTTCAGGGGCTCAGGTGATTGTCTATCCGGACAAAACAGCGCCTTTTGAACCCAGCAAAAACATCGTCATCGGCAATGTAGCCTTTTATGGGGCTACCTCTGGTGAAGCCTATATCCGGGGCATTGCCGGGGAGCGATTCTGCGTGCGCAACTCCGGGGCACGGGTTGTGGTAGAAGGGGTAGGCGACCACGGCTGCGAATATATGACCGGCGGGATCGCCATTATCCTGGGCAAAACCGGCCGCAACTTTGCGGCAGGCATGAGCGGAGGGATTGCCTATGTGTACGATCCCGACCAGTCTTTTATCGCCAACTGCAACCAGGAAATGGTCGCGTTTGAGGCACTGGACATGGGAGACATCCAGACCCTGAAAACCATGATCCGCGCCCACCACGCCCTCACCGGGAGCCGGGTCGCACTCAAGATCATGACAGACTGGTCTGCCGCCTTTATGCACATGGTAAAAGTAATGCCCCGTGACTTTAAGGCCGCCCTGGAAAAACAGGCGGGCCCCAAGCTTGACCTGGCCCAAAGTGCCTGACCGATTGGCTGATTTTTTTTCTGGTATTATTCCACCTACGTTTATCCAATACCATATCCGACATGGGCAAACCTACCGGATTTATCGAATACGGCCGCGAGGTCTCCCGGAGCCGGGATCCCCGCGAGCGCACCCGGGACTTCCGGGATGTGTATGAACCCTCCAGCCCCGACAAAGTCGTGCGCCAGGCTGCCCGCTGCATGGACTGCGGCGTGCCCTTTTGTCACCAGGGTTGTCCCCTCGGCAACCTGATCCCGGAGTTTAATGACGCGGTATATCAGCAGAACTGGGCCCAGGCCTGGGAGGTACTGACGGCGACCAATAATTTTCCAGAGTTTACGGGCCGGATCTGCCCGGCACCCTGCGAGGGCAGCTGTGTACTCGGGATCAACAGCGACCCTGTCGCCATCGAGCTCGTCGAAAAAACCATCACCGAAACAGCGTACAGCCTCAACCTGGTGAAAGCCCGGCCCCCACAGCAACGTACCGGCCGTACGGCAGCTGTGATCGGCTCCGGCCCTGCGGGCCTGGCAGCTGCGGCCCAGCTCAACGCTGCGGGCCATACGGTCACCGTATATGAGCGAAGTATCCGCCCTGGTGGCCTCCTCCGGTATGGGGTGCCCGATTTTAAACTGGAAAAATGGGTCATTGACCGGCGGATCAGCCTCATGGAGCAGGAGGGCATCACCTTTGTCTGCGGGATCGAGATCGGACGCGACCTTAGTTTTGACGACCTCCGTGCCCGCCACGAGGCGGTCATCGTGTGCACGGGTGCCGAACAACCCCGCGAGATGGACCTCCCGGGCCGGCACCTGACAGGGGTACACCTGGCGATGGACTATCTCACCCTTCAAAACCAGCAGGTAGCCGGTGAGTGGACCCCTGATCTGGGTGAAATCAACGCACGGGACAAACAGGTCATCGTCCTCGGGGGCGGCGACACCGGCTCGGACTGTATCGGCACCGCCAACCGTCAGGGGGCAGCCCGCGTCACCCAGCTCACCTGGGGGCCTAAACCCCCTGCGGCCCGCGCCCAGGACAACCCCTGGCCTGAATGGCCGATGGTACTCCAGAGCTCTTCTTCTCACGAGGAGGGCTGCGAACGCCACTGGTCTGTCCTGATCAAAGGATTTGTGGGAGACGAGACCGGCAAACTGACCGCTATCCGCACCGCCCGGATCCAGTGGCACCCTGGCCGCAAAGGGTATGATGAGGTCGCCGGATCCACCGAAGACCTCCCCTGTGACCTGGCCCTGATCGCAGTAGGCTTCAGCGGGGTCTTGCAGGCCCCCTGGCTCACAGCGGCCGGCCTGGCAACAGACGCTCGCGGCAACCTCGCCACCAAACAGTATCACACGGAGGTGCCCGGCGTATTTGCGGCGGGGGATGCCCGCCGGGGACAATCCCTGGTCGTATGGGCCATCTCTGAGGGACGTGAAGCGGCACGGGCTGCCGACACCTGGCTCATGGGCACCTCCGCGCTCCCCTCCCGCCAGACCTCCCTCGTCAACGTTTCGAGCTGGGTATAAAACCTGCTGGGTACAGGCAGCAAGTTTTTCGTTATTTCAGGTCCGGGTTGGGTGAAAAGCATACACCCAGCCCGGATTGACCTACAGAGCCGTTGACAAATCCCGCCTTTCCCCTATATTGTTCCCGGAAACCTTACCTGACCCCGAGATGAACAAGCCGCTCCTGCTGATCCTCTTTGCCCTGGGCCTCTGCGCCTGTCAGCCTGCTGCAGAAACTGTGATCCGGGCCCACGGGCTGGAAATCAGCAGCCGGGACCTGGCCCCCCAGCTCCACTTGTTTATCTATCCCGACTATATCGAGCCCGCCCTGCTCGACAGTTTTGAGGCGATCTACGGGGTAGAGGTGATCATGGATTATTTTGACACCCCGGACGCACTCCTTGCCAAAATGCGGGCAGGCGGCACAGTCCCCTACGACCTGATCGTACCGGCAGACTACCTTGTGACCATCCTCCGCAAGCTGGACCTGCTCGAACCCCTCGACACCGCCGCCATTCCCAACCTCCGCAACCTCAGCCCCCGGTTTCGCCATACCCCCTACGACCCCGGCAACCAATATGCTGTCTGTTATCAGTGGGGCACCACCGGGCTGGGCCTGCGCACCGACCTCCTGGGCGGCAGGACCCCCGAGGAGATGGCCACCTGGCGGGTGCTGTTTGAGCCGGGGTATTATACAGGGCCCCTGGCCCTGCTCGACGACCCCCGTGAGGCGCTGGGCGCCGCCCTGCGGTATCTCGGATACTCCTACAACGATACCAGCGCTGCTCACCTCGCAGCAGCCACGGACCTCCTCCTGCGCCTCCGCCCCCAGGTCAAAGCCTACAATACAGCCTCCACCGGACGAGACTTCCTCGTCAGCGGTGAGACCCCCGTCGTCCTCAACCACAGCGGCGATGTCTGGATCACCCAGCAGGAAAATATCACCTACGTCATCCCCCGCGAGGGCAGTGTCATCTGGACCGACAACCTCTGTATCCCCCGCGGGGCTGCCCACAAACGCACCGCCGAGGTCTTTATCAACTTCATCCTCGATGCCCAAAACGGAGCTGCTCTCACCAACTATACCTTCTACGCCTCCCCCAACGAAGCCGCCCTCACGTATATCGCCCCTGAGATCCGGACCAATCCCATGATCTACCCCGATAGTGCCACCTTCGGGCGGTTGTATTACCTGGAAGACCTGGGCGAAGCCACCCGCGCCTTCAGCGATGCCTGGACCCGCGTGAAAGCCAGCCGCTAATCATAGCTGGCGCAGGGCTGCGTCCTGTGGTTCGCAGGTATCGGACAACGATACACCCGCCGCCGATGAGGGGTCCGATACCTGAGACCTCCCTATGTCAGGTATCGCCGGGGCTATGCTGCGGTTCGTTTTTTTTGCTTATATTGTGCGTATGAACTACCAATCCCATATCACCCTCGATCCGCAGGTGCGTTTTGGGCGGCCCTGCATCGTGGGCACGCGGATCGCGGTGTATGATATCCTTGCGTGGCTGTCGCAGGGGATGAGCATCCCGGAGATTCTGGCGGATTTTCCGGAGTTAGAAGAAACGCATATCCGGGCGAGCCTGGCCTATGCGGCAGATAGGGGGCGTCGGGTGAAGATTGCTTCCTGATGCTTCTGCTGGATCAAAACCTATCGTATCGCTTGCTAAAGCTGTTGGAAACAGATTTTCCAGGCAGTCGGCATGTAAGCCGGTGCGGGTTGCCTGTACCCGCCAAAGACCATGAAATATGGGATTTTGCGGTAAGACATCACCTCATCATACCATCAAGCCCCGTCATACTTTTCTGCCGGTGAAAAAACCTCCCGGCATCTTGTTCTCCAAAAACACGTATATTGTACCCAGACAAAGCTGCTGCCTATGAGCCGGATGGAGACATTACTTGCCGAACTGGATAGCTGGCAGGAAGACGACCTGCAAGCGTTGTATCAGGTGCTCGTTCAGCGCCTGATGAATCGTCACAGCACCACCGCCGACCGCATGAAACGCCTCCAGCAGTATGCAGGCGCCGGACGCGGCGTATGGCAGGGAGATGCCCAGCATCATATCACCAGCCTGCGCGAAGACCGGGAAGTATGAACAGGGTGTTTTTTGACACGGCGCCTGTGATCTACCTGATCGAAAGTCACCCTGTCTACATGCCCCGGATAGCGGCATTTATGCAGGAGACCTTACAGGCAGGTGGCCAGTTTTTTACCTCTCCGATTACCTATGCGGAGTTTGGCGTACAGCCTTACAGGCTGAGGAGATGGGATTTACTTGATATTTACAAACAATTTCTCACCGACTTCTCCATCATCAGCGTCCCGGTAGATGAAGCCTGCGCATTTCACACCTGCAAACTCAGGTCTGAATACCCCAGCCTCAAACTTGCCGATGCCCTTCAGCTGAGTACCGCCATCCTGTCAGGTTGCCACCAGTTTTTGACCAACGACCATTCCCTTTCCCAGATACGAGCCATCGAGGTAGTCCTGGCAGACCAACTACCTGACCGGGTATAGCGCTGTGCGGACAAGTAACCTGAGGCAACTGATTTTTCGTCGGAAGATAGATTCGCAGGTATCGGACAACGATACACCCGACGCCGATGAGGGGTCCGATACCCGCGACTACCGCTGGCGCAGGGCTGCGCCCTGTGCCGGGTATTGCCGGGGCTATGCCCCGTCACCTCTACGCCCGGCACAGCCCCGCGCAAGCAGACGAAGTTTATTCACCGCCACCCCTACCAAAAAATTGTCACCCACCGCGTACTTCCCCCTAAAAACCGTATCTTACCCGCAAATCTGCCGCTCCCCATGCGAACCCTGCTCGTCTGCCTCCTCCTGTGCGCCAGCCTGGCTTCTCTCGCCCAGGCCCAGGTCTGCGACTACGCCACCCTCATGCGCGAGGGCGATGCCTACTACCGCCAGCAGAAATAAAGTACAGGGAATAAGCAAAAAACCACAGATTGAATAAAAGTACCTATTCCCATGTATATTCTCGGTAAAATCACGCATCCAGACCCTGTCATTGACCGGAAAGCAAAGTTTTTCCGGGACTGGTTTGAATACCAAAGCCAGGTCATTGGCAAAAGTCAGATGTATCCGCTAGAGAACCACCTTTATCTGATTGAAAACGCGCTGTTTCGGTGGAAAGGGAGTAAGAAGAACAAAAAAATTGTGTCAGAATTATCTGAACACACATTATTCCAACCTGAAGACTTCTATACCCAAAGGTATCTGACTAAGGAATTTCCAAAACTAAAAAACTGGCTTTCCAATCCGGCCGAAGAAAACAGGGCGAATCTTCAGAAAATCAAAGATTTTTTGAATACAAACTATGTTGATCATTGCTTTTCTGAAATGATCGGCCATATGTTCTGCAATCATGCATTGGAGGAGAAGAGGCATTCGGACTCCATAAGATATTATATCCAGATGATGGTTGCCCAACTATACTTTACAGGCTTCCTTCATGAGGATTTTATTGGATTTCGGACAGGTATATTCGATCGGTTATTGTCGTTTGGCTACACAGAGGAAAACGGCAAGGTGCATACACAGTTTATTCTTCCCAAGCACATTCTTGATTTGAAGGATACAGACCAATTTGCTGGAGCCGTTCGGGATTATTTCGCAGAGAGAGATTCTATAAAACAATTTTCCAGCATTACCAATTTATTAAAATATCCGCAAGAGGAGGGAGTGTTCAACGAACTGTGTCAGGGGTTGAGCTGAGCTTCCGGCCCCGCGGGGCCGGAAGCTCAGCTCAAATGTGAAGATAGCGATTAATCCGGTCTCCAAAATGGATACTCATCTGGCTCAGGGCCATGCCCCAGT